>NZ_BCTQ01000016.1 GCF_001571365.1 Achromobacter denitrificans NBRC 15125 | reverse complement strand
AGCCCGTGCCCGCCTCCTCCCGGCGTTTCGATCACGAACACGTCGTGATGTCTGATCCGGACGACGCGTAGGAGGGGTGGAGCGCGAGAGTCCTTAAGCAAGAACCCCAGCACTGAACGCGCGTAACCCATGCGGCTGTGAGCAGACAGTGCATGAAGCCTTGAGCAGATTCCCCAAGCGGCCATGAGCAGACTGTGCCCCGCATCGGCCGGAAAACAATCGATTGCGGCAGCATGGGTTTCGCGCGCTGGGCAATTGGGTTTTTGCGCGAGTCATCTCGCGCTCCACCCATCCTACAGCCCGTGCCCGCCTCCTCCCGGCGTTTCGATCACGAACACGTCGTGATGTCTGATCCGGACGACGCGTAGGATGGGTGGAGCGCGAGAGTTCTTAAGCAAGAACCCCAGCGCTGAACGCGCGTAACCCATGCGGCCGTGAGCAGACAGTGCATGAAGCCTTGAGCAGATTCCCCAAGCGGCCATGAGCAGACTATGCCCCGCATCGGCCGGAAAACAATCGATTGCGGCAGCATGGGTTTCGCGCGCTGGGCGATTGGGTTTTTGCGCGAGTCATCTCGCGCTCCACCCATCCTACAGCCCGTACCCGCCCCCTCCCGGCGTTTCGATCACGAACACGTCGCCGGGCCGCAGCTGCGCGCTGTCCTGCGGGCCCAGTTCCTCGACGGTGCCGTCGGCGCGCTCGACCGAGTTGCGGCCCATGGCGCCGGGCTGCCCGCCCGCCAGGCCGAACGGCGCGTAGCGGCGGTTGTTCGACAGGATGGCGGCGGTCATGTCCTCCAGGAAGCGCACGCGGCGCACGCCGCCCTCGCCGCCCGGATAGCGCCCCGCCCCGCCCGAGCCCTTGCGGATCTCGTAGGACTCCAGGCGCACCGGAAAGCGGAATTCCAGCACTTCCGGATCCGTGAGGCGCGAGTTGGTCATGTGCGCCTGCACCACCGAGGTGCCGGCGAAGCCTTCGTCCCGCGGTCCCGCGGCGTCGATGCGCACCGGACCCGCGCCGGTGCCGCCCGAGATGGTCTCGTAGTACTGGTGGCGCGCGTTGCCGAACGTGAAGTTGTTCATCGTGCCCTGGCTCGCGGCCAGCACGCCCAGCGCGCCGTACAGCGCGTTGACGATGCACATGGACGTTTCCACGTTGCCCGCCACCACCGAGGCCGGCGGGTTCGGGCGCAGCATCGAGCCTTCCGGCAGGATGATGGACAGCGGCACGAGGCAGCCGTCGTTCAGCGGGATGTCGTCGTTGACCAGCGTGCGGAACACGTACAGCACGGCCGCCACGGCGATGGCCCCGGGCGCGTTGAAGTTGTTGTCCAGCTGCTCGGAGGTGCCGGTGAAGTCCACCACGGCGCTGCGCGCCTGGGTGTCCACCCGCACCGCCACGCGGATCACGGCGCCATTGTCCAGCGGGTACTCGTAGCTGCCGTCCTTCAGCACCGAAATCACGCGGCGCACCGCTTCCTCGGCATTGTCCTGCACGTGGCCCATGTAGGCGCGGACCACGTCCAGGCCGAAGTGGTCGCACATGCGCAGCAGTTCCTGCACGCCCTTCTCGTTGGCGGCGATCTGCGCGTGCATGTCGGCGATGTTCTGGTCCGGATTGCGCGCCGGCCAGCGGCCCGAGCCCAGGATGTCGCGCACGGCCTGCTCGCGGAATTCGCCGTTCTTCACGAGCTGGAAGTTCGTGAAGAGCACGCCTTCGTCTTCCACCGTCTTGGAATCGGGCGGCATCGAGCCGGGCGTGGTGCCGCCGATGTCGGCATGGTGGCCGCGCGACCCCACGTAGAACAGGATCTCGCGTCCGTCGCGGCCGAACACCGGGGTGATGACGGTTACGTCGGGCAGGTGCGTGCCGCCGTGATAGGGATCGTTCACCACGTAGGCGTCGCCCGGCGTCATGCGGCCGGCGTTCGCATTCATGACGGTGCGCACCGACTCGCCCATGGAGCCCAGGTGCACCGGCATGTGCGGCGCGTTGGCGATCAGGCGGGCCTGGGCATCGAAGATCGCGCAGGAGAAGTCCAGGCGCTCCTTGATGTTCACCGAATAGGCGGTGTTCTGCAGGCGGTAGCCCATCTGCTCGGCGATCGACATGAAGAGGTTGTTGAAGACCTCCAGCATGACCGGATCGGCCTGGGTGCCGATGGCGCGGCGCTCCGGACGCGCTTCGACGCGGCGGATCACGAAGTGGTCCTGCTGCGTCAGCTCGGCCTGCCAGCCGGCCTCGACCACCGTGGTCTGGTTGGGCTCGGAAATGATGGCGGGCCCCGCCACCACGTCGCCGCCCGCCATGTCCTCGCGCACGTACAGGGGCGTGTCGCGCCAGGCGCCGCCGCTGTACATGCGCACGTCGCGGCGTGCCGTCAGCGCGCCTTCGCGCACGCGGGACGCGGGCGCTTCGCCCACGCGCTCGCCGCCGCCGGTGGCCTCGACCGAAATGGTTTCCACCACCAGTTCGCGGTTGGGCATCAGGAAGGAGTAGCGCTGGCGGTAGGCCGCCTCGAAGTCCTCGCGCACCCGGTCCAGGTCCGTATAGGCCACTTCCAGCGCCGTATCGGTGCCGCGGTACTTCAGGTGCAGGCGTCGCTGGACGCCGATGTCGTTCTCGGGCACGTGCTGGCGGCGCAATTCGCCGACCGCCTGGCCGGCCAGTTCGTCCAGCTCGGCCTTGAGCGCCTGCATCAGCTCGGCGTCCAGAACCTTCTCGACGGTCTTCTGGCGCATGTCGGTCTGGTCGGCCAGGCCCATGCCGTAGGCCGACAGCACGCCGCCCAGCGGATGCGCGAACACCGTGGTCATGCCGAGCGCGTCCGCCACCAGGCAGGCATGCTGGCCGCCGGCGCCGCCGAACACCGTCAGCGCGTACTCGGTCACGTCATGACCGCGCTGCACCGAGATACGCTTGATGGCCTCGGCCATGTTGCCCACCGCGATTTCGAGAAAGCCTTCGGCGAGCTGCTCGGGCGTCATGCCGCGGCCGGTGGCGGCACGCACCTCGGCGGCCATGGCTTCAAAGCGCTGGACGACCGCGTCGCGGTCCAGCGGCTCGTTGGCGTCCGGGCCGAACACCTTGGGGAAGAAGTCGGGCTGGATCTTGCCCAGCAGGACGTTGCAGTCCGTCACGGCCAGGGGACCGCCCCGGCGGTAGCACGCCGGCCCGGGGTTGGCGCCCGCCGAATCCGGGCCCGCCCGCAGCCGGGCCCCGTCGAAATGCAGGATAGAGCCGCCGCCCGCGGCGACCGTATGGATGCTCATCATGGGCGCGCGCATGCGCACGCCGGCCACCTGGGTTTCGAACTCGCGCTCGAACTCGCCGGCATAGTGCGACACGTCGGTCGAGGTGCCGCCCATGTCGAAGCCGATCACCTTGGGAAAGCCCGCGGTCTCGCTGGTGCGCACCATGCCGACGATGCCGCCGGCGGGCCCGGACAGGATCGCGTCCTTGCCGCGGAAGCGGTGCGCGTCGGTCAGGCCGCCGCTGGATTGCATGAACATCAGGCGGATGCCCGGCAGCTCGCCGGCCACCTGGTCCACGTAGCGCTTGAGGATGGGCGACAGGTAGGCGTCCACCACCGTGGTGTCGCCGCGCGACACGAACTTGATCAGCGGGCTGACCTCGTGCGAGGCCGATACCTGCGGAAAGCCGATATCCCGCGCGATGCGGGCGGCGCGCGCCTCGTGGTCGGGCGCATGCCACGCGTGCATGAAGACGATCGCCACGGCGCGGATGCCCGAATCGTAGGCGGCCTGCATGCCGGCGCGCAGGCCGGCTTCGTCCAGCTCGCGGATCACCTCGCCGTCGGCCGCCACGCGCTCGTCGGCCTCGAAGACCGACTCATACAGCATCTCGGGCAGCACCACGTTGCGGTCGAACAGCCGCGGACGGTTCTGGTAGGCGATGCGCAGGCCGTCGCGGAAGCCCCGCGTGGTCACCAGCAAGGTGCGTTCGCCCTTGCGTTCCAGCAGCGCGTTGGTGGCCACCGTGGTGCCCATCTTCACGCATTCGACCTGATCGGCCGGCACGGGCTGCCCGGGCGCGATGCCCAGCAGCTTGCGGATGCCGGCGACCGCCGCGTCGCGGTACTGCTCGGGGTTCTCCGACAGCATCTTCGCCGTGGTGGTGCTGCCGTCGGGACGGCGCGCCACGATATCGGTAAAGGTGCCCCCACGATCAATCCAGAATTGCCACTTCATAGGTGTCCTCGATAACAAGAGGCCGCCGCGGCGCGCTCGGCCGCGGGCGGTTGCGGATGACGGGGCCGGGCCCCGAATGTTGATGAATACGGTCAGAGCGAGGTGGCCGCGCGGGCCGCCTGGTCGTACAGGCCGGACAGCGCCCGCAGCGTGTGCGCCAGCTGGCGGCTGAATTCCAGCCCGCCGCCGCCCGGCGCGTCCAGGCCGGAGGTCAGGCACTGCTCGCGGATCTCGGCGTAGCGCTTGAGGATGGCGGCGCCCTCGTCCGTCACGCTGTAGAACACTTCCTTGCTGCTGCGCTCGCCCTTGACGACGCCGATCCGCTCCAGCTTCTTGAGCGCGTAGCTCACGATGTGGGTGTCTTCGACGTTGAGCGTGAAGCAGATGTCCGCCAGCTTCTTGGGGCGCTGCCGGTGGTAGACGTGGTGGAACACCATGACGTCGGTGGGCGTGAGGTCCGGCAGGCCCGCCGCGGCCATGCAGCGCACTGTCCAGCGGTCGAAGGCGTGGCTGGCGATCATCAAGCCGAACTCCACCTCGGAGAGATCGGGCGCGCTGCCGCCGGCGAGGTGGGCCGAGGACGCGATCAAAGCGGATGACATAAGAGACGCGAGCCGAGTTTATCTGCTCAAAATACTAATAATTTATCTACATTTCATCAATAAAAAATTAGCTCATAACCGCGCCATTCCCTTATTCCAAGGGAATACCCCTAGGGCCGGTTGATACGAAATCGCGCCTTGCCGCCTTGGATGGCCTACGGCGCCGTCCAGCCCATGGGCAGATTGGCGCGGATGAGCGATCCCGCGATGGAGATGCGCGCCGCGATGTCGGGCATGGGATCGCCGGGGCCGAACCACCGGGCGTCGGCGATCTCGTCTTCCTGGACGCGGATATCGCCGGAAACGTAGTCGGCCGTGAACGCTACCATCAGCGAATGCGGGAACGGCCAGGACTGGCTGCCGAAATACCGGAGATTGCCGACCTTCAGGCCGACCTCTTCGTAGACCTCCCGATGGATGGTCTGCTCAATGCTTTCGCCGGGCTCGACGAAGCCGGCCAGCGCGGTATAGCGCGCGGTGGGGGTCGCGGTGTGGCGCGCCAGCAGGATGCTGTCGCCCTTGCGCACCAGCACCATCATCGCGGGCGAGATGCGCGGGTAGGCCGCGAAGCCGCAGGACGGGCAGCGCAGGCAGAACTCGGTGGGCAGCCGCTCGGGCGGCGTGCCGCAGACGCCGCAGTAGCGGTGGGTGCGCGCCCATTCCGCGATCTGGTAGGCGCGGCCGGCCAGCGCCATGCGCTCGTCGTCCAGCACGCCGAACAGCGAGCGCAGCTTGCGGAACGCGTATCCCTGCGGCGCGTCGACGCCGGGCTCCACGTGCACCGTGCGGTGCGGGGAATCGGGCAGCACCCAGATGGGTTGCAGGATCTCCTCCCGCAAGCCGATGCGTTCGCACAGGGCGATGTCCGGCAGCACGCTGGACACTTCTTCGATCAACAGTTCATCACGACGGAAAACGAAATTCACGCAAGCCTCTGCACATGCATTCGATAGCGCAATCTTAGAAGAAAAACCGCCGCTCCGACGCAGCCGGGCCGCCCGCTGCTCAAACATTGAACCTTCAAGCATCTTCATGGTTCGCGCGCCCTAGGAATAACCCCTAAACCGACGATTTCACGCGCCCTGTCGCCGCACGGCAACATAGAATGGCACGGCTTTTCAGCTGCGCGTTACCGTCGCGGCGCTCTCTTTCGCAATGCCTAACGGGCACAACCCGGCTTCATCATTCGCAAAGAAGGACCACCCATGCACAAGAAAATCTCCCTGTTGGCTGGCAGCATCGTCCTGGCGTTCAGCGCCGGCGCGCAGGCCCAGACGAAATGGGACCTGCCCAGCGCCTACCCGGCCAGCAACTTCCACGTCGAGAACCTGACCTCCTTCATCAAGGACGTGGACAGCCTGTCCGAAGGCAAGCTCAAGATCACGCTGCACAACAACGCGTCGCTGTACAAGGCGCCGGAAATCAAGCGCGCGGTGCAAGGCAACCAGGCCCAGATCGGCGAAATCCTCCTGACCAACTTCGCCAACGAAGACCCGATCTACGAACTGGACGGCCTGCCCTTCCTGGCGACCGGCTACGACGCCTCGTTCAAGCTCTACCAGGCGCAGAAGCCCTTCCTGGAAAAGAAGCTGAACTCGCACGGCATGACCTTGCTGTACGCGGTGGCCTGGCCGCCCCAGGGCATTTTCGCCAACAAGGACATCAAGCAGATCAGCGACATGAAGGGCCTGAAGTGGCGCGCCTACAGCCCGGTGACGGCGAAGATCGCCGAACTGGTCGGCGCCCAGCCGGTCACGGTGCAGCAGGCCGAGCTGGCGCAGGCCATGGCCACGGGCGTGATCGATTCCTACATGTCCTCGGCGTCCACGGGCTACGACACCAAGACCTACGAGTACATCAAGAAGTTCTACGACACGCAGGCCTGGCTGCCCAAGAACGCCGTGATCGTGAACAAGAAGGCGTTCGACGCCCTGGATCCCGCCACGCAGGCCGCCCTGAAGAAGGCCGGCGCCCAGGCCGAGGAGCGCGGCTGGAAGCTGTCGCAGGAAAAGAACAAGTGGTACCAGGAAGAGCTGGCCAAGAACGGCATGGAAACGGTCAAGCCCACCGTCGAGCTGAAGGAAGGCCTCTCCGTGATCGGCAAGCGCATGCTGGACGACTGGCTGAAGAAGGCCGGCGCGGACGGCCAGGCCATGATCGACGCCTACAAGAAGCAGTGATCTGCCCATGCGCCGCTTCTTAGATGGTCTTTACGGCGCGGCCGGCCTGCTGGCCGGCCTGTGCACGATCGGCGTGCTGGTATCGGTGCTGGCGGCGATCATCGCCCGCCAGCTCAGCATGAACATCCCCGGCACCGACGCCTATGCCGGGTACTTCATGGCCGCCGCCGGCTTCCTCGCCCTGTCCAGCACCTTCAAGCACGGCGAGCACATCCGCGTGACGCTGCTGCTCAATTCCCTGCAACCCGCCTCCGGCCGCCGGCTCGATATCTTCGCGCTGGCCGTCGGCTGCCTGCTGGCCGCCGCCTTCGCGTTCTTCAGCGCCAAGCTGACCTACGACTCCTGGCAATTCAACGACATTTCCACGTCCAACGACGCGACGCCGCTGTGGATCCCGCAGATCAGCATGGCGGTCGGCACGCTGCTGTTCCTGGTCGCCCTGATCGACGAATTGATCCGACGCTCACGCGGCCTGGCCGCCGCCACTTCGCAGCAAACCCATGAATGAACTCCTCGTCATTACCCTATTGGTGGTCTCGATCTTCGTCCTGCTGGGCTGCGGGGTCTGGGTCGGCCTGACGCTGGCGGGCACGGCCTGGATCGGCATGGAGATCTTCTCCAGCCGGCCCGCGGGCGACGCCATGGCGGTCACCATCTGGGGCGCGTCCTCCAGCTGGACGCTGACCGCCCTGCCGCTGTTCCTGTGGATGGGCGAGATCCTGTTCCGCACCCGCCTGTCGGAAGACCTGTTCAAGGGGCTCGCCCCCTGGCTCAACCGCCTGCCCGGCCGCCTGCTGCACACCAACGTGATCGGCTGCGCCATTTTCGCGGCGGTCTCGGGCTCGTCCGCGGCCACCTGCGCCACGGTGGGCAAAATGACCATCCCCGAGCTGACGCGCCGCGGCTACCCCGAGGAGAAGATCCTCGGCACGCTGTCGGGCGCCGGCACGCTGGGCCTGCTCATTCCGCCCTCGATCATCATGATCGTGTACGGGGTGGCGGCGGACGTGTCCATCGCCAGGCTGTTCATCGCCGGCATCGTGCCCGGGATCCTGCTGGCCCTGCTGTTCATGGGCTACATCGCCTGGTGGGCGATCCGCAATCCGGGCCAGGTGCCGCCGGCGGACCCCGGCCTTTCGTTGATGCAGAAACTGTCGCGCTCGCGGCACCTGATCCCGGTGATGCTGCTGATCGGCGCGGTGCTGGGCTCCATCTACACCGGCATCGCCACCGCGACGGAAGCCGCGGCGGTGGGCGTGGTGGGCGCGCTGGTCCTGTCGGCGCTGCAAGGCTCGCTCAACCGCTCCACCTTCATGCAATCGCTGCTGGGCGCCACCCGGCTGTACTGCATGATCGCGCTGATCCTGGCGGGCGCGCAGTTCCTGACCCTGGCCATGGGCTACATCGGCCTGCCGCGCGCGCTGGCGGAATGGATCGGCGGCCTGGGGCTGTCGCAGTTCGGGCTGATCATGGCGCTGATGGTGTTCTTCATCGTCCTGGGCTGCTTCCTGGACGGCATCTCCATCGTGGTGCTGACCATGGGCGTGCTGCTGCCGACGGTGCAGGCGGCCGGCATCGACCTGATCTGGTTCGGCATTTTCATCGTGTTCGTTGTGGAAATGGCACAGATCACCCCGCCGGTGGGCTTCAACCTGTTCGTGCTGTCGGGCATGAGCGGCCGCGAGCTGCCCTACATCGCCCGGGCTTCGCTGCCGATGTTCTTCCTGATGATCCTGGCCGTGCTGCTGCTCTATGCCGTGCCGGGCATCGCGACATGGCTGCCTCAGCACATGACGCTGTAGGCCCGCCCGGAGCCCCCGAAAACCCCGTTCCCGCAACGGGGTTTTTTTTCGCCCGCCGCGTCCGCAAAGGCGGCCCCAGGTCCACCGCCGCCGGTTTCGGGATTCTGTAAACCCGGGAAAACGACGAACGAATCCGGCCCTGTCCCGCCCCCAAACTTTTTTAGAATCCCCAGGCGCCCTTGCCTCCTCTCGGCGGGGCGCGATCATGCAACCGAGGCTGCCGCCCGGACCCGCGCTCATCCGAAAGCGTCGGCGCGGCGGCCCAGCGCCTGGCGATCCGCCAAGCGCAACAGGCCGGGCCACAAGCCCGGCGCAAACAGAAACAGCGATACCTGGAGGAGCCCCGCATGAAACGCATCACCTTGTCCCTGGCCCTGGCAGGCCTCGGCCTCGCCGCCGGCGCGGCCAGCGCCGAAACCAGCGTCACCCTGTACGGCATCGCCGACGTCAGCATCCGCTACCTGAGCACCAGCTCGGGCGCGGTCGGCCAGGACGGCAGCCGCGTGTCGATGGAGAACGGCGCCATTTCCAACAGCCGCTGGGGCCTGCGCGGCTCCGAAGACCTGGGCGGCGGCAACCGCGCCTTCTTCCGGCTGGAGAACGGTATCAACCTGCAGAACGGCCGCGGGTCGGACACGACCAAGGCCTTCAGCCGCCTGGCCTACGTGGGCCTGGACGGCGGCCAGGTCGGCACCCTGACGCTGGGCCTGCAAAACACCCCCATGTTCGACCTGCTGGCCGACTACTTCGACCCGCTGACCGTGGGCAACTACGACCAGAACGCCTGGCTGCCCGCCGCCATGTCGCGCGTGCGCACCAACAACATGACCAAGTACGCCAATACCTTCGGCGACCTGTCCGTCGTGCTGTCCTGGGCCAACGGCGAAGACTGGGACGACCACAAGGCCGGCGAGCAGTACGGCGCCAGCCTGCGCTACATGATCGGGCAGCTGGGCCTGGGCGCGGCCTACCAGCAGACCTACGACGCCACGGATTCCGACCTGCGCCAGCGCGTCTGGAACCTGAACGCTTCCTATCAGTTCGACGGCGCCAAGGTCTTCGCCGGCTACTACAACGGGCGCGACGAGACCGGCTGGGTCAACGGCGTCATGGGCGGCACCACCACCGCCAGCCTGGACCGCAAGGACAACGGCTATTTCGCCGGCGTGACCTGGCAGGCCACGCCGCGCTGGGCCATCACCGGCGCCGCCTACTACGACCAGAGCAAGAACGTCGTGGAGGAAGGCGACAAGGGCAAGCGCTACGCGCTGGTCGCCGTGGCCGAGTACTCGCTGTCCAAGCGTTCGCAGCTGTACGGCACCGTGGACTGGAACAAGGTCAGCGACGCCGCCAGCGGCGAAATCGCCGGCAAGAGCAACCAGCTGGGCGCCGCCGTCGGGTTCCGCCACATCTTCTGAGCGCGGCCCTACATGCCGAGGTACGCCTTGCGCACCTCGTCCGAGGCCGCGAGCTCCGCGGCCTCGCCCGACAGGGCCACGCGGCCGCTCTGCATCACGTAGGCTCGCGCCGCCACCTCCAGCGCCTGCGCCATGTTCTGCTCCACCAGCAGCACCGAGAGCCCGTCGTCGCGGTTCAGCGCCGCCAGCGCATCGAATACCTGCTCCACCAGCAAGGGCGACAGGCCCAGGCTGGGCTCGTCGATCAGGAGCAGGCGCGGACCGCTCATCAGCGCGCGGCCGATCGCCAGCATCTGGCGCTCGCCCCCGGACATCGTGCCCGCCAGCTGCTCGCGCCGCTCCTGCAGGCGCGGAAACAGCGCGTAGACCCGCGCCAGCCGCTCGCGGTAGACGCGCTCGTCGCGCACCGTGTAGGCGCCCAGGCGCAGGTTCTGCTCGACCGGCTGGCGCGCGAACACGCGCGCGCCTTCGGGAATCATGGCGATGCCCTGCGTCACCAGCTTGTCCGGCGACGTGCCGGTGATGTCGCGCCCTTCGAAGATCACCCGCCCGCCCTTGGGCCTGACCGAACCGACGATCGCCATCAGGGTGCTGGACTTGCCCGCGCCGTTGGCGCCCAGCAAGGCGGCGATCTCGCCCGGCCGGACTTCCAGCGACACCCCGCGCACCGCCTGCACTCCGCCGTAGGCGACGCTCAGGTCCTCCACTTTCAGCATCGCATCAGGCACGGTGCTTTCTCCCAAGATAGGCTTCGATGACGGCGGGATCTCGCACGATGTCCTGCGGCACGCCCTCGGCGATCATCTGGCCGAAGTTCAGCACCAGCACGCGCTGCGCCAGGCGCATGACCACCTCCAGCACGTGCTCCACGATGATGAGCGTGACCCCGGCGGCGTGGATGCCGCGCAGGATCTCGGTGAGCGCGATGGCCTCGGCCGGGTTCAGGCCGCCGGCCACTTCGTCCAGCAGCAGCATGCGAGGCTCGGTCGCCAGCGCGCGCGCCAGCTCGACCCGCTTCTGCCCCGCCACATTGAGCTCGGCCGCGCGCACGTCGGCGCGGTCCGCCAGCCCCACCAGTTCCAGCACCCGGGCGGATTCCCGCCGCGCGTCGGGCAGGCGCGGATGGCGCAGCAGCGCGCCGACCATGGCGTTCTCCAGCACCGTCATCTGCCCGAAGCTGCGCGGGATCTGGTAGGTGCGCACCAGGCCCATGGCGGCCACCTGCTCCGGCCGCCTGCCTATCATCGAATGGCCGTCGAAGGTCACCGTGCCCGAGGTGGGCTCGTGGTGGCCCACCAGGCCGTTGAACAAGGTGCTCTTGCCCGCGCCGTTGGGGCCGATGATGGCGACGATCTCGCCGGCGTCGACCGACAGCGAAATGTCCTTATTGGCCACCAGGCCGCCGAAGCGCTTGGTCAGGTTCTTAACGTCCAGCAGAGCCACGGCGCCTCCTCAATGTCACCAATCCGCCCGGCAGGAACATCGTGACCAGCAGAATGGCCAGGCCGAAGACCAGCAGGTCCAGGCCCATGCCGGAACTGCCCCACAGCACGCGCGTGCCTTCGGACAGCGGCAGCAGCACCGCCGCCCCCAGCCAGGGGCCGAGCAGCGTGCCCACGCCGCCCAGGATGGTCACCAGCACGACCTGCACGGACATGGTCAGGTTGAACATGGATTCCGGGTCGATGAAGCCCACGTACATGGCGAAGAAGCCGCCCCAGACGCCCGTCATGCCCGCGGAGATCACGAAGGCCAGCATCTTGTAGCGGTCGGCCGGCACGCCCAGGCTGCGCGAGGCGGCCTCGTCGCCGTTGATCGCCCGCCAGTAGAAACCGGTCTTGGAATGCACCAGGAAGAAAGTGGCGCAGAAGGTCAGGAACGCCAGCCCCACGGCGATCCAGTAGTACGGCACCTTGCTGCGGAACAGCAGCATCCAGGCGGCGTCGCCGATGGGCGCCTCCAGGCCCACCGCGCCGCCGGCCCACTCCCAGTTGATGAGCAGCAGCAGGCCGATCTGCAGCAGCGCGATGGTGGCCATAGCGAAGTAGTGGCCCGACAGCCGCAGCGTGGGGCCGCCCACCAGCCAGGCCAGCGCCGCGCTGATCAGCCCGCCCAGCGGGATGCCCAGGAGCGGCGTGAGCTTCAGGTGATGCAGCAGCAGCAAGGTGGTGTAGCCCCCCACTCCCACGAACACGCTGTGGCCGAAGGAGATCCGGCCCAGGAAGCCGCCCACCAGGTTCCAGCACGCGCCCAGCGCGCCGAACATGATGGCCAGCAGCAGCACCTGCAGGGTGAAGGCGTCTTTCACCACCAACGGCACCAGCGCCATCAAGATGGCGGCGGCGGCCGCCGCCGCGACGGGCCACTTGGGCACGCCGGACGACGAAGTATCGATTTTCCGTGTCGTCTGCATCGCTTACCACCGTCCGAACAGGCCGCGCGGCCGATACCAGAGAACCAGGATGAACAGGATGAACACGCTGACCGTCTTCATCGCGGGCGCGACGAAGTAGCCCGTCATGGCCTCGATGATGCCGATCAGGATCCCGGCGATGAAGGCGCCCGGCAGCGAACCGAAGCCGCCCATGCAGACCGCCACGAACGCGAGCAGGCCGAACACCGTGCCCACCGAGGGAAAGACGTAGAAGAAGGTGGTCAGCAAGGCGCCGGCCAGGCCGACCGCCGCGCTGCCCAGCATCCAGACCTGGGCGTTGACCCGGTCGGGCGAGATGCCCACCAGCGCGGCCACCTGGCGATCTTCCGCCACGGCTTGCAGGGCATGGCCCCAGCGGGTGCGGTACACCAGCACGAACAGCGCCGCCACGACCACCAGGGCGACCAGTCCGGTCACCACCTGGGGCCGGCCCAGCGAAATGCCCGCCACCGTCACGCTGCCGGACACCAGCGTGTCGGGCAGGCTGCGGTAGTCCGGGCTGAAGGCGATGAAGGCGATCTGGCGCAGCACCAGGCCCAGCCCGAAGGTGGCCAGGATGACCGCCATCGCCGGCCCCTTCTGCAGGCGCCGGATGATCAGGGCGTAAGTCAGGAAACCGACGAAGGCGAGCACGATGGCCACCAGCGGCGCCGACAGCGTCGGGTCGATGTGACCCAGGGTATAGAGCCAATAGGCGGCATACATGCCCAGCATCAGGAATTCGCCATGGGCGAAATTGATGACGTCGGTAATGCCCCAGATCAGCGCCAGCCCCACCGCCACCGCGGCATAGATCAGGCCGTTGAACAGGCCTGCCGAGAGAGCTTCGAACATGGAGTGCTCCTGCGGCGGGCCCCGCGGCCCGCCGCGTCAGACTGAGGGTTACTTCCAGGCGAACGGCAGCGTGGGCAGGCTCTTGTCGGTGCGGTACTTCTCCGGCCAGACGGTTTGGTAGGAGGCGCCCTTCAGCTCCAGGATCAGGCCCGAACCCTTGGTGTTCTGGCCCTTGGCGTCGAACTGCACGCCGGCCCAGGGCATGGCCACCTGCGCTTCGCCCAGGTTGGTCTCGACCAGGGCCTTGCGGATCGCTTCCGGATCGGTCGAGCCGGCCCGGTTGATCGCGTCCGCCAGCACCAGCACGCCCTGCATGGAACGCGCGTTGTTGCCGTTCAGGTCCTTGCCCGTCTTGGCCTTGTACATATCGTTGATCTTCTTCAGGCCCGCCTTGGCGGCGGCGACGTCGTTGCCCCACACGTCGCGGGTCAGCACGCCCTGCACCTGGGGGCCCACTTCCTGCACGAAGCGCGAGTCGATGAAGCCCGCGTCGTTGGCCAGCAGCACCGGCGGCGCGTACTTGCTTTCGCGCATGGTGCGCACGAACAGCATGGCGTCCGAGGTGTAGCTCGCGAAGATGGCCACATCGGGCTTGGCGGCGGCCAGCTTCTGCACCTCGGCCGTCACCGAGGCCGATCCCGCGCTATAGGCGATGTTGGCGACCAGTTCGCGCTTGTACTGCTTGGCGAACTTTTCGACCGCCTTGTAGGTGTTCACGCCGAAGTCGGTGTTCTCGTACACCACGGCGATCTTGCCCGTCGGCACCGCCTTCACGCCGTCCAGGAACTGCATCATGTTTTCGACGAACGTGTCGTCGTTGGGCGAGGTGCGGAAGAACCACTTGTAGCCGCGCTCGGTGAGGTCGGGGCTGCTGGATTCCCCGTTCACGTAGGGAATGCCGCGCTGCTCGGCGATGCGGCTGGCCGTCTTGGTCACGGCGGACTGGTAGGCGCCGGTCAGGGCCACCACCTTTTCCTGGTCGATCAGGCGCTGGGCGTCGGCCAGGCCCACTTCGGGCTTGCCCTGGGAGTCGCCGAACACCACTTCGATCTTCGCGCCGCCGAGCTTGGGCAGGCCGCTGCCGGAGGCCAGCGGGATCCCCTCTAGCTCCGGATGCGGATTGTTGATGATGTCCACGGCCAGTTCGACGGCCGCCTTGATTTCCGAGCCGGTCGACGCCAGCGCGCCGGACAGCGGATAGATCGCGCCGATGCGCACCGCCTTCTGCTGCGCCTGGACAGGCACGGCGGTCATCAACGCCAGACTCGCGGCGACACCCGCAATGAGCTTCATCTTCATTACTAGACTCCTGGATTGGTGCGGCTAGGTGAGAAAACTATGCAAATGCACGGGCCGCGGCGCGCCGGGCAGGCGCGCGCGGGCTCGCGTCGGCCCGGCGACCTCCGGTCGGGAGCTGCCAGGCCCTGAAGTGTTGTCGCCATTTCCCCTTGTCCTTTGATGGATCGTTTTGGTGGCACAACCGGTACTGCTGAAACTGGCTCGGGCTCGTGCCCGCGCGGACGGTCAGAAGACCGCCATCCTGCTATTGACGAGATCCGTGACCAGCATGTGGCCCGGCGCATGCGTGATGCAGAATTCGGGCCGCACCGCCGCCACCACGGACTGCGGGGTGACGCCGCAAGCCCAGAACACCGGCATTTCGCCCGCCCGTATCTCAACGGGATCACCATAGTCCGGGCGGTCGATGTCGGCAATCCCGATCAACGCGGGGTCGCCGATATGCACCGGCGCGCCGTGGACCGAAGGAAAGCGCGACGTCACCTGGATGGCCCGGATCGCGTCGGCGGCCTTCAAGGGACGCATCGAGACGACCAGCGGACCGCTGAAGACGCCGGCGGCGTGGGTCGGGACGTTGGTGCGGTACATCGGCACGTTGCAGCCCTGCTCGATGTGGCGCACGGGCAGGCCGTTGTCCAGCATCGCCTCTTCGAACGAGAACGAACAGCCGATCAGGAAAGACACCAGGTCGTCGCGCCAGATGTCGCGCACGTCGGTGGGTTCGGCCACCAGTTCGCCGTTCTTCCAGACGCGGTAGCGCGGGATGTCGCTGCGGATGTCGATGTCCTGGCCCAGTTCCGGCAGCGCCGGATCGCCCGGCTCGGACATCGCCAGCAAGGGACAGGGCTTGGGATTGCGCTGGCAGAAATGCAGGAAATCCGCCGCCAGCGCGCGCGGCAGGATGGCCAGGTTGGCCTGCACGTGGCCGGGCGCCAGGTTCGCGGTGGGACCCGTCAGCTTGCCGCTGCGGGCATCCAGCCGCGCCTGGCGAGCCAATTCCACGCTGGCACGCGGCCCGGGATTCGAAACCATGCCTACTCCCCTACGAAGACGATATCGGTAAGCGGACATTGCACCGGAACCCGGCTCCCTCGTCCAATCACATGTTCCGATAGACCCCGATCAAAATTCCTTATCAGGGTTATGCCGGATGGCGCAACGCCTCTTCGCGGGCGATCTGCTGCGCCGCCTCGGCCACCGCCCGCGGGATCTGGCTATCGGGCCCCTGCATCCAGCAGGCCGTGTAGTGCAGCGGCGGCAAGGCCGGCGCCTTGACGTCCAGGATGCGCAATTCCCCCTGCGCCAGCTCCTTGTGCAGGATCACCGGCGCGATCACGGCCGTGCCGATGCCGTCCTGCGCCATGCGCACGATCACGCTCAGCGCCGAACTGCCGTACATGCGCGGAGATTCCACGCCGGCCTGCTGCAGCAGCTGGCGCACCGCGCGGTGCGGGTCCGTCGTGGAGGAGTACGTGATGACCGGCCATTCGGCCAGCCGCTTCAGGGGGATGGGCTGGCGCCCCACCTTGAGCTTGGGGCTCGCCACCCAGCGCAGCGGATAGTTGCAGAGGTAGAGGTTTTCGACGCGGGGCTCCTCCATGGGGCCCAGCAGGAACGCCAGATCGATCTGGCGCGAGGCCAGCTGCGTCTTGAGCATCGTGGTGGTGTCCACCTGGATCTCCACCATCAACGCCGGATAGGCGTCGTGCAGGTACTCCATGAGGGTGGGCAGCCAGGTGTGCACGATGGTCTCGGACACGCCCAGCCTGAGCGTGCCGCTCATGACGCTCTTGGCGCGGGCGGCCTCCTGCATGTCGCGGCGCATCTGGAGCATGCGCTCGGCGTGCGAGAGCAGCTCGCGCCCCTTGCCGGTCAGCTTGATGCCGCGGGTGTCGCGGTCGAACAGGCGCACGCCCAGGTCCGACTCCAGCGAGGCGATGCGCTGGGAAATCGCGGGCTGGGTGGCGTTGAGCTTTTCGGCCGCCGCGCGGAAGCCGCCCAGCGTCGCCACCCAGAAGAACGTCTCGATATTGCGCAGATCGATCATGGCACCGGCGTCCGGCTATGAAGCCGTCATCTTAGCCCCCGCAGGCTTTCAGCGGCCCGCGAACAGTTCCTCCACCGACAGGCCGATCGCCAGGATGCGGCGGTCGGCGCCGTTGCTGCCGGCGATCATCAGGCCCACCGGCGCGGTGCCGGCCGCCTGGCACGGCAGCGACAGCGCGCAGCCATCCAGGAAATTGATCAGCGTGGGATTGCGCAGGATCAGGCCGTTGGCGGCGTAGTAGGCGTCGTCGGAAGCCTGCAGATCGGCCACGGCCGGCGCCACGATGGGCGTGGTCGGCATGATCAGCGCGTCGTAGCCGGCGATGCGGCGGTCCACCGCCGCGACCCAGGCCTCGCGGGCGTCCAGCAGATCGAGATAGTCGGCCGCGCCCATGTCCTTGCCGCGCATGATGCGCGACACCACCCGCGGGTCGTAGCGCTTGCCGGCGCGGGCGATCAGGTCGCGGTGCCAGGCCCAGGCCTCGGCGGCGGTGAAGCCGCCCTTGGCGTTGATGCCCGCCAGTTCGGCGAACTCCGGAATCGCGATCTCGTCGACCAGGGCGCCGGCGTCCTTCAGGCGCTGCACCGCGGCGGCGAAGGTTTCGGACACGTGCTTGTCCATGGCGTCCAGCGCCAGCGTGGTCGGGATGGCAAGCCGCAGGCCGCGCAGCGGCAGCGCCTCGGGCACCGGGCCGCCCTCGCCGGACAGGATGGCGTCCAGCTCGGCGCAGCAGCGCACGCTGGCGGCGATGGGGCCGATGGAATCCAGGTTGGCCGACAGCGGCAGCACGCCGGCCATGGACACGCGCCAGGCGCTGGGCTTGAAGCCGGTCAGGCCGCAAAGCGCCGCGGGAATGCGCACCGAACCGCCGGTGTCCGAACCGATGGCGGCCGCCGCCATGCCGTCGGACACGGAGACGGCGGCGCCCGAGGACGAGCCGCCGGGGATGCGGCCGGTGGCGCGGTCGTAGGGGTTCAGGGGCGTGCCGTAGTGGGGGTTGATGCCCAGGCCCGAATAGGCGAATTCGGTCATGTTGGTGCGGCCGATGATGACCGCGCCCGCCGCGATCAGCCGCTGCACGACTTCGGCGTTGGCGTCGGCCGCCGGCTCGCCTTCGCGCGCCACCGAGCCCGCCATCGTGGTCTCGCCTTCGATGTCGAACAGGTCCTTGATGCTGATGGGCAGGCCTTCCACCGCCGAGCGGACGATGCCCGCCGCGCGCAGCGTGTCGGAGGCGCGCGCCTGCGCCAGCGCCGACTCTGCATACAGCCGGGTAAAGACGCGGGCGCCCTCGCCCGCCTCGTCCTGCGCCCGGGCCAGGGCGGCTTCGGTGAGCTCCACCGAGCTCGAACGGCCCTCTCGCAGGGCCAGGGTCAGATCATTCAGGGTCGAAACCATAGTCATCCTAGTGCCGCCGCGCGGCATGAGTGCGAATCGGCGCGCCCGTCGTGGGCGCGCCTAGCGATCAGCGCCGGGGGCCGGACTCAGGCCACCACGGGGAGCGTTTCGACATGATAGCGGTGACGCAGGCTGCGCTGGCGGCGCGGATCGTGCAATTCCATCGTGAAGTCGACCGACGGGCGGATGCCGCCGATCGCGCCCACCGTGCCGCAGGTCATGCCGGCGCCTTCCGGCAGCACCGCGGCGCCGCCGGTGTAGCCGGCGATCAGGTCCTGCGGCGTGCGCAGCGAGGCCAGCGGGCCTTCCTGGTACAGCACTTCCACGCCGTTCTCGACGATGTAGGAGCGGATGACCAGTTCGTCCCAGTAGTCGGCCACGTCGGCCAGGCGCCAGGCCTGGCGGGCCACGGGCTTGACGCAGACCTGCTTGGACATTGCCACGCTGTAGGTTTCGAGCTTGCGGTCGGTGTGGTCGGAGGCGATGCTGACGTACATCTCGCCGTCCACCGCGAACACGAAGGTCTCGACTTCGCCCGAGGAATCCTCGCCCAGCGCCTGGACGGTTTCGTCCTGGGTCAGCTGGTTGTCGGCGATACGGTAGTACAGCGGCACGCTGCTGGGACGCGGCACGCCGATGGCGGCCAGCTCCTCGATGTGGTGCTCGATGGCGGCCATGTCGCGCCCGGCCCAGCCGGCGACGATCACGGTGTTGAAGTCGACCTCAACCTGGCGCGGTTGCGAATCTTCGATCTGGAATACGGCTTTCATATCTGTCCTGCGGAAACTAGGGAGTAAGCGACGCGGCGGTCCGCCGCGTCCGGAAGGTGTCTGGAGGAATGCGCGTCAACTGAATACGCGCGGCAGCCACAGCGCCAGGTCCGGCCAGAAGGCCAGCAGCGCCAGCATGACGAACATGGCCGCGACGAACGGCAGGCTGCCCACGATCACCGCGTTCATGGACCCGCTCTTGCGCAGGCTCTGCACCACGAACAGGTTCAGCCCGACCGGCGGCGTGATCAGCGCGGCCTCGACCAGGATGATGATCACGATGCCCAGCCAGATGGGGTCGAAGCCCAGGCCGATCATGATGGGCGCCACGATGGGGATGGTGGTGATCATCATGGACAGCGTTTCCATGAAGCAGCCGAGCACCAGGTAGAACACCACCACGATCAGCAGCATCCAGCCCGGCGACAGGCCCAGGCCCGTGATCGATTGCGTCAGCGCGTCGGTCAGGCCGGTGGCGGACATGACGAAGTTCAGGAAGCTGGCCGCGATGACGATCAGCATGATCATGGCCGTGGAACGCATGGTCCCTTCCATGACTTCGCGCAGCATCGACCAGCTCAGGCGCCGGAACCACGCCGCCAGGATCAGCGCGCCCAGCACGCCGAGCGCAGCCGCCTCGGTGGGGGTCGCCAGGCCGGCGTAGATGGAGCCCACCACCAGGAAGAAGATGCCCATGGGCGGCGCCAGGTGCACCAGGCTGGCCAGCCGCTGGCCCCAGGTCGCCTGGATCTTCTTGCCGCCCCAGGACGGCTTGGCCGCGCACGCGATCACGACGGTGAGCATGAACAGCGCGGCCATTGCGAAGCCGGGGATGATGCCGGCCAGGTACAGCTTGGGCACGGACGAATTCGTCAGCACGCCATAGATGACCAGGTTGATGGACGGCGGGATCAGGATGCCGAGCGTGCCCCCGGCGGCCAGGCTGCCCAGGAACAGCGGCTCGTTGTAGCCGTACTTGCGGATCTGCGGAATGGCGACGGTGCCCACGGTCGCGGCCGTGGCCACGCTGGAGCCCGAAGTGGCCGAGAACAGCGTGGAGGCGCCGATGTTCGCGTGCATCAGGCCGCCCGGCAGCCACGACAGCCACAGGCTCATGGCGCCGTACATGCGCTCGGCGAAACCGGCGCGCAGCAGCACTTCTCCCAGCATGATGAACAGCGGAATCGCCACCAGCAGGAATTCGTTATTGGTGCTCCAGGAGATTTCGCCGATCGCGCGCGACAGCGGCAGCATGGAGAACAGCGGGTCCAGTATCAGGCCCAGCACGCCCAGCGCCGCGCCCACCGGAATGGACAGGCCGATCAGCACCAGGAGCAGGATCAATGCGGTGGAAATCATGCGGTTTCTCCCCTCACCATGCGCTCGCCGGCGGCGGCTTCGTCGTCGGCTTCTTCCTGTGCCGAACGCACGCCGCAAATGTTCTTGACCAGTTCGAGGTCGCCCGTCACCAGCGCCGCCGAAGCGCGCGCCAGCATCAGCGCCACCGTGACGCACATCCAGGCCAGGCCCAGCACCCACAGGCCCTGCGGGATCCACAGCGGGGTCGCCAGCGGCGTGTTGGCGGTCGACTTCTGCGCCCACGAGGCCTGCACCACCTCGGACGCGTAATAGGTCAGGTAGACCATGAAGATGGCCAGGGCCACCATCGAAATCCAGTCGAGCACGGCGGCGACGCGCACCGGCATGTGCTGGTACAGCACGTCCACGCGCACGTTGGCGCGCTGCAGCGTGGCGAAGGCCAGCGCCCAGGAGGTGCTGATGGCGAAGGCATAGCTCGACAGTTCGTCGGCGCCGCCGGTGGTGAACCCCAGGAACTTGCGGGCCAGCACGTCGAACGAAATCAGCAGTACGCTGGCCACCGTCAAGCCCCCGCCGGCCCAAACGGCCATGCGCGAGAAACTCTCGGCGCGCCGCAAGATGCCGCCGAGCAGGCGGAAGTGTTCGGATTGAGTCATGAAAGAACCTTTACGGGGTCGACTCCAGGTCGCGTCCCCATCTATGTAACGAGCCGTCCCCAGTCGGGATGCCGCGGATCCGGCTCCGCCATGTAGCGGGCCGTCCCCCGGCGGGATGCCGCGGATCCGGCTCCGCCATGTAGCGGGCCATCCCCAGGCGGGATGCCGCGGATCCGGCTCCGCCATGCAGCGAGCCATCCCCTAGCGGGATGCCGCGGATCCGGCTCCGCCGGTCCGCAGGCATGCCCCCCCGGGGGGGAAGCGCGCAGCGCTTCGGGGGGGGACCTACTTCTTTGCCACCACGCCCAGCGTCTTGCCGATGGTGGCGTTGAAGTCCTTCACGCACTGGGCCGAGCAGCGGGCCGCCCACTTGGGCAGCACGGCTTCCTGCGTGACCTTCTTGAGCAGTTCGCGGTCGGCGTCCGAGGGCTGGACCAGGACCATCTTGCCCTTGACGGGATACGGGCACGCGGCGGCGCCGGTGTTGCAGTCGTAGCCTTCCTGGGTCTGGCGCGCGGCGGCGTCCCAGATGTTGTCGACCAGCGTCTTCACGTTGGTCTGCAGGAACGTGCGCACGTTGGGATCCAGCTTGTCCCAGGCCTTCTGGTTCACGGCGTGGATCTGCTGGTTCCAGTTGATCGGCAGCGCGACCAGGTGGGTGGACACTTCGTACCATTTGGCCGAGTAGCCCGACAGCGAACCCGTGATGGCGCAGTCCACCACCTTGTTCTGCAGCGCCGGCACCACTTCACCGAACGCCATCGTCACGCTGGAACCGCCCAGCGCCTCGACGAACTCGGCGGTGGTGCGGCTGCTGGTGCGGACCTTCTTGCCCTTGATATCGGCCAGGCCCTTGATCTCGGCATTGCAGAACAGCACCTGCGCCGGGTAGGTGGAAATGCCCAGCAGCTTGACGTTGTTGCCTTCGCCGTACAGCTTGGCGTAGACCGGCTCGAACGCGTCGGTCACGGCGCGCGCGGTCTTGACGTCCGGCGCCAGGCCGGCCAGGTCGATCGCCTCGTTGATCGGGTTGTCGCTGGCGAAGTAGGCCAGCGTGGCGGTGCCGAACTCGACCACGCCCTGCGACATCAGGCGCAGCAACTCCGGACCCTTGAGGCCCATTTCGTTGAAGCCCTTGATCGTGGCCGTGACCTGGCCCTTGGAAAGCTCGGGGATCGTCTTGGTCCAGAACGGCTTTTCGTAATCGTTGTAGGCGGTCAGGTTGCTCAAGCCTCCCACGACCTTCAATTCGGTCTTGGGCAGGTCCTGCGCCTGGACGGTGCCGGCCAGCAGGCTGGCGGCGACGGCGGCGAACACAAGAGACTTCTTCATGGACAAAAACTCCTAGCTGGCGGGATGGTATGCCGCGCGCGGGATCCCGTTATCCTCGTCGCGCGCGGATGGCTTATCGGGAAGTCAGGAGCCCCGCGGCGATCATTGTTCACGCGCCGCCATTGCAGCGTCAGGGCCTGGCGGCGTCCAATCGTATGTTGCGATACGGGGGTATAAATATTTCTTGGGTCTCGCGCGCGGCGCGGCGCGCGTTTTCCGCAAACGACGCGGCCATGCGGCTTTGCGGGCGGCGGCCCGGCACTCGGCGCGGCCGCCGCCACATCCCTGACGAATAAAGGGACACCGTCTGCTGGGGAAAACACCTAGGGTCCGCGCCCCGGTTCCCCCCCGGTCACGGCCCCTAGCAGGGCGTGCCGTCGCCGGCCTGGGCCGCCACCTTCTGGGCCATTTGCGCGATCAGGCGCACGGCATGGCTGTCCGGCCCCTGCACCCAGGTTGCCGTGAAGCTCAGTTCCGGCAGCGGATCGGCCTCCACGCGCAGGATGCGCAGTTCGCCCCGCGCCAGCTCCTTGCCCAGGAACACCGGCGCGATGACGCTGGTGCCGATGCCGTCCTGGGTCATGCGCACCACCATCGACATGGAGGCGCTGCCGTACATGCGCGGCGCGTTCACGCCGGCGCGCGTCAGCATGTCGCGGACCACGCGGTAAGGCGCGCTATTGGAGGGGTACGTGATGATGGGCAGCTTGCCGATGCGTTCCAGCGTCAGCGGCTCGGGCCCCAGGTCCAGCACCGGGCTGGCCACCCAGGCCAGCGGATAGGTGCAGAGCGGCAGGTTCTCGACCCTGGCCTCCAGCACCGGCCCCATCAGGAAGGCCAGGTCGATCTGGCGCGACATCAGGTGCGAGCGCAGCACGTGGGTGGTGTCCACCTCGATCTCCAGCACCAGCGCCGGGTAGCTCGCATGGATCAGTTCGATCAGGGTGGGCAGCCAGGTCTGCACGATGGTCTCGGCCACGCCGATGCGCACCGTGCCGCTCATGACGTTCTGCTCCCGCGCGGCCTCGAACATGTCGCGGCGCACCTGCAGCATGCGCTCGGCATGCGACAGCAACTCGTGCCCCTTGCCCGTCAGCTTGACGCCGCGCGCGTCCCGCTCGAACAGGAGCACGCCCAGGTCGGCCTCCAGCGAGGCGATGCGCTGCGATACCGCAGGCTGGGTCGTATTGAGTTTTTCCGACGCGGCGCGGAAGCTGCCCAGCGTGGCGACCCAGAAAAAAGTTTCTATATTGCGTAATTCGATCATGAGCCTGTTCCCCCGGCGCGATGAGCGTATCATGTCAGCCGCCCGCCAGTACCCTGGAACAGTGCCCCAAAATAAGGAGTTTTCAAATGACCCCGGCCGATAACGGTCGTACGCGCTCCGGCGCGCCCGCCGCGCGCGGCCCGATGGTCGGGGTGCTGCTGTTGGTGTTGTCGATGTGGACGCTGTCCTGTCTGGACGCCAGCGGCAAATGGGTGATGAACGAGGGCGTGCCGCTCCTGGTGCTGTCGTGGTTCCGCTACGCGGTGCACCTGCTGCTGGTGCTGGCCCTGGTGCTGCCAGCGCGCGGGCTGCGGATATTGCGCAGCAACAAGCCGCGCGAGCAGATCCTGCGCGGCGGCTCGATGTTCCTGGCCACGCTCATGTTCTTCACGACCCTGAGCTACATCCCGCAGGCGGAAGCCACCGCCATCAACTTCCTCGCCCCGCTCCTGGTGCTGTCGGTGGCGCCCTGGGTCCTCAAGGAACCCGCGCGCCTGTCGCGCTTCATCGCCGCGGGCGTCGCCTTCGTCGGCGTGCTCATCGTGATCCGCCCCGGCGGAGGCCTGCATCCGCTCGGCACGATCTTCGGCCTGATCACCGCCTGTTGCTTCGCGGTGCAATTCATCGCCACGCGGCGCGTCGCGGGCGACGACCCGTTCACCTCGCTGATCTGGAGCGGCGCGGTCGGCACCCTTTTCCTGACGCTGGCCCTGCCCTTCATCCTGCCGCCCGCCCTGCCCGTGCTGCGGGCCCTGTCCCTGACCGACTGGGCGCTGCTGATTTCCACCGGCATCACGGGCGGCCTGGGCCACCTGTTCCAGATCGCCGCCTACCGCCGGGCGCCCGCTTCCACGCTGGCGCCGTTCGTCTACCTGCAGATCATCAGCGCCACCTCGGTGGGTTGGCTGGTCTGGGGCCATTTCCCCGACGCGCTGACCTGGCTGGGCATCGCCATCATCTGCGCCAGCGGCATCTGCATCGGCGTGGTGGAATGGCGCCGCGGCCGCGCGCCGGCCGCCGTGCTGGCCGGCGCCCGCGCCCGCTGACCCCGGGGTGCCGGCCCGGGGCGCCTCCCGTACAATGCGGGTCGCCCTGGCGCTTTGCGGCAAGGGCCCGTCCCCCGGCATTCCCCGAATCGAGGCCTCCATGATCATCAAGCCCCGTGTGCGCGGCTTCATCTGCGTCACCACCCACCCCGTCGGCTGCGCCGCCAACGTCAAGCACCAGATCGACTACGTCAAGGCGCAAGGGCCGATAGCCGGCGGTCCCAAGCGCGTGCTGGTGCTGGGCGCCTCGACCGGCTACGGGCTGGCGGCGCGCATCAGCGCGGCTTTCGCCTGTGGCGCGCAGACGCTGGGCGTCTGCTTCGAGCGCCCGCCCGAAGGCGGCAAGCCCGGTTCCGCGGGCTGGTACAACACCGCCGCCTTCCACGAACACGCGCAGGCCGAGGGGCTGTACGCCAAGAGCATCAACGGCGACGCCTTCTCCGACGAGATCAAGCAGAAAGTCATCGAGGCCATCAAGCGCGACCTGGGCCAGGTCGACCAGGTGGTCTACAGCCTGGCCTCCCCGCGCCGCACGCACCCGAAGACCGGGGAAGTCTTCAATTCGACGCTCAAGCCCATCGGCGGCGCCGTCACCCTGCGCGGCCTGGACACCGACCGCGAAGTGGTGCGCGAAGCCGTGCTGGAACCGGCCACCCAGGCGGAGATCGACGCCACCGTCGCCGTCATGGGCGGCGAAGACTGGCAGATGTGGATCGACGCCTTGCTGGAGGCCGGCGCGCTGGCCGAAGGCGCCACCACCACGGCGTTCACCTACCTGGGCGAGAAGATCACCCACGACATCTACTGGAACGGCTCCATCGGCGCCGCCAAGAAGGACCTGGACACGAAGGTGCTGGACATCCGCGCCAAGCTGGCCGCGCGCGGCGGCGATGCCCGCGTCTCGGTGCTGAAGGCCGTGGTAACCCAGGCCAGCTCGGCCATCCCGATGATGCCGCTGTACCTGTCCCTGCTCTTCAAGGTCATGAAGGAGCAAGGCACCCACGAAGGCTGCATCGAACAGGTCTACGGCCTGTACCGCGACAGTCTTTGCGGACCCGCGCCGATCCTCGACGAGGAAGGCCGCCTGCGAGCCGACCGCAAGGAGCTCGATCCGGCGGTGCAGGCCCGCGTGCAGGCGCTGTGGGACCAGGTTTCCAGCGAAAACGTCTACCAGATGACGGACTTCGCCGGCTACAAGCAGGAATTCCTGCGCCTGTTCGGCTTCGAGGTCGAAGGCGTGGATTACGAGGCCGAGGTCGATCCGGCCGTGGAAATCCGCGGCCTGCTCTGACCGGCCCCGGCCGCGTCAGAGGTAGTCGAGCGTCACGACCTTGTGGCGCCGCACTCGGTCATCCGGCCAGGAAGCTGCCGACGAGACGCTGGTGCTCACCTTGACGCGGTTCCCGGCGGGCACGGCCGACCCGCCGCCGGGCGCCCCGCAGTTGACGCGGGGAGCCCCCTTTCCCCCGCTACCGCCCTTGATATCGACCTTGCATGCCGCCGGCTCCATGATGGCGCCGCTGAAGCGGATCATGCCGCTATTGGCGCTGGCGACGACGGGAACCAGCAACAAGACAACAGACAACGCACGCGTCAAAGCTTGAACAGTCATGACGACTCCTGAGCGCAGGCAGGTCTGGAAGGCGGGTTCACCTTCCCTACCCCTGATTACGGCGTCGTCTCGGCAAACTATACGTCGGGAAAACAACTACGAGGTCGGACCAACTCCAGCAGCCGGTCCAGGCCGCCCTCGTCGATGGCCACCTTCACCTCCTGGCGCACCGCCGGCTTGGCGCGATAGCCCACCGACAGGCCGGCCGCCCGCATCATCGGCAGGTCGTTCGCGCCGTCGCCCACGGCGATGGCCCGGTCCGGCCCGACTCCCAGCGCCGCGCACACCTCCAGCAGCTTGCGCCGTTTCTCCTCGCCATCGCAGATGTCGCCCCAGGGCTGGGGCAACAGCCGGCCGGTCAGGCGCCCGTCTTCCACTTCCAGCACATTGGCGCGCACGTCGTCCAACCCCAGGCGCGCGCGCAGGCGGTCCGTGAAGCAGGTGAAGCCGCCGGTCACCAGCAGGCAGGTCAGGCCCTCGGCCTTGCAGGCCGCGATCAGCGTTTCCGCGCCCGGATTGATGCGCAGCCGGTGTTCGTAGACCTCGTCCAGGGCGGCCTCGGGCATGCCGGCCAGGAGCGCCACGCGCTCGCGCAGGCTCTGCTTGTAGTCGACGATTTCGCCGCGCATGGCGGCCTCGGTCAAGGCCGCCACTTCCGCCTTCCTGCCCATCAGGTCGGCCATTTCGTCCAGCGTTTCGATGGAGATCAGGGTGGAGTCCATGTCGAAGGCGATGACACGGTAGTCCGACAGCGCGAGCGGCGGCGCGATGCCGCGCCAATGCAGGCCGGGAGTCGGGTTGGGCAACAGCATGGGAAGATCCTTGTCTATCCGGGTTGGGAGGGGTCGCGCCCTTGCGCGCACAGCCACTCGATGAACAATTGCGCCGAGGCCGCGGCCGGGCCGTCCGGGCGGTACAGCGCGTGGATGCCGGCGTTGGGCAGCTGCGGCTCCGCGAACAGCGGGCGCAGCCGGTCGGCGCGGATGTCGTCGTCCAGCAGGCACCACGGCGCCAGGGCGATGCCCAGGTCGTTCATGGCGGCCTGCATGCACAGGAATTGATGGTCGAAGACCGGCCCCGGCAGTTGGGCGGGCACGTCCACCTTCGCCAGCGCGAACCAGCGCGGCCAGTGGTCCATGCCGCCGGCGATCTTCAGCAGCGGATGGCCCAGGCAGTCCGCGGGCGCGGCCAGGCGGTTGCGTTCGATGAAGCGCGGCGACGCCACCGGCACGTGGAAGTCGTCCAGGCAATGCACGCAGGCCAGCTCGGAATGCGCCATGTAGCCGTGGCGGATCAGCACGTCGCTGCCCGCGTCGCCGCCGCGGTCGAGGAACGGCCGCCCCTGCGTGGTCAGTTGCACGTCGATGCCGGGATGCCGTTCCTGGAACGCCGACAGCCGCGGGATCAGCCATTTCATGGTCAGGGACGGCGTGGCGCAGACGCGCAGCACGCCGCCGTAGGCCGGCGATTTCAGCTTGGCGGTGGCCGCGGCGATGCGTTCCAGGCTGGCCTGGACCTCGGGAAAATAGGCCTGCGCGCAGGGCAGCAGCGCGACGCCGCGCGCCTCGCGCGCGAACAGGGGCTGCCCCACATACTCTTCGAGGATGCGGATCTGCTGGCTGACGGCGCTATGCGTGATGCTGAGTTCATCGGCCGCCGCGGTAAAACTGCGCAGGCGCGCCGCGGCCTCGAACACCCGCAAGGCCTTCAGCGGTGGCAGGCTGGGGCCCGCCATTTCAGTTGTAGCCCGCCCGCGCGCCCGCCCGGCGCCGCGCTGTGCTGCTCTTTCCCACGTTTACCCTTGTCGTCTATTTATTGTCGGCGCGCCGCGCCACGCGCGCGCACCGCTATCCAGCGGCATTCTAGGGGATCGGGCGCCCGCCGACCTCTTAGAAAATCTAACGCCACGCCTTAAAAAACACTGCTGGTCGCCGCGGGGCACCGTTCCTATGATGCCGACAATCTCAGGCAGGAACCCAACATGGCATCAATCACGGTAGACGGCATCGTCAAAACCTTCGGCGGCCAGCAAGTGCTGCGCAATCTCTCGCTGCACATCCCGGACGGCGCGTTCTACACGCTGCTGGGGCCGAGCGGCTGCGGCAAGACCACCCTGCTGCGCTGCATTGCCGGCTTCTACGCGCCCGACGGCGGCCGCCTGCTGTTCGACCAGGACGACGTGACCCACGTCTCCGCGCACCGCCGCGACATCGGCATGGTGTTCCAGGACTACGCCCTGTTCCCCGACAAGAGCGCCTTCGACAACGTGGCCTACGGCCTGCGCGCACGCGGCGTGGCGCGGGCTGAAATTTCCCGGCGCGTCAACGAAGCGCTCGACAAGGTCGGCCTGCTGGCGCTCGCGGACCGCTACCCGGCGCAGATGAGCGGCGGGCAGCGCCAGCGCGTGGCCCTGGCGCGCGCGCTGGTGATCCGCCCGCGCGTGCTGTTGATGGACGAGCCCCTGTCCAACCTCGACGCCAAGATGCGGTTGCAGATGCGCGACGTGATCCTGGACCTGGTCCGCGAAGCCGGCATCACCACCGTCTTCGTGACGCACGACCAGGAAGAAGCGCTGGCGATGTCGGACCGGATCGCGATCATGGACCACGGCGACATCGCCCAGCTGGGCACGCCCGAGGAACTCTACGGCACGCCGGTGAACGCCTACGTGGCGGACTTCATCGGCTCGGCCAACGTGATCCCGGTGCCGGCGCGCAACGGCCAGGCCGGCGCGCCCGCCGGCCATGTCCGCTACGAACTCTGCGGCTTGGGCTTCGACGGCGTGCAGGGCAGCGATCAGCTCGCCGACAACGGCGTGCTGATCGCCCGCCCGGAAGAACTGGCCCTGATGGCGCCCACGCCCTACGTGCCCAACACGCTGCCGGGCAAGGTGCTTCGTCGGCAGTACCTGGGCTTCAAGACGGCCTACCGGATCGCCCTCGCCAACGGCTCGGAGATCCGCGTCGAGCTGCATGCCGGCAATATGGTGGCGCAGTTCCAGCCCGGCGAAGCCGTGCAGGTGCTGATCCCTGCCGACAGCCGCGTCGTCAACGCCTGAGGACGCGCGCGCCATGAAAATCCAATGGTGGCCCTGGGGCATCCTCACCGCGATCAGCCTGGCCCTGCTGCTGTTCTTCGTGCTCTATCCGCTGGGCGTGCTCTTCGGCAACAGCGTCACCGGCCAGGACGGCGGCTTCTCGCTGGAAGGCTTCCGGGCCCTGCTGGCCGATTCGCAGTACGTCGAAGCCTTCGGCAATACGCTGATCCTGGGCCTGGCCGTCACCACCTGCACGGTGCTGGTGGGCGTGCCGTTCGCCTACATGGTGGCCCGCTACGACTTTCCGCTGAAGAACCTGGTGGCGATCCTGCCGGTGCTGACCATCGTCATCCCCGAGATCATCGTGGGCCAGTCCTGGCTGCTGATCCTGGGCAACAACGGCATCCTGACGAACCTGCTGGGCGACGCCGGCATCTCGCTGCCGTCCTTCTACGGCTGGACGGGCATGGTGTTCTCCATGACGCTCGTCTACTACACCTACATCTACCTGGGCGTGCTGGCCGCGCTGCGCGGCTTCGACGGGCAGCTGGAGGAAGCGGGCCTGAGCCTGGGCACGCCGCCCTTCCTGACCAAGCTGCGGGTGCTGGTGCCGGTGCTGCTGCCCGCGGTGCTGGTCAACGCGCTCGTCGTGTTCACGCTGGTGGTGGGGAACTTCGCGCTGGCGATGCTGCTGGGCAGCCGGGTGCCGCTGCTGTCGGTCATGACGTACAACACCTTCGTCAGCGAAATGGGCGGCAGCCCGACGCTGCAGAGCGCGATGTCGGTGGTCTCCATCGCCATCGTCGCCATCGTGCTGTTCTTCCAGAAGCGCGTGGTCGAGCGCAAGGTCTACACCATGACGCAGGGCCGCGCCCCGGCTGCCGTGCGCGTGCGGTCGTGGACCGCGGCGCTCTATACCGGCGGCGTGGGCATGGTGATCTTCATCTCGATGCTGCCGCTCATCGTCGTCTTCATCGCGGCGTTCACCAAGACCAGCGGGCCGGTCATGCAATGGGGCCAGTGGTCCCTGGCCAGCATGCAGCGCGCGCTGCACGGCGCGCCCGAGCCCATCCTGAATTCGCTGAAGTTCGCCTCGCTGGCCACGGTGCTGGGCGTGGCCTTCGCGGTGCTGGCCAGCTACCTGACCATCAAGAAGCGCAGCGCCTCCACCCAGGTGCTGGACTACATCGTGGTGCTGCCGCTGACCATCTCGGGCACCGTGCTGGGCATCGCCCTGGTGCAGACCTTCAATACCGGCTGGCTCGTGCTGGCGGGCACCTCCGGGATCATGGTGCTGTGCTACACGGTGCGCCGCCTGCCCTTCGCGGTGCGCAACGCCTCGTCGGTGCTGTTCAACATCCCCGAGTCGATCGAGGAAGCCTCGATCAGCCTGGGCGTGTCCCCGCTCATGACCTTCTTCAAGGTGGTCCTGCCCGCCATGAAGGCATCGATCATCTCGGCCGCCATCCTCATGTGGCTGACGACGATCTCCGAGCTGTCGGCCTCCATCGTCGCCTACAGCGGCGGCCTGGAGACGATGCCCATCGCCATCTTCCGCCAGGTCGACGGCGGCAGGCTGGGCATGGCTTCGGCCTACGGCGCGGCGCTGGTCACGGTGATCGTGCTGCCCATCATCGTGTCCGTCAAAGCGTTCCGCATCAAGCTGTTCTCCGGCAAATAACCCACTCGCACAGAGGCTAACCATGCAACTCAAGCACCTCCTTCAGTACAGCGTCCTGGCCGCGGCCCTGGCCACCGGCGCCGCCCATGCCCAGAACGTCGTGCTCTACTCGTCCAACAACACCGAGACGATCGAAACCGCGCTGGACGCGGTGAAGAAGCACGCGCCCAAGCTGAACGTGCAGCCCGTCACCGGCGGCACGGGCACCATGATGAAGCGCATCGAGGCCGAAGCGCAGAACCCGCGCGGCGACCTGTTCTGGAGCGGCGGCTTCGGCACGCTGGGCGCTTACCGCCAGCACCTGCAACCCTACCGCCCGGCCGACCTCGACAAGATCCCGGCCGAATTCCGCGGCCCGGACGACCTGTGGGTGGGCACCAACGTGCACGTGATGGTGATGATGGTCAACGAGCGCCAGCTCAAGGGCCTGCCCGCGCCCGCCACCTGGTCGGACCTGATGCAGCCGCAATGGAAGAACAAGTTCGCCATCACCGATCCGTCCAAGAGCGGCACCGCCTACATGCTGGTGTACGGCCTGTACAAGCAGTTCGGCCAGCCCGGCCTGGACAAGATCGCCGCGAACGCCGTCGTCACCGCCTCGTCGGGCACCACCTACAAGGGCGTGGCCGCGGGCGAGTACGCCGTGGGCATGACGCTGGAATACGCCGCGCAGGAATACGTGGCCGGCGGCCAGAAGGAGATCAAGCTGGTGTATCCGACCGAGGGCAGCTACCTCGCGCCCGAAGGCATGTTCATCATCAAGGGCGCGAAGAACCTGGACGCGGCCAAGGCGCTGTACGACGGCCTGCTGAGCAAGGAGTCGCAGGAGGCCCAGCTGGTGAAGAACTTCCGCCGCCCGACCCGCACGGACGTGGCCGTGGCCAGCCTGACCACCCTGCCCGACCTGAAGACCATCAAGATCTTCCCGGTCAGCCAGGAAGCCGCGGCCAACGAGTATGAATCCGTAGTGGCGGCCTGGAACCAGGCAGTTGCCAAATCGAAGTAGGCTTCAGGCGCCGTCGGCCATCCGGCCGGCGGCCAGCACCAGCTGGCGTCCGCAACGGGCGGCCAGCTGGGGATCGTGGGTGACGAGCACCAGCGTGGTGCCGTGCTCGCGGTGCAGGTCGAACATGAGGTCGATGACCGTCACGCCCGTGGCGGCGTCCAGGCTGCCGGTGGGCTCGTCGGCGAACAGCAGGTCGGGCTGCACCACGAAGGCGCGGGCGAGCGACACGCGCTGCTGCTCGCCGCCCGACAGGGTGCGCGGGTAATGATGCAGGCGAGCGCCCAGCCCCACCCGCTCCAGCATGGCCTGCGCGGCCTCGCGGGCCGGCTGGCCGGCCAGTTCCAGCGGCAGCATCACGTTTTCGAGCGCGGTCAGGTTGGGCAGCAGCTGGAACGACTGGAACACGAAGCCCACGTGGTTGGCGCGCAGGCGCGCGCGGCCGTCCTCGTCCAGGGCGAACAGGTCCTGTCCGGCCAGGCGCACGCTGCCCGTGCTGGGAACATCCAGCCCCGCCAGCAGTCCCAGCAAGGTGGACTTGCCCGAACCGGAGCTGCCGGTGATGGCCAGCGCGCTGCCGGCCTCGACCGTAAAATCAATATCTTCCAGGATAGACAGCGTCCCGCCGGCATCGGCCACCCGCTTGCCCAGCCCTTTCACCTCGATCGAATTCTTGCTATCCATGCGCCTATTTTCCCGTCTGCTTCTCGTGTCCGCCATGGCGGCCGCCATCGTGGCTCCCGCCCACGCTCAGACCGCCGCGGCGGCCCAGGGTTCCGCGCCGCGCACGGTCCTGGTCCTGGGCGACAGTCTGTCCGCCGAATACGGCATCAAGCGCGGCACCGGCTGGGTGCCCCTGCTCTCCGCCCGCGTGTCGGAACAATACCCCAACTACCGGGTCGTCAATGCCAGCATCAGCGGCGACACCACCAGCGGCGGCGTGGCGCGCCTGCCCGCCCTGCTGCGCCAGCATGCGCCGGCCGTGGTGGTCCTGGAACTGGGATCGAACGACGCGCTGCGCGGCCTGCCCCTGACGATGACCGAGCAGAATCTGCGCACCATGACGCAGGCGGCCCGCCAGGCCGACGCCCGCGTCCTGATCGTGGGCATGCAGATCCCGCCCAACTACGGCCGGGACTACACCCAGCGCTTCGCGCAGGTATTCCCCACGGTCGCCAAAGACGAAAACGCCCGGCTCGTGCCCTTCCTGATGGAAGGTATCGCAACGAACCGGGCGATGTTCCAGGCCGACGGCATCCATCCCAACGAGGACGCCCAGCCCAAACTGCTGGATAACGTGTGGCCGACGCTGCGGCCGCTGCTCGATTAACAGGCGCTAGGGCCTGTTCGGTCGAGAACAGGCCCCCGCGATCAGCCGGCGGCCGGCTGGTCGCCGCGGATGACTTCGGCCGCGGCCGGCAGCACCTGCACCTTGTACTCTTCGCGCAGCATGCGGATCAGCGCTTCGTTTTCGGCCTGGCCCCAGGCGCCCGACAGCTGTTGCGCCAGGCGTTCCTTGTCGGCCGGATCGACCTTGCCGGCCTCGACCTTCTCCAGGCGCACCAGCGTGTAGTCGGCGCCCGATTGCACGCCGGTATAGGCGGGCAGCGTGCTGGCCGGCAGGCGCATCACGGCGTCCAACACCAGGCGCGGCAGGTCCTTGGGATCCTGGCGCGACACGGTCAGCGGCGCGGAGAAACCTTCAGGCGCGGCGGCCGGGTTGGCCTTGTCCTCGGCCAGCGCGGCCTCGCCGGCCTTCTTGGCGGCTTCCGCCGAGCGCTCGTCCACCAGCTTGGCGCGGATCGACTCGGAGACCTTGTCCAGCGGCGGCACGTGGGCCGGCTCGACGGCCGCGACGCGCACGGCCAGCATGGTGTCGGGCGACAGTTCGATCACGCCGGAATTCTGCTTCTCGCGCAGCACGTCGGGCGAGAACAGCACCTGGCGCACGCGGGGGTTGTCCAGCAGCGCGGCATCGGGGCTGTCGGCGGCCGAGCCCGGGCCGACCTTGTCGGCGGGCAGCAAGCCTTCGCGCGTCACGCCGGAGGCGGTGCGCAGCTTCAGGCCGACGGTGTCGGCGGCGGGCTGCAGGCTGTCGCGCTGGTCGTAGACCTGCTTGTTCAGCTGGCTGGCCATTTCCGAGAAACGCACGGCGGCAACCTGCTTGCGGACTTCGCCCACGATCTGGTCCTTGACCTCGGCCAGCGGCTTGATGGCGGCGGGCTGGATCTCGGTGACCTTGACGATGTGCAGGCCGGACGGGCTTTCGATCACGCCCGAGACCTGGTCCTTGGTCTGGCCGAAGATGGCCTTCTCCAGCGGGCCCGAGAGCATGCCGGGAGCCAGCCAGCCCAGGTCGCCGCCATTGGCGGCCGAGCCGGCGTCCTGCGAGTTCTTGCGAGCCAGTTCGGCGAACTGCGCCGGATCGGCGGCGGCCTGCCTGGCGAGATCCTCGGCCTTGGCGCGGGCTGCCTTGCGGGCCTCTTCCGAGGCGCCGGGGGCCAGCTCGATCATGATGTGGCTGGCGCGGCGGCGTTCGGGCTGGCCGAAGCGGTTCTTGTTCTGTTCGTAGTACGCGGCGAGATCCTCGTCCTTGACCTGCACGCCCTGCGTGGCGGCGGCTTCGTCCAGCACCACGTACTGCACCTGGACCTGTTCGGGGATCTGCAACTGCTGCTTGTTGGCGTCGTACCAGGCCTGGATGTCGGCCGGGCTGACGCTGACTTGCGAGCGGAAATCGGCGGCGGCGAAGCGGCGCAGCTGGACGGTGCGCATCTGCGTCAGGGCCGTTTCAAGCGACGCGACGACCTCGGCGGGCGCGCGGGCCGACTGGCCGACGGGCTCCAGCACGCGGGCCACGGCCAGGTCGCGGCGCAGGCCGGCTTCGAACGAGGTCGGCGACATGCCCTGCGCGGCCAGCACCTGGCGATAGCGCTCGGGCGAGAAGCGGCCGTTGTCCTGCACTTCCGGAATCGCGGCGATGGTGTTGCGCAACGTTTCGTCGGACACCGAGAAACGGTTGTCGATCGCCACGTTGGCCAGCAGGCGCTGATTGATCAGCTGGTTCAGCAGGCCTTCGCGCAGCGCCGGCGTGTCGATCACGGCCGGGTCGAACTGCGCGCCCAGGCGCTGGCGGAATTGCTCAAGCTGGTTGCGGTGCGCCTGGTCGAATTCGGCGCGCGAAACCGGTTGCCCGGCCACCGTGGCCAATTCAGGCTCGGCCCGCATGAAACTGTCATAGCCTTGAATCCCGACCAGGAAGAAGGACGGCACGATCAGTAGCAGCAAAATCAACTGCATCCAGCGCCGGTGGCTGCGAATAAATTCGAACATGGAATCCCTGTTGCCGCGCTCCGGGGGTATCTGCCCGGAGCCGCAAGAAAACGCATAAAAAAAGGCGAACCCGATTCGCCCTATTCCCATACCGGTCATTACCGGATCAGCGGGCGGATTTTAGCATTTCTCATTCGTCCGGGAGCCTGGAAGAAACTTGGGGCCGCCGGACCCGCCCCCGGGCCTCGCGCGCACGGGCGACCGACGGGCCGCAAGGGCCTCGCCGGCATGGAATGCGGGCGCCGTCAACCCGGGGAATCACCATTTCCGCCGCCCGGCGCGCCCCGTATCGTGGCCTCAGGGTTTGCCCGAAGCCGAGCCCCTTCCCGGACCCGGCCCCTCCACGCACGCACCGAGGTCTCCGCCGATGCCCCTCTCCTTCCCCCGTCCCCCTATCCTGCGCGCCTGTCTCGCCCTGGCCTTCCTCGGCGGCGCCCACGCCGCCCTGGCCGAGCCGGTCGCCGCCGTCCACGAGGCCGCCCAGGCGCAGCGCCAGGGCATGCTGGACACCATGCGGGACCTGGTCGGCATCGAATCCGGCAGCAAGGACGTGGAAGGCGTGGAACGCATCGCCGAGCTGATCCGCGACCGCCTCAAGGCGCTGGGCGGAACGGTCGAGATCGTGCCGGCCACCGACGTCTTCAGGCTGGACGACACCCCCGAGAAGGTCGGGCCCATGGTCCACGCCGAATTCAAGGGCAAGGGCGACAAGAAGATCATGCTGATCGCCCACATGGATACCGTCTACCGCAACGGCATGCTGAAAGACCAGCCCTTCCGCGTCGACGGCGGCAAGGCCTACGGCCTGGGGATCGCCGACGACAAGCACGGCGTGGCGATGATCCTCCACACCATCGCCCTCTTGCAGAAGCTGGGCTTCGCCGATTACGGCACGCTCACCGTGCTGATCAACGGCGACGAAGAAATCAGTTCGCCCGGCGCCCGCAGCACCATCACCCGCCTGGGCGCGGACCAGGACGCGGTGTTCTCGTTCGAAGGCGGCGGCGCCCAGGCCCGCCTGACGCTCGCCACCAGCGGCATCGGCGCGGCCTACCTGGCCGTGCAGGGCAAGACCTCCCACGCCGGCGCGCGCCCCGAGGGCGGCGTCAATGCGCTGTACGAACTGGCGCACCAGCTGCTGCAGCTGGACAATCTCTCCAAGCCCGAAGAGGGGCTGAAGCTGAACTGGACCGTGGCCCAGGCCGGCACCAACCGCAACGTCATTCCGGGGCAGGCGACCGCTCAGGCCGACGCCCGGGCGCTGCGCGTCTCCGATTTCGACGCGCTTTCCCGCAGCCTGGAGGCCGGCATCCAGAAGAAGCTGCTGCCCGAATCCAAGGTCAGCGTGAAGTTCGAAGTCCGGCGCCCGCCGCTGGAGGCCACGCCCGCCTCCCGCGCCCTGGCCGCGCACGGCGTGCGGATCTACCAGGAGCTCGACCTGCCGCTGAAGGTCGTGGACCGCGCCAGCGGGGGCGGCACCGACGCCGCCTTCGCCGCCCTGAAGGCGCGCGGCCCCGTGATCGAAGGCATGGGCCTGAGCGGCTTCGGCGCCCACTCCAACGACGCCGAATACATCCAGATCGACAGCATCGTGCCGCGCCTGTACCTGGCGGCGCGGATGATCATGGACGTGTCGCAGGGCAAGGCGCCCATGAAGTAGGAGTATCCTTGCAACCCTGTCCCAAGAACCTGATAGCAACACCCCCATGAGCGCAACACTCCCCTCCTGGCCCTATTCCCGTTACATCGCCCATCGCGGCGGCGGCCGGCTGGCCCCGGAGAACACGCTGGCCGCCATGCGCGTCGGCGCCGAGCACGGCTTCACCATGTTCGAGTACGACGTCAAGCTCAGCAGCGACGACGTGCTGGTGCTGATGCACGACGACGACGTGGACCGCACCTCCAACGGCAGGGGCCCCGCCGCCGCCAAGACCTACTCGGAACTGGCGCAGCTGGACTTCGGCAGCTGGCACTCGGCCGCCTATGCGGGAGAGCCGCTGCCCACGTTTGCCGCGGTGGCGCGCTATACCGTCGCCAACGGCATCGCCAGCAACGTCGAGATCAAGCCCTGCCCGGGCCGCGAAGCCGAAACCGGCCGCGCGGTGGCGCTGGCCGCCCGCCAATTGTGGCAAGGCGCCGCCCTGGCCCCGCTGCTGTCCTCGTTCGCCGAGGAAGCGCTCGCGGCCGCCCAGGAAGCCGCGCCGGAGCTGCCCCGCGCCCTGCTGGTGGAGAAAGTCCCCGCCGACTGGCGCGAACGGCTGGCCAAGTACGAGTGCGTGGCGCTGAACATCAATCAGAAAGACGCGACCCGCGAGCTGATCGATGCCGTTCATGCGGCCGGCTACCGGATCGCCGCCTGGACCGTCAACGACCCCGAGCGCGCGCGCCTGCTGCTCGACTGGGGCATCGACGGCATTTTCACCGACGAGCTGGCCGCCATCCGGCCGGCCGCCTGAGACAGGTCTCGCCGTGTTCAGTTACCGCCACGCCTTCCACGCCGGCAACCATGCCGACGTGCTCAAGCACGCCATCCTGATCCACACGCTGGATTACTTCAACAGAAAGGACGCGCCCTATTGGGTCGTCGACACCCACGCCGGCGCCGGGCTGTACAGCCTGGACAGCGACTGGGCGTCCAAGACCTCCGAATTCGCCGACGGCATCGGCCGGCTCTGGGAAGCCGAAGACCTGCCTCCGCTCCTGGCGGACTACATCGCCCGCATCCGCGCCTACAACACCAACGGCCGCCTCAAGCGCTATCCCGGCTCGCCCTGGCTGGCGCTGGACGCCATGCGCCCCTCGGACCGGCTGCGTCTCTTCGAGATGCACCCCACCGAAATCGACACGCTGGTCTCCAACCTGGAGCACCAGGGCCGCACCGCCCTGCGCCAGACCACGATCTACGGCGACGACGGCTTCGAGGGCGTCAAGGCGCTGCTGCCGCCGCCCACGCGCCGCGGCATGGTGCTGATCGACCCGTCGTACGAAGACAAGAACGATTACCGCCGCACGCTCCTCACGGTCAAGGAATGCATCAAGCGCTTCGCCACCGGCACCATCGCCGTCTGGTATCCGCTGGTGCAGCGCCGCGAGGCCGGCGAAATGGCCCGCCATTTCGAGAACCTCAAGGTCAAGAGCTGGCTCCACGCCACGCTCACGGTCAAGAAGGCGACCATCGACGGCTACGGCCTGCATGGCAGCGGCATGTTCCTGATCAACCCGCCCTGGACCCTGCACGACGCCCTGAAGCCCGCCATGCCCTACCTGGCGCGCGTGCTGGGGCAGGACGACCGGGCCGGATTCACGCTGCAATACCGCGAGAACCCGTTCCCCGTGCCCAAGAAGCAGTCCGACGACTGAGCCGCCGGGGCGACGAAAAGGCCACGACGTATCGTGGCCTTTTTTCGTGGAGCCGCCCGAGACAAAAGCGCGCGGCTTCGCGTTTACGCGGCCTCGCTTTCCGGCTCCTCGCGCCGCAAGGCTTCCTGCGCCCGGGCCAGCTTCGCCGCCGCGTCGCGCAACGCCGTGCGCAGGCCCTCTTCGATCACGGGGTGATAGAACGGCATCTCCAGCATGCGCGCCACGGTGAGCTCCTGCTGCACCGCCCAGGCCAGCAAATGGCCGATGTGCTCGGCGCTGGGGCCGACCATTTCCGCGCCCAGGAAGCGCCCGGTTTCGATGTCCGCGTAGACGTGCAGCATGCCGCGGTTCTTCAGCATGACGCGCGAGCGTCCCTGGTCGCTGAAGTCCACTTCGCCCGTGACGTAGGTGCCGGGGATCAGCCGCGCATGGCCCTTGCCCGCCAGCGCGATCTGCGGGTCCGAGAACACCACCGCCAGCGGCGCGCGGCGCAGGCCCTGGCGCACCGCCGGGTAACGGGCCGCGTTTTCGCCCGCGATGCGGCCTTCGTCGGCGGCCTCGTGCAGCAGCGGCGCATCCGCGTTGGCATCGCCCGCGATGAAGATGGGCGAATCGCCCGCCTGCATCGTTTCGCGGTCGAACTCCGGCACGCCGTGCGCATTCAGCTTCAGCGTGGTGTTCTCCAGGCCCAGGCCGTCCACGTTGGGACGGCGGCCGGTGGCCACCAGCGCGTAGTCGAAGCGCTCGGTGCGCTCGCTATTGTCCAGCGCCACGTAGCGCACTTCGACTTCGTCGCCCACGCGGGTGGTTTCCAGGACGCGGGCGTCCGGATCCAGATAGAACTCGCGCTGGAAGATCTTGCGCGCCACCTGGCGGACCTGCGGATCGCTGATGCCGCCCAGGCTGCCGCTCACGCCGAACACGCGCACTTCCACGCCCAGCCGGGCCAGCGCCTGGCCCAGTTCCAGCCCGATCACGCCGGGGCCGAACACCGCCACGCGGCCCGGCAGCTCGTTCCAGGCGAACACGTCGTCGTTCACCACCAGCCGGTCGCCCAGCGCGCGGAAAGGCGGCGGCACCGAGGGGCGCGACCCCGTGGCGATCACGACTCGCGAAGCATGCACTTCGGTGTGCTCGTCCACGCGCAGCACGGTATCCGACACGAAGCGGGCGTAGCCGCGCAACTTGTCCTCGGCGGGGATGTTCTCCACGCCTTCCAGCACGAAGCCCACGAAGCGGTCGCGCTCGCGCTTGACGCGGTCCATCACCTCGACGCCGTCCACGGTGATTTCGCCGCCCACATGCACGCCGAACGCTTCCGTGTGCGCGGCGCCGTGGGCTGCCTCGGCGGCCGCGATCAGCAGCTTGGACGGCATGCAGCCCACGCGGGCGCAGGTCGTGCCGTAGGGGCCGCCCTCGATCAGCAGCGCGCGCTGGCCGGCGGCTTTCGCGGCGCGATAGGCGGCCAGGCCGGCGGTGCCGGCGCCGATGACGGCGATGTCGGTGTGCAGAGTCTTCATGTCTGGGTATCTCCCGGTAAGTCGTGGAGCAGGATTTGCAAGGCGCATTCCGCCTTGTTGCGCATCCTCGGGACGAACGCCGTCCCGCGGCGCCGTTCGGGGCCGCGCGAAGATGCGGAACAAGGGAAACTCGCGGGATGCCGGGCCGCGACGCGGCCCGGCGGGATGGCGGGCGGGACTGGCGCCCCGCCCTGTCCGACGCTTAGGCGAAGTGCGCCTTCAGCTCTTCCAGGCCGCCGATCAGCGAGCCGTTGATGAACACCTGGGGAGCGGTGCCCTTGCCGGACACGGCGCCGATCACACGGCCGCGGACCTTGTTTTCCAGCGGGATCTCGATCGGCGCGTAGCCCTTGGCATCCAGCAACGCCTTGGCTTCGACGCAGAACGGGCAACCCGGCTTGGAGAACACGACGACCTGGTCGGGCTTCTTCGCCGAGGGAGCGAAGTGGGCCAGCATGGTGTCGGCGTCCGACACTTCAAACGGGTCGCCTTCCTTCTCCGGCTCGATGAACATCTTCTGGACCACGCCGTCCTTGACCAACATCGAATAACGCCAGCTGCGCTTGCCGAAGCCCAGGTCGCTCTTGTCGACCAGCATGCCCATGCCTTCGGTGAACTCGCCGTTGCCGTCGGGCAGCAGCGTGATGTTGGCGGACTCCTGGTCCTTGGCCCATTCGTTCATCACGAAGGTGTCGTTGACCGACACGCAGACGATGCTGTCCACGCCGGCGGCGAAGAAGGCCGGGGCCAGTTCGTTGTAGCGCGGCAGGTGGGTCGAGGAGCAGGTCGGCGTGAAGGCGCCGGGCAGCGAAAAGACCACGACGGTCTTGTTCTTGAACAGGTCGTCCGACGTGACCTTCTTCCAGGCGTTGTCCTGGCGGACGGGGAACGTTACGTTCGGAACACGTTGGCCTTCGCGGTTTTGCAGCATTCAAATCTCTCCTTGGGTTGCGGGGTCTTGTTCAACCACCATGGATAGAATGATAAATGCTGACTATCAATTAATCAAATTTAATAATTTAAATTGATTGATAGCTTTAACCAATGAAGAAATTGCAACCGCCAGGCGCGAACTATCATATCGCGCCTGACGGCCTAGGGAACTACACGCGCGTCGGCTCGTAGCCGGCATCGCGGATGGCGGCCTCGATCTTGTCGGCCTGCTCGGCGCCGGTGACGGTCACGCGGTGCGTGGGCAGGTCCACGGTCACGGTGGCGCCCGGCGCCGCCTCGTTCACGGCGCCGGCGATGGTCTTGACGCAATGGCCGCAGGTCATGTCGGGCACTTGGAACTCGATGCTCATGCTTATCTCCAGAGGATTCAGGGTTGGGGACACGGTTTCGTCCACCGTGAACACAGCTTAAACCTTCCAATTATGTCAAGGTCAAGCGTAGAATGGGGACGATCAACGACAGGAGGCTGGCATGAACATCGGCGAAGCGGCGAAAAGCTCGGGCATTTCCGCCAAGATGATCCGCTACTACGAAAGCATCGGCCTGATCGGCCCCGCGGTGCGCACGGACTCGGGCTATCGCGTCTACAGCGAACACGATCTGCACACGCTGCGCTTCGTTCGTCGGGCGCGGGACCTGGGCTTCTCGGTGGAACAGATGAACGAATTGCTGGCGCTGTGGCAGGACCGCAGCCGCGCCAGCGCCGACGTCAAGCGGATCGCGCTGCAACACGTGGAGGAACTGGAGCGCAAGGCCGAGGCCCTGCGCGACATGGCGGCCACGCTCAAGCACCTGGCACGGAACTGCCACGGCGACGACCGGCCGGACTGCCCCATTCTGGAAGGCCTGGGCTGCACGCACTGAGGCGGCGCCCAGGCCCGCCGGATCAGCCCTGGACGGGCTCGCCGGCCGCCTCGATGGCGGCCTGGGCCTCGGCTGCGGCGGCCAGCTTGGCGGCTTCGGCGGCTTCGGCTTCGGCGGCCGCCTTCGCGGCGCGTTCCCGCGCGCGTTCCTTCACCGCGTGGACGCCTTCCGCGTCCAGCGATTCGAATACCGCGATGGATTCCACATGGCCCGTGTGCGGGAACATGTTGATCACGCCCGCGCTCTTGAGCACGTAGCCGCCTTCGTGCACCAGGATGGCGGCATCGCGCGCCAGCGTGGCCGGATTACAGGACACGTAGACGATGCGGCGCGGGCGCTCCTGCGGCTCCAGTTGAGACAGGGCCTGCGATACGGCCTGCGCGCCTTCGCGCGGCGGGTCGATCAGCATGCGGTCGAAATAGCCCAGGCCGCGCAGCCAATCCACGTCCACTTCGAACAGGTTCAGGGTGGCGAAGCTGGTGCTGCCGGCCAGGCCATGGCGCGACGCGGCTTCCAGGGCCCGGTCGGTCAGCGCCTTGCTGCCCTCGACGCCCACGGCCTCGCGGGCCTGCGTGGCCAGCGGCAGCGTGAAATTGCCCAGGCCGCAGAACAGGTCGGCCACGCGGTCGGTGGGCTGCACTTCCAGCAGTTGCAGCGCGCGCGACACCATGGCGCGGTTGATGGCGTGATTGACCTGCGTGAAGTCAGTGGGCCGGTACGGCATGCGCAGGCCGAATTCCGGCATGGTGTAGCAGAGCGTGTCGTCGTGCTCGCGCTCAAGCGGATGCACGGTGTCGGGCCCCTTGGCCTGCAGCCACCATTGCACGTTGTGCTCGGCGGCGAAGGCGCGCAGGATGGCGATGTCGCCGTCGGTCAGGGGCAGCAGGTGGCGCAGGACCAGCGCGGTCACGCCCTCGCCCAGCGACACCTCGATCTGCGGCATGCGGTCGGGCGCCGACATGGACGCGATCATCGCGCGCAACGGCAGCAGCAGGTCGCTCACGTGGCGCGGCAGGACGTGGCATTCGCGCATGTCGGCCACGTAGCTGCTCTTGCGTTCGTGGAAACCGACCAGCACCCCGCCCTTCTTCGGCACCACGCGCACCGACAGCCGGGCGCGGTAGCGGTAGCCCCAGGTCGGGCCCTGCAGGGGCGCCAGAATGCGCGCGGGGCGCAGCTTGCCCACGTGCCAGAACGTGTCTTCCAGCGAGCGCTGCTTGATGGCCACCTGCGTGGAGGGCTCCAGGTGCTGCATGGCACAGCCGCCGCAGACGCCGAAATGCGGGCAGCGCGGCACCACGCGCTGGGACGACGGCCGCAGCACTTCTTCCACGCGCGCGATCTCGTACGAGGGCTTGCGGCGCACCGTGACCGTCGAGACCCGCTCGCCCGGCAAGGCGCCTTCCACGAATACGACTTTCCCGTCGCGGCGGGCGATGCCCCTGGCTTCCAGGTCCAGGGATTCGATATTCAAAACGTCAGACATCTCACGCAGTCCAGAATTACACGCAACCCGCTATTGTAAAAGGACTGGGACCGATCCCGGAAATGGATTTCCGGGCGGCCCACGCCCGCGGCCCGGGCGGCGGGACGCAAAAAAGGGGCGGGACCAGGCCGCAAGCCGCGGACTGCACCCGCCCCAAAGGTCGGCGCGGATCAAGGCGCCGCCACGGATACCGGTCAGAAGGAGCGCGATACGGAGAAGACCGCGCCCAGCCGCCCCGAGGTATGGCCGTACTTGGTGGGCAGCCAGTTGTCCTTGGTGGCCCCCACGGCCGCCAGCCCCAGGATCCAGCCCTTCAGGTCCTTGGTCACGCCGACCTTGTAGTCGACGTAGTGGCCGATGGAATCGCCGTCCATATTGGTCTGGTTCTTGAGCTTCTGGTAGCCGAGGTGGCCGACCAGGCCCCAGCCGTCGCCCAGGTCGAAGTTGGCCGTGCCGTCCAGGTACCAGGTGCCCTTGCTGTCGGGCGTGCTGAAGAAGTCGCTGGGCGTATACGAGTACTTGAGGCTGTAGCTGCCGTAGGACACGCCCAGGTAGAGATCGGTGTTGTTGTAGTTGCCGCCCTTGGGCGAGCTGGAGCCGGGGTAGTAGTAATGCAGCACGCCCGCGTCCAGCGCGAAGCCGCCGCCGACGTCGCCCTTCCAGCCGCCGTAGAAGTCCATTTCCAGGTTGCCGTCGGTGAACACGAAGCTGGAGACGTTGGAGTTCCAGTTGCCCAGATAGAAGCCGGAGCTGTGGGTCAGGTCGAAGCCCAGTTGCGCGGCGGGCCGGAAGTCGGTCTGCGAGTAGCCGCGGAACCGGTAGTCGCTGGCGATCGTGGCGTTGCCGCTCAGCGAAAAGCCGCCTCCCAGGTCGGTGGGTTCGGCCTGCGCCGACGCGGCGAAACAAGCGGCAAGCACAAAGGGCAAGGCGGGCAGCGTCTTCTTCATGGTGCGGAGTCCTGATCGGATTTATCGAGGAGGCGGACGGCCTTGCGGCGCATCCATCAGGCCGGCATCGCAGCGTTGGCGACCGGCTCTCCTTCCATGAAGCAATGTCCGTGCCAACCTTCGGACGGCCGGCGGACGGCGCCGGCAGGCGCGCGCCGGGTGCATGCCGGGCGCGCAACGCACCAGAAACGTGCATGCCCCCGCCCCTTGCCCTGCCCGTGCCCCGCAATGGGGAGCGCGCCAAAGCGCCAGGCCCCGCGACGCGCGAACGCGTGCGGGGCCTGGAAGGACGGGCCGGCCTCGCGGCCGGGCGCCGGGTTTGGTGGTTGGCGGGTTTAGTTGGCGGCGGGAGCGGCGGGCGGCGCGGCGTCGGCCGGGCCCCTGCCCTTGCCGTGGCGGCCTTCCATCTTGGCCATGCGCTCCTGCATCTTGGCTTCGCGGTCCTTGAGCATCTTGGTCACCTGGCCGCGCTGGGTGTCGTTCAGGCTGTCCCAGACCGCCAGCCATTGATCGCGCACCTGCTTGGCCTGGGTGCCGAAGGCATCGCGAGACTTCTCGGACTGCTCGATCAGGGCGCGCGGATCCAGCTTGCCGCTGTCCAGCTGCGCCTTCAGCAGGTCGTGGCGCTTGCCGCCGGAAGCGCGCATGGCTTCATGCAGGCTGCGCTGGCCGTCCTGGGCGGTCTTGAACAGGGCTTGCTGCTTGTCGTCCAGCTTCAGTTCGGCGACCTGCGCCTTGGACACGGGCCCCAGGCCGGGGATGAACAGGCCGTCGCGCATGCCTTTGTGGAAGCCGCCGCCATGATGGCGTTCGTGCATCGCGGCCGGGCCGCCATCGGCGGGAGGAGGAGGAGCAGCCATAACGGTGCCGGCCACCAAGCCGCCCGTCGCGGCGACAAAAGCAAGAGCGGCCAAATTGGAGCGGATAGCGAATCGGGACATGAAGGTCTCCTGTGAGTGAAGAAAGCGAGACCATTGTGCGATCGGGGCGGTTTCATCCGGGTTTCGTCCGCGTCGGCCATGTTTCAGTCGATTGCGCGGCCTCCGGACGCGACGACGGGGCCGCGAGGGCCCCGTCGTCGGTCTGCCTGGGCCCCCGTTTGCGCGAGGCCTCCAAGCGGCTTCAGTCGGCGTCCCAGGCCGCCATGTATTCCTTCCAGTGCGGCGCGTCGCTGGCGGTGAGCGTGTCGCGCACCAGGGCGATTTCGGCTTCGTAGGAGGTGCGGTCGAGTTCGCCGCGCAGGAAGCGGAAGCGGCAATACACCAGCCAGGTGTTGACCACGTCCGTTTCGCAATAGGCCCGCACTTCGTCGGCGCGGCCCTGGCTCCAGGCTTCCCACACCTTGCTGCCGTCCATGCCCAGCTTGCCGGGAAAACCGCAAAGCTTGGCCAGTTCGTCGAGCGGGGCGTTGGCGCGGCCGTTGTACTTGGCCAGCAGGTCCATCAGGTCCAGGTGGCGGGAGTGATAGCGCGAGATGTAGTTGTTGAACTTGAAATCGCGGTCTTCCTCGCCCATGTCCCAGTAGCGCGGCGCGGGCACGCCCTGGATCAGGCTGCGGTAATGCAGCACCGGCAGGTCGAAGCCCGAGCCGTTCCAGCTCACCAGCTTGGGCGTGTAGCGCTCGATGGTCTTGAAGAAGCCCGCCAGCAAGGCGGCCTCGGGATCATCGGGCTGGCCCAGCGTCTTGACGCGAAAGCCCTGGTCGTCGCGGAACACGCAGCCCACCACCGCGACCTTGTGCAGGTGCAGCGGCAGGAAATCGTGGCCCACGGCCTCGCGGCGCGCGGTCAGGGCGCGCTCCACCACTTCCTGGTCGGGGACCTCGGCCCCCCAGCCGTTGAGCTTGCGCAGCCCGTCGGCGTCGGGGATGGTTTCCAGGTCGAATACCAGGGTGGGCGTCATTTGGCGGGCAGGTACTGCATCGGGTCCACCGGCGTGCCTTGGCGACGGATTTCGAAGTGCAGGCGCGGCGAGGTGGTATCGCTTTGGCCGAGTTCGGCGATCTTGGCGCCGCGCTTGACCGTCTGGCCGGTCTTCACCAGCACCGCGCGGTTGTGCGCGTAGGCGGTGATGAAGCCGTTCTGGTGTTCGACGATGATCAGGTTGCCCAGGCCGCGAACGCCGTTGCCGCTGTACTTGACCAGGCCGTCGGCGGCCGCGGTGATCGGATCGCCCAGCGCGCCGGCGATGTCGATGCCCTTGCTGCTGGCGTTGAAGCCCTGCACGATCTGGCCGTTCGCCGGCCAGGCCCAGTTGATGACGCCGGCATCCGCCGCGCGCGTGGCGGGCTTGGTCTCGACCGGCGCGGGGGCCGGCGTCGCCGTGGCGTCAGGCGCGGGCGTGGCGGTTTCGGGCTGGTCCAGCGGACGCGGCTGCGGCTTGGCGCCGGCGACCGGCGCGGTTTGCGCGCCGCCGCCCGAGCCGCCGGACATCTTCAGGACCTGCCCGACGGAAATCTGGTTGGGGTCGCTGAGGTTGTTCCAGCGCTTGACGTTCTCGATGTCCACATTGTTGGCGCGGGCGATCTTGTAAAGCGTGTCGCCCGGCTTGACTACGTAGGTGCCGCCGGGCTGTGCCGACGGCGCGGGTTGCCCGCCGGTCATGTCGACCACCGGAGCGCGAGTACCTTTGGATGCGCAGCCGGCCAGGATGGCCAGGCTGAGCGCCCCCGCGATGAAGAGCGGGCGGCGCAGGCGCGTCGACGACGCGCCCAGAGTGATATCGGTCAGTTGCAACTGCCCGTTGAGCATACGTTTCTCCTGTTTGCTCAAGATTGTATTCCGGCCCGTAGCGGCACAAAGCGCACGGCCTCTAATTCAGTACGTTTCCAGCTGGCCGCGCCTGTGCGTTCGATCAGAACCAGGCGCTGGTTGGCGCCCCCTTCCGGAGCGATCAGGCGGCCACCCGGCGCAAGCTGCGACAAGAGCGCTTGCGGAATGGCGAGGCCAGCGGCAGCCACAACGATAGCATCGAACGGCGCCACGCCGGGCAGGCCCAGCATGCCGTCGCCATAGATGAGGCGGATCCTCGTGGTGAGCCGCAAGGCGCGCAGATGCTCGCGCGCGAGTTCGTACAGCCCGCGGATGCGTTCGATGGAATGCACCTCGCGCACGAACTGCGCCAGCACCGCGGCCTGATAGCCGCAGCCCGCGCCGACTTCCAACACCCGGGTGGGCGCGCGGTCTTCGCAGGCGGCCGCGATCATGCGCGCCACCACCCAGGGTTGGGAAATGGTTTGCGAATGGCCGATGGGCAGCGCCGCGTCTTCGTAGGCGCGGCTGGCCAGCGCCTCGTCCACGAACAGATGGCGCGGCACCGCGCCCATGGCGGTCAGCACGCGTTCGTCGCTGATGCCCTGGGCGCGCAGCCGCTCCACCATCGCTTGGCGCAGGCGGTCGGAGTTCAGGCCCAGGTTGCCGCCGGCCGCGGGCGCCGGCGCCTGGGTCTGGCGCTGCAGCGTGGCCGCGGAGATGCGGGTGTTGCTGTTGGCCGGCGTGACGCCGGGGCTGAGCCGGCCCGACTCGTAGCGGACGGGGCCGCTGCGTCCGGGCACGGCCTGCGACACGTCCGGTTGGCTTACGCGTTTGCGCATAGCGGCTCCGCCCACGCACGGATCTCGTCGAGCTGGCTGTGCTGGGTGAGATCCAGCCGCAGCGGCGTGACGGACACCGTGCCCTGTTCGACGGCATGAAAGTCGGTGCCCGGCGCTGCGTCCGCCGCCAGGCCCACCGGACCGATCCAGTACACCGTATCGCCGTAGGGCGTGGTGGTGCGCACCACGGGCTGCGACGGATGGCGCTTGCCCAGCCGCGTGACCGCGAAGCCGTGCATGTCTTCGAAGCGGCGGCTGGGGATATTGACGTTCAGCAGCACCGGCGCGGCCAGGGGCTGCGCCAGGTGGCGCTCGACCACGAGGCGCGCGGCGCGCGCGGCGGAATCGATGTGCGCCCAGCCCTTCTCCGCCAGCGAAAACGCGATGGCGGGGATGCCGAACAGATACCCTTCGCTGGCGGCGGCCACGGTGCCCGAGTACAGGGTGTCGTCGCCCATGTTGGCGCCGTTGTTGATGCCCGACACGACCAGGTCCGGGCGCGCGTCCATGAGCCCGGTGAGGGCCACGTGCACGCAGTCGGAGGGCGTGCCGTTGACGGCGATGAAGCCGTTGGAGGCGGTGCGCACCGACAAGGGGCGGTTCAGCGTCAGGGAGTTCGATGCGCCGCTGTGGTTGGTCTCGGGCGCGACGACGGTGAGATCGCCCAGCCCTTGCAGCGCCGCAACCAGCGCTTCGAGCCCGGGGGCGGAGTAACCATCATCGTTCGAAACCAGAATTCGCATTGTGCATCCGAAAGAAAATATGACACGGGTGGACGTGTCGGATTGTACCGTCCGCGGGCGCCATCCGTATGACCGGCTTGCGCCGCCCTGTCGGGACCCCGCTCGATAACCCGTAGCCGGCCCCGGCGTGGAGCGCGGTAGAATCCGCAGCCATTACGACAATAACGGACTCCCTTTCCATGGCGATAACCGCACCCTCCCTGGCGTTCAATCTGGCGCTCATCCTGCTGGCCTACCTGATCGGCTCCGTGCCCTTCGCCGTGGTGGTCAGCAAGCTCATGGGCCTGCAGGACCCCCGCAGCTACGGATCCAAGAACCCGGGCGCCACCAATGTGCTGCGCACCGGCAACAAGACCGCCGCCGCGCTGACGCTGCTGGGCGACGCCGCCAAGGGATGGTTCGCGATCTGGCTGGCCGAGAAGATCGCCCCTGGCATCCCCGTCGGGGCGCTGGCGGCGGTGGCGCTGGCCGCCTTCCTGGGCCATCTATACCCCGTTTTCCTGGGCTTCAAGGGCGGCAAGGGGGTGGCCACGGCGCTGGGCGTGCTGGTGGCCATCCAGCCCTGGCTGGCGGTGGCCACGGCCGCCACCTGGCTGATCATCGCCATCTTCTTCCGCTATTCGTCGCTGGCGTCGCTCGTGGCGGCCTTTTTCGCCCCGGTGTACTACGTGTTCGGCTCCGGCCTGGCCTGGTACGCGCAGCCCGCCATGGGCGTGGCGCTGGCCATCATCGGCATCCTGCTGTTCTACCGTCACCGCGCCAACATCACCCGCCTGCTCCAGGGCACGGAAAGCCGGATCGGCGGCAAGAAAAAATAAGACCGGCGGCAAGGCGGCTGGCAGGAATACAGGGCGGCCTCTGCCGCCCTTTTGCCGTCCTGGCGCGGCGTTTTTCGCCCCGTTGCCGGGTTGGCGCGCGCCTAGGGCCACCCCGACGCGCCCGTCTGCTGCCCGGTAGCAGCCCGCGGACTGGCCGCTCGCCGCCGGCGGGCGGGGGACGTCCTCGGATTCAGGCGATATCCGCCAGGTCCCAGCGCGGCTTCACGGTGAAGCTGTGCGCCTCCGCGTCCAGGACCGCCAGGCCCGCCTTGACGCGCTCCGCGGCGGCGAAGGCGATCATCGCGCCGTTGTCGGTGCACAGCTCCAGCGGCGGGAAATAGGCGCGCGCCTTCAGCGGCTTGAGCGCCGCGTCCAGCTTGGCGCGCAGCAGCTGGTTGGCGCCCACGCCTCCCGCCACCACCAGCCGCTTCAGGCCCGTCTGTTTCAGGGCGCGAATGGCCTTGGCCGCCAGCACCTCGACGATGGCGGCCTGGGTGGCCGCCGCCAGGTCGGCGCGGGCCTGCTCGTCCAGCCCGCCGGCCGCCTCGGCGGCCTTCACCCGGGTCAGGACGGCCGTTTTCAGGCCGCTGAAGCTGAAATCCAGGTCGCCGCTGTGCAACATGGGGCGCGGCAGGTCGAAGCGCGTGGCGTCGCCGCTGGCGGCCAGCCTGGACAACGCCGGACCGCCGGGGTAGCCCAGGCCCATCAGCTTGGCGGATTTGTCGAAGGCCTCGCCCGCGGCGTCGTCCAGCGTTTCGCCCAGCAATTCGTAGCGGCCCACGCCGTCCACCCGCATCAGCTGGGTATGGCCGCCGGACACCAGCAGCGCCACGAAGGGGAAGTCCGGCCGCGGATCGGCCAGCATCGGCGACAGCAGATGCCCTTCCAGGTGGTGGATGCCGATGGCCGGCAGGTGCCGGGCCCAGGCGAACGACTGCGCGACACTGGCGCCCACCAGCAAGGCGCCGGCGAGACCGGGGCCGGCCGTGTAGGCCACGGCGCCGATGTCGGACATTTGCAGGCCCGCGTCTTCGAGCACCTGGCGGGTCAGCGGCACGACGCGGCGGATGTGGTCGCGCGAGGCGAGTTCCGGCACCACGCCACCGTATTCCTGGTGCATGGCGATCTGGGTGTGCAGCGCGTGCGCGAGCAGGCCCCGTTCCGTACAGACGGCCGCGACGCCGGTTTCGTCGCAGGAGCTTTCAAAGCCGAGAATGATCATGGCGGCAGAGTTTACAACTGATGCGAAAATACGCGGGTTTGTTCATCCATACCATCAATAATGCGCGGACGGCCCCGCCCGCCCGCGGCAACCGCAAGCCTGCAAACATACTGGGGACTCGAATGCTGGAGAAGCTATTCAAGCTGCGTGAACACGGCACGACCGCTCGCACGGAACTCGTGGCCGGCCTGACGACATTCCTGACCATGTCGTACATCATCTTCGTCAACCCCGACATCCTGTCGTCGACCGGCATGGACCGCGACGCGGTGTTCGTCGCCACCTGCCTGGCCGCCGCGCTGGGCTCGCTGGTGATGGCGCTGATCGCCAACTGGCCCATCGGCATGGCGCCGGGCATGGGCCTGAATGCCTTCTTCGCGTTCACCGTCGTCAAGACCATGGGCTATACCTGGGAGCAGGCGCTGGGCGCCGTGTTCATCTCGGGCGTGATCTTCCTGTTCCTGACGATCTCGGGCATCCGGGTATGGCTGGTCAAGGGCATCCCGCATTCCCTGCGCAGCGCCATCGCCGCGGGGATCGGCCTGTTCCTCGCCATTATCGCGCTGTCCAACGCCGACATCGTCGTGGCGCATCCCGCCACCAAGGTCACGCTGGGCGACCTGACCAAGCCCGGCCCGCTGTTCGCCATCCTGGGCTTCTTCATCATCGCGGCGCTGGACGCTCTGCGCGTGCGCGGCGCCATCCTGATCGGCATCGTCGCGGTGACCCTGCTGTCCATGGTGCTGGGCTACAACGAATTCAAGGGCATCTTCGCCGCCCCGCCCAGCCTGTCGCCCACGCTGTTCAAGCTGGACATCATGGGCGCGCTGCACAGCGGCTTCGTGCACGTGATCCTGGTGTTCGTGCTGGTGGAGGTGTTCGACGCCACCGGCACGCTGGTGGGCGTGGCCCGCCGCGCGGGCCTGATGCCCGAGAACCGGCCCAACCGCCTGGGCCGCGCGCTGTTCGCCGACAGCACCGCCATCGTGGCCGGCTCCATGCTGGGCACGAGCAGCACCACCGCCTATGTGGAAAGCGCCTCGGGCGTGCAGGCCGGCGGCCGCACCGGCATGACCGCGCTGATCGTGGCGCTGCTGTTCCTGGCCGCGCTGTTCATCTCCCCGCTGGCCGGCGCCGTGCCCGCCTACGCCACCGCGCCCGCCTTGCTCTACGTTGCCGGCCTGATGATGCGCGAGCTGATCGACATCGACTGGAACGACGTGTGCGAGGCCACCCCGGCCGCGCTGACGGCGCTGGTCATGCCCTTCACGTACTCGATCGCCAACGGCATCGCCTTCGGCTTCATCAGCTACGTGGTGCTCAAGACCGCCACCGGCAAGATTCGCGACGTGCATCCGGCCACCTGGCTGGTCGCCGCCCTGTTCGTGATCCGCTACGCCTTCTTCCCCGGATAAGGCCCGGCCGCCCCGGGGCCTTCGGCAAGAAGGCTCCCGGGGCGACGCTTTCCCCAATCAGCGGGATAGGCAAATTCAATCAACCCGCCGGCCCATAAGGTTGCTGGCGGCCCAGGTTGATTTCGCCGATACACTCCCCATGTATCACGGTATATGGAGTCCGCCTTGCGTTTCACGCCCCCTATCCCCGCCCTGTCCTGTCGCCCCGCGAGCCCGGAGGTTTCCGCATGAGCAGCCTCGCCCGCATCCCCTTTTCCGTCCTCGACCTGGCCCCCATTGTGCAGGGCCGCGACGCGGCCGACGCCTTCCGCAACACGGTGGCGCTGGCCCAGCACGTCGAGCGCCTGGGATACAAGCGCTTCTGGCTCGCCGAGCACCACAACATCAACGGCGTGGCCAGCAGCGCCACCGCCGTGCTGATCGGGCACGTGGCCGGCCATACGAACACCCTGCGCGTGGGTTCGGGCGGCGTCATGCTGCCCAACCACGCGCCGCTGATCATCGCCGAGCAGTTCGGCACGCTCGAAACCCTGTACCCCGGCCGCATCGACCTGGGCCTGGGCCGCGCGCCCGGCAGCGACGGCGCCACGCAGCACGCGCTGCGCCGCGGTCCGCGCAGCGGCCTGGAATTCCCGGCGCTGGTGGAAGAATTGCGCGGCTTCCTGGCGCCGTCGCGGCCCGGACAGCCGGTTCGCGCCATTCCGGGCGAAGGCCTGGACATCCCGATCTGGCTGCTCGGATCCAGCGATTTCAGTGCCAGGCTGGCGGCCGAACTCGGCCTGCCGTTCTCGTTCGCCGGGCACTTCTCGCCCGAGGGCATGGCGGCGATGCGCCTGTACCGCCACCTGTTCAAGCCGTCGGCGACGCTGGCCCGGCCCTACGCCATGATCGGCGTGCCGGTCGTGGCCGCGGAAACCGACGAGGAAGCCCGCCACCAGGCCACCACCCAGCAGCTGAAGTTCCTGTCGCTGGTGCGGGGCCACCGGCTGCAACTGCAGCCGCCCGTGGACAGCATGGACGGCGTGTGGAACGAATGGGAGCGCGAGGCGGTCAATCAAAGACTGGGCGCCGCCATCGTCGGCGGCCCGGATACCGTCCGGCGCGAACTGGAGGCGCTGGTAGCCGAAACCGAGGCCGACGAGGTGATGATCGTTTCCGATTTCTACAACATCGCCGACCGCCTGCGCTCTTTCGAGATCGTGGCTTCCCTGAAGCAGGGCGCCCCCGCCTGAGCGCCGCCGGCCGGGCCCGCCCCGGCGCCAACCATTGCGACGCAACGGCGACCGGCTCTACTATGGCCCAAAGAGCATGCAATGCCGCAGCGTCGCCTGATCAGACACCGCTTTTTCGCCGCTCGCGCGGCAAGGATTCAAAATGAGTACCGTTGAACTCACCAAAGACAGCTTCCAAGACGCCATCACCCCCGACGGCACCCTGATCGTCGACTTCTGGGCGCCCTGGTGCGGCCCGTGCCGCGGCTTCGCGCCGGTTTTCGAACAGGCCGCCGCCGAGCACCCCGACGTCACGTTCGCCAAGGTGAATACCGACGTCGAACAGGAACTGGCCGGCGCGCTGGGCATCCGCTCGATCCCGACGCTGATGGTCTTCCGCGAAAAGGTCTTGCTATTCTCGCAGCCCGGCGCCCTGTCGGCCGGCCAGCTGAACGAGCTACTCACCAAGATCAAGGAAGTGGACATGGAACAGGTCCACAAGGAAATCGCCGCCGCGCAAAACGGGCAGGATGCGTAGGATGGGTGAAGCGCGAGAGTTCTTGAGAAAGAACTCAGGTATCCAGCGCGCGAAACCCATGCGGCCGCAATCGCGTGTTTTCCGGCCGATGCCAAGCATTATCTGCCCACGGCCGCATGGGTTTCGCGCGCTGGGCAATTGCGTTCTTGCGCGAGTAATCTCGCGCTTCACCCATCCTACGTCACATCCCATCCGGCTCGGCCGCGCGTGATGTTGGCCACGGTCACGGCCAATTCGTCGACCGCCGCGCGCGGCACCGTGAAGCGCAGCACGGCCCCTTCCGCGTTGAAATCTTCCTGCTGGATCGTGGCGCCCGCCTGGGCCAGGCGCGACTTGAGCAGCGGCAATTCCGCGAAGCCGCAGGCGCAGGAAACGGTTGCAAGATCCACGATCTCGGTCCGCTCCCCCAGGCGCAGGCAATTCGCCGCGCAGCCGCCGTAGGCGCGCACCAATCCGCCCGCCCCGAGCTTCACTCCCCCGAACCAGCGCACCACCAGCACCGCCACGCGGTCCATGTCCTGCCCTTCTATGGCCTGCAGGATGGGGCGTCCCGCGGTGCCGCCGGGCTCGCCATCGTCGTTGAAACGGTACTCTTGCCCGATGCGGTAGGCCCAGCAGTTGTGGGTCGCCTCCGGATCGCCGCGTTCGGCGAAGAAGCGCATGGCCTCTTCCACCGTGGCCACCGGCGTCGCGTGCGCGACGAAGCGGCTTTTCTTGATGTCTTCCTGGTAGGTGCAGGGAGCGGTCAACGTGTGCGTCATGCCCGGCATTGTAAGTGCAGGCTGCGGCCGCCGCGCCGGCGCTAGCCGTGGCAGTCCGGGACTTCCTGGTCCAGATAGACGTCGAACGCCACGTCGCGGGCCCATTTGACGGTCATGGCCTTCCAGGCGCCGGCGCGGTTCCAGTCGCGCATCTGCTGGTCGAGCCAGCCGCGGCTGGCGGAGTCGTCCGCCCGCAGCAGCCACACCCGCTCATGCCGGTCGCCGTCGGCGGACAGCGTGGACGAGAATTTCTTCCACTCCGGAAAGCGCATCAGCGGTTCCCAGACCGCGTCGTCCACCAGGCCGATGTCGCAGCTGCCTTCGCGCACCGCGACCAGGGCGTCGGACGGCACGCGGTAAGTGCGCACGACGGCGCCCCAGCGCTGCGCCAGGGCGCGAGACGCCGTGGCGGCCTCGGCCATGCAGACGCTGCGGCCGCGCGCGTCGTCCGGCCGCCGCAGCCGGGTGTCGCTGCGGATCACGGCCTTGGGGCGGACCGCGTAGCCGGTGGCTTGCGCGGCGACCGACGCCGGCAGGCCCGCCGCGCCGTCGGCCAGCACCAGGTCCGCCTCGCCCGTCGCCAGCGCGGCCGCGGCCTGCTCGGCCGACAGCTGCCGCAGGCGCACCGGCAGGCCCAGGCTCTGCCCCAGCCGCTCGGCCGCGGCGGCGTCCAGGCCGTCCGGCGTGCGGATCTTGGCGCCGGCCTCGGGCGGCGGCGCCAGGTACGGGACCCCCACCACCAGTTCCCCCCGCCCGCGCGCCGCCGCGAACGGTTCGGCCTGGGCGTGCGCGGCGCCCGCCGCCAGGCAGGCGCCAAGGGCGAACAGGCGTAGATGGCGAATCATGCGGGCCTCCGTCGCGCTCACACGTACTGGTAGCGCAGCAGGCGATGCTTGAGGTTCTCAAGCACGAACTGGTCGATCAGCGCCGCCAGCACCGCGATAACCAGGATGTTGGTCATCACGCCGGTCATGTCGGCGATCTCGCCCGAATACGCCAGCGAGCGGCCCAGGCCCTTGCCGAAGCCGATCAGCATTTCCGCGGAGATCAGGGCGCGCCAGGCATTGCCGAAGGCCAGCTGCGCGCCCGTAATGAGCTCCGGCATCACGGCCGGCAGGTAGACGCGCTTGACCAGGCCCCAGGGCGTGGCGCCCATGACCCGCGCCGCCGCCACGTGGACGCGCTGCACGGATTCCGTGGCGTTCATCACGCTGAGGGCGGCCGGGAAAAACGCCGACAGCGCCACCACCACGATGATGGGCGTGTTGCCGAAGCCCATAACGATCAGGAACAGCGGCACCCAGGCGATCGAGGGGATCGATTGCAGGATGACGATGGCGCTGCGCAGCACTTCGCGGAAGAAGAACAGCACGGCCGCCACCAGCCCGAAGCCGATGCCGGCGGCCAGCGCCAGGCCGTAGCCCGCGCCCAGCCGGCCCAGCGTGCCCAGCAGGCTCTGGTGGAAGGATTGCTTGCCCAGGTCCTCGAACAGGCGCTCGACGACGGCCGGAACGCCCGGCATGAGGAAGTCCGGCAGCGCGAACGACGCCAACTGCCAGAGCGCCAGGATGAACACTACGCCCAGCACGCCCGCGAGATGCTTGCGGGCGCCGGTGACTCGGGTGGATGCGCTCAAAGCTTGCGAGCCTCTTGCCAGGACAGGTCGACAATGCTGGAGACGTCGTACGGCTTGCCGTCACGCGTCTTGAGCGAGCCCTGGGCCTGCAGGATATCGGCGATTTCCTGCATGCGGCGGGTGTCCTTCTCGGTCAGCTTGGGCGTGAAGACCTGCGTGCCGATGGCTTCGGCGATGACCGTCTCGCGCGGCAGTTCGCCGCGGGTCAGGGTCTTGAGCGTGGGCTCCGCGATGAAATACGAGGCGATCAGCTTGGAAGCCTGGGCCGGTTCCTTCTGCAACAGCTCGATGGCCTGATTCTGCGCGTCCAGGGCCTTCCAGACGTCGTCCTTGCGCTTGGCCAGCGTTTCGCCGGAAGTAATCACGACCATGCACGGGAACGGCCAGGCCTGGCCCACTTCGTAGATCTGCTTGACCGGGGCGACGAGCTGCGCGATGCGGTCATAGGGTTCGAACAGGAACGCCGCGTCCACGCGCTTGCCCACCAGCGACTGCACCGCCACGGCGGGGCTCACGCCCATGACGTTGACGTCGTCGGCGCCCAGGTTGCCCTGCTTGAGCACCACGCCCTTCAGGACCACGTCCGCCGTGCTGCCTTCGGCCTGCGAGGCCAGGGTCTTGCCCTTCAGGCCGGCGATGTCCTTGATGCCGGAATCGTCGCGCACGATCAGCGAGTGGTAGCCCTGCTGCGCGCCGCCCACCACCTTCAGGTCCGCGCCCTTGGAGGCCCAGGCCACGGCGTTGGTGAAGCCGAGCACGCCGATGTCCAGCTGGCCGCCGACGATGGCCTTGATCAGGTCGGTGCCGGATTTGAATTCGATCAGTTCGGAATCCAGGCCGGCCTTTTTGTAGTAGCCGCCCTCCTGGGCGACGATGGCTTGCGCATCGTCCATGACGCGCAGGTAGCCCACGCGGAATTTTTCGGCGGCCATCGCGGGGGCCGCGGCCAGCAGCGCCGCAGCCAGCGGCAGGGACAGCCATTGCTTCAATTTCATGAGGAGAGCTCCAGGGGAATCGGGGGGCGGCGGCGCGAGCGCCGCCAGGAAGAATCCGAAAAGGGACCGTCAGGCGGCCAGGGCCAGGTCGGCGGGCGCGCCCGCCCCGTCCACCGCGATGCCGAGCAGGCGCAGGATCTCGCGCTTCTCGGCGGCCAGGCCGGACAGGTCGTGGGTCTTTTCGTGGTGCGCCAGGTTGAACTCGCGCAGCACGCGCGCCGGGCGCGGGCTGAAGACGATGATGCGATCCGCCAGGAACAGGGCCTCGTCGACGTCGTGGGTCACGAGCAGCACGGTGGGCTTTTCCTGGGCGATCAGCTGGCGCAGCACGTCCTGCAGGCTGAGCCGGGTGAGCGCGTCCAGCGCGCCGAAGGGCTCGTCCATGAGCAGCGTCTGCGGCTGGGCGATGAACGCCCTGGCCAGCGCGGCGCGTTGCCGCATGCCGCCCGAAACCTGGTGGGGGTAGTAGTCTTCGAAGCCGGCCAGGCTGACGCGCGCCAGCCATTGCCGCGCAGCCTCGCGGGCGCGGGCCTTGGGCGCCTTCTGGAATTCCAGCGCCAGCGCCACGTTGTCCAGCAGCGTCAGCCAGGGGTACAGCGCATGCTCCTGGAACACCAGGGTGCGGCTGGGGTGCGGGCCGGAGACGGCCTGGCCGTCGGCGAGCACGGCGCCCTGGGTGGGCTTCTCCAGGCCTGCCGCCAGATGCAGCAAGGTGGACTTGCCGCAGCCCGACGGGCCGACCAGCGCGACCAGTTCACCGGCCTTGATTTCGCTGGCGAAACCGTCCACGACGGGGAGTTCGCCGAAGTGCTTGTGTACGTGGTCGAAAGTGAGGTTCATGGAACGAATCGTGGCGCGCGTGGAAAACGAGCCTCAAATCTAACAATTCGTTATATGAATCCAAACGATCAATATTGAATGTCTTAACTTCTTTTCGTAATAAAGGTCAGGCCCTGGAAGCCGTCCGGACGGCGTGGCGCTGCAGGCCGAAGGCAATCAGGAAACCGGTCAGCACCGACATGGCGGCCGCCAGGAAGATGGCCGGATAGCCGAATCCGCTCGAAATATACCCCGCGATGGGGCCGGTGACGCCCAGCGCCAGATCCAGGAAGGCGGAGTACGCGCCCAGCGCCGCGCCGCGGCTGCCAGGGGGCACGCGAGCCACGGCCTCCACGCCGATGGCGGGAAATACCAGGGCGAAACCGCAGCCGGTCAACGCCGCCCCCAGCAAGGCCGCGCCCGGGTTGGGCGCCAGCCACAGCAACAGCAGGCCCGCGGCCTCGACCACGAAGGACGCCTGCGCCACGCGGAAGCCGCCGAAACGCGTGATGGTGCCGGCGAACAGCAGCCGCACCCCGATGAAGGCGCAGCCGAACGCGCTCAGCGCATGCGCCGCCCCGTCCCAGGACGCGCTGGCGTAGTACAGGGCCACGAAGGCCGCCAGGGTTCCGAAGCCCACCGATCCCAGGCCCAGCGCCATGCCATGGGGGAAGACGCGCAGCACCACGCTCTTGAATGCCATGCGGTGCCCGCCCACGATGGCGACCGCCGCGCGCGACACCGCCATGCCCAGGCCGGCCAGCCCCAGCAGCAGCACCGCGCCGCCCAGCGCGCCCATGCTCCATTGCTGCTCCAGGTACACGCCCAGCGGCGCGCCCAGCGCGAGGCCGCCGTAGGTGCAGATGCCGTTCCAGGAAATGACGCGCGCGGTATGCAGCGGCCCCACCCGAGCGATGGCCCAGGTGGCCGAGCCCGTGCCCACCCAGCTTTCGCCGAAGCCCAGCGCCAACCGGCTGACGATGATCATCGCCAGGCTGAGCCAGGCGCTGCGCTCGAAGGCGTATGCCAGCAGCAGGAACACCCCGCTGGCGGCGCAAGCCGCCATGCCGATCACCACGGTCTGCTTGGGCCCCACCGTGTCCGCCATGCGGCCCGCGTGCGAGCGGCTGAGCAAGGTGGCTGCGTATTGCACGCTGATCGCCAGGCCGGCCAGCACCGAACCGTAGCCGAGCTGGTCGTGCACGTAACCGGGCAGCACGGCCAGCGGCAGGCCGATGGCCAGATAGCAGATGAAGGTGAAGAACGCGATGGAAACGATGCGGAACGTCAGCGTGAACATGCCGATCTGCGCGCCATCGGGCGCGGCATGCGGTGTGGGGGACATGTGGGGGAGCGGCAGGAATGCCTGGCCGAAGCGGCGCCAGGGTTTACCCGGATGATAGCCCAGCCAGGTTTGCAGCAGGCTGAACGCGGCGGGCCGCCCTCAAGGGGCCGCGCCGCGCAAGCTCGGACCTCAGGCGTCGATGCCGCGGGAGGTCAGGTAGTCGTCGTAGGTGCCGCGGTAGTCGACGATCTCGCCCGAGGGCAGGATTTCGATCACGCGCGTGGCCAGGCCGGACACGAACTCGCGGTCGTGGGACACGAAGACCAGCGTGCCTTCGTACTTTTCCAGCGCGAACTGCAGCGACTCGATCGATTCCATGTCCAGGTGGTTGGTGGGCTCGTCGAGCAGCATGACGTTGTGCCGGCCCAGCATCAGGCGGCCGAAGGTCATGCGGTTCTTTTCGCCGCCGGACAGCACCTTGGGCGCCTTGGGTAGATCGTCCGCCGAGAACAGCAAGCGGCCCAGCACGGAGCGGATCGACTGGTCGTCGTCGCCCGGCTGGCGGTGTTCGCCCATCCAGTCCAGCAGGTTGACGTCGGTTTGCAGGAATTGATCCGACACGTCCTGCGCCATATAGCCCAGGTCCGCGTTCTCCGACCACTTCACCGAACCGGAGTCCGGTTGCAGGTCGGTGGCCAGCAGGCGCAGCAAGGTGGTCTTGCCCACGCCGTTGGCGCCGATGATGGCGATCTTCTCGCCGGCATCGACCATGGCGGAGAAGTTGCGGATCACGGGCGCGTCGTAGGCCTTGGACAGGTGCTCGACCGTGACCGCCAGACGGTGCATGACCTTGTTCTGCTCGAAGCGGATGTAGGGGTTCTGGCGCGACGACGGCTTGACCACGACCTGCTCGGACTTGATGCGGTCGATCTGCTTGAGGCGCGAGGTGGCCTGGCGCGACTTGGACTTGTTGGCGGCGAAACGGCGCACGAAGTCCTGCAGTTCGGCCACGCGTTCCTTGGCCTTGGCGTTGTTGGCCACCAGACGCTCGCGGGCCTGGGTGGAGGCCAGCATGTAGTCGTCGTAGTTGCCCGGGTAGATCCGGATCTCGCCGTAGTCCACGTCGGCCATGTGCGTGCACACCTGGTTCAGGAAGTGGCGGTCGTGGCTGATGATGATCATCGTGCTCTGGTAGCCGTTGAGCACGTTCTCCAGCCAGCGGATCGTGTTGATATCCAGGTTGTTGGTCGGTTCGTCCAGCAGCAGCACGTCCGGATTGGAGAACAGCGCCTGGGCCAGCAGCACGCGCAGCTTCCAGCCGGGCGCGACTTCGCGCATCGGCAGGTTGTGCAGGTCGACGGCGATTTCCAGGCCCAGCAGCAGTTCGCCGGCGCGCGCTTCGGCGGTGTAGCCGTCGTATTCGGCGAACTTGGCTTCCAGTTCGGCCGCGCGCATGTAGTCGTCCTCGGACGCCTCCGGGTTCGCGTAGATGGCGTCGCGCTCGGACATCGCGGCCCACATTTCGGTGTGGCCCATCATGACCACGTCCAGCACGCGCAGGTCTTCGAAAGCGAACTGGTCCTGGCGCAGCTTGCCCAGGCGCACGCCCGGTTCCAGCGATACGTTGCCGGCCGACGGCTCAAGGTCGCCGCCGATGATCTTCATGAATGTCGACTTGCCGGACCCATTGGCCCCGATCAGCCCGTACCGGTTGCCTTCCCCGAACTTGACGCTAACGTTCTCGAAAAGAGGTTTGGGACCGAACTGGATGGTGAGATTGGCAGTGGATATCACGGTATTTTTTAGAGGCTAAGGGCGTCGGGGACGCATGCGGGAAACCTGACATTGTACCAAGCCCGTCCGTCACGCGCCCCGCCGGACGCGTTTGCCCCTTTGCGGCTCCGCGTTTCCCCTCCCCGCGCCCCGCGTTTTCGCCCTGGCGGCGCGGCCCGTCGGCCGCCGCCGCGCCTGCGCGCTACCGGTTCACGTCGATGACGTATCGCCCCCGGTTGTTCCCCGCCATCAGCCGGGCGGCCAGCTGCGGCACCTGCGCCAGGCCGGCGGTGACGGCGATGTCGCCGAACGGCATTTCCTCATAGACCTGGCCCAATCGCTCCCAGGCCTGCCGCCGCTTGGAAATCGGGCACATCACCGAATCCACCCCCAGCAGCCGCACGCCGCGCAGGATGAAGGGCATGACCGTTCCGGGCAGGTCCGCGCCGCCGGCCAGGCCGCAGGCCGCGACCGCGCCGCCATATTCCATCGACGCCAGGACCCGCGCCAGCACTTTCGAGCCCACGGTATCGACGGCGGCGGCCCAGCGCTGGTTCTCCAGCGGCTTGGGCGGCTCCGCCCATTCCGGCCCCGACACGATCTCGGCCGCGCCCAGCGACGTCAGGTACGGGTGGACGGATTCGCGCCCGGGCTGCACCAGCGCCGCGACCCGGTATCCCAGGCGGGCCAGCAGCGCCACGGCCACGCTGCCCACCCCGCCGGACGCGCCGGTGACCAGCACCGTCCCGGCGCCGGGCGCGACGCCCGCCGCCTCGATGTCCATGACGCAGAGCATGGCGGTGAGCCCGGCCGTGCCGATGGCCATGGCCTTGAAGCTGTCCAGGCCCGGCGCAAGCGGCACCAGCCATTCCGACTTGACGCGCTGCACCTGGCTGTAGCCGCCCCAGAAGCGTTCGCCCACGCTCCAGCCCGTCAGGACCACGGGCGTGCCGACCGGGTAGTCCGCCGCGCTGGACTCCAGCACGGTGCCCGCCAGGTCGATGCCGGGCACCATGGGAAAGTCGCGCACGATCCGGCCCTTGCCCGTCACCGCCATCGCGTCCTTGTAGTTCAGGCTGGAATAATCGACCTTGACCGTCACGTCGCCGGGCGGCAGGCGGGCAATGGTCAGGTCCCGCAGCTCGGACTGCGTCCTGCCGTCATCCTGCGTCAGGACCAGGGCTTTGAAGGGATCGTCATGCTTCATCGGCTTTCCTTTGTGATTGATCGTTGCGGCGGGCCCGGGCCCTAGTCGACGCGGCTGCCCGACAGCTGGACGAGTTCGCCCCAGCCGCGGTATTCCTGGCGCAGCAGCTGCGTGAAATCCTCCGGCGTATCGACCCGCGCGAACGCCCCGATGGACTTGAGCGACTGGGCCAGCGCGGGCGTGGCCACGGCCTCGCCGATTTCCCGGTTCATGCGCTGCACGATGTCCTTGGGCGTGCCCTTCGGGAACAGCATCCCCAGCCATGGATTCGCCTGGAAGGCGGGATAGCCCGCTTCGGCGAAGGTGGGCGTGTCCGGCAGCATCGGCAGGCGCTGGCTGGCGCCCACCGCCAGGGCCTTCAGGCGCCCGGACTGGATATGCGGCAGCGTGACCGCCACCGTGTCCAGGCCGATGGCGACGTTGCCGGCGATCATGTCCGTCATCGCCTTGGCGCTGCCCTGATACGGAATATGGGTCAATTGCAGCCCGGCCTCGCGCTGGAGCATCACCATTCCCAGGTGCGACAGCGTGCCGTTGCCGGACGACGAGAAGTTCAGCGCGCCGGGATGTTGCTTCGCGTAGTCGCGCAGCCCCGCCACGTCGTCGAATGACTGCGAGGCATTGGCCACCAGCACCATCGGCAGGTCGGCCACCAGCCCCACGGGCTCGAAATCGCGCAAGGTGTCGTAGCCGGTGGACTTGTACAGATGCGGATTGGTAACGAGCGACGCCGTGGCCGATAGCATCATGGTGTAGCCGTCGGGCGCGGACTTCGCCAGCGCCGCCAGCGCGATGCTGCCGCCCTGCCCCGGCCGGTTCTCCACGATGACCGGCTGCTTCAATTTGGCGGACAGGCGTTCGGCCAGGATCCTCGCCACCGCGTCCGTCGCCTGCCCCGGCGGGAACCCCACCAGCAGTTTGACCGGCTTGGCGGGCCATTCGGCTGCCGCCTGCGCCGGCGCCGCCGCGATCAGGCCGATCGCAAATATCCACCCTGCTGTCCATGCACGCATTGCTGTCTCCTCCTGATGGCGCCCGGGCCTGTCTGCAAGCGGCTCCGTGGCGATGGAACCGGCTTCAGATCACCCCTCGCTCCCGCAGGCCCGCCCGCTGCGCGCCGGAGTAACCCAGCGCGCCCAGCACCTCCTCGTTGTGCTGCCCGAGGCTGGGCCCGGCGTGATGCACGGCGCCCGGCGTCTCGGAGAACCGCGGCACGACGCTCTGCATCCTGACGGGCCCCAGTTCGTCGTCGTCCACGGACACGATGCCCTCGCGGGCCGCGATGTGCGGGTCCCGGAAGATGTCCGCGATGTCGTAGATGGGGCTGAATCCCACGGCATGTGCGTCCAGCAGGGCCGCCAGTTCATCGAGCGTGCGGCGCGCGATGGCGTCGGCCACCAGCGCGTCCAGCGCCTCGCGGTTGCGCACCCGGTCGGGATTGGTCCGGTAGCGCGGATCCTCGGCCACGCCGGTCAGTTCCAGCGCCACGCAAAGCCGCTCGAAAATGCGCTGCGTGGATGCCGCGATGGAGGCCCAATGGCCGTCCCGGGTCCGGTACACGTTGCCCGGCGCCGCATACTGGCTGCTGTTGCCCAGCCGCCCCCGGACGATGCCGAGCTGGTCGTATTCGATGGGAAGAAAGTCCATCACCCGGAACATCGATTCCATCAGCGAGCAATCGATTTCCTGGCCCTGCCCTCGCGGCGCCACCTTCTCGCGGTACAGCGCGGCGACGATGCCCAGCGCGCCGAACAGGCCGGCCACGGCGTCGGCGATGGGGAACCCCATGTGCAGGGGCCGCCCGTCCGATTCGCCGCAAATATTGGTGAGGCCGCTCATCGCTTCGAACACCCGGGCGAATCCGGGCTTGTTGCGGTAGGGGCCGGTCTGGCCGAACCCCGTCACGCGCAGGATGGTCAGCGCCGGATTCTGCTCGTGCAGCCATTCGCGCGACATGCCCCAGCCGTCCAGCGTGCCGGGGCGGAAGTTCTCCACCAGCACGTCGAAACCGGGCAGCAGGCGCGCCACGATGTCGCGCCCTTCGGCGGTGCGCAGGTCGACCGAAATGCCCTTCTTGTTGCGATTCGCCACCTTCCACCACAGGGGCACGCCCTCCTTGTGCGGCGCAAGCGCCCGCAAGGGATCGCCCACCCCGGGGATTTCCACCTTGAGCACGTCGGCGCCCAGGTCCGCCAGCAGCGTCGCGGCCCAGGGGCCGGCCACCACGGTGGACAGATCAAGAATGCGGAGGCCTTTGAGCGGGCCGGCACTTTCCTCGAAACTCATCTGCTGACTCCTTGGGGCTTGCCGGAGCGATCCGGCATGTCACGCTGCGCGAATACGAGAGGGATGAGGAATTCTGTGCTGAAATCGAGCCATCCGGAACGGGCATTTTCGATAAACCAGTTATCTCGATTCGAGATGGGTTATAGCCATGGACCTCAAGAACCTGCGGATATTCACCCGCATCGCCGAAGCCGGCAGCCTGACGCGGGCCGCCGCCGCGTTGGGCATCGTGCAATCGGCCTTGAGCCGCCAGTTGTCCGAGCTGGAGCAGGAGCTCGGCGGACGGCTGTTCTTTCGCACCGGGCGCGGGGTGCTCCTGACCGAGCTGGGCGAAAGCCTGATGCCGCGCGCCCAGGCCTTGCTGCTCGAAGCCGATCAGTTGCTGGAGGAAGCCAAAGCCGCCCAGCGCAAGCCGGCCGGCATCGTCAATCTGGGCGTGATTCCCTCGTTGTCGCAGCCGCTGACGGGCATGCTGCTGACCTACACGCAGGCGCGCTATCCCGGCATCCGGCTGCGGGTCTTCGAAGGCTATAGCGGGGAGATCGAAGCCTGGCTGGCCAACGGCAAGATCGATATCGGCATCTACAACCGCTATCGCACCGCCTCCACGCGCCTGCTGGAAGTGTTGTGCGAAACGGAAATGACGGTGGTTACCTGCGCCGGATCGGCGCTGGCGGCGCGCCCCGAGCTGCGCCTGGCCGACCTGGCCGCGGCGCCCCTGGCGCTGCCCGTGCGCCCGAACGCGCTGCGCACGGTGCTGGACAGCCTGACCTTGCGCGCGGGAATGGAGTTGAACGTCGTGCTGGAGGCGGACTCGGGCGTCGTCATCAAGGACGCCATCCGGCGCGGCGGCCTGCACAGCATCCTGCCCGCCCACGCCGTATCGGCGGAAGTGGCGGACGGCAGCCTGGTTCCGATCCGCCTGACCGATCCCGTCATCCGCCAGACGGTGCTGATGGACATCAGCCGCCAGCGCCCCGCCACCGCGGCCACGCGGCTGCTTTTCAAGGCGTTGCCGGATCTGGCGCGCGAGGTCGTGGCGGGCGCGCCCGCGGTCCGGGCCCGCTAGCGCCCCGCGCCGGCCGGCTTAGTGGTGGTGCTCGTCCAGCACCAGGTGCGCCAGCCCCCGCTCGGTGGCCAGGCCGACCTTCTGCCCGATCGGCAGCGTGGCCTTGGTGGCCACGTGGCCGTAAGGCAGCCCCGTCACCACCGGGACCTTGACGGTGCGGCGCAGCCAGGCGACCGCTTCGTGCAGGTCGTAGCCCTTGTCGTGGGGCGCCAGCTTGTAGTCGGAGAAGCGGCCCAGCACGATGGCTTTCTGCCGGGCCAGGATGCCGGCCTGGTGCAGCTGGATCAGCATGCGCTCGATGCGGTAGGGATGCTCGGCCACGTCTTCCAGGAACAGGATGCCGCCGCGCACCTTGGGCATGTAGGGGGTGCCCACCAGCGACGCCACCATGGCGAGGTTGCCGCCCCAGAAGATGCCGCGGCAATCCACCGGATCCGCGTCCTGGGTCTCGAAGCTGAGGATTTCCAGTTCGCCGCGCATCACTTCGCCGAACAGGGCTTCGGTGAGGTCGTCGACCTTCTTGCCGCCGAAGTCGGCGACGGCGGTGGCGCCGGTGTAGCTGACCGCGCCGGTCTGCGCCAGCAGGCCCAGGTTGAAGGCGGTGAAGTCGCTCATGCCGACGAAGCGCTTGCCGCTGTCGGCCATGGCCTTCCAGTCGATGGCGGGCAGCAGCCGGCTCAGCCCGTAGCCGCCGCGGGTCACCATGACGATGGGCAGCTTCTGCTTGACGGCGCGAGCCAGGCTGGCCAGGCGCTGGGCATCGGTGCCCGCGAAGCGCTGGTGCTCGGCGAATGCCGTGCGGTCCAGGGCGGTCTTGAACCCCTGCGCCTGCAGGCGCGTGCGCGCCAGTTCGACGGTGGCCGGATCGCGCACCGCGGACGAGGGCGAGATCAGGTAGATGCCGCGCGCGTCGGGCAGCGCGTGATCGTGGGCGTGGTCATGCCCGCAATCGTCGCCGCATTCGGGGCCGTGGTCGTGGCCGTGATCGTGGCTTGCGGCGGCTTTCGCGCCGCGCGGCTTGGCGGCTTTGGGGGTGCTCATGCGATGGATTCCTTGCTGCGGCGCTCACGGAAGAACCGGCGCAGCAACTCGCCGCAGGGTTCCGCCAGCACGCCGCCGGTGACTGAAGTGTGATGATTGAGTCTGGGCACCGAGCCCACGTCCAGCACGCTGCCGCAGGCGCCGGTCTTGGGATCGTAGGCGCCGAACACGACGCGGGCCAGCCGCGCGTGCAGCATGGCCCCGATGCACATGACGCAGGGCTCCAGGGTGACGTACACGGTGATGCCCGGCAGCCGGTAGTTTTCCAGCGCCCGGGCCGCGCCGCGCAGCGCCACGATCTCGGCGTGGGCGGTGGGGTCGTGGTCGATGATGGTGCGGTTGTAGCCGCGGCCGAGGATATCGCCCTGCGCCGACACCACCAGCGCGCCAACGGGCACTTCGCCGATGTCGTAGGCGGCCTGGGCCTCTTCCAGCGCCAGGGTCATGAAACGGGCGTCCTGCGCGGTCCAGGGCGAGACCGCCGCCGTGGCGTCCGCCTCAACCACGGTACACCCGGGACTTCAATGCGATGCGGCCGGCCAGGCTGGTCACGGCCTCTTCCAGCCATTGGTAGAGTTCGGCCTCTTCGTCGTAGCGGGCCTGGTTCAGGTTCGACACCCGGCCCTCCTCGATGAAGCCCCAGGCCCGGCTGCGCTTGTCGCGATGTTTCGGATCCCAGACGCCGAAGGCGTAACCGCCGGCGCGGCGGATCAGCGAAAAGCAGGGAATGTCCGTGTAGCCGTCGCCGACGAACACCATCTGATCGAACGGCACGCGCAGGCGGTCCTCGGGCACCTTGCGGTTGACCTCGAAGGGCTTGTTGCGGAAGTCGCGGCCGATGATGCCTTTCTGGATGTGGAACAGGTAGCGGGTCTTGTCGGTAAAGCTGACGATGCGGCGCGGGAATTCGATGCCGCCGTCCGCGCCATAGACGAATTCGGAGGCCCAGATCTCGGTGAATTCATGGGCGATGGGCGTGGAGCGGACCACGTCGCCGATGCCGCTGGAAATCAGGTAGAACTCCAGTTGCACTTGCGGCTGCTCGGCCCGGACGGCGGCGCGCAGGCGCTGGAACAGCGTGGGCACGCCGTCGTGCAACTCCAGGCGGGCGCCCCAGTCCTTCAGGCGCTGTTGCGTGATGCGTCCATGCCTGCCTTCCCGGGAAAGGCGGATCATTTGATACAGATAGGCGGGCACCGGGTCCCAGTCTTGCTGCGACAGCAGCGGGTCGACCTCGTCCTTCCAGAAGGAAGCCGTGTCCACCCCGATGCTCTCCAGGAAGCCGGACGTGCTGTCCGAGGCCAGCGTGTCGTCGAAATCGAAAACCAGGGCGATGACGTCGGACATGAATATGCGTGAAAAAGGGCGACAGCCGCCATTTTGCCTGAATGTGGCGGCGGCTGCGCCTCTTGCGGCCAGGAACGCGGGGTTCCCGGCCCCTGCCCGGCCCTACTGGCGGATGGGCGAGCTCATCGTGCCGCCGGCGGGCGCTGGCGCCGCGCCCGGAACGCCGGTGGCGCCGGAGGCGGGCGGAACCGAATCCGCCGGCACCTGGATCACCGTTTCGCGCAGGACGCCCCCGCCCTGCACGCTGCCGCGCACGTTGGTGGGCGAGGTCATCTGCGTCACGCAATCCTGGCGCGAGGCCGCCGGCAGGCGGTTGCAGCGGTCGATCATGTTCTGCTGATACTGGTCGGTGCTGCCTTCCTTCAGATTCTGGCGGCCGGCTTCCTGGCGGGCCGCGCCGGCTTCGCGCATGCAGGCGGCAGGGTCCTGGCCGGTCGCGCCGCTCTTGCAGGCCGCCACGTCCTGCTGATACTGGGATTGGGCTGAGCCGCGGCCGGTCGCATCAGCCGCGTGGAGCGCCCCCGCGGCCAGCATCAGGCCTGCCGCGCAAAGGGTCGCCGCAAGGCGTTTGGTGTGCATGGGTCGTGTCTTCATGGCCAGCTCCTTCAATAGCGTTTGCACCAGAGCGGCGCGCCCCGGGGGACGCCGCCGCTCGCTTAGGGCCTGCTCGCTCGATGGAGAGCAGGCCGTCATCCCACTATCCCACGATGCCGCGTCGGCGAGGTGTCCAGCGACGTGAAATCGTAAGTCTACGTTTCAATTGCCGCAATGCAACATGAGATCTCGCCGGGCGTTGGGCGACGAGCGGGCCGAGGAAGTGCGTCTGCTAACGCGCGTCTGCTAACGCGCGTCTGCTAACGCGCGTCTACTAACGCGCGTCTACTAACGTGCGTCTGCTAACGCGCGTCCCTGTCCGCATCGGCCTTGGTGAGGCGGTTGCGGTAGGTGGCGGCGCGCATCAGCAGCATGGCGGTCACGGGCGAGGACACGATCAGCAGCAAGGTGATGACGACCTCATGGAATACCGGGCGAGCCGACAGCGCGGAGAACACCAGGATGGACGCGGCCAGGACGCAGCCGCAGCCCATGGTGTTGCCCAGCGTCGGCGCGTGGATGCGCGCGTAGAAGGTGCGGAACCGCAGCAGGCCGGCCGAACCAGTCAGGGCCAGCAGGCCGCCGAATACGAGCAGGATGCTGGCCGGAATGCCGGCCCACAGCGGGATCTGGGCTTCGATCATGGCTCGATCACCTCCCCGCGCAGCAGGAAGCGGGCCATCGCGGTGGATCCGACGAAGCCGAACAGCGCGATCAGCAAGGCGATGTCGAAATACACCGAGGTGCCAGAGCGGATGCCGAACACCAGCATGGTCAGCATGCCATTGATGTAAAGGGTGTCGAGGGCCAGGACCCGGTCCTGGGCGGTGGGCCCGCGCAGCAGGCGGACGGTGGCGCACACCATGCCCAGCGCGAAGCAAAGCAAGGCAAAGGACGCCGCCCAATAAAGTACGGTGTTCATTCGAAAATCTCCATCAGCGGGCGCTCGTAGCGCTCCTGCACCAGCTTGATCCAGTCGCCTTCGTTCTGCAGGTCCAGGACGTGCAGCTTCAGGTGGTGGTCGTCGGTGAGGTTCACCCAGACCGTGCCGGGCGTGTAGGTCACGATGCAGGCCAGCATCGCGAGGCCGTGCGGGTCGCGCATGGTCAGCGGGATCATGATGAACCCGGGTGAAAAATCGTTGGGCCGCGGGTTCAGGATGAGCTTGCCCACGGCGATGTTGGACTTGATGATGTCCCACGTAACGTGCAGGAACAGCGGCACGGCCTTCCACAGGCGGTGCGGCCGCGCATGCAACGGACGCAGGCGCGAGGCGGCCCAGGTGAACCACAGCGCCAGCGCGATGCCCAGCGCGATCTGGCCGGCGGACAGGCTCTGGTTCAGGACCAGCCACAGCACGAACAGGAACGTGGGCAGGAATACGAAATAGAGGCGGCGCATCAGCTTCCCCCCTTGACGCCGCGCACCGTCTGCGCGGACATGACGGCCTCGATGTACGACTTGGGCTGGTCCAGGGAGCGGGCGGCGTCGTCCAGGTAGGCCGATACCGGTCCGGCGCCGGCGGCCAGGCCCACGCAAAGCAGCAGCAGCACGGCCACCGGGCCCGCCTCGATCACGCGCAGGCGCGGCGTGCTGCGGTCGTCGCTCGCCCAGAATACGCGGATGCCGGTGCGGCCCAGGCCGATCAGGCCCGCCAGGCCTGACACCAGCACGGCCGCCACCAGGATCCAGGCGTCCATCGGCAGGGCCGACTCATTGGCGGCGGACACCGCCGCCGACAGCAGCGACAGCTTGGCGACGAAGCCCGACAGCGGCGGCAGCCCGGTCACCAGCAGCGCGCAACAGATGAAAGCCAGGCCCAGGAAAGCCATGGCCGCGGGAATCGCCACCCCCACCACGTCGTCGGACCGGTTCACCGAGGCCGGATCGTCCAGGTCGAAGGCATCGAGCGTGACGGCCAGCACGTTGGCGCCGAAGCTGCGGGTGCGCTCGATCAGTTCGGCCAGCAGGAAGAACGCGCCCGTGGTCAGCACCGAGCTGATCAGGTAGAACAGCGCCGGGCCGGTCAGCGTCACGCCCGGCATGCCCAGCGCGGTCAGCAGCGTGCCGGCGGAGACGATCACGCAATAGCCGACCATCTTCTCCAGTTGCTGCGTGGCCAGCAGGCCCAGGCCGCCGAACAGCAGCGTGGCCAGGCCCGCCGCGAACATCCAGTCCAGGCTGAAGGCCGCCGGCGCGCCCGATGGCAACAGCAGCGAGCCGATGCGCAGCAGCGCGTAGATGCCCACCTTCGTCATGATGGAGAACATGGCCGCGACCGGCGCGCCGGCCGAGCCGTAGCCCTTGACCAGCCAGAAGTTCAGCGGCCAGGCGCCCGCCTTCACCAGGAAGGCCACGCCCAGGATGGCGGCGCCGGCCTCGAACAGCATGCGGTCGGCGCCCGCCAGGTTGCCGGCGCGCAGCGCCAGGTCGGCGAGGTTCAGCGTGCCCGTGACGCCGTAGATCAGCGCGATGCTGATCAGCAGCAGGAACGAAGCCACGAGGTTCACGGCGATGTACTGCAGCCCCGCGCTGACGCGCGCCACGCCCGAGCCGTGCAGCAGCAGGCCGTAGGACGCGGCCAGCAGCACCTCGAAGAACACGAACAGGTTGAACAGGTCGCCGGTGAGGAAGGCGCCGTTGAGCCCCATCAAGAGGAACTGGAACAGGGAATGGAAATGCACGCCCGCGCGGTCCCAGCGGGCCAGCGAGTAGACCAGCGAGGCCAGGCCCAGCACCGCGGTGAGCGTCAGCATCACGGCGGCCAGGCGGTCCACCACCAGCACGATGCCGAAAGGCGCGGGCCAGTCGCCCACCAGGTAGACCCCTACCCCGTCGGGCCAGACGCCCGGCACGGCCCCGCCGGCCACCGCCAGCAGCGCGATGGCCGCGGCCAGCTGGCCCAGGGTGGAGACCAGCGCGATCCCGGCCCGCGCGTAGCGGCTGGTATCGGCCAGCAAAAGCATCGCCGCGCCGGCCAGCAGCGGGGTGATGATGGGCAATATGGGGAGATGCTGCAGCCAGAAACTCAAAATTGGGACTCCCGTCCATCAACGTGGTCGGTACCCGTGAGGCCACGCGAGGCCAGCAGCACAACCAGGAACAACGCGGTGGTGGCGAAACCGATCACGATGGCCGTCAGCACCAGGGCTTGCGGCAGCGGATCCGCATACCAGGAAGGATCATGGGCCGCGGCCGGGTCCACCACCGGCGGGCGGCCCGACGTGAGCCGGCCCATGCCGAAGATGAACAGGTTCACCGCGTAGGAAACCAGCGACAGGCCCATGATGAACTGAAACGTGCGCGGCCGCAGCAGCAGCCATACGCCCGAACCCGCCAAGACGCCGATCGCGACGGCATAGATCAATTCCATCAGGCTTCCCCTGTTTGAGCGGCGGCCGCCTGGATTTCGGCGGCGGCCTTGCGTTGCGCGCGCAGCGATTGGTGAGCCAGCGCCACCAGCACCAGCACCGTGGACCCCACGACCAGCATGTACACGCCCAGGTCGAACAGCAGCACGCTGGACAGGTGCACGTGGCCGACCAGCGGCAGCGCGATGTCCCAGGCCAGCGCGGCCAGGAAGGGTTTGTAGGCCAGCCAGGCGGCCATCGCGGCGGACCCCGCGAACAGCAGGCCGATGCCGATCCAGTTCTGCGGGTTGAGGCGGCTGCGCGACTCGACCCAGTACACGCCGCCTGCCATGTATTGCAGGATGACGGCGGTGGCGAAGATCAGGCCGCCGACGAATCCGCCGCCGGGCTCGTTGTGCCCGCGCAGCAGGAAATACACCGAAATCAGCGCCGCCGTGGGCAGCAGCAGCCGCACCAGCACGGTGGGGACCATCATCGAACCGTCGGGCACCGGGGACTTGATGTCGGGCGCCGCCGGCACCCCGCCATCCTGGTCCAGCTGTTGGCGCGGGATGTCCGCGCTCTCGGTGGCCGGACGGAAACGGCGCAGCAGCGCGTAGACCGTGAGCGCCACGATGCCGAGCACGGTGATCTCGCCGAAGGTATCGAAGCCGCGGAAGTCGACCAGGATGACGTTGACCACGTTGGTGCCGCCGCCGTCGGGCAGCGCGCGGTCCACGAAGTAGGAGGAGATGGTCTCGCCCTGGGGACGCGTCAGCACCGCATAGGCCAGCGCCGACATCCCGGTGCCCGCCGCCACGGCCATGAGCAGGTCGCGCAGGCGGCGGCCGCGGGCGCGCAGCGTGGCGGTCAGGCCCTCATCCTCGTCCTGCGCGATCCGCCGCGGCAGCCAGCGCAGGCCCAGCAACAGCAGCACCAGCGTCACGACTTCCACCGACAGCTGGGTCAGGGCCAGGTCGGGCGCGGAGAACCAGACGAAGGTCAGGCAGGTGATGAGCCCGGCGCCGCCGGCCAGCGCCAGGGACGCCAGGCGGTGGTACTTGGCCTGGTAGGCCGCGGCCAGGGCGCAGACCCCGCCCACCAGCCACAGCAGCGCGAACGCCGGATCCACGGGGGTCAGATGGCCCGCCCCGTCCAGCCAGCCGCCCGCGCGCAACGGCAGCCAGGCCACGAACAGGGTGCCCAGCACGATCAGCAGCATCTGCACCTGCAGCCGCGAGGACGCCAGCCAGCGCAGCAGCCAGGCGGCCGCGACGCTGGAGCCGTCCAGCAGCGCCTCGAAGCTGCGGCGGCCGTCCAGGCGGTAGATGAAGGGCACGCGGCCGGGGTTGGCGCGCTGGTGGGCGCGCAGGGCCAGGTAGAGCAGCACGCCGGCCGTGGTGGCCACCAGGCTCATGACCAGCGGCAGGTTGACGCCGTGCCAGACGGCCAGGCTGTACTCGGGCATGTCCTGCCCCAGGATGCTCTGCGCCGCCGAGGCCAGGAACGGGCCCACCGTCAGGCTGGGCACGACGCCCACCAGCAGGCACATGAACACCAGCAGCGCGCTCGGGAACAGCATCCAGCGGGGCGGCTCGTGCGGCGCGCGCGGCAGGTCGGTCGCCGGCGGGCCGAAGAAGACCTGCAGGATGAAACGCAGCGAATACGCGACGCTGAACGCCCCGGCGACGGTGGCCAGCAGCGGCAGGCCGATCTCGGTGATGCGGTCGCCGCTGACGAACGTGGTCTCGGCGAAGAACATTTCCTTGGACAGGAAGCCGTTGAGCAACGGCACGCCCGCCATCGACGCCGCCGCCACCATGGCCAGCGTGGCGGTGATGGGCATGGCCTTGTACAGGCCGGACAGCCGGCCGAGGTCGCGCGTGCCGGTTTCGTGGTCCACCACCCCGGCCGCCATGAAAAGCGAGGCCTTGAAGGTGGCGTGGTTGATCATGTGGAAGATGGCCGCCACCAGGGCCAGCGTGCTGTTCAGGCCCAGCAGCAGCGTGATCAGCCCCAGGTGGCTGATGGTGGAATAGGCCAGCACCCCTTTCATGTCCTGCTGGAAGATGGCGGCGTAGGCCCCCAGCACCAGCGTGATCAGCCCCGCCCCGCCGATGATCCAGAACCATTCGTCGGTGCCGGACAGCACCGGCCAGAAGCGCGCCAGCAGGAAGACGCCCGCCTTCACCATGGTGGCGGAGTGCAGGTAGGCCGACACCGGGGTGGGCGCGGCCATCGCGTTGGGCAACCAGAAATGGAACGGGAATTGCGCGCTCTTGGTCAGGGCGCCCAGCGCCACCAGGATCAGCACGGCCGGATACCAGGGGTCGGCGCGCACCAGGTCGCCGGCGGCCAGCACGCGGTCCAGGTCGTAGCTGCCGACGATATGGCCCAGGATCAGCACGCCGGCCAGCAGGCACAGCCCGCCGCCGCCAGTGACGGTCAGCGCCATGCGGGCGCCGCGCCGGGCGTCCAGGCGGTGGTGCCAGTAGGCGATCAGCATGAAGGACGCCAGGCTGGTCATTTCCCAGAACATGACCAGCTGGATCAGGTTGCCCGACAGCACCACGCCCAGCATCGCGGCCATGAAGGCCTGGAAAAAGGAGAAGAAGCGCGGCACCGGGTCTTCCGGCGACATGTAGTAGCGGGCGTACAGCACCACCAGGGCGCCCATGCCGGAGACGATCAGGGCGAACAGCCAGGCATAGCCGTCCATGCGCAGCGTGAATTGCAGGCCCAGGGCGGGCGCCCAGGGCATGTCGACCCGCACCACGCCGCCGTGGGCGACGTCGGGATACAGGCTGGCGATCAGAACCACACAGGCCAGGGCGATGAGGCCCGCCAACCACGCCTCGGCATTGCGGGCATTGGAAGGCAGCAGCGCGGCGCACAGGCTGCCGGCGAACGGCAGAGCGAGGATCAGGATCAGCGACATGGCGTTCCGAGAATGTCCGGGCCCCCTCCCGCCAGCGCAAGGCAGCGAAAGACGAAACAGACCGGGGATTGAAAAACGGACGGAACCCTGGCCCGGTGCGTCGCTGCACTACACGTTGCCCCGCGGGGACATCAACCAACGCCATTGAACGGCGCAGACAGAAACAAACGCAATAGTTTTCTTGCAAGACCGGCCAAGAATCTCATCCGAAAAATATCAGATTCTTGTAAGTTATGCAGGAATTTATGTGTGAACCGGGGCGATGACGACACGATCGATGCGCAATGATTGCGCAATCGACGGTATTGCCGCTCGATTCATCTCGTTGTCAGCATTGGGGTTTTTTCGTGATCGGCAGCTATTCCGCGCGTTATTGCGACAACGCAAACAAGCTGATCCGCTCAGGGTCGACCCGAGTTGACCGGGTCGGGATTCCTGTGTGGAATGGCGCCCACGAAGCGTCGGCCGAGCCGGCATCAGAGCCCGGCGCGCTTCACCGACGCCGGCCATAGCAGCCGGCCGGGTCGGATTTCGATAATTATGGAGAAGACTCTTGACCGTGCTGTCCCAAGCAAAGGCCGTCCTGGCCGCCGCCATCGCAGGCGTCTGCTTTAGTACCGGCGCGCAAGCCGCCGACCCCTACCCCAACAAGCCCATCCGCCTCATCGTGCCCTTCGCCGCCGGCGGCACCACCGACATCGTGGCCCGCATCGTCTCCGAAGGGCTGGGCCGCGAACTCGGCCAGCCCGTCGTCGTCGAAAACCGCGGCGGCGGCGGCGGTTCCATCGGCGCGGACGCGCTGGTGCGCTCCGCCCCCGACGGCTACACCCTGGGCGTGGCCACCGTGAGCACCATGGCCACCAACCCGGCCACCAACCCCAAGAACCCGTACAACCCGCTGACGGACTTTGCGCCCATCACCAATATGGTGAACGTGCCGAACGTGCTGACGGTGAACCCCGCCGTGCCCGCCAAGACGCTGGCCGAATTCATCGCCCTGCTGAAGGCCAATCCCGGCAAGTACGCGTACGCCTCCTCGGGCTCGGGCGGCATCGGCCACCTGGACGGCGAGCTGTTCAAATCGCTGACCAAGACCGACATGGTGCACGTGCCCTACCGCGGCTCGGGCCCGGCCCTCAACGACGTGATCGCCGGCCAGGTCAACGCCCAGTTCGACAACCTGCCCTCGTCCATGCCCCACATCCAGGCCGGCAAGCTGCGCGCCCTGGCCGTGGCGGCCCCCAAGCGCCTGCCCGCGCTGCCGGACGTGCCCACCTTCACCGAAGGCGGCCTGCCGGAAATGGACAATATGGCCTGGTACGGCCTGGTCGCGCCCGCCGGCACGCCGCAGGCGGTGATCGACCGCATCCATGACGCCGCCGTCAAGGCGCTCCAGGATCCCAAGACCGTGCAGCGCCTGGCCGACGGCGGCTCGCTGGTGGACGGCAACACCCCGGCCGAATACGCCGCCCAGATCAAGCGCGAGCTCGAACTGCGCCAGCGCATCGCCAAGGAGCGCAATATCCAGTCCACGAACTGATCCCGCGCATCCCCGGCCGGCCCCTTTCGCGGGGGCCGGCGCTTGACTGCAATCGCCCGGCTGGTAGCATGTGCGTCCGTGCGATCCCATTTTTCTCCCCTCCCCTGCGCCGCATGCGCCATCTGCGCCCTGCGCTCAACCCTGTTGAGCTCGCAGGAAGTCGCCGCGCGTTCCGCCTACGCGCGTTCCAAGCCCGGCTAATCGCCCGCTTTTCCCCTCTCTAGAAGCCTTACCGGCCCGCCGCCGGCTGCCTGCGCACATCCGCGCATCCCAGCTCCGCCGCCCGCCGACGGACGCCCTGCCGCGTGGCCGGGCGTCCCGCCTCGCCTCATTCGTTACGTTTTCCGCATGCCCTGGAGGGCCTGCGGCCAGGCCACGCACCGACCTTTTCCAAGCGCCATGCAACTCACCAAGAAATTCGTCAAAGCCAAGAACCCCTGCGCGGGCGGCTACAAATGGTTCCTCCGCGACCACAACGGACAGGGGGACTACCAGGCCGTGCTTGACGCCTTGGTCGCCGACGGGCGCGTCAGCGACGCCTGCTGGCTGCTGGACCAGTTCGGCCCGACCGACGCCGTGCTCAAGCTGGACGCCGTCGACGCCAACGCGATCGTCTTCGCCGGCACCCTGGAAGTGCGCATGGGCATCAACGTGGACTCCGTCGTGCGCGCCGGCCGCAGCATCGTGACCGGCGGCGGAATCCGCGCCGGAGAAACCATCATGGCCGGCGAGAACATCACGGCGGGCGCCAACATCGCCAGCGGCGGCAACCTGCGCGCCGGCGGCGACATTTCGGCGGACTGGGGCATCGAGACCGCCACCCGCCTGGACTGCGTCGGCAACGTGCGCGCCAAATGGGACATCTGCGCCGGCCAGGACCTGGCCGTGACCGGCCACCTCCATGCCGGGCAGGACGTTCAAACGCAAGGCGCGATCAAATGCGGCCAGGGCATCAAGGCCGGCGGCGACGTGCGCGCCGAGAAGGAAATCGACGCGGCCTGCGGCATCCAGGCCGGCGGCTCCATCGTCTGCGGCGATCACTTGGCCTCCGGCTGGGGCCTGATCGCGGGCGAGGACATCCGCGCCGAAGGCGCGATCCGGGCCGGCGAAGGGGTGCAGGCCGCGGGCCTCATCGAAGCCGGCGCCGGACACGGGATCTACGCCGGCCTGAGCGTGCGCCTGGACGCCTGGTCGGCCTGCGCCCGGGTCGTGGCGCAAACGCGGCCGGAGCAATTGGTCAGCGGGCACTGGGACGGCCAGGAGCACGAGGACGTGCCGGAGGGCTCCGGAGAATCCTGGAACGGCTGGCGCGACGAAGCCGCGGCCCCCAGCCTCCAGGCCGGCCGCGCGTCGGCCGCCCAGAAGGCCGGATCGCGGAGCTAGGCCCCGGCTGCCGCCCTCGCCTGACGCCGCAGCACCAGCATCAGGCCCAGCAGGATCGCCGCCATCCCGGCCAGGCTCAATGCGGACAGGCGGTTGCCCAGGACCAGGTAGTCCAGCACGGCGGTGCCGGCGGGCACCAGGTAGAACAGGCTGGTGACGTTCACCAGGTTGCCGGCCTGGATCATGCGGTAGAACAGCAGGGTCGCGCCCACCGAGATCACCAGCCCCATCCACAGCAGCGGCAGGACGAAGCCCGCCACCCACTCCACGCGGATGGGCTGGAACGGCACGAACAGCAGGCACAGCGCGAGGCTGACCGCGTACTGCAGGGGCATCACGTCCATCGGCGCCTGGTTGGCGCGTTTCTGCAGGATCGCGCCCGCCGTCATGCAGGCCAGCGCGCCGAAGGCGCAGGCCATGCCCGTCACCGAAAAGCGCGCCATGGCGATACTCTGGACCATCACCATCGCCAGGCCGCAAAGCGCCAGGCACAGCCCGGCCACGCGGGCGGGCGAATAGCGCCGTTCCACCAGGGCCAGGGTCAGGATGGGCTGCGCGCCCAGCAGCGTGGCCAGCACGCCCGGCGTAATGCCGTGATCCAGCGCGAGCAGATAGCAGATGGAATACCCGCCGATCAGCAGCAGGCCGGTCGCCGCCACGGTGACGCGCGTGCCCGGCTCGGGCAGCCAGCGCCGCCTGTGCGCGCAGATCAGCAGCAGCGCGGCCAGGGCCAGGATGAAACGCAGCAGCAGGAAGCCGAAGGCGGAGGCGTGGAACAGCCCCCATTTGGCGAAGATCGCGCCGCCGCTCCACAGCAGCACGAACAAGGTGGTGGACCCGTAGGAAGTCCACGTGGATCGATCGAAAGACATAAGGTTTCTACCTGTCGAAGTCATGACAGACTCCACCCCGGCCCCGGCGCGGCACAGGGCCGCGCGCAGGCGCAAGCAGGCGCAAGACGGACGCATCGCGTCAGGGCGTCAGGCGAACGGGCTTGGGGAGGGGTTGGAGTCGCGAGCGGACGGCGTCAGCCGACGACGACCGCGCAAGGCGGGCATGCGCCCGCCACCACGCCGCTGGGCGGCGAGACGGGCGGCGATACCACCGTGGAGACGACAGGAGAAAAACCGGGAGAAACCGCGGAATGCCGGAATGCCAGGCGCGCGCGGCTGCCGGCTGCGCGGGCAGCGGAAGCGGGATCGGCGAGGCGCGTGGAATCAGGCATGGGCGTAGCCTACCCGTCCGCGCGCCCTGCCGTCAAGCGATCCGCCGCTGCTCCACGCCCATGTCCCGCCATGCTTCGCCGTGGCAGGTGAACATCAGGATCTGATGCCGGGTCGCGGCGTCGAACAGCGCGCGCTTCATGAAATCGCGCCGCGCATCGTCGGTATGGACCAGGGCGTCGTCGAGCAGCAGCAGCGTCGGCCGCCCGGCTTCGCGCAGCAGGTCGGCATAGGCGAAGCGCGCCAGGATGCCGAGCTGTTCGCGCGTGCCGAAGCTGAGCGCGGCCAGCATGTCTTCGCCGCCGCCGCGGCGCAGCGCCGCGGGCAGCAGCGACTCGTCCAGGCGCAGGTCGGCCTCGGGAAACAGCAGCGCCAGGTAGTGATTCAGGCGGCGCGCCAGCGGCGCCTGCAACCGCTGCGTGGCAGCGGCGCGCTGGTCCGTGAGCAGCTTCAGCAACAGGTCCAGGGCCGCGGCGCGGCCGGCCAGTTCGTCGCGCCGTCGTTCCAGGCGCTCGCACGCCGCGGCGGCTTCCGACAGGCGTTCGCCCAGGCCCTGCGCGCCCGCCTGGTCCAGCTTGCCTTGCAGTTGCAGGATTTCGCCGTGGCGCTTGTGCTGCGCGTCGCGCTCGATGGCGGCGGATTTTTCGTAGCGCTGGACGTCCTGCTCGACCAGCTCGGGCTGGTGGCCGGCCAGCGCCGCCTGCGCCTCGCGCGCGCGGCGTTCGAGTTCGTCGTGGCCGCTGCGCGCCTCGGCGAGCCGGCTCGCGCGGGACTGGCGCTGCGCGGCGCGTTCGGGCGATTGCAGGTCGGCGCCGCGGGCCGCCGCCTGCCCTTCCAGCAGCTGGGCGCGGGCGCCCTCGGCGTCCAGCGCCCGTTGCGCGGCCGCCAGCGCCTTCTCGGCCTGGGCCGCCACGGCCTCGGCCTCGCGCAGCGCCTGCGCCGCCGCCGGCAGGTCGTCGCCGCCCGCCGCGTCGGCGGCCGGCAGCTTGGACAGGCGTTCCTCCAATTGGGCACGGCGCGCCAGCGCCTCGTCGCGCTGGGTGCGCAAGGCGTCCACGCCCTTGGGCGCATGGATGCCCAGGGTCTTGCGCATGCCGTCCAGCTCGCGCAACAGCGCGCTGTAGCGCGCATGGCGCTGCTCGGCCTCGGCCAGCGTGTCCACGCCCGCGCGCTTGAGCAGCGCGGCGCAGGCCGCCTGGGCCTCGGAGACCTCGCGCTTCAACACGGGCAGGTCCTTGCCGCCCGGCTCGATGCGGAAGCTGCCCACGCCGGGCAGGTCCAGTTCGGCCGCGGCGGTGAGCAGCACTTCGTCGGCGCCGCTGAGCGGCCGGCCGTCCAGGCGGGCGTCGCTGCCCGGTTCCAGCCGGTAGGACAGGCGCGTGGCGATGGCCTGCTGCTGCAGCAGCAAGGCGGCCAGCTCGCGCTCGGCCTTGCGCAAGGCGTCGATGTCGGCGTCGGCGATTTCGATGCGCACGCTTTCCGCCTTGAGCGCTGAACCTTGTTCGATGAGCGCGGTGGTTTCCTTCAACGCGTGGTCGAGGCGCTCGATCTCGGGATCGAGCTGGGCCAGCTGGCGTTCCAGGTCGCGCCGGTCGGCCACGGCCTGCACCGACGCGACGCGCAGTCGCGCGGCGTCCACCGCGTCGGAATGGGCCTGGCGCTGCCGCTGCGCGCGCGCCAACGGCTCGCGCGAGGCCTCGGCGCGGGCGCGGGCGGCGCGGGCCTCCCCCGCCAGCGCCTGGAGATCGGCCTCGTCCTGCTGGTCCCGGCGCACCTGGTCTTGCAGCAAGGCCAGCGTCTGGGCCGCCTGCGCCTGTTCGCGGCGCAGGCCTTCGAACGCTTCGCGCTCCTTGGCCACGGCGGCCAGCCTGGCGCGCGCCTCGGCCGCCTTGGCCTCGAAATCCTTCCACGGCTCGGTCGCCTGGGCCCGCTCGTGCGCGCGGCGCAGTTCCGCCAGGCGGTCGACATCGGCGTTCAACTGGGCCATGGCCTGCGCGCTTTCGTCGCGTTCCGCCAGCGCGCTCGCCAGCGCGTCCTCGGCTTCCTTGTACGCGCCCTTGGGCCGGCCGTTGCGCGCATCCAGCAGCGCGCCGCGCTCGGCCGCCACGCGCTCGTACAGGCGGTCGCCGTCGCCCGAGGCGAGCTCGCCCGACAGCTGCGTCAAGGCATCGCGCAGGTGCGTGCCGGCGTACCCGGCCGCCTCCTGGAGGTTCTGGCCCTCGCCCTGCTGGATCCACAGCAGGCCGGGGATGCCGGCGAGGTCGGGCTTGCTCTGCCCGCGCGCGGCCAGTTCGAATCCTAGCAGCGCGGCCAGCGCGTTCTCGGCCTCTTCGCCGTCCAGCCGCTTCGCGCCGTCATCGACCAGCAGTTCGCAGCGCGCGCGCGACAGGAACTGCTTCTTCAGCACATAGCTGTGGCCGGCATGGGTGAAGGCCAGCTCCACGCTGGGACGCGCGCCGGATTCGCCGCGCGGCGCCAGGTCGGCCACCTTGCTGGTGCTGTAGCGTTCCAGGAAGGCCGAGCGGATGGCCATGGCCACCGTGCTCTTGCCGGCTTCGTTCGGCCCCACGAACAGGTTCAGGCCGTCTTGCAGGCCGTCCAGCACCAGCGGCTGGCGGAACTTGCGGAATTCTTCCAGGGCGATGCGCGCGAGCTTCATTTCGCGCCTCCCGGGGTGACGCTTTCGCGCTGGAACCGCAGCAGCAGGCGCAAGGCCTCGCCCGCGACCGCCGCCTGCGCGGCGTCCGACTGCAAGGCCTGCAGCTCCGCCGCCACCTCGCCCACGTAGCCGCTGACGCGCAACTCGGCCAGGTCGGCTTCGTCCGGTTCCAGTTTCAGCCCGGAGAGATCCGGCAGCAGCGCGCGCACCTGCGCGGCGGCCCGGTCCACGGCCTGTTGCAGCGCCTCCCAGGTTTCCATGTTGACGTGCCCCTGCACGTCCAGCCGCAACACGTCCTCGGCGCGCAAGGCGGCCATGCGCTCGGCCAGGGCCTGCGCGTCGCTGGGCAGGCTCAGCGTTTCCGACCAGGCCGACCAGCGGTACTTGCCCGTGGTCAGCCGCTCCACCGCCGGCGCCGCGCCGGGCGCCTCGATGCGCACGTCCAGCACGTAGCCCGGCTCGTTGCCGCGGAAGCGGTCCTGCTCCGGCGTGCCGGCATACCAGGTGCGCTCGTCGATCGACAGGCAGCCGTGCCAATCGCCCAGCGCCAGATAGTCCAGGCGCGCGCGCGCCGCGCGGTCCGGCGCGATGGGATTGGTGGCGTCGATATTGTCCGGCAGGCGCCCCGCCACGCTGCCGTGCGCCAGGCCCACGCGGATGCGGCCGGGCTCGGTCTCCAGCGCGTCGAAGGCCTGGGTCACGTCGTCGTAGGTATGGCGTTGCGTGAGCGGCGCGGCCAGGACCGCGAGCCGGATGGCCGGCAGGTCGACCACGCCCGTGCCCACGGGCACGTGCACGTTGGACGGGATGCAACCCAGCTGCGCCGCGCGGCTCCAGACGCTGTCCGCGAGCGCGGCATCGTGGTTGCCGGCGATCATCACCCACGGCCCGGTATAGGCCGCCATGGCCGCGAACAGCCGGCGGATCGTGCGGTCCGACACGCCCTGCGTGTCGAAGACGTCGCCGGCCACCAGCACGGCATCGACGCGGCGTTCGACCGCCAGGGCGGCGATACGCGCCACGACATCGAAGCGCGCCTCGGCCAGCATGGCCGCGTCATCGGTTTCGAACTGGCCGTATTGACGGCCGATTTGCCAGTCGGCGGTATGCAGGAAATGGGTCATGCGCCATTGTAGGCAAAAGAGATGCCTGTATTGGACCCCCACGCCGCGCATGCTACGCGTGCTTGCCGCCCCCCAGCGGGGGGCGTTTTTTGCCTCGAACCCTCCCGAGGCAATGGGACGAGGCGCCTCGCGCCGTCAGGCGCCCTTGCTGTCGAGGACGAGCGGACGGCTGGCGGAGGATTTGCGGTCGTAGCGGGACAGGTCCAGGCCGTCGGCGCGGATCGCCGGGCGCTGGCCCATGACCAGGTCGGCGACGAGCTTGCCGGAGCCGCAGGCCATGGTCCAGCCCAGCGTGCCGTGGCCGGTGTTCAGGAACAGGTTGCCGTAGCGGGTCGGGCCGACGATGGGCGTGCTGTCCGGCGTCATGGGGCGCAGGCCGGTCCAGAATTCGGCGCGGGCCACGTCGCCGCTGCCCGGGAACAGGTCGTTGACGACCAGCTCCAGGGTCTTGCGGCGGGCGTCCTTCAGGCGCAGGTCGAAGCCCGACAGTTCGGCCATGCCGCCCACGCGGATGCGCTTGTCGAAACGCGTGACGGCGATCTTGTAGGTTTCGTCCAGGATGGTGGAGACCGGCGCGGCGGACTCGTCCGTCATGGGGATGGTGAGGGAGTAGCCCTTGACCGGGTACACCGGCAAATCCAGGCCCAGCGGTTCCAGGAAGCCGCGGGTGTAGCTGCCGAAGGCGGCCACGTAGCGGTCGGCGGTCAGGACCTCGTTGCCGACGCGCACGCCCGTGACCTGGCCGCCCGCGGTGCTCAGCCCGGCAACGGATTGGCCGTAGCGGAATTCCACGCCCAGGCCCGCGGCCATTTCGGCCAGCCGGGTGGTGAACAACTGGCAGTCGCCGGTTTCGTCGTTGGGCAGGCGCAGGCCGCCGGACAGCTTGCCGACCGAGCGCGCCAGCGCGGGCTCGGCGGTCACGAGGCGGTTGCGGTCCAGCAGTTCGTAGGGCACGCCCACTTCTTCCAGCACGGCAATGTCGCGGCGCGCCGCTACGAGCTGGGCCTCGGTGCGGAACAGCTGCAAGGTGCCGCGCGCGCGCTCTTCATAATGGATGCCGGTGGACGCGCGCAGTTCGCGCAGGCAGTCGCGGCTGTATTCGGACAGGCGCAGCATGCGCTCCTTGTTCACCGAATAGCGGTCGGCCGAGCAGTTGGCCAGCATGGCGGCCATCCACTTCAGTTGGTACAGGCTGCCGTCCAGGCGGATCGCCAGCGGCGCATGTTTCTGGAACAGCCACTTGATGGCCTTCAGCGGAATGCCGGGCGCGGCCCAGGGGGTGGAATAGCCCGGCGAGACCTGGCCGGCGTTGGCGTAGCTGGTCTCCAGCGCGGCCGCGGGCTGGCGGTCCAGCACCGTCACTTTCGCGCCCTGGCGGGCCAGGTAGTAGGCGGTCGTGGTGCCGATGACGCCGCTGCCGAGGACGATCACATGCATGATTCTTTCCAGTGTTTGGTTTTGTGCAGGAATTTCGGTAGTCTATGAGCCTCCTCGCAGTGAAAGACACTGAAAAAATTCCTTTGGCAGTGGTTTTTCTCGCCCCCCTCCTGTTTTCCGATCGCCAAAAGTGAAATGCGCGACCTAGATCGTATCGACCTGAAAATCCTGGATATCCTGCAGCGCGAAGGGCGGATTTCGGTGACCGAATTGGCCGACCGGGTGAACCTGTCGGCCACCCCCTGTTCGGACCGCGTCAAGCGCATGGAGCGCGATGGCGTCATCACGGGTTACCATGCGCGCGTCAACCCGTCCGCGCTGGGCAAGAACCTGCTGGTTTTCCTGGAAATCAAGCTGTCGGCCAAGTCCGGGGACGTGTTCGACAAGGTCAAGAAGGAACTGCTGTACGTGCCCGAGGTCATGGAATGCCACCTGGTGTCGGGCGACTTCGATTACCTGGTCAAGGCGCGCCTGACCGAAATGAACGAGTACCGCCGCCTCCTGGGCGAAATCCTCAAGCGTCTCCCGGCCTCCGCCGAATCGCGCAGCTACGTGGTCATGGAGGAGATCAAGGAGACGCTGTACCTGCCCGTGGACCGTTAGGGCCTGTTCCTCCCCTGGCCGCCCCTGCGGCATGCTTTCCCTGCGGTTTGTTACCGGATAGTGCCCCGCCGGCTGCTATGCTGGCGACCCCCCGGCCTGCGCCGCCGCGCACCCGACCCCAATTTTCTTTGCCTTTTGCCTATGCACCGTCTCTATAAGTACTTCTTCCGCGGACTGATTACCGTTCTGCCGCTGGCGCTGACCATCTACCTGCTCTATATCTTCCTGGCCTGGACCGAGGCCGTGGCGCTGACCTTCCTGCGCCCCTTCATCGGCGGATTCTATGTGCCGGGCATGGGGCTGGCGCTGGGCATCCTGGGCATTCTCGCGATCGGCTACCTGGTGTCCAAGGAACGGGTGCAGCGCGTGCTGACGCTGTTGGAAATGCCGTTCACCAACCTGCCGGTGGTCAAGAGCATCTATTCGTCGTTGAAGAGCTTCGCGGACTATTTCTCGCCCAGCTCCAAGAACACGGCGCAGCAGGTGGTGATCCTGCGCATCCCGGGCCAGCAGCTGGAGCTGGTCGGCCTGGTCACGCGGCGCAACATGGACGGGCTGCCCGAGGGCTTCTCGCAGGACGGCCGCGTGGCCGTCTACCTGCCCATGGGCTACATGATCGGGGGCTATACCGTCTTCGTGCCGCAGGAATGGGTGCAGCCGATCGAGATGTCGGTCGAGGAAGCGATGCGCTCGTCCCTGATCGCCTGGATGGCGCGCGCCGAGAACAACAACCGTCCGGCCGCTCCCGCCATGCCGGAACCGCCGAACGACGCGCCCGGCGCGGCCGGCGGCACCGGCGGCCAGGCCTGAGCCCCCGCCCCCTTCACACTCCCATCACGCGCGACATGCCCATCATCGAATTCACGCTTGCCGAAGGCAGCCCCTATATAGAAGTCAACCAATTGCTCAAGGCCACCGGCGTGTGCGATAGCGGCGGCGCGGGCAAAATGCTCGTGGCCGAAGGCCACGTGAGCGTGGGCGGGGTCGTGGAAACCCGCAAGACGGCGAAGATCCGCGCCGGCCAGATCGTGACCTGCGGCGACGCTCGCATCGTCGTGCGCGCCGCCGAAGCCGCCGACGACCCGGCCTGATCCCTTCCTCCCCCGTTCCCGCCACGCCGCGAGCCGCCATGAAATTCAAGATGTCCCAGAACTCCATCTTCGCCGTCCTGCTGCGCTCGCCGTGGTGGATGAGCGCGGGGGTGGCCGTGCTGCTGTCCGCGGGCGGCTTCGCCGCCCTGCCCCTGGAGTACGCCGCGATGGGCGTCTTCGCGGCGGTGCCCTTCGCGGTCATCGCCATCATGGCGGCCTACAAACAGTTGCGCGCACCCTCGGACACGCGGGTGCAGGCCGTGGCCGCGGCGGCGGCCGGTATGTCGTGGACGGATTTCGCCCGCACCGTCGAGGCCGGCTTCCGCCGCGATGGCTGCGAGGTGGAACGCCTGCAGGTCGCTGGCGCCGACTTCGCGCTCAGCAAGGACGGCCACGTGGCCATCGTCAGCGCCAAGCGCTGGAAGGCCGCCCGCGTCGGCGTCGAGCCGCTGCGGGAACTGCAGGCGGAGCGCGAGCGGCGCGGCGCGCGCGAGGCCATCTACATCGCCCTGGGCGACGTGTCGGACAAGGCGCTGCAATACGCCCGCGCGCAGGGCGTGTCGCTGATGACCGCCCCCGAGCTGACCAAGCTGCTGCGCGACCTGAAAACCTGAGGCGCGGACGCGGCAATGGACTATCGCCTGCTGGCCGACCTGGTGCTGGCCGTCCACGGCCTGTTCGTGGCTTTCGTGGTGTTCGGCGGCCTGCTCGCCCTCTGGAAGCGCTGGATCGCCTACCTGCATCTGCCCGCGCTCGCCTGGGGCGCGCTGGTGATCGGCATGGGCTGGATCTGTCCGCTGACCCCGCTGGAAGTGTCGCTGCGGCAACGGGCGGGCGACCAGGGCTACGACGTCGGCTTCATCGAGCACTACCTGGTGCCGCTGATCTATCCCGAAGCCATCACGCGCGAGACGCAGATCATCCTGGCGGTGCTGCTGGTGGCCGGCAACCTTCTCATCTATGCCCTGTGGGCCCGCCGCGGCCGGCGGGCGGCGGCGCGGCGCTGAGCCGGGCCAAGCCAGGCCCTACAGGTTCCGGGCGATGACCAGGCGCTGGATGTCGCTGGTGCCTTCGTAGATCTGGCACACGCGCACGTCGCGGTAGATCCGCTCCACCGGGAAGTCCTTCAGATAGCCGTAGCCGCCCAGGGTCTGGATGGCCGCGGAACACACCCGCTCGGCCATCTCGGAGGCGAACAGCTTGGCCATCGACGCCTCGGTCAGGGCCGGGCGGCCCGCGGCGCGCAAGGCCGCGGCATGCAGCACCATCTGGCGCGCCGCGTGGATCTGCGTGGCCATGTCGGCCAGCCGGAACGACACGGCCTGGTGTTCCATGATGGGCTTGCCGAAAGCCTGCCGGTCGCGCGCGTAGTCGCGCGCGCATTCGAAGGCGGCGCGCGCCATGCCCACGGATTGCGAGGCGATGCCGATGCGGCCGCCTTCCAGGTTGGACAAGGCGATCTTGTAGCCCTCGCCCTCTTCGCCCAGCCGGTACTCGGCCGGGATGCGCAGGTCCTCGAAGGCGATCTGGCAGGTGTCGGACGCATGCTGGCCCAGCTTGTCCTCCACCCGCAGCACCTTGTAGCCGGGGGTATCGGTGGGCACGATGAAGGCGGAGATGCCGCGCTTGCCGGCCTCGGGGTCGGTCACCGCGAACACGATCACGGTCTGGCCATTGCGGCCGGAGGTAATGAATTGCTTGGCGCCGTTGAGCACGTAGCCGTCGCCGTCGCGGCGCGCGCGCGCATGCAGGCTGCTGGCGTCCGACCCGGCCTGCGGCTCGGTCAGCGCGAACGCCCCGATGTGCTCGCCGCGGGCCAGCGGCCGCAGGAACCGTTCCTTCTGCGCATCAGTGCCGAATTTCAGGATGGGCATGCAGGCCACCGAGTTGTGCACGCTCATGATGGTGGAGCAGGCGCCGTTGCCCGCCGCGATTTCCTCCAGCGCGACGGCGTAGGACACGTAGCCGCTGTCGTTGCCGTCCCATTCTTCCGGCACCAGCATGCCGAAAAAGCCGAGCTGGGCCATTTCGGCGATGGCGTCGGCGGGATAGTGATGTTCCCGGTCCCAGCGTTCGGCATTGGGCGCCAGGCGTTCCTGCGCGAACCGGCGCGCCATCTCCTGGATGCTCTGCTGTTCTTCCGTCAAAAGCATGCTTGTCTCTCCTGGGCGCCGCGGCCGGCGAGCGGGGTCGCTGCCTGGCTTCGTCCGCGCAAACGGGGCCCGTCTCAGGGGCCCCGCATGACTGCGAGAATACACCGCGGCGGGCCGCTAGGCGCGCGGGGCATCCTGGCGGGCGCGCTGCCGCGCCGGGCCGACCGCCCGGCTCAGGTTGTAGGCCGTGTTCACCAGGCCGATATGCGAAAAGCCCTGCGGGAAGTTGCCGACCAGGCGCCCGCGGATCACGTCATACTCCTCCGACAACAGGCCCAGGTCGTTGCGCAGCGACAGCAGCCGCCCGAACAGGCGCTCGGCGTCGTCCAGTCTGCCGAGCAGCACGTAGGCGTCGGCCAGCCAGAAACTGCAGGCGAGGAACACGCCCTCCTCGCCTTCCAGGCCGTCGTCGGTGCGGTCGGTGGAGTAACGCCGCAGCAATCCGTCGCGCAACAGCCCGCGTTCGATCGCGCGCACCGTGCCCGCCACGCGCGGATCGTCGGCCGGCAGGAAGCCGACCTGAGGGATCAGCAGCAGGCTGGCGTCCAGGGCCGCCGAGCCGTAACTCTGCACGAAGCAGCCCTGCGCGGGGTCGTAGCCGTGGTCGCAGATGTCGGCCCGGATCTGTTCCCGCAGGCGGCGCCACGCCTCGACCGGGCCCTTCAGGCCGAAGCGCTCGCAGCCCTTCACCGCGCGGTCGAAGGCCACCCAGCACATCAAGCGCGAATGCGTAAAGGCGCGACGCTCGCCGCGCACTTCCCAGATGCCGTGGTCCAGCTGCGTCCAGCGATCCGCCAGCGGTTCCAGCAGCACCTTCTGCAGGCGCCAGGCCTCGGCCAGCGGCGCCAGGTCCGCCACGCGCGCGGCGTACAGCGTTTCGATGAGTTCGCCGTAGACGTCGAGCTGGCTCTGGCCCGACGCCCCATTGCCGCTGCGCACCGGCAGGCTGCCCTCGTAGCCGGGCAACCAGGGAATGTCGAGCTCCGGCAGCCAGCGCCCGCCGGCGATGCCGTACATGATCTGCAACTGGTCCGGATGGCCCGCCACGGCCCGCAGCAGCCACTGCCGCCAGGCCTCGGCCTCTTCGCGGTAGCCGGCGTTGAGCAGCGCATAGAGCGTCAGCGCCGAATCGCGCAGCCAGCAATGGCGGTAGTCCCAGTTGCGGTTGCCGCCCAGGGCCTCGGGCAGCGAGGTCGTGGGCGCGGCGATGATCCCGCCCGTGGGCTGGAAGGTCAGCAGCTTGAGCGTGATCAGAGAACGCAGCACCGCGTCGCGCCGCTCGTTCGGCGGCCCTTCCCAGTGGCAGCGCTTGGACCATTCCTGCCACCAGGACACCGTGCGGTCCATGCTTTCGACGCGGTCGGGCACGAAATGCGGGGTGCGGTGGGAGCGGTGGTACGACAGCGTGAACGGCACCACGCGCCCCTTGTGCACGTTGAAGCGCGCCGTCGTCTTCAGGTCGTGCCCTTCCAATTCGACGGGGGTGTGCAGCTCCACCGCGTCCGGCCCCGCGATGGCGCTCAGACCGTAATCGCGCCGCCGCACCCAGGGCACGGCCTGGCCGTAGTTAAAGCGCAGCACCAGCTCCATGTCCATCTGCACGTGCCCGGACTCGCCGCGCACGATGCGCACCACGTCGACGCGCTCGTCGTCGTCGCTCAGCGGCATGAAGTCGCACAGCGTGACCGCGCCGGTGGCGGTTTCGTAGCGGGTTTCCAGCACCGCCGTATCGGGCACGTAGCGCCGCGACACGGTGACGCCCTTGCCGCGCGGCGCGATGAGCCAGCGCCCGTGGCGCTCGTCGCCCAGCAGCGCCGCGAAGCAGGCCGGCGAATCGAAATGCGGCAGGCAGAGCCAATCGATCGAGCCGTCGCGGGCGACCAGCGCGGCGGAGAGCATATTGCCGATGAGGCCGTAGTCCTCCAGGGGCTTGGACATGCCTAGCCCGCGCCGCGGAATTCGGGATACAGCGTCATCCCGCCGTCCACGAACAGGGTCGTGCCGGTGACGTAGTCGGACGCGTCGCCGGCCAGCCAGACGGCCGCTCGCGCCACGTCCTCGGGCTCGCCGATGCGGCCATAGGGAATCAGCTTGAGCAGATTGGCCAGGTTTTCCGGGGTCTCCCAGGCGGGCCGGTTGATGGCGGTGCGGATGGCGCCGGGCGCGATCGAATTCACGCGGATCCTGGCCGGCGCCAACTCCTGCGCCAGCGATTTCATGAGCAGCGAGATCCCGCCCTTGGAGGCCGCGTAGTTCACCTGGAACGCCCAGGGAATGACTTCGTGGACGGAGCTGATGAACAGGATGTTCCCCTGCGCCAGCCCCTGCCGCGCCGGGTCCGCCGGCTGCGTCTCGAATGCCCGGGCCGCGGCGCGGGCGCACAGGAAATGGCCGGTGAGATTCACGTCGATGACCCGCCGCCAGTCGGCCAGCGTCATGTCGGCGATCGGCGAGGGATGCTCGATGCCGGCGTTGTTGACGAGGATGTCGAGCCGCCCGAAATGCCGCAGCGCCTGCGCGAACAGGTGGTCCACCTCGGCTTCTCGGCTGATGTCGGCCGCCGCCGCCACGCCCTGCCCGCCCAGGGCCTGGATGTCTTCCACCACGGCGGCCGCGCGCGCCTGCGAGTCGCCGCCCCCGCGGTGATTGACCACCACGCGCGCGCCGGCCTGCGCCAGCGCGATGGCGGTCGCCCGCCCGATGCCCGACGACGCGCCGGTCACCAGCGCGACGCGTCCTTGAAGGTCCGAACCTTGCTGCATGTCGCCTCCTGTGCGGCGCGCGCGTGGCGCCCGCCGCTCGGTGTACGAAGGAATCAGGTTAGTCCCGCCCCCGGGGATGGTCAAACGATACTTTAAAAGTTGCGTGATGCTCGTTTTTCGCCCTATCATGCAACTTCTTAAGTATCTTGATAGTCGCCCACCGGAATCCCTATATGACCTACGACGCCATCATCGTCGGCGGCAGCTTTGCCGGCCTGTCCGCCGCCCTCCAACTGGCCCGCGCCCGGCGGCGCGTGCTGCTGATCGACGCGGGCCTGCCCCGCAACCGCTATGCCGCGCATGCCCACGGCTTCCTGGGCCAGGACGGCAAGCCGCCCAGCGAGATCGTGGCGCAGGCGCGCCACCAGCTCGCCCGCTATCCCACAGTGGCCTTCCTGGATGGGGAAGCCGCAAGCGCCGAGGCCGTGCGCGCCGGCGGCCCGTTCCGCGTGGCCCTGGCCGACGGCCGGGAGGCGCTGGGGCTGCGCCTGATCCTGGCGACCGGCCTGCGCGACGAGCTGCCCGCCCTGGCCGGCCTGCGGGAACGCTGGGGCCTCACCGTCCTGCATTGCCCCTATTGCCACGGCTACGAGAACGCCGGCCGGCCGCTGGGCGTGCTGGCCGCGCACCCGCTGTCGGCGCACCAGGCGGCGCTGCTGCCGGACTGGGGCCCGACCACCTATTTCACGCAGGGCGAGTTCGAGCCCGACGCGGAACAGGCGGCGCTGCTGGCCCGGCGCGGCGTGCGCATCGAACGCGCGCCCGTGGTGGAACTGCTGGGCGCGGCGCCCGCGCTGGACGCGGTGCAGCTGGCCGACGGCCGCCGCAAGGCGATCCACGCGCTCTTCGTCGCCAGCCGCACGCACATGGCCAGCCCGCTGGCGATGCAGCTGGGCTGCGCCTTCGACGACGGGCCGCTGGGCCCCGTGATCCGCGTGGACGCGCTCAAGCAGACCAGCGTGGAAGGCGTGTTCGCGGCGGGCGACGCAGCCATCCCCATGAGCAACGCGACGCTCGCCAGCGCCTCGGGCGTGATGGCCGGCGTGTGCGCGCACCGGTCGCTGGTGCTGGGCTGACGCCACCGCCAGGCGAAAAAAAAAGCGCCACGCGGACGCGGCGCTTTGCCAGGCGGCGGCCGGCCTACCTGACCTTCCCGTCCTTCCAGGCGGCCAGCAGCTTTTCATAGGGAATGGTCTCGCCCTTGGGCTTTTCGTTGGCGAGCTTCTTCCACGGCGCATGCTGGTCGGACAGCCACTTGGAGGGGTCGCTCTTGGGATTCAGCTTGGGCGCGCACTGCGCCATCCCGGCCCGCTCCAGCCGCGCCATCACCTGGTCCATTTCATTGGCCAGGTTGTCCATGGCGGCCTGCGGCGTCTTCTCGCCCGTCACGGCGGTCGCGACGTTCTTCCACCACAGCTGCGCGAGCTTCGGATAGTCCGGCACGTTGTTGCCGGTCGGCGTCCAGGCCACGCGCGCGGGGCTGCGGTAGAACTCGATCAGGCCGCCGTAGTTCGCGGCGTTCTTGGTGAAGAACTCGCTGTTGATGTCGCTGTCGCGGATGAAGGTCAGGCCGGTGATGGACTTCTTCAGCGAGACCGACTTGGACGTGACGAACTGCGCGTAGAGCCAGGCCGCCGCCATCTTGTCCGGGTTGGTCGACTTGAAGAAGGTCCAGGAGCCCACGTCCTGGTAGCCGTTCTGCATGCCGTCCTTCCAGTACGGGCCATAGGGCGACGGCGCCATGCGCCACTTCGGCGTGCCGTCGTCGTTGACCACCGGCAGGCCCTTCTTGGTCATGTCGGCGGTGAAGGCCGTGTACCAGAAGATCTGCTGGGCGATCTGGCCCTGGGCCGGCACGGGGCCGGACTCCGAGAAGGTCATGCCCATGGCCTGCTGGGGCGCGTACTTCTTCATCCAGTCCACGTACTTGGTCAGCGCATACACCGCGGCCGGGCTGTTGGTAGCGCCGCCGCGGGAGACCGACGCGCCCACCGGCGTGCACTTGTCGTCCGCCACGCGTATGCCCCATTCGTCCACCGGCATGCCGTTGGGCAGGCCCTTATCCGCGGCGCCGGCCATGGACAGCCAGGCATCGGTAAAGCGCCAGCCCAGCGACGGGTCCTTCTTGCCGTAGTCCATGTGGCCGTAGACCTTCTTGCCGTCCAGCTCCTTGACGTCGTTGGAGAAGAAGTCGGCGATGTCTTCGTAGGCGGACCAGTTGGTGGGCACGCCCAGCTCGTAGCCGTACTTGGCCTTGAACTTGTCCTTCAGGTCCTGGCGCGCGAACCAGTCGGCCCGGAACCAGTACACGTTGGCGAACTGCTGGTCCGGCAGCTGGTAGAGCTTGCCGTCCGGCGCCGTGGTGAACTTGGTGCCGATGAAGTCCTTGAGGTCCAGGTTCGGGTTGGTCCATTCCTTGCCCACGCCGGCCATGTAGTCCGACAGCGGCAGGATGGCGCCGTAACGGTAGTGGGTGCCGATCAGGTCCGAATCCGAGATCCACCCGTCGTAGATGGATTTCCCGGACTGCATGGAGGTCTGCAGTTTCTCGACCACGTCGCCTTCCTGGATCAGGTCGTGGTTGACCTTGATGCCGGTGATCTCCGTGAAGGCCTTGGCCAGCGTCTTGGACTCGTACTCGTGCGTGGTGATGGTCTCGGATACCACGCTGATCTCGTTGACCCCTTTCGCCTTGAGCTTGGCCGCGGCGTCGATGAACCACTTCATCTCGGCCATCTGCTGGTCCTTGGACAGCGATGAGGGTTGGAACTCCGAATCGACCCACTTCTTCGCTTCCGGCTCGCCGGCCCACGCGCCCGACGTCCCGATCAGGGCGATAGCGGCCGCCATGGCGTGCATGCGCAATTTCATGACCTGTCTCCTCGATAAGCCTTCCCCTATGTTCGCTGCGGACTGCTGGCCGGGGAAGACGCTGGCCGATAGTCCTTCCACACCGCTTGCGTTGACGAGAGATCTGTCGCCCCTCTTCAGCCCTTCCTCATAACGAATGCGAGCAGCAGCATCGACGCGGCGAACCCGATCCACACGGAGGGCGGCTCATCCAGCGAAAACCATTCGGCCGCCTTGCCGCCCAGGCCCACGAACGCCAGGTTGACCCAGGCCGCGGCCATCAGGCCGATGAAAAGACGGTCGCCCCGCGTGGTGCGCAGGGGCAGGAACCCCTTGCGCTCGACCGTGGGCGATTTCAATTCCCATACCGTCATGCCCACCAGCATCAGAATGACGCAGGTGAAGAACACGGCGACGGGGGTGGTCCATACCATCCAGCTGAACATGGGCGGTCCTCCTGAAGGCGGCCGGCGCTATACCCGGCCCATCGCGAAGCCCTTCGCGATGTAGTGCCGCACGAACCAGATGACGATGCCTCCGGGCACGATGGTCAGCACGCCCGCCGCGGCCAGCACGCCCCAGTCCATGCCCGAGGCGGACACGGTGCGGGTCATGGTGGCGACGATGGGCTTGGCGTTGACCGACGTGAGCGTGCGCGCCAGCAGCAATTCCACCCAGCTGAACATGAAGCAGAAGAAGGCGGCCACGCCCACGCCGGACTTGATCAGGGGCAGGAAGATCGTCAGGAAAAAGCGCGGGAAGGAATAGCCGTCCACATAGGCGGTTTCGTCGATCTCGCGCGGCACGCCCGACATGAAGCCCTCCAGGATCCACACCGCCAGCGGCACGTTGAACACCAGGTGCGCCAGCGCGACGGCCAGGTGCGTGTCCATCAGGCCGAACGAGCTGTAGAGCTGGAAGAACGGCAGCAGGAACACGGCGGGCGGTGTCATGCGGTTGGTCAGCAGCCAGAAGAACACGTGCTTGTCGCCGATGAAGCGGTAGCGCGAGAAGGCGTAGGCGGCCGGCAGCGCCACCGCCAGCGAAATCACGGTATTGATGACGACGTAGATCAGCGAATTGATATAGCCGGAATACCAGGCCGGGTCGGTGAAGATGGTCCGGTAGTGCTCGAAGGTGAAGTCGTTCGGCCAGAACGTCAGCGTGCTGACGATTTCGGTGTTGGTCTTGAACGACATGTTCAGCATCCAGTACAGCGGCAGGATGGCGAAGACGAGGTAGAGGGTCAGGAAGGCGCCGCGCCACCAGGTGTTGTTGTCACGCATTTGCGCGCTCCTCGTCGAAGCCGCCGGTCGTGCCGGCGCGCTGCATCCAGTTGTACAGGATGAAGCACAAGAGCAGGATGATCAGGAAGTAAATGATGGAGAAGGCGGCGGCCGGCCCCAGGTCGAACTGGCCCACGGCCTTCTGCGTCAGGTATTGCGAGAGGAAGGTGGTGGCGTTGCCCGGCCCGCCACCCGTCAGCACGAAGGGCTCGGTATAGATCATGAAGCTGTCCATGAAGCGCAGCAGCACCGCGATCATGAGCACGCCCCGCATCTTGGGCAGCTGGATGTACCGGAACACCGCCATGCGCGAGGCGCCGTCGATGCGCGCGGCCTGGTAGTAGGCGTCGGGGATGGCGCGCAGGCCGGCGTAGCACAGCAAGGCCACCAGCGGCGTCCAGTGCCAGACGTCCATCACCAGCACCGTGACCCAGGCGTCCACGTCGTTTCCGGTGTAGTTGTAGTCCACGCCCAGCCAGGACAGCGCGGCGCCCAGCAGGCCGATGTCGGTGCGGCCGAACACCTGCCAGATAGTGCCCACCACGTTCCACGGGATCAGCAGCGACAGCGCGATGATCACCAGCACGGCGGAGGCCCGCCAGCCGGCCGCCGGCATGGACAGCGCCAGCAGGATGCCCAGCGGGATCTCGATGGCCAGGACGGCCAGCGAAAAGCCGATCTGGCGAAACAGCGCGCCGTGCAGCTCTTCGTCCTGCAGGACGGCCGCGTACCACTCGGTCCCGACGAACACGCGGCGCTCGGGCGAAATGATGTCCTGCACCGAATAATTCACGATGGTCATCAGCGGCAGGATGGCGGAGAACGCCACGCACAGCACCACGGGCAGGACCAGGAACCAGGCCCGGTGATCTATGGGTTTCATCGGATCAGCTCCTCGTCGCGGTAGAAGCAGGTGTGCGGGTTGAGCACGGACAGCCAGACCGTGCCGGCGGCGGCGGCCACCGCGCCGTTGCCCAGGCGGGCGCGCACCGGCGCGCCCTCGAAATCCGCCACCAGCAGCGTATAGGTGCCCACGTCCTGCACGCGCTCGACCCGCATCGGCACGGCGCCGGGCGCGTCGGGCTCGGCCAGCCTCAGGTATTCCGGGCGCACGCCCAGCTTCACCGGGCCCGCGCCGGCCAGCTTCTCGGCCAGGGCGTCGGGCACGCCCGCCACCCGGCGTCCGCCCACCTCCAGCGCCCCGTCGCGCCACTGCGCGGGCAGGAAGTTCATGCCCGGCGAGCCGATGAAATGGCCCACGAAGGTGTGCGCCGGGCGCTGGAACAGGTCGTCCGCGGTGCCCACCTGCACGGCCCGGCCCCGCGCCATCACCATGACCTGGTCGGCGAAGGTCAGCGCCTCGGTCTGGTCGTGCGTGACGTAGATGAGCGTCAGCTTGAACTCGTGGTGGATCTCCTTGAGTTTGCGGCGCAGCTCCCATTTCAGCTGCGGGTCGATGACGGTGAGGGGCTCGTCGAACAGGATGGCCGAGACGTCGCTGCGCACCAGCCCGCGGCCCAGCGAAATCTTCTGCTTGGCGTCGGCCGTCAGGCCGCTGGCCCGGCGGTCCAGCACCGCCGACATTTCCAGCATTTCGGCGATGCGCCCCACCCGCTCGCGGATGCGGTCCGGCGCGATGCCGCGGTTGCGCAGCGGGAACGCGAGGTTCTCGGCCACCGTCATGGTGTCGTACACGACGGGAAACTGGAACACCTGGGCGATGTTGCGCGCCTGCGGCGTCTTGCCGGTGACGTCCTGGCCGTCGAACAGGATGCGCCCGTGCGACGGGCGCAGCAGCCCCGATACGCAGTTCAGCAGCGTGGTCTTGCCGCAGCCGGACGGCCCCAGCAAGGCATAGGCGCCGCCGTCCTGGAACGTGAATTTCAGCGGCAGCAGCGCATAGTCGTCATCGGTCCGGGGATCGGCCACGTAGGAATGGGAAAGGTCCAGCTCGATCTGCGCCATCAGGCCGCCTCCCCCGCGCCCGCGGGTTGCCCGGGCGCGGCCAGCAAGGCGCCGCCCGCCCCGAAGGCGTAGGTCTGGGCGGGATCGAAGTACAGCTGCACGCGCTCGTCCAGCGTATAGCGATGGACGCCAGGCAGTTGCGCCACCACGTCGCCCGCCGCCGTTTCCGCGTGAACGAAGGTGTCCGACCCGGAAATCTCCGCCAGCTTCACGATCCCCGGCAGGCCGAGATGGCCGGGGCGCGGCTCCACGTCCAGCGCGCCGGCGCGCAGGCCGGCGGTGATGTCCGCGCAGTCCCCGCCCGCCTCCGGCGGAAGCGCGCGCGCCACTTCCATCTCGCCTTGCAGCACGAAGCCGGCCGCCGTGCGGCGCGCCGGGAACAGGTTCATCGGCGGATCGCTGAAAGCGCGCGCCACGCGCAGCGAATTCGGCCGGTGGAAAACCTCGGCCGTGGGGCCGTATTGCAGCAGCTCGCCCGCGTCCAGCACCGCCGTGTGGCCTCCCAGCAACAGCGCCTCGCCGGGTTCGGTGGTGGCGTACACCACCGTGGACCGCCCTTCGGCGAACAGCGCCGACAGTTCGTCGCGCAGTTCCTCGCGCAATTTGTAGTCCAGGTTGACCAGGGGCTCGTCCAGCAGGATCAGCGGCGCATCCTTGGCCAGGGCGCGCGCCAGCGCCACCCGCTGCTGCTGCCCGCCCGACAGTTCCGACGGGTAGCGCTCCAGCAGGTGGTCGATGTGCAGGCGCGCCGCCATGGCGCGGACTTTTTCGCGGATGTCCCCCGCCCCGCGCAGCTTGAGCGGCGAGGCAATGTTGTCGTAGACCGACATGGACGGGTAATTGATGAACTGCTGGTACACCATGGCGACGTTGCGCTGGCGCACCGGCACCCCGGTGACGTCCGCGCCGTCGGCCAGCACGCGGCCCTCGGTGGGCCGGTCCAGCCCGGCCATGATGCGCATCAGCGAGGTCTTGCCGGCCAGGGTCGCGCCCAGCAAGACCGTCATGGCGCCCTCGACCGGGGCCAGGCTCATGGGGTACAGGTGCGTTTGCGAGCCGGCGCGCAAACTTATCCTGTCCAGGTTCAGCTGCATCTGATCTCCTCTACCTACTATGCGTCCCTACTTATTCAAGGCGGACTTCGGTATTCGGTACAGCGGCCCAGCGCGCGTCAAACGAACCACACCGTGAGCATACCCTTTCAGATAGTTTTCGTTTTTTGTGCGTTTTACTCAAGAAGCGAACAAAAAACAATCTTGCAGCGCGTCATTATTTTTCGCTTTTGTTGTTTTATTATGTGAACATGACACTGAATCCCAGACAGAGCGCGCTGATCGAAATGGTGCGGGCCCAGGGCTCCGCCTCGATCGAAGAACTCGCCAAACGCTTTGACGTCACGCTGCAGACCGTGCGGCGCGACGTCAATATCCTTTCGGAAGCCGGCCTGCTCTCGCGCTTCCACGGCGGCGTGCGAATCGAAGCGTCCACCATCGAGAACATCGCCTACCGCAAGCGCCAGGGCCTGCACGCGGCCGGCAAGCAGCGCATCGCCGAGGCGGTGGCGCGGGCGGTGCCGGACGGCTGCTCCCTGATCCTGAACATCGGCACCACCACCGAAGCCATCGCGCGCGCGCTGCTGCGCCATCGCGGCCTGCGCGTCATCACGAACAACCTGCACGTGGCCGACATCCTGTCGGACAACCCGGACTGCGAAGTCATCGTGGCCGGCGGCGTGGTGCGTTCGCGCGACCGCGGCATCGTGGGCGAAGCGACCATGGACTTCATCCGGCAGTTCAAGGTGGACATCGGCCTGATCGGCATTTCCGGCATCGAAGCCGACGGCACGCTGCGGGATTACGACTTCCGCGAAGTGCGCGTGGCCCGGACCATCATCGAACAGTCGCGCGAAGTCTGGCTCGCCGCCGACAGCAGCAAATTCAAGCGCCAGGCCATGGTGGAGCTGGCGCACATCTCGCAGATAGACCGGTTTTTCACCGATGCGCATCCGCAAGAGCCGCTGGCCCAGGTCCTGCTGGACGCCGGCGTGCGCTGCGACGTCGCCGCGGCCCCGAATACTTTGAAGCAAATACCTTGATCTCCATGAACTCCTCCCCCGCCTCCGTCGCCCCGCCCGACCGCAATCGCCTCCTGGCCACGCTGGACAACACGCATTCTTGGGATGTGATCGTCATCGGCGGCGGCGCCACGGGCCTGGGCACCGCGGTCGACGCCGCGTCGCGCGGCTATCGCACGCTGCTGATCGAAGGCGCCGACTTCGCCAAGGGCACCTCCAGCAAGGCCACCAAGCTCGTGCACGGCGGCGTGCGGTATCTGGCGCAAGGCAACGTCAGCCTGGTCCGCGAAGCCCTGCACGAACGCGGGCTGCTCAACCGCAACGCGCCGCACCTGGTGTGGCCGCTGGGCTTCGTCGTGCCCGCGTACAACCTGCTGGACCAGCCCTTCTACGGCGTCGGCCTGAAGATGTACGACATGCTGGCCGGGAAGCTGAACCTGTCGCCCAGCCGCTGGCTGTCGCGCCGCGATACGCTGGCCAATGCACCGACGCTCGCCGAAAGCGTGAACGGCCGCAAGCTGCGGGGCGGCGTGCTGTATTACGACGGCCAGTTCGACGATGCGCGCCTGGCGGTGAGCCTGATGCGCACCCTGTTCGATCTGGGCGGCACGGCGGTGAACTACGTGCGCGCCACAGGCCTGACCATGACGGGCGGCAAGGTGGACGGCGTGACCGCGCAGGACGCGATCGGCGGCTCGACCTTCACGCTGCGCGCGCGCTGCGTGGTCAACGCCACCGGCGTCTGGGTGGACGCGGTGCGGCGCATGGAAGACAAGAACGCGCAGACCATGGTGGCCCCCAGCCAGGGCGTGCACCTGACCCTGCCGCGAGATTTCCTGCCGGGCAACCGCGCCATCCTGATTCCCAAGACCGACGACGGCCGCGTGTTGTTCGTGGTGCCGTGGAACGGCCACACCATCGTCGGCACCACCGACACCCCGCGCGACGACCTGCCGCTGGATCCGCAGGCCGGCGCCCAGGACGTGGACTTCATCCTGGGCACGGCCGCGCGTTATCTCAGCCGCAAGCCCACGCGCGACGACGTCACCAGCGTCTGGGCCGGGCTGCGTCCGCTGGTGAAGGCCACGGGCGAAGCGTCCACCAAATCCCTGTCGCGCGAGCACACCATCCTGGTGTCCAAGGCCGGCCTGGTCACGGTGACCGGCGGCAAATGGACCACCTACCGCCGCATGGCGCAGGACGTGGTGGACACGGCCATCCAGCACCAGCTGCTGACCCAGGCCAGCTGCCGCACCGAATCGTTGCCGCTGCACGGCGCCTCGGGACTGGCTCCTTCCCAGGAACACGCCGGCACTCCGGACAGCTACTACGGCAGCGACCTGCCGACCCTGAAGGCCCTGCCGGGCGCGGAACGCATGCTGGTCAAGAGCAGCGGGCTGTCCGAAGCCCACGTCCGGTTCGCGGCGCGCTTCGAGCTCGCGCGCAGCGCCGAGGACGTGCTGGCGCGCCGCAACCGCGCCCTGTTCCTGGACAGCGAGGCCGCCATGCTGGCCGCGCCCGAAGTGGCGCGCATCCTCGCCGAGGAACTCGGCCACGACGCCGCCTGGCAGCAACGCACCTTGCAGGACCTGGAAACGGTCGCAGCGAATTACCGGTTGTAGGATGGGTGGAGCGCGAGAGTTCTTAAGGAAGAACTCAAGTCTCCAGCGCGCGAAACCCATGCGGCCGCAAGAGCGTGTTTTCCGGCCGCTGCAGGGCATTGTCTGCTCACGGCTGCATGGGTTTCGCGCGTTGAGCACCTGGGTTCTCGTCTAGGAACTGCCGCGCTCCACCCATCCTACGGCACCCTCAGCTGGCTTTTCTGGATCATGCGCTCGAAGACGCGCAGAAGAGCGGGATCGCACTTGGAGCCGGCCTCCTGGTTCAGGATGCGCATGATCTCCGTGTGCGAGCGGGCGGGATGGTAGGGACGCGCATCGCCCAGCGCATCGTAGGAATCCGCCAGCGAAATAATGCGCGCATGCAGCGGGATGGCCTCGCCGGCCAGGCCCGCGGGATAGCCGGATCCGTCGAAGTGCTCGTGATGGTGGCGCACCGCGAGGGCGACCAGTTCGCGCCGCGCCATCGCGCTGTGCAGGATGATGTCCGCGCCCACCGCGGCGTGCGCCTTCATGATTTCCCAGTCGTCCTTGTTCAGGCGACCGGGCGAAAACAGCACGCGGTCGGGCGTGCCGATCTTGCCGACGTCATGCAGCCTGGCCGCGACGGCCACCGCTTCGTGTTCGTTTTCGGGCAGGCCGCAGGCCTGGGCGAGGGACACGCTCAACGCGACGACCCTGTCGCAGTGGCGGCCGGTCGCGGGATCGCGCGCCCGCATGGCGGCGAACAACGCCGCCACGCAGGAGCCTTGGGGAATTTCGGGTACGTCTGGAGGCATCGGGACGGGCTCGCAAGGCGGCTTGGCGCCATGCGCTTGTTTCAGAAAGCGGCGATTCTGACACAATGCGCACCGAATATTGCCGATCAGTTGCAGACCCCGCAACGCGGCGCACCGCGAGGGACCGGCCCGCGCCCGTCCGAGCCGGCCGCCGCGGGCCGGCCCGCGCCCCGCGGCCTCAGGCCTCAGGCCTTGAGCCGGTCCAGCAGCGCCTGCGCCACGCCCACCGACGACGCCGGATTCTGGCCGGTGATCAGCAGGCCGTCGCCGACCACGAGAGGCTGCCAGTCCGGGCCGCTGGAATACAGCCCGCCGAGTTTCTTCAGCTCGTCCTCGACCAGGAAAGGCACCACGTCGCTCAGCTGCACGGCCGCCTCCTCGGCGTTGGAGAACCCGGTGACCTGCCTGCCCTGCACCAGCGGCTTGCCGTCGGCCGTCTTGGCGTGGCGCAGCACGCCGGGCGCATGGCACACGGCGGCCACCGGCTTGCCGGCCGCCAGCATGGTCTCGATCAGCGAGACCGACTTCGGATCCTCGGCCAGGTCCCACAGCGGGCCATGGCCGCCCGGGTAGAAGACCGCGTCGTAGTCGGCCGCCTGCACTTCGCCCAGCAGACGGGTGGACGCCAGCCGTTGCTGGGCGTCGGCGTCCTGGCGGAAGCGCCGCGTATCGTCCGTCTGGGCGTCGGGATCGTCGCTCTTGGGATCCAGCGGAGGCTGGCCGCCCTTGGGCGAGGCCAGCGTGACCTTGGCGCCGGCATCCACGAAGGCGTAGTACGGCGCGGCGAACTCTTCCAGCCAGAAGCCGGTCTTGCGGCCGGTGTCGCCCAGCGTGTCGTGGGAGGTCAGCACAATCAGGATATTCATAGCGCGCTCCTTTCGTCCGGGCCGACGCGCACGATGCGCTTGCCGGCGTTTTCGCCCCGCAGCAGCCCGATCAGGCCGCGCGGCGCGTTTTCCAGCCCCTCGACCACGTCTTCGCGGTACTTGATGCGGCCGTCCCGGACCAGGACTTCCATCGCCTGGCGGAACTCGCCATACCGGTGCGCGTATTCATTGAAGATGATGAAGCCCTGCACCTTCAGCCGCTTGGTCAGGATCGCGCGCATCAGCAGCCCCAGGCGGTCGGGCCCCTCGGGCTGGCTGGTGGCGTTGTACGCGGCGATCAGGCCGCAGACCGGCACCCGGGCGCGCGGATTCAAGAGCGGCAGCACGGCGTCGAACACGGCGCCGCCGACGTTCTCGAAATACACGTCGATGCCTTGCGGCACCGCCCGGGCCAGGCGGGCCGGCAGGTCGGGCGCCTTGTGGTCCAGGCATTCGTCGAAGCCCAGCTCCTCCACCGCGTAGCGGCATTTGTCCGCGCCCCCGGCGATGCCCACCACCCGGCAGCCGTGGATCTTGGCGATCTGCCCCACCACCGCGCCCACGGCGCCGCTGGCGGCGGCCACCACCACGGTTTCGCCGGCCTTGGGCTGGCCGATGTCCAGCAGGCCCATGTAGCCGGTGAAGCCGGGCATGCCCAGCACGCCCAACGAATAGGAAGGATGCTCGGGATCCGGCCCCAGGTGCAGCAGGCCGGTTCCGTCCGACAGCGCGTAATCCTGCCAGCCGGACTGCGCCAGCACCCAATCGCCCGCCTGGTAGGCGGGGTTGTTGGATGCTTCGACGCGCGCGACCGTGCCGCCCACCATGGGCTCGCCCACCTTGACGGGTTCGGCGTAGGACGGCGCGTCGCTCATGCGCCCGCGCATATAGGGATCCAGCGAGAGATAGACGGTGCGCAGCAGCACCTGGCCCGGCCCCGGCTGCGGCACCTCGCCGGTTTCCAGGCGGAAATCGCTGTCCGCGGGCTCGCCGTGAGGACGGGCGGCAAGCACGATGCGGCGGTTGATGGAAGACGATTGCGACATGAGTTCCAGTCTCCTGCGAAAAGCCGTCCGGGCCTGGCGGGCAGCGCCCGGGCGGCAGGAAGGGGGGATCCGCCCCATTACACCATCGTTGCCCGCGCCCCCGTGGTGTAACCCTGGCGCGTGCCCCCCTTTTAATTAATTAATAATTTAATTAACATACGCCGCATGTGCCCCGTACCGCCTCCCCCTTCCCGCCGGCCCGGCCGGCCGCCGCGCCCCGACAACGCCGCCGTGCGCGGCCAGCTGCTGGACCTCGCCACCGAACTGTTCGCCGCGCGCGGCGTGGCCGCCACCACCATCTCGCACATCGCGCAACGCGCCGGCGTCACGCCGGCGATGGTGCATTACTACTTCAAGAGCCGCGACCAACTCATCGACGCGGTGGTGCTGGAACGGATCGTGCCGGTGATCGGCTTTGTCTGGGCGCCCGTGCCGCTGGAGCAAGACGCCGCGCCCGCCCCGGATCCCGCCGCCGCGGCCCGCGCCTTCATCGCGGAAATCGTCGGCCGACTGGTCCGGTGCGCGGCCGAACGGCCGTGGCTGCCGGCCCTGTGGCTGCACGAAGTGGTCAACGAAGGCGGCCAACTGCGCGAACGCGTGCTGCGCCACTTGCCCTCCGACCGCCTGCAGGCCTTCGCCGGCCTGATCGCCGACAGCCAGCGCCGGGGCGCCATCACCCCCGGCGTGGAGCCGCGCCTGGTATTTCTTTCCATCCTGGGCCTGACCCTGCTGCCCCTGGCCACCTCCGCCCTGTGGCGGCGCGTGTGGCAAGGCGATGCGCGGGCGCAGGCCATCGACACCGAGGCGATCGCGGCCCACGCCATCGCCATGCTCACGGGCGGCCTGTTTTCCCCGCCCGCCCCGCCCTCCGCTCCTTCAGGACGCTGACCATGCGCATCCCTACCGCCCTGCGCCGCCCCCTGCCCGCCGTCCCGGCCCTGGCCCTGCTGCTGCTCGCCGGCTGCGGCAACGACAACGCCGCGTTCTTCCAGGGCTACGCGGAAGGCGAGTACGTCTACGTGGCTTCCTCCGAAGCCGGACGGCTGGCCGAGCTGCCGGTGCGGCGCGGCCAGCAGGTCGAAGCCGGCGCCCCGCTGTTCGCGCTGGAAGCCATACGCGAAACCGCCGCGCGCGACCAGGCCGGCGCGCAATTGGCCGCCGCCGCCGCGCAGTTGGAAGACATCGCCACCGGCAAGCGTCCGGCCGAGGTGGACGTCACCCGAGCGCAGTTGGCCCAGGCCGAGGCGGCCGCGCGGCGGTCGGCCGCGCAACTGCGGCGCGACACCGAGCAGTTCCGCATCGGCGGCATCGCGCGGGCGCAGCTCGACGACAGCCGCGAACAAGCCCAGTCGGACACCGCGCGGGTGCGCGAGCTGAAGGCCCAGCTGGACGTGGCCGCGCTGCCCGGCCGCGACGACCAGCGGCTGGCCCAGGCCGCGCAGGTCGAGGCCGCCCGGGCGGCGCTGGCGCAGGCGGACTGGACCCTGTCGCAGAAGCGCCAGGCCGCGCCCGCCGCGGCGCTGGTGTTCGATACGCTGTACCGCGAGGGCGAATGGGTGCCGGCGGGCAGCCCCGTGGTCAGCCTGCTGCCGCCGGGCAACATCAAGGTGCGCCTGTTCGTGCCCGAGACGGCCCTGGGCAGCCTGAAGATGGGCCAGCAGCTCATGGTGCGCTGCGACAGCTGCGGCGACCCCATCCCCGTGCGCATCGACTACATCTCGACCCAGGCCGAATACACGCCGCCCGTCATCTACAGCCGGGAAAGCCGCAGCAAGCTGGTCTACATGATCCAGGCCCGGCCGACGCCCGAAGCCGCGCCGCGCCTGCATCCCGGGCAACCCCTCGAAGCGGCGCTGCAATGAGCGCGGCCCCCGCTCCCCGGGACGCGGCCGGCGGCTACGTGATCGACGTGCGCGGCCTGACCAAGCGCTTCGGCGACAAGCAGGTCGTCAACGACGTGTCGCTGCAAGTGCGCGAAGGCGAGATCTTCGGCTTCCTGGGCCCCAACGGCAGCGGCAAGACCACCTGCATCCGGCTGATGTGCGGGCTGCTGACGCCCGATTCGGGCAGCGGCACCTGCATGGGCTACGACATCCTGCGCGACAGCGAGCAGATCAAGCGGCACGTCGGCTACATGACGCAGAAGTTCTCGTACTGGGACGACCTGACCATCCGCGAGAACCTGGACTTCGTGGCGCGCATGTACGGCATGCCCCGGCGCCGCGAGACGGTGGACCGGGCCCTGGAGGGGCTGGGCTTGCAGAGCCGCGCGGCGCAGCTGACCGGCTCCCTGTCCGGCGGCTGGAAGCAGCGGCTGGCGCTGGCCGCCTGCCTGCTGCACGAGCCGCGTCTGCTGCTGCTGGACGAGCCCACCGCCGGGGTCGATCCGACCGCGCGCCGCGACTTCTGGGAGCAGCTGCACGAGCTGGCCGCGCGCGGCATCTCGGTCCTGGTCAGCACGCACTACATGGACGAGGCCGAACGCTGCCACAAGCTGGCCTACCTGTCCTACGGGCGGCTGCTCACGCAGGGCACGGCCGACGACGTGATCGCCGAACAGGGGCTGACCACCTGGGCCATCCGCGGCCACAACCTGGTGCCCCTGGCGCAGCGCCTGCGCGGCGCGCCCGGCGTGGACCAGACGGTGGCCTTCGGTTCCGCGCTGCACATCAGCGGCCGCGACGCCGCGCTGCTGGAACGCACCCTGCACGACGCCATCGCCGGGCAGGACCTGAGCCTGGAGCGCATCGACACCAGCCTGGAAGACGTCTTTATCTACCTGATGAACCGCTCCACCGACAACTACGCGAGCCCGCCATGATCCGCCGCCTGCAAGGCTTTTCCTGGTCCCGCTGGTGGAGCATGGTGCTCAAGGAGTTCCTGCAGCTGCGCCGCGACCGCATCACCTTCGGCATGATCGTGGGCATGCCCATCATGCAGCTGGCGCTGTTCGGCTACGCCATCAACACCGATCCCAAGCAGATGCCCACCGCCATCATCGCGGCGGACCACAGTCCTTTCACGCGCAGCTTCGTCGCGGCGATGAAATCGTCGGATTACTTCCACGTCACCGAGGAGCTGGACAACGAAGAGGCCGGACGCGCAGCGCTGGCGCAGGGCCGCGTGCTGTTCGTGCTGACCATTCCGCCGGACTTCAGCCGAAGCCTGCTGCGCGGCGAACGCCCGGCGCTGCTGCTGGAGGCCGACGCGACCGACCCCATGGCCACCGGCCTGGCCATCGGCGCGGCCACCCAGCTGACCCAGGCCGTGGCCGACAAGGACCTGACCGGGCCGCTGGCCGGCCTGGCCGGCGGCCAGCCGCCCTTCGAGGTGCGCGTGCACCGGCTCTACAACGAAGAACAGATCTCGCAGTACAACACCGTGCCGGGCCTGATGGGCGTGATCCTGACGATGACGCTGGTGATGATGACCGGCCTGGCGATGACGCGCGAACGCGAGCGCGGCACGATGGAAAACCTGCTGGCGATGCCGGTGCGGCCCGTCGAGGTGATGACCGGCAAGATCGTGCCCTATATCGCGATCGGCCTGATCCAGGCCAGCATCATCCTGCTGGCCGCCCGGTTCGTCTTCCACGTGCCGTTCCAGGGATCGCTGCTCAGCGTGTACCTGGCCGCGCTGCTGTTCATCGCGGCCAACCTGACGGTGGGCATCACGCTGTCGTCGCTGGCCCGCAACCAGCTGCAGGCCATGCAGCTGACCATGTTCTATTTCCTGCCCAACATCCTGCTGTCGGGATTCATGTTCCCGTTCCTGGGCATGCCCGTCTGGGCGCAATACCTGGGCAACCTGCTGCCGCTGACGCACTTCAACCGGCTGATCCGCGGGATCCTGCTCAAGGGCAACGGCTGGTGGGATCTCTGGCCCAGCATCTGGCCGCTGTTGCTGTTCACCGTGGTCGTCATGACCGCCGCCGTGAAGTTCTACCGCCGCACCCTGGATTGAGCCGCCATGTCCCGCTCCCTGCCTCCGCCCTTCCCCTCCGACCTCGCGCCGCGCGGCCTGGCCGCGCTGGCCCTGAGCCTGCTGCTCGCGGGCTGCGCGGTGGGGCCGGATTTCCGGTCCCCCGCGGCGCCCGCCGTGGACGCCTACGTGGCGCCCGGCGCCGCGCCGGCGGCCGATGCCGGCCAGCAGCTGGCCGCGGGCGCCGACATCCCCGCCCAATGGTGGCGGCTGTTCCAGTCCGAGGCGCTGGACGCCCTGGTGCGCCAGGCGCTGGCGGCCAGCCCGACGCTGGACGAGGCGCGCGCCCGCCTGCGCCAAGCCGCCGAAGACCTGAACGCCGAGACCGGCGGACGCCTGCTGCCCTCCGTGGACGGCAACCTGTCCGTGGCGCGGCAGAAGGTGGACCCTTCGGCCTTCGGCGTGCCGGTGGCGGAACAGCCCGCGCCCTTCACGCTCTACAACGCTTCCATCGACGTGTCCTACACGCTGGACGTGTTCGGCGCCAACCGCCGCGCCCTGGAAGGACTGGGCGCCCAGGTGGATTACCAGCGCCACGAACTGCAGGCCGCGCGCATGTCGCTGGCCGCCAACGTGGTCACCGCCGCGATCCGCCAGGCCGACCTGAGCGAGCGGCGGGACGTCACCCGCGAGCTGCTCGCGGCCCAAATGCGGCAGCGGGACATCATGCGCCAGCGCCTGGACGCCGGCGGCGTGTCGCAGGCCGACCTGAGCAACCAGGAGCTGCTCGTGGCGCAGACGCGGGCCACGCTGCCGCCGCTGGATTACCAGCTGGCGCAGGTCACGCACCAGCTGGCCACCTATCTCGGGCTGCCGCCCGCGGACTTGCGCCAGCCTCCGCTGCGGCTGGCGGACCTGACCCTGCCACCGGACGTGCCCACCGGCGTGCCGTCGGCGCTCACGCGCCAGCGGCCCGACGTGCTGGCCGCCGAGGCGCTGTGGCACCGGGCCTCGGCCGACGTGGGCGTGGCCACCGCCAATCTCTATCCGCAGTTCACGCTGACCGCCAGCTTCGGCTCGCAACGCACCCGCGCCGGCGACCTGTCCAACGGCGTGAACGTCTGGAACCTCGGCCTGGGCCTCGCGCAGCCGCTGTTCCACGGCGGCGAACTGCGCGCCCGGCAGCGCTCCGCGCAAGCCGCGTACGACGCGGCGGCGGCGGCCTACCGCCAGACCGTGCTGGACGGCTTCCGCCAGGTGGCCGACGCCTTGCGCGCCCTGCAGACCGACGGCGAGGCCTATCTCGCGCAGGACGACGCCCGGCGCCGCGCCGACGAAGCCGAGCGGATCGCGCAAGGCCGGTATCGCGCCGGCGGCATCAGCCACTTGAGCCTGCTGGACAGCCAGCGCCAACAGTTGCAGACGCGCCTGGCGCGCGCCGAGGCCGACGCGGCGCGCTACGCCGACACCGCGGCGCTGCTGCAGGCGCTGGGCGGCGGCTGGTGGAACGAAGCAGGCGCCCCTTGAAACGCCGGTCGCGCACCACAACGGTGCGCCCGGCGCCCGCGGCGCGCGCATGTCCGAGAATTCGGGCCGGAAAGTAGTGTTGAGCGAGGTTTAGGAAACCGCTGGATCCGTTGCATCATGCAGAAGCTTATGCTGCACAGATCACAACGATTCATGAATGACCTCCTCGACTTGATCGTCTTCTCGCCCGATGCCGGTCAACGCAAGCGCCGTAGCGGCGCGCTGGCCGGAATGGGCTTCTCGCCGCGCCCCTGCGAAGACTCCAACGGCCTGTTCCGCCTGTTCCAGGCGCGCCGCACCCCCTTGCTGGTGATGGAAGCCGAGCTCTCCGATCTCTGCATGGCCGTGGCCGGCCTGCGAGCCATGGATACCACCGCCGGCATCATCGCCATCTCCAATTTCGATTCCCCCGAAAACCGCATCCTGGGCCTGCATTGCGGTGCCGACGCCTGCTTCCAGGCCGACGTGGGCACGCCCGAGATCGCGGCGGCGCTGCAGGCGCTGGTGCGGCGCGTGCCCGCCGCGGGCCGCCGGCCGTCCGCCGAGCCCGAGCCGCGCCCCCCCGCGGCGCCCTCCGCCGACGCCGCGGGCAAGTGGCAATTCCAGGATGCCGCCTGGACGCTGGTCAGCCCGCAAGGCGCGCGCTTGTCGCTGACCCAGGCCGAACGCGAGTTCCTGCTCAAGCTCACGGCCAGCCCCGACAAGCGCCTGCCGCGCGGCGATTCGCCCGGCCTGGAAGCCCAGGGCGCCCGCGACTCGATGCGCCGCACCGACGTGGTGGTGAGTCGCCTGCGGCGCAAGGCGCAGGACCTGAGCGTGGAACTGCCGATCCGCACCGTGTGGGGCTGGGGCTACGCCTTCACCGGAGACATCTAGGGCCTGCATGGCTCCCGGCCGGCGTATCATGCGGCGTACGGCGTCGACTCCCGGCGCCGGCCCGATCGCCCACCGCCCGCGCCCGACATGGAAGTCTTTGAACGCCTGCAAGCCCTGCTTGCCCAGAACCAGGCCCGCTACCGCCTGATCGAACATCCGGCTGCCGGCCGGTCCGTCGAAGTGGCGGCCATCCGCGGCACCGAGGTCAGCCAGGGCGCCAAGGCGCTGGTGTGCCGGGTCAAGGTGTCGTCCAACCTGCGCAAGAACGTGCTGGCCGTCTTCCCGGCCGACAAGCAGGCCGACCTGGACGCCATCGCCCGCGCGGCCGGCGGCAAGAAGGCGTCGCTGGCGTCGCAGGACCTGGCGCGCGAACTCACCGGCTGCGAGATCGGCGCCATCCCTCCCTTCAGCTTCAATCCGGAACTGCACTTGCTGGTGGATCCCAGCCTCCGGGAACGCCACGGCGAAATCGTGTTCAACGCCGGCCGCCTGGATGCTTCCATCCTCCTCAATACGGAGGATTATTTCCGGTTGGCGGCGCCCGACGAGGCGCCGCTGATCAAGGCCTGAGCCGCCGTGCCGCCATGAGGCCATCGTGTCCCGCCCCTCGATGAGCCGCGGCGCGCGCAGCTCCAACATGCGCTGGCTGATGAGCCTGGCGCACATGGAGCCCTCGCCGGTCAGCCGCTGGGTGGCGCTGCGCGCCGCCCTGGCCATCGGCCTGCCCGCCGCCGCCGGCCTGGCGCTGGACCAGAGCGCGGCGGCCGCCCTGGTATCGCTGGGCGCGCTGCCCGCCATTACCGGCGACAACGGCGGCCCCTACCGCAACCGCGCGCTGTCCATCGGCTCCACCGTGTTCGGCGGCGCGCTGGGCTACTTGCTGGGCAACCTGATCTCCGGCCACGGCCTCTGGACCGCCGGCGCCATGACCGTGCTGGTGCTGGCGGCCAGCCTGGTCGGCACCTTCAACAACATCGCCGCGGTGGCCACGCTGCAATTCGCCGTCTACGTGATCGTGGGCGCGAGCCTCACCTCCACGCTGCCGCCCTGGCTGCCTTCGGTGCTGGTGGGCGCGGGCGGCCTGTTCGGCCTGGCCCTGACCCTGTCGGGCTGGGTGGTCAATCCCATCGCCCCGGAGCGCGCGGCGGTGGCGATGGCCTACCGCAAGCTGGCGGCGATGTTCGCGGCCATCGGCACCTCGCGGACGATGGCCGCCCGGCGCGACATGGAAGCGGCCATGACCACCGCCTACGACACCGTGCTGGCGGCGCGCGGCCGCGCGGCCGGCCCCTCGCCGCGGCTGGCCCGCCTGGCCGCCCAGTTGCAGGCCTGCACGCCGCTGACCAACGCCGCGCTGGCGCTGGCCCGCGCCGGCCGCGTGCTGCCGCCGGACTGCGCGCGCGTGATGAACCGGCTGGCCGACCGGGTCGAGAACGATGCCGTGCCGGATCCGCGCGAGGACATCGCCGCCTTGCAGCGCGCCGGCATGCCGCAGCTGGCCGACGCGCTGACGCAGGTGCAGCAGTTGCTGGACGGCGGCAAGCTGACCGAGGCCGACGCTTTCGCCGGCCTGCCCCCGGCCCGGCCGCGCACGCCCTGGCGGGTGCTGGCGCGCACCTACCGCCCCGGACCGACGACGCTGCGCTACCTGATCCGGCTGGGGCTGTGCCTGATCGCCGCGGAAGTGGTGGCGCACGCGGCGTCGCTGCCGCGTTCCTATTGGGTGCCGCTCATCGTCGTGGTGGTCTTCAAGCCCAACTTCGGCTCGGTCTTCGCGCGGGCGCTGCAAAGCTGCGCGGGCAGCGTGATCGGCGTGGCCATCAGCGCGACGGTGCTGGCGCTGGACCGCAACGGCATCGTCAGCCTGCTCACGGTGGCCGCGCTGGCTTCCTTGCTGCCCTGGTCCATACGGCGCAACTACGGCCTGTTCTCGGCCATCCTGCTGCCCATCCTCATGCTGCTGATCGGCGCCTTGCAGCCCGGCAGCTGGCCGATCGCGCTGGCGCGCCTGATCGACGTGGGCGTGGCCGCGTCCATCGTGCTGCTGGTCGGCTACCTGCCCTGGATCCGGATCGAGCGCAACAACCTCGACAACGCCGTCTCCGCCGCCATGGCGACGCTGGCCGCCTACCTGAACACGGTATTCCAGGCCGACCCCGCCAGCCGGCACGATCTGCGCGCCAGCGCCTACGCGCGCCTGTCCGACCTGCGCGTCGCGCTGCAGCGCGGCCTGTCCGAGCCCCGGCTGGTCAGCCGCCGCGCGCTGGCCTGGTGGCCGGTCGAAGTGGCCCTGGAACGCGTGGCCAACGCAATCTCCGACACCGCCTGGTCCGCGCCCGACGGCCAGGCCCCGCCCACGGCCGCGCAGCTGGGCCAGCTGGCCGCCTGCCTGCACGAGATGAGCGCCGCCGTCGCCCAGGGCGCGCCGATGCCCTCGGCCGCCGTCACTTCGCCCTCGCCCGCGCTGCGCGACGTGGCCGCCCAGATAGAAACCCTGCGCGCGACGCTGGCCGGCCCGGATTTCGCGGCCGCGCCGGGCCGCGCCACCCCCGATCAACCCGCCAACCAGGTCTGAACCATGTGTCTTGCCGTACTGGCCCTGCACGCCCTGCCGGGCATCCCCGTCCTGATCGCCGCCAACCGCGATGAATTCCACGAAAGGCCCACGCTGCCCGCCCAACGATGGCCGGACGCGCCGGGCATCTACGCGGGACGCGATGGCCGCGCCGGCGGCACCTGGATGGGCGCCACCGTCCAGGGCCGCTATGCGCTGGTGACGAACTTCCGCGAACCGGGCAAAGTGCTGGACCCGGCCCCGTCCCGCGGCGCGCTGGTGGAAGACTTTCTGCGCGGCGACGACACGCCCGCCGCCTATCTCGCCCGCGTGCACGAGGCCGGCCAGGCCTACAACGGCTTCAACCTGATCGTGGGCGACACGCGGGAAGCCTGGTATCTCAGCAACCGCGACGGCGGGCCGCGCGCGCTCGCGCCCGGCGTCTACGCCCTGTCCAATCACTTGCTCGACACGCCCTGGCCCAAGCTGGCGCGCACCAAAGCCGCCTTCACGGCCGTCCTGCATGCCGGCCTGCAGCCCGACCTGCCCGCGCTCATGGCCGCCCTGGCCGACCGAGCGCCCGCCGACGACGCCGACCTGCCCGCCACCGGCCTGCCGCTGGATCGCGAAAGGCTATTGAGCAGCCCCTTCATCGTCAGTCCGAACTATGGCACCCGCAGCTCCAGCGTGCTGGCGCTGCGCGACGGCGGCGCCGGACAGCTGGATGAAAGGCGCTTCGCGCCCGACGGCTCGATCAGCGGTGAAAGCCGGCTGACGTTCTCCTGGCGCGCGGCCGGCGGCGGCGATCCCCTCCCCCGGGCCGCGGAAACAATCGGTTGACATCGAAGGCGCCGCGGCGCGAACTCCGGGCGCTGGCGAGGGTCGAATTTCCTGTCACCCCTCAGTGGCGCGGCATATGGCCGCGGCCGGCGCGCAGCGGCGCCGGCCATCCCATCAAGGAGAACCTAATGAACAAGCGTATCGAACGCTGCACCATGGCCGCCGCGATGGCCGTGGGCAGCATGGCCTTCGCCGGCGTCCTGTCGACGGTGCAGGCCGGCCTGCCGGCGGTGCAGCACCAGGGCGCCGTGGAATACGTCAGCGGCGGCATCGGCCTGGACGAGTCCGAGGCCATGAAGGCCGCCGCCAAGGACTACCCGCTGGCCCTGACCTTCGCGGCGCAGCGCGACGGCAACGCGGATTACGTCGCCAACGTCAACGTCTCGATCCAGGACGCGCACGGCAAGCCGGTCCTGCAGACCACGGCCGAAGGCCCCTACATGCTGGTGAAGCTGCCGGCGGGCCGCTACAAGGTCTCGGCCACCTACAATGGCACCGCGCAGGAGCGCGAAGTCTCGGTGCAGAACGGCGCCACCGCGCGCGCCGTGTTCGAATGGAAGTAGCCCGGGCCTCTTTCAGGGGCAACAGGCCCTAGACGCCCGAGAACAGGATGGCGATCACGAAGCCCACGCCGATCGCCCAGACCAGCGAGCGCAGCGCGCCCCAGCCCGCCAGGTACATCGCCAGATAGCCCAGGCGCACGCCCAGCCAGCAGGCCATCAAGGTGGCCACGTGCGCGGCGGGCGCCTGGTTGTAGAGCGCGAACAGCACCGCGCCGTAGAAGAACGGCAGCGCCTCGAAGGTGTTGATCTGCGCCGCGTTCGCGCGGGCGCGCCAGCCTTCCTGTCGCGCCAGCCAGGCGCGCGGATCGTTATTGTCGTATTGCCGGCCTCCGGCCTTGGCGATGAGCGTCGACACGAAAGGCAGCAAGGCCGCCGCCAGCATCAACCACGCGATCGTCTTCATGGTGCGACTCCCAGGTATGCGCCCAGGCACGATACCGCAAGCGGCCGCGCCGCGCTTACACTCATCGCTTTTCGCCGCCGCGCCCCGTGCCCCTGCTCAGCCCCTGGTCCTTCCTGTTCGTAGCCGCCGCCCTGCTCTGGCCGCCCGCGACGCGGCGCTGGGCCCTGGCGCCGCTGGCGGCCGCCTACGGCTGGGCCTGGGCCGACGGCACGCTCGATCCGGCGGCGCTGGCCTGGCCCGCGCTGCTGATCCTGGCGGCGGTGCTGCTGCGAAACGCCACGCCTGCGACACGCGCCGCGGGGCATGCGCTGTTCCTGGCGCTGGCCGCGCTGCTGTTCCTGCATCTGCTGCCGGGTTTTCACAATCTGCGGGTGATAGACCCCGCGCCGCTCAGCCCCGGCGCCGCGCCCTTCGGCATGCACCTGAACCTGGACAAGCCCCTGGTGGCGTTCTGGGTGGTGCTGGCGCTGGCCCCGCCCATGGCCGGCCGGGACCCGCGCGCCACGCTGCGGGCGGCCCTGCTGGCGTGGGCCGCGGCGGCGGCCGTCTGCCTGGGCAGCGCGCTGGCGCTGGGCGTGGTGGACTGGGCGCCCAAATGGCCGGCCGCGGGCCCGATCTGGCTGCTCAATAACGCGCTGCTGGTCACGCTGGCCGAGGAAGCGCTGTTCCGCGGCTATCTGCAAGAGCGCCTGAGCCTCCTGTGGCGCGACCGCGCCTGGGGCGGCCAGGCGGCGCTGGCCGTGGCGGCCCTGGCGTTCGGGCTGGCGCATTACGCCGGCGGCTGGCAATGGATGCTGCTGGCCGGGCTGGCGGGCGCGGCCTATGGCTGGGCCTACCGCCATGGCGGCCTGGCCGCGGCCGTGCTGGCGCACCTGGGCCTGAACGCGGCGCACTTCGCGCTGTTCACCTATCCGATGCGCGCCGCCTTCTGACGCCCGCCGGGCACATGCGGGTCCGGCGCAACCCGCGTCAGGCCGGCAGCGCCGGATAGTCCGTATAACCGCCGGGGCCGGGCGCGTAGAACGTGGCCGGATTGGGCCGGTTCAGCGGCGCCTTGAGCGCGAAGCGCCGCGCCAGGTCGGGGTTGGCGATGTACTGGACGCCGAAAGCCACGGCATCGACCCGGCCCGCCGCGATGGCGGCCTCGGCGGATTCCCGCGTATAGCCTTCATTGCCGATATAGACGCCGCCGAACGCCGCCTTGAGCGCCGGGCCGAGGCTGTCGGCGGCTTCGTGCTCGCGCACGCACAGGAACGCGATGCCGCGCTTGCCCAGTTCGCGGGCCACGTAGCCGAACGTGGCGGCGGGGTCGGAATCGCCCATGCTGTGGATCTCGCCGCGCGGCGACAGATGCACGCCCACCCGGCCCGCGCCCCACACCGATACGCAGGCGTCCACCGCTTCCAGCAGCAGGCGCGCGCGATTCTCCACCGGCCCGCCGTAGGCGTCGGTGCGCAGGTTGGTGCTGTCCTGCAGGAACTGGTCCAGCAGGTAGCCGTTGGCGGCATGCACTTCCACGCCGTCGAACCCGGCTTCCATCGCCATCCGGGCGCCGTGGCGATAGGCCTCGACCACGCCCGGCAACTCGGCGGTTTCCAGCGCCCGCGGCGTCACGTAGGCGCGCTGCGGACGCACGTGGCTGACGTGGCCTTCGGCCGCGATGGCGCTGGGCGCCACGGGCAGCTCGCCGTCCAGGAACATGGGATCGGAAATGCGGCCCACGTGCCACAGCTGCGCCACGATCCGGCCGCCGGCGGCATGCACCGCCGACGTGACCTTGCGCCAGCCCTTGACCTGCTCGGGCGTCCACAGCCCCGGGGTGTCCGCGTAGCCCACGCCTTGCGGCGTCACGGCCGTGGCCTCGGTCAGGATCAGGCCGGCGCCGGCGCGCTGCGTGTAGTACTCGACCATCAGGTCGTTGGGCACGCGGCCCGGGTCGGCGTGCATGCGCGTCAGGGGCGCCATGATGATGCGGTTGGGAAGCGTCAGGTCGCCGACGCGCAGGGGTTCGAATAGCTGGTTCATGCGAAATCCTCGGCCCCGCAGGCGGGGCCCGTGGTAGCGGAGCGCTACATATCCTGGTTGAGTTGCCGCAGAAAGGCGGCGATCACGGGTTCGTTGCGACGGAAAAATATCCACTGCCCCACTTTCGTGGACGTGATCAGGCCCGCGCGCTGCAAGACGGCCAGGTGCGTGGACACGGTGGACTGGGACAGGCCGCAGCGGCTGTCGATGTGGCCCGCGCATACCCCGTGCTCGAAGGTATGGCCCGGGCGCTCCTCGAAGTACGCTTGCGGCGTCTTCAGCCACGCGAGGATGTCGCGCCGCACCGGATTGGCCAGCGCCTTGAGGATGGCGTCGGCGTCGATGCCGGGCGGCGCGGCGGCGGGATCGGGGTTGGAAGTGGGGGCAGTCATATTGATATATCGCAATTTACCGAATCATATATCGGAACTATACGATATATAGTCATGCCCCTGCCGCCTCCAGGGCTATCGGCCTGAAACGGCCGGACCGATCCCCCGGGGAAACGGCTGCGATCAGGCGGGGCAGTGGTCCAGCACGGACCACGCGGCGCGCGCCTCGATCGCCTCGCCCGCGGCGAGGCAGCGGTCTTCCCGGAACCGGCCCGCCACCAGTTGCACGCCCATCGGCACGCCGTCGGCCATCCCCACCGGCACCGACAGGCCCGGCAGGCCGAGGATCGCGGTCGAGACCAGCGGGCTCTGGGCCCGGAGCAAACGCTCCATGGCCTCGTCGCCCTGCTGGTCCAGGTCCACCGGGAACGGGCGCTCGAACGACACCGGCATAAGCAGCACCGGAAAGCGCTCGAAGAACTCGCCCCACTCCCTCAGGATCGTGGTGCGCATCGCCATGGCTTCGACGAAGGCGTCCCTGTCCAGGTCCCGCACCCTCGCCAGCATGCTGCGGTAGGCGCGCTGGATCGCCGGGTCGCCGGCGCGTTCGATCTCGCGCCCCATGGAGCCGGCCGCCTCGTTCATCAGGACGTCGAGCCACAGGCCGGCCGCCTCGCCGAACCGGGGCGGCTCCGCTTCTTCGACGTGGTAGCCGGCGTCCTCCAGCCAGGCGGCGGCTTGCTCCAACGCGGCCGATACCGCGGGGTCGGGCCGGAACGCCGCCGTGCCCCGGAACAGCGCAACGCGCCGGCTTTCGCCGGGCTCGCGCCATTCCAGCGGCGCCGGCACCCACCAGGGATCGCGGCTATCGCCGGGCGACATCGCCGCCAATCCGAGCCTCAGGTCGGCGATCGTCCGGCCCAGCGGGCCCTGGGTCGCGGCCAGCTGCGACACCACCGGCCGCTCCGATCGCTGGCTGGCGTTGTACCCGGGCACTCGCCCTTGCGACGGCCGCAAGCCCGCGACGCCGCAGGCATAGGCCGGGTAGCGGATCGATCCGCCCTGGTCGCTGCCGTGCGCCAGCGGCCCCAGGCCCAATGCGGCGGCAACGGCCGCGCCGCCGCTGGAGCCGCCCGGCGTGCGCGCCGCATCGAACGGATTGAGCGTGCGGCCGTGCAGATCGTTGTCGCTGAACCAGCGCCACGAGAAGGCCGGCACGTTCGTGCGGCCGATCACGATGGCGCCGGCCTTGATCCAGTTGTCGACGGCCGGGTTGTTCTCGCGGGCGATGAGATCCCGGTAGGCGACGACGCCATTGGTGGTGGCCGTTCCGGCCAGGTCGGCGTTGGCCTTGATCGTCACGGGCACGCCGTGGAGGAGGCCCGGCGCGCGGCCGTCGCGGACGGCGGCGTCGGCGGCATCGGCCGCCCGCAAGGCCTGCTCGGCGTAGATTTCCGTGAGCGGGTTGAACACGGGATTGAGCCGCCGGGCCCGCTCCAGGCAGCTCTGCACCGCATCCCGGCTGGAAACCTCCCGGTGCCGGATGGCTTGCGCGAGGTCGAGGGCGCTCCAGCGCCAGAGGTCGTTCGTCATGATGGCTCCCATTGCTGCGTAGGCGGTCAGTCGGCCGAGGCGCCGGAGCGCCGCACCATCGCGCCCCAGCGCGGGATTTCGCTGGCGATGAGGCTGGCGAACTGCTCGGGCGTGGACGGCGTCGCGTCGACCGAGAGCGTCTCGTTGAGCTTCAGGACCGCCGGATCCCGCAAGGCCTTCGCCACCGCGGCGTTGAGCCGGTCGATCACGGGCCTGGGCGTGCCCGCGGGCGCGACGATGCCTCCCCAGGAAACCACTTCGAATCCCCGCACCGCGGACTCATCCACGGTCGGCACGTCCGGCAGCACGGGCACGCGCGCCAGGCTGGTCGCGCCCAGCACCTTGACCTGGCCCGAGCGGATGAAAGGCAACACCCCGGCGACGTTATCGATCATCACGTCGAGCTGCCCGCCGGCGATGTCGCCCACGGCCTGCTGGCCGCTCTTGTAGGGAACGTGCAGCATGACGGTGCCCGTCTCGCTCTTGAGCATCTCGCCGGCCAGGTGGGCGCTGGATCCCACGCCGAGCGAACCCACGCTGACCTTGCCCGGGTGCTTGCGGGCGTATTCGACCAGTTCCTGCACGTTGCCCGCCGGGAAGTCGTTGCGGGCGATGAGCACGAGGGCATTGCTGATGGCCAGGCTGATCGGCGCCAGGCTGCGCTGCGGGTCGTAAGACAGCTTGGAATACATGCTTTTGTTGATCGCCAGCGTCACCAGATTGCCGAAGCCGATGGTGTAGCCGTCCGGCGCGGCGGCGGCCAGCTGCTGGGTGCCGACGATGCCGCCCGCCCCGCCCCGGTTGTCCACGATCACGGGCTGGCCCAGTTCGCGCCCCAGGGCGTCGGCGATCGGGCGCAGCACGACGTCGGGACCGGACCCCGCCACATACGGCACGATCAGCTTGATCGGCCGCTCAGGCCATTCGGCATGGGCCGCGCCGGCGGCGGCGAACAGGGCCAGGCACAGAGCCAAGGCCCGGCGGGCACAACGTGGAAATATCGGCATGACGTTCTCCTGAAGCGCTACACGGAACCAGACTCGGGAATCGCACCTGGCCTTGTCGTCGTGAAGCTTAGAGATCGTGGGCGCTGCATGTAAGGCTATTTATTTGTTAAGGTGACAACCAAAAGTTGTCTCTGGAGCAGTATGAAGGACCATCATCTCCGCGCCTGGCTGAAGGTGGCCGAACTGCGCAGCATCCGGGCCGCGGCACGCAGCCTGCACCTGAGCCAGGCCGCCGTGACGAAGGCCATCAAGGAACTGGAGGCCGAGCTGGAGGCGCCCCTGCTGACCCGCAGCGCCAAGGGCATCGCCCTCACCGAATGCGGCGAACACCTGACGGTGCGCGCGCGGCTGGCCCAGGCGCAGCTGACGCTGGCCCGCCAGGACATCCGCCAGCTGCTCAGTGGCGCGCAGGCGCGGGTGGCCGTGGGCGTGACGCCCATGGTGATGCTGAGCGTGCTGCCCGAAGTGCTGCGCGATTTCCGGCGCAGCATGCCCGCCGCCAAGATCAAGGTTTCGGAAGGCCTGCTGCCCGCCGTGCAGCCCGCGCTGCGCAACGGCACGCTGGATTTCGCCGTGGCGTCGCGCATGGCCGACAGCAGCGGCGACTCCGAGTTCGAGTTCGAAGTCCTGCGTCCGCTGGAATTCATGATCGCCTGCCGCCGCGGCCATCCCCTGGCCGGGGCCACGCGCTGGGAAGATCTGCTGGGCTGTGAATGGCTGCTCAACGCCTCGGCCGGCAGCCACACCGAGGCCTTCCTGCGAGGCCTGCGCGCCAACGGCCTGCAAGCGCCGGACCGCGTGATCGACTGCGACACGTTCGGCGTGATGTGGAACCTGATGACGCGAAGCGACGCGCTCATCCTCTGCCCCGCCGGCATGCTGGATGTGCAGCCGTACGGCGACGAAGCGAGCCGGGTCCGGCCGGAGGTGCCCATGCCGGTGGCGGGCATCGGCATCATGACGCTTCGCGGCACCCCGCTGTCGCTGGCCGCCGCGACCATGGCCGGCCTGTTCCGGCGCCGCATGGCCCAGGCGGCGGACCCGCCCCCGCGGCGGCCCGCGCTATGACTGCGGCGGACGCCGGGGCTTGAGGCTGTCGGCCCAATCGCGCGCCAGGTCCCGCCGGGCGCGCCAATTGACCAGCGCCGTAACGGCCATGGCGATGACCGCGCCGGCGGCCGCCAGCGCCATGTCTTTCTGCGCGTCCCAGATATCGCCCTGCGTGCCCAGGTAGGCCGCGCCCAAGTCGCCGCCCACGGTGGCCGCGGCGCCCCATTCCAGCAGCTCGTAGAGCGCCGAGGTCGACAGGGTGACGTCCATGGGCAGGAAGTACGCCCAGAAGCCGCGCACCTCGACCACGCGCAGGAAAATCTCGCGGATGGGATAGGCCAGCAGCAGCCCGTAGGAAAAATGCACCACGCGATCGAAGTTGTTGCGTTCCCAGCCTACCATGGCGTTGAAGCCATGGCCCGTCAGGGCCCGCCACCACTCGTCGTAGGGCACCAGCGAGTACGTGTAGTGCGCGCCGATGGCGTGCAGGCAAAGGTACAGGAAGATCAGCGTGTAGGACACGCGCGAAAACACGAACCAGCGGCGCGTGATCAGCAGCGCCGCGCCGAAGGCCAGCACCAGCGCGTTCTCCAGCGCCCAGTCCGCGCGGTCGTGCGGCGCGATGGCCAGCGCCACCCAGACCACGGCGAACAGCAGGCCCAACGTGTACAGGTAACGCCGCCGCGCGTCGGCCACGGTCAGTCTCCTTCGACCCGGCCGCGCAGGCGCTTGATTTCGCCGTGCCGCACCTTGCGCTGGACGCGCCGGCGCTGCGAGGCCCGCGTCGGCCGCGTGGCCTGGCGCGGCTTGTCGGGCCGCGCCACCGACCGCACCATGGCGAGCAGGCGCTCGATGGCCTCGGCGCGGTTCTTCTCCTGGCTGCGGAACGATTGCGACTTGATGACGATGACCCCGTCCTTCGAGACGCGGTGGTCGCTCAGGGCGCACAGCGCGTCCTGGATCTCGGGCGGCAGGCTGGACGCCTTCACGTCGAACCGCAGGTGCACGGCGCTGGACACCTTGTTGACGTTCTGGCCGCCCGCGCCCTGGGCGCGGATCATGGTGAACGTCAGTTCGCGTTCATCCAGGTAGAGGGAATCTTGGACGTGAAACATAGGGCGGAAGTATAGAGGGAGCCGAGCCTGGCGCGCCGTCGCCGCGGCGCGCTGTCGGGCGGCCGGCCGCCGGTTACCCGATGGCGCTATCGCCCGATGCCCCGCGCCAAGTAAAATAGCGCGCTTTGCCCGATTTTTCCGGCGTCCGCCCTCCGGCCGCCAGCACTACCCATGACCTATTCCGCCAAAGAAATCTTCAAGACGCTGCAGGGCGAAGGCGCCCATGCCGGCCGCGCGGCGGTATTCTGCCGGTTCGCCGGCTGCAACCTCTGGACGGGCCGCGAAAGCGACCGCGCCAGCGCCGCCTGTACCTTCTGCGACACCGACTTCGTCGGCACCGATGGCGAGGGCGGCGGCAAGTTCGCCACGCCCGAGCTGCTGGCCGACGCCATCGCCGCATGCTGGGGCCCCGGCGCCGACGACCGCTACGTGGTCTTCACCGGCGGCGAACCCCTGCTGCAGCTGGACGCGCCCCTGCTCACGGCCATCCACGCCCGCGGCTTCACCGTGGCCATCGAAACCAACGGCACCATCAAGCCGCCCGCCGGCATCGACTGGATCTGCGTCAGCCCCAAGGGCACCGCGCCCGTCGTGCTGGAACGCGGCGACGAGCTCAAGCTCGTCTACCCGCAGGCCAACGCGCTGCCGGAGGCGTTCGCCCACCTGGACTTCGACCACTTCTTCCTGCAACCCATGGACGGCCCCGCGCGCGCGGCCAATACCGAGCAGGCCGTCCAGTACTGCATGCAGCACCCGCAATGGCGGCTCAGCCTGCAAACCCACAAATACATAGGCATTCCATGATTCACCCCCGCCCCCTGCGGAGCGCGCCATGATTTCCGTGACCCGCAGGCTGGAGTTCGACGCCGGCCACCGCATTCCCGACCACCGCAGCCAGTGCCGCAACCTGCACGGCCACCGCTACGTGCTGGAAATCACCCTGACCGGCGACGTGGTGCAGGCGCCCGGCGAGTCCGACAACGGCATGTTGATGGACTTCTCCGAGATCAAGCAGATCGCCAAGACGCACATCGTCGACGTCTGGGACCACGCCTTCCTGGTCTACGAGGGCGACGCCGCCGTGCGCGCCTTCCTGGACACGCTGCCCGACCACAAGACCGTGGTGCTGGACCGCATCCCCACGGCGGAAAACCTGGCGGCCATCGTCTTCGACACCCTCGCGCCCCACTATCACGGCCACTATGGCGCCGAACTGCGCCTGACCCGCGTGCGCCTGTACGAAACGCCCAACTGCTGGGCTGACTGCAACGGCTGACCGCGGCCGGCTCCGTCCCCGGAGCCGCCCCGGACGCCACGCGCGCGGCCCCGCCCGGCGCGCGCCCCCCTTCTTCCGCCCCCGGTTTTCCATCCATGGAAAGGCCGTTCCCTATTTTCCCGATTGAGAGAATCTATGGAGATATTCGCCATTTTCAATTAATAGTAAGCTAATAGATAGGATACAATCTATTCCATGAATACTCCTTCCGACTCCCGTCTCATGGCCACCACCGCCAACCTGATGGTCCTGTCGCGCGCCTATCGCGGCGCCGCCGACAAGGCGCTGGCCGACTACGGCCTTTCCCAGGCCACGGCCTGGCCCGTCATCCTGGCCGGCCGCCTCGGAGACGGCGTCCGCCAGGGCGCGCTGGCCGAAGCCCTGGGCGTCGAGGGCCCCTCCCTCGTCCGGGTGCTGGACCAGCTGGTCGCCGCCGGCCTGATGGAACGCCGCGAGGATCCGCACGACCGCCGCGCCAAGACCCTGCACCTGACCGAGGCCGGCCACGCGCTGCGCGCGCAGGTCGAGGAAGTGCTGGTGGAACTGCGCCGCCGCCTGTTCCGGGGCGTGAGCGAAGCGGACCTGGAAGCCTGCCTGCGCGTCTTCGAAAGCCTGAAGGTATCGCTGGGCCGCAGCGGCGCCGGCGCGCAGCAACCGGACGAACAACCGTGAAGCTGCCGAACGTCCGCGAAACCATCTTCTCGCTCAAGAGCTACCTGAGCGCCATCATGGCGCTCTACCTGGCTTACAGCATCGGGTTGCCGCGTCCGTTCTGGGCCATGACCACCGCCTACGTCGTGGCCCAACCCTGGTCGGGCGCGGTGCGCTCCAAGGCGCTGTACCGCCTGACCGGCACCTTCTTCGGCTCGGCCGCCACCGTCTACATGGTGCCGCGACTGTCGAATTCCCCTGTCGTCATGACCGCCGCGATGGTGCTGTGGGTGGGCGCCTGCCTGTACCTGTCCGTGCTGGACCGCACGCCGCGTTCCTACCTGTTCATGCTGGCCGGCTACACCGCCGCGATGATCGGGTTTCCCAGCGTCACCGACCCCTCCCTGGTGTTCGACACCGCGCTCGCCCGCGTCGAGGAGATCAGCCTGGGCATCGTCTGCGCCACGCTGATCCACAGCATCGTGCTGCCGCGCGGCCTGGCGCCCGCCCTCACCCTGCAGCTGGACAAGGCGGTGCGCGACGCCCGCAACTGGATGCACGACACGCTCAGCGGCCAGACCGCCGAACAGAAAGACCGCGACCGCCGCGTGCTGGCCAACGACATCACGCAGCTGCGCCTGCTGTCCACGCACGTGCCCTTCGACACTAGCAACCTGCGCTGGACCTCGGGCGCGGTGCGCGCCATGCAGGACCAGATCGCCGCCCTGACGCCCGCCGTCTCCGCCGTGGAAGACCGCATGCGCGCCCTGCAGGCCGACGGCCAGGCGCTGCCCGAGCCGGTATCGGCGCTGCTGAACGACATCTCCGAATGGATCAACGCGGGCGCCCAGGCCACGCACGAAACCGCCGTGCGCCTGCGCGCCGCGGTGTCCCGGCTCACGCCTTCCATCGACAGCCGTTCCACCTGGCGCGACGCCCTGCTGGCCAGCCTGATGACGCGCCTGCGCGAGCTCATCGACACCTACGACGAATGCCTGGCCCTGCGCCGCGAAATCCGCGCCGGGCTGCAGGGCGCGCCGCTGCGCTCGCCGCGCGCCAAGCGCGGCCCGAAGACGGTGCTGCACCGCGACCGCGGCATGGCGCTCTTGTCGGCGCTGGCCGCCGGCGTGGCCATTTCGGTCTGCTGCGCCTTCTGGATCGGCACGGCCTGGAGCAACGGCGCCACCGCCGCGCTCATGGCCGCCATCTTCAGCTGCTTTTTCGCGTCGCAGGACAACCCCGTCCCCGGCATCATGCAGTTCCTGACCTACACGGTCTATTCCATCCCGCTGTCGGCGCTGTACCTGCTGGGCATCATGCCCGCGATCCATTCGTTCGAGATGCTGGCCCTGGCGATGCTGCCCACGGCCTTCGTGCTGGGCATCTTCATCGCCCGGCCCGCCACCGCCGGCAAGGCCATGGCCATGCTGTTCGGCTTCCTGGGCACGATGGCGCTGCAAGACACCAACACCGCCGACATCGTCTCCTTCATCGACACGCAGGTCGCGCAGTGCATGGGCGTGGCCACGGCCGCCATCATCGCCGCCATCTTCCGCACCGTCAGCGCCGACTGGAGCGCGCGCCGCATCCAGGCCGCGAACTGGAAGGAACTGGAAACGCTGGCGAGCTCGCCGCGCGCGCCGTCGCGCCATACCTATGCCGCCCGCATGCTGGACCGCATCGGCCTGCTGCAGCCGCGCCTGGCGCTGGCCGAGCGCCCCGACGACGTGGTGGCGGCCGACGCGCTGAAAGACCTGCGCGTGGGCCGCGACATCACCGAACTGCAACGCGCGCGCCGCCACCTGCCCATGGCCGAGGCCACCATCGAACCGGTGCTCGACAGCCTGGCCGGCTTCTTCCGCGCCCGCTCCGCCTGGCGCAGCGGCGATAAAACGCCCGAGTTCCTCGCGCAGATCGACCGCGCGCTGTCCAGCGTCGCCGCCACGCCGCAAGGCGCCGCCGCGCGCGACCGCGCCGTGGTCGCCCTGGTGGGCATCCGCCGCGCCTTCTTCCCCGACGCGCCCGACTACCAACCCGCCCACCCCACGCTGGAGGGCCTGACACCATGATCGGCGAATTCAATCTCTACGGCATCTACTTCCCCTGGCTGCTGGTGCTGGGCGTGGTCACCCTGGGCGTGGCCTGGGCGGTGCGCCGCGTGCTGGCCCGCGCCGGGCTGTACCGCCTGGTCTGGCACCCCGCGCTGTTCGATCTCGCGCTGTTCGTGGTGCTGCTGTATGGCGTCTCTCTCATTTCCCCGTATTTTCTCCAGAGATAGGTATGAAACTCCCCAATGCCCTGCGCCCCGCCGCCCTCGGCAAATTCGCGGTGACGGCCGTCGTCGTCGCCGCGGCCGCCTACGCCGGCTGGCAGCTCTGGGACCACTATGAAGTCGAACCCTGGACCCGCGACGGCCGAGTCAAGGCCTACGTGGTGCAGGTGGCGCCCGACGTCTCCGGCCTGGTGACCAGCGTGCCCGTGCACGACAACCAGGACGTGAAGGCCGGCGACGTGCTGTTCGAAATCGACCGCGCCCGCTTCCAGCTCGCCTTCGACCAGGCCCAGGCCTCGGTGCGTTCCCAACAGGTGGCGCGCGACCAGGCGCTGCGCGACGCCAAGCGCAACCGCTCGCTGGGCCAGTTGGTGGCGGCCGAAGCGCTGGAGCAGAGCCAGACCCGCCTGCAACAGACCGAAGCCGCGCTGGCGCAGGCCGAAGTGCAGTTGAACACCGCGCGCCTGAACCTCGAACGCAGCCGCGTGCTCGCCGTGAACGACGGCCGCATCACCAACCTGGACCTGCGCGCGGGCTCCTACGCCACCGCCGGCCGCGGCGTGATGGCGTTGGTCGACGCAGGCTCCTTCTACGTGGAAGGCTACTTCGAGGAAACCAAGCTGCCCGGCATCCACGAAGGCGATCCCGTCACGGTGACGCTGATGGGCGACTCGCGCCGCATCCGCGGCCACGTCGAGAGCATCGCCATGGGCATCGCCGACCGCGACCGCAGCACCGGCGCCAACCTGCTGCCCAACGTGAACCCCACCTTCAACTGGGTCCGGCTCGCGCAGCGCATCCCGGTGCGCGTGCGGATCGACGACGTCCCCGAAGGGGTGCGCCTGGTGGCCGGCCAGACCGCCACCGTCTCGGTCGACCCCCAACCCGCCCAGGCGTCGGCCGGCGCGCGCCTGCCGTCCTGATTCTTTCCCGCCCCCAACCCTTACCCCGAACGACTAGCCGTAATTGCCATGAACACCAGAAACCTCCTGCCGCTGATGCTGGCCCTCGCGCTGGCCGGATGCACCACCGTCGGCCCTGACTACCTGGTGCCCACGGACGCGGTGGCCGAGCGACAGAGCGCGCAGGCGCCTTTCGCGCAAGCCCGCGAGCAGGTGTTCCGGCAAGAGGCGGTGCCCGGCCACTGGTGGCGCCTATACCAGGATCCCGCGCTGGACGGGCTGGTGGAAAAGGCCCTCGCCGCCAACACCGACCTGCGCGTGGCCAGCGCCAACCTCGAACGCGCGCAGGCCGCCCTGCGCGAAACGCAGGCGCAGCAACAGCCCGGCATCGGCGTCAACGCCTCGCCCACCTTCGGCCACGCCTCGGGCCTGCAGGAACTGCAGCCGGGCATCGACCCGCCCAACCGCTGGTCGTACTCGGCGGGCGCCAGCGTGTCCTACCAGCTGGACCTCTTCGGCCAGATCCGCCGCGCCGTCGAAGCCTCCACCGGCGACGTCCAGGCCGCGCAGGCGGCCTACGACGCCACCCGCGTCACCGTGGCCGCCGAGACGGCCCGCGCCTACGCCAACATCTGCTCGGCCGGCATGCAGCTGGCCTCCGCCCGGCATTCCGTGCAAGTGCAGAAGGAATCGCTGGATGCCGTGGCTCGGCTACAGCGCGCCGGCCGCGGCACGACGCTCGACGTCACCCGCGCCCGCAGCCAGCTGGAACAATTGCAGGCCAACCTGCCGCCGTTCGAGGCCCAGCAGCGCACCGCGCTGTACCGCCTCGCGGCGCTCACCGGCCAGACGCCGGCCGAAGTCACGCCCGCGCTGCTGCAATGCGCCGCGCCGCCCCAACTGGCCGAGACTATCCCGGTCGGAGACGGCGCCGCCCTGCTGCGCCGCCGCCCGGACATCCGCCAGGCAGAACGCACCCTGGCCGCGGCCACCGCGCGCATCGGCGTGGCCACCGCGGACCTTTATCCGAAGATCACGCTGGGCCTGTCGGCCGCGTCGGGCGGCCCCGCCACGATGTTCGGAGACCGCGGCACCTTCAGCTGGAGCGTCGGCCCGCTGATCTCCTGGACCATCCCCAACACCGGCGCCGCGCAGGCCCGCATCGCGCAGGCGCAGGCCAATACCAAGGCCGCTGCGGCGCGGTTCGACGCGACCGTGCTGAACGCCCTGCGGGAAACGGAAAGCGCGCTGGTGGTCTATGCCCGCCAACTGGACCGCGACGCCGCCCTGCGCGCCGCCCGCGACCAGAGCGCCGAAGCCGCCTCCCAGGCCACCCAGCTCTTTCGTTACGGCAAGACCGACTACCTGACCGTGCTGGACGCCCAACGCACCCTGGCCACCAACGAAAGCGCGCTGGCGGCCTCCCAGGCCGAGCTCAGCAACGACCAGATCGCGCTGTTCCTGGCGCTGGGCGGGGGGTGGGAAAACGGCGGCGATTGAACCGCCCCTCCCAGACAACTGAGGAAAACCCCGAGACCCGCGGCCGCGCTTTGTATCGCGGGATACATCCCCGCCCACACGTCCCTGCCAGACTAGCTCCCACCCAGACCCGTGCCGCCCGCCGGCATCCTGTCTTGTCCTCTTCGGGAGCTATTGATGAGCAGAATCAACCCTTTGCTGGCCGGCCTCGCATGCGCCGGCTTCTTGCTGGCACCCGCCGCGCAAGCCGACGACCGTCCGGAATTGCGCATCGGCGTGGTCAGCTCGGTCACCGGCGGCGCCTCGGCCATCGCCACCGGCGCAGTGGCCGCCATCAATCTGATGGAAGCGCGCACGGCGGCCGACGCCACCCTGCCGTTCCGCGTCACCTTCGTCAAATACGACGACGGCTCCGATCCGGCGCGGGCCGTCAATGCGACACGCAAGCTGATCCAGGAAGACCGGGTGCACCTCGTCGTCTGCTGCACCACCACGCCCGCTTCGCTGGCCGTGAACAAGGTGATCGAGGAAGAGCGCGTGCCCAACCTGTCGCTGGCCTCGGCGGCCTCGGTGATCGAGCCGGCCGATGCGCACCGGTTTACGTTCAAGACCCCGGTGACCGACCGCCTGATGATCGACCACACCGTCGACTACATGCTCAAGCAGGGTTGGAAGCAGGTGGCGTTCATGGGCCTGGAGGACTCGTACGGCGAAGGCGGCTGGGTGGAGTTCAGCCAGATCGCCAAGCGCAAGGGCCTGGACATCGTCGCGGTCGAGCGCTTTTCCCGCGGCGACACCAACTTCACGCCGCAGGCGCTGCGCGTCGCGCAGAAGAAGCCCGACGCGGTCTACTTCCACGCCATCCCCCCGTCGTCCGCGCTGGCCACCGAAACGCTGCGCCGCGTCGGCTACAAAGGACCGGTCCTGCACGGCGCCGGCTCCGCCACGCCGGCCTTCATCGCCGTCGGCAAGAAGGCGGCCGAAGGCGCCATCGTCGGCACCTCGGCGCTGACGGTGTACCGGCAGTTGCCCGACGACCATCCGCTCAAATCCGTCATCGCCGGCTTCATCCAGGCCTATGACGGCAAGTACGGCGCGGGCAAGACCGATATGTTCGCCGCCCAGGCCTACGATACGGTGCAGATCCCGCTGCTGGCCTACCGGCAGGTGGTGGCCGACGGCAAGACCGGCGACCTGGCCCAGGCGCGGCTCGCGCTGCGCGACGCCATCGAGGCCACGCGCGACTACCGCGGCGTGAACGGATTCTTCAGCTACAGCCCCACCGACCACCTGGGGCTGGACCGGCGCAGCACCTTCCTGGTGAAGGTCAAGGACGGCAAGTTCGAACTGCTGGGTGAGTAGGAATGGACCTCACCACTACCCTGTTCCTGGCCACGGACGGCCTGACCAACGGCGCCGTCTATACGCTGGTGGGCCTGAGCCTGGTGCTGGTCTACACCACCACCCGCGTGGTCAACATCGCGCAAGGCGAGTACGTGACCTTCGGCGCGCTGACCCTGGCCAGTTTCATCGAGGGCACGCTCGCCCCCGTGGTCTACGTGGTGGGCGCAGGCGGCGCGGCCTGCCTGCTGCTGGATCTGCTGCGGGCCCGGGCGGACGGCCGTTCGCCGCTGCGGCCTCTCGCGGCCTATGCGGCGGCGGGCGCGGCGCTGGCCGCCCTGGCGGCCCTGGCCTGGCGCGTGCCCTCGTCCGCCCTGCAAATGCTGGCCGCGCTGGCGCTGGTCGCGTCGCTGGGGCCCATCGTCTATCGCCTGACGGTGGAACCCAATCCCGGCAATTCCACCGTCGTGCTGGTGATCATCGGCGTCGGCGTGTCGATGATCATGCACCCGCTCGCGCTGCTGCTGTGGGGCGCCGATCCGCGCGCCGTCCCGCCCATCAGCGAGGCCCGCCTGGAGCTGGCCGGCGTGGACATCGCGGCGCAATCACTCTTCATCATGGCGTTCTCGCTGCTGGCGGCCCTGGGGCTGTACCTGTTCTTCCGCTGCACACTGACCGGCAAGGCCCTGCGCGCGGCGTCGGTCAACCGGGAGGGCGCGCAGTACTGCGGCATTCCCGTGGTGATGGCGGGCCGGCTGAGCTACTTCCTCGCCGCCGCGCTGTCCGGCGCCAGCGGCATGCTATTGGCGCCGCTGGTGACGGCGCACTACGAAATGGGCTTCGTCGTCGGGCTCAAGGGGTTCGTGGGCGCCGCGATGGGCGGGCTGGTGAACTACCCGCTGTCCGTCGCCGGCGTCTTCATCGTGGGCGTGCTGGAGTCTTTCGCTTCCTTTCTCAGCAGTTCCTACCGCGACGCGCTGGTGTTCGCGATGGTGATTCCCATCCTGCTCTGGCGCAACAGCCGCGCCGGCGCCGACCTGGACGAACATTGAAAACGCTACTCCGCCCATGCCGATGAAACCCGAAAAACTGTACCTGTCCGGCGCCGCCCTCGCGGTGGCGGCGCTGATCCTCTTGCTGCCCACCTACTACGTCGGCCTGCTGACGCTGGCCGGCACCAATGCGCTGGTCTGCCTGGGGCTGGCCTTCCTGCTGGCGGCCGGGCAACTGTCGCTGGGCCATGCCGCCTTCCTGGGCGGCGGCGCCTACGCCTCCGCGATCCTGGCGCGCGACTACGGCGTGCCGCCGCCGCTGGCCATCGCCCTGGCGGTGGTGGCGTGCGCGGCCGCTGCCTATGTGATCGGCCGGCTCACGCTGCGCTTGCGCGGCCACTACCTGCCGCTGGCCACGCTGGCGTGGGGCATCGCCGCCTATGTCTGCCTGGTGGCGGCCACCGACCTCACCGGCGGCGCCTCCGGCCTGTCCGACATTCCGCCGCCGCGCGTCTTCGGGCTGGAATTCGGCACCCGGGGCATGGGCGCGGTGGCGTGGATCGCGGTGGGGCTCGCCTTCATCGCCTACTGCCGGATCTACCGCGGCCGCATGGGCCGCGCCGCCCGCGCCATCAAGGCCAGCCCCACCATGGCCGCGGCCTTCGGCGTGGACGTGGCGGCGGCCAAGATCCGCATCTTCGTCCTGTCGGCCGCGCTGGCGGCCCTGGCTGGCGGGATCTACGCCTTCTACATGAGTTTCCTGAGTCCCACCTCGTTCTCCATCGGAGTCTCCTTCAATCTGCTGATCATGGTGGTGCTGGGCGGCTGCCTGCACCCGCTGGGGCCCTTGCTGGGCGTGCTGGCCTTCACCGCGATCGAACTCGGCGCGCAGTACCTGATCGCCAACCTGCTGGGCATTCCGGGCCAGATGGAAACCATGCTGTTCGGGTTGATCCTGATCGTGGCGCTGCTGCGCTGGCCCAACGGCCTGCTGACCTGGGTGCGGCTGAAGCCGCCATCGCGTCCCGCCGCGCCGGACGAGGCCGAGGCCGCGCCGCATCGCGTGTCCACCGGCCAGCGCCTGAGCGTGGACGCCGTCCACAAGCGCTTCGGCGGACTGCAGGCCCTCAAGAACGTGACGCTGGATATCCCGCCGGGACGCATCACCGGGCTGATCGGCCCCAACGGCGCGGGCAAGTCCACTCTGTTCAACGTGATGACCGCGGTGCTGCCGGCCAGCGGCGGCCGCGTCGCGCTGGACGGCGATGCGCTGCCGGCCCGGGCGCATGAGGTGGTGCGGCGCGGCGTCGCCCGCAGCTTCCAGCACGTGCAGCTGGTGCCCGAATTGACCGTGCTGGACAACGTGCTGATCGGCGGCCACATCCAGGGCAAGGCCGGCCTGCTGTCGGCCGCGCTGGGCCTGGATCGCGCCGAGGAACGCCGCCTGGCGCGCGAGGCCCGCGCCGCGCTGGAGCTGGTCGGCCTGGCGGACCAGGCGCTGCGCCCGGCCGCCAGCCTGACGCTGGGCAGCCAGCGCCTGGTCGAGGTGGCCCGCGCCCTGATGGCGCGACCCGGCGTGCTATTGCTGGACGAGCCGGCCGCCGGCCTGCGCGGCCCGGAGAAAGCCGTGCTGGTCCAGTTGATGCGCAAGCTGCGCGACGAACGAGGCATGGCCGTCCTGCTCGTGGAGCACGACATGGAACTGGTGATGGGCTGCGTGGACTATCTGTTCGTCCTGAACTACGGCGCGCTGCTGGCGCAGGGCGAACGCCAGGAAGTGCAGCGCAATCCGGCCGTGGTGGCCGCCTATCTCGGAGCCGAGGCATGAACGCAATCGAAGTGAAGGACCTGGCGGTCAGCTACGGCCAGGTCGACGCCCTGCACGGCATCAGCTTCGACGTGCCCCAGGGGACGCTGGTATCGCTCATCGGCGCCAACGGCGCCGGCAAGACCACCTTGCTCAAGGCGCTGATGGGCGCCCTGCCCGCCCGCGCCGGCCGGGTGCTGCTGCATGGCGACTCGCTGGGCAACGCCCCGGTCGAGGAACGCGTGCGCCGCGGCATGTGCCTGGTGCCCGAAAAGCGTTCGCTGTTCGCGTCCATGAAGGTGGAAGACAACCTGCGCCTGGGCGCCTACGCCTTTCGCCGGCGCACCGACTTCGCTCGCGAACTGGACCGCGTGTACGCCCTGTTCCCGGTCCTGGCGCAGCGCCGCGAACAACTGGCCGGCACCCTGTCCGGCGGCGAGCAGCAGATGGTCGCCATCGGCCGCGCCCTGATCGCGCATCCCCGGGTGCTGCTGCTGGACGAGCCGTCCATCGGGCTGGCGCCGCTGATCGTGCAGCAGATCATGGACGTGGTGGTGGACCTGCGCCGGCGCGAGGGCCTGACCGTCATCCTGGTCGAGCAGAACGCGCGCATCGCGCTCAAGAGCGCCGACCTGGCCTATCTGATCGAACTGGGCCGCATCGTCAAGCAAGGCAGCGGGGCCGAACTCGCGCAAGACCCGGACCTGCTGGCCAGCTATCTCGGGGCCAGCGCCAGTTAAGGCGGGCCGACACTAGGAGCCAAACCATGTTGCATCAACTTCCTTTCCAGCGCCTGGGCGAGCAGTATCTGGCGCGCAGCGCCTCGCCCGTGGAGGTGACGCGCAGCGCGCTGGATCACGCCGAACGCGCCAACCCGGCGCTCAATGCCTTCGCCCTGATCGACCGCGAGGGCGCCCTGGACGGCGCGCGTCGATCCGAGGAACGCTGGCGCCGCGGCGCGCCGCTGGGCCCGCTGGACGGCATGCCGATTGCGATCAAGGAATTCGCCGCCGTGCGCGGCTGGCCCACGCGGCGCGGCTCGGCGGTCACGTCCGACGAGCCGGCCGCGGCCCATACCGTGTTCGTCCAGCGGCTGGCCGATGCCGGCGCCGTCCTGCTGGGCAAGACGCGCGCGCCTGAATTCAACTGGAAAGGCGTCACCGACAGCCCGGCCTTCGGGATCACGCGCAACCCCTGGAACCCGGCGCTCACGCCGGGCGGCAGCAGCGGCGGCTGCGCCGCGGCGGTCGCCGCGGGCATCGTGCGCGTGTCGATGGGCAGCGACGCCGGCGGTTCGATCCGCATCCCCGCCGCGTTCACCGGCACCATCGGGCTGAAGCCCACGCACGGGCGGATTCCGCTGTCGCCCCTGCCCAGCGCCTTCTCGAACATCGTGCACACGGGGCCTATCGCCGCGGGGATGGACGAACTGGAAGCGGCCTATCTCGCCGCGCGCGGCGCGTCGGCGCTGGACTGGACCTCATGCCTGGGCGGGGACGATGGCCCGGATGTGCCCGCCGGCCGGCCGCGCATCGGCCTGGTGTCGCCCCGGCGCTGGGGCCCGCGCTGCGCGGCCCCGGTGCGCGCCGCCATGGACGAGGCGCTGGCCGCGCTGCGCGCCGACGGCATGGACGTCGTGGAAATCGATGTCGACATCGAGGCGGCATCGCGCGTGGGCCAGGACCTGTACCGGCTGGGCTGCGCCGCCGCCGTGCGCGCCGTGGCCCCCGAACTGCGCGGCCGGCTCGATCCCGGCTTGATCGTCTTCGTGCGCGGGGTCGACGACTGGCCCATTTCACGCTATCACGCCCTCTGCCAGCAGCGCGACCAGCACGCGAACGACCTGGCCCGGCTGTTCGGCCAGGTCGACCTGCTGATGCTGCCGACCGTCCCGCTGTGCGCCTTCGAAGCCGGCCGCGACGTGCCGCCGGACCAGTCTGGAGACGACTGGATGTCCTGGAACCCCTACACGCCCGCGTTCAACAGCGCCCAGGTCCCGGCCCTGTCCTACCCCGTATGGCCCCAGGGCGAAGCCTTGCCCGCGGGCGTGCAATGGGTGGCGCCCAAGTACCGCGAAGACCGACTGCTGGCGCTGGGCCGCTGGCTGGAAACGCGATTTCCGGTACGGACCGCGGCCGAACCGGAATAGCGCGGTGTATCCCGCGATACAGACGCCGCGCCCCCGGGGCGCGCAGAATTTCATCGACACGAACCGGACCGCGCCGCGTGTTCCGGAAGGAGACTACCAATGATCGATTACACGCCGGGCAAGCCCGACTTCAATATCCTCAGGCTGGGCCACATCGAATACCTGGTGTCGGACCTTGCCCGCGCCCGCGATTTCTACGTGGACGTGGTCGGGCTGTTCGAAACCGAATCCGACGCGGACCACGTCTATCTGCGCGCCATCGAGGACCGCGAGCACCACAGCGTCGTGCTGACGCGCTCGCCCTCGCCCGGCATCGGCCATTTCAGCTTCCGCGTGTCCTGCGAAGAAGACCTGGAACGCCTGGCCGCCAAGTTCAAGGGCCTGGGCCTGCCGATGCGCTGGCTGGAAGCCGGCGAAGAACGCGGCCAGGGCCGCGCGCTGCGCGTGCAGGATCCGTTCGGCTTTCCGGTCGAGTACTACGCGCACATGGACCAGGCGCCATGGATGCTGCAGCAGTATCACCTGCACCGCCACGGCTGCCCCACGCGGCTCGACCACCTGAACGTGCTGGTGCCCGACGCGCAGGCCGGCTTCGACTGGTACACGCGCGAACTCGGCTTTTTCTGCTCGGAATACACCGTGTCGGCCCCGCCCGAGGAACGCGTCTGGGCAAGCTGGCTGTACCGCAAGGCCACCATCCACGACATCGCCGTGATGACGGGCAAGGGCCCCACGGTGCACCACGCGGGCTTCTCGCTGATGGAACCCATGGGCGTGATCCGCGCCTGCGACGCCCTGGCCGCGGCCGGCTACGCCGACAACATCGAGCGCGGCCCGGCCCGCCACGGCATCTCCAACGCCTTGTTCGTCTATGTGCGCGACCCCGACGGCAACCGCTTTGAGCTATACACCGGCGACTACCTGACGGTGGACCGCGACCAGGCGCCCCTTCGCTGGGAGCTGGACAACCCGCGCCGGCAAAGCCTCTGGGGCACGCCGCCTCCGCGTCGCTGGTACGAGGAATCCATGTCCGTCGCCTCGCTCGTCGACGGCCGCCCGCAGCCGGTGTCCGACCCCATCACCCGCGCCATCCCGACCTATGTCGACTGACCCCGCCTTCACCCAGGATTCCCCGCCCATGAACCGCCACGTCATCATCCCGCCCACCGGCCTGCTGCCGCACCGCCCCTATTCGCCCGCCGTCCTGATCGACCGCCTGCTCTTCGTCTCCGGCCACACCGGCGCCGACCCCGTCACGCGCGCCTTCTCCGACGACATCACCGAGCAGACGGAACAGGCCTTCCGCAACCTCCGTTCCGTCATCGAAGCCGCGGGCGGCAGCATGGCGGACGTGGCCAAGGCCACCGTCTTCATGACCGACATGGACGCGGACTTCCAGGCCATGAACGCCGTGTTCAAGCGCGTCTTCCCCGACCGGCCGCCGGCGCGCTCCACCGTGGGCGTGGCCCACCTGGCCCGCCCCGGCCTGAAGGTCGAGATCGAGGCCGTCGCCGTGATCGGATCGGCCGCCTGATCCGCGGCCCAGGGATTACGCCATGGAAAAACAGATCATTGGCCGCGATGCCGGCCTGCCGCATTCGCCCGCCGTGGCCTGGCGCGACCTGGTGTTCGTCTCCGGGCAAGTCGGTTTCACGCCCGGCACGCGCGACTTCGCGCCCGACATCGAATCGCAGACCCGCCAGGCGCTCGACAACGTGCTGGACCTGCTGGCCGCCTCCGGCTGCGAGGCCGGCGGCGTGCTGCAGATGACGGTGCACATGACCGACATGATCGGCGAGTTCGGCGCCATGAATGCGGTGTTCCGCGAGTTCTTTCCCGACCGGCCGCCCAGCCGCACGACCGTGGGCATCTCCCACCTCGGCCGGCCCGGCCTGAAGATCGAGATCGACGCCATCGCCGCGCGCGGCGCCTGAGCCCGTTTCCACTCCTCCAGACCAAGAGAACGCAGTGATGATTCCCCACCTGATCGACGGCAAGGACGTCGAAAGCCCCGCCGTACTGGAAAACACCAATCCCGCCACCGGCGACGCGCTGGCCGAGGTCGCGCTCGGCGGCGAGCGCGAAATCGACCTGGCCGTGGCCGCCGCCAAGGAGGCCTTCCCCAAGTGGGCCGGCCTGCCCGCCAAGGAGCGCGCCCGCATCATGCGCCGCCTGGGCGACCTGATCGAACGCCACGTGCCCGAACTGGCCGAGCTGGAAACCGACGACACCGGGCTGCCCATCCACCAGACCTCGCATCAGCTCATTCCGCGCGCCAGCGAGAACTTCTATTTCTTCTCCGAGGTGGCCACCCGCATCAACGGCCAGACCTTTCCCGTCGATTCGGCCATGCTCAACTACACGCTGCTGCAGCCGGTGGGCGTGTGCGGACTGATTTCCCCCTGGAACGTGCCGCTCATGACGGCCACCTGGAAAGTCGCGCCTTGCCTGGCGCTGGGCAACACCGCGGTGCTGAAGATGTCCGAGCTCTCGCCCATGACCGCCGACCGGCTGGGCCGCCTGGCACTGGAAGCCGGCGTGCCCAAGGGCGTGCTCAACATCGTGCACGGCTACGGCGCGGAAGCCGGCGACGCGCTGGTGCGCCACCCCGACGTGCGCACCATCTCCTTTACCGGCGGCACCGCCACCGGCCGGCGCATCGCCGAGCGGGCGGGCATCAAGCGGCTGTCGATGGAACTGGGCGGGAAATCCCCCGTGCTGGTGTTCGACGACGCCGACCAGGAACGCGCGCTGGACGCGGCGCTATTCACCATCTTCTCGATCAACGGAGAACGCTGCACCGCCGGCTCGCGCGTGTTCGTGCAGCGTTCCATCTACGACCGCTTCGCGCGCGAATTCGCCGAGCGCGCCGCGCGCCTGACGGTGGGCGATCCGCGGGACCCGCACACCAACGTGGGCTCCATGATCACCCGCCAGCATTGGGAAAAGGTCACCGGCTACATCGAGATCGGGCGCCGCGAGGGCGCCGTGGTGGCAGCCGGCGGCGGCGTGCCCCAAGGCCTGCCGGCGCGGGTGGCCAAGGGCAACTTCGTGCAACCCACCGTGCTCACGGGCGTGGACAACCGCATGCGCGTGGCGCAGGAAGAGATTTTCGGTCCGGTGGTCTGCCTGATTCCGTTCGACGACGAGGACGAGGGCCTGCGCCTGGCCAACGACAGCCGCTACGGGCTGGCCTCCTACGTCTGGACCCAGGACGTGGGCAAGGCGCACCGCCTGGCCCGCGGCATCGAGGCCGGCATGGTCTTCGTCAACAGCCAGAACGTGCGCGACCTGCGCCAGCCCTTCGGCGGCATCAAGGATTCCGGGGTGGGCCGCGAAGGCGGCGACGCCAGCCTGGAGACCTTCTGCGAAATGAAGAACGTCTGCATCTCGATGGGCGGACACGCCATTCCTCGCTGGGGCGTCTGACCCGCGCTTTCCCGGACCCGGCCGCCCGCCGGGTTGCCGCCAGCCCGCCGTATAATCCGGAGGCACACAGAACGACAAACACAAATCAAGGGAAATCGTGGCCAAACCAGCGAGTGGCCCGGCACGTCATGTCGCCACCGAGACCTGGCTGCCCCAGGGCGAGCAGGCGGCCTACCTGCGCTCGCTCGGCCACGTGGGCCAGCGCGTCGCGCTGCCCAGCGGCGCCAATCTGTTCAGCCAGGGGCAGGTCGACAACGTCTTCTACGTGGTCGTGACCGGCAAGGTCCATGTCCACATGCTCAGCGAAGACGGCCACGAATCCATCCTGAACATCATGGGGCCGGGCAGCCTCATCGGCGAAGCGGCCGCCTTCCTGGGCCAGCCCCGCTACTCCAGCGCGCGCGCCATCGAAGACACATCGCTGCTGCGGTTCGAGATCGAACGCATTCCCGGCCTGGTGCGGCAGGACCCCGACTTCGCGCTTGCGCTGATCTATCTGCTGAGCGTCAAGCAGCGCCAGATGGTCGCGCGCCTGCGCCAGGCCATCTTCGACCCGCCCGAACAGCGCGTGATCCGCTTCTTCGACCAGTTCCGCCAGACCCACCAGGAAGCCTGCGGGCCGCAGGCCCCCATTACGGTCAACCTGACGCACGAACAGATCGGAAGCCTCGTCGACCTGTCCCGCGTCACCGTCACCCGCGTGCTCAACCGGCTCAAGCGCGAAGGGCTGCTGGACCTGGACGGCAAGAAGATCATGCTGGCCGAAGGCTTCTCGGAACGCGTGCGCGGCGAATTGCCCTGAACGCGCCCCGCCGGATCAATGCACCGTGCTGCCGTCCGGCGGCGTCTGGTTCAGGCCCAGCGCCGCTTCCCAGCTGCGCAGCGGCACGCAGGTCTGCAGGCGCATGATGGCGCGCTCGATCAGGGCCGGGTGCAGTTCGTGCCCGACGTGGGTGGCGACGTCGATGGTCGAATCGCCGTGCAGCTCGGTCAGCCGCGCCTGGGCGGCCTGGATGTCCGCCACGCTCATGATCGGATCGTCGGCGCCGTGCAGCAGGTGCAGCGTGGTGTATTGCGGCGCGGACCGGGGCAGCTGGGCATAGCGGCCGGAAAACGCGATGACGCGGCCGGCCATGCCGTCGTGCGCCTGGACCAGCTCCAGCGCCATGATGGCGCCCTGGGAAAAGCCGGCCAGCGCCGTGTCGGATTGCAGCAGGCCGAAGCGGGCCTGCGCCTGGCGCACGTAGGCTTCCAGGGGCGGCAGGGCCTGCGCCACTCGCTCGGGGCGGTTTTCCTCGGTCACGCCGCGCACCGAGAACCATTGCCGGCCCGCGCCGCCGCCGTCGAAGGGCTCGAAGCCCTCGGGCACCAGCACCGCCGCCGCCGGAAACGCCTTGCGCACGGCCAGGGCCAGGGGCTCCAGGTTGTCGGGCGAGCCGCCCACCCCATGCAGCAGGATGAAAAGCTGGCGCACGTCGACGCCCGGATCGGGAAGGAATTCGAGAGAATTGGAAGACGCCATGAAACTGCTCCGTACTGGCCTGGGGCCGCTGAAACGCGCCCCGATGGCCGCATTGTAAAATGCGCGGCCCGGTGTCTTTCCGTGACTGACACCCTCGATACGCCGCCGCAGGCCGAAGCCCGTCCCCCGACGGACGCCGGAAACCGGTGCACCCGCCCAGGGTGGCCGGGACACCGAAGCCTTTTCCGCCGCGGCGGCCATCACTCACCCTGCAATGCAAATACCGACAACGGAAGCCGGCGCCACGCCTGCCGGCCAGCATCAGCTGCATCGCGTGCTCAAGGCGCGCCACCTCACGATGATAGCGCTAGGGGGTGCCATCGGCACCGGCCTGTTCGTCGCCTCCGGCGCCGCGATCGCGCAGGCGGGCCCCGGCGGCGCCCTGCTGGTCTACCTGGCGATCGGGTTGATGGTTTATTTCATCATGACCAGCCTGGGCGAACTGGCGACCTTCATGCCGGTATCGGGCTCTTTCTGCACCTATGCCTCGCGCTACGTGGACCCGGGCTTCGGCTTCGCGCTGGGCTGGAACTTCTGGATCAGCTGGGCCACCGTGGTGGCCGTGGACGTGGTGGCCGCGCAGCTGGTGATGGCCTACTGGTTCCCCGACACGCCCGGCTGGATATGGAGCGTGGCCTTCCTGGCCCTGACCTTCGGGCTGAACGCGTTCTCGGCGCGCAGCTTCGGCGAGGCCGAATACTGGTTCGCCATCATCAAGGTCGTGGCCGTGCTGTGCTTCATCGGCGTCGGGCTGGCGATGCTGGCGGGCATCATCCATGGCGGCGTGCCCGTGGGCCTGGAGAACTGGAAGGTGGGCGACGCGCCCTTCGTGGGCAACGCCGCCACCTGGGTCGGCGTGGCGATGGTGGTGGCCTATTCGTTCCAGGGCACGGAACTGGTGGCCGTGGCCGCCGGCGAATCCGAGAACCCCCGGCGCAACGTGCCGCGCGCGATCAACCACGTGTTCTGGCGCATCCTGCTGTTCTACGTGCTGGCCATCCTGATCATCGGCCTGCTGCTGCCCTATACCGATCCCCAGCTGCTGCGCAACGAAGTGGAAGACATCGCAGTCAGCCCCTTCACGCTGGTGTTCCAGCACGCGGGGCTGCTGTCGGCGGCCACCGTGATGAACGCCGTGATCCTGACCTCGGTGCTGTCGGCCGGCAATTCCGGCATGTACGCGGCCACGCGGATGCTGTTCAACATGGCGGCCGAAGGCCAGGCCCCGGCCGTGTTCCGCTACGTGACCGGCAAGGGCGTGCCGCTGTACGCGCTGCTGGCCACGACGTTGCTGGCCTGCCTGTGCCTGTTCAGCCTGGTCTACAGCCCCAAGGCGGTCTACATCTGGCTGCTGAACTTCGCGGGCATGACCGAATTCATCGTGTGGCTGAGCATCGCGGTCAGCCATTACCGCTTCCGCCAGGGCTACGTGAAGCACGGCTACGACACCGCCGACCTGCCCTACAAGGCCGGCCTCTTCCCCTTCGGCCCGCTGCTTGCCTTCGCGCTGTGCCTGCTGGTCACGCTGGGCCAGAACTACCAGGCCTTCCTGGAGGAGCGCATCGACTGGATCGGCGTGGTCTCCACCTACCTGGCGATTCCGCTGTTCCTGGCCCTGTGGCTGGGCCATAGGCTGCTGCGCAAGTCGCGCTGGATCCGGTACGCGGACATGCGGTTTGACGGGCTGGATCTAGAGTGCGGGACAGGCGCGACATCCGCGCCGCCTGTTCCTGCCGAGGCCCGGACCTAGCGCCCGATCCCCACCGCGCCACCGACGCAAAACTATTCACGGCCCGCTCCGCCCCCTTTAACTACTGTATATACATACAGCTATAATGACGCATCGGCCACTTTTCCGGCTTCTGGCATCCAGGAACCGCCCGCCATGCAGTCCCCAGAACGTATCCACCCCGCGTTGTGGCGCGCCACCCAGTTGGCCCAAGGCGCCGCCCGCACCCTGCCCACCGGGCATGCCGCGCTTTCCGCCGAGCTGCCGGACGGCGGCTGGCCGCTGGGTTCCCTGACCGAATTGCTGGTCCCGCACCCCGGCATCGGCGAAATCCGCCTGCTGCGCCCGGCGCTGGCCCAGTTGGAAACCCGCCGCCCCATCGCGCTGGTGCAGCCGCCGCACGCCCCGCACATCGCCAGCTGGATGAGCTGGCGGCTGGATCCCCGCCAATTGCTCTGGGTGGCGCCGGAAAAACCCGTGGACGCGCTCTGGGCCGCCGAGCAGATCCTGAAGAACGGCAGCTGCGGCGCCCTGATCTGCTGGCTGCCCCACGTGCGCCCCGAATCCCTGCGCCGCCTGCACCTGGCCGCCCAGGCCAGCGACCTGCTGTTCATCGCCGTGCGCCCCAGCAGCGCGGCGCAGAACGCCACCCCCGCCCCCTTGCGGCTGGCGCTCGCGCCGGCCGCGGGCGGCCTGTCCGCGCATATCCTGAAGCGCCGCGGGCCCGCCTGCGACACACCGCTATACGTGGGCCTGGAACCGGGCGCCACCACTCCTGCCTCTCCCCGCCATGCGCCTCTGGATCGCCGCCTTCCTGCGCTGCCTGCCGCTGGACGCCCTGCGCCCGCACTGGCCGCTTGAGGGGCAGGCGTTCGCGGTCCTGGACCAGGAACGCGTCGCCGCCCTGACGCCCGCCGCCCGCCGGGCCGGCGTGCGGCCCGGCATGCGCCGCGCCGGCGCGGCCGCCATCGCCCCCGAGGTCGAGCTGCTGCCGCGCGATGTCCCGGCCGAGGCCGAGGCCTTGCAGGGCGCGGCGCTGGCCCTGCTGCAATACACCCCCGAAGTCGCCCTGGCCGACGGCGACACCCTGCTCCTGAACGTGGGCGCGAGCCTGATGTTCTTCCGCGGCCCGAAGGCCCTGCACCGGCGGGTAGCCGCCACGCTGCGCGCGCTGGACCTGCGCGTCTCGCTCGGCATGGCGCCCACCGCCGCCGGCGCCTGGCTGCTGGCGCGCAACCCCGGCCGGCGCGCGCCCCGGCGCACCCTGACGCTGCCCACGCTGACCCGGCGGCTGGACGCCCTGCCCCTGGCCTTGCTGCCCCAGGCGCAGGCCCGCCGCGACTGGCTCGACGACATCGGCTGCC
>NZ_BCTQ01000015.1 GCF_001571365.1 Achromobacter denitrificans NBRC 15125 | reverse complement strand
GCACGCTTTGCGTGCTTGCTGCCCCCCGAGGGGGCTGCGCCGCCTTGGGGCGGCCCGGCGGCGGCGCGGCTATTCTTTTGGAGGGGGGTGTAGGCCCCAGCGCTGCACGTGCTTTGCGTGTGTGTTGCGCTCCGAGGGGGCTGCGCCGCCTTGGGGCGGCCCGGCGGCGGCGCGGCTATTCTTTTGGAGGGGGGTGTAGGCCCCAGCGCTGCACGTGCTTTGCGTGTGTTGCGCTTTGAGGGGGCTGCGCGCTTGTTATCTACGGCAACGGGGTGGGCCCGTTGCCTGGTCTAGATCGAAAAAAACGCGGGAATCCTGCTAGCGGATGAGGCTGAGGAATTCGGCGCGGGTGGAGGGGTTGTCGTGGAATTCGCCCAGCATGACCGAAGTGACCATGGACGAGTTCTGCTTCTCGACGCCGCGCATCATCATGCACATGTGCTGCGCCTCGATGACGACGGCCACGCCGGCGGCGTCGGTGACGGATTGGACGGCCTCGGCGACCTGGCGGCTGAGGTTCTCCTGGATCTGGAGGCGGCGGGCGTACATCTCGACGATGCGGGCCACCTTGGACAGGCCCAGCACCTTGCCGTTGGGCAGATAGGCCACGTGCGCCTTGCCGATGAACGGGAGCATGTGGTGCTCGCACAGCGAGTACAGCTCGATGTTCTTAACTAGGACGATTTCACGGGTGTCCGAGGTGAACAGCGCGCCGTTGACGATCTCGTCCAGGTTCTGGCCGTAGCCCCGGCACAGGTGCCGCATGGCCTTGGCCGCGCGCGCCGGCGTATCCGCCAGCCCTTCGCGGGACGGATCCTCCCCCAATTGTTCGAGAATGGCGGTGTAGTGCTTTTCCAATGACATCGGGGACTCCTGGGGGCTGCGCGCTCATTGCGGCGCTTCAGCGCAAGTCTACCTCAGGCAGCCCGAGGGATTTCCCTGCCTGCCTTTAGGAGGCAGCAAGCAGGCGCGCCGCCCGCGGCGTGGAGGCGCCTCCGCCACCAGGCCGTCCCAATATGGAAGCGGTACGGACCGGACACATGGGCCGCCCCAAGGCGGCGCAGCCCCCTCGGGGCACCAGGCAAGCGTAGCCGGAGAGGCGACTATTTTTCAGCGCAGCGAATGCCTTGAAGAGAAGACTGTTTTGCGGCTCCTCGCAAAAATAGCCGCGCCGCCGCCGGGCCGCCCCAAGGCGGCGCAGCCCCCTCTGGGGGCAGCAAGCACGCGCAAGCGTGCGCAGCGTGGGGGCCCACCCCTGGGGCCCACCCCTGGGGCCCACCTACACTCCGCGGTTCTCCACCGCGTATTTAATCAGCTCCGCCTGCCCGTCTATGCCCAGCTTGCGCTTGATGTTGAGCCGGTGGGTTTCGACGGTGCGCACGGACAGGCCCAGGGCCTGGGCGATCTGCTTGTTGGCGTGGCCGCTGGCGATGTGGCGCAGGACGTCGCGCTCGCGCTGGGTGAGCAGGGTGGCCGGGGCGCTTGCCTGCGACAGGCGCACGGCCACGGCCGCGCTGAAATAGCTGCGTCCGGCCATGACGGCGTCGATGGCGGTGACGATCTCGTGCGCCGGCTCGTCTTTCAGCAGGTAGCCGCGGGCGCCCGCCCTGACGGCCTGCACCATGTACTCGGGGTTGTCGTGCATGGACAGGACCAGCACGGCGATCTGCGGATAGCGCTCGTGCAGCAGGGCGGTCAGCTCCAGGCCGCCCACGCCGGGCATGTTCAGGTCCATCAGCGCCAGGTGAGGGAGGGTGCCGCCTTGCGGATCCTCGGCCAGGCAGCCGGCCAGGAAGGCCTGCGCGGCCGCGGCGTTGCCGGCTTCGCCGACCACGCGCAGCTGGGGCACGGTCTCCAGGCGCAGGCGCAGCCCGTCCCGCACCAGCGGGTGGTCGTCGATCAGCAGGAGTCGGATGGCGTCGGGCTTGTCGGTCATGCTTGGGAACTCGCGGGAGGCGCGGCGGCGGGCAAGGGCAGCCAGGCTTGCAGGAGGGTGCCATGCGCGGTGGAGCGGAAGGTCAGGGTACCCGATAGCGCGTTCATGCGTTCGCGCATGTTGCGCAGGCCGATGCCGCGGCGCGGATCCTGCTGCACCTCGTCGTAGTCGAAACCGCGGCCGTCGTCGGCGATGGTCAGGCGCAGGTCGCGCGCCGAATACGCCAGGGTCATGTCGGCGCGCGTGGCGCCGGCGTGCCGGATCACGTTGGTCAGGGCCTCCTGCGTGACGCGGAACAGGGCGGTGGCGTAGGCTTCCGGCAGCTTGACCGGCTGGCCGGTGGTGCGCAGGCGCACGGCCAGCGGCGGCGCCCCGTCCGGGCTGGGGATGGCGAACTCGCGGCCCAGGTGTTCCAGCGCGGCGGGCAGGCCCAGGTCGTCGAGCAGGGTGGGGCGCAGGTTGTGCGAAATGCGCCGGACCTCGCCGACGGCGGTATTGAGGCGGTCCAGCGCGCCGCCCAGCGGGGTGTCGATATGGGCCAGCGCCCGCCCTTCGGCGGGCAGCGTCTGCCGCAGCCGCTCGCGGGCGGCTTCCAGCGACAGCTTGATGGAGACCAGGACCTGGCTGATGCCGTCGTGCAGCTCGCGCGATAGCCGCGCCCGCTCGTCTTCCTGCGAACGCACGAGCTGGCGGGCCATCAGGCGCAGCTTGGCGTCGGACTGGCGGTGGTCGCTGATGTTCAGGGCCAGGCCGCAGGCAGCCACGCCCAGGATGGACACGGCGGCGATGCCGGCGACCCAGGCGAACATGCTGCGGATGTTGGCCTGCGCGGCGGCGTCGATGCGTTCCAGCGCCTGTTCCACGTCGTCCAGGTAGATGCCGGTGCCCAGCATCCAGCCCCAGCGTTCCAGCACCACCACGTAGCCCAGCTTTTCCTCGGTCTGGTGGGTGGACGGCTTTTCCCACAGATAGTGCACGGCCTCGCCTTGCTGGCCGCCGCGCCGGGCGGCCGTGAGCAGGTTCTGGATGACGGGCTGGCCCTTGGTGTCGCGCAGCTCCCAGAGCTCCTGGCCCACCAGCTCCGGCTGGCGCGGATGCATCAGGTTCCGGCCGCGCAGGTCGTAGACGAAGAAATAGCCGTCGTGCCCGAATTCCATCTGCGCCAGGAGGTCCAGCGCGCGCTGGCGGGTGGCGTCGTCGTCGGCCGAGGCCTGCAATGGCGCGATGGCGCTGTAGGCCAGGCTCACGTAGTGGCGCAGTTCGCCTTCCTTGCTGGCCAGCCAGGCATTCTCCACCACCTGCTTTTCGCGCTGGGCCAGCTGGATGCCCTGCACGTAGACGGCGACCGTGATGGCGGCCAGGGCCACCAGCAGGGGCACCGCCGCCAGCAGCAGGATTTTCAGGCGCAGCTTCATAGGGGATTTGTATCAGCGTAGGAACGCTTGTTGCGATGCATCATTTCGCGGTTCCCGAGAGCACCGGGGCGGGAATCTGCGCGGATTTTACGGTTTTCCGGGAATTATGTTGCGGTGCATTCCGTAATAACACGTAGCCGGATTGCGTAGTTTCGCGCTTGTTGCTGCCAGGGCAAAACGAAATACTAGCGTCCGCGTCGACAGGGCGCAGCGTGGACGCGTGCGTCCGCCACCCCACAACAATGAGTCTGCCTTCCGCGGGACGATAAAAGCGTTTCACGCCAAAAGCATGGCGGGAGGCAAGAGGAGCACTTATGCAAACCAGCAGTAAGGGACTGGGTCAGCACCTGGTCTGGCTGGCGGTTGCGGTACTCGGCGCGTTCGCGCTGGGCACCGTGGCGCTGGCCAGAGGGGAGACCATCAACGCGCTATGGGTGGTGATCGCCGCCGTCTGCGTGTATCTCATCGCTTATCGGTACTACAGCCGATTCATCGCCAAGAACGTCTTCCAGCTGGACCCCACGCGCATGACGCCGGCGTGGAAGCACAACGACGGCCTGGACTACGTGCCCACCAACAAGCACGTGCTGTTCGGCCACCACTTCGCCGCCATCGCCGGCGCGGGCCCCCTGGTGGGCCCGGTGCTGGCCGCGCAGATGGGTTATCTGCCCGGCATGCTGTGGATCCTGGCCGGCGTGGTGTTTGCCGGCGCCGTGCAGGACTTCACCATTCTCTTCATCTCGACCCGTCGCGACGGCCGCTCGCTGGGCGACCTGGTCAAGTCCGAGCTGGGCAAGATTCCCGGCGTGATCGCGCTGTTCGGCGCGTTCATGATCATGGTGATCATCCTGGCCGTGCTGGCGCTGATCGTCGTCAAGGCCCTGACGCATTCGCCCTGGGGCACCTTCACGGTGGCCGCCACGATCCCCATCGCGCTCTTCATGGGCGTGTACCTGCGCTACATCCGCCCGGGCAAGATCGGCGAGGTCTCCATCATCGGCTTCGTGGGCCTGATGGCCGCCATCACCTTCGGCCAGGACGTGGCCGCGCATCCGGTGATCGGCCCGATGTTCGACTTCGACGGCAAGGGCCTGACCTGGATCCTGATCATCTACGGTTTCATCGCCTCGGTGCTGCCGGTGTGGCTGCTGCTCGCCCCGCGCGACTACCTGTCGACCTTCCTGAAGATCGGCACCATCGTCGGCCTGGCCATCGGCATCGTGGTCGTGGCGCCCGAGCTGAAAATGCCCGCGCTGACGCAGTTCGTCGACGGCACCGGCCCGGTGTGGTCCGGCAACCTGTTCCCCTTCCTCTTCATCACCATCGCCTGCGGCGCGGTGTCGGGCTTCCATGCCTTGATCTCCTCGGGCACCACGCCCAAGCTGATCGAGAACGAAACCCAGGCCCGCTACATCGGCTACGGCGGCATGCTGATGGAATCGTTCGTCGCCATCATGGCGCTGGTGGCCGCCTGCGTGATCGAGCCGGGCATCTACTACGCCATGAACAGCCCGGCAGCCGTCATCGGCACGACGCCGGACCAGGTCGCCCAGGTGGTGTCGAGCTGGGGCTTCGTGGTGACGCCCGCCGACCTGGTCCAGACGGCCAAGGACGTGGGCGAAAGCACCATCATCTCCCGCGCGGGCGGCGCGCCCACGCTGGCCGTCGGCATGGCGCACATCCTGCACCAGGCCATCGGCGGCCCGGGCATGATGGCCTTCTGGTACCACTTCGCCATCCTGTTCGAAGCCCTGTTCATCCTGACGGCCGTGGACGCCGGCACGCGCGCCGGCCGCTTCATGCTGCAGGACTTGCTGGGCACGTTCGCGCCCTCGCTCAAGCGCACGGATTCCTTGCCCGCCAACCTGATCGCCACCGCCTTGTGCGTGGCGGCCTGGGGCTACTTCCTGTACCAGGGCGTGGTGGATCCGCTGGGCGGCATCAATACGCTGTGGCCGCTCTTCGGCATCGCCAACCAGATGCTGGCCGCGATCGCGCTGACGCTGGGCACCGTGGTGCTGTTCAAGATGAAGCGCGACCGCTACGCCTGGGTGACGGTGCTGCCGACGCTGTGGCTGCTGGCATGCACGCTGACCGCCGGCTGGCAGAAGCTGTTCCATCCGGATCCCCGCGTGAGCTTCCTGGCGCATGCCGACAAGTACAACGCGGCGATCGCCGAGGGCAAGGTGCTGGCTCCGGCCAAGTCGCTGGCCGAAATGTCGCGCGTGGTGATGAACGACTACATCAACGCCGGCCTGTGCGCGATCTTCATCTTCGTCGTGGTGAGCATCGTGGTGTTCGGGCTGCGTTCGGTGCAGCGCGCGCGCAACGAGAACAAGCCCACGGCGCGCGAAACCCCGTACGAGACGCTGCCGGTCGCGGCCGCGGCTGGCGCGGACTGATCCCGGGAGGCCCCGCATGCTGTTTGGCAACATGAGTTCCGCGGCCGGCGCGGCCGGCCGCTACCTGGGGCAGACGCTTCGGCTGATGGTGGGCGTGCCCGACTACGAAACGTATGTCGAGCACATGCGGCGCACGCATCCCGACCGGGAGCCGATGAGCTACGAGGAATTCTTCCGGGAGCGCCAGGACGCGCGCTACGGCGGGAAGAAGCGCATCGGTTGCTGCTGACGAAGGAAAGGCCTCGCTTGCGAGGCCTTTTTCATTGCGACGGGCGGTGTTGCGGCGCGCGGCCTTAGGAAGCCCGCATCCGGCGCCCGGTCAGCGCGCGGCCCCGGGCGCGCCGGCGCGGCGGCGCAGCTTTTCCGAATAAGCGATCAGCGGGATCGCGCCCAGCGCGCACAGCGCCATGACCAGGAAGCCGCCGGGGGCGTGGCTGCGGTAGAGCGCGCCGCCCAGCTGGATGCTGGCGAACATGAAGACGCCGCCCGACAGCAGGGCATAGAGCGCGATGGCCGAAGTCTTGCAGGCCGCCGGCACGTGGCGGGCGATGTACCACATGATGGCGGCGTTGTTGCCGGCCAGGGTGAAGCACTGGAGCAGTTGCAGCGCGGCGATGAAGGCCGGGTCCGTGGTGGCCGAGAGTCCGGCCCAGCGGATCGCGGTCATGATGGCGGAAACCAGGATGAGCCATTGGGCGCCGGTGCGGGCCAGGACCTTGGGCGCCAGGAAGAAGAACAACACTTCGCTGGCGACGCCGACCACCCAGAGCAGCGAGATCAGGGCCGTGGACAAGCCGGCGCCCGTCCAGTAGAGCGTGGAGTAGGAATAGAGGAAGCCATTGCTCGCCTGGACCAGCGAGGCCGCGCCGATGCACAGCAGCAGGGGGCGGTCGCGCAGCACCTCGCGCATCGGCAGGCGCACGCGTTCGGCGGGCGCTTCGTCGGGGGCGGGCCGGGCGGCCTGGGGCAGCAGCCGCACGCAGGCCAGGCAGGCCACGATCAGCAGCACCGACAGCCAGATCACCCAGTCGGCGTCGAAGGTCTTGATCAGGTAGCCGCCGGCCACGGTGACGACGGCGAAGCCCAGCGAGCCGCAGGCGCGCATGATGGTGTAGGCGCTGCGCCCGCGCCCGCTGGCGATGGCCATGCGGTCCATCAGCGGCAGGACGGCCGGAAACACCGCGTTCAACAGCAGCGTGACCGCCAGCAGCCAGGCGGGCGCCGCGCTGAACGGATAGCTGGCGAACAGCAGCAGCGAGGCGGCCAGCGCCGCGGCGATCAGGATATGCGCCTGGCCGGTCTGGTCGGCCACGTGGGCCACGACCGGCGTGGACAGGATCTTGGGCAGGAAGGACGTGGCGACGATCAGGCCGATGACGGCGGGATCCAGGCCGCGGCTGGCGAACCACAGGGGCAGGAAGGGGATGCTCACGCCCTGCAGCCCGTAATACAGGAAGTAGAACCCGTGCAGGGCGATGGCGCCCTGCCTGGGGTCGGGATTGCCGCGCATAGCGATGAATGGATTCGGCTGAATGGACGCGGCGTAGCATACTCCTAGCCGGGCGGGATTTCAGGACAGGCGCCGACTTGATCCAGGATATTGGCAAAAACGCGCGGGTGGATTTACGCTAGGGCAGTCGCGGCGCCTTACCCCTGCGCCGCGCGTGCGTTTTCACCATCAATCCTAGGAGTTGCGACCCATGGCCAAGAAACTGGATGAGAAGACCACCAAATCCCTGAAAGAGCGGCGCAAGCGGCCGCTGGCTACGCCGACCGACCTGGCGGCGGCGGCCACCAGGGATATCTCCGCCGCGTTGAACCAGATACTGGCGGACGTGTTCGCGCTGTATCTCAAGACCAAGAACTTCCATTGGCACGTCAGCGGGCCCCATTTCCGCGACTATCACCTGCTGCTGGACGAGCAGGGCGACCAGCTCTTCGCCATGACGGACCCCATCGCGGAACGCATCCGCAAGATCGGCGGCACCACGCTGCGGTCCATCGGGCACATCGCGCGCTCGCAGCGCATCGCGGACAACGACGCGGATTACGTGCAGCCGCTGGATATGCTGGCCGAGCTGCGCGAAGACAACAAGGTCCTGGCGGCGGCGCTGCGCGAAGCGCACAACATTACCGACGAGCACCGCGACATTGCCAGTTCCAGCCTGATCGAGAACTGGATCGACGAAACCGAGCGGCGCACCTGGTTCCTGTTCGAGGCCAGCCGGGAAGGCGATTCGACGGGGCATTGAGGCGGCCGCGATAGCCTGATTGATGCAGGCGGAAAAGCTGGCCGCGGCAACGCGGCCAGCCTTGCGCTTGCGCCGCGGCGCCGGCCCGGCGCGTCAGCCGTGCTTGCCGAAGCCGCCGCTGGCCCACTCCGAAGCGCGCTGCACGCTCAGCTTGTACGTCGGCGCGACGTTCGTCTGGGCCAGCTGTTCGCCGGATTCGTCATAGGCGCTCAGCACGGCATACGGCTCGTCTTCGTCCGGAACGATATCCAGCTTGACGGTCAGGCGGCCGGCGGCGCTGTCGATCCTGACGCTCTTGTGCAGCGTGGCATGCAATTGCTGTTCGTGGCGGCGCAGCACTTCCTTGGCGGTCTTGACCAGCGTGATGAAGGCCGGGGAGTCGAGCGGCTTGGGGTTCTTCTTGTCGCGGCCCATGGTCCATGGACCCACCAGGGCGGGCTCGGCTTGCCCGTCCATGGTCATTTCCACCGCCCAGCCATCGTCGTCCTCGTTCTTGATGATCCGGGCGGTCCACCCGTCATCGCGCCAAAGCGTGGGCTGCTGTTGGTCCCCGGGTTGGTCCGTGTCCGGAATGCTGGCGTCGTTCACTGCGGTACTACTCCTGGATTCGTTGCTCGCGAACCCAGCATTGTCGCCCATTACCGCCAGCGGCCCAAGATTGCCGACCGCCTGGCTACCTGGCGCGCGCTTTCCCGATCAAGGCCTCGACCGCCGGCGAGTTGCCCCGGGTGCGGAAAGCCAGGGCCAGCTTGACGTCGCGGTCGAAGCCGGCGATGCGGCGATACGTGATTCCCGGCGGCGACAGGCTCAGGATGGAGTCCGGGGCCAGCACGACCCCGTAACCGGCCGCCGCCAGGCTGACCGCGGACATGAAATCCTTGACGCGCTGATACGGCCGGTCGGGAAAGCCGCCCTGGCGGGCCAGGTCCGCCAGGATTTCCGAGAACCCTTCCTGTTCGTCAAACTGCGGAATGATGAAGGATTCGCCCGCCAGGTCCTGGGGCAGAAGCTCATCCTTCAGGCGCAGGATGTGGTTGTCGGCCATGGCGACGGCCAGATGCTCGACGTGCATGACGACGGCATCCACGCCTGGCGGATACTCGCGGCGCGCCCGCAGCACGCCGATGTCTATGGCGCCGTTTTTCAGGCTTTCCAATTGCGTCGGCGTGTCCATGGGGGCGATCTCCAGCCGCACGGCGGGATGCTCGGCCCGGAAGGTCCTCAGCAGGCCGGGCAAGGCGCCGCTGGTAACGGCGGAGGCCACGAAGCCCGCCTTCACCACGCCGACGAGTCCGCGCGCCGCGAGCAGGCCTATCTGAACCGCCTGGTCGATGTGCTGGAGCGCGATGACGGCATGCGCGTGGAAAGTCCGGCCCGCGTCCGTCAGCGTTACCGGCTGTCTCTTGTTTCGATGCAGCAGCTTGATTCCCAGCTGGGCCTCAAGCTTCTGGATGGCGACGCTCAAGACGGACTGGGAGACGCCCAGGCGGTCCGCCGCCTTGGAGAAGTGCAGGCTTTCCACCACGGCCACGAAGTAGCGGAGGGTGCGTGTTTCGACGTTTTGGTCGTTCATGCGGTCAAGGTGCGGGTCAATCCCGGAGCCCGAGGCTCAGGCCGTCCGGGTCAGGCCGCGGGCTGGCATGACGCCCAGAAGGCATCGAACAGCATGCTCTGGTGCTGGGCGTGCTCCGCGCTTTCGATGATGAGGCCATAGTTTTCGCGCTTGGATGAAATCATCGCGACGCAATTTCCGTAGATCAGGGTGGTCATCGCCACGCTGGTCCCGGCCGGCGCCCATCGCAATTCGCGCAGTTCGGCTTCGCTGGCGGGCCAGATGTCGTCGGTATCGCGGCTGCGCGAACGGATCACGCGCATGCTGATGCCCTTGGCGATGCGCGCGTCGCGGTAGCGATTGATCTCGTCCAGGCCCGGGACTTCACGCAGTTCGGACATCGAAAAAGTGGCCCGCAGAGGGACCGATGCGTTCAGGCTGTCCCAGAGCACGGTGCGGATGCCCTCGGCGCCTTCGTAGAAGCGCGTCCTGGGCTTGCCCTTGGCCTGGTTATACATGGACCTGAGTTCCGGCATCATTTCCGTGACCAGGACGCGCCGGGCAGCCACGTATTCGAGCAGTACGGAGGGGTCGTGCGCCACCACGTGGCGCTTGCGGTCTGCGCCTTCGATCCTCAGCAGGCCTTCCTCTTCCAGCCTCAGCACCGCGTCGTAGGTCGTGGTGCGCGCCAGGCCGGCGCTGGCCGCGAGTTCGGATACCGGGACTTCGCCCAACTCGATGGCGGCCCTGTACACCCGGTAGAGATTGCCGCTAATGCCCAGCCGCCCGAGCTTCTCTTCCAGATCCATCCCTTACGCGTCTCCTGTTTATGGGCCGACCGGTGCGCGACCCGTCGGCGGTATGCCTGAAGCGGCTAGACAGTATCAAACGGCGCAACCAGTGTCCACGTATTTTGATGTCGGAAATAACCGACGTAATTGGCATAAAGTCTATGAAATGGCTTTGTTTTGCGTTGGCTAAATAATAAAAACACAATAAAAACATATAGATAAAAGAGTTATAGGGTTAACCCAAAGCGCGATTTCATTGACGGATAAAACCGTTATAAATACACTTTCCGCTCGTTGGACAGGCCCGCGCCGGGTGGCAGCAACCCCGGGGCGCGGGCCGCGCGCCTACAAACGTGTTGTGTATACGAACGAGGGGAAGCAATGAAATTGATAGGCAAGGGCTTGTTTTCAGCGGTTCTGGGTGCGGGTCTCGCTTTGTGGCAACCGGCCCAGGCCGCCGAACCCATACGTATCGGCGTGTCCACCTACCTGTCGGGCGCCGGCGCCGTCTTCGGCGTGCCGGCCCAGCAGGCGGCCCGTCTGCAGGTGGAAAAGATCAACAGCGCGGGCGGCATCAAGGGCGCGCCCATCGAGCTGACTTTCATCGACGAGAACCACGGCGTGGACAACGTCGTCGTGGAATACCGCAGCCTGGTCGAATCGGGCAAGGTGGATGCGATGATCATCGGGCTGTCGAGTTCGATCTGCCTGGCGGTCGCGCCGGTCGCCGAGCAATTGAAAATGCCCACGATGCTGTGGGACTGCGGCACCGAGCGGATCTACACCGACGCCAAATACGAGTACGTGTACCGGACGTCCGACTACACCCCGTCGAACAACGTCGCCACGGCGCTGTACCTGCTCAAGCTGATGCCCGAGGTCAAGACCATTGCCGGCATCAATCAGGACTACGCGTTCGGCCGCGACAACTGGGCCGCTTTCCGGGGGGCGGTCCAGGCCCTGCGTCCGGACGTGAAGATCGTCGCCGAGATGTTCCCCAAGCTCGGCACCTCGGACTATTCCACCGAGATTTCCCGCCTGTCGGCCCTGCGTCCGGACGTGATCTTCACGACGCTGTGGGGCGGGGACATGAACACCTTCGTCAAGCAGGCGTCGTCACGGGCGCTGTTCCGCAATTCCCGCCTGGTGGCCGCCAACGGCGAGAGCTCCATGCAGCAATTGGGCAAGGCCTTTCCGGAAGGGGCGATCGTGGGCATGCGCGGCGATAGCTGGGCATTCAATCCCGCCATGGCCGGCAATGCCGAGCACCAGGCCTTCGTGACGGACTTCGAAAAGGGCACGGGCGCCTATCCGAGTTTCCCGGCGTACCACATGGCGCAAGCCGTGCGCGCCCTCCAGCAGGCGCTCGAAACGTCCTGGGACGGCGATCGCAAGACCTTGCAGGCCTCGCTGCTCAAGGGTTGGAACGGGCTGGAGCTCGATGATTTCACCGGCCAGCTGAAAATCCGCGAAGACCATCAGGCGATGGAAGGGCAACTGCTGGGCGTCGCCACGGAGAAAAGCGGCCAGAACTTCAAGACGCTCAAGCAGCTGCTGGTGATTCCTCCCGAGCTGACCTCTCCGCCCGTGGGGGTGAAGAGCGACGACTGGTTCAAGACGCTCTCGCCGGAAGTCCTGCGGCGAGTCGGCACTCCCACGGAATAAGCGGCCCATCATGCAACAAACGCTATTGCTGGCCACGTTGGATGGGCTGGCGCACGCCTCGGTGCTGTTCATGGTGGCGGTGGGCCTGAGCCTGATCTTCGGCATCATGCGCATCCTCAACGTCGCCCACGGCAGCTTCTACGCGCTGGGCGCCTATGGCGCCGTGGCCCTCGGCCTCTGGCTGGCGGGCCCGGACGGCGGCATCTGGACCTATCCGGCCCTGTTGCTGGCGGCGGTAGCCATCGGTGTGACCCTGGGGCCGCTCGTCGAGCGCTTTCTGCTGCGCCGCATCTATGGCAAGGAGCACGCGCTCCAGCTCCTGCTCACCTTCGGGATCTTCATGATCCTGGAGGACGTGCAGAAGATGATGTTCGGGGTGGAGCCGCAGTTCAACGACGCGCCGCTCGCCATGCTGGGCATGGTCGAGGTGGGAGGCATCTACTACACCGCCTACCAGCTGTTCGTGCTGCCCTTGTCGGCGATCGTCGTGATGCTTGCCTTGACCTTCTATTTCAACAAGACGCGGCAAGGGAAGCTGATCGCGACGGTCATCGAGGACTACGAGGTGGCGCGCGTGCTGGGCATCAATGCCAAGCGGGTGTACACGATCACTTTCATGCTGGGCACCGCGCTGGCCGCCCTGGGCGGGGCGTTGGCGTCGCCCACGACCTCGCTCGTGCCGGGCATAGGCGCCGATTCCATCGTGATTTCCTTTGCCATCGTGGCCACCGCCGGGCTCGGCCATTTCCAGGGAACGGCGGTCACCGCCGTGATCATAGGACTGGCGCAGGCCTTGTGCGTGCATCTGCTGCCCCCCTTGTCCTCCGTCGCGCCGTATCTGGTCATGACCGCGATTCTCCTCGTGAAGCCTTACGGCCTTTTCGGCAAGCCACAAGTCCGTCGGATCTGAAGATGAAAACCTATTTCAAAACGACGGCGCTCGCCAGCCTGCCGTTGCTCCTGCTCGCGGCCTTGCCGCTGATCGCGCCGTCGCTGCGGCCGCTGGCGACCATGGCCATGGCGATATCGTTCTGCGCCCTGGGGCTGCTGCTGCTGTTGCGCGCCGGCCAGGTTTCCTTCGGCCACGCGCTGTATTTCGCCTGCGGCGCCTATGCCACCGCCTTCGGCGCGCGCCACGCGAGCGCGGACGCGCTGGCCGTCATCGCCATGGCGGTGCTGTCGAGCGCGGCGCTGGGCGCCGTCCTGGGCCTGATCCTGTCGCGCTATCGCGACATCTTCTACGCCATGCTGAATCTGGCCTTTTCCATGGTGGGATTTACGCTGGTGCTCAAGCTGTATGACCTGACCGGGGGAAGCGACGGCATGCCGGTGCGGATCCAGTCCTTGGCCGGCGTGCCTCTGGAGGTCGAGGTTTTCGGCTGGGCCTTGTTCTACACCGCCCTGGTCATGCTGGCGCTTGCGCTGCTGGTCGTGACGCGCTACCTGAATTCGCCGCCGGGCCAGGCGCTGGCGGCCCTCAAGACCAACGAGACGCGCCTGGAATACCTGGGCATCTCGGGGCGCCAGGTGCTTTACTTCGGCCATGTCTTCTCCGCCGCGCTCGCGGGCCTGGGCGGCGCCATCGCGGCGATGGGAACCGGCCACGTCACGCCGGAAATGGCCTATTGGAGCCGTTCGGCCGAGTTCGTCTTCATCGCGGTGCTGGGCGGTATCGGCAATGTGCTGGGGGCCTTGCTCGGCGCGGTGTCCTTCGAGGCGGTGCGCAGCGCCGCGAGCGCCTATGCGGCCAACTCCTGGCAACTGATCATGGGGATGGTGCTGGTGGCGATCGTATTGTTTGCGCCGACGGGATTGTTCGGCCTGGGCCTGCGCCTGTTCGGCCGCAAGGAGGCCCGGCAATGAAAGGTCAGGTCATCATCAGTTCCAGGGATCTGCATGTGGAGTTCGGCGGCGTCAAGGCGGCCAACGGCGTGAACCTGGATATCCACCGCGGGCAGATCGCGTCCATCATCGGGCCCAATGGCTCGGGCAAGACCACGTTCCTGAATCTGTGCACGGGATATGTGCGGCCCACCCAGGGCAGCGTGCTCTTCGGCGCGCAAGACCTTACCCGGCTCAAGCCCCGCGCCATCACGCGCCTGGGCATCGCCCGGACCTTCCAGCTTCCGCAGCTGTTTTCCGAGCAGTCCGTGCTGGAGAACCTGCTGCTGGCGCTGGCGGCCCGCGACGGCTTCTGGACGCTGTCTTCCCTGTATCGCAAGGCGGCGCGTGACGAGGCCGAAGAACTGCTGGCCATTTTCGACCTGCTCGGCCAGGCAGGGCGGCAGATCGGCTCCCTGCCCGAGGGCGTGCGCAAGCTGGTGGACATTGCCGTGGCGCTGGCCCTGTCGCCGAGCCTGTTGTTGATGGATGAGCCCACCAGCGGGGTCAGCTCCCAGGAGAAGTTCGAAATCATGGACATGCTGATGCCGGTCTTGCGGCAGCGGAATATCGCGGCATTGCTGGTCGAACACGATATGGAATTGGTCGAGCGCTATATGGATCGCGTCATAGTCTGGAACGCCGGCCAGGTCGCCGCCGATGGCCCGCCCGCCGAGATTCTCCAGAACGAAGAGGTCTTGCGCAATGTGATCGGAGGCGTCCAATGATGCTGCAGGCAAGCAAGCTGGTCGCGTACATCGAAGGCGCGAAGGTGTTGCGCGAGGTCGATCTCGATATCCGCGCCGGGGAAACCGTGGCCCTGATCGGGCGCAATGGAGCGGGCAAGACGTCGCTGCTGCGCGGCATCATGGGCACGCTGCCGCTGGCCCAGGGCAGCCTTCTGTTCCAGGGGCGGAGCCTGGCCGCGCGCGAAGCCCATGCGCGCGCCGGCCTGGGGATCGGGTTCGCGCCGGAAGAGCGCCGGCTGATCGGCAAGTTCACCGTGATCGAGAACATGATGGTGCCGGCCTGGGCCTGCAAGCTCGGCGCGCGGCAGATACGGGAAAGGCTGGACCTGATCTATTCCGTGGCGCCGGAGCTTGAGCCGCTCAATCATCGCCTGGGAGGCCTGCTGTCGGGCGGACAGCAGAAGATGGTGGCGCTGGGCCGCGCGCTGATGGCGGGCGAGAACCTGGTGTTGCTGGACGAGCCTTTCCAGGGCCTGGCGCCGGCGCTGGCGCTGCGCTACGCCGACAGCCTGAAGACCCTGCGCGCGCGCAAGCCCGATCTTGCCGTGCTCATTACCGAATCCAATCCCAAGCTGCTGCAGCCGATGGCCGACCGTATCGTCACCATCGAACGCGGCGAAATCATCTCTGAGGAGTCCTCGCAATGACATTCAAGGCGGCGGTCGTCCAGACCGCATCGATCCCGTTCAACAAGCAGGCCACGGTGGAGAAAGTCGTCGCCAAGATCCGCGAGGCGGCCGAGCTGGGCGCCAAGCTGATCGTGTTTCCGGAAGCCACCATCTCCGGCTATCCGAAGGGCAGCGATTTCGGCGCGCGCGTGGGCGGCCGGCTGCCGCGGGGACGAGAGGAGTTCCTGCGCTACTTCAATGGCGCGATCACGGTGCCGGGGCCCGAGGTGGACGAAATCGGCGCTGCCGCCCGCGAGGCCCAGGCCTACGTCGTGGTCGGCGTCATGGAGCAGGAAATCGGCACGCTCTATTGCACCGCGCTGCATTTCTCGCCCAACGGCGACATGATAGGCAAGCACCGCAAGCTGATGCCGACCGCCGTGGAACGGCTGATCTGGGGCTACGGCGACGGCTCGACCATGCCCGTGTTCGACACGCCGCTCGGAAAAATGGGCACCGTGATCTGCTGGGAAAACTACATGCCGCTGTTGCGCATGACCATGTACGGCAAAGGCATCCAGCTCTATTGCGCGCCGACGGCGGACGACCGCGACGAGTGGATCACCAGCATGCGGCACATCGCCATGGAAGGGCGCTGTTTCGTCTTTTCGGCCTGCCAGTACATCACGCGGGGCGATTTCCCCGAGGACTACGATGCCATCCAGGGCAATTCGCCCGATACCGTGCTGATGCGCGGCGGCAGCGCCATCATCGGCCCCGCCGGGCAATTGCTGGCCGGCCCGAACCACGAAGGGGAATGCATCCTCACGGCGGATATCGACCTGGACGACGTCACGCGAGGCAAGTATGACTTCGACGTGGTCGGACACTACGCGCGTCCGGACATCTTCAAGCTGGTCGTGGACGAAGCGCCCAAGCCGCCCGTGGTGACGATAGGCCAGGCATGAGCGGGCGGCGGCTCCCCGGGAGGGGGGCCGCCGCGGCGGCACGGGGCGATCAGCGCCCGAACAGGCCGCGGATACGCATCAGTTCGCGGTGCAGCGATTCATGCTTCTGGAACGGCGCGCGGCCGTGCAAATAGAAATAGTTGTTGAGCACGACCAGCTCGCCGGGCGGCAGCATGACTTCCTGCACGCCCGGGCTGCTTTCCATCGACGCCGACAGGTCGTGCAGATACATGGCCTCTTCAAGCGTGGCCGGCTGCGCGAACTGATCGATGAAGCAGATCGCCAGGCCGTAGCGGTTCTGGAAGAAGAGGGGCCTTTCCACCTGTTCGGCGACATTCTTCGAGGCCGGGGACTTGTACAGCAGCGGCTTGGTCGCCAGCGGGTGATTCAGGAAATCGTCGATATCCCGCCAATCGTCGAGATGCAGGAAGCGCGATTCGCCGCCGACGGCATTGCGCTCGTCGAATTTCATCATCAGCAGCCAGTCCGTGGCCTCGGAGACGTAGGTGCCGTCGGTATGCATCGTGAACAGGCGATAGGCCTGGCGCAGATAGGAATCGCTGTCGTCCGTGTGCCGCACCAGGAAGCGAGCATAGTATTTGCCGGACATCGAGTCGTGGTTGGCCGGCCCGAGCAGATAGGCGATGGCCGTGCCGAACTTCACGAAATCGTCCGGATCGTCGGACAGCCCTTGCAGGCCGACGGTGAATCCGCCGTGCTCGCGGGTTTCGACGACGGCGTTGAGGGTGTCGCGCAGCCCGTCGCCGCAAGCCCTCGCCAAGGCCTCGGCGACCTTGAAGCGCATGAAGGGCACGTATTCCAGGTTCTGGACCTCGATACTCTTGACCGCGGCCAGGAAGCGCAGCAGGGCCTGCGGGTCGATCGTCACCTGCTGGATCCGGGGGTGCGTCCGATGATTTGCCACCTGGAAGGCGTCCGAGAGCAGACGCCGGGTTTCACGCAGATTGTCCAAAGTGGTCTCCTGTATTGAAAGCGTTTCTGGAGATCATTAGACGTGACGTCATTCCGGCATTAAACCGTCCGCCGCCGATACTTTGTTTGGCGTGAGCGATCAAAACCACCCCTGCGCGGCTTGGCACCGGGCTGCTGCCGCGCCCGGTTCGACGGGACGCTTCAAGCCTGGCTTCGGCCTTCGTCGGGGCAGGTTCGCCGCCTCAGCTCGTCGGTTTCACCAGCACCGGCTTGTCCCGATAGCGGGCGGGAAAGGTCTTGGCCAGGTTCTCGACCTTGGGCACGTCGTTCACCATGATGTACATGCTGTACGGGTGGCGGACGAGGTAGTCCTGGTGGTAGTCCTCGGCGGGATAGAAGGCCTTCAGGGGTTCTATCGTGGTGGCCAGCGCCTTGGGATAGACGCCGGCCTGGTTCAGCTGCGCGATATAGGCCTCGGCCACCTTGCGCTGGCTGTCGTCCGAGGGGAAGACGGCGGACCGGTACTGCGGCCCGGTGTCCGGCCCCTGGCGATTGAGCTGGGTCGGGTCGTGCGCCACCGAGAAATAGATCTGCAGCAACTGGCCGTAGCTGACCTGGGCGGGGTCGTAGGTGATTTCCACCGCTTCGGCGTGGCCGCTGCGCCCGCCGCTGACGGTGTCGTAGTTGGCGGTGCCGGCCTGGCCGCCGGCATAGCCGGAGACGGCCGAGGTGACGCCCTTGACGTGCTGGAACACGGCTTGCACGCCCCAGAAGCAGCCGCCGGCGACGACGGCTTTTTGCGGCGCCGCGGCGGCAGGCTGGTCCAGGGCCGGGGGCGGAATGACGAAGGCCGGCTCGGCGGCGCCGGCTGCGGCGGTTGCCAGCAAACCGCAGGCGGCGGCGAGCGCGACGCAGAGCTTGCGGGGTAGGAGGGAGGCGGACATGATGGCTCCTGGTGATGGGGCGGCCGGTATTCAGGCCTGGGGGGTGAACGCCAGGGCCACGCCATTCATGCAATAGCGTAGTCCGGTGGGGGGCGGGCCGTCATCGAAGACGTGGCCCAGGTGGCCGCCGCAGTTGGCGCAATGCACGGCCACGCGCGTCATGCCGAAACTGCGGTCCGCGGTCTCGCCCACGGCGCCGTCCAGCGGCTTCCAGAAGCTGGGCCAGCCCGTGCCGCTGTCGAACTTGGCGGACGACGAGAACAACGGGTGGGCGCAGCCGGCGCAGGCGTATGCGCCCGCGCGGCGCTCTTTGTCCAGCGGGCTGGAGTAGGGGCGCTCGGTGCCTTCCCGGCGCAGCACCTCGTATTGCTCGCGCGTCAGGCGCTCTCGCCATTGCGCGTCGCTCAGTGCGTAGGGAAAGGTCCGCGCGGCGGCCGGCGGGCCGCCGCGAGCGGCCAGGACCGGCGCGAGGCCGGCGGCGATGGCCGCCGCGCCGCCCAGGCCCAGGAAATGCCTGCGGTCTAATCTCATGACGTGCTCCGGATCGGGGCTGTTTGGCGGGGTCAGTGCTTCATGCCGTCCTTGGACATACCGTCCTTCGACATGTTGTCCTTGGACATGGAATCCTTCGACATGCCGTTCTTCGACATGCCATCCTTGGACATGGAATCCTTGGACATGCCGTTCTTCGACATGCCGTCCTTGGACATGGAATCCTTCGACATGCCGTTTTTGGACATGCCGTCCTTGGACATGGAATCCTTCGACATCCCGTCCTTGGCCATTCCATCCTTGGCCATCGAGCCGCCGCCCATGGCGTCCTTGCTCATGTTGTCGGCGGCGTAAACGGCCGTGGCGCCGAAAGCCAGGCACAGGGACAGCGCGGCCGCGTTAGCGATTTTCTTCATGGTGCGTTCCTTTATGGAGAGGGGGTAGGAGAGGTTCCACCTAGCTGCCGCCGAACCAGTTGTAGCCCTGGTCCTCCCAGTAGCCGCCCGGGTAGGTGTTGGTGACGAAAATTGCCTGTATGTGCTTGGGGTTCTTGTAGCCAAGCTTGGTAGGCATGCGCAGCTTCATGGGGAAGCCGTACTCTGGAGGCAGCGTCTGGCCGTCGTAGGTCAGCGCCAGGATGGTCTGGGGGTGCAGCGCCGTGGGCATGTCGATGCTGGTGTAGTAGTCGTCCGCGCACTTGAAGCCCACGTATTTGGCGCCCAGGTCCGCGCCCACGCGCTTGAGGAAGGCGGAAAACGGCACGCCGCCCCATTTGCCGATGGCGCTCCAGCCTTCGACGCAAATGTGCCGCGTCACCTGGTCGATCTGCGCCATGGCGCGCAGTTCATCCAGCCGCCAGCGGTGCTTGTCGGCGACCAGGCCGCTGACTTCCAGCCGGAACGATTCCTCGTCCACGCGGCGCACTTCGTCGATGCCGTAGTAGGCATTGAAGGGGAAGGGCCGCGTGATCATGGATTCGGGGTAGGTAGGCGCCAGCTTGTTCGGATCGAAGATCCAGCCCTGCACGCGGTCGTTGAAACGCGAAACGGCGGTCAGCGCCTTTTCCACGCTTTCATCGTCCGACAGCGAGCAGCCCGACAGCATGGCCAGCCCGCCCAGCGTCAGGCTGCTGCGCAGGAAGGCGCGGCGCGAGGGCTGTTCGACCCGTTTTTCCAGGATCTTCCCGGCTTCCTTCAGGATGGCGGGGCCGTCCAGGCCGGGCATAGGGGGGCGCTTGTGCTTGTTCACGAGTGGCTCCTTATTTGCCGCGGATCATGGCGACCAGGCTGCGGGGCACCAGCGCCACCATCGCCAGATGGACCGCCACGAACGCCGTCAGCAGGGCCATGGCGATGAAATGCACCCGGCGCGCGGCCTCGTATCCGCCCATCAGTTCGCGCAGAAGATCGAACTGCACCGACTTCCACAGCACCAATCCGGACAGCACCAGGACGGCGATATCGGCCATGACGAACAGATAGGCCGCGCGCTGCACCTGGTTGTAGCGGCGCGGGTCAGCATGGGAGAGCCGGCCGCGCAGCGCCGCGCCGAGGTCGGCAGCCATGCCGCGGGCGCTCAGCGGAAAGAACTTGCGCCACAGGCGGCCGGTGGCGAGGTTCATCGCCAAGTACAGGATGCCGTTGAAAAACAGCAGCCACATGCCGGCGAAGTGCCATTGCAGGGCGCCGCCCAGCCAGCCGCCCAGCGTGATCCCTTTGGGAAATACGAAGTCGAACAAGGGCGAGGCGTTGTAGATGCGCCAGCCGCTCGTGACCATGACGACCACGGCCAGGGCGTTGAGCCAGTGCATGGCGCGCAGCCAGCCCGGGTGGATGGGAGCGTCCGCCGGCAGGACGGGCGGGGCGTCGTGGCTTGCGGGGATAGCCGGCATGACGGGACTCCGGGGGCTGGTTGTCGTTGGAGCCATTCTTCCCCGGCGCCGGTACCGAAGTCCTCACGCAAACTTAAATTAATTGTGATAACTCCCCGGGCGCGGATTGGCGACAATAGGCGCATTGCCCTCTTCAGAGTTTCCCTCCCATGGACACGCCACGACGCGTACTCATCGTCGAAGACGACGCCCACATCGCGGAATTGCTGCGGCTGCACCTGCGGGACGAAGGCTACGCGGTCGAGCATGCCGCGGACGGCAACGAAGGCATGCGGCGGCTGGAGGAAGGCAGCTGGGACGCGCTGGTGCTGGATCTGATGCTGCCGGGCATCGACGGCCTGGAGATCTGCAAGCGGGCCCGCGCCATGGCGCGCTATACGCCCATCATCATTACCAGCGCGCGGTCCAGCGAGGTGCACCGTATCCTGGGCCTGGAGCTGGGCGCGGACGACTACCTGGCCAAGCCGTTTTCCATGCTGGAACTGGTGGCGCGGGTGCGGGCGCTCTTGCGCCGCAGCGAGGCGCTGGAACGCAATGCGCGGATCGACGCCGGCAGCCTGGCGCTGCATGGCGTGTCCATCGATCCGGTGGCCCGCACGGCCGAGGTCGACGGCCGCCGGCTGGACCTGACGCCGCGCGAGTTCGACCTGCTGCACTTCTTCGCCCGCCATCCGGACAAGGTCTTCTCTCGCATGGACCTGCTGAACCAGGTATGGGGCTATCAGCACGAAGGCTATGAGCACACGGTCAACACGCACATCAACCGCCTGCGCACCAAGATCGAGGCGGACCCGTCCGATCCGCGGCGCATCCTGACGGTATGGGGCAAGGGCTATAAATTCGCCGCGGCGCCCGCCGCCCCGGGAGGCGCATCATGAAGCGGTTTACGCTCACCCAGCGGCTGTCGGCCGTGTTCGCCTTGCTGCTGCTGGCCTGCTGCGGCGCCTCGGCGTGGCTGCAGATCGCCGCCAACTCCCGCTATGAGCAGGAAGTGGTCCAGCGCCTGTCCAGCGGCCTGGCGCAGCACATCGCCGGCGCCAACGAATTGATGGACACCAACGGCTGGAAGCCCGACGCGGTGCGGTCGCTGTTCGACATGCTGATGGCCGTGAACCCCGCCGTGGAGGTCTACCTGCTGTCCAACGACGGCCGCATCGTGGGCGACGCCGCGCCGGCCGGCCAGATCAGGCGCGACCGCGTCGATCTGGGGCCCGTCAAGCGCCTGCTGGCGGGCGACATGCTGCCGATCACGGGCGACGACCCGCGCAGCCTGGACGCGCAAAAGGTGTTCAGCGCCGCGCCGGTGCGCGTGGGCGGGCAGGAAAAGGGCTACGTCTACGTCGTCCTGCAAGGCCAGGCGCACGACGCGCTGGCGATGGCGGTGTCGCGCAGCTCCGTGCTGCGCACGACCCTCTGGTCCATCGCGCTGGTCGCGCTGCTGGGGCTGGTGGCCGGGCTGGCGGCGTTCGCGCTGATCACGCGCCCGCTGCGCGGCCTGACGCGCGCCGTGCGCGCCTTCGAGGGCGACGATGGCCAGGCCCTGGCCGCGCTGGAACGCCCCGGCGACGCTTCGGAGCGCAATGGCGACGAGATCGCGGTGCTGCGGCGCAGCTTCGTCCAGATGGGCAGGCGCATATCGGACCAGTGGCGCGAGCTGACGCGGCAGGACCAGCAGCGGCGCGACCTGGTCGCCAATATTTCGCACGACCTGCGCACCCCGCTGACCTCGCTGCATGGCTATCTGGAAACCCTGCGGCTGAAGGACGAAACGCTGGATGCGGGGGAGCGCCGCCGCTACCTGGACATCGCGCTGGCGCAAAGCCGCAAGGTCGGCCGCCTGGCGCAGGAGCTCTTCGAGCTGGCGCGGCTGGAGTCCGGGCTGGTGCGGCTGGAGCCCGAAACCTTCTCGCTGCCGGAGCTGGTGCAGGACGTGATCCAGAAGTTCGAGCTGGCGGCCGAGGCGCGCCAGCAGCGCCTGACCACCGACATCCCGCGGGAACTGCCGCCGGTGCGCGCGGACCTGGGCCTGATCGAGCGCGTGCTGACCAACCTGCTGGACAACGCCATCCGCCACAGTCCGCCGGGCGGCCTGATCGAACTGCGGCTGGGCGCCGCGCAGAACCTCGTGCAGGTGCAGGTCAGCGATACCGGCGAAGGGATTCCGCAGGCGCTGCGCGCCGGCCTCTTCACGCGGGCCAGCGCCTTGAACCGCGGTCCGGGCGACGGCGGCGGCCTGGGGCTGGTGATCGTGCAGCGCATTTTGCAGCTGCACCACAGCGAGATCAGGCTGGTGGAGCGCGCCGGTTCTGGCGCGGTCTTTCAGTTCGAACTGACGGCGGCGCATTAGACGTCGGGCGCGCGCGCCAGCCGCCGCACCAGGCCGCGGGACGCGTCTACGTCGAGGACATCGCCCGTCGCGACCTGCCGCAAGACGCCTTGCGCATTGACGACGGCCGGGATGCCGAATTCGCGCGCCACGATGGCGCCATGCGACAGATAGCCGCCTGCCTCCATCACCAGCGCGCCGGCGCGCAGGAACAGCGGCGTCCAGGCCGGGTCGGTGGATGCGGCGACGAGGATGCCGCCCGCCGGCATGGCCAATCCCTCGGACGGCGTGCGGGCAACGAAGGCGCCGGCCCGCGCATGGCCGCCCGCGGCGGGCGTGCCGCGCCAGGTGTCGGCGGGGCCGGCGTCGGTGGAACCCGGCCCCGCCGGCGCGGTCGCGCCGTCCTCGGCGTATTCGGCGATCACGTCCCGGTCCGGGGTTGACGCCCAGGACGCCAGCTGCGCGCGGCGCAGCGCGGCGCGGCGGCCCGCGGCGGCGGGCGCCAGCCTGGCGTCGGCCAGGGCGAAGAGCTCAGCGGCAGTCAGGTGGAAGATGTCGTCGGCGGCGGCCAGGCCGTCCGGCCGGACGTAGCGTCGGCCCAGGGCCAGGGCGCTCTTGCGCGCCGCGGCCAGGTAGGCCACCAGCACGCTGCGCGCGCCTTCGCGTTGCGTGCCTTCGAGACGGGCGGCCGCCAGCAGCTTGGCGGCCAGCGGGCGCTGCCAGAGCGGCAAGGCCGCGCGCAGGCGCCGCGCGGCCCCGCTGGCCGCGCTGTCTTGCCGGGCGCGCAGCGCGGCGGGATCGGTGTCGGCCAGTTGGAGCACGCTGTCCAGCAGATAGCCGGGATCCTCGCGCCAGCGAACGTTGCGCAAATAGGTTTCGTAGACGGCCCGGTGGCCGTATTGGCGCAGGAAGTCCGTGAAGGCTTGCTTGAAGGGGCTGCCTTCCGGCAAGGCGCTCTGCCAGGCGGCGCTGTCGCGCCCCGGATCGCGCAGCCAGTCCAGCACGCGCGCGTCGGCGGCGGCCAGCCCGGCCAGCGCCATCAGGGCATAGCTTTGCGCCGCGGTCACGCTGGGTTCGCCGCCTGCCATCAGCGCGGCCGTGAGCGCATGGCCCTCGCCCGGGCAGGCTTTCTCCACCAGCTCCAGCAGCTTGTGCAGCGCGCCGCCGCCCGAGCCTTGCAGGAAGAACAGTTCGTCCGCCGCCAGCACCGTGTGGAACTGTTCCCGCAAACGGGCGCCCAGCTCGGCGTTGGACGCGGGCGAGGGCTCGTCCAGCCACGCCTGGGCGCGGGCGAACAGCCGCGGCAGATCGTGTGCCGCCCGCTTGCGCAACGGGGCCGCGCGCCGCAGGTAGCGCAGGATGCGCAAGCCGTGCCGAAGGCGTTGCGCAAGGGTCGGGGGCGGCACGGCGATCTCGGGCTGGGGCCCGCCCAGCAGCGCGTTCATGGCCGATGGCGATACGCCCAGCGCGTCGTAGCCCACCCACTGGATGACGGAGGCATCCAGGTACACCCGGCCCTGGAACAAGGCCGCCAGCCGCACGCCGGGCAGGGTGCGATAGCCGCTGAGTTCGAAGCCGGTGGTCAGCATGCGCTGGGCCATGACGCGGCCCGTATCCCACTCCAGCGCCGACATGGCCTGGGGCAGGACTTCGCGGGTATTGCCGCGCGACCAGTAGGCGGGCTGGCTGCGCAGCGCGGGATAGGTGTGGCGGGCCGCCACGGTGACGGGGCGGGCCTGCACGATCCAGAAGCGCCGCCCGTCCCAGACCCATTCGATGTCGTGGCCGCCGCCGGCATAGTCCAGCGCTCGCGCCGCGTCGCGCACGATGTCGCCCAGCGCTTCGGCCTGGGCGTCGGTCAGCACGGCCTGGGCCGACCGCGCGGCCGGCGTGGGGGCGAGCAGGGTGCCCGAGGCGCCGTCGGGTTGGGTGGCATGGCGCTTGGCGCCGATGCGCCGCTCGACCAGCGGCCATGCCTGGCGCAGATAGTCCTCGCGCAGACGGTATTCGTCGCCTTCCGCGTCGCCGCCGACGAGCGATTCGCCCAGCCCCCAGTTGGCATGGAGGATCATCTCGTCGTGCCGTCCCGAGACGGGGTCGATGGTGAAGGCGATGCCGGATGCGGCGGCATCGAGCAGCGGCATGACCACCACCGCCATGCCGGCGGCTTCCAGGCCCAGCTTCTGCCGGTAGGCGCAGGCCTGCGGCGTCCATTGCGAATCCCAGATCCGGCGGGCGGCGTCGATCGCCGCATCCGCCCCGCGCACGTTCAGGCAGGAAAGATGGATGCCCGCGAACGACGCGCCCGCGGAGTCTTCCAGGGGCGCGGACGAACGCAAGGCCAGCGGCCGATCCAGCCAGCCGCGCGCGGCCAGTTCGTCGCGCAGGGCCTGGGCGGCGGCGGGCGGCAAGGGCTGGCCCGGCTCGCGGTCCAGGCTGAGTCGGGCGGGCAGCACGAAGCCGTCGGGCACCGGCACGCCCAGCTGCGCCAAGCGGCCCAGCTGCCAGCCTTTGCCGCCCGCCGCCCGGGGCCCCGCCTGGGCGGCGGCCGCCCAATCCAGCACGGCGGCAGTCATGCTGCCGCTCCCGGCGCGACGCCATGCACGAAGAGGCTGACGGCAGCGTCGAATTCCGCCTTGAGGCTGGAGCGCGGCAGGCCCAGCCAGCGCAGCATCGCGCCCAGGTACAGGAACTGCAACTGGCAGGCCAGCTGATCGGCGGGCAGATCGGTCCGCGCCTGGCCGGCGGCCTGGGCATCCGCGATCAGCCCGGTGAACAGCGCCTGCATGCCGCTGCGCGGATAGCGGCCGTCGCCGTGCGCGCCCGGTTGCAGCGTGGACAGCCGGTAACGCAGATACGGCCCCAGATAGGCGCGGTGTGATTCGGACCAATGGGCCGACGCATGCAGTATCCGCGTCAGCCGACGCGCGAGCGTGGGCAGGGCTTGCAGCGCGGGCCGCAGGTCATGGACGCTGGCGGCCAGCTCGCCATGGAAGCGGTGCGCCAGCAGGGCTTCCTTGACGGGAAAATGGTTGTACAGCGTGCCCTTGGAGACGTCCGCCTGCGCGGCGATCTGTTCCATGGTGACCACGTCGTAACCCAGGGTCTCGAACAGGCGCCAGGCGGTTTGCGCCAGGTGATCCAGGGTCTGCTGGCGTTTGCGTTCGCGGCGTCCGGCTTCGGACGCCGCGGATTCGGATTGGGTGGGGAAAGAGGAATCCATGGCCTGAAAATAATTGAACGACGTCTAATAATATACGTCGTTCAATTATTTGAAAAGGCCGCTTCCCCGTTCCGGGCGGGGTGGTCGCGATCAGGCGGTGGCGGGCATCTCGCCGTGCAGCAGGTAGTCCAGCAGCTCGCGCACCGAGCGCATGGCGCTGCCGAAGGGCAGCTTGGACGCGCCCCGGAAGAACAGCCCGCGGCTGACTTCGCCGCGCATGGCGGCGGCCAGCTTCAGGTCGATGCAGAACTGCCCGAAGCGGGAGATGCCGTCGCGCAGACCGCATTGCGTCAGGCAGTCCATCCGCTGGCTGCAGCGGCGCGCATCGCAGCGGGTGTTGGCCTGCAGCGTCTTTTCCTGGCGCAGGTAGCGGGTGAGCCAGGGCGTGGGCACGGCGCGCGCCGGCAGGCCGGCGACGCTGGTGAATTCCGTGAGCTGGTCGGGGTCGGCGTCGATCAGCACGCGCTTGAAGTTCTCGTGCGCGTCGCCCTCCTGGGTGACGGCGAAGGCCGTGCCCACCTGCACGCCGTCGGCGCCGTTGGCCAGCCAGTGGCGCACCTGCTCGTGGCTGCCCACGCCGCCGGCCACGATGAGCCGTGGGGCGTCCTTGCCCAGCTGGAGTTCTTCGAACAGCTTGTGGCAGTCGGCCAGCACGCGCTTGAAGTCGAAGCGTTCGTCGTGGAGGTCGTCCAGGCGCGCGGCGCCCAGGTGGCCGCCGGCATGGCCGGGATGCTCGATCACCACGGCGTCGGCCAGCCGGCCTTTCTTCATCCACTTCTTCAGCACCGCGGCCACGCCGCGCGCTTCCGACAGGATGGGAACCAGCGCGACCTTGGGAAAATCCGCGGTCATCTCGGGCAGGTCCAGCGGCAGGCCCGCGCCCATCACGATGGCCTGGGCGCCGCTCTCGCAGGCCTGGCGCACCAGGGCGGGGTGGTCCCGCACGGCCTTCATGACGTTCACCGCGACCAGGCCGCGGCCCTGCGCCGTGTCCAGCGCGGCGCGCACTTCGCGGTGCAGCGCTTCCAGGTTGGCGCTGTCGATGAGGTCTCGGTCATGGCACCGTTCGGTCTTTTCGAGCAGATCGGGGTGGTGATGGCGCAAATCGACGCTGGCAATGGTGCCCACGGCGTTCTGGCTGGCGACGGCGCCGGCCAGGCGATGGGCGGAGACGCCGACGCCCATGCCGCCCTGGACGATGGGCAGCAGGTCGCGTCCGGCGAGGGTGAGTGATTTGAACCACGTCATATCAAGTCTTTCCTGAGGTCAAGTGGACAGAGGCTAGAGCAAGGCCAGGGTAGGCGCCTTGCGCGGGATCAAGCCGGGGGCGGACTCAGCGATAGTCGAATTCCTCGAACCATTGCTTCATCAGGGCCTCTGCCTGCATGCCCAGGTGGCGCATGGGGGGCGCCTCGGGCGAGCGGCGCGCGCCTTGGACGGCGAAGCGGCGCACGCCGCGGCGGGCCAGTTCGCGGGCCAGGGCGAGCAGCCGGTTTTCGTCGATCCAGTCCGGATGCCAGGTGATGCGGCACTCGAAATCGCGCCCGGCCGACAGCAATTGCGCCAGGCAGGCCTGGGCCGGACGCTCGGAGTCGCGGCGGCCGGTGATCTCGTCGTAGCCCTGGGAATCGGCCTTGATGTCCAGGCCGACCCAGTCCAGGTGGCGCAGCACGTCGGCCAGCCGAAGCGGATAAATGCCGGCGGTATGCAGGCCGACCTGGTAGCCCATGCGGCGCACGTCGCGGATCATCTGCGGCAGGCGCGGTTCGCTCAGGGGTTCGCCGCCCGAGAACACGACGGCGTCGAGCAACCCCTTGCGGGTTTCCAGGAAGGCGCGCGTTTCGCGCCAGTCGTAGCGGGCGGCGCGGGTCTGCAGTTCGGTGTTGTGGCAGTAGTGGCAGCGCCAGGGGCAGCCGGCGATGAAGACGACGGCGGCCAGCTTGCCGGGCCAGTCCACCGTGGAAAAGGGCACCAGTCCGCCTACCGCGTGGGCATGCCGGGGCAGGGGCTGGATGACGGGCTGCGGCGGGGTCGCATAGGCCGGCCTGGCGGCCAGCCGGCGCGCGGCCGGCCCGGCGCCCGGCCCGCAGGCCGGGCCGGATCGCGCCCCCTCAGGCGCGGCGTTCGACGAAGAATCGGCGTTCATTGAATTCGCCTTGCTTGCCGGTGTTGAAGGAGGCGACCGGGCGGTGGTAGCCCATGACGCGGGTCCAGATCTCGCAGCGCACGCGTTGGCTGTCGTCCAGCCTGGGAGCGGCGGCGGCGACGACGTCGGGGGCGGTCAAGGTTTGCATAGAGGTTCCTTTTGAGAGGGAGCCGGGCGGATGCCCGGCGGGACGATCCGGGGCCTGCCGGGAGCGGCGGACCCTAGGCGCAGCATGCCGATTGCTTGGCGAGCAGCTCGGCATCGCATTTGGGGCAGAACTCGTGGTGTCCCGCCAGATAGCCGTGGTTGGGGCAGATGGAGAACGTGGGCGTGATGGTGATGTAGGGCAGCCGGAAGTTCGACAGCGCCCGGCGCACCAGCTCCTTGCACGCGCCGGCCGACGAGATGGCTTCGTTCATGTACAGGTGCAGCACGGTGCCGCCGGTGTACTTGCCTTGCAGCGCCTCCTGCAGTTCCAGCGCGTGGAACGGATCGTCGGTGTGGCCCACCGGCAGCTGGCTGGAGTTGGTGTAGTAGGGCTGCGATTCGCTGCCGGCCTGCAGGATGGAGGGATAGCGCTTGCGGTCTTCGCGGGCGAAACGGTAGGTGGTGCCCTCGGCCGGCGTGGCTTCGAGGTTGTAGAGGTGGCCCGTCTGTTCCTGGAACTCGGTCATGCGTTCGCGCACCCGGTCCAGCAGCCTCACCGCCATCGCGTGGCCGGCCGCCGTGGTGATGTCTTCGGCGTCGTCGGTGAAGTTGCGGATCATTTCATTGATGCCGTTCACGCCCAGCGTGCTGAAGTGGTTGCGCAGCGTGCCCAGGTAGCGGCGGGTGTAGGGATACAGGCCCTGGTCGATGTAGCGCTGCACCACCTTGCGCTTGGTTTCCAGCACGTCGCGGCCCAGCTCCAGCAGGTGGTCCAGGCGCGCCATCAGCTTGGCCTCGTCGCCGCGGCAGGTATGGCCCAGGCGGGCGCAGTTCACCGTGACGACGCCCACGGAGCCGGTCTGTTCGGCCGAGCCGAACAGGCCGTTGCCGCGCTTGAGCAGTTCGCGCAGGTCCAGTTGCAGGCGGCAGCACATGGAACGCACCATGTGCGGTTCCAGGTCGGAATTCAGGAAGTTCTGGAAATAGGGCAGGCCATAGCGCGCCGTCATCTCGAACAGGCGTTCGGTGTTGGGGTGGTCCCAGTCGAAGTCGGGGGTGATGTTGTAGGTGGGGATGGGAAAGGTGAACACGCGGCCCTTCGCGTCGCCCGCCATCATGACCTCGATGTAGGCGCGGTTGATCATGTCCATCTCGGCCTGGAGATCGCCATAGGAGAACGGCATTTCCTCGCCGCCCACGTAGGGGATCTGTTCGCGCAGGTCGGCCGGGCAGGTCCAGTCGAAGGTCAGGTTGGTGAAGGGCGTCTGCGTGCCCCAGCGGCTGGGCACGTTCAGGTTGTAGATGAGTTCCTGCATGGCCTGCTTCACGTCCGCGTAGGTCATCGCGTCGCGGCGGATGAAGGGCGCCATGTAGGTGTCGAAGGAACTGAAGGCCTGGGCGCCGGCCCATTCGTTCTGGAGCGTGCCGAGGAAATTGACGATCTGGCCGATGGCGGCCGACATGTGGCGGGGCGGCGTGGCCTCGACCTTGCCGGGGATGCCGTTGAAGCCCTCGGTCAGCAACTGGCGCAGCGACCAGCCCGCGCAATAGCCGCTGAGCATGTCCAGGTCGTGGATGTGGATGTCGCCTTCGCGGTGGGCCTGGCCGGCCTCGGGCGCGAAGACGTTGGAGAGCCAGTAGTTGGCGGTGACCTTGCCGGCCACGTTCAGGATCAGGCCGCCCAGGCTGTAGCCCTGGTTGGCGTTGGCGTTGACGCGCCAGTCGCGCTGCTCCAGGTATTCCTCCATGGCGCTTTCCACGTCCACCAGCGTGTGTCGCAGCGAGCGCAGCCGGGCGTGCTGTTCGCGGTAGACGATGTAGGCGCGCGCGGTGCGCCAGTGGCCGGCCTGGACCAGGATTTCCTCGACGCGGTTCTGGATGGTTTCCACGCCCGGGCAGGGCTGGTCCGCCAGCGCGGCGATGACGGCGTCGGTCAGCGCCTGCGCGCCCGGCAGGTCCAGTTCCCCGGTGCTCTGGCCCGCCGCGGCCATGGCCTGGGCGATCTTGTCGCGGTCGAACGCCGCGACGCGGCCGTCGCGCTTGAGAATGTGCTGGATATGCATGACTGACACCATATGTAGTAGGGTGTGAAAACTCTACCACCACATATGGTGCGCGCGACGCCCCTGCGGAACGGGATGTCGGCCTTGCTTGATGCGCGTCAAACGCGCTGGCGGGGCTTGTTCGGAGCCCCGCGCGGCCCGGCGGGGACTTAGAACCCGATGCCGACCCCGGCCAGCGAGATGGCCACGGCCAGGGCCGCGGTGCGCGCGGCCGGGCGGGGCGCCCAGGACAGCATGCCGACCCACAGCAGGGCGCCGGCGGACAGCCAGCCCAGCCAGGCCACCACGCCCACCGTGTTGCCCCACAGGCCGACGCAGGGCAGCAGCGCCAGCGCCAGCAGCAGCACCCCGGCGCCGCGCAGCACGCGGGTGTGGCCGGCCGATGGGTCGCGTCCCCAGACCTGCTCGTAGTGGCGCGGCATGGCCAGGCTGAGGCAGGCCATGCCGGCGTAGGTCAGCAGCAAGGCCATGGAAACGGCGTACAGATCGTTGGTGTTCATGCCGCAGCCTCTTCGTTCGCGCGGGATTTGCGCTGGGAGGGCGCCGATGCGGGCCGCTTCCACAGGTGGAGGGCCGCCCAGCCCGATAGTACGCCGAAAGCGAGGGCGCTCAGCTCCACGCCCGCGCTTTCCCAGTCGCCGCGCGCGATCTGCGCGTAGGGGTGGTCGCCCACCGTGACGAAGGACAGCAGCGGCAGCAGCAGGCACAGGGCCGACAGCAAGGTCAACTGCGCGATCCAGGCGCGGCGGGGCGCGCTGATCCAGGCATGGGCCAGCGTCAGCGCCCAGATCAGGAAGAAGCCGCGCAATTCCCAGGCGGCGCGGTTTTCCAGGCCGACGGGCAGCAGGCGGTTGGCCCAGAAATAGCCGATGCAGGCGATGGCCAGGCCGGCCAGCGCGGCCACGTTCAGGCCTTCGATCAGGCGGTAGACGCGCGCGGTGGCGTCGCCGAATTCGCCGCCGTGCCTGGCGCGGCGCTTGACCATGAACAGCACCGCGCCGGTGCCCATCATCGCGGCGCCGGCCAGGCCGCAGAGGAAATACAGCCATTGGACCGCCAGGCCGCCGAACTTTGCCATGTGCAGGTCGCCCATCACCTGGCGGGTGAGCGAGGGCGCGCCGCCCAGCACGTCGCCCGGGGCGCGCACGCGCAGCAACTCGCCATCGGCGGAAAACTCCGCCATGCCGGTGGTGGCGCTGATGTTGCGGAAGGTGTCGGCGTCTTCGTTCCAGCCGTACACGCCGATGCGCATGGCGCCGTCTTCCGGATTGCGGATGACGATGGCCCGGGCGGTCTGCCCGATCAGGGCTTCGGCGCGCGCCACGATGGGTTCGAGCGCCGGCACGGCCTGCGCCACGCCGCTGCGAGCGAGCCGGTCCTCGCCTTCCAGCTCGGCCAGGTGCTGGCGCACGGCTTCCATGCCGGCGCCGTAGGTCGCGACGACGGGGGCGGGCATGAGCGACACGCTGGAGATCACGATGCCGGTGTAGGCGATCATGAACTGGAAGGGCAGGGTCAGCACCGCGACCGCGTTGTGCGCGTCCAGCCACGAGCGTTGCCCCTTTTTGGCGCGGAAGGTGAAGAAGTCCTTGAAGATGCGCTTGTGCGTGACCACGCCGGAAACCAGGGCGACCAGCATCGCCATGGTGGCGAAGGCCACGATCCACAGGCCCAGCCCGGCATCGTGCAGCGTGTAATGGAAGTCCACGAAATGCGAGCCGCCCCGGGTGGCGCGGCCCTCGGCTTCGTGGTGCTCGTCGAGTTCGGCGCCGGTGACGGGATCGAGCTCGGCATCGGCGTACTGGCCGTTCTTGTCGAACCAATAGGCCGTCAGCCCGTTGTCGTGGTAGCGGTCGGCCGGCCAGATTTCCCACATGCCGGCGCCGGCATGGTTGCGCGCCATGAAGTCCACGGCCAGGTCCAGGCGCCGCGCCCGGTCGATCGGGGCGCTTTCCTGCTGCGCCGCCAATGCTTCGGCCGCCTGGTGCTCGGGGTTCATCCAGTGCGAGATGGGTTCGGAGAACACGGCGAGCGAGCCGGTCAGGAAGACGGCGAACAGCAGCCAGGAGAACCACAGGCCGACCCACGTGTGGAGCCAGGCCATGGATAGGCGGAAACCGGATTTCAGGACGAGCCTCTTTCTTGTGATGCCGCCGCGAGCCAGGCGGTCTGGTTTTTTTATTGAGAATGGTTCCAATTCTAAGCTAAATGGGGCCACTGTTGTCATGACAAGGACTTTGTATTTCTTGCGGCCGGACCAAAGGCGGCGCGGCGCGTCCCCCTGGGGCAGCCGCGACCGGGATGCCGGGCATGGGGGTTGCTGGGAGGGCGTTCCACGCGGCAAGGCCGTCGATTCGCGGCGGCGGCATCGCGATACCACCCGCACAGAGGAGCGCCCAATGAAACGCAACGCCGGAAACGCCTCGCAGATAGAGGAATTGCTGTATCAGGCCCTGGAGACCGAGATCGGGGGATTGAGCATTTACGAGACCGCCCTGGCCTGCGCGGTCAATGAGGATTTGAAAAAGGAGTGGCGGGGCTATCTCGAAGAAACCCGCACGCATCGCCGCGTGCTGCTGACCGTGTTCGAGCAGTTGGGGCTGGATCCCGAACGCCAGCCGCCCGGCCGGGAGGTGGTGCGCTATATCGGCGAGGCGCTGGTCAAGGCCATGAAGATGGCGATCAACGCGGGCGACGCCAACGCGGCGCAGCTGGTCGCGACCGAATGCGTGGTGCTGGCCGAAACCAAGGATCACGCGAACTGGACGCTGATCGGCGTGGTCGCCGACCAGCATGGCGGCACCGAGGGCAAGGTGCTCAAGCAGGCCTATGACGCCGTCGTCACCGATGAGGAGCACCACCTGTACCACACCAAGGGGTGGTCGCGCGAGTTCTGGATCGACGCCTTGGGATACCCCGCCGTGCTGCCGCCGCCCGAGGAGGTCAAGCAGGTGGAATCGGCGATCGGCGCGTCGCGGGCCGAACAGGCGCGCGGCAAGATGCTCAGCCACTAGGAGACGGCCATGGCCAGCAAGAAACCAGCGGGAAAGGCGGGCCAGGGGCCCGCATTGCAAACCGCCTACCTGAACACCGACAGCGGCCCGGCCTCGGGCCCCGCGGGCACGCCGCGCCAGCCGGCCGCGAAGCGCGCCGCGGCCGTGGACGCGATGGCGGGCGCCATCCCCCACAATGCCGGCAAGGCGGCCGAGTACGGCGAAGAGGCGGCGCGCTGCCCCTACGCCGGCGAGGCCGTGCCGGCGCCGCACCCATCGGCGGGCGCGAGCTCCCTGTCCGAAAGCGCGGCTTCCGACAAGACGAACGGGCCGGCGGCGCCCGGCGTGAACGCCGCGGGCGGCCGGCTCGAACGCGTGCGCGCGGATGCCGGCGGCCAGCCCTTGACCACCAACCAGGGCGTGCGCGTCAGCGACAACCAGCACTCGCTCAAGGCGGGCCTGCGCGGGCCGGCGCTGCTCAAGGACTTCATCCTACGCGAGAAGATCACCCATTTCGACCACGAGCGCATCCCGGAGCGCATCGTGCATGCGCGCGGTTCCGCCGCGCATGGCTATTTCGAATGCCATCGGGCGCTGACCGACCTGACCGCCGCGGCGCCGTTCGCCGAGAAAGGCAAGCGCACGCCGGTCTTCGTGCGCTTCTCCACGGTGGCGGGAGAGCGCGGCTCTAAAGACACGGCCCGCGACGTCCGCGGCTTCGCCGTGAAGTTCTATACCGACGAAGGCAACTGGGACCTGGTGGGCAACAATATGCCGGTGTTTTTCATCCAGGACGCGATGAAATTCCCGGACCTGGTGCACGCGGTCAAGCCCGAGCCGCATCATGGGATGCCGCAGGCTGCGTCCGCGCACGATACGTTCTGGGACTTCGTGTCGCTGATGCCGGAATCCACCCATATGCTGATGTGGCTCATGTCGGACCGCGCCATTCCGCGCAGCTACCGGATGATGCAAGGCTTCGGCGTGCACACCTTCCGTTTCGTCAACGCCCGGGGCGAGTCGCGGCTGGTGAAGTTCCATTGGAATCCGGTGCTGGGCACGCATTCCCAGGTCTGGGACGAGGCGGTCAAGGTGTCGGGGGCCGATCCCGATTTCCATCGGCGCGATCTGTGGGAAGCCATCGACGCGGGCAACGGCCCGCAGTGGGAGCTGGGCGTGCAGATCTTCACCGAGGAGGAGGCCGAGGGGTTCAGCTTCGACGTGCTGGACGCCACCAAGATCGTGCCTGAGGAACTGGTGCCCGTGGTGCCGGTGGGGCGGATGGTGCTGGACCGCAACCCCGACAACTTCTTCGCCGAGACCGAGCAGGTCGCCTTCTGCGCGGCCCACGTGGTGCCCGGGCTGGATTTCACCAACGATCCGCTGCTGGCCGGGCGCATCCATTCCTACGTGGATACGCAAATATCGCGGCTGGGGGGGCCCAATTTCCATGAAATCCCGATCAACGCGCCGCTGGCTCCCGTGCAGAACAACCAGCGCGACGGCATGCACCGCCAGGCCATCCACCGCGGCCGGGTGGCGTACGAGCCCAATTCGCTGGCCGGCGGCTGTCCGTTCCAGGCCGGGATGGACGGCTTCGTGTCCTTTCCCGAGCCGGCGGCCGGCGACGAACTGCGCGGGCATCCGGAGAAATTCGCCGAGCACTACAACCAGGCCACGCTGTTCTACGCCAGCCAGTCGGACTGGGAGCGCCGCCACATTGCCAGCGCGTTCGCGTTCGAGCTGAGCAAGGTGACGGTTCCCGCCGTGCGCCGGCGCATGGTCGCGTCCCTGCGCAATGTGTCCGACGAGTTGGCGCAGGCCGTTGCCGACGGGTTGGGGATGGCGCTTCCGGATCCCTTGCCCCGCGCGATCGAGGATGTGCCCAAGCCGGAAGTCGAGGTGTCGCCCTCGCTGTCGCTGACCGCCAGGCCGGGCGACGGCAGCGTTGCCACGCGCAAGGTCGCCATCCTGGTGGCGGAGGGCGTGGACGGCAAGGCCGTGTCCGCCGTGGCCGACGCCCTGATCGCCGTCGGCGTGGTCGTGCGGCTGGTGGGGCAGCGTATCGGCCCGGTGGCGCCGGACGGCGGGCCGGCGCTCGATGCCGACGCCTCGCTGGACAACCAGCCCTCCGCCGTGTTCGACGGCGCGGTGGTGCCGGGAGGCGCAGCGGCCGCGGAGCGCTTGCGGGCCGACGGGCGCGCGCTGGAATTTCTGCGCGACGCTTTCCGCCACGGCAAGACGCTGATGGGCATGGACGAAGGCAAGCAGTTGTTCGCGGCGGCCGGTATCCAGCCGGACGAGGCCGACGGCGGCTTGCTGCTGGTGGACGGGATGCCGGGCGACGCCGCGCCCCTGTTCCTGGAAGCCCTGGCCCGGCACCGCCATCCGGAACGGGAAACCAGCCCGCCCGGGGTGTAAGGCGCCCGCGCATCTAGGGCGGGCTGCAGTTCGGCTACGCGCTCTTCTTCATGAATGAGCCGGCCCTCGGACCGGAGCGACGGCTGGTCGCTCGGGTCCGGCCCCGGCCTGGTCGTGGTGGACCAGGGCTACGGGCGTCAGTCCAGCTTGATGCCGGCGCGGCCGGCCACATCGGTGAACGTGCGCAGCTCCTGGTCGATCTGCGCCTGGAAGGCAGGCCCCGGCAGGTAGACGGGATCCAGCGCCAGGTCGGCGACGGCCTTGCGCACTTGCGGATCCTCCATGATGTCCGATACGGCGCGGCCCAGCGTCTCCAGCACCGGGGCGGGCGTGCGCGCTGGCGCGACCAGACCGTACCAGCCCACGAACGAGACCCCCGGCATGCCGGCTTCGGCGAAGGTGGGCACGTCGGGCAATTGCGGCATGCGGCGCTCGCCCGTGACGGCCAGCGCGCGCACCTTGCCGGCGCGGACCTGCGGCGCGGCCGACGAGACCGTATCCACGCCCAGGTCGACCTCGCCGCCTATCATGGCCGTGACCAGCTGCGCGCTGCCCTTGTAGGGCACGGGCACCATCTTGGCGCCCGCGGCTTCGGCGAACATCTCGCCGGCCAGGTGCGGCGCGGAGCCGGCGCCGAACGTGCCGTACATCAGTTCGCCCTTGGCGCTGCGCTGGCGCGCCAGCGCGGCGGCTTCCTGCGCGGTCGTCGCCGGCAGCGCGTTCTTGCCCAGCAGCACCACCGGCGCCATGGCGACGATGGCGATATGTTCGTAGCTGCGCCGGGGGTCGTAGGGCAGGCCGGGCTTGAGCGCCGGCAGCACGGTGTAGGTGGTGCTGCCCGACAGCATCAGGGTATAGCCGTCGGGTTGGGCGCGCGCCGCGGCTTCCGCGCCGATCACGGTGGAGGCGCCGGGCCGGTTTTCCACGATGACGGCCTGGCCCAGCTTGCCCGACAGCCGGTTGGCCAGCAGGCGGGCCACCGCGTCGGTGGCGCCGCCCGGCGTGAAGGGCACGACGATCTTGATCGCCTGCTCGGGGTAGGCGGCCTGCGCGGCGCCGGCGGAGGCGGCCAGCGCGAGGGTTAGCGCCGCCGCGGCGGCACGGAATTTGACGGTCATGACGGAAGGTCCGGTCAGGTGGGAGTGGAAGTTGGCGCGCCGGCCTGGCCCTGGTCGCCCAGGTCCCAGTACAGCCCGGCCATGATCGCCAGGCCCTCGCGCGCCACGCTGCCCAGCAGGTGCTCGTTCGGCGCGTGCTGGGCGCAGGCGGGATAGGAGTGCGGCACCCACAGGGTGGGCAGGCCCAGCAGGTCCGCGAAGATATCGTTGGGCAGCGAGCCGCCCAGGTTGGGCAGGAGCGCGGGCCGCTTGCCGGTCGTGCGTTCGAGCGAGGCGGCGGCCCAGCGCACCCAGGGGTTGTCCGGCGACAGGCGGGTGGCGCCGGCCTGCATGCCCACCCGCACCTGGATGTCCTCGAAACCCGCGGCCCGCAGGTGTTCCTGCACGTGCGCTTGCAGCGCCCGCCAGTCCGTGCCCACCACGAAACGCAGCTGGCACCAGGCGCTGGCCTGCGGCGGGATGGCATTGACCGGCTTGGCCGGGTCGCCGGCGCCGAAGGTCAGCACGTCCAGGCTGTTCCAGCCGAACACCTTTTCGGCGGCGGTGAGGCCGGGCTCGCCCCAGTGCGCGTCGATCCGCGGATCGTCTTCGCCGCCGCCCACGTCCAGCTCGGCCAGCGCGGCGGCCACCGCCTCGGGAATGGGGGGCGGGCGCAGGCCCGGCACGGCGATGCGGCCGCGCGCGTCGACCAGCGTGGCGATGGCGTGCGCCAGCACGATGGCCGGATTGGCGAGCAGGCCGCCCCAGTTGCCGGAGTGATAGCCGCGTTCGCGCGCGCGCAGCGTGAGTTCGAAGTTGACCGCGCCGCGCGAGCCCATGAACAGCGTGGGGCGCTGCGCGCTCAGGCGGGGGCCGTCGCTGGCGATGAAGACGTCCGCCGCCAGCGCGTCGCGCTGCGCTTCGCAGAACGCCGCCAGCCCGGGCGAACCGGCTTCCTCGCCGGTTTCGATGAGCCAGACGGCATTGAAGCCCAGCTTGCCGCCGCGCGCGGCGATCACTTGCCGCAGGGCTTCCAGGTTGATCGTGTGCTGGCCCTTGTTGTCGGCGGTGCCGCGCCCGTACCAGCGGTCGCCCTCGACCTGCAGGCGCCACGGATCGCGTCCGGCTTCCCATTTGGCGGCGTTGCCGCGCACCACGTCGCCGTGGCCATACATCAGCACCGTCGGCAGGGCGGGACCTTCGTCGCGGCGCGCCACGAGGATGGGCAGGTCGACGCCGGCCGGATTGGGATGGACCCGGCAGGCGAAGCCCAGTTCCTCCAGCCTGGGAACCAGGTCTTCGTTCAGGTAGGCATGCTGGGCGGGCGCCTGTTCCGGCACCTCGCTCTCGGTCGCATAGGCCACGCGGCGCGCCAGCGCCGCCTGCAAGGCGCCGCTGTCGTAGGAGTCGGTGGAGAGGAGGATGGCTTGTTCGCGGGTCACGGTCAGGCTGCAAGGGCTGGGGAGGCACAAAGTTATTACGCTTCATCGCGTGCCACAATTAGATAATTGGCACCTAAGCGTTGCTATAAAAGCATGGGTAAGGGAGGCGGGCCATGATTTCGCTGGGCTTGAGGTATTTCCTGGAGGTCGCGCGCTGCGGCTCCATCGCCGGCGCGGCGGCCGCGCAGCACGTGGCGGCCTCGGCCGTCAGCCGCCAGATCGCCAAGCTGGAGGACGAGCTGGGCGTCACGCTGTTCGAGCGCCAGGCGCGCGGCATGGCGCTGAGCGAGGCCGGCCTGCAGCTGGCCGCCTACGCCAATGCCGCCGCGCTGGAGGCGGAGCGCGTCACCGCCGGGATCCGCCAGCGCGGCCGCCTGGGCGACGTGACGATACGGCTGGCCTGCACCGAAGGCTTCGCTCACCGCTTCCTGCCCATGAGCATGGCGGAGTTCAAGCGGATCCGGCCGCAGGCGCGCTTCCACCTGCACGTGGAGCGGCCCGAAGAGGTCAGCCGCCAGGTGCTGGAAGGGATGTCGCAGCTGGCGCTGCGCTACACCACGGTGCAGGACGAACGGCTGAAGACCGAATTGCTGGTTCGCGCGCCGGTCTACGCGGTGATGTGCCGCGACCACCCGCTGGCCGGCCGCCGCAGCATCGGCATGCGCGAGCTGGCCAGGGTGCCGCTGTCGGTGGGCGACCGCGGCACCACCGTCCGGCAGCTGTTCGACGCGGCCTGCGCCAACGCGGGCCTGCACATCGAGCCCGCCTACGTGTCCAACCATTCCGCCGCCTTCCTGCCCATGCTGCCGGGCAGCGACATCGTGGCGCTGTCGGGCTACCTGACCGTGATGGGGCAGGACGACGCCAAGCTGGTGGCGGTGCCGTTCAGCAATCCGGAGATGCGGCAGCGGAGCATCCAGGTCGTGACGCTGCAGGGCCGCACGCTGCCGCCGCTGGCCAGGGAATTCCTGGAATTCATGGCGGCCCGGTTGACGCAGGCGCCGAAGGCGCCGGAGGGGGATGCGTGAGAGCCCCGATACGCGCCGGGGCCGTCATCCGAGCGCGGCGGCCCTGCGCTTGAGGCGAAGCCGCTCCAGCGCCAAGTACACGATGGGCGTGGTGTACAGCGTCAGGAACTGGCTGATCATCAGCCCGCCGACGATGGCGATGCCCAGCGGGCGCCGCAGTTCCGAGCCTTCGCCCATGCCCAGGACCAGCGGCAGGGCGCCCAGCAGGCCCGCCAGGTTGGTCATCATGATGGGCCGCAGGCGCAGCATGGCGGCGCGGTGGATGGCCTGTTCCGGCGTCAGCCCTTCGCGGCGTTCCAGGCCGAGCGCGAAGTCGATCATCAGGATGGCGTTCTTCATCACGATGCCCACCAGCAGGAAAAGGCCGAGCAGCGCGATCAGGGTGAATTCGAGGCCGGCCAGGCGCAGCGCCAGCAGCGCGCCCACGCCGGCCGAGGGCAGGGTGGACAGGATGGTGAGCGGGTGCAGCGGGCTTTCGTACAGCACGCCCAGCACCAGGTAGATGGCGACCAGCACGGCCAGGATCAGCCAGGGCTGGTCTTGCAGGCTTTGCTGGAAATTGCGGGCGTCGCCGCCCAGCCGGGTCTGGATGTAGGAGGGCACCATCAGCCTGGCCATGGCGGCGTCGATGGCGGCCAGGCCCTGTTCCAGCGACACGCCTTCGGCGAGCGAGAAGCCCACGCCCACGGCGGCGAACAGGCCGTCGTGGTAGACGCGGTCGTTGACCAGCCCGTATTCATAGGTGGCGAACGCCGTCAGCGGCACGCGCCGGCCGTCCTCGGCCACGACCTGCACCTGCTCCAGCACCTCGGCGTCCTCGGTGTAGCGCGGGTCCAGCTCCAGCACCACGCGGTACTGGTTCATGGCGTCGTACAGGGTGGCGACCTGGCGCTGGCTGAAGGAGTTGCTGAGCACGCTGCTGATGGTGCCCATGTCCACGCCCAGCCGCTGCGCGGCGCTGCGGTCGATGTCGATCACCACCTGCTGCGTGGCGCCGTCGCCCTCGGCGTCCACGTCGCGCAGTTCGGGGATCTCCTGCATGGCCCGGGATATCCTGCGCGACCACTGGCGCAGGGCCGGCACGTCGCTGGCCATGATGGCCAGCTCGTGGTCGCCCGAGTTGCCGAAGCCGCCGGGCATGCGCAGGTCCTGGTCCACGTTCAGGAAGAACATGCCGCCGGGCACCGGCGGCGCGTTCGAGCGCAGCCAGTTGATCACTTCGGTCGACGATTCCTTGCGTTCGGACGCGGGTTTCAGGCGGATCAGGAACAGCGAGTTGCTGATGCCCAGGCTGCCGCCGTTGTAGCCGATGACGTCCTGCACGGCGGGATGCTTGAGCACGAGCTGGCGGTACACGTCGATCTTGGGCTGCATGACCTGGAACGAAAAGCCGTCGTCGCCGCGCACGAAGCCCACGAGCTGGCCGGTGTCCTGCACGGGCAGGAAGCCCTTGGGCGCCTGCACGTACAGATAGACGTTCAGCCCGACCACGCCGGCCAGCAGCAGCAAGGTGAGGCGGGCGTGGCCCAGCACGCGCGACAGGCTGCGGCCGTACCAGTCGTGGATGCGGACGTGGGCCGCGCGCAGGCGCGAGGGGCGGGCGGCGGGGTCCGGCGGGGCGGCCGGCTTGAGCCAGCGCGCGCACAAGCTGGGAATGATGGCCACCGACACCACCAGGGAAATGACCGTGGCCGCGACCAGCGTGATGGAGAACTCGCGGAACAGCCGCTCGACCAGGCCGCCCATGAACAGGATGGAGACGAACACCACGCTCAGGGCCACCGTCATGGCGACCAGCGTGAAGCCCACTTCGCGCACGCCGCGCAGCGCGGCCGCGCGCGGCGACAGGCCCCGTTCCAGGTGGCGCGAGATGTTCTCCAGCACGACGATGGCGTCGTCCACCACCAGGCCCGCGGCCACGATGAGCGCCATGAGCGACAGGTTGTTGAGCGAGAAGCCCCACAGGTACATGACCGCGAAGGTGGCGATCAGGCAGACCGGGATCGCCACGCTCGGGATGGCCGCCGCCCGGCCGTTGCCCAGGAAGGCCCAGACCACCAGGATCACCAGCGCCGTGGCCAGCCCGAGCGTGATGTGGGCCTCGCGCAGGGTGGCGTCGATGCCGGGCGAGCGGTCCAGCGCCACGGTCAGATCCACGTCGGCCGGCATCAGCGCCCGCAGGCCGGGCAAGGCCTGGTTGATGGCGCGGATGGTCTCGATGATGTTCGAGCCCGGCTGGCGGCTGATGGTCAGGACGACGGCCGGGTTCCGGTTGTGAAAGCCGCTGCTGTAGCGGTTCTCGACCGAATCGCTCACCTTCGCCACCTGCGACAGCCGGATGACGGCGCCGTCCCGGTGGCGCACGATCAGGCTGTCGTACTCGCGGGCGCTGCGGGGCTGTTCGGGCGTGCCGACTTCCCAGCGCTGGCCGGCGGAGTCCAGCTGGCCCTGCGGCCCCATGGGGGCGGCGTCGGCGATCGCCTGGCGCACTTCGTCCAGCGCCACGCCGTAATGGGCCAGCGCGTTGGGATTGACCTGCACCCGCACGGCGGGCAGCGAGCTGCCGCCCATCGTCACCTCGCCCACGCCGCTGATCTGCGAGAGTTTCTGCGCCAGCACGGTGGAGCCCAGGTCGTAGAGCTGGCCGGCGGGGCGGGTCGGGGAGCTCAGGGCCAGCGCCATGATGGGCGCCTGCGAGGGGTTGACCTTGCGGTAGCTGGGGTTGCCCGGCATCCCGGCGGGCAGTTCGGCGCGGGCGGCGTTGAGCGCGGCCTGCACGTCGCGGGCCGCCTCGTTCACGTCGCGGTCCAGTTCGAACTGCAGCTGGACGCGGGTGGCGCCCTGGTTGCTGGAGGAACTCATGGCGCTGACGCCGGCGATGCTGCCGAGCGCGCGCTCCAGCGGCGCGGCCACGGTGCTGGCCATGCTTTCGGGGCTGGCGCCCGGCAGTTCGGCGCGCACCTCGATGGTGGGGAAATCGACCTGCGGCAGCGGCGCCACGGGCAGCAGCCGCCAGGCCACGGCCCCCAGCAGGGTCAGGGCCACCGCCAGGAAGATGCAGGCGATGGGCCGGTGCAGCAAGGCGCGGATCACGGCGCCCGGCCTTCAGCGTCGGGCGCGGCCGCGCCCAGGTCGCGGCGCCGGCCCAGCCGGTGGAAGAACAGGTATACGGCGGGCGTGGTGAACAGGGTCAGCACCTGGCTGACCAGCAGCCCGCCCACCATGACCCAGCCCAGCGGCTGGCGCAGTTCGGCGCCCGAGCCGGTGGCCAGCATCAGCGGCAACGCGCCGAACAGCGCCGCCAGCGTGGTCATGAGGATGGGGCGCAGGCGCAGCAGCGCGGCTTCGCGGATGGCGGCGCTGGGCGCGAGGCCGCGCGTTCGCTCGGCCTCCAGCGCGAAGTCCACCATCATGATGCCGTTCTTCTTCACCAGCCCGATCAGCAGGATGATGCCGATGACCGCGATCAGGTCCAGCGGCCGGCCGGTGAGCAGCAGCGCGAGCAGGGCGCCGACCGCCGCCGAGGGCAGGGTGGAGAGGATGGTGATGGGATGGATGGCGCTTTCATACAGCATGCCCAGCACCAGGTACATGGTGACGACGGCCGCCAGCATCAGCCACAGCGTGTTCGACAGCGAGGCCTGGAACGCGGACGCCGCGCCTTGCAGCCGCAGCTCCACGCTTTCGGGCATGCCGATTTCCTGGCGCGCCGATTCGATGGCGGCGATGGCCTCGCCCAGCGAACCGCCGGGCGGCAGGTTGAACGACAGGTTCACGGCCGGGAACTGCGCCAGGTGGTTCACGGCCAGGGGCACGGCGCGTTCGCTGACGGTGGCCAGCGCGGACAGCGGGATGGCCTGGCCGTCCTCGGTCTGGAGGTGGATGCGCTCCAGCGCGTCCGGGCTCAGCGCCAGCCGGCGGTCCACTTCCAGCACCACGCGGTACTGGTTGGACTGGGTGAACAGGGTGGCGACCTGGCGTTGGCCGAAGGCGTTGTAGAGCGTCTGCGCCACGTCGTCCATGGTCACGCCCAGGCGCGCGGCGGCGTCGCGCGAGACCTGCAGGTAGGCCTGGCGGCCGTCGCCCTGGAGGTCGGACGAGATGTCGGCGAGCTCGGGCGAGCGCGCCAGCCGTTGCGTGAGCGCGCCGCTCCAGCGCGCCAGCAGCGCGGCGTCCGGCGAGGTCAGCGTGAACTGGTACTGGCCCCGGCTGACGCGGTCCTCGATATTGAGTTCCTGCACCGGCTGCAGGAACAGGGAGATGCCCTGGACCTCGCGGGCGCGCGCGTCGAGGCGGGCCATGATGTCCGCCAGCGGCGCGCTGCGCTCGGCCCAGGGCTTCAGGTTCACCAGGAGCCGGCCGGTGTTCAGCGTGGCGTTCATGGCGTCGATGCCGATGAAGGACGACAGGCTGGCGACGTCGGGGTCGGCCAGCAGGCTCCGGGCCACCGCCTGCTGGCGGCGCGCCATGGCGTCGAAGGACGTGCTCTGCGACGACTGGGTCACGCCTTGCAGCGTGCCGCCGTCCTGCACCGGGAAGAAGCCCTTGGGCACGGCGAGGTACAGCAGCCCGGTGAGCGCCACCGTGGCCAGCATGGCCGCCAGGGTCAGCCGCTGGTGGCGCAGCGTGGCGTCCAGCCATACCGCGTAGCGCGCCTGGACGCGGTCCAGCAGGCCGGGGCGCGCCTCGGCATGCGCCGGCAGCAGGCGCGCGCACATCATGGGAGTGAGCGTGAGCGACACCGCCAGCGAAATCAGGATGGCCACCGCCAGCGTCACCGCGAATTCGCGGAACAGGCGGCCCACCACGTCTTCCATGAAGAGCAGCGGAATCAGCACGGCGATCAGCGACAGGGTCAGGGACACCAGCGTGAAGCCGATCTGGCCGGCGCCCTTGAGCGCCGCGGACAGGGGGCTGTGGCCCTGCTCGCGGTAGCGCGCGATGTTCTCCAGCATGACGATGGCGTCGTCCACCACGAAGCCGGCGCCGATGGTCAGCGCCATCAGCGTGAGGTTGTTGGTGGAGAAGCCCGCCAGGTGCATGAAGCCGAAGGTGCCGATCAGCGACAGCGGCACGGCCAGGCTGGGGATCAGCGTGGCGGGCAGGTTGCGCAGGAACAGGAAGGTGACCAGCACGACCAGCCCCACGGCGAACGCCAGTTCCCACTGCACGCCGCGCACGGACGCGCGGATGCTTTCGGTGCGGTCGGTCAGGACGCGCACCTGCACGGCGGCGGGCAGGCTGGCCGTGAGCTGAGGCAGCAGCGCCTTGACCTGATCCGCCACCGCGATGACGTTGGCGCCCGGCTGGCGCTGGATGTTCACCAGCACGGCGGGCTGCTCGTCGACCCAGGCCGCCAGATAGCGGTCCTCGGCGCCGTCTTCGACGCTGGCGACCTGGCCCAGCCGCACGGGGGCCCCGTTGCGCCAGGCCACGATCAGCTCGCGGTATTCCTCGGCGCTTTGCAGCTGGTCGTTGGCGTCCATGATGACCGAGCGCACCGGGCCGTCGAAGCTGCCCTTGGGCTGGTTGGAATTGGCCTTGCCGATGGCTTCCTGCACGTCCGCCAGTTGCAGCCCGCGCGCGGCCAGGGCCATCGGGTTGACCTGCACGCGCACGGCCGGCCGCTGGCCGCCCGCCAGGCTCACCATGCCCACGCCGGACAGCTGCGACAGGCGCTGCGTCATGCGCGTGTCGACCAGGTCGTAGACCCTGGGCAGCGGCAGGGATTCCGAGGTGACGGCCAGGGTCAGGATGGGCACGTCGGCGGGGTTGACCTTGCGGTACACGGGCGGCGTGGGCAGGTCGCCCGGCAGCAGCGAGCCGCTGGCGCTGATGGCGGCCTGGACTTCCTGCTCGGCCACGCCCAGCGATACGTCCAGCGAGAACTGCAGCGTGATCACGGAAATGCCGCTGCCGCTGGTGGACGACATCTGCTTCAGGCCGGGAATCTGGCCGAAACGCCGCTCCAGCGGGGCGGTGACGGCGCGCGCCGTCACGTTCGGGCTGGCGCCGGGATACTGGGTGATCACCTGGATGATGGGATAGTCCACCTGTGGCAGGGCCGCCACGGGCAGCATGCGCCAGGCCAGGATGCCCGAGAGCAGCAGGGCGATCATCAGGAAGGACGTGGCGACGGGGCGCAGGATGAAGGGACGCGACAGGCTCATGATTCTTGCGGCTCGACAATCTGCACCTCGCGGCCGTCATGCAGGCGGTCCACGCCTTCGACCACCACGCGCTCGTTCTCGGCCAGGCCGGATTGCACGACAATGCGGCCGGCGTTGGCGGGGCCCAGGTTCAGCACGCGGCGGCTGGCGCGACGGTCTTCGCCGATGACGAACACAAAGGCGCCCTCGGCGCCATATTGGATGGCGGCCGTGGGAATGGTGATGACGTGGTCCTGTTGCACGACCGCCAGCCGGATATTGACGAACTGGTTCGGAAACAGCGATTCGTCGGCATTGGCAAAACGCGCGCGCAGCTTGACGGTGCCGCTGGCGGCCTGGATGCGGTTGTCCAGCGCCTCCAGCGTGCCCTCGGCCAGCAGGCGGCGGTCGTCCGCATCCCAGGCCTGGACCCGGAGCGCGGCGTTGCGCGCCTGGGCCTGGCGCAGGATGTCCAGGCGCGTTTCCGAAATGCTGAAGAGGGCCGAGATGGGCCGGGTCTGGACCAGCGTGGTCAGGCCGTTGGCGTCGTCGGCGCGAACGTGGTTGCCGGCGTCGATGCGCCGCAGCCCGATGCGGCCGTCGTGCGGCGCGACGATGCGCGTGTGGTCCAGCAGCCGGCGGGCGTCGGCCACCTGGGCCTGGCTGCGTTGCCGCTGGGCCGCGTAGGCGCGCACCTGGGCTTCGGCGGTATCCAGCTGCTGGCCGGCCACGGCTTCCTGCCGCGCCAGCTTGCGGTAGCGCCGCAGGTCCGCCTCGGCGTTGCCCAACAGCGCCTGGGTCCGCGCCAGTTCGCCTTCGGCCGTGGCGAGCGCCGCAAGATAGGGGCGGGCGTCGATCTCGGCCAGCAGCTGGCCGCGCGTCACGGCCTGGCCTTCGGTGAAATGCAGCTTCAGCAGTTCGCCGTCGACCTGGCTGCGCAAGGTCACCTGCGCCAGCGGCGTGATGGTGCCCAGGGCATGCAGGTCGCGCTGCAGCGGGCCCGCGGTGGCGGCCTCGACGGCGACGGCGACGGGAATCTGCCCATACTCCGGCGGACGCGCGGCGGGAGAGCCCTTGGATCCGGCATACCAGAACGCCAAGGCGGTCAACGCCGCCAACGCCAGCGCGGCGGCGGTCAGGACCAGGCGTTTGCGTGGGAAATGGGGGCCCGGGGTAGGGGGCAGGGACATCGGGACTGCCAGGCTAGGAGGTTACAGACAGTCCGGATTCTATATGAACAATAACTATTCGCGTTATTGAGTCAGTGAATTGTCAGCTTCGGGCGGGAGCGCGATCAGGCCCGCGGCAGTTCCGTGGGCATTCGGCTCGCGGCGCGCCGACGCAGGCGGCAATGCGTTTTCGGTCGCGCTGCGCGTCTTGGCGAGGTCGGATACCGGAGCAACCGAGGTCCGTCCAACGCCGGCGGCGGCCGTGAACGGCGGCGCAACGATGGGCGGAACGCCCACGGCATGACGGTGGATTTGCTGCGGCATCAGGCCTTGGATCGTGCCCAGGTCGTTGGCGGCATCCGCGCGCGCCTGAAGCGCGGCCTGCTCGTCGCGCAAGGCCCGATTGACCGCAATGGCGCGCTCCTGCAGGCGGGCCTGCTGCGCGTGGTACGCCAGGACGGCGTTTCTCAGGCAATGGGCCGTGTACTGATCCCGCAGCCGGTGCACGGACATGCCGTCATGGCTCGCCACCCCCGCGCTTGGGCCCGACGTTGTCGCCGCTGGCTGGCGCAGGGCTCGCGCAGGCGCGAACGGCGATGCTTGCGCATGCGCCACGCGATCGGGGTGGTAAAGCGGCCGGGCCGGGCCTGCGGGCTCGATGAGGCTGGAACGCATGGCGGCTCCCGGTCAACGAAGCCGGGCCGCGCGGGATCGCGAACGGATCCACAGCGACTGCGCCGCGGAGCCCAGCACGAACACCCCGAACCAGGCCGCCAGCGCGCCGCGCACCAAGGGGGATTGGGGATCGTCGGCCAACGGATGGCTCAGCGGCAGCCGAGTCAGTGTTTCCGCGATGCCGGGGATCCACATCAAGAAAAAACTGAACGAGAACCCGAGCTGGGACAGATAGGATTGCGCCCCGGGCAGCGAAGATCCCCGCGAGATGAGCAGGGCTCCCCCCGCGGAAAGCAGGGCGAGGATGCCGAGGGCATGTCCGGCATTGAAACCGCCGGAGCTGGACAACCCGAACGAGGTGAGCACGGCCAGGAGCAGCCCGCCCAGATAGATCCTGCCGGATCGCGTTGCGGCGTCTATCCCGCGATATCGCGCAAAACTGTATATACCGACGGCGGCCGGCACGAGGCTGATCAGGGTGTGGGCGGCGCCCAGGGTGGAAATGGGGTGGGGCATGGATGGCTCCGGAATGGCGGTGCTGTTATTGCATTAAGCGACCGACTAGTTGATCGGTTGATACTGAAAAAAATAGCGCACCGTGGGGGTGCGCCTGGGGAATCAGGCTGCCGCGCTCAATTGGCGAATGGCCGCCCTGGAAATGGATGCGAACACTTCGGCGTCGCCGCAAGCCCTGGCGGTCAACATGGCGCCATGCACGGTCGACATGAAGGCCTGCGCTTCCACCGCGGGGGCATCGCGCAGACGGAATTGGCCCGTCGCATGGCCGCTCTGGAGCACGGCTGCGATCCAACCGGCCAGCTCACGGAAATAGGCGCGCACCTCGTCGGCGATGGCTTGGGGAATCATGGGCAGTTCGGCGGCCAGCATCGCGCAGATGCACATGGGCATCGTGTTCTCGCGTATGCACTTTGCCCAATAGTCCGTGTATGCGGTGAGACGCGCCTGCGGATCCTGGACGTGCCGATCCAATGCCTCCAGACCCTGTCTGGCCTGCTCGCGATGCAGGGCGACGACGGTCAGCACCAGATCCGCCTTGGTCGGGAAATGGTGATGGATGCTGGGCTTGCCGATATGGACCCGGTCGGAAATGTCGGCGTAGCTGAACCCGTGATAACCCCCGGCGGCGAGCAGCAAGCGGGTCTGCTCGACGATTTCGGCGGCTCTGGGAGAGAGCTCCACGCTCATGGGTATTCACCTTGTGTGCTGAGAATAGGCAGGGCGCTTCGCGGGCACGGAATGATCGCGCCGCATTCGCCAGGAAGCCAATCTACTAGTTGGTCGGTTGATCGTCAAGCGCCGTGCAGTTCGGGCGGCGGGGCAGTCTGGCAAATATTCCACCCATTTTGCGATTGAGAATAAATCTCAGTACAATCCGGCCACTTTTCAACCGACCCGCGCCGCATGAGCCGCAACCCTTTGCTGGCGTCCGACAAGACGCCCGCGTCCACCGACGACAAGAGCGGGAATTCCAGCGCGATCGCCAAAGCCTACGCGCGCTGGCGCTTGCCGCTCATGCGCGGCCTGGCCCGCTTCAAGGGCAGCATCGGCAGCGCCGAAGATGCGCTGCACGATGGCGTCGTCAAATGGGTGGCGGCCGATCCCGCTCTGGACTCCGCCGATGAGCAAGGCGCCTACCTGCGCCGGACGGTGTTGAACGGCGTGGCGGATGAGTTCCGCGAACGCCGGGCGGGTCGGCGCCTGCAGACGGTGTCGCTCGATGAAGCCGAAGCGGGCATGCAGGCCCTGGCGACGGACGAGGCCTCGTGCCCCATGCGCGCGGCGGCGCATCAACAGCGTTTGGAACGTTTGGCCGAGGCGATGCAGGAACTGCCCGAGCGCCAGCGCGAGGCCTTTGTGCTGAGCCGGTTCGATGGGCTGACACAGGACGAAGTTGCCGCCCGCATGCAGATTTCGCGGCGCATGGTGGTCAAGCATCTGGCGCGCGCCATCGCCTACTGCGAGGTCCGGGTGCACTATGCTACGGTTGCGCAGATGCGGCAATTGCATCGGCCCGCCGACGATGACGCCGGCTTGGACAATAACAACAATAGCGACTCTGCCTCGTCATGACCGATTCGTCTTCCTCTGCTTCGCCGGACACGCTTGCCTTGAACGAAGCGGCGGCCGAGTGGCTGGTGCGCCGCCAGGATGCCAGCTGGTCGGCCGCGGATGAGCAGGAACTGCATGCCTGGCTGGCCGCGCGGCCCGCGCATCGGCAGGCGTATTCGCGGGTGGCGCGAACCTGGGAAGATTTGTCGCAGGCGCCTCGGCCCGCCTTGGCCTCCGACGCGCAGGCCGCCAGCCGACCCTCCCCGCGCTTGCCGCGACGCGGCTCGCGGAAGGCCTCCGTCCAGCCGGGTTTCTGGGGGGCGGTGTTGGGGCGGCCCGGTTTCTCGAAGGCTTTTGCCGCCGTCTGTGCCGCGCTGGTCCTGGGCGGCGGCTACGGCTGGTATCGCTGGGACAACACGCCCGGCTATGTGCTGAGCGTGAGCACGGCGGCGGGAGAAGTGCGTCGGCTGGACCTGCCCGACGGCTCCCGTGTCGCGCTGAATTTCGGCAGCACGCTGGAGGTCCGCTACTATCCGCGGCGCCGCGAACTGGTGCTGAACCAGGGCGAAGGGTTCTTCGACGTGGCGCCGGACACCGGCCGGCCATTTACCGTCGATGCCCGCCAGAGTCGGATCACCGTGGTGGGCACGGCCTTCAATGTGCGCAACACGCCGGAGGAAGTCATCGTCAAGGTGTCGCATGGCCGGGTGCGCGTGCAGCCCGACCGCGACAAGGCCCGGCCCGAGCTGTCGCTGGGCGCCGAGCAAGGCGTGACCGTGGATGCGCGAAACGCTACCTACCAGGCGGTGGCGGCAGTGCCGGACGGCGTGGGCGGATGGCGCAATGGCCGTCTGGTGTACCGGCGCACGCCGCTGGGCGAGGTGGCCCAGGAGGTCGCGCAATACCTGGGCAAGCCGGTGACCTTGGCCAGCCCGGGCCTGAAGTCCTTGCCGGTCTCGGGTTTCGCCGCGACCAATGCGCCGGCCGCCTTTCTGGAAGCTTTGCCGGATCTGCTGCCGGTGCAGGTCAAGCGCGCGCCCGGCGGCGGTTATCTCATCCAGGACCGCTGAGCGTTCGGATCCCGCTGAAAATTATTTTTGTTTACGCGCGTTGCGCGGGTTCCCAATCCGGTCCTGGAATCCGTTTACTCCCGCAAGGCCGGTAGCGGCCAACAACGACGGGAGTGGGAATGGGACGGGGATTGTTGAAAGACGCGCTTGCTGGTGGCGCGTTGACGGCGGGCATGGAGCTCAGGGCCATGCCGGTGATGGTGGCGAGCGCGCTTGCTTCCCTGGCGGCGCCGGCCGCGGTGCATGCGCAGCAACAGGCACAGGTGGATTTCAGCATTCCGGCTCAGCCGCTGGAACATGCCTTGAGGCTGTTTTCGGAACAGTCGCGGCATCAGGTGCTGTTCGATGAAGCCGTGGTGGCGGGCAAGCGCTCACCGGCGGTCAACGGCCGCTACGCGCCGCGGGAAGCGCTGGATCACTTGCTGTCCGGCACCGACGTGCGCGTCAACAGCGCCAGGCCGAACGTGTACACCTTGACGGTGGCGGGGCAATCCTCGTCTGACGCGGTGACGCTGCAATCGGTCACGGTCACCGGCCGCGGCTTGGGCGGTCCGACCACCGAGGGAACCGGCTCGTACACGAGCGATGCCATCACGATCAGCAAGATGACGCAGTCCGTCAGGGAAACGCCGCAGTCGGTCAGCGTGCTCACGCGCCAACTGCTGGACGACAAGAACCTGACCACGCTGGACGAGGCCCTGGCGCAGACGACGGGCGTAACGAAGACGGCAAGAAACTTCGGCAACCATAAGTTCTCGATACGCGGTTTCACGGTAGACGACAACAACTACCTGGTCGACGGCGTGGCCGGCGTGGTCTATGCCCCGGTCGGCTGGCTGCCCATCGACACCGCCGTCTTCGACCGGGTGGAAGTGCTGCGCGGCGCGGCCGGCCTGATGCTGGGCTCGGCGGATCCGAGCGGCGCGATCAACATGGTGCGCAAGCGTCCGCGCGGCGAAGGCCATTTCGAGGGGGCCACGACGGTCGGCTCCTGGGACAACTACCGCATGGAGTTCGACGGCGGCGGCCCGATCAACGAATCGGGCACGGTGCGAGGCCGCCTGGTCACCGCTTACCAGGACCGCCACTACTTCTACGACGGCAGCAAGTCGAAATCGCCCCTGGTCTACGGCGTGATCGACGCCGACGTCGGCCACGACACGACGCTGACGTTCGGCGCGCGCCACCAGGCCACCGACACGGACGGCTACTGGATTTTCGGTTTGCCGCGTTACACCGACGGCGGCGCGCTGGACGTTTCGCGCTCGACCTCGCTGCTCCAGGACTGGAACCGGCAGAAGGGCCAGGTGAACGAAGTGTTTGCCGAGGCCGAGCACCGGTTCAACCAGGACTGGAAGGCGCGCCTGTCGCTCAACCACACCGAGGTCGACCTGGACCAGCGCGTGGCCATTCCGCTCGGCGGCGTGGATCGGGCGACCGGCGTGGGTTCGAGCTTCTACACCACCTATTTCAACAACGCGCACGTGAAGAGCGATGGCATCGACCTGAACACCACGGGCAGTTTCCAGGCGTTGGGCGGCACCCACCAGATCCTGCTCGGCACCAGTTGGTCGCGCCAGCGCGTCAACCAGAAATCGGCGAATCTGGACGACGACACCCCCATCGACGTGTACGATCCCGACCATTCCTCCATCCCCCGGCCCGCGCGTCCCGCCTGGGACAGCAAGGAAACGTCGCGGTTGGAGCAGACCAGCCTGTACGGCAGCATGCGGCTGCAACTGGCGGACCCGCTGCACTTGCTGCTGGGCGGCAAGTTCAGCTGGCTGAAGTACAGGTCGGACGATGGGCTGACGGGCCGGATGACCCGGGACTATGAGCAGAAGCATGAATTCACGCCCTACGCCGGACTGGTCTACGACCTGGACGAGCAATGGTCCGTCTACACCAGCTATGCGGATACCTACCAGCCGCAGAGCACCTATGTGACGGCTTCGGGCAAGCCGCTCGACCCTTCTATCGGCGCCAATTACGAGGCCGGGGTGAAGGGTGAGCTCTACGACGGGCGCTTGAACCTATCCGCGGCGGTGTTCGCCGTGAAGAAGTCCGGCATCGCGGTGGAGGACGTGGCGGCCGCCGGAAGCTGCCCGGGTTCGCTGGCCTCGCCCAATTGCTATCGCAACGGCGGCACCCTGCGCAGCAAGGGCTTCGAACTGGAAGCGAGCGGCGCAATCTCGCCGGGCTGGCAGGTGATGGCGGGCTATACCTACGTCACCAGCCGCGACGACGAGGGCGAGACCATCAGCGCGGAGACCCCGCGCCATCTGTTCCGCCTGTCCACCACGTACCAACTGCCGGGCCGCTGGAATGCCTTCAGCGTCGGCGGCGGGGTGTCGGCGCAAAGCGGCTACTCGTACAAGGCCTACGACGACATTTCGGTGCGCATGGGGGCGCCCGGCCGCGCGGTATGGGATTTGCGCGCGGGCTATCGCATCAACAAGCATTGGTCCGCCAGCCTGAACGTGGCGAACGCGTTCGACAAGGACTATTACGGCATGGTCAGCCAGATCCGGCGCGGCAACCACTACGGCGAGCCTCGCAACGTGATGCTGACCTTGCGGGGCACGTTGTGACCGGCCATGCGCCGGCCGGTCCTCGCGGCGGCCCGGGGACGCAGTCGTGAAGGGCGGATTCCGCCAGAGCATGTCCTGGCTGCACACCTGGTGCGGCCTGACCTGCGGCTGGCTGCTGTGCGCGATCTTCCTGACCGGCACGCTCAGCGTTTTCCGGGAGCCCATCACGCGCTGGATGGAGGCGGGGCCACCGCCCGGTCCCGCCGCCGAGGCTGCCGACGCGCGGCAGTGGCTGGCGCGCGCGACGCAGGAGCTGTCGTCCCGGGCCGCCGGGGCTGCCGCCTGGGACATCTTCTTGCCGGCCCAGCCCGGTTGGCCCGCGCAGCTGTCCTGGCGCGCGGACGATGGCACTGGCCACGACGTCTGGCTGGACTCGCGGACGGGCGCGGCGCAGCCCGCGCCCCGGATACGCGAGACGGAGGGCGGCCGGCATTTCATGTCCTTCCACTACACACTGCACGGCGGCCTGCCGGGCTACTGGCTGGTGGGCTGGATATCCCTGTGCATGCTGGTCGCGCTGGTCTCCGGCGTGGTGGTGCACAAGCGCATCTTCAAGGACTTCTTCACGTTTCGAGCGGGCAAGGGATTGCGCAGCTGGCTGGATGCGCACAATGCCACGGCGGTGCTGACGCTGCCGTTCCTGTTCATGATCGGCTACACCGGGCTGGCGTTCTTCTACACCAGCTACATGCCTTGGCCGCTGCGCGCGGCGTATGGCGACGACGCCGGCGCCTATCGCCGCTATCAGGCGGAGCTTGCGCCCACGCAGCCGGCGCCTCGCGCCGCGGGGCAGGGCGTTGGCGTCGTCCCGGATCTCTACCCCTTGCTGGCGCGAGCTCGCGAACTGACGGGACAGGACGCGGCGCGGATCACCATCGACCGCCCGGGCGGCGCGGGCAGCGTCGTCCTGGTGTCCGGCCGCAAGCCCCTGGCCGGCGCGGCGCCGCGGCTGCTCACCGAGCGTAGCCGGGTGGCATTCGATGCGCATGGCGGAACCGTCTTGCAGCTTGTGCCCGCGCATCACGAAGCGGTGGCGGCGAAGCAGGTCCATGAGACGATCGAAGCCCTGCACAAGGCCGACTTCGGGGGATGGACCATCAAGTGGCTGTACTTCTTCAGCGGCCTGACGGGCACCGCCATGATCGCCATCGGCACGCTGCTGTTCTCCATCAAGCGGCGCAAGAAGAGCGAGCACGAGTTCGGCGACGCCACGGCAAGGATCTACCGTTGCGTCGAGGCCTTGAACGTCGCGGCGCTGGCGGGCATTGCTGTGGCAAGCATCGCCTACTTCTACGGCAACCGGCTGATTCCGGCCGCCTGGCCGGAACGCGGCGCCTGGGAGATACGCGTCTTCTTCGCCGTGTGGGCGGCCACCTTGGTCCACGCACTCTGGCGCTCGCCCCGCCGAGCCTGGATCGAGCAACTGGCCGCGGCCGCCGTGCTCTGCCTGGGGCTGCCGATATTGAACTGGGCAACGACGGGCCGCCACTTGTGGGCCTATGCCGCAAGCGGGGAGACGCTGCCGGCGGCCGTGGAACTCACGGCGCTTGCGTCCGGAGTGCTGCTGGCATGCATGGTCCGCGCGTTGCGGCGGCACTGGCAGGATGCGCCGGCGGGCGCCGCGCAGCCGCCACGGAAGGCGCGGGCCGCCGGCGACGGCGCCGCAACGCATCGGTGGGGGATCGTCAGCCGCGTGATGGCGGCTGGCGCGGGCGGCTATCTGCTGTCCGCCCTGGCCATGTCGGCGCTGGCGCTGATCTGGCCGGCCGTGGCCGGCGTTTCGCAGGCAGTCGGCGTGCTGGCCGGAACGCTGTTGAGCTTCGTGGTGTACACCGCCATCGGGGTGGGCGTGTTCGGCGCCCGTAGCGCGGGACGGGCGTGGACGCTGATCGCGGTCGCTTGCCTGGTGTCGGGCCTGGCGCTGCTCGGTCTGCGCGCCTAGGGGGCGAGCCGTCGGGCATGGCGCTTGCTGGTACGGGGCGGCGGCGGCTTTCGCCGCAATTCCCGATAGGTGCAACGATGCTCGACATCCATTTTGAATTGGCTCCGCGTCCGGTAACGATGGCGACCACGCCGCCGCCGGGAACGCCCGACCACCGTCCGCCGCCCGTCAACCCGGACGACGCCGGCGACAGCGCCCAAGGCGACGAGGTGCCCGACGAGGACATCGAGCCCGCCGATACGACGGCCGAGGACGACGACGACACGTCCGGTCGGGCGCCTGGATAAGCCTGCGGGGCGTCTAAAATGGCGCTCCGATCATTTCGCGGCGCGCATCGCGCCGCCTGCCCAGGTTCCTTCCATGCAAGCAAACACGTCCGCCGCGCAGCCGGCATCCGCCACGCCGCCGCAACGCCAGAGATTCGAGTCGCTCGCGCGGACGCTGGAAACGGAGCGCGCCCGCCTGCGCTTGTGGCAGACCGTGCAGCCGGAGTACCAGAAGAAATACGAAGACGCGCTGGCGCCGCTGGAAACGGTCGAAGTCGAGCTGAAGGCCAGGCTGGTGGCCTGCTTCGACCATGCCTGCAAGCAGAAGGAACTGACCAAGGCGGAACGGGCCCTGGCGTCCGAAATCGCGGCGCAGCTGGCGCAGGAGACGCTGGACGCCATGGTGCTGGACGGCACGCCGGCGGAATGCGATCTGGAGAGGTTGAAGGCCCTGTATCTGAAGCATGGCGGCTCGGACTACGACGCCGAGCTGGAGGACGAAGAGGGCAAAGAGGACGAGGACAACGCGCCGACGCCGCCAGGACCGGCGGACGGCGCCCCAAATCCGGAGGCGCTCGCGGAAATCGAGGCGCTGGCGGCCGCCGGCCCCGAGCGGCAGGCCGAGATCGACGAGGACCGCTACGCGCAATACAACCGGGCGCTGGAGGCGCAGCTTGCCATCCTGGCTGGCGCCATTGCGGCGGCGGAAGACGGCTTCAAGGCCAAATACCACTTCGACCCCGCGCAATCCATCGATCCCGCGGACCTGATGGAAGACCTGGATGCGGAAATCGCCGATGCCCAGGAATACATCGGCGAACTCGAATTCGAACTATCGCAGTTCGTCGACATGCAGCAGGTCAAGGCCTGGCTCAAGGCCATGAAGCAGCAGCTGGCGGCCACGCGCCGGCGCGAAACGCGCGGCTGAACGCGGCGGGCGCTCAGGCGGCGGGGCGCCGGACCGCCGGCACCACGCGCATCACGGGCGCGGCGGCCTGGGGCGCATCGGCCCGCGGCCGGATCATCAGGGGGAAGAAGCGCCACAGGTACAGCGCGAAGGCCAGCGCCCAGGCGGTGGCCGAGGCGTGCAGCAGGCCGAGCATGGCGGTGGTGGGCAGCAGGGCGGCCAGGCGCAGCAGCGCGGCCAGGATGACCAGCGCGTAGCTGGCGACCATGCTGCGGTCCGTCTGCAGCGGCCGCCCCAGGTGGCCCAGCGCGGTGCGCGTCACCATGCCGATGATCAGCACCGAGAACCCGGCCACGCCGATTACGTGCGCGGGCCAGGCGGTGCGCAGCACGTAGCCGGCCAGTTGCGCCGCGCCGACCAGCAGGCCGATGCCCAGGCCGAGATAGCCCGCGTACAGAATCCACAGCAGCGGCACGCGGCGCGCCGCCCAGGGCTTCCACGATATCCATTGCGCCAGGGCGATCAGGCCGGTCGCGGCCAGGGCCAGCGCGGCGACCCGCGGCCGGTCCGCCAGCAGGCAGGCGATGGCGAGCGCGCCCGCGCCCAGCTGCCAGTGGCCGCTGCGCGTGTGCGGCGGGATGTCCAGCCCGGCCACGGCCCGCTTCGCGAAGAAGGGCAGGATGCGGCGGGCGATCAGGAGCGTCAGCACGGCCATGCTGAGCAGGCCGGCATTGAAGTAGCGCATCAGCGCGAAGTAGTCGCCCTGCACCGTGGCCCAGAGATAGAGCGCGTTGGTGGCGCCCAGCGCCAGCAGCAGCAGGGGCACCCCATAGTTGCGCCGGTTGCGCGTGACGGCCACGGCGCGGCCCAGCGCGGCGGCGGCCCACAGGAAGAACAGCAGGTCGGCCGCCGCGGCGACGACGAACGCGGGCCGTCCCGGAACCAGATAGCCCACGCGCGCCACGATCCACACCGCGCAGAGCGCCGCCAGGGCGTTGCCGCGCAAGGGGTTCTTGCCGGTCCAGTTGGCGCCCGCCGTCAGCAGGAACCCCGCGGCGATGGTGGCGACGAAACCCCACAGCATTTCGTGCGCATGCCAGGGCATGCCGCCCAGCACGCCGGTCAGCAGGCTCGGGGCGTGCACCCATAGCAGCACGGAGGCCAGCGCCCAGAAGCAGCCGCCCAGGTACAGCGGGCGGAACCCCATTTCGGTGAAGGCGCGCCACTGCGGGCGCGCGCGGCGCGAGGCCTGGTCGGGTTCGTCGATGTTCAGCAGCGTGCTCACTTTTGATTACCTTCATGCTGCGCATTCCGGTATTCGCCCTTGGGGCGGCCCGGCGTGCTCATGGGGACCTGCGGGTTTAAAGGTGTATTTGAAATACATATTAATACGCCAGACGCTTCCCCGCCAGCGCCGGAAATTGATCCAGCGCAAGCCCGGCCGGAACTCCGGGGTGACTAGACACATCGGCATGGGGCTTCTGGTCAGCCGGCGAATGGCCCCCTCGGCGCGCTGTCCCTAGGCTAGCGACAAGTGAGAAGTCTTCGAGAGCAAAGCGAGAGCAACCATGGCAGCAAGTCATTCCTCGGCCGGCGCGCCGATGCGGGTCCTGATATCCAGTACGTTCGCCTTCACCATCTGTTTCGCGGTGTGGATGATCTTCGCCGTGCTGGGCATCCCCATCAAGACGCAGCTGGGCCTGTCCGAAACGCAGTTCGGCCTGTTGGCCGCCATGCCGGTGCTGACCGGTTCGCTGGTGCGGGTGCCGCTGGGCATCTGGACGGACCGCTACGGCGGCCGCCCGGTGTTCTTCATCCTGATGCTGCTGGCCGTCGTGCCGATCTGGCTGATGTCCTATGCGACGGAATACTGGCAGTTCCTGGTGCTGGCGCTGTTCGTGGGCCTGACGGGCGGTTCGTTCTCGGTGGGCACGCCCTACGTGGCGCGCTGGTTCCCGCGCAACAAGCAGGGGCTGGCCATGGGCGTGTTCGGCGCCGGCAACTCGGGCTCCGCCATCACCAAGTTCGTGGCGCCGGCCCTGATCGCGGCGGCCGGCGGCTCCTGGGTCATCGTGCCCAAGGTGTACGCGGTGGCGCTGTTGGTCACGGCCATCCTGTTCTGGGTGTTTTCGGCGTCCGATCCGTCGCACCGCGTCAAGAGCGGCGCAAGCCTCTCGGCGCAGTTCGCCATGCTGAAGGACCCCCGCGTCTGGCGCTATTGCCAGTACTACTCGGTGGTGTTCGGCGGCTACGTGGCCCTGGCGCTGTGGATGACCAAGTACTACATCGGCGAGTACGGCTTCGACATGAAGCTGGCGGCGCTGCTGGCGGCCTGCTTCTCGCTGCCCGGCGGCGTGCTGCGCGCCGTGGGCGGATGGATCTCCGACCGCTACGGCGCCTACAAGACGACCTGGTGGGTCATGTGGGTGTGCTGGGTGGCCTTCTTCATCCTCAGCTATCCGCAGACGCATTTCACCGTGCTGACCGCCGGCGGCCCGCGCAGCTTCGACATCGCGCTGGGACCGGTCAGCTTCACCGTCCTGCTGTTCATCGTGGGCATCGCGATGGCGATCGGCAAGGCCTCGGTCTTCAAGTTCATCTCTGACGAGTTCGGCGAGAACATCGGCGCCGTCTCCGGCATCGTCGGCCTGGCCGGCGGCCTGGGCGGGTTCGTGCTGCCCATCATGTTCGGCGTGCTGCTGGACCTGACCGGCATCCGCTCCAGCGCCTTCATGCTGCTGTACGGCACCGTCTGCGTCTCCCTCATTTTCATGCACTTCAGTTTCCGGCCGGAAAGCGCGGCCATTGCCCGGCAGCAAGCCGCCTGATTTACCCGTACCTCCTGCGAGAATCCTATGTCCACTCAAGTCCTTTCCCGCTGGGAGCCGGATAATCCCGGCTTCTGGAAACAGACCGGCGCGCGCGTCGCCAACCGCAACCTCTGGATCTCGATCCCGGCGCTGATGCTGGCCTTCAGCATCTGGATGCTGTGGAGCGTGGTGGTGGTCAACCTGGACCGCGCCGGCTTCATGCTGTCCAAGAACCAGATGTTCTGGCTCACGGCGCTGCCCGCGCTGTCGGGCGCGACCCTGCGGATCTTCTATTCCTTCCTGGTGCCCGTCTTCGGCGGACGCAAGTGGACGGCCATCTCCACCGCCTCGCTGCTGATCCCGGCGCTGGGCATGGGTTTCGCGCTGCGCGACCCGACCACCACCTTTCCGACGCTGCTGATCCTGGCGCTGCTGTGCGGCCTGGGCGGCGGCAACTTCAGCTCCAGCATGGCCAATATCAGCTTCTTCTTCCCCAAGGAGAAGAAAGGCCTGGCGACGGGGCTGAACGCGGGCATCGGCAACCTGGGCGTGTCGCTGGTGCAGTTCGTGGTGCCGGTGGTGATCTCGGTGGGCGTCTTCGGCGTGGCCGGCGGCGCGCCGCAGGAAGTGACCGTGAACGGGGCGCAGCAGAACCTGTGGCTGCAGAACGCCGGCTTCGTCTGGGTGGTGCCGATCGCGCTGGCCTCCATCGCCGCGTGGTTCGGCATGAACGATATCGCCGACGCCCGCGCGTCCTTCGCCGACCAGGCCGTGATTTTCAAGCGCAAGCACAACTGGCTGATGTGCTGGCTGTACGTGGGCACCTTCGGCTCCTTCATCGGCTTCTCGGCGGGCTTCGCCATGCTGACCAAGACACTGTTCCCGCAGGTCGATCCCATGGCCTACGCGTTCCTGGGGCCGCTGGTCGGCTCGCTGACGCGCCCCGTGGGCGGCTGGGTGTCGGACAAGGTGGGCGGCGCGCGGGTCACGCTGTTCACCTTCGCGGCCATGATCGCGGCCGTGCTGGGCGTGATCGCTTTCCTGCCGGTCGGCGGCCGCCCGGGGGATTTCACGGGTTTCCTGTCGATGTTCATCGTGCTGTTCGCCTTGACCGGCCTGGGCAACGGTTCGACGTTCCGGATGATCCCGGTGATCTTCCTGCGCGAGCGCACGCAGGCCGCCAAGGGCAAGGATGCCGCCGCGCAGAAGCAGGCGCAGGCCGACGCCGCCAAGGAATCGGCGGCCGTTCTCGGCTTCTCGGGCGCGATCGGGGCCTACGGCGGCTTCTTCATCCCGCGCAGCTTCGGCACCTCGCTGGAGATGACGGGCAGCGTGCAGGCCGCGCTGTATTGCTTCATCGGCTTCTACGCCACCTGCCTGGTGATCACCTGGTGGTACTACGGGCGGCGCAATGCGCCGGTGCCGTGCTGAGGCGCCGGATCGGCCTGGCCGGGGTGTCTAGTCATTCTGCCGCGCCCGGCCTATGCCACCGGGGAATGGTCCTAGAAGCGGGCCGCGCCTAAAGTGGTTTCAACAGCATCGATCGCAGTACGCGCCGGCGGGGCCGGCGCTCTTGGAGAATAGAGAATGAGTCATTTTCTGGACCGGTTGAAGTTCATGTCGCGGGTGAAGTCCACCTTCGCGGACGGTCACGGCGAAACGGTCAACGAAGACCGCAAGTGGGAGAACGCCTACCGCGCCCGCTGGCAGCACGACAAGGTGGTGCGCTCGACGCACGGGGTGAACTGCACGGGCTCCTGCTCCTGGAAGGTGTACGTGAAGAACGGCCTGATCACCTGGGAAACGCAGCAGACGGACTACCCGCGCACGCGGCCCGACCTCCCCAACCATGAGCCCCGCGGCTGTCCGCGAGGCGCCTCCTACAGCTGGTACGTGTATTCGGCGCAGCGCGTGAAGTATCCGATGATCCGCGGCCGCCTGATGGAAATGTGGCGCGAGGCCCGCAAGACCATGGATCCGATCGCCGCCTGGGAATGGATCAGCCAGGACCCGGTCCGCGCCAAGCGCTATAAGGCCGTGCGCGGCCTGGGCGGGTTCGTGCGCGCCGACTGGGATACCGCGACCGAGATCATCGCCGCCGCCAACGCGTTCACGATCAAGAAGTTCGGCCCCGACCGCCTGATCGGCTTTTCGCCCATCCCGGCCATGTCCATGGTCAGCTACGCCGCCGGCGCCCGCTACCTGAGCCTGCTGGGCGGCGCCTGCCTGAGCTTCTACGACTGGTACTGCGACCTGCCGCCGGCCAGCCCGCAGGTGTGGGGCGAGCAGACCGACGTGCCGGAATCGGCCGATTGGTACAACTCGACCTATCTCATGGTGTGGGGCTCCAACGTGCCCCAGACCCGCACGCCCGACGCCCACTTCTATACCGAAGTCCGCTACAAGGGCACCAAGACCGTGGCCGTGTCGAGCGACTTCGGCGAAATGGTGAAGTTCGGCGACATCTGGCTGGCCCCGAAGCAGGGCACCGACGCCGCGCTGGCGATGGCCATGGGCCACGTGATCCTGAAGGAATTCCACCTCTCGGGCGCGTCGACCTATTTCCGCCACTATGTCCGCCGCTACACCGACATGCCCATGCTGGTGCTGCTGAAGGAGCGCGACGGCTTCTACGCGCCCGACCATTTCCTGCGCGCCTCGCACCTGGACGGCGCCCTGGGCGAACAGAACAACCCGGATTGGAAGACGCTGGTGCTGGACGCCGGCACCGGCGACCTGGTGGCGCCCAACGGCAGCATCGGCTTCCGCTGGGGCGAAGGCGCGGTCAATGGCGGCGAGAAGGTGGGCCGCTGGAACCTGGAGTCCAAGGACGGCGGCAGCGGCCGCGAGATCGAGCCCGTGCTGACGCTGGTGGGCAAGTCCGACGCCGTGGTCGGCGTGGGTTTCCCGTACTTCGGCAGCGAGCACGGCGAACTGCAGGTGCGCAACGTCCCGGCGCGGCGCATCCGGATGGCCGACGGCAGCGAGGCCCTGGTGGCCACGGTGTACGACCTGCAGATGGCCAACTACGGCCTGGACCGCGGCCTGGGCGGCGGCAACGTCGCCACCTCCTATGACGACGACGTGCCCTACACGCCGGCCTGGCAGGAAAAGCACACCGGCGTGCCGCGCGCGCAAGTGATCCAGGTGGCGCGCGAGTTCGCGCAGAACGCCCACGATACCGAAGGCAAGTCCATGGTCATCGTCGGCGCCGGCCTGAACCACTGGTACCACATGGACATGATCTACCGCGGCATCATCAATATGCTGATGATGTGCGGCTGCGTGGGCAAGAGCGGCGGCGGCTGGGCGCACTACGTGGGCCAGGAAAAGCTGCGCCCGCAGTTCGGCTGGGCCCCGCTGGCCTTCGCCTCCGACTGGGTGCGCCCGCCGCGGCAGATGAACGGCACCTCGTTCTTCTACGCCCACACCAGCCAGTGGCGCCATGAGAAGCTGAACGTGCAGGAAGTGCTGGGCCCCACCGCCGACCGCGGCAAGTACGGCGATCTCAGCATGATCGACCTGAACGCCCGCGCCGAGCGCATGGGCTGGCTGCCGTCCGCGCCGCAGTTGCGCGGCAACCCGCTGGATCTGGTCGCCGAGGCGGACGCCGCCGGCAAGGACCCGGTGGCCCACGCCGTCGAGAAGATGAAGTCGGGCGAACTGCAGATGGCGTGCGAGAACCCGGACGACCCCGCCAACTTCCCGCGCAATATGTTCGTGTGGCGCTCCAACATCCTGGGCTCCAGCGGCAAGGGCCACGAGTACTTCCTGAAGTACCTGCTGGGCACGCAGAACGCCGTATTCGGCGACGAGGCCCACGCGATCAAGCCGACGGAAGTCACCCGCGAGGACGACGCGGCCGAAGGCAAGCTCGACCTGCTGACGGTGCTGGACTTCCGCATGAGCACGACCTGCCTGTACGGCGACATCGTGCTGCCCACCGCGACCTGGTACGAAAAGGACGATCTCAACACCTCGGACATGCACCCGTTCATCCACCCGCTGAGCGAAGCCGTGCAGCCGCTGTGGGAAAGCAAGACCGACTGGGAGATCTACAAGCTGCTGGCCAAGCGCTTCAGCGAGATCGGCGGCCCGTACCTGGGCAAGCGCCGCGACCTGGTGCTGACGCCGCTGATGCACGACACCCCGGGAGAACTGGGCCAGGCCTTCGAGCCGCGCGACTGGAAGCTGGGCGAATGCGACCTGGTGCCGGGCAAGACCGCCCCGTCCATGACGGTGGTCGAGCGCGACTACAACGACATCTACCGCAAGTTCACGTCGGTCGGCCCCTTGCTGGACAAGCTGGGCAACGGCGGCAAGGGCATCAACTGGAACACCGAGCATGAAGTGCGCGAGCTCGCGGGCATCAACGACAGCGTGGCCGACACCGGTGTGAGCCAGGGCCGTCCGCGCCTGGACACCGCGATCGACGCGGCCGAGATGATCCTGACCTTCGCGCCCGAAACCAACGGCCACGTGTCCGTCAAGGCCTGGGAAGCGCTAGGCAAGATCACCGGGCGCGACCACACCCACCTGGCCGTGGGCCGCGAGCACGACAAGATCCGCTTCCGCGACATCCAGGCGCAGCCGCGCAAGATCATCTCCGCGCCGACCTGGTCGGGCCTGGAGAGCGAAGAGGTCAGCTACAACGCCGGCTATACCAACGTGCATGAGCTGATCCCATGGCGCACGCTGACCGGCCGCCAGCAGTTCTACCAGGATCACCGCTGGATGCTGGACTTCGGCGAGGGCTTCTGCGTCTACAAGCCGGCCATCGACACCAAGACGGTCGCGCCCATGCTGGGCCGCTATCCGAACGGCGAGAAGGAATTGGTCCTGAACTGGCTGACGCCGCACCAGAAGTGGGGCATCCACAGCACGTACTCGGACAACCTGCGCATGCTGACGCTGAGCCGCGGCGGCCCCCACGTGTGGGTGTCGGAAGCCGAGGCCAAGCAGGCCGGGCTGGTCGACAACGACTGGGTCGAGGTGTTCAACGTGAACGGCACGCTCACCGCCCGGGTGGTGGTCAGCCAGCGCGTTCCGGTGGGCATGTGCCTGATGTACCACGCCCAGGAAAAGATCGTGAACGTGCCTGGCGCCGAAACCAGCGGCAAGCGCGGCGGCATCCACAACTCGGTCACGCGCACGGTGCTCAAGCCCACGCACATGATCGGCGGCTATGCCCAGCAGGCCTACGGCTTCAACTATTACGGCACGGTGGGCGCCAACCGCGACGAGTTCGTGGTGCTGCGCAAGATGAAGAAGGTGGACTGGCTCGAAGGTCCGCTGGTCGAAACGCAACAAGAAGAGAAGCAATCATGAGGATACGCGCGCAAATCGGCATGGTGCTGAACCTGGACAAGTGCATTGGCTGCCACACTTGCTCGGTCACCTGCAAGAACGTCTGGACCAGCCGCGACGGCGTCGAGTACGCCTGGTTCAACAACGTCGAGACCAAGCCCGGCATCGGCTATCCGAAGGAATGGGAGAACCAGGCCAAGTGGAAGGGCGGCTGGCAACGCACGGCCGCGGGCAAGCTGGAACCGCGCCAGGGGGGCAAGCTGCGCATCCTGGCCAACCTGTTCGCCAACCCGAACCTGCCGCAGATCGACGACTACTACGAGCCGTTCACTTTCGACTACGAGCATCTGAAGAACGCGCCCCTGTCGCAGACGCCGCCGACGGCCCGCCCCGTGTCCGTGCTGACGGGCAAGAAGATGGATAAGATCCATTGGGGCCCGAACTGGGAAGACGACCTGGGCGGCGAATTCAGCTCCCGCAGCCGCGACGCGCTGTTCGAGGGCGTGCAGAAAGAGATGTACTCGACCTTCGAGAACACCTTCATGATGTACCTGCCGCGCCTGTGCGAACACTGCCTGAATCCGGCCTGTGTCGCGAGTTGCCCGTCGGGCTCCATCTACAAGCGCGAGGACGACGGCATCGTGCTGGTCGACCAGGACAAGTGCCGCGGCTGGCGCATGTGCATCTCGGGCTGCCCGTACAAGAAGATCTACTACAACTGGAACAGCGGCAAGGCCGAGAAGTGCACCTTCTGCTATCCGCGCATCGAGGCCGGCCAGCCGACCGTCTGCTCGGAAACCTGCGTGGGCCGCATCCGCTACCTGGGCGTGCTGCTGTACGACGCCGACCGCATCGAATCCGCGGCGGCCACCGCCAACGAGCAGGACCTGTACCAATCCCAGCTGGACCTGTTCCTGGATCCGCACTCGCCCGAGGTGATCGCCGCCGCGCGCGAGCAGGGCATCCCGGAAGCCTGGCTGGAGGCCGCCCGCAACTCGCCCGTCTACAAGATGGCGGTGCAATGGCGCGTCGCGTTCCCGCTGCATCCGGAGTACCGCACGCTGCCGATGGTGTGGTACATCCCGCCGCTGTCGCCCATCCAGTCGGCCGCCGAGTCCGGCCAGATGCCGCGGCGCACCGTGGGCAAGAGCGCCATGATCCCGGACGTGTCCAGCCTGCGCATCCCGGTGCGCTACCTGGCCAACCTGCTTACGGCCGGCAAGGAGGCGCCGGTGGTGCAGGCGCTGGAGCGCATGCTGGCCATGCGCGCCTACAAGCGCTCGGAATCGGTGCATGGCGAGCGCGACACGGCGCTGCTGGACCAGGTCGGCCTGTCGGAGGCGACGGTGCAGGACATGTACAAGATCATGGCCATCGCCGACTACGAGGACCGCTTCGTGGTGCCCAGCAGCCACAAGGAAATGGTCGAGGACAGCTTCAACGAGAAGGGCAGCTGCGGCTTCACCTTCGGCAACGGCTGCTCCGGCGGCGTGTCGGAAGGCACCCTGTTCGGACGCAAGCCCCAGGGCAGCGAGATCTTCATCGAGATGCCGAAATCCCGCAAGAAGGCCGCCACGGCCTAGGAAAGGAGAAAACCATGAGTCCGTACCGCCTGCTTTCCGCCTTGCTCTGCTATCCCGAAACCGACCTGCTGGACGCGCTGGGCGAGGTGGAAGCCGCGCTGGCCGCCTATCCGGATGCCGAGGAAACCCTGCAGCCGCTGATGGAGTACCTGGCCACCCACGACCTGATCTCGCTGCAGGAGAACTACGTGGCCACGTTCGACCGCAACCGTTCGCATTCCCTGCACCTGTTCGAGCACGTGCACGGCGAAAGCCGCGACCGGGGCCAGGCCATGGTGGACCTGCTGGACACCTACCGCGAACATGGCTTCGAGCCGGTCGTGTCCGAGCTGCCCGACCACGTGCCGCTGTTCCTGGAGTTCCTGGGAGTGGTCGATCCCGACCTGGCCCAGGAGCTGTTGGACGACGCTATCCACGTGCTGGCCGCCATCGGCTCGCGCCTGGCCAGGAGCGAAAGCCCCTACGCGTGCATCTTCGCGGTGCTGCGCGCGCAGTCGCGGGTCGTGCCGCGCGAACAGACCGAGGCGCCCGTGCGCGACATGGACGAGGCGATGGAGACGTTCGGCGCCGGCGCGGACGGCGTGGAGCCGCTGCTGCGGCCGTTTTCGGGCGACGGCGCGCAAACCGTGCGCTTCTATCCCCGCCCGGCCCATTAACCTTCAGGACGACGCAACATGAACTCCCTGAATCAGTTCTTCTTCGGCATCTATCCCTATATCGCGCTGACGATCTTCCTGCTGGGCAGCCTGGTGCGCTTCGAGCGCGAGCAGTACACCTGGAAGTCGGACAGCTCGCAGCTGCTGCACCAGGGCCAGCTGCGGCTGGGCAACATCCTGTTCCACGTGGGCATCCTGGGCCTGTTCTTCGGCCACCTCGCCGGCCTGTTGACGCCGGTGGTGGTATGGGACACGCTGGGCGTGTCGCACACCCTGAAGCAGACCGTGGCGATGGTCGCCGGCGGCGTGATGGGCGGCCTGTGCCTGATCGGCCTGCTGATCCTCATCCATCGCCGCCTGAGCGATCCGCGGATCCGCGCCACCACGCGGCCAGGCGACAAGCTGCTGTTGCTGTGGATCCTGGTCACGCTGCTGCTGGGCCTGTCCAGCATCGTGCTGTCGGCCGGCCACATGGACGGCGAAATGATGGTGCGCCTCATGACCTGGGCGCAGCACATCGTCACCTTCCAGGGCGACGCCGCCAGCCATGTCGCCGACGTGCCGCTCCTGTTCAAGGCGCACCTGTTCATGGGCCTCACGCTGTTCGTAATCTTCCCGTTCACCCGCCTGGTCCACGTCTGGAGCGGTTTCGCCTCGGTCGGCTACCTGGGCCGCGCCTGGCAGCTGGTCCGTCCGCGCTGAACCCCGCCTCAAGGAGCCGAACATGCCCGTCATCGTCAATGGCGTCGAACTGAGCGACGCGGACCTGGAACGCGAACTGCCGCTGCACTCGGAGGCCGGCAATCCCATGCGGGAGGCGGTCACCGCGCTGGTGCTGCGCCGCGTGCTGCTGGACGAGGCCAGCCGGCAGGGGCTGGACGCCTCGGACGAGGAGGGCGCCATCGGCGGCCTGCTGGCCCGCGAGGCGACCGCCCCGGAGGCCGACGAGGCCGCCTGCCGCCGCTTCTACCAGATGCACCCCGAGCGTTTCATGGTGGGAGAGCTGGTCGAGGCGGACCACATCCTGTTCCAGGTCACGCCCAGCGTGAACCTGGACATGCTGCGCGCCCACGCCGACGTGGTGTTGGCCGAGTTGCTGGAGGACCCCTCGCGCTTTGCCGAGGTGGCCCGCGAACAGTCGAACTGCCCATCTTCCGCGGTGGGCGGCAGCCTGGGCCAGCTGGGCCGTGGCGACACCGTGCCGGAATTCGAGCGCGCGGTCTTCGCGCTGCCTGCCGGCGGGCTGCTGCCGCAGCTGCTGCAGACCCGCCACGGCCTGCACATCCTGCGGGTGACGCGCCGCATCGAAGGGCGTTTGCTGCCTTACGAGCACGTGGCCGGGCAGATCGCCACGGCGTTGTCGGCCATGAGCCGCGACATCGCCTGGCGGCAGTACGTCAAGCTGCTCGTCGGGCGGGCCCGGATCGAGGGGATCGACCTGGAGGAGGGCGAGCCCGAGCGAGTATTCAGCGGAAGCGCCGCATGATGGACGAGCCCGCTGCTGGACCTCTCAAGGACGGCTTCGGACGCCGCATCGATTATCTGCGCGTCTCCGTCACCGACCGCTGCGACCTGCGCTGCGCCTATTGCCTGCCCAAGGATTTCAAGGGTTTCGAGACGCCCGCCAACTGGCTGACCCACGATGAAATGACCCGGCTGGTCGGCCTATTCGTCGGGCTGGGCGTCAGCAAGGTCCGCCTGACCGGCGGCGAGCCGCTGCTGCGCCGCGGCATCGCCGCGCTGGCGGGCGCCATCGCCGCCATGCCCGGGCTGGCGGACCTGTCCGTTTCCACCAATGGCACGCAGCTCGCGCGCCATGCGCAGTCCCTGCGGGCGGCGGGCGTGGACCGTCTGAACGTCAGCCTGGACACGCTGGACGCGGCCGCCTTCGGCCAGATCACCGGCCGGGACTGTCTGTCGTCGGTGCTGGCCGGCCTGGACGCCGCCCGCCGCGCGGGCTTCGCGCCCATCAAGCTCAACAGCGTGGTGCACGCGGCCACGCCCGAGGCGGAGGTGCGGCGCCTGCTGGACTACGCCGTGGCCCAGGGCTTCGTGCTGCGCCTGATCGAGCCCATGCCCATGGGCGAATGCGGCCGGGGCCATACCCATGTCGACCTGAACGCCATGGGCGCGCGCCTGGCCGCCGAGGCCGGCTTGCTGCCGGCGCTGGCGGGGCAGGGAGCCGGCCCGGCCCGCTACTGGACGACGGGCCGCGGCACGCCGGTGCTGGGCGTGATCACGCCCATGTCGCGCCATTTCTGCGCCAGCTGCAACCGGGTCAGGCTGGGCGTGGACGGCACGCTGTACCTGTGCCTGGGGCAGGAAGACCAGGTGCCGCTGGGCCGGCTGCTGCGCGAGGGCGCCAGCGACGCCGAACTCACCGGCGCGATCCTGGCGGGCATCGCCGCCAAGCCGGAGCGCCACGAGTTCACCACCCGCCCGGAACGCATCGTGCGCTTCATGGCGCAGACGGGAGGCTGACATGCGCGACATCGAACGCCTCGTCGACGGCTTCCAGCGTTTCCAGCAGCAATATTACGAGGACGCGCCGTCGCTCTACCGCAGCCTGCGCGAGGGCCAGCATCCCAGCACCCTGCTGATCGGGTGCTGCGATTCCCGGGTGGATCCGGCCATGCTGCTGGGCTGCGACCCGGGCGACATCTTCACCGTGCGCAACGTGGCCAACCTGGTGCCGCCGTCCAACACCGACCGGGGCCTCCAGGGCGTGCTGGCCGCGATACAGTTCGCGGTGGAGCAATTGCAGGTCAGCCGCATCATCGTGCTGGGCCACGCGCACTGCGGCGGCATCCGTTCGCTGATGGACCGCGGCTCGCGGCAGGGCGGCGGGGACGGCGAGCCCGACTACCTGGGGCGCTGGATGGACATCGCCGAACCGGCGCGCCAGCGGGTGCTGCAGCAGATGCCCGCGGCCACGGCCGCGGAGCGCCGGCGCGCCTGCGAGCAGGCCTCCATCCTGATCTCGCTGCGCAACCTGGAAGACCTGGCCTTCGTCAGGCGGGCGGTCCAGGCGGGGCGCCTGACGCTGCACGGCTGGTATTTCGACCTGGTGGCGGGCGCTTTGCTGGCATACTCGGCGCGGGCGGACGCGTTCCTGCCCATCGTATGCCCTTTGTTCACGGAGCTCGCATGACCCCAGCCTTCGGTATCGCCGGCCGTTCCGGCAGCGGCAAGACCACCCTCATCGAGGCGATGCTGCCCCTGCTGGCCGCGCGCGGCTTGCGGGTCAACGTCATCAAGCACAGCCATCACGACTTCCAGATGGAGCCGCCGGGCAAGGACAGCGCGCGCTTTCGCGCGGCCGGCGCGCAGGAGGTCATGGTGGCGTCGCCGTTTCGCTACGCCATCGTCCACGAACTGCGGGACGCGCCCGAACCCACGCTGGACGAGCAGCTCGCCCGCCTGGCGCCCGCCGACCTGGTGCTGGTCGAGGGGTTCAAGCAGGCGGCGATCCCCCGCATCGAGGTCTACCGGCCCGCCGCGGGCAAGCCGCCGCTGCACGCCGAGGACGCCACCTTCCTGGCGGTGGCGACCGACGCGCCGCTGGAGACCGCATTGCCCTGCCTGCCCCTGAACGAGCCGGCGCGGGTCGCGGCGTTCATTTGCCGCGCCCTGGACCTGGATTGAACGACAGCGTCGCGCACGAGCCGTGGCGGGCGAGGGCCGGAGCGGGAGGCTACACTGGTAGCCGATCCCTCCCGGGGACCCCGACCCGCTCCACCGCCATGACGTCCACCGATCCCATCGTCGAATCCGACGGCCTGCCATCGCCCCGGCACCGCCTGTCCACGCGCATCATCGCCAGTTCGCTGCTGGCGCTGGTGGTGGTGCTGGCCATGGTCAGCTGGACGCTGTGGCTGTCCTGGCAGCTGGAGGGCGCGGGCGCGGCCATCAATGACACCGGCAGCCTGCGCATGCGCGCCAACCGCGTCGCGGTGGAACTGATGCGGCCCCAGGCCGGGCGCGAGTTCCGCACCCAGGAGCAGATCCAGGTCATGGACGACACGATCGCGCGCCTGGCGCGCGGCAATCCGGCCCGGCCGCTCTTCATCCCCAACGACGAGGCCATCCGCGTCCAGTGGCACGACGTGGCCGGATACTGGCAGGACATCATGAAGCCGGCGGCGCTGCGCGCGCTCGGGCAGCCGGATGCCGCGACCTACCTGGAGACGCTGCCGGAGTTCGTGTCCCGGGCCGATACCCTGGTCCGGATGATCGAGCAGGACAACGCGGGCAAGACCACCTCCCTGCGCCTGTCGCAGGGCGTGCTGGCGGCCATCGCCAGCGCCGGCACGCTGGCCATGATCTACCTGCTGTACCTGTGGATCATTTCCCCGGTGCTGCGCCTGCGCGACGGCCTGCAGCGCATGGCCGCCCGCGAATTCAGCACCCGCCTGCCCGTGGAAAGCCAGGACGAGTTCGGCGTGCTGGCCCGCGGCTACAACCGCATGGCCGACGAGCTGCAGGACCTGTACACCGGCCTGGAGCGCCGGGTAGAAGAAAAGACCGCCCAGCTCGCGGCGCAGAACCGCGACATCGGCGCGCTCTACGACATGGCGGCGTTCCTGAACCAGCCCAACGAGATCGAGGCCCTGTGCGACGGCTTCCTGCGCCGCGTGATGCTGCAGTTCGATGCCGAGGGCGGCAGCATCCGGGCGCTGGATCCCACCAACGAGAAACTGAACCTGATGGTGTCGGTGGGCCTGTCCGAACAGTTGGTGGAATCCGAGCATTGCATGAAGGTGGAGGACTGCTATTGCGGGGTCGCCACCCGGCAGGAGGGCGTCATCGTCATCCAGGACTTCCGCCAGTCGCCGCCCTCCATGGACCTGAACTGCCAGCGGGACGGCTTCGCCAGCGTGGCCGTGTTCCGCATCGTCACGCGCGACGAGGTGCTGGGTTCCTATTCGCTGCATTTCCGCCAGCAGCGCCGGCTGACGCCGGCGGAGTCCCAGTTGCTCGAAACGCTGGGGCGGCACCTGGGCGTGGCGCTGGACAACCGCCGCCTGGGCGCGCAGGCGCGCCAGCTGGCCGTGGTGCAGGAGCGCGGGCTGGTGGCCCAGGGCCTGCACGACAGCCTGGCGCAAGGGTTGAATTTCCTGAACCTGCAATTGCAGATGCTGGACGCGGCCGTGCAGCGCGGCGATGCGGAGGAGATCGAGGAGATCCTGCCGCTCTTGCGCGCGGGCGTGGACGAAAGCTACCAGGACGTGCGGGAGCTGCTCACCAATTTCCGCACCAAGCTGTCGCAGGGCGACCTGCAGGCCGCCATCGAGGACACGGTGGAGCGCTTCCGCCGCCAGACCGGCGTGGAAACCGTGCTGCGCTTCGGCCAGGGGCAGGGCGCGCCCTTGCCGCCGGAGCAGCAGCTGCAGGTGCTTTTCATTCTGCAGGAAGCGCTGTCGAACGTGCGCAAGCACTCGGAGGCAGACCGCGTCGAGGTATCGGTCGACAACGACCGCGATTTCAGCCTGACGGTGAAGGACAACGGCCAGGGCTACGATCCGGCCGAGGTCGCCGAGCGCGGCGAGTCCCACGTCGGCCTGCACATCATGCGGGAACGGGCCGCCCGGATGCGCGCCGTGATAAAACTGGAATCGCAGCCCGGCGCCGGCACGCGCGTTTCGCTGACCCTGCCCGGCAGCGAACGCCAGGCCGCTTGAGACCTCCCAGACCATGCCCATCCGTATCCTGCTTGTCGACGACCACACCCTGTTCCGCTCCGGCGTGCGGCTGCTGCTGCAGCGCCAGCCCGATTTCGAAGTCGTGGCCGAGGCCGGCGACGGCGTGGAGGGCCTGAAACGCGCGAAGGAGCTCAAGCCCGACGTGGTCCTGCTGGACCTCAACCTGCCGGGGCTCTCGGGGCTGGAGACGCTGCAACTGCTGACCCAAGACCTGCCTTCCTGCGCCGTCATCATCCTGACGGTGTCGGAAGAGGCGGACGAGCTGGGCCAGGCGCTGCGCGACGGGGCCCGCGGCTACCTGGTGAAGAACATCGACGCGGATGCGCTCACTTCCGCCATCCGCCGCGCCGCCGGCGGCGAGCCGGTGATCGCGGAGAGCATGACGGCCAAGCTGGTGGAGCAGTTCCGCGGCCAGGGCGGCCCGGGCTCGCAGCCGGCCGGCGGCGGCGACCGCAACCGACTCACCGCGCGCGAACGGCAGATCGTGCAATGGCTGGCCCGCGGCGCCAGCAACAAGGTCATCGCCCGCGAGCTCGACGTGAGCGAAAGCACGGTCAAGATCCACGTGCAGAACGTGCTGAAGAAACTCAACCTGACCAGCCGCGTGCAGGTCGCGGTCTATGCCGTGGAGCACGGCCTGTACACGGAAGAATAGCGGGCGACGGCGGCGTCGCGGCGCCGCCGCGATACGCCCGCCGCCGGCGCCGCGCGCCGTTTGATCTTCGACAAGGCCCGCGGGGCGGCCGGCCCCTAGACTGGCCGTCATGGAAACTCGAACCTCTCCCCTGGAGCTCGTGGCTCCCGCCGGCAGCCTGGCTGCCTTGAAGGCGGCGATCGAAGCGGGCGCCGACACGGTGTATCTCGGCCTGAAGAACGCCACCAACGCCCGCAATTTCGCCGGGCTCAATTTCACCGAAGCCGATATCCGCGCCGGCGTCGAACTGGCGCACAGCCGCAAGCGCCAGGTGCTGTTCGCCATCAACACCTTCGTGCAGGCGGGCCGCGCGCAGGAATGGCGCGCCGCCGTGGACGCGGCCCACGGGCTGGGCGCCGACGCGGTCATCATGGCCGACCCGGGCCTGCTGGCCTATGCCAGCGACCGCTATCCGGACCTGCGCCTGCATCTGTCGGTGCAGGGCTCGGCCACCCACGCCGACGCCATCGAACTCATGAAAGAGCAGTTCGGCATCCGCCGGGTGGTGCTGCCGCGCGTGCTGACCCTGGCCGAGATCGCCCGCATTTGCGCCAACGTCAGCGTCGAGGTGGAGGTGTTCGGCTTCGGCAGCCTGTGCGTCATGGCCGAGGGCCGTTGCCTGTTGTCGTCCTACGCCACCGGCGATTCCCCCAACAACAAAGGCGTCTGTTCGCCCGCGCACGCGGTGCGCTGGGAAGAGACGAACGGCCGCATGGACGCGCGCCTGAACGGCATCCTGATCGACCGCTACGAACCCGGCGAACCCGCCGCCTACCCGACCCTGTGCAAAGGGCGTTTCGACGTGGATGGGCAATCCGACCACGCCTTGGAGGAACCCACCAGCCTGAACGCCATCGGCCTGTTGCCGCGCCTGGCGGAGATGGGCGTGTCCGCGATCAAGATCGAAGGCCGCCAGCGCAGCCCCGCCTACGTGACCCAGGTGGTGGCGACGCTGCGCGCCGCGCTCGACAGCGTGCATGCCGATGCCGCGCGCTTTTCCCCGCGCCCCGAATGGAACGCCATGCTGGCGCGCCATGCCGAGGGTTCCCAAGTCACGCAAGGCGCATTCGAGCGTCCATGGAAATGAAGCCCAACGCATACCAGATTTCAGTCGGCCCCTTGCTGTACTACTGGCCGCGCCGCGACACCCTGGCGTTCTACGCGGAGCTGGCCGACAGCCCCGCCGACATCCTGTACGTGGGCGAGACCGTCTGCAGCCGCCGGCACGAACTGCGCGCCGACGACTGGTTGGCGCTGGCGCGCGATCTCCGCGCCGCCGGCAAGACGGTGGTGTTGTCGGGCCGCACGCTGATCGAGACCGGCGCCGAGGCCAGCGCCCTGAAGAAACTGTGCGAGCAGGACGACTTCCAGGTCGAGGCCGGCGAGGTGGGCGCGATGCGCCATCTGGCGGGCCGACCCTTCGTCGCGGGCCCGCACATGAACGCCTATCACGGGGGCACGCTGGAATGGCTGGCCCGCCGCGGCGCCACGCGCTTCGTCGCGCCGCTGGAGATGGACGCCAACACGCTGGCGCGCCTGTTGCAGGAACGGCCGGTGGGCCTGGAGGCGGAAGTGATGGTCTGGGGCCGCATGGCGCTGGCTTTCTCCGCCCGCTGTTTCACGGCGCGGCATTTCCGCCTGAAGAAGGACGAATGCGGATTCCGCTGCATCGAGCATCCCGACGGCCTGGACATGCGCACCCGCGAATCGCGCGACTTCCTCGCCATCAACGGCATACAGGTGCAGTCGGCGGCCTGTCTGGACCTGCTGTCGCAGGCGCCCGAACTGGCGGCGCTGGGCGCGGAGGTCCTGCGCGTCAGCCCGCAGTCGACGGGCACGCTGGAGGCGATTGCCGCGCTCGACGCCACGCGCCGCGGCGGCAAGCCCGCGGCGGTGGCGCCGCCCGCGGGGATCTCCCGCTGCAATGGCTACTTCTACGGCCGGCCCGGCATCGACCTGAAGGAGGAAGCGGCATGAGCGCGGCCATCGTCCTGCCTTCGGTGCTCGCCCGTATCGGCCGGCGCCTGCCCACGCCGCTGGTGTCGCTGCATTTCGTCGCCGGGCTGGAGCTGGCCCGGCGCTTGAAGTGGTTGTCGCCGCCGGAGGAACTGGAAGGCCGAAGTTTCGCCATCACCGTCGAGGACCTGGGATTGCGCAATTGCTTCACCCTCAGGCAGGGCGCGTTCCGCACGGTCTGGGACGGCGCGCCGGCGGAGCTGGAGCTGGGCGCCAAGTTCGCCGACCTGCTGGCGCTGATGCGCCTGGAGACGGACGCCGACACCTTGTTCTTCCAGCGCCGCCTGCGCATCTCCGGCGATACCGAACTGGGCCTGATCGTGAAGAACTGGCTGGACGCGGCCCCCCGGCCCGCCTGGCTGCAACGGCTGAGCCGGGCGGACGGGTAGGGCGGGCAGGCCCTGGGCGCCGGCCCGGCTACGCGCCCAGCCGCTCCATCCTGCGCGCCGCGCGCGACAGTACCAGGCTGGCCGCGAAGTACAGCATGGCCACCGCCAGGTAGACCTCTACGTGGTAGGGGCGCCAGGCGGTGCCGGCGACGACCGCCTTGGCCGCGCCCAGCACGTCGAACACGCCGATGATGCTGACCAGCGACGTATCCTTCACCGCGCCCACGAACACGCCCAGCGCGGCCGGGGCGGCGATGCGGCGCGCCTGCGGCCAGATGACGTAGGCGTGGGCGGCGGCCGGGCCCATGCCCAGCGCGCGCGCCGCCATCATCTGTCCGGGCGGGATGGCCTGCAGCGCGCCGCGCAGCACTTCCGCGAGCACGCAGGCGGTATGCAGGGTCAGCGCGGCCAGCGCCATGCTGAACTTCGACACGCCGCCGCCCAGCAGCATGGGCAGCACGAAGGACGCGAACAGCAGCTGGGTCACCAGGGGCACGCCGCGCACGGCTTCGATCAGGCCGGCCGCGGCCAGCGAGCCGGCCGGGCTGCCGGAGCGGCGCAGCAGGGCCAGCGCGAAGGCCAGCGGCACGGCGGCGGCCAACGCCGCGATGGCCAGGATCAAGGTGACCAGCAGGCCGCCCCAGCGTTGCGGCCCGATGGTCGCGCCGCCCCAGGGCCAGCCCGACAGGGCGCAGACCACCACGATCAAGAGGGCCGCCAGCAGCGCGGCGTGGATGCCGCCCGCCAGCCGCCTGCCGCCCAGCACCAGCGCGATGCCGGCCAGCAGCGCCGCGCAGGCGGCCAGCGCGGGGCCGCGGTCGGCTTCGGCCATGGTGCCGAACACCAGCAAGGGCAGGTTCTCTCCCACGGCGGCCCAGCATGCGCCCGCGGCGTTCGCGCAGGCGGCGGGATCGCCCAGCCAGACGGCGCGCACCACCGCCCAGTCCAGCAGGGCCCAGCCGGCCGCGGCCAGCGCGACCGTGAACGCGACGGACACCAGCCGCCGGCGCCAGGGCTGTGTTTCGCCCGCGCCCGCCAACGGCTGCGCGCGGTCGCCCAGGCGGGCGCCGTGCGTGTCGCCGGGGCCATGCCGGGTATGGCGGGCGTTCCAGGCCGACAGGCCGCCGCCCAGGGCCAGGGCCAGCGTCAGATAGACCGCCACGGCCAGCGCGATGCCTTCCAGAGCCAGCCCGGTCTGGGTGATGGCGGTATTGATCACGGCCATCAGCTCCTGGTAGCCGATGGCGATCGCCAGCGTGCTGTTCTTCACCAGGGCCAGGCATTGGTTGGCGTAGGGCGGCAGCGCCACTCGCGCCGCGTAGGGCGCGATCACCAGGCGCAGCACATGCCGGGGCGCGAGCCCCAGGGCCTGGCCGGCTTCCACGAGGCCGACCGGCACGGCGCGCACCGCGGCGCGGACGATGTCGGCGATATAGGCCGCATGGAACACCACCAGCCCCAGCGTCAGGGCCGCGAATTCGATGCTGGGTTGCCAGCCGCCTTGCAGGCCGAGGCCGCGCTTGACCGGCAGGTCCAGCTGCAGCGGCGGCAGCAGGGTCCAGCCCAGCAGCGCGACGGCCAGGGCGCCGTACAGGGCCGGCTTGCCCCAGCGGCGCCGGGCGCGCCAGCCCAGCGCCAGCGCGGCCAAGCCCAGGGCCGCGTAGGGCAGCCAGCCGTGCACGGCCGGCAGGGCGAGGCCGCGGTTGGAAAGCAGCACGGACGGCAAGGGCGACCACGCCTGCCGCAAGTCCGGCAGGCGCAGCAGCAGCCCGTACCACACGAACAGCTGCAGCAGCACGGGCGTGTTGCGCAAGGGCGCGATGACGAGGGCGGCGCAGCGCGCGGCCAGCGGGTGGGACGACAGGCCCAGCAGGCCCAGGCCGATGCCCAGCGCGGTCGCCAGCGGGATCGCCACCAGCGCCACCGTCAGCGTGTTGACCAGGCCGGCGGCGATCGACATCCAGTAGGGATCGTCGGGCGTGACGTTCAGCAGGCTTTCCGAAATGCGGAAGCCCGACGGCTGGAACAGGAAGCCGAAGCCGCCGTGGATGCCGCGCGCCGCCTGCACCGATTCGATGTGCAGCAGCAGAATGGCGGCCATGCCGCCCAGCCCCAGGACCCAGGCCGCCGTGGACAGCCAGCGGCGCCACGGGGCGGGAGCGGGGAAGGGGATCGTCGCCGTCGTCATGTCACTGGAACGGGGGCGAGTACAGCAGGCCGCCCTGGTTCCATTGGGCGTTCAGGCCGCGCTCCAGCTTCAGCGGGGTGGAAGCGCCCAGGTTGCGGTCCCAGACTTCGCCGTAGTTGCCCACGGCCTTGATGGCGTTGCGGGCCCAGGCTTCGTCCAGGCCGAAGCTCTTGCCGATGCCGGGATCCACGCCCAGCAGCCGGCGCACCTGGGCGTCGGTGCTTTGCGACTGGCCGTCCGCGTTCGCGGCGGTGATGCCGAGTTCCTCGGCCGCGACCAGCGCGTTCACCGTCCAGCGCACGATGGCGGCCCAGTTGGCGTCGTCCTGGCGAACGAAGGGGCCGAGCGGGGACTTGTTGATGCGCTCGGGCAAGATCACGAAATCGTCGGGCTGGCTGGCGCGGGCGGCGCGGCTGGCGGCCAGGGTGGAGGCGTCCGACAGGTAGACGTCGCAACGGCCGGCGTAGAAGGCCTGCTCCAGCTCCACCAGGTTTTCGATGACCACCGGGCGATAGCTGAGCTTGTGCTTCTTGAAGTAGTCGACCAGGTTCTGTTCGTTCACCGTGCCGGGCTGCACGCACACCTGTGCGCCGTCCAGTTCGGTGGCGCTCTTGACGCCCAGCTTGCGCGGCACCAGGAAGCCCTGGCCGTCGTAGAACACGATGCCCGCGGACACGATGCCCAGGCCGGCGTCGCGGCTGGACGTGATGGTGGTGTTGCGGTTGAGCACGTCGACCTCGCCGGACTGCAGCGCGGGGAAGCGCTGCTGCGAGCTGAGGGGAACGAAGCGCGTCTTGGCGGGATCGCCCAGCACGGCGGCGGCCAGCGCGCGGCACAGGTCGGCATCCAGGCCGGTCCAGCGGCCTTGCTTGTCGGCGATCGACAGGCCGGCCGAGCCCTGGCTGACGCCGCAGACCAGTTCGCCGCGCTTCTTGATGGTGTCCACCGTGCCCGCATGGGACGCGCCGGCGATGGCCAGCGCGGCGGCCGCGCCGGCGGCCTTGAGGAATTGAGTCAGATGCATGCCGTTCCCGTAGTTGTCATAGCCAAGAAAGGCATGAATTCTAGGGTCGGGTCCCGCGATTCCGAGCGACTATATAGTCATATCAATATAAGAACTAAGCCTTATCCAGATTCTCGTCATATACCTAGAATGCCGTCATCTCCATACAGTCCCACGAACAAGGTCGAAGGTTGCGCATGAGCTGGCAGGACGAATTCAGGCAGTGGTTTCCGATAACGCGCGATAAGGCCTACGCCAACATCGCCTACACCAGCCCGCTCTCTCCGCGGGTGTCCGGCGCGGTCGCGGATTTCTTCGACGGCATCACCCATGCCCGCAGCGACAAGCCGCAATGGCTGCGCGACGCCGATACCCTGCGCACGCGGCTGGCGCGCCTGCTCGGCGGCGACGCGCGCCGCCTGGCCTTTACCAAGAACACCACCGAGGGCCTCAATACCGTCGCCCAGGGCCTGGCCTGGCAGGATGGCGACAACCTGGTCGTGGACGACCAGGAGCATCCGACCAATGCCTTGCCGTGGCTGAACCTGCGCCGCCGCGGCGTGGAGGTGCGTGTCGCGCGGGCCGAGGCGCACCGCTATTCCGTGGAAGACCTGTGGCGCCTGGTCGATGCGCGCACCCGACTGATCGCGGTGTCCTGGGTGCAGTACGGCACGGGCTTTCGCACCGACATCGCCGAACTGGGGCGCCGCTGCGCCGAGCGCGGCATCTGGCTGGTCGTCGACGGCATCCAGGGCGCGGGCCTGTTGCGCGCCCGGGTGGACGAGTGGCGCGTGGACGCCTTCGCCTGCGGCGCGCACAAAGGCATGCTGGGCCCGCTGGGCGTGGGCCTGCTGCACGTTTCTCCCGGATTGCTCGACGCGCTGGACCCGCTGTACGTGGGGCCGTCGGGCGTGACCACCCTGGACAAGTCCGGGCCGCAATGGCGGCTGGGCGTGTCCGATCCCGGCGATGCGCGCCGGCTGGAGACCGGCAACCTGAACTATCCCGGCATCGCCGGCTGGGCCGGCGCGCTGGACCTGATCGAAGAGGCCGGGCCCGACCGCATCGAGCCCTGGGTGCTGGAGCTGTCGCAGGCCTTGAGCGAGGGCTTGCGCGCGCTCGGCGCGCAGGTGGCCACGCCGTCCGGCGCCGAATCGCGCAGCACCACCACCGCGCTGCGGGTGGCGGATCCGGCCCAGGCGCTGGCGCATCTCGCCCGCGAGGGGGTGGTGGCCAGCATTGTGGAGTATGGTTACGTGCGTCTGTCCGTCGGCGCCTATAACAACCATGCCGACGTCGACCGAATCCTGCGCGCCGCGCGCGCATTCGCAAGCTGACAAGAACCCTTGAAACGCATCTCCTGGAGAGACACATGAGCGAAACGAAAAAGCCCTGGCGGCTGGAAACCATTGCCGTGCATGGCGGCTATCGTCCCGATCCCACCACGCGCGCCGTGGCGGTGCCGATCTACCAGACCGTCGCCTACGCCTTCGACGACACGCAGCACGGCGCCGACCTGTTCGACCTCAAGGTTCCCGGCAATATCTACACGCGCATCATGAACCCCACGACCGACGTGCTCGAACAGCGCGTCGCGGCCCTGGAAGGCGGCATCGCCGCGCTGGCGCTGGCCTCGGGCCAGGCCGCGGTCACCTACGCCATCCTGACCATCGCCGAGGCCGGGGACAACATCGTTTCGTCCAGCACGCTGTATGGCGGCACTTACAACCTGTTCGCCCACACGCTGCCGCAGTACGGCATCACCACGCGCTTCGCCAATCCCAGCGACCTGGCGGCTTTCGAAGCCCAGATCGACGACCGCACCAAGGCCATCTTCGCGGAGTCCGTGGGCAACCCGCTGGGCAACATCACGGACATCGCCGCGCTGGCCGAGCTCGCGCATCGCCACGGCCTGCCGCTGATCGTCGACAACACCGTGCCCTCGCCGTACCTGCTGCGTCCCATCGAGCACGGCGCCGACATCGTGGTGCAGTCGCTCACCAAGTACCTGGGTGGCCACGGCACGAGCCTGGGCGGCGCCATCATCGACTCGGGCAAGTTCCCCTGGGCCGAGCACAAGGCCCGCTTCAAGCGCCTGAACGAGCCGGACGTCAGCTATCACGGCGTGGTCTACACCGAAGCCTTCGGCGCGGCCGCCTACATCGGGCGCGCCCGCGTGGTGCCGCTGCGCAATACCGGCGCGGCGATCTCGCCGTTCAATTCCTTCCAGATCCTGCAAGGCATCGAGACCCTGGCGCTGCGCGTGGACCGCATCGTCGAGAACGCGGTGAAGATCGCCCGCTACCTGCGCGAGCATCCCAAGGTCGAATGGGTCAACTACGCCGGCCTGCCGGACCATCCCGACCACGCGCTGGCGCGCAAGTACCTGGGCGGCAAGGCCCCGGGCCTGTTCACGTTCGGCGTGAAGGGCGGCCGCGAGGCCGGCGCCCGCTTCCAGGACGCGCTGCAGCTCTTCACCCGCCTGGTCAACATCGGCGACGCCAAGTCGCTGGCCACGCACCCGGCGTCCACCACCCATCGCCAGCTCAATCCGGAAGAGTTGCAGAAGGCGGGCGTGCGCGAGGAAACGGTTCGCCTGTCGATCGGCATCGAGCACGTCGACGATCTGCTGGCCGATCTCGACCAGGCCCTGGCCAAGGCGTAAGCGGCATGACGATGCTCCCGCGCAGAAATCTGCTGAAACTCGCCGCGGGCCTGCCCGCGCTGGCGGCGGGGGCGTCGGCCCTGGCCGCCGCGCCGGTCGCGAAAGCCCGGACCTACGTCCTGGCCCACGGTTCCTGGCACGGCGGCTGGTGCTGGCGCCCGGTCGCGGACCGCCTGCAGGCGGCCGGCCACCGAGTGTATGCGCCCAGCTACACCGGCATGGGCGATCGCGCCCACCTGCTGAGCAAGGACATCACCATCGACACCTTCGTCGAGGACCTGGTCCAGGTCATCGAGACGCAGGAACTCAATGACGTGATCCTGGTGGGCCACAGCTTCGGCGGCATTCCCATCACGGGCGTGGCCGACCGCAAGCCGGGCCGGCTCGCGCACCTGGTGTACTTCGACGCCATCGTGCTGGAGAGCGGCCAGAATGCGTTTTCCGTCTACCCGAAGGCGGACGCGGACGCTCGCATCGCCGCGGCCTCCAAGGCCACGGGCGGACTGGCCGTGCCAATCCCCGATCCGCTTCCCGCGGCCTGGGGCTTCACGCCCGGCACCGCCGACCACGACTGGGTCAAGCGCCGCCTGACCGCGCATCCGCTGGCCAGCTACACCTCGCCGCTGAACCTGAAGCATCCCATCGGCAACGGCGTGCCGCGCACGTACATCCATTGCACGCAGCCCGAGCTGGCGGTGCTGGACGATTCGCGCAAGCTGGTGAAGTCGCAATCCGGCTGGAACTGGGTCGACATCGCGGCGCCGCACGAAGCGCACATCACGCATCCGGCGTTGCTCGCCGAGCTGCTGCTGGGCCTGGCCTGACGGTACAGGCGCCTAGGGCGCGGGAGGGCGCTTGCGCAACGCGGACGGCGCCATCCCTTCCGTGCGCTGGAAGACGCGGCTGAACGCCGCCTGGGACTGGTAGCCGACGCGCTCGGCGGCGTCCTGGATGCCCATGCCCTGGCTCAGGTAGCGCCGCGCCACGCGCATGCGCAGCAATTGCAGCAACTGCGCGGGCGTGGTCCCGCCGTGCAGCGTGAAGCGGCGGTGGAAAGTGGCTTTCGACATATGCACCCGGTCGGCCATGTCCTGCATGCTCCAGGGTTTGGCCGGCTCGGCCAGGATGGACTGCAGCAAGCCGGCCATGGCGGGGTCGCGGGCCAGCACGAAGAGGCCGTAGGCCTGGCGGTCGTGGATGGCCAGATGGCGCAGCATGAAGAAAATGAGCAGGTCGGTCAGGCGTTCCAGCACGACCGGCGACGCGCCGGGATCGCGCGCGGTTTCGCCGAGGATCAGTTCGAACACGCCGCGCGCGGTGTGGAAGCGCTCGTCGTCGGCGCGCAGCACCAGGTAGTCGGGCAGCGTGTCGGCCAGCAGGTCGGCGAGCCCGGGCCGGAACTGGAAGAAGCCGCAGGCCAGGCCGGTGCTGTCGGCCTGCCGCGGCAGGAGCGGCTGCATCGGCGCGCATCGCCCGCCGTCGGCGGCGGGCAGACCCAGCGGCGTCAGCGCATGGGGAATGTCGCGCAAGAAGAAGATGCCGTCGCCCGCGGCCAAGGTGAGGGTTTCGCGCCCCGCGCCCACGTCGACGAGGCAACCGCCGTGCAGGATCAGGTGGAAGCTGGCGCGGGCGCGTCCGCTGGTGCTGGCCGACCAATTGCCGCAATACTGCCCGAGGTGGTAGAGGCTGGATTGCACCTCCAGGCTGGACAGCAGCAGGGCGTCGACCGCGGCCTGGTCGGCGGCTGATACGGTCCATGGACCGGAGCAGTTCGGAGGTAAGGTTTCGGAACGCATCAGGTTATAAGCGCATAGCTGAAAGTCGATAAGATCTAGCATCAAGTTGCGATCTTCATGCATTGTCGCTTGCCGCCCGCCGCAAGCACAATGAGGCTTCAAAACCCTAGCCGTCAGGAGAGAACACATGGCCCGTTTGCCCGTCCATACCGCGCAAAGCGCTCCCGAACCCACGCGCGCGGCGCTGGCCGCCGCCGAGCGGGGCGCGGGATACCTGTCCAATCTGCTGGGCGTGCTGGCCAACGCGCCGGTGGCGCTGGAGGCTTATCAGACCCTGTCGCAGATCAATGCCCGCGCCGGGTTGACCTTGCAGGAGCGCGAGGTGGTGCAACTGGTGGCCGGCACGCGCCACGGCTGCACCTTCTGCGTGGCGGGCCACACCGCGCTGGCGCGCAACAAAGCCAAGCTGTCGCCCGAAGTGGTGGACGCGCTGCGCGCCCAGGGCACGCTGCCGGACGAGCGCCTGCAAGCCCTGGCCGCCTTCACCGAAGCCGTGATCCAGACGCGCGGCCGCGTCGGCGACGAGGCCCTCCAGGCCCTGCGCGACGCGGGCTACACGGACGGCAACGCGCTCGAAGTCATCGTGGGCGTGGGGCTGGCCACTATCTGCAATTTCGGCAACAACCTGGCGCAGACGCCGCTTAACGAGCAATTGAGCGACTACGCCTGGAGCGGCGCGCAATGACGCCGCAATCCGCAATCGTCGACGCCGGGCGCGGCCTGCTGCCGCAAGACCTGCGCGCGTGGCTGGAGCAGCACGCCGACGCGCTGGACGACGGCAGCCTGGACGCCGCCACGGTATTGCCCCGGCTGGCCGCGGCGGGCGTGTTCCGCCAGGGCGTGCCCCAGGCGCAGGGCGGCCTGCCCGGCACCGACATCGGCGACGCCATCGAGGCGGTGTCGCAGGTGGCGGAGCTGTCGGTCGCCAGCGCCTTCGTGGCCTGGGGCCAGCGCGTCTTCATCGAATACCTGCTGCGCAGCCCGAACACCGCGCTGGCCGGCGCGTGGCTCGCGCCCCTGCTGGCCGGCGAGCAGGCGGGTGCGACGGCGCTGTCCAACGCCATGAAATTCCTGAGCGGCATCGAGTCCCTGCAGATCGCCGCGCGGGAAGAGGACGGCCAGTGGGTGCTGGACGGCCGCATGCCCTGGGTGACGAACCTGCGGGTGCAGGGCTTCCTGGTCGCCGCGGCGGTCACGGCGCCCGACGGCACGCCGGCCGTGGTCGCGCTGCCGCACGATATCGCCGGGCTGGCGCGCAGCCCGGACCTGTCCTTGCTGGCGCTGCAATCGAGCAACACCGCCGCGCTGGACGTGCGCGGCGTGCGCATCGGCCCGGAATGGCTGATCCATCCCGATGCCCGCGAGTATCTGCCGCAAGCAAGGCCGGCCTTCGCGGGCCTGCAATGCGGCCTGTCCATCGGCCTGGCGCGCCGCGCCTTGCTGGCCGCGGCGCAGGCGGGGCAGGGCCAAGCGTCGCGCGGCATCCTGGGCGCGCCGCTGCAGGCCTTGCGTGAGCAAGTCGACGCGCTGTCCGACAGCCTGATCGAGGGGGTGCGCAACGGGCGCTTCGTGTCCGAACCCTGGGCCCTGTTCGAGATCCGGATCGCCTTGGCCGAGGCCGCCAACCAGGCCGTGCAGCTGGAACTGCAGGCCAGCGGCGGCGCGGCCTACTTGCGGCCGGCCGGCGCGGGCTTTGCCCGGCGGTGGCGCGAGGCGGCCTTCCTGCCCATCGTCACGCCCAGCCTGGTGCAGTTGAAGACCGAGCTGGCCAAGCGGCAGGCCAGGCTGGCGGCCGGAGCCGTCGCATGACGACGGCGCCGCAAGCCGTGCTGCAAGCCCGGGGCCTGGCGCTCAGCTACCCGGGCGCGGCCGGCGCGGTGTTCCAGGGCGTGGACCTGGATCTCGCGCGCGGCGAGGTGGTGGCCGTGCTGGGCGCCAGCGGCGCGGGAAAATCGAGCCTGCTGCGGGTGCTGGCCGGCTTGCAGCCCGCCAGCGCCGGCACGCTGCTGATGGAAGGCGCGCCGCTGACGGGCGTGCATCCCCGCGTGGCCGTGGCGTTCCAGGATCCGAGCCTGCTGCCCTGGCTGTCGCTGGAACGCAATGTGGCTTTCGGCCTGGATTTCAAGCATCAGCCGGCGCTGACGCCGGCGCAGCGCCGCGCGCGGGTGGATCAGGCCATCGACGAGGTGGGCCTGTCGCATGCGCGGCAGCTGCGCCCCGCGCAATTGTCCGGGGGCATGGCGCAGCGCGCGGCCCTGGCCCGCTGCCTGGCGCGCCGTCCGTCCGTGCTGCTGCTGGACGAACCGTTCGGCGCGCTGGACGAGGTGACGCGCGGCGAGATGCAGGCGCTGCTGCGCAAGGTGGTGGCGGATTTCGATACCGCCGCCGTATTGATCACGCACGATATCGACGAAGCGCTGGTGCTGGCCGACCGCATCGTGCTGCTGGGCGGCGCGCCCGGCCGCATCCTGGGCGTGTGGCGGGTGGACCTGCCGCAGCCCCGCGCCGACCTGTTGCCGGAAATGGGCGCGCTGCGCCTGGAAATCCTCACCCGCCTGCGCGGCGCGCTGCGGGACGCCCGCGGCGTGGCCGCGCCAGCCTGACCCGGCGCCCGAGCCGCGGGCCCTTGCTAGGAGCTTTTTGATGTGCCTGGAACACATGTCGCGTCGCGACTGGTTGAAACTTTCGGCCCTGTTGACGGCGGGCGGCGCCGCCTCGTTGCTGTCGGCGTTCAACGCCCGCGCGCAGAGCGAGCCCGACGCGCCGGTGCGCATCGGCTACCTGCCCATCACGGACGCCGCGCCGCTGCTGGTGGCGCACAACAACGGCCTGTTCGAGAAGGCCGGCGTCAAGGCGGAAAAGCCCACGCTGCTGCGCAGCTGGGCGCAGGTGATCGAAGCCTTCATCTCGGGGCAGGTGAATGTGGTGCACCTGCTGTCGCCCATGACGGTATGGGCGCGGTTCGGCAGCCAGGTGCCCGCCAAGGTGGTGGCCTGGAACCACGTGGGCGGCTCGGGCCTGACCGTGGCGCCGGCGATCGATAGCGTCAAGGACCTGGGCGGCAAGACGGTCGCGATTCCGTTCTGGTATTCCATCCACAACGTGGTGCTGCAATACCTGCTGCGCGAAAACGGCCTGACGCCGGTGGCGCGCAAGGACGGCACGGTGGGCGCGGCCGAGGTGAACCTGGTCGTGATGGCGCCGGCGGACATGCCGCCCGCGCTGGCGCAGAACCGCATCGCGGGCTACATCGTGGCCGAGCCGTTCAATGCGGTGGCCGAGACCCTGGGCGTGGGGAAGGTGCTGCGCTTCACGGGCGACGTCTGGCGCAACCACGCCTGCTGCGTGGTGTTCATGCACGAGCGCGACCTGGAGCAGCGGCCGCAGTGGTCGCAGAAGGTAGTGGACGCCATCGTGCAGGCCCAGTTGTGGATACGCGAAAACCGGGCCGAGACGGCGCGGCTGCTGTCCAAGGAAGGCATCAACCGCTACACGCCGCACGCCTTGCCCGCGCTGTCCAAGGTGCTGGCGCCGCCGCCCGCGGACCGCGAGCAATACCTGGCCAGCGGCGCCATCCGGCACGCGGGCTGGGACGAGCGCCGCATCGATTTCCAGCCGTATCCGTTCCCCAGCTATACCGAGGAACTGGTGCGCCGCCTGCGCGATACGCTGATCGAGGCGGACCGCGGCTTCCTGGCGAGCCTGGATCCGGCCCGCGCCGCGGCCGAACTGGTGGACGACCGCTACGTCAGGCGCGCCATCGAATCGGCGGGCGGCCTGAGCCGTTTCGGCTTTCCCGACCAGTACAGCCGGACCGAGTTGGTGCAGGCGTGACGGCCCGGGAATCCACCGCCGATACGCCCGCCGGGCTGGCAGGCTCGCGGGAGCCGGCGGCCGGGCGCAAGCGCGGCGGCCAAGGCCTGGCGGCGCGCTGCGCGCTGGGCGCCGGCGGCCTGGCCGCGCTGCTGGCGCTGTGGTGGCTGGGCACCGACGTGCTGTCGCCCGCGGGCGGCATGGCGCGGCGGTTTTCGCCGGGCGCCACCTTCGTCAGCCTGGGCGAATTGCTGACCGGCTCCGACCTGCCGGCGCACATTCTGGTCAGCCTGCGGCGCATCGCCGTGGGCCTGGGCTTCGCGCTGGCCATCGGCGTGCCGCTGGGGCTGGCCATCGGCAGCTACCGGCGGCTGGAGGCCGCGGTGTCGCCGGCCATGCAGTTCCTGCGGATGATTTCGCCCTTGTCGTGGATGCCGATAGCCGTGATGGTCTTCGGCGTGGGCGACGACCCGGTCTACTTTCTGCTGGCCTTCGCGGCCGTCTGGCCCATCGTGCTGAACACGGCGGCGGGCGTGCAGCAGCTGGACACGCGCTGGCTGCTGCTGGCCCAAAGCGTGGCCGCCACGCGTTGGGAGACCCTGCGCAGCGTCATCCTGCCGGGGGTGCTGGGCCATATCCTGACGGGGGTGCGCCTGGCGATCGGGATCCTGTGGATCGTGCTGGTGCCCTGCGAGATGCTGGGCGTGTCGGCGGGCATGGGCTATTTCATCCTGGATACGCGCGACCGCCTCGCGTATTCGGAGCTGATGGCGATGGTGCTGATGATAGGCGTGCTGGGCTTCCTGCTGGATGCCGGGGCGCGCGCGCTGTACCGCTATTGGCGGGGATAGGCCTTACTTGCGGACGCCCTTGCCGCCCGCGGGGCAGACCAGCCCGCGCAGCTTGCGCTGCACGGGGTCGTGCGCGATCGGCGCGTTGTTGATGCCGGCGGTCGGCGGCGATTCCACGATGGAGCCGGTGGCGTTTTCGCCGGCGTAGTGCAGCGTCCGCGTAACGGTATAGGTGTTGGAAGAGCAATTCATCGTGACCGGCTGGGTCACCGACCGGTAGGACTGCCCGTTGGCCTCGGACATCCGCGGCTGGGCATAGAACCAGGCAACGGTCACGGCCATCACGGCGGGGCGTTCGGACAGCGGCTTGATCGAGGCGCTGTCGTAGAACACGCCCGGCATGGCCTGGGGATCCAGCGGCACCCATTCCGGACCGTCGAACAGCGTCCCGGCAGGGCCCGGGTCCCGCGGCACCACGTTGACCGCGCAGGCATCGGCCGGCACCGGATCGCCTTCGCGCGCCGTGACGGTCTCGCACGCGCCGGGCTGGGCCGCCGGCGCGGCGCCGCTCCAGGCGGCGGCGAGCGCGGCGAGGGCGAGTCGGGGAAAGGCGTGCCTTGCGGTCATGGGAGGTTCCGTTCAATTGGCGGCAGGCCACGGCCGGGAGGAACCGCCGGCGGCCATGGGATGCCCCCGATCATACCGGGGGGGAGCGGCGCTTGCGCGCCTTCATTCGGTGGAAACCGGCCCTAGGCTGTCAATACGTAGTCCGGATAGCGCTTGCAGATCTCGGCCACTTGGCTGAGCGTGCCCGACAGGTGTTCGCGCAGCACCTGCTGTGCCCGGACGGGATCCTGCGCGACGATGGCGTCCAGCAGGCGCTGGTGATCGTCCAGGATGCGCTCGGCCTTGCCGGTTTCCGGCAGGTGCAGGCGGCGCAGCCGGTCCAGGTGGCCGCTGTAGCGCTGCTCCAGTTCCCACAGGCGGGTCACGCCGGCGGCTTCGTGCATGTCGCGGTGGAACGCCTGGTCGGCGTTGATGAACTGCTGGTACTGGCCGGCGGCATGGCTGGCGCGCTGCAGGTCGATGCTGGCCTGCAGCCGCTGGAACAGGGCGGGGTCGGGCCGCTGCGCCAGCAGCTGCACGATTTCCAGTTCGAGCGAGCGGCGCAGGAAATGCGCCTCGCGAGCGGCCGCGATGTCGATGCGGCTGACCACTGTGGTGTGCTGGGGATAGATCTCGACCAGGGCTTCCTCGGCCAGGCGCATCAGGGCGTCGCGGATGGGCGTCTGGCTCAGGCCGTAGGTATCGGCCAGCGTCACGCGCGACAGCGGCGCGCCGGGGGCGAGTTCCAGGGAGACGATTTGTTCGCGCAGGTGTTCGAACACCTGGGGCGCGGCGTGGCGCGAGCGGTCCAGTCGGAGCTTGGTGCTAGGCATCAGGAGGCGCGAAGGGCAGGGCCATGAAAACGGAGAAGCCCAAGTGTAGCGGGTTTTCACCTAGCTGACGCACTAATATATTAGTGTTTAAATGGCCCCGTCGATTCCCTCTTGATTGCCGCGACCCCATGAAACGTAACTACGAAAGCCTGCGCAGCGCCGCCTGGATGGCCAAGGACGACCTGCGTTCCTTCGGCCACCGTTCCCGCATGATGCAAATGGGCTACGGCCCCGACGACTGGGCCGGCCGCCCCGTCATCGCCATCGTCAATACCTGGTCGGACCTGAATCCCTGCCACAGCCATTTCAAGCAGCGGGTCGAGGATGTGAAGCGCGGCGTGTTCCAGGCCGGCGGCTTTCCGGTGGAATTGCCGGCCATCTCGGTGTCGGAATCCTTCGTCAAGCCCACCACCATGCTCTACCGCAACTTCCTCGCCATGGAAACCGAGGAGCTGCTGCGCAGCCATCCGGTGGATGGCGCGGTCCTGATGGGCGGCTGCGACAAAACCACGCCCGGCCTGATCATGGGCGCCATCAGCGCCGGGCTGCCCTGTATCTACGTGCCCGCCGGCCCGATGCTGCGCGGCAACTGGAAGGGCAGGGTGCTGGGTTCCGGCTCGGACGCCTGGAAACTCTGGGACGAGCGCCGCGCCGGCAAGATCACGCGGGAGCAATGGACCGAAGTCGAAGGCGGCATCGCCCGCAGCTACGGCACCTGCATGACCATGGGCACGGCCAGCACCATGACGGCCATCGCCGAAACCATCGGCATGACGCTGCCCGGCGCCTCCTCCATTCCGGCGGCGGACGTCAACCACATGCGCATGTCGGCCGAATGCGGGCGGCGCGTGGTGGAGATGGTCTGGGAAGACCTGACGCCGCAACGCGTCCTGAGCCTCGCGTCCTTCACGAACGCCATCAACGTGGCCATGGCCATGGGGTGCTCCACCAATGCCATCGTGCATCTCGTCGCCATGTCGCGCCGGGCGGGCCGCGCCGTCGGCCTGGACGACTTCGACGCCGCCAGCCGCAAGGTGCCCGTGATCGCCAACATCCGGCCCAGCGGCGACACCTACCTGATGGAAGATTTCTACTACGCCGGGGGCCTGCCGGCGCTGATGTCGCGGCTGCACGGCCACCTGGACCTGTCCGCCATGACGGTCACCGGCAGGACGCTGGGCGAGAACATCGCCGGCGCCGAGGTCTACGACGACGACGTGATCCGCACGCTGGACACGGCCATCTACGACGAGGGCGCGCTCGCCGTCCTGCGCGGCAACATCGCGCCGGACGGCTGCGTCATCAAGCCCAGCGCCTGCGCGCCGCAGTACCTGCGGCATACCGGCCCGGCGCTGGTGTTCGACGACTATCCCAGCATGAAGGCCGCGGTCGAGGACGAAGATCTCGACGTCACCGCCGACCACATCATGATCCTGCGCAACGCCGGCCCGCAGGGCGGCCCCGGCATGCCGGAATGGGGCATGCTGCCCATCCCCGCCAAGCTGGTGAAGCAGGGCGTGCGCGACATGCTGCGCCTGTCGGACGCCCGCATGAGCGGCACCAGCTACGGCGCCTGCATCCTGCACGTGGCCCCGGAAAGCCATATCGGCGGCCCGCTGGCGCTGGTGAAGACGGGCGACCTGATCACCGTGGACGTGCCGGCCCGCAGCATCCACCTGAACGTCAGCGACGAAGAACTGGCCGAGCGCCGCGCCGCCTGGACGCCGCCGCCCAAACGCTACGAGCGCGGCTATGGCTGGATGTACTCCCGGCACATCCTCCAGGCCAACGACGGCTGCGACTTCGACTTCCTCGAAACCGGCTTCGGCGTCCCGGTGCCCGAACCCGAGATTTTCTAGCGCTTTCTTCCATCCCGATACCCGGAGCCATCGTGTCCCCCATGAATCCCGAAACCCGCGCCAGGCTGGCCGGCGTCAGCACCGCCACCCTGTGCACCGCCTTGTTCAAGCGCGGCCTGCGCAACCAGTTCATCCAGGACGTGCGTCCGTTGAATGCCTCGCTGCCCAATATGGTGGGGCCTGCCTTCACCCTGCGCTACATCCCGGCGCGTGAAGACCTGAACACCATCAAGGTGTTCGAAGACCGCTCGCATCCGCAGCGCGTCGCGGTCGAGACCTGCCCCGAAGGCGCGGTGCTGGTCATGGACAGCCGCAAGGACGCGCGGGCGGCCTCGGCCGGCTCCATCCTGGTCACGCGCCTGATGAAGCGCGGCGCGGCCGGCGTGGTGACGGACGGCGGCTTTCGCGATTCGCCCGAGATCGCGGAGCTGGGCTTCGCCGCCTACCACCAGCGGCCGTCGGCGCCGACCAACCTGACCCTGCACCAGGCGCTGGACATCAATGCGCCCATCGGTTGCGGCGACGTGGCCGTGTTCCCCGGCGACATCGTGGTGGGCGACCGCGAGGGCGTCGTGGTGATCCCGGCGCGCCTGGCCGACGAGATCGCGGCCGAGGCCGTGGAAATGACCGCCTTCGAGGATTTCGTGACCGACCAGGTGCGGCAGGGCGCGTCCATCCTCGGCCTGTACCCGCCCACCGATCCGGGCGCCAAGGACAAATTCGCCGCGTGGCGCAAAGAACAGGGCCGTTGAGCCTTGCGGCCGGCGCCGCCGGCATTCCAGACCGATAACGAGAGGCAGGAGACAATCATGAATACGCAACGACGCGGCGCGCTGGCCGCGCTGCTGGGCGCCGCCGTGCTGGGCTCGCTGGCATTGCCCGCGCGCGCCGCCGACTGGCCGGCGCAAAAGCCCATTTCCTACGTGGTGCCGTTCACCGTCGGCGGTTCGACCGACGTGGTGGGCCGGGTGCTGGCCCAGAAGCTGGGCGACCGGCTGCACCAGAACGTCATCGTGGAGAACAAGCCGGGCGCGGCCGGCGGCATCGGCGCCACCTACGTGGCCAAGGCGCCGCCCGACGGCTACACCTTGTTCGGCGGCACCATCAGCACGCATGCCATCAACGCCAGCCTGTACAAGAATCTGAAGTACGACCCGGTCAAGGATTTCGAGCCGGTGTCGCTGATCGCCTACCTACCCAACGTGCTGCTGGTGGATCCGAACCTGGGCGTGAATTCCGTGGCCGACCTGATCGCGCTGCTCAAGCGCGATCCATCCAAGCGCACCTTCGCCTCGTCCGGCGCCGGCACGTCCACGCACCTGGCCGGCGAACTCTTCGCCGGCATGATAGGCGTGCCGCTCACGCACGTGCCGTACAAGGGCACGCCGCCCGCCATGGTGGACGTGTCCTCGGGCGCGGTGACCTTCATGTTCGACCAGATGACGGCGGCGCTGCCGTTGTTGCAGACCGGCAAGCTCAAGCTGCTGGCCGTCACCACCAAGGACCGCATCGCGCTGGCGCCGGAAGTGCCCACCATGCAGGAGGCCGGCGTGGCGGGCTTCCAGATGGCGTCCTGGCAGGCCGTGTACGCGCCCAAGGGCACGCCCAAACCCATCCTGGACAGGCTGGCGCGGGAAATCGCGCTGATCCTGAAGGAGCCCGACGTGCAGGAGAAGCTGGGCAAGACGATGGGGATGGAACTGGTGGGCAGCACGCCCGAGCAGCTGCGCGACCTGATGGCGACCGAGATTCCGCGTTGGGCGGAAGTGGTGAAGCGCTCGGGCGCGACGGTGGAATAGCCCGTGGGCGAGGCGGGCGAGTCAGCCTCGCCGCGCCCGCCGGCCCAACGGTTTCGAGGGCCCGGGCCTCAGTTGATCTTGATGCCGCGCTCTTTCACCAGCGTCTTCCATTGCGCGGTTTCGCGGCCCAGGTGGTCGCGCAGTTCCTCGGGCGAGCCGCCGATGGATTCGGCGCCGATCGAGTCCAGCGTGGCGCGCACCTTCGGGTCGGCCAGGGCCTGGCGCATGGCGGCGTTCAGCTTCGTCACGACTTCCGGCGGCGTGCCGGCCGGCGCGAAGGCGGCGAACCAGGGCATCAGCTCGTAGCCGGGCAGGCCGCTTTCGGCGATGGTGGGCACGTCGGGCAGCGCGGCGGAACGCTTGCGGGTGGTGACGCCCAGCGCGCGCAGCTTGCCGGCCTCGATGTGCGGCTTGGCCGAGGTGATGCTGTCGAACATATAGTCCACCTGTCCGCCGAGCAGGTCGGCGATGGCCGGGCCGCTGCCCTTGTAGGGCACGTGCAGCATTTCCACGTTGGCCATGGAGAGGAACAGTTCGCCCGCGAGGTGGATCGAGGTGCCCACGCCCGCCGAGGCATAGGTGTAGTGGTTGGGCTGCGCCTTGGCCTTGGCGATCACGTCCTGCACGCTATTGGCGCCGGTGCGGGCGGGATTGGTGACCAGCACGTTGGGCACGACCGCCAGCAGCGAGATGGGCGCGAAGTCCTTGATCGGATCGTAGTTCAGGTCCGCGTACAGCGCGGGATTGACCGCCATGCCGTTGGCGACGATCAGGATGGTGTAGCCGTCGGGCTTGGCGCGCGCCACGCTGGCCGCGCCGATGTTGCCGCCCGCGCCCGCGCGGTTCTCGACGATGAAGGACGTGTTGAGCTGTTTGCCCATCGATTCGCCCAGGGTCCGGGCGATGCTGTCCATGGCGCCGCCGGGCGGGAAGGGCACGATCCACTTGACCGGCCGTTCGGGATAGCCGTCGGCGCGGGCGGCGGTGGCGCCGGCCAGCATGGCCAGGCCGGCGCAGGCCAGGACGAGGGTATTGAGTGCGTGACGCAAGCGCATGATTGTCTCCGTAGTGCTTGAATTATTGTGGCGCGGCGCCCGCGGGCGCTCGCGTTGCTGCCTAGGCTCAGCGGTCCCGGCGGTAGAAGGACAGTTTGTCCTCGTCCAGCGCGAGTCCCAGGCCGGGGCCGTCGGGCAGTTCCATTTCGAAATCCGAATAGCGCGGCGGGTTGGCGACGATGTCGTCCTTCAGCAGCAGCGGGCCGAACAGTTCGGTGCCCCAGGACAGGCGGGGCAGGCAGGCGAAGCCGTGAGCCGACGCGATGGAGCCCACCGAGCCTTCCAACATGGTGCCGCCATAGAGCGAGAGGCCGGCCGCGTCGCCCACGGCGGCGGTGCGCAGCATTTCGTGGATGCCGCCCGACTTGGAAATTTTCAGCGCCAGCACGTCGGCCGCGCCCTGGCGCGCGATGTCGAGCGCGTCCTCGGGGCCGTTCAGGGCTTCGTCGGCCATGATGGGCACCACGAAACGGGCGGCCAGGCGCGCCATGCCGGCCAGGTTGGCGCGGGGGATGGGTTGTTCGATCAGGTCCACGCCGGCCGCTTCCAGCCGGGCGATGGCGCCCGCGGCGTCGGCTTCGTTCCAGGCCTGGTTCACGTCCACGGTGACGCGGGCGCGGTCGCCCAGCGCCTGCTTGATGCGCGAGACGTGGGCCACGTCCTCCGACACCGGGCGGCGGCCCACCTTCAGCTTGAACGTGTTGTGGCGGCGGCTTTGCAGCAGCGATTCGGCTTCCTCGATGTCGCGGGCGGTGTCGCCGCTGGCCAGCGTCCACAGCACCGGCAGGCGCGTGCGCACCGCGCCGCCCAGCAGGGTCGACACGGACACGCCCAGGCGCTTGCCCTGGGCGTCCAGCAGCGCGCTCTCCAGCGCCGACTTCGCGTAGCGGTTGCCACGGGCCACGGATTCCAGCCGGCGCATGGCCGCGTGCAGGTTGGTCGCGTCCAGGCCGGCCAGGGCCGGCGCCAGGTAGGTATCGATGGCCAGCTTGATGCCTTCCGGGCTTTCCTCGCCATAGGCCAGGCCGCCGATGGTGGTGGCCTCGCCGATGCCTTCGATGCCGTCGCTGCAGCGCAGGCGCACGATCACCAGCGTCTGGCGCTGCATGACCGCCATGGCGAGCTGGTGGGCGCGGATCGTCGGCAGGTCGACCAGGATGGCTTCGACCGAGAGAATGCTTGCCTGATTCATACTTTTATAGCTAGGGATCTAGGAATGCCCGCAGTATGGCTTGCATTTTCATCCTAAGTCCAAGACTATATGGGTTCCAATTGATACCTTTTGGGTCCGAATAAGCCATGCATCTCAGGCATCTGCGCTATTTCCAGGCCGTGGCCGAGGAGGGCAGCTTCACGCGCGCGGCCGCCCGGCTGCACATGGCCCAGCCGCCGCTCAGCCGCCAGATCCGCCAGTTCGAGGAAGAACTGGGCGTGCAGTTGTTCGAGCGCACCACCCGGGCCCTGCGCCTGACGGACGCCGGGCGCTTCCTGCTGGAGCAGTCGCGCCTGCTCACGGCGCGCCTGGAGGAAGTGGTGGAGGGCACGCGCAGGCTGGGGCAGACGCAGCGGCGCTGGTTCGGCATCGGCTTCGTGCCTTCCACGCTATACGGTTTCGTGCCCGAACTGATCCGCCAATTGCGCGGGGCGGATCCGCGGGTCGAAGTGGGCCTGGCGGAAATGACCACCTTGCCGCAGCTCGAAGCCCTGAAGGCGGGCCGCATCGACCTCGGCATCGGCCGCATCCTGCTGGACGATCCGGCCATCGAGCGGCGAGTGCTGATGACGGAGCCCCTGATGGCGGCGGTGCCCCTGCGCCATCCGCTCGCCGGCCTGCCGCGGGTATCGGTCGAGCGCCTGGCGCAGGAGCCCTTCGTGCTGTATCCGGCGCGGCCGCGCCCGAACTTCGCGGACCACGTCCTTGGGCTGTTCCGCGCGGCGGGCCATGCCTTGCAGGTGGTGCAGGAGGCCAACGAGTTGCAGACCGCCATCGGGCTGGTGGCCGCCGGCCTGGGCGTGAGCGTGGTGCCGGCCTCGGTGCAGCGGCTGCAGCGCCAGGACGTGGCGCACGTGCCCATCGACGCCGACACTTTCGTGTCGCCGGTGATCGTCAGCTACCGCAAGGACGACGCGTCCCCGTTCCTGCAGCGGGCGCTGTCGCTGGCCGCCGAACTGGCCGGCTGACGGCCCCGGGCGCGCGGCCCGCGCGCTTGCCGTTCCGCATGAGACGCCGCACAATAACGCGCGTTCCCGGCCCCTCTCGCGCCAGGGCGCGGACCCTCCCATGACCGACTCCACCTGTCTGTTCAACCGCCATCGCGCTCGCCTGCACGCGATCGCCTACCGCATGCTGGGCGCGGTCGCGGATGCCGAGGACGTGGTGCAGGACACCTGGCTGCGCTGGCACGACGCCGACCCGTCGCGGCTGGACAACCCCGAAGCCTGGCTGGTGACCGTCGCCACGCGCCTGTCCATCGACCGCCTGCGCGCGGCCAAGGCGCAGCGCGAGCGCTACGTGGGCATCTGGCTGCCCGAGCCGGTGCTGATGCCCGGTCCGGCCACGCCGGAGGAAATCCATGAATTCGCCGACGACGTGTCGGTGGCCTTCCTCTTCATGCTGGAACGGCTGACGCCCGACGCGCGGGCGGCGTTCCTGATGCGCGAAGTCTTCGACGAGGACTACGAGGACGTGGCGCGCATACTCGGAAAGACCGAGGCGGCCTGCCGCCAGCTGGTGCGGCGCGCCAAGCAGCAGTTGCAGCAAGAGGCGCCGCGCCAGGCCGTGCCGCCCGAAACGCATCAGCGCCTCATGGAAGGCTTCGCCGACGCGATGCGGCGCGGCGACTTCCACGGCTTGCACGCCTTGCTCGACGACGCGGCCGAACTGATCGGCGACGGCGGCGGCAAGGTGCCCAGCTTCTCCAGCCTGGTGGGCGGCAAGCGGCTGGCGCAGCTGTTCTACGCGGGCAAGCGGCGCTACGGCGACGCGCTGCGGGTGGAACTGGCGCAGGTGAACGGGCAATGGACGCTGCTGCGCTATATCGGCGGCGAGCTGGAATCGGTGCAATCGTACGAGACCGACGGCGAGCGCATCGTGCGCGTGCTGGTGCAGCGCAACCCCGACAAGCTGGCCCGGATCGCCGCGGCCGCCGCGCGGCGCTGAGCCGCGCCCTCGCGCGCATTGGTGCCGCGCGGGCAACATGATGGTCCCGCCCGAGGATCTACCGGGGCGCGGCCCGGCTTTCTACCATGGGCCTGTTTCCACTCCCTATCGAGGAAAAGGCCATGTTGAAGATCTTCGCCCGCGGATTGCCCCGCGTTGCCGCCGGCTTGCTGGCCGCCCCGTTCGCCTTTGCCGCGCCGCCGCATCCCGCGGCCCACGCCGGCAAGGCCGCCGATCCCATCGTTACCGAATTGATGACCCGCGACCTGGCCGACGCGCCGGGCAAGGACGTGCTGATGATTACGGTGGACTATCCGCCGGGCGCGGCCGATCCGGTGCACCGGCACGACGCCGACAGCTTCATCTACGTCCTGCAGGGCAGCATCGTCATGCAGCTGAAGGGCGGCAAGGAAGTGACGCTGCACCCCGGGCAGACGTTCTACGAGGGGCCGGACGACGTCCATACCGTGGGGCGCAACGCCAGCCAGACCGAACCCGCCCGCTTCCTGGTGCTGCTGATCAAGAAGCGGGGCGCTCCCGCGGTGCTGCCGGCGGAATGAAGCGGGGACGTTCAGAAAGCCCTGACGGGTGTCACGCAGCGCTGACACTCCAAAAAAAACCGGGCCGGCGTCACAAAACGGATGGCTGGCGCGTCTTAGGAGCATGGACACCCAAAACGCCGCTTCCGGCTCCACCGCGCCCGCCTTCGATCCCCATTTCGCCCCGGCCGGCCCGCCCGGCACGGGCGCCGATTCGCTGGCGGACAGCTTCGCCACCAGCTATGCCGGCGTCGTGGCCTTCATCGCCGTCGCGGCGGAGGGCAATTTCGCCAAGGCGGGCGACCGCCTGGGCATCGGCCGCTCGGCCGTCAGCCGCAGCGTGCAGAAACTCGAAGACCAACTGGGTGTCCGGCTCTTCGTGCGCACGACGCGCAGCACCTCGCTGACCCGCGAAGGCGAACGGTTCTACGAGAACTGCTTCCCGGGCGTGGAGCGCATCGTGCAGGCGCTGGACGACATGCGCGAGCTGCGCCAGGGGCCGCCTTCCGGCCAACTGCGGGTGTGCTCGACGGTGGGCTTCGGGCGCAAGATCGTCGCGCCCCTGCTCAAGGGGTTCCGGGACGCCTATCCCGGCATCTCGGTGGACCTCGTGCTGGACGACGCGCCCACCGACTTCACCAAGGACCGCATCGACGTGTCGTTCCGCAATGGCCGGATGGAAGACAGCCAGGTGATCGCCAAGCAGCTGATCCCCATGCAGATGCTGCTGTGCGCCTCGCCCGCCTATGCGGCGGCCCATCCGCTGCCGCGCGGGATCGACGATCTGGCCGGGCATCGCTGCGTGAATTTCCGGCTGGCGTCGGGGCGCGTCTACGAATGGGAGTTCAAGGTGGAAGGCCGGATGCGCAAGTTCGCGCCGCCGGCCATGCTGGCCTTCAACGATGCCGACCTGGTGTTGCAAGCCGTGCTGGACGGCGAGGGCATCGCGCAGATGGCCGGGTACCAGATCAGCGACCACCTGCGGGCGGGCACGCTGCTGGCCTGCCTGCCGCAGTATTCGCCCGATGACCGAGGCCATTACCTGTGCTATCTCAGCCGCGAGCATCTGCCGGGCCGCATCCGGGTCTTCATTGACTACATGACGGCGCGCATCCGCGCGCTGGACCTGCAAAGCCTGGAGAGCCAGCTGCTGAAGAACCGCCCGGCGCCATGAGCGCGGGGCGCGCTTTTATTCGGGGAGCACGACCACGCTGTGTATGCCCTGCCGCGCCATCTTGGAGTAGGGGCACAGCCTCTCGGTATTGCGCACCAGTTCCTCGGCCACGGCCCGCTCCAGGCCGGGCAGGCGGATCGTGATGCGCGCGGCCAGGGCGTACAGCCCGTCCACGGGATCGCGGCCGAAGGTCACGGCCGCCTGGACCGCGGCCTCGGGTATCGCCAGGCCGGCGCGGGCGGCGAGCAGGCTGAGCGCGCCGTGGAAACAGGCGGCATAGCCGGCCGCGAACAACTGCTCGGGGTTGCTGCCGCCGCCGGGCCCGCCCAGCTCGGCCGGAAGCCGCAGATCCACTTGCAGCGCGCCGTCGTCCGAGCGCGCGATGCCGGAAGCGCGACCGTGGGCGGCCTCGCCGCCCCGCACGGTCACGCTGGCGGTATAGAGAGGCTGGAATTCGTCCCCGCGGTACTTCTCCAGCAGGGTCAGGGGAGGGGCTTGCGGTTTGCTCATGAGCGTCCCGTCGGGCTCGCAATCGGAGGGGAGGAACGGCGGCCGAGGCCGCCGCGCGCTCCCGGCCGCCGTCACTTTCCCGGATTCGAGCGGCCGAACCAGGTCTCGAAGTCGATCTCGCCCAGGCGCGGACCGGGGCCGGGCACCAGGGTGTCGTCCTCCAGGAGGGCGCCGAAATAGCGCGCCTGTCCGTCCGCCACGACCTTGCGCGCGTCGCCGGTCTTCAGCAGATAACGTTGCACCAGCGCCGCCAGCCGCACGCGCTCCGGACCGGCGATCTCGACGGTGCCGTTGACCGGCGCGGCCAGCGCGGCGTCGGCCACGGCCAGGGCCACGTCGTCCGAGGCGATGGGTTGCACGTAGGCGGGCGACAGGCGCACCTCGTCGCCCACCGCGCCGGACTGGACGATGCCGCCCAGGAACTCGAAGAACTGCGTGCTGTGGACGATGGTGTAGGGGATGCCGGCCGCCTCGATCAGCTTCTCCTGCGCGATCTTGCCGCGGAAATAGCCGCTTTCGGCCAGGCGATGGGTGCCCACCACCGACAGCGCCACGTGATGGCGCACGCCGGCCGCCGCCTCGGCCGCCAGCAGGTTGCGCCCGGAGGTCTCGAAGAATTCGAGCACGGCGCGGTCCTCGAAGGAAGGCGAGTTCGCGACGTCCACCACGACCTCGACCCCAGCCAGCGCGTCGACCAGGCCGGCGCCGGTGACGGTGTCCACGCCCGTGGCCGGCGAGGCGGCGATCGCCTCATGGCCGCGCTGCGCCAGGATCTTGACGAGTTTGGAACCGATCAGGCCGGTTCCGCCGATGACGAGGATTTTCATGGCGCTCTCCTTAGTCCAGTTTCGCTTTGTCCAGGCCGTAGGCCTTGTCCGCCGAACCGGGCACCGTGCGAAAGCCCACGTTGAGACGGTTCCAGCCGTTGATGGCCATGATGGCGAAGCTCAGGTCCGACATCTCCTTCTCCGAGAATTCCGAGCGCACGCGCTCGTAGATCTCGTCGGACACGCCGTGGGCCGGGAGATGGGTCAGCACCTCCGTCCACGCCAGCGCGGCGCGCTCGCGCGGCGAGAACAGCGTGGATTCGCGCCAGATGGCGATGTGGTGCAGGCGCAGCTCGCGCTCGCCGTGGATCTTGGCCTGCTTGACGTGCATGTCCAGGCAGAAGCCGCAGCCGTTCATCTGGGAGGCGCGGATCTCGACGAGATGCAGGATGGGCGACTCGATGGCGCCGGACTGCAGCTGCATGCCGAATTCGACGTACTTCTTGAACAGGTCAGGCGATTGGGCGTAGGCGTTGACGCGTTGGCTCATGGTGATTCCCTCGATAGGTTGGCGCCGCCCGCGGCGCGGGCCGGACAGTGCGTTGCGGGGGGTTCAGGCAACGGACAAATCGTAGGCGTCGGGGAATGCCGGCGGTAGACGCGGCGAGGGGACCACCATGTTGCCCGCGCGGCACCAATCGGCCGCGCGAGGGGGCTGAACGGCCCAGGCCTCAAGGCGCCGGGCGTGGGCTGCCCGCCGGATCTGGCCGGCCCCGCCGCTTCGGCAGATACAGGTACAGTCCGGTGACCAGCACGGCGATCATTGCCAGGTCGAGCAAGGCCCAGATCACCTTCAGCGGCAGTCCGGCATAGTCGCCGAAATGCAGGGGCCGGGAGCCCTCCAGCGCCCACATGTACCAGGGCGGAGGGGCGGCGCTGATGAGGGGGCCGTCATGGATGCGAACGACGACCGGATGCAGCAGATGCCGGGTCAGCGCCGTGCGGCCCTGCATGAACACGGTGTAGGCGCCCTCGGACGAGAACAGCGAGCCGGGCATCGCAAGAAAGCTGACGTCGTGCTCGGGCAGCGTGCGCCGCGCCAGATCGACCGCGGCCTGCAGCGGCCGCGCGGCAGGCGGGCCCAGGGGCGGCGCGGCCGATTGCCGGGCGGCCGCGTGTTCGCGCCAGGCGGCGAAGACAAAGGAATCCAGCGTGTTGATCGCGCCGGTCAGGCCGACCACGGCGGCCCAGGCCAGCAGCACGATGCCCGCCAGATTGTGCAGGTCCAGCATGCGCAGCGTGCGCGAACGTTGCTTGCGCACGGTGCCGAAGGGAATCTTGCGCATGTAGCGGCCGTATAGCGCCACGCCGGACACGAGCGATGCCAGGAAGAGCGCGCCCATGCCGGCGAGGATCAGGCTGCCGGGCAACCCCATCAGCATGTCCGTGTGCAGGCGCAGCAGAACGGCCATGGGCCCGCCGTGGCGCCAGTCCTTTTCGCTCCAGGCTTCGCCGGTGATCTCGGGACCGCGCGCGTCCACCAGCGCGAACGGCTTCTGCCCGGGCGCGCCGGGCGAAAGGCCGAAGCGGTACTGGTCGGGCTCGTCCAGCCAGACGATGAAGCGGACCGCGCGCCCGGGATACCGGCCGCGCACGAGTTCGGCCATGGCGTCCACGTCCTGCGCGGGGGCGTCCTGGCGGGAAACCGCCGCGCCGGCGGGCGCATCGAGCCAGGCGTCGATCTCGTCGTGGAAGATCAGCGGCAGCCCCGTGATGCACAGCATCAACAGGAAGAGGGTGCACGCCAGGCTGGACCAGGTGTGGATCCATCGCCAGGCGCGCAGTCGCGCGGTGGAATCGTCGTTCATGCGGGGACGGTGGACGGGTTGCGCTACCAGCGGTAGGTCAGGGTGCCGATCACGGTGCGGCCCGCGCCGTAGAAGCACTTGGTCGCCGTGGCGCAGGCGGACACGTACTCCCGGTCGAACAGGTTGCTGGCGTTGATGGCGGCGGTCAGCCCCTTGAGCGACGGGATGCTCTGGCCCAGGTCATAGCGCAGCGCGGCGTCGACCACGGTGAACGAGGACACCTTCATCGTGTTGTCCGCGTTGGCGTAGCTGCCGCCCACGTAGCGCACGCCGCCGCCCAGGCTGAGCCCGGCCAGCGCGCCGGCGCGGAACGTGTAGTTGGCCCAGGCGTTGGCGGTGTGGCGCGGCACGTACGTCGGATGTTTGTCCTGCGCGGTGGTGCTGCGGGTGTTGACGTTGTCCATGTAGGTATAGGACGCCAGCAGGTCGAGGTTGCGCGTGAGCGCGGCCTTGCCTTCGAGCTCCAGGCCTCGCGAACGAACTTCGCCCGTCTGGATGCTGTAGTTGGTGTTGGCCGGATCCGTGGTCAGCACGTTGGTCTGCGTCAACTGGTAGACCGCCGCCGTGATGAACGCGTCCTGGCCGGGGGGCTGGTATTTCACGCCGGCTTCGTACTGCTCGCCTTTGGTCGGCTTGAACGGATTGCCGTCGGCGTCGGCGTCGGCGACCGGCTGGAACGAGCGCGAATAGCTCAGGTAGGGCGCCACGCCGTTCTCGAATTCATAGACCGTGCCCAGGCGCCACGTGAAGGCGCGGTCGGACTGGTCGGTGGAGGTGCCGCCGATGCGTTCGCGGCGGTCGTTGCCGGCCCAGTCCTGGCGGATGCCGCCCAGCACCGTCCATTGGCCGATCTTCAACTGGTCCTGCGCATACAGGCCGATCTGGTCCAGGGTCTGCTTGCTGCGCGACGTGATGGCGGGCGTGTCGATCGGCGCGGAGTAGTCGGGCTGGTTGATCGACAGCGACGGCGCGGCGCCCATGCCCTGTTCTTCGCGGTAGCTCAGGCGCTGGTAGTCGATGCCGAAGAGCGCCGTGTGCGCGACCGCGCCCGTGTTGAACTTGGCCTGCGCATGGTTATCCGCCGTAATGGCGTCCATGTTCGCGTAGTTGACGATGGCGCGGCGCATCAGCAGCGGATTGGCCGGGTTGGCCGCGTTCAGGCCGGTGGTATAGACGCTTTTGTAGTCCACGTCCGTCTGCATGTAGCGGAAGTTGGACTGCACCGACCAGACGTCGTCGATCCGATGGTCCAGCAGGTAGCCGACGGCGGTCTGGGTGCGCTTGAATTCGTCGAAGCGGGGCGAGCCGTCGAAGAAACTGCGGCCGATGCGGCCGCCGCCGGGCAAGTCCTCGACCGTGCCGACGGCGGGCAGGAAGCCGTAGTAGCCGCCATAGGGATCGTGCTGGTACTGCGCCAGTATCGTCAGCGAGGTGTCGGCATTGGGCCGGAAGGTGACGGCGGGCGCGATCGCTACGCGCTCGTCCTTCTGGTAGTCGATCTGCGTCTTGCCCGTGTGGGCCACGCCGGTCAGGCGGTAGAGCACCTTGCCGGCCTCGTCCACGGGGCCGCCGAAGTCGAAGCCGACCTGGCCGAAGCTGTGGCTGCCCGCCTGCAGCTCGATCTCGTGCAGGGGCGTCGCCGTTGGCTTCTTGCTGACCAGGTTGACCAGGCCGCCGGGCGTGCCCTGGCCGTACAGCACCGAAGAGGGGCCGCGCAGCACTTCGATGCGTTCCAGGTTGTAGGTGTCGATCTGCGGGATGGCGTAGTTGGCGCCCAGCAGGCGCATGCCGTCCTGGTATGAATAGTCGTAATTGATGCCGCCGCCGAAGCCACGATAGATCACGGTGTCGTAGCGCGAACCGCCCGCGCCGCGATACTCCGCCGTGAGCCCGGGGGTATAGCGCAAGGCCTGCCGCACGTTCTGCGCGGCCTGGTCGTCCATCTGCCGGCGCGTGACCACCGAAATGGATTGCGGCGTTTCCAGCAGCAGGGCGTCGGTCTTGGTACCGGCGGCGGACGTGTCGGCCACGTAGCCGGCGGTTTCGAACGCGCCCTGGACCTTGATGGGGTCCAGCGTGGCGGCCCCGGAGGCCTCCGCGGGCAGCGGCGACACGATCAGCGTATTGCCGCTGCGGCGGTAGCCCAGTCCGGAACCCGCCAGCAGGCGCGCCACGGCTTCGTCGCGCGTGTAGCTGCCGCGCAGGGCCGGCGCGGTCTTGCCGCGCGCAATGTCGCCGCTCATCACCAGTTGCACGCCGGTCGCCTCGGTGTACGAAAGCAGGGCGCTGGCCAGCGGCTGGCTCGGAATATCGAAACTCTGCCGCGCCGCGGCCGCGCTGGCGGCGGCTGCCTGGGCGTGCGCGGCGGACGGGGCGCCGCCCCAGGCGGTCACGGCGAGGAGCGCCGCGGCCAGCAGGCTGGGGCGATGGCGGCCGAAGCGCGTGCGCGCGCCGGAATGGCGAAGAGGATAGGGTTGGTGTGCGGCCGGCATGTGCGGTTGCCCTTGTTCGTGGTTCGGTGTCGCGAGGGCGCCTGGCGCGTCCTCTCTTTGTCAAACACCCGGCGGCGCGGAACCAATGATCGAACGCGGCGGAAAGATGGTAACTAAAGGTAACTTGTCGACTGGCGGGCGTAGCTAACGGGCGTAGACCAGCGTGGCGTATCCGGCCACGACGCGCAGGCGGATGGGGAAGGTCTCCGCCAGGCCGCGCAAGGCTTCCTGCGGATCCGAGACATGGAACGCCGCCGTGACGGGCAGGGCGCCCACGCCGGCATCCATCAGGAAGATCGGGCCGCGCTGATAGCGTTGCAGTTCGGACAGGACGGCGGCCAACGGAACGTCGTTGAACACCAGCCGGTCCTGCCGCCAGGCCAGCGCGGCGGCCTGGTCGAACCGGACGGGCGCCGCGCCGCCCGATTCGCCGTATTGCATCTGCCAGCCGGCGGCAACGGTGACGGCCGCGGCGCCGGGGCGCGGCCGCACGGCCACTGCATGTTCGGTCACGGAGACGGTGACGATGCCGTCCAGCAGCTTGACGTCGAACTGGGTGCCCAGCGCCGTGGTGACGCCGTCGCCCGCCTGCACGGAAAACCGGCGGGCGGCGTCGGCCGCCACCTGGAAATAGGCCTGGCCGCGATGCAGGGTCACGTGGCGGCGTCCGGCGTCGAAACTGACCGACAGCGCCGAGTCGCTGCCCAGCTCGACGGCGCTGCCGTCGGCAAGCACGACGCGGCGGCGTTCGCCCACGCCGCTGCGATAGTCCGCCAGGAAGTGCTGGCGCGACAGGACGTAGAGCGCGGGCACGGCCGCCACTGCGGCCAGCGCGCCCAGCACCGCGCGACGGCGCTGCATGCGTTGGGCGGCGGGACGCACCAATTCGAAACGGTTCCACAGCGCCTGTGCGCGCGCATAGGCGGCGGGATGGGCCGGATCTTCGTCCAGCCAGCGCGCGAACGCGCGGCGGTCCTGCTCGGCGGCATCCTCGTCGTTCAGACGCGCCAGCCATTCCAGCGCGGCGAGATAGACCGGGTCTTGGGCGGGATGGGACATGGGCTCAGGCGGCGGGTGGGGAATCCAGCAAGGCGTCCAACTGCGCCATGGCGGCCACGACTTGCGAGATCACGGTGTTGCGGCTGGTGCCCATGCGCTCGGCGATTTCGTCATAGGACAAGCCTTCGATGCGCTTGAGCACGAAGGCCTGCCGGCGGCGTTCGGGCAGGGCCGCGATCGCTTCGAGCAGACGCTGCAGTTCGCGCCGGTACATCACGATCGTCTCGGGCGTGGGCCGGGAGTCGGCGATCTGTTCGACCTCCAGCCCCGCCAGTTCGACGTCCGCGCGGCGCTGCGCGTCGCGCAGATGGTTCAGCGCCAGGTTGTGCGCGGCCTGCTTGACGTAGCCCGCGTTCACCTGGGCGCCGTCGCCTCCCCTGCGCAACAGGTTCACGAAGGCCTGTTGCACCACGTCCTCGGCCGCGCCGTGATTGCCGACGATGCGGCGCACGAACGCGCGCAGGCGCCTGACTTCGGCTTGGTAGAGGGTGGCGATATCGCCGGCAGGCACATTCATGAAAGACGCGGCGGGGCTGGCCCGGGGTGAGGGTGTACCAAATACGATTGACAATGGTTCTCAATTATACCGAGGTTCTTCCTTCACGCCCGGTTTGTGGCCCGATCGCGCGCATCGCCGGGCATTTTCACATTGCGTATCGGTATTTGTTGGGCCTGTTGCGCGCCCCTATCCTGTTTTCACCGACATCGATAGGGGCAGCAAATGACGACACTGGAAAGCACGCGGCTGGAAGTCCGGCCGCTTTCGGTCTTCACCGGCGCGGAGATCCACGGCGTGGATCTGCGGCAGCCGCTGGCGCAGCACGAGGTGGAGCAGATCAAGGAGGCGCTGCAACGCTGGAAGGTGGTGTTCTTCCGCGACCAGCACATCGACCATGCGCAGCACCTGGCGTTCGCGCGGCATTTCGGGCGACCGACTTCGGCCCATCCATATGACGCCAATCCGCCCGAGGGCTATCCGCAGATCCGCACGATCTCCTCGAAGTCCACCGTCGGCCGGCGCGGCGAGCGCTGGCACACCGACGTCACCGGCGTGGTCAATCCGCCGGCGGGCTCGATCCTGCGCGCCGGCGCGCAGGTGCCCGAGTATGGCGGCGACACCGTGTTCACCAACCTCGCGGCGGCCTACCAGAACCTGTCGCCCGCGGTGAAGGCGCTGGCCGACGGACTGTGGGCGCGGCACCAGTTCGGCGGCTACAACGGCGACCTGGACAACCAGACGCTGTACGCGCAGCGGGTGCAGGCCAGCCCGCTGGTGTCCGAGCATCCGGTGGTGCGGGTGCTGCCGGAGACGGGCGAGCGCGTGCTGTTCGTGAACCCCGGCTTCACGCGCAGGATCAAGGACGTGAGCGAGGAGGAAAGCCGCCACCTGCTGAACCTGTTCTTCGAGGAGATCACGCGTCCCGAGTACACGGCGCGCTTTCGCTGGCAACCGGGCAGCATCGCGTTCTGGGACAACCGCGCCACGGCGCACCAGGGGCCGGGCGACTTCGCCTACCTGGACGTCGAGCGGGTGCTGTACCGCATCACGCTGGAAGGCGAGGTGCCGGAGGGCGTGGACGGGCGGCGGTCCAATGCGGTGCTGGGCAAGCCGTTCAGCGCCTTCGGCGTGGATACGGGAGCCGCGGCATGAACCTCAAGCGCAAATCCGTGGTCCGCGGGGGCCTGGGGCTCGTGGCCGGCGTGATCCTGGGCGCGGGGCTGCTGAGCAATTTCGCGGGGTCGGCGCCGGTGCCCGGCGAGGACGCCAACCGCTATCCGAACCGGCCGGTCAAGATCGTGGTGCCGGTATCGGCCGGCGGCAGCGCCGACAAGCTGGCGCGCACCGTGGCGCAGAAGCTGGGCGAGAAGTGGAACCAGAGCGTGGTGGTCGAGAACCAGCCCGGCGCCAGCAGCGCCATCGGCAACGCCGCGGTGGCCCATGCGCGCGGCGACGGCTATACCTTGCTGCTGGGCGGCGACGCGCTGTCGCTCAATGCCTTGCAGCCGGGCAAGCTGTCCTACGATCCCCTGCGCGATCTGCGCGGCGTGACCAAGGCGGTCGTCAATCCGCAGTTGCTGGTGGTGCGCCCGGGCCTGGGCGTGCGGACCTTCCAGGAGTTCGTGGAACTGGTGCGGCGCCGGCCGGGCGAGATCTCGATGGCCTTGCCGGGCGGCACGGGCAGCCTGCAGCATCTGGCGGTGGAGCTGCTGAACGAACGCATCGGCGCCAAGACCAACCAGATCCCATACCCCGGCGGCGGGCCGGCCACGCTGGACGTGCTGGGCGGCCACGTGGACGCCATGCTCATCACGCTGGCCGCGGCCACGGAGAACGTGCGCAGCGGCAAGCTGGTGGCGCTTGCCGTCACCACGCCATACCGCTCCAAGGCGCTGCCGGACGTGCCCACGATCCAGGAGTCGGGATTGGCGGACTACTCGGTGGAAAGCTGGCAGGGATTCTCCGTGCCGGCCTCCACGCCGCGCGCGGTGGTGGACCGCATCCACCGCGACGTGGTGGCCGTGCTGCGCGAACCTGAGACGTCCGCGCTACTGGAGAACCTGGGCTTCACCATCGCCGCCAGTTCGCCGGAGGCGGTGGACCAGACGGTGCGCGACGACATCGCGGCGTATCGCCGCGTGATCGTGTCGGCGGACGTGAAACTGAAATAGCCGCGGGGCGAGGGCGGCATCGAAGGGCGCGGCGCTTGCCGCGCCCTTCGTCGTTCGCGGCTAGGGAAGACGTGGCGGCGGCAGCCTCATATTGATATCTGAAACGCTTCTTTGCCTTGCGGTCTTGCGGCAAGCAGCATGGAGGTCCGTTCATTGCACACGACACAATCTCATGGCTATCCGCAAGTCACCGGGCGCGGCCCGGATCGCAATCTCCCTGGCGCTGGCCGCCGCGGCCGGCGCGGCCCACGCCGACGCGACCCTGGACAAGGTCAAGGAACGCGGCACGATCACCATCGGCGTGCTGGCCAACGGCGGCGTATTCGGTTCGCTGGATCCGGCCACGCAGCAGCTGGTGGGCTGGAACCCCGAGCTGGCGCGCGAACTGGCCAAGGGCCTGGGGGTGAAGGCGGAACTGGTGCAGGTCCAGACCGCCACGCGCACGCAGTTCCTCATTTCGGGCAAGGTGGACCTGCTGATCGCGTCCATGGAACTGAACCCGGAACGCGCCGAGATCCTGGGCTACGCGCCCACGCCGTTCTTCCGCGTCGGCGGCGCCGCGGCCACGCTGAAGAACAGCGGCATCGCCAAGTGGGAGGACCTGCGCGGCAAGCCGGTGTGCGTCTCGCAGGGCAGTAGTTTCGCGCGCCCCTTGTCGGCCGACTACGGCGCGCAGGTCAAGGGCTACAAGAGTTCGTCGGACTCGCTGCTGGCCCTGCGCGGCGGCCAGTGCGTGGCGGCCGTGCACGACTCCACGCTGATCCATCCCTTGCTGCGCAACAACCCGGAATGGGCGGATTACCACGCGCCCATCGCCACCGAAGTGCTGCCGGCCAATTCCGTCGTCTGGACCCGCAAGGGCGAGGCCGACACCATCGCGGCCGTGGACAAGGTGGTGCAGGACTGGCACCGCAGCGGCTGGCTGATCGCCACCGAAAAGCGCCTGGGCATCGAGCCGCCGCAGCCGCTGCTCGAAGCGTTGCACGCCAAGTACAAGCAGGGCAGCTGAGCGCGCCCGGGACCCCGACGGAAGAACGCAGATGAAGCAATCACGCATCAAGCCGGCCCTCGCGCTGGCGCTGGCCGCGGCGACGGCCCTGGCGGCTGGCGCCGCGCACGCGGACGCCACGCTGGACCGGATCAAGCAGCGCGGCCGGATCGCCATCGGGATCGATGGCGCGAGCCCGCCTTTCGGGCTGCTGGATCCGGCCACCGGCAAGGTGGGCGGCTTCCAGACCGAACTGGGCGCGGACCTCGCCCGGCGATTGGGCGTGTCGCTGGAGACCGTGCCGGTCACCGCCGCGACGCGCGTGCAGTTCCTGCAGGCGGGCAAGGTCGACCTGCTGATCGCGAACATCCAATGGACGCAGGAACGCAGCGAGATCCTCAGCTACGCGCCCACGCCCTACAACCTGGTCGGCGGCGCGGCCATGGTGTCCAAACAGAGCGGCATCAAGCGCTGGGAGGACCTGAAGGGCAAGGTGGCCTGCGTGTCCCAGGGCAGCAACTTCGCCAAGCCGCTGCAGGAGACCTACGGCGCGGTGGTCAAGGGCCTGCGCAACATCCCCGAGTCGCTGCTGGCGCTGAAAGGAGGCAGCTGCGACGCGTCGGTGCATATCCAGCCGGCGTTGTACGAAACGCTGCACGGACCCAACGGCGGGCAGTGGAGCGGCTTCGAGCTGGCCACGGCCGACCAGCTGATCCCGTCGCCCACCGTCATCTGGACGCGGCGCGGGGAAGCCGAGACGCGCGCCTTCGTGGACGGCGCGATCCGCGACTGGCTCAAGACCGGGCTGCTGCTGCGGGAAGCGGAACGCTTCGGCGTGCCGGCCGATTACCTGAAAGAAGCGAGCGCGGCCGCGCGGGAAGGCCGCTACGAAAGCGCGCCGCCCGAGGCCGCCGCCCGCCCATGACCGACGGCGGCGCCACCCGGCCCGACGTGCCCGCAACCGACGAATCCGCAAGGCTCACCATGACTGCATCCCTGTTTCCCGGCGTCCTATCGCGCCGGGCCCGCGGCGCCGAACTGTCGCCCATCGCCGCCGCCGGCGCGCGCGCGGCGCGGCTGGCGGCCGAAGGCCGCTCCATCGTGACGCTGACTTCGGGCGAACCCGATTTCGATACCCCGTCGCCCATCAAGGACGCCGCGGGCGCGGCGCTGGAACGGGGCCAGACCAAGTACACGCCCACCGCGGGCACGGCGGCGCTGCGCCGCGCCGTGGCGCAAGGCTATGGCCGGCGCCATGGCCTGGACGCGGATGCGTCCAACGTCATCGTGTCCAACGGCGGCAAGCAGGTGATCTACCTGGCGCTCAATGCCACGCTGGACGAGGGCGACGAAGTGATCGTGCCGGCGCCGTACTGGCCGACCTTTCCCGACGCGGTCCGGATCAATGGCGGAACCCCGGTCATCGTAGAGACGCGGGCGGGGGAAGGGTTCAAGCTGACGCCGCGCGCGCTGCGCGAGGCGATCACGCCGCGCACGAAATGGCTGATCCTGAATTCGCCCGCCAATCCCTCGGGCGCGGTCTACGGCGCCGATGAGCTGGCGGCGCTGGCCGCGGTGCTGCGCGAGGCGCCGCGGGTGCTGGTGCTGTGGGACGAGATGTACGAGGAAATCTGGTTCGAGCAGTCGCCGGCGCACCTGTTGCGCGCGGCGCCGGACCTGGCCCACCGCGTGCTGGCGGTCAATGGCGTGTCCAAGGCCTATGCCATGACCGGCTGGCGGATCGGCTGGGGCGTCGGGCCGAAGCCGCTCGTCCACGCGCTGGAAGCGGTGCAGTCGCAAGTGTCCTCGGGCCCCAGTTCGGTGGGCCAGGCAGCGGCGCTCGCGGCGCTGGAGGGCGCGGCGGACGGCTTTGTCGAGACCGCCCGCCTGGCGTATGCGCGGCGGGCGCAGCGGGTGGTCGAAGGGCTGGGCGCGATTGCGGGCCTGAGGGTGCATGCGCCGCAAGGCGCGTTCTTCGCCTGGATCGGCGTAGAGGACCTGATCGGCGCCGCGCGTCCCGACGGACGGCGGATCGCGGACGATGGCGACCTGGCCGACTGGCTGCTGGAGGCCGAGGGCGTGGCCGTGGTGCGGGGCGCGGCCTACGGCCTGTCGCCCTACCTGCGGCTGTCGTTCGCGGCATCGGACGCCGACATCGAGGCCGCCATTGCGCGCATCGGGCGCGCGGTCGCGGCGCTGGCGCCGGCCGGGTCCGACGCCCGGCGGCGGGAGGAGGCCGCATGATCGAGCCGGCATTGCGCGCCTGGGTGGCATTCTTCAAGCCGCTGGGCCTGAACTACGGCTTCGTGCTGGATGCGGGCGAACTGGCCGCCTTCGGCCACGGGCTGCTGGTGACCTTGCAGCTTTGCGCCTGGACCATTCCCGTCAGCCTGCTGTTCGGCGTGCTGATCGCCGCCGGCCTCACCAGCGGCCGCGCCTGGCTGGCCGGGCCGCTGCAGGCCTTCGTGGAAGTCACGCGCAACACGCCCACGCTGGTGCAGCTGTATTGCGCCTTCCTGGTGTTGAACATGCTGATCACGCAGAAGCTGGGCGGCGGCAATCCGATCACGCCGTTCGCCTGGGTGGTGATCGTGGTGGCGCTGCACAAGGGCGTGTTCCATGCCGAGGCCCTGCGCGCCGGCATCCAGGCGGTGCCGGCGGTGACGCTGGAAGCGGCGCGGTCGCTGGCGTTTTCGCGCGGCCAGATCCTGGTCCAGGTGCAGTTGCCGCTGGCGCTGCGCTTCGCGCTGCCGGCCCTGGTCAACAACCTGGTGGACCTGGTGAAGATGACGGCCATCGCCTCGGCCATCGCCGTGGGCGACGTGACCTACGAGTCCATCATGATCTGGTCGCACCGGGACAATGTGCTGGAACTGCTGCTCCTGATCCTGCTGTATTTCGGCCTGCTGACCTGGCTGGTCAGCGTGGGCGGGCGCTGGCTGGAAGAACGCTTGAGGATGCCCGGCTATGGCCAATGATCTTGCATTGAACGCGGCGCGCGGCCAAGCCGCCCGAGGCGGGCCGTCGGCGCTGCTGCGCGACCCTTGGTTCGTCCTGCTGCTGGCGCTTGCCGCGCTGGCCCTGGCCTGGGCCGCCACCGACACCACGCCGGCGGCCGTGCGGGCGCTGTGGCACTGGTCGCCCGCGCTGCTGCGCGGGCTGGGGGTCAATATCCAGATCAGCGTGCTGGCCATGGCGCTGGGCACGGTCGTGGGCCTGGCGGTCGGCGCCTTGTCGCTGTCGCCGTCCGCGCTGCTGCGGCGGCTGACGCGGGCCTACGTGCTGCTGTTTCGCAACGCGCCCATCCTGGTGCTGGTGTACTTCACGACCTACGTATTCCCGTTCGAGCTGAGCGTAGGGGGGTGGAGCGTGCCGTTTCCGGACTGGATCAAGGTCGTGATCGGCCTGGGCCTGCCGGCCAGCGCCAACGTGGCCGAGATCTTCCGCGGGGCGATCCAGTCCATCCCGAGCGCGCAATGGGAGGCCGCCCAGTCGCTGGCGTTCCGGCGCGCGCAGATCTTCCGCATGATCGTGCTGCCGCAATGCGTGCGTCGGATGCTGCCCTCGTGGATGAACCTGTACGCCAGCATCACCATGAGCACTTCGCTGGCCTCGCTGGTGGGCGTGCACGACCTGGTCGACACGGCCACCGTGGCAAGCAACACCGTGGCCCGCAGCGACTTCACCATCCTCGTGTATTTCACCCTGTTGGCGCTTTTCTTCGCCTATTGCTATCCCATCGCGCGCTGGACGCGGTATCTGGAACGACGCCATGAGCATCATTGATTTCGAGGCGCGCGCCGCCTCGCCGGCGGCCTCCGCGCCGCAACCCGCGCCCCTGGTCAGCCTGCGCGACGTGCACCTGGCCTTCGGCCACACCGAGGTGCTCAAGGGCATCGACGTCGAAGTCCGGCGCGGCCAGGCCGTGTCCATCATCGGGCCGTCGGGCTCGGGCAAGTCCACCATCCTGCGCTGCGTTACCGGCCTGCTGCGTCCGCAGCGCGGAGAGATCGAGGTCGACGGCCTGCGGGTGGACGAACTGCGGACGGAAGCCGAACTGATCCGATTGCGCCGGCGGGTGGGTTTCGTGTTCCAGCAATACAACCTGTTCCCGCACCTGAGCGTGCTGCAGAACCTGGTGATCTCGCCGGTCAAGGTCGGCGGCGAGCCGAGGGCGCAGGCGCAGGCGCGGGCCCGCGAGCTGCTGGCCAAGGTGCGCATGGAGCACAAGGAGAACGCCTATCCCGGCGAACTCTCGGGCGGGCAGCAGCAGCGCGTCGCGATCGCGCGCGCGCTGGCGTTGCAGCCCGAACTGATCCTGTTCGACGAAGTGACTTCGGCGCTGGATCCGGAGATGGTCGGCGAAGTGCTGACCGTGATCCGCGACCTGGTGCAGGACGGCCTGACCTGCATGCTGGTCACGCACGAGATGCGCTTCGCCGAAGAGGTGAGCGACACGGTGTACTTCACCGAAGCCGGGCGCATCGTCGAATCCGGCCCGCCGTCGCGGCTGTTCGGCGCGCCGGCCAGCGGGCGCACGCGCGCCTTCCTGCAACGCTCGTCCGGCGCGCCCGCCGCGCGCAAGGCCGCGTCCGATCCCATCCAGAACTATTTGCGCATCGACCCGCTGCGCCTCGCAGTGTGAATCCCAAGGAGCCCTCCATGACCCAAGAATCCGCGATTGCCGCCGAACGCCGCCAGCAGGTGCAGGCGGCCCTGTCCGATATCGAATCCCTGCTGCCGCCCGCGGGCGCGGTGACGCGCGAGCAGCTGGCCGCGATCACGGCCCGGCTCGAACAGCTGGCGCAGCGGCGCGAGCTCTTCCCGGTAGCGGACTTCCCGCCGCCGGCCGCGGGGCAGGGCGTGGGCGCGTCCACGCGCTACCGGCTGAACCCGGACGACGCGCCGGACGCGCCGGCGCTCTACCTGAACTCCATCAACCCGGGCAAGACCACCTTGCCGCACGACCACACGACCTGGGCATGCATCGTGGCGCTGTCGGGCGAGGAACTGAACCGCGTGTACCGCCGCAGCGACGACGGTCCGCGGGCCGGCCGGGCGACGCTGGAGCAGGTGCGCGAAGTGGTGGTGCGGCCGGGCCAGTCGGTCTCGTTCCTGCCGGACGACATCCACAGCATCCACGTCACGGGCGCCGCGCCCACGTTGCACTTCCACCTCTATGGGCAGCCGCTGGAAACGCTGTCGGGCCGGATCGGCATCGACCTCGCCACGGGCGAGATCGTGAACTACAACGCCACGCAGATGAAGCCGGGCCAGGAGGTGCGAGCATGACCGCCGCCCAGGCCCGCATCCAGACCCGGCTGGTGCACGCCGGCTCGCCCGAGCTGACGCAGGGCGCCGGGCCGGTGAACGTGCCGGTGGTGCGCACCAGCACCGTGCGCTTCGCCGACACCGCCACGCAGGCGGCCCTGGCGGGGCAACGCGCCGCCGGCGAGCGCGTGGCCACCTATGGCCGGCACGGGTTGGACACGCACCAGGCGCTGGAGGAGGCGGTGGCGTCGCTGGAAGGGGGCTACCGCAGCCTGCTGGCCCCTTCGGGGCTGTCGGCCATCGTGCTGGTGCTGCTGGCCACGTTGGCGCCGGGCGACCACGCCCTGGTCTCCGACGGCGTGTATTCGCCGGTGCGCAAGGTCGACCGCGCGCTCCTGCAGCGCTACGGCATCGAGGTGGAGTACTTCTCCGCCGCGCGCGACGCGCTGGAGCCGCTGATCCGGCCGAACACGCGGCTGCTGTACCTGGAATCGCCCAGTTCGCTGCTGTACGAGGTGCTGGACCTGCCGGCGCTGGCGGCCGTGGCCCGTCGCCACGGCGTGCTGGTGGCGGCCGACAACACCTGGAGCGGGGGCCTCTACTACCAGCCGCTGGCGCTGGGCGCGCATATTTCGCTCCAGGCGGCGACCAAGTACCTGGCCGGGCATTCGGACGTGATGATGGGCGTGGTGACGGTGGACGGGCCGGATCTGGCCCGGCAGCTCGGCGCCACCGCGGATGCCCTGGGGCTGGCGGTCGGGGCCGACGACGCCTACCTGACCTTGCGCGGCCTGCGCACGCTGGACGTGCGGCTGGCGCGCCATCACGAGAATGCGCTGGGGGTGGCCGAATACCTCGCCGGCCAGCCGGACGTGGCGAGCGTGTATTACCCGGCGCTCGCGCAAGACCCCGGCCATGAACTGTGGCGGCGCGACTACAGCGGCGCGAGCGGGTTGGTGTCGTTCGCCTTCCGCCATCCGGAGCCGGCCGCGGCCTCTCATTTCATCGACGCGCTGCGCTACTTCTCGATCGGCGCGTCCTGGGGCGGCTATGAAAGCCTGGCGCTGGAAGCGGCGCCCGAGCGGCTGGCCGAGCATGGCGCCTGGCGAGAGGGCGGCCATGCGCGGCAATCGGTGGTGCGCCTGCATATCGGCCTGGAGAGCCCGCTCGATCTGATCGAGGACCTCGAACGCGCTTTCGGCGCGACCCGCGACGCCTTGCGCCGCAGCGCCTGAGGCATATGCAAATGAGCGTTTTTCTTTAGGGTTTCCGGCTATGTAGAAGCAACTTCATCCTCTTTGTCCCGGCATGCCCGACGGCACTAGAATCAGCCCTGTTCCATGTAGGCGGCAGGGCATGTCTTCTCTTTCGATCGATTCGGTGCAGCTTCCATTCCTCGCGCGTCGGCTGGACGCCATGCGCGAGTTCTATCACCTCATCGTCGGGCTGGACGAGGTTGCGTGCGCGGACGGCCAGCGGCTGCGCTTCGCGCTGGGCGAAGCGACCTTGTCGCTGTCGCCCGTGGACGAGCTCAGCCGGGCCGTCAGGCCCGACTACCTCGCGATCCGGACCCGCGCCTACGACGATATCCTCGCGCGGTTGACGCGGGCGGGCCATCATCCCGTCTGTTCGCCGCCCCAGGCCTTGCCCCGCGTCATGTACGTGAAAGACCCGTCCGGCAACCAGCTGGCCTTCATGGGCTGAGGCGCGCGATGAACTTCCAGCAATTGCGCTCCGTGCGCGAAGCCGTGCGCCAGGACTTCAACCTCACCGACGTGTCCGAAAGCCTGCATACCTCGCAGCCCGGCGTCAGCCGCCAGATCCGGGAGCTGGAGGAGGAGGTGGGCGTGGACATCTTCGTGCGTTCGGGCAAGCGGCTCATCGGCCTGACCCCGCCCGGCGAACTGATCCTGCCGCTGGTCGAGCAGATCCTGCAGTGCGCCGACAACATCCGCCACGCGGGCGCGGAGTACGCGGACAGCCGGACCGGCGTGCTGTCGATCGCCGCCACGCACTCGCAGGCGCGCTATGCCTTGCCGCCGGTCATCAAGGAGTTCCGCCAGCGCTATCCCGACGTGGTGCTGCACCTGCACCAGGGCTCGCCCAAGCAGGTGTCGGAAATGCTGCTGGAGGGCGAGGCCGACATCGGCGTGGCCACCGAGGCCGTGGCCGACTATCCGGGGCTAGTCAACCTGCCGTGCTACCGCTGGAGCCACAGCATCATCGTGCCGCAAGGTCATCCGCTGGAGCGCCAGGACGCCGTCACGCTCTCGCAACTGTCGCGCCATCCCATCATCACCTACGGGCGGGGCTACACCGGGCGGGCGCATATCGACGAAGCTTTCGCGCGCGCGGGCATCACGCCCGACATCGTCATGACCGCGATGGACGCGGATGTGATCAAGACCTACGTGGAGCTGGAACTGGGCGTGGGCATCGTGGCCGCCGTGGCCTGGGATCCCGAGCGCGACACGCGCCTGCGCGCCATCGACGCCCGCCATCTGTTCGAGATCAACCTGACGCGGCTGGCGATCCGGCGCGGCGCCTGGTTGCGCGGCTATGCCTATCACTTCATCGAGCTGTTCGTCCCCACCTTGACGCGCGACGTCGTCGAGCGCGAGTTGAAGGGCGCGGCCTGAGCGCGGCGCCCAGCGCATATCCTTAGACGCATTTCTACGTTGTCCGGCGGGGCCGGCGGGACGTAGTCTGACCCGTTCTTCATCCAAGGAATGACGGGTCATCCCATGAGCACACACTCCCCGGCGGCCGCCCCGGCCGCAAGCAAGCATACCGAGCGCGCCCAGGCCGTGCTCGCCTTCATCGCCGAGGCGAAGCGGCTGGCGCCGGACAGCGCCCGCGCGACGCCGGACCAGCTGCGGCAGGTGGCCGAGCGCCTGGAGGCGCTGGGCCGCCGCCGCGACCTGTTCCCGCCGGAGGCCTTCAGCGTGGTGCCGGGCCGCCCGGCGTCCATCTACCGGCTGGCGGAGGACGCGGACGGGGGCTATGCGCTCTACCTGTCGCTGGGCGAACCGGGCAAGGCCCAGCCGCCGCACGACCACACGACCTGGGCCATCATCGCCGGCGTGGCCGGCGTGGAGCGCAACGAGGTCTATGCGCGCCGCAAGAGCGCCGATCCCGCCCGCGACACCCTGGCGCACGCGCGCCGCGTGGACGTGGGCCCGGGCCAATCGATCGTCCTGGGGCCGGACGACGTCCACACCATCGAACTGGTGGGCGACGAGCCGGGCGCGCACCTGCATTTCTACGGCCTGGCGCTGGACCGCCTGCCGGGGCGCGTCGTATTCGAAAGCGCCCAGGGCGGCTCGTACCGCACTTTCTCGCCGCCCGCGGCGATCTTCCACGCCCGCGTTTCGCCGCAGGCCCTGCAGGACGAATTGCGCGGCGAGGCCGAGATCGCCGTGCTGGACGTGCGCGAGGCCGGCCGCTATGCGCGCCGCCATCTGCTGCATGCCGCGCCCGCGCCGCTGTGGCGCCTGGAGCTGCTGGCCGACCGCCTGGTGCCGCGCCGCGGCACCCGCATCGTGCTGGTGGACGACGACGAGACGCTGGCCCACCAGGCCGCGGCCAAGCTGGCGCGCCTGGGATGGACCGATATCGCCGTGCTCGCGGGCGGCACCGATGGCTGGGAGCGCGAAGGCCGCGAACTGTTCTCCGGCACCAACGTGCCCAGCAAGGCCTTCGGCGAAGTGATCGAGCACGAGAAGCACACGCCCTGGATCGACGTGGACGAGCTGCATGAGCGCGTCGCGCGCGGCGACGACATCGTGGTGGTCGACAGCCGCACGCCCGAGGAATTCCACAACTTCACGCTGCCGTTCTCGCACAGCCTGCCGGGCGCGGAGCTGGTCTACCGCATCCGCGAGCTGGCGCCCGATCCCGACACCTTCGTGGTGGTGAATTGCGCCGGCCGCACGCGCAGCATCGTCGGCGCGCAGACCCTGATCGACGCCGGCATCCCCAACCGCGTGGCCTCGCTGCGCAACGGCACCATGGAATGGCTGCTGTCCGGCCGCGAGCTGGCCTATGGCCGGCAGGCGGCCTTGCCGGAACCGGACGCGCAATCCCTGGAAGCCGCGCGCGCGCAGGCCCGCAACGTGGCCGAGCGCGCGGGCATCGGCTACATCGACGCCGCCACGCTGCGGGCGTTCGAGGCCGAACAGGATGCCCGCACGCTCTACCGGTTCGACGTGCGCACCCGCGAGGAATACGAAGCCGGCCATCTGGAAGGCTGGCGCTGGGCCCCCGGCGGACAGCTGGTGCAGGCCACGGACGAATACCTGGCGACGCGCCGGGCCCGCGTGGTGCTGGCGGACTGGGACGGCGTGCGCGCCTTGACCACCGGCGCCTGGCTGGCGCAGCTGGGCGCGGTCGAAGTCTATCTGTACCAGCCGCCGGCGCTGGCGCCGCGCCAGACCGGGCCCGAGCCGCGCCGCGTGCTCCGGCACCGCCCCGAGGCCGGCGCATTGCGCGCCGAGGCGTTGCGGATCGCGCTGGACGCGCAGGCGGCCGATGTGTTCGACGTGGAATCGCGCGGCGCCTACGAGCGCGGCCACGTGCCCGGCGCGCGTTTCGCGGCGCCGGACCGCCTGGCCGAATTCCTGCCCGCCGACACGGCGCGCGTCATCGTGCTGACCTCGTCGGACGGCGTGCTGGCGGGCGCGGTGGCCGCGGAACTGGCCTGGCGGACCGGGCGGCCGGTGCGCTACCTGCTGGGCGGCACGCGGGCCTGGGCGGCGCAGGGATTGCCGCTGGCGACCGGCGCGCAAGGCGTGCTGACCGGGGACGACGACCAGAGCATCAGCCCCTACCTGTTCGAGGATCTCGCCGCCCGCGACCAGGGCTTCCGCGAGTATCTGGACTGGGAGCTGGGGCTGGTCGCGCAGCTGGAGCGCGAGGGCAGCGAGGACATCCGCCTCATCGCCCAGGCTTAGCGCCCTGCGCGGCCGGCGCCGGCGGGGGCCGCGTCCGCGATGGCGGCCATCAGGTCATCGGCATGTACCATCAGCGCGCGCGCTTCGCACAGCATGGGGTACTGCCGCAGCACGCCCGTCCATTGCGGCGATTCCAGCAGCTGGCGCCAGACCGGCTCCAGCGCGTCGGGCGCCGGATCCTGGCCCTGTGCCAGCCGGCTGGCGTATTCCAGGCTGGCCGGGGCGGACAGCAGCTGCATGCGGCTGGCGGCGCTGAGCAGGCGCGGCATCGCGTCGGCGGGGCCGTCGCAGAAATACAGCACCGCCCGCTCCAGCGCGGGGCCTTCGGTGGGCAGGGCGCGCAGCGAGGCGCCGCGCAAGGGGAAGGCTCCCTGCCGGGTACTGAAGACGTAGTCGGCCTGGGCGTCGGCCTCGGCCAGCAGGCGGAGCCCGCGCAGGAGGCGGGGGAAATCCGTGGCCGCGGCGTCCGCCGAGGCCTTGGCTTCCAGCAACAGGCAGAGATCCCAGGCCGGCGCCGCGCCGTCGTTCGCGGAACGCCGCAGCAAGGCGGCGTCCCATTCGCTCTTGGCGCGCGCGGCGCTGGCGGGAAAGGCGGCGGGCACGCGCATCGAAGAGACGGCGCGATAGGCCGCGCCGGTTTCCGCGGCATTGAGCCCGCGGGCCAAAGCTTCCAGCGCCTGCAAGGCCAGCGCTTCGACGGCGTCGCCGCGCGCCCGCGAGGCGTTGCCCTGCGTGGCGGCCGTGGCGCTGCCGGGGCGCGGGCCCTGTTGTTCCCACAATGTCCGATACCGGCGGGCGTCTTCGTCGCGCTCCAGCGAGGCCAGGCGATGCAGTCGCGCGAGCGCCGGGCTGGCGAGCAGGCGTTCCAGCGCGGCCGCCGCGGCGTCTTCCCGCAAGGCGGCCGACTCTCGCAGCGCGTTGGCGGCCTCGGCCAGCGCCGCCCAGCGCGCCTCCACCGCTGCCGCGCGCAGGGCGGTCAGGGCGTCCCGCGCAGGCCCGGGGGCCATGCGCTCCACCTTGGCCGGATGCGCGATGGTGTTGGCGGCGGCCAGGACTTCGCGGCGGTCCTGGGCGGCGCCGGCCGACAGCGAGGCGTATTCGCGCACCCGGGCATTGCGGTGGCGCATCGACATGGCCTGGAACACGGGATCGCCTTCGTCGGGGCGCATGGCATCGCGGATCAGCCGAGCCAGCGCCCCAAGAAAGGCAACCCTGACCGAGGGCGCGGGCGCGGTGCCGGCGGCCAGGCTGGCGCGGGCCTGTTCGATGCGAACCGCAAGCGCCGTCGCGGGCATCGCGTCGTCGCTGGGGAATTCGGAAAGGGCCGGCACGCGATAGCGGCGGGCGACGGCGCGCAGCGTGGCGTCCAGCAGGGGATGGGGCGGCGGCAGGGGCATGGCGGCCCAAGCCTACCGCGTTGTGCGCGGCGCCGCAACGGCGCCGGCCCGCCGCCCCGGCCGCGGCTTACTTGAACAGCGCGGCGTTCTCTTCCAGCACGGCGTCGGCGCATTGCGCGTCCAGGTTGCCGCCCGGCGCGCCGGCCACGCCGATGGCGCCGATCACGTTGGAACCGGCCTTGATCGGCACGCCGCCGCCCAGCAGCAGGAAGCCGGGGATATCGGTCAGGTTGGCCGCGCCGGGGTTCTTCTGGGCGTTTTCCATCATGGTCAGCGTGGGGGTCTTGGCCGAGACGGCGGTGAACGCCTTGGCGCGGCTGGCCTCGATGGTGTGGGGGCCGGCGTTGTCGGCGCGGGCGAAGGCCTTGAGCAGGCCGGCGCGGTCCACGACCGAGGCGCTGACGTTGTAGCCCTTGGCCTGGCAGGCGGCGACGGTGGCCGCGGCCAGCTTCTGCGCATCGGCCATGGACAGATTGCTTTCGGTCAGCACGGCGGCGTTGGCGGCGCCGGCGCAGGCGAAGAGGACGGCGGAGGCGAGGAGTTTGGGCGACATGTCTGGGTCCTTTCAGGGATCGATAACAGGAGCAGACAGATTAAGGACCGGGGCCGATCGGCGGTATTCGGTCGGCTACGCTGTGGGCTCCGTAGGGCTACGGAGGCGGGGGCGCTCAGGCCGGCGTTTCCAGGTCCAGCAGGTGCAGGAAGTTCGACACGATGCTGTTGGCGGCGTCCGGCTGCACCATGACGGCCAGCCCGATCTTCAGGTTTTCCTGGTGGTTCGAGATCGGCCGCAGGGCGATCACGTGGGCGTAGGTGGCGGCGCAGACGCGCGGCACCAGCGAGACGCCGACGCCGCTGCGCACCAGGCTGATGATGGTTTCGACGCGTTGCGCGTGGTGCATGACGCGGGGCGAGAATCCGGCGCGCTGGCAGGCCAGGGCGACGACGGCCTGCAAGGTGGGGGTGCGGGTCTGCGTGAAGGCGATGAAGGCGTGGTCCTTCAGGTCTTCCAGCTTCAGCGTCCGTTTCCTGGTCAGGACGTGGCCCGGCGGCAGCACGGCGACCAGCTCGTCGTCTTCGGACGGGATGCGGACATAGGGGCGGACGCTGGACAGCGGATGGTAGACGATGCCGATATCCACGGCGCGGCTGTCCAGCAGGCTGATGGATTCGGCCGACGTGGCCTCTTGCAGCCGGACCTCGACGCGCGGGTAGCGGTCGCAGAAGCGCGGCAGCACGCGAGGCAGCAGGCGGTGGGCGGCGCCGTTGGGGAAGCTCAGCGTCAGCGTGCCGGTTTCGCCCATGGCGACCGCCTGGGATACGTGGGCGACTTCCTCCAGCGCCTGGACGGCGCGCCGGGCCGGGCCCAGCAGTGCCTTGCCCAGCTCGGTCAGCTCGATCTTGCGGGTATGGCGCGCGAACAGCGGCGCGCCCAGTTCGTCTTCCAGGTTGCGGATGGAGATGGACAGCGGCGGCTGCGTGATGTGCAGCAGTTCCGCCGCCCGGCCGAAGTGCAGGGTCTCGGCCAGGGCGAGGAAGTGGCGCAGGTGTCGGATGTCCACGATTTATTTCATAAATAAATGAAGATAAATTTTATATTAGAAATATTTAGGTGCGCTTCCTAGAATCTGGGCTCTTCCGTGTAGCGCACAGTGCCTGGCAATGAATCAGCCCCAACCCGATCAGATCAAGGCCGACAACCTCGGCCGCGTGTTCAACCCCAAGCGCATCGCGCTGCTCGGCGCCACGCCGCGCGCCGGTTCGTTCGCCGCCCGGACCCTCGCCAATCTCCAGGGCTACCGGGGCGAGCTCTATCTGGTCAACGCCAAGTACGCCGAGATCGGCGGCCGGCCTTGCCATGCCTCGCTGTCGGCGCTGCCCGCGGTGCCCGATGCCGTGATCGTCGCCTGGCCGAATCCTCTGGTCGAGGCCGCCGTGGCGGAGTGCGCGGCGCTGGGCGTGGGCGGCGTGGTGATCTATGCGTCCGGCTATGCCGAGACCGGCCGGCAGGCCGACATCGACGCCCAGGCGCGGCTCGCGTCGCTGGCGCGCGCCTCCGGCCTGCGGATCCTGGGCCCCAACTGCATGGGGCTGGTGAACTACGGCTGCGGCGCGGTGCAGTCGTTCCAGCAGTTTCCGCCCGCCTGCGAGCCCGGCACCCCCGCCATCGGGCTGATCAGCCAGTCGGGCGCGCTGGCGCTGTCGCTGTCGCAGGCGGTGGAGCGCGGCGTCTCGTTCAGCCACATCCTGACCTTCGGCAACGGCGTCGACGTCGACGCGGCGGACATGATCGAGTATCTGTCCGGCGTCGAGGAATGCCGGGCGATCGCCTGCGTGTTCGAAGGCATGGCCCGCCCGGGGCGGCTGGTGAAGGCGGCCGAACTGGCTTTCCGGCGCAACAAGCCGCTGATCCTGTGCAAGCTGGCCACCGGGGAGCAGGGCGCGCGCGCCGCGCTATCGCATACCGGCGCGCTGGCGGGAGCGGAAGAACTGTATCGCGCGGCGCTGGCCCGCCACGGCGTCGTGTTCGTGGACCGCTTCGAATCGCTGCTGGAAGTGGCGGCATTCTTCGCCAAGGCGCCCGAGCCGCTGGCGCCGGGGGCCGCCATCGTGGCGGCCTCGGGCGGCGCCGGCATCATGGCGGTCGACAAGGCGGAATGCCATGGCGTGCCGCTGCCGCCGCCCGCGCCCGGGACGCGCGCGGTGCTGAAGGCGAACATCCCGGATTTCGGCTCGGCCAGCAATCCCTGCGACGTGACCGCGGAGGTGGTGAACAATCCGGATTCCCTGCAAGCCTGCCTGCAGGCCATGGCGCGGGATCCGGCCTACGGCGCGCTGGTGGTGGCGCAGACGGTCGCGGGCGACGCGTTCACGCCGCGGCTCAAGCTCTACAGCGACATCCAGGCCGGCCACGGCAAGCCCGTGTGCGCGGTCTGGCTGAGCGCCTGGCAGAACGGCCCCGGTTCGCGCGAGTTCGAGCGCGACCCGCGCGTGGCCGTGTTCCATTCGATGGACACCTGCTTCTACGCGCTGGCGCAATGGCAGCGGCGCGCGCGCCTGCGCCACGCGCCCGAAACCGTGGCGGCCGCCGCCGATCCGGCCGCGCGAGCGCGGGTCGGCCTGGCGCTGCGGGACGTCGACGGGCCGCCGGTGCTGACCGAGAGGGAATCCAAGGCGCTCCTCGCGCAATACGGCGTGGCCGTCAACCGGGAGGCGCGGGTGGACGGCTGGCCCGCCGCGCTGGAGAGCGCGCGCGCGATCGGCTTTCCGCTGGCGCTCAAGCTGGAGTCGCCGGACGTGCTGCACAAGACCGAGGCCGGCGTCGTGCGCCTGGACATCCAGGACGAGGCCGGCCTGCGGCAGGCCTACGACGAGATCATGGCCAATGCCGCGATGATCTCGCCGCCGCCGCGCATCCATGGCCTGCTGGTGCAGGAGATGGTCGGCGCCGGCGTGGAGCTGATCGTCGGCGCGAGGATGGACCCGGAGTTCGGCCCCTTCATCGTCGTCGGCCACGGCGGCGTGCTGGTGGAAATCATCAAGGATCCGGCGATCGCGCCGGCGCCGGTCTCGCCGGCGCAGGCGCGCGACATGCTCGGATCGCTCAAGGGCGCCGCGCTGTTCGACGGCTACCGGGGCGCCGAGGCCGTCGACCTGGACGCCCTGGCCGGACTGATCAGCCGCATTTCGCGGTTCATCGCCGACCACCAGGCCGACCTGTCGGAGCTGGACATCAACCCCGTGATCTGCGGGGCCGGGCGCGTCGTGGCCGTCGACGCGCTGATCATCAAAAAACAAGACGCGGGAGCGACCCGCGATACCCCGAAGGAGACAAGCGCATGACAACCCTCAAACTCGCCCTGGCGGCCTTGCTGTCGCTGGGAACGCTGGGCGCCGCCGCGAACGCCGCCTATCCGGAGCAGCCCATCCAGCTGATCGTGCCGTACGCCGGCGGCGGCGCCGCCGACCAGATGGCGCGCCGCTTCGCCAAGTCCATCTCGGAGACGCTGAGCACGCCCGTGGTGGTGGTGAACAAGCCGGGCGGCAACACCGTCATCGGCACCGACCTGGTGGTCAAGGACAAGCCCGACGGCTACAAGCTGCTGATGGTGACCAACACCAACGTGGTGCTCAACCCCTTGATCTACCAGAAGCTGCCCTACGACGCCGATAAGGACCTGAAGACCATCAGCATCAACGTCGAGGCGCCGCTGGTGGTGCTGGCCAACAACAATATGCCGTTCAAGACGCTGAGTGAATTGCAGCGCTACGGCCAGCAGCATCCCGGCAAGCTGAACTATTCCTCGGCCAGCGCGACCGGGCCGCTGTCGCTGACGGTGGAGAAGCTGAAGAAGGCGCTGGACTTCGGCATGGAGCCCATTGCCTATTCGGGCGGCGCGCCGGCGTTGATGGCGGTGATGGGCGGCGAGGTCCAGGTGGGCATCGACGCCTTCAGCGGTTCGCTGCCGTCCATCCGGGCGGGCAAGGTCCGCGCGCTGGCCGTTACGTCCGAGCAGCGGCTGGAAGTCATGCCGGACATTCCCACCGCCGCGGAGACCTCGCCGGGGTTCAAGGGCTCGGTCTGGTACGGCTTCGCCGTGAGGGCGGGCACGCCGCCGGACATCCAGGAGGCGCTGAAGGCCGCCATCGACAAGGCGGCGCTGGACCCCGACCTGAACAAGACGCTGACCGAACAGGGCCTCGTCGTCTTCAAGAACAAGACGCAGGCGGAGATCGACCGGTTCATCGCGGAAGACCGCGAGGGATTCGAGAAGATCATCCGCGAGCAGGACATCAAACTTTAAGCGCTAGCCTGAACTGGAGCCGCCATGTACCGCTGGATTGAAACCACCCGCTTCCTGGAATACCGGATCGCCGACCGGGTCGCGACCATCACCCTGAATCGGCCGGAGAAGCGCAACGCCTTGTCCAAGGAGCTGCTGATCGAGCTGCGCCAGGCCCTGCTGGAGTCCGACGACCGCGGCGACGTGTCCGTCATCGTCGTCCAAGGCGCCGGCAAGGATTTCTGCAGCGGCTACGACGTCGCGACCACCTACGCCAATACCGCCAAGACGGCGGCCGACGGGCGGTCCATCTATCGCGACGGCCTGCGCGGCGACATCGACAGCGACGCCTGGCGGCTGGAACGCGGCCAGGAACTGCTGCGCACGCTCGTGGACGTCCACAAGCCCGTCATCGCCAAGGTCCACGGCAATTGCCTGGCGGGCGGATCCGATCTGGCCCTGTACTGCGACATCGTGCTGGCGGCGGAAGACGCCCGCATCGGCTTTCCCGCGATCCGTTCCCTGGGCACGCCGCCCAACATGATGTGGCCGTACCTGGCCGGCCCGCAATGGGCCAAGCGCCTGCTGTTCACGGGCGACTGCATCACCGGCGCGGACGCGGCCAAGGTGGGGCTGGTGCTGGACGCATATCCGGCGGACGAACTCGACGCGCAAGTGGCGGAACTGGCGCGCCGCATCAGCCTGAACGACCTGGGCGTGCTGGCGGCGGTCAAGCGCGGCGTCAACCTGGCGCTGGAGCTGGCCGGCGCGGGAACCCTGTCGCGGCTGGCGGCCGAGATCGATTCCCGCGCCCATTCCTCGCATGGCCCCAGGCAGCTCGCGTTCATGGCGGACATCGCCGAATCCGGGCTGAAGACGGCGCTGGCCAAGCGCGACGCGCCGTTCGGCGAGGGCATCGTGAAGCTCAACCAATTGGCATAGCCGTTCCATGAATCACCTGACTCCCCACATCGACGCTTTCGGCGAAGAAGCCGTGCTGGTGGGCGAGAGCGCGCGCGCGTTCTTCGCCTCGTCCGACATCAAGAGCATCCGCGAACGCCTGGGCCGGATCCCGTCCTATCGCCCGCCCGTCTGGCGGCAGATGGTGGAAATGGGCTGGGCCGGATGGCGCGCCGACGCCGCCGCGCAGGGCAGCGCCCTGAGTTTCGAGGCCGGCCTCTTGCTGCACGAGGAACTGGGCGCCGCGGCGGCGCCGGAACCCTTGCTGCAGACGGCCGTGCTGGCCGCGGGCGTGCTCGGGCGCAGCCCCAGTCCGGCCTATGCGGTGGAGGCGCTGGGCCGGCTGGCGCGCGGCGAAACCGCTTATGCGCTGGCCTGGCAGCCGGCGGCGCGCGGCGCGGCCCCCGGGCCGCGCGGGGCCCGGGCGCGGCGGCAGGGCGATGCCATGGCGCTGGACGGCGCGCTGGGCTACATCCCGCTGGCGGATGCCGAGTACTTTCTCGTCTGCGCCCGGTGCGAAGAGGGCTTGGGCATCTATCGGGTCCGGCGCGATGCGCCGGGCCTGGCCGTCGCCACGGTGGAACGGATCGACGGCGTGGTGTGCGCGCAGTTGGCGCTGGACGGCGTGCGCGTCGCGGATGCCGACACGGTGATCCCGCCCGGGCAGGGCGAGGCGGCGCTGGAAGCCGTGCTGGACGAAGGGCGGCTCGCGCTGAGCGCGGAACTGCTGGGCGCCATGGCCGAAGTGCTGGACATCACGCTGGAATACCTGCGCACGCGCAAGCAGTTCGGGCGCGCGCTTTCCGGCTTCCAGGCCTTGCAGCACCGGGCGGCGGACCTGGCGGGGCAGGTGGAGACCACGCGGTCGGTGGTGCAGGCGTCGGCCCGCGTGTTCGACCAGACGGCCGACCCCATCCGCCGGCGCATCGCGGCCAGCCGGGCCAAGGCGCGCGCGTCGGCCGGCGCGATCGAAGTGATCAATGCCTGCGTGCAGTTGCACGGCGGCATCGCCTATACCGAAGAATGCGATATCGGCGTGTACCTGAAGCGCGCCATGGCGCTGGCCGCCTGGTTCGGCGACGCGCGCGCCAACCGCGACCGCGCCGCCGAACTGGCGGAGCGCGGCGGCGACGACGGCGCGCGGGCCGAGCTGCCCGCCTGGCTGGAAGAGATCCGCGCCTGGGTGGAAGACAACCTGCCGCCGGCCTACCGTTACCCGGCCAGGCGCATGTCCTGGCGCGAAGCCCACGGCTGGCACCGCAAACTGCATGAACGGGGCTGGGTGGCGCCGGCGTGGCCGCGAGAATTCGGCGGCATGGGCCTCACGCCGTACGAGGAGCTGCAGCTGCACGAGGTGTACGAAACCTTCGGCCTCAACACCTTCCAGAACATGGGGCTGACCATGCTGGGGCCGCTGCTGCAACGCTACGGCACGCCGGCGCAGCAGCAGGAATACCTGCCGCGCATACTCTCTGGCGAGACCTACTGGTGCCAGGGATACTCGGAGCCGGAGGCCGGTTCCGACCTGGCGGCCCTGCGCACCTCGGCGGTGCGGGAGGGCGATGAATTCGTGGTCAACGGCCAGAAGATCTGGACTTCGCTGGCGCACGAGGCCGACATGATGTTCCTGCTGGCCAGGACCGATCCGGCGGCGAAGAAGCAGCAAGGCATCAGCTTCCTGCTGGTCGACATGAAGACGCCCGGCATCACCGTCAATCCCATCGTCAACCTCACGGGGGCGAAGGACTTCTGCAGCGTGTTCTTCGACAACGTGCGCGTGCCCGCGAAGAACCTGGTGGGCGAGCCGAACCAGGGCTGGACCATGGCCAAATCGGTGCTGGGGTCGGAGCGCATCATGATCGGCCATCCGCGCTTCGCCAAGTCGGCGCTGCAGGCGCTGCGGCAGATCGGCGCCAACCGCGGGCTGTCCGAGGAGCCGGTGTTCCGCCATCTGTACCGCGGGCTGGCGGCCGAGGTCGCGGACCTGGAGGCGCTGTACGTGCGCTACCTGGATGCGCTGCGCAACGGCCGGCAACTGGGCGCGGAAGTGTCGCTGCTCAAGATACGCAGTTCCGAAACCTGGCAGCGCATCGTCGAGGCGCTGCGCGAGACGGCGGGCGAACAGGGCGCGCTGGACGCGCAGGAAGCCGTGGGCGAGGGGCTGTCGGTGCATGCGGCGGTGCAATTCCTGCATGCCCGGCCCGCGACCATCTACGGCGGCAGCAACGAGATCCAGCGCAACATCCTGGCCGCGCACCTGCTGAAGCTGTCCTGAGGCCCTAGGCCAGCAGCCCGGCGTATTCCCGGATCAGGCCGGCCAGCGTTTCCGCCTCCAGCTTGGCGAAAACGTTGGCCCGGTAGGTCTCGACCGTGCGCGGAGAGAGGTCGAACTCTCGCGCGATCTCCTTGTTGCTCAGCCCCTGCACGATCCGCTCCAGCACCTCGCGTTCGCGCCCGGAGAGCCTGTCCAGCCGCGCCGAAGCCGCCTGCGTGACGGCGAGCTTTTCGCGGCTGGCGATATGGGTGCGCACGGCGGCCTGCACGGCATCGAGGAACACGTCGTCGTCCACGGGCTTTTGCAGGAATTCCATGGCGCCGCCCTTGAAGGCGCGGCGGCACAGGTCCACGTTGGCGTGGCCGGTCAGCATCACCACCGGCAGGTCGGACGCTTCGGCCAGCCGGCTCAGCACGTCCAGGCCGCTGATGCCGGGCATGCGGATGTCCAGCACCACGCAGCCGATGGCCTGCGGCGTCAGCTGCGCGAGGAAGGCCTGGGGGTCGGCAAAGCCCGCGCTGCGCAGGCCCACGCTGCGCAGCAGCAGGGCCAGGGCGTCGCGCACGGCGTCGTCGTCGTCCACCAGGTAGACGAGCGGAGAGTGTTCAAGCATGGGAGACTCCGGCGGCGGCCGGCGCGCCGCCCGACAGCGGCAGGCTGACGGTGAAGCAGGCGCCCGCGGGGCTGAGGTTGCGCGCCGACATGCGGCCGTCCATGGAGCCGGCCAGCGTGTCGCACAAGGCCAGCCCCAGGCCCATGCCCTGGGGCCGCGTGGTGTAGAACGGGGCGAACAGGCGCGGCAGCGCGTCGGCGGCGATGCCGGGGCCGGTGTCGCTCACGCTGAACAGGTAGTTCGCGCCCTCGGCGCGGCCCTCGATGGAAATCTGGCGCGGGCCGGCGGCGCCGTCCAGCGCGTCGGCCGCGTTCTGCACCAGGTTGTGCAGGATCTGCTCCAGCGCCACGCGGTCGCCCAGCGGCCGGGCGCCGGGGCTGGCGTTGTGCCAGCCGAGCCGGATGCCTTGCCTGGCCAGGTCGGGCTCGCGCAGGAAGCGCAGCGAGGCGACCAGCGCGTCCGGGTCCAGGGCTTCGCGCCGCGGGGGCGGGCTGGACTGCACCAGCGCGCGCATGCGGCTGATGATGTCGGCCGCGCGCTTGGCCTGCTCGGCGCTGGCCAGGAGCGCGTGGCGCACGGCGGGGCGTTCGTCTTCGTCGTCCAGCAGGCGCTGGGCGGCGCGGGTCTGCGCCAGGATGGCCGTCAGGGGCTGGTTGAGTTCATGGGCGATGCCGGCGGCCATTTCACCCAGGGCGCCAAGCCGCGCCATGGCGCCCAGCCGCAATTGTTCCTGCTGGCGGCGGGCCTGGGCGCGCGAGCGCTGCCAGGCCGCGGCGCCGGCCACCAGCAAGGCGCTGGCCAGCGCCCAGGCCAGCCAGGCCGCCCACGGCCAGGTGGCGGGCGTCAGGCGGCGCTCGCTGCGCATCTGGAAGGGCTGGCTGGCCGCGCCCAGCGGCTTCTGCAGCGCCAGGCTCCAGCCTGCCGGGGCATCGCCGGGCTGCTTGTCCAGCAGGCGCAGCGGGGTGGCGCCCACGGACAGCGTCAGGTTGGCGAGCCCGGGCGGGAAATCGGCGGGCGGCACCAGCTGGCGCGCATCCAGGAGCAGGCTCCAGCCCGAGGGCGCCACCAGCCAGTAGCGCGCGTCGTCCACGGGCAGCGTCACCGGGCGCCCGAGCTGGCGGGCGCGTTTGACGGCGTCCGGCAGGCCGGGCGGCTCCGCCACGCTGCCGCTCCAGGCGCCGTCCGGCAGATGGCCCAGGCCCAGCAGCTGCGGCATGGCGGGCCGCAGGCTGGGATACAGGCGTTCGGGCGAAGGGGGATGGGACAAGGCGGCCAGCGTGGCCAGCACGGCTTCGTGCTGCACCGTCTTCTGGCTCAGCATGCGCTGCGCCACGCTGGTGCTCTGGAAGAAGCGTTCGTGCTGGTCCACGTATTCCTGCCGGCCGATCCAGACGGCGCCGAGACAGAACAAGACCAGCCAGCAGAGAAGGGCGCCAGAGCGCGACAGGGGATTCACGCCTGGAATTATGCCTCGCGGCCCCCGCCGGCAGGAATCCGTAAGGCTACGGAGGGGGGGCTCAGGGCCGGGACGAGGCGCCTTTCAGGGGGGACGGGCCCTAGGCCGCCAGCTTGCGCGAATCCGGGGTGTCGACCGGGGAACTGGCCGACATGGCGATCTGGTACAGCGCGGCCACTAGGTCCGACTGCGTCACCAATCCCACCAAGCCGCGCGATTCGTCCAGCACCGGCACGCAATGCAGGCTGTCGGACATGGGGCGCGCCAGCTCCACCACCGGCAGGCCGGGCGTGGCGAAAGGGCCTTCGCTGCGCACGCAATCGGCCACCAGCAGGTCCGGCGCGCCGGTCGCGTCGGTGGCCACGGCGGCCAGGCGGGCGCGACGCGCCAGCACGTCGCCCTGGGCGATCATGCCCGCGTAGCGCCCCTCGGCGTCCATCACCGGCAAGGCCTGCAGGCGGTGCCTGTCGAACAGCCTGACCGCGTAGTCCAGCGGATCCGAGGCGCGCACGGAGACCACGTCGCGCGACATGATGTCGGCGCAGCGCACGTCGCCGAAGCGCCGCACGCTGGCGCGCAGTTCGGCCGCCAGCACGATCTCTTCCAGGTCTTCCTTGCTGATGTCGAGCAGTTCGCCGCGCTGGTTCAGCGCTTCGTCCAGGTCGGCGAGGCTGAAGCCCAGCCGGGCGCTGGGAGCCAGGTCGCGGGTGTTGTGGCCGGCGGCGTCGGCATGGCGGCGCGGATAGTTGCGCTTGAGCGCGCCGTTGAAGACCACCGCGATGCACAGCAGGATGAGCGAATTCAGCGCCACTGGCCACAAGGCGAAGCCGTAGCCCAGGCTGGCGACGGGCGGCCCGCCCAGCACGGCGGTCAGCGCCACCGCGCCGCTGGGCGGATGCAGGCAGCGCAGGGAGAACATGGCGCCGATGGCCAGGGCCACGGCGGCCGCGGCGGCCACGCCGGGCAGGGGTATGAACTGGGCGCAGAAGACGCCGATGAGGGCGGAGACCAGGTTGCCCGCCACCAGCGACCAGGGCTGGGCCAGCGGGCTGGCGGGGGCGGCGAACAGCAGCACGGCCGAAGCGCCCATGGGCGCGATGAACCAGGGATTCGCCACGCCCAGCGCGTGCCGGCCCACCCATTCCGTGCAGAACAGGCCGAGCAGCGCGCCCAGCGCGCCGTACAGCTTCTCGCGTCCGTTGACGCCCACCGGCGCCGGCGCGAAAGAGACCAGCCAGCGCTTGATTGCAACACCCAAAACGATCTCCTCGCGACCGATAAATATGTCGCGGGGCGATAATTTATCACGGGCGTCCTTGCGGCGCAGCATAAGCTTATGCCGCGACTCAGGGTCAGGGGCCGCCCGGTTCCTCGCCGATCCGTCCCAGCAGCCGGGTCAGCAGCGGCCGCATGGCGCGCAACTCTTCCAAATGCGAGGCGGAAAGGTCTTCCAGCATGCGCTCGGCCTTGGGCGTGAGCACCACCTCGACGCGCCGCCCGTCTTCGGGGTCGGGTTCGCGGCTGACCAGGTCCAGGCGCGCCAGGCGGCCGACCAGCTCGGCCGCGGTGTGCGGGCGGATCAGCAGGCGCTCGGCGATTTCGCCCACGTACAGGCCGCGGCGGCCCGGCGCGGACGGGCGCGAACCCTTGATGGCCAGCAGGGCCTGGTGCTGCTGCGGCATCAGATCGAGGCTGGCGGCGGCGCCTTCGCTGAAGGCCGCGAAGCGGCGCAGCGCAAAACGGAAATCGGCCAGCAGTTCGTAATCCGCGGCGGAGAGGCGGGCAGGGGATGGGGGCTGTTTCACGCGCTCGATTCTAATATATGTCGTGATACGATATATTGACCTTCCGCAATCCTCTCGCGGATTCCTTCCCTCCCGTTTCCCGAACATGCCTCCCACTTCCTCTTCCGCCCGGGCCGCGCTGCGCCTGGGCGATTTCACCACCGACAAGCGCGTCGTCCTGCTCATGGGCCTGGCTATACCGGTCGGCCTGGCCAGCGTGGCGGCCGCCTGGACGCTGCTGCGCTTGATCGCGCTGTGCACCAACCTGGCGTACCACGGCCAGTTCTCCTTCGCCGACCAGCCCATCGCGACCGGCCCGCTCGGGCCCGCGTCCGTCGCCATTCCCGTCGTCGGCTGCCTCATCATCGGCCTGATGGCCCGCTACGGATCCGAGAAGATCCGCGGCCACGGCATACCCGAGGCCATGGAAGCCATCCTGATCGGCAAGAGCCGCATCCAGCCCAAGGTGGCGGTCCTGAAGCCGGTTTCCTCGGCCGTGTCCATCGGCACGGGCGGCCCCTTCGGCGCCGAAGGCCCCATCATCATGACGGGCGGGGCCATCGGCTCGCTGCTGGCCCAGACCATCCACCTCGATGACGGCGAACGCAAGACGCTGCTGGTGGCGGGCGCCGCCGCGGGCATGACGGCGATCTTCTCCACGCCGCTGGCGGCGGTGCTGCTGGCGGTGGAACTGCTGCTGTTCGAATGGAAGCCGCGCAGCTTCCTGCCGGTGGCGATGGCCGCGCTGGTGGCGGCGGCCGGGCGCGCCTATGCGCTGGATGCCGGCCCGATCTTCGCGTACGCGGGCTCGCTGCCGTTCACGCCGGGCCACCTGCTGGCCTGCGCCGCGGTCGGCGTGATGGCGGGGCTGGGCTCGGGCGTGCTGACCGCCATGGTCTATGCGGCGGAGGACCTGTTCGAGAAGCTGCCCCTGCACTGGATGTGGTGGCCGGCCTTCGGCGGCCTGGCGATCGGCATCGGCGGCCTGATCGATCCGGCGGCGCTGGGGGTCGGCTACGACAATATCCGCCACCTGCTGGCGGGCGACCTGGCGTTGCAGGCCGTGTTGCTGCTGCTGGTCGTCAAGGTGCTGATCTGGTCGATCGCGCTGGGGTCGGGCACCTCGGGCGGGGTGCTGGCGCCGCTGCTCATATTCGGCGGCGCGCTGGGCGCGCTCGCCACGCCGCTGCTGCCCTCGGCAGACGCGGGCTTCTGGGCGCTGCTGGGCATGGCCGCGATGATGGGCGGCACCATGCGGGCGCCGCTCACCGCCACGCTGTTCGCGGTGGAGCTGACGGGCGACGTCGGCGCGCTGGTGCCGGTGCTGGCGGCCTGCGTGTTCGCCTACGGCGCGACGGTCCTGCTGCTCAAGCGTTCCATCCTGACCGAGAAGATCGCCCGGCGCGGCCATCACATCAGCCGCGAGTACCGGGTGGATCCCTTCGACCTGCTGCGGGTGCGCGACCTGATGACCGCGCCCGTGCAGACGTTGCCGCAGGACTGGACGGTGGCGCAGGCCATCGAGCACTTCAGCGCCGCGCAACCCGTCCATACCAGCTATCCGGTGCTGGACGGCGAGGGCGTCGTGGTGGGTGAAGTCACCCGCGCCGATACCCTGGCCTGGGCGCTGGACGAAAACCGGCACGGCCAGACCCTGGCCGCGGCCTTGCGGGGACGGGAGCTGGTCTATGGCCACCCCGAGGAACTGGCCAGCCAGATCGCGGACCGCATGGCGCTGTCGGGGGTGGGCCGGGTGCCCATCCTGGACCGGGAGAGCGGCCGCCTGGTGGGCATCGTGGGGCGCAAGGACCTGTTCCGCTCGCGCGCCCTGCGGCTGCGCGAGGAAAGCCGGCGCACCGCCTACTTCCGCCGGGCGCCGTCCTCGCGGGGTTGAGGCCCTAGCGGCCGGCGTCTGATTCGCGCGGGCTGGCCGCGCGCAATTCCCACAGCACGTCCAGCACGTGGCGGGTGGCGCGCTCCACTTCGCCCGCGCGATGGGCGATGCCCAGCGGGCGCCACAAGGCCGGCCGCAGCGGGCGCATGATGATCCGCGGATCGGGCTGGGGCGCGGTGGCTTCGTGCGGCAGCAGGGTGGCGCCGTAGCCGGCGGCCACCAGGCTTTTGATCGCGTCGTTGTAGTTCAGCTGGATGCGCGGGCGCGGGTTCAGGCCGGCGGCGGCGAACCATTCGGCGGTCAGGCGCGACAGGCGCGTGCTGGCGTCGTTCAGGATCAGCGGCCGCTCGGCCATCCAGGCCGGCGCGATGCGCGCGGGGGCGCGCCAGGACGCCGGCAGGAACGCCATGACCGGGTCGCGCCGCCACGGCCGCAGCACCAGGCCGTCCAGCGGCGGCTGCGGTAGGGCCACCAGCCCCACGTCCAGGGAGCCGTCGGCCAGGCGCAGCAGGGTTTCCTGCGAGGTCAGCACGGCCACCTGCACGTCGATGCCGGGATGGTTGCGCCCCAGCGTTTCCAGGGCCTGCGGGAGCAGATGGGCGATGGCGCCGGTGGAGGCGCCCAGCCGCACCCGGCCGGCCAGGCCCTGCACTTGCCGCTGCACGTCCTCCAGGGCCTGGTCGGCTTCGGCCAGCAGACGGCGCGCGCGTTCCAGCAGCGTCTCGCCGATGGCCGTGGGCCGGACCTGGCCGCGCCTGCGCGAGAGCAGCGGCGCGCCGATGCGCGTTTCCAGGTCGGACACGTGCAGGCTGACGGTGGGGGGCGCCAGGTGCAGGGCGCGGGCGGCCTCGGCGAAAGACCCCAGGTCGGCGATGGCGACCAGGGTGCGGAGCCGGTCCAGGCTGATTTCACGCATGGATACTCCTGGGTCGTTCAGGAAAGCTGAATTGAACGATCATGATATTCGACTTTTGTTATGTAGCGCGCGGGCCGATGATAGGGGCTGCTTTCCCTCACCCCTTTCCGATCCAGGAAGATCGCGCCATGACCCAACCTCTTGTTTTCATCGACGGCGACCAAGGCACCACCGGCCTGCAAATCCATGAACGCCTGCAAGGCCGCGCCGACCTGCGGCTGTTGACCCTGCCGGCGGCGGACCGCAAGGATCCGCAACGCCGGGCCGAGGCGATCAACGCCTGCGACGTGGCCATTCTCTGCCTGCCCGACGAGCCCGCGCGCCAGGCGGCGGCGTCCATCGTCAATCCGGCGGTGCGGGTGATCGACGCGAGCTCGGCCCATCGCACGGATGCCGGCTGGGTCTACGGGTTTCCGGAAATGAACGCGGAGCAGGGCCGGCTGATCGCCCAGGCCAAGCGCGTGAGCAATCCCGGCTGCTATCCCACCGGCGCCATCGCGCTGCTGGGCCCGCTGGTCCGGGCGGGCCTGGTGCCGGCCGACTATCCGGTGACCGTGCACGCGGTGTCGGGCTACTCGGGCGGCGGGCGCGCCAGCGTGGAGGCCTACGAAGCGCCCGAGGGGCCGCGCGGGCCGGCGTTCCAGGTCTACGGGCTGGGCCTGGCGCACAAGCACACGCCGGAAATCGAACGGCACGCGGGCCTGACGCAGCGGCCCGTCTTCGTGCCGGCCTACGGCGCGTTCCGCCAGGGCATCGTGCTGACCGTGCCGTTGCAGCTGCGCCTGCTCCCGTCGGGCGTGGACGCCGCGCGCCTGCACGACTGCCTGAACCGGCACTATGCCGGCGCGGCGCACGTGCGGGTGACGGCGCCCGAAGCGGCCGCGCAGCATACGCACCTGGATCCGCAAGCCCTGAACGGCACCAACGACCTGAGCCTGTCGGTCTACGGCAATGCCCGGCACGGGCAGGTGCTGCTGGCGGCCGTGTTCGACAACCTGGGCAAGGGCGCGTCCGGCGCGGCGGTGCAGAACCTGGACCTCATGCTCGCCGCCATGCGCTAGCGCGGGCGGGCGCCGGGCCGGCTAGCGGCCGGCGCCTTGATCGCGTCCAGGCGCTGGGCCAGCGAGGCCGTCGACAGCTCGCCGACGCGCAGGTCCGTCAGCCGCCCCTGCGCGTCCAGGAACAGCGTGGCGGGCAGGCCGCGATTGCTCATCGCGCGCGAGGCCTCGCCGGCCGGATCGATCAGCACGTTGCGCAGCGCCGGCGCGTGCTGGCGCAGGAAGCCGGCAACGTCGTCCGGCGTTTCGGCCTGGTTCAGGAAAACGAAGTTCACGTCCGGATTGGCGGCTTGCGCCGCGGCGAACGCCGGCATCTCGCGCCGGCAGGGCGGGCACCAGCTCGCCCACAGATTGATTACCGTGGGCTTGCCCTGGAACGCCGCCAGCGTGGCGGGCTGGCCGTCCAGCTGGCGCAGGGCCAGGGCGGCCAGTTCGGGCCGGGTTTCGGGCGCCGGCGCCAGCCAGCGGCCGCCGCCGATCCAGACGGCGCTGGCCAGCGCCAGCGCGCCGAGCAGCGCGACCCGCGCCGCCTGGCGCCGCAGCGCCGCGCCGAGCGCGTAGAGCCAGGCCGCGGCGAGGCCGGCCATGCCGTTCCAGCCGCCGTCGCGCAGGTCCAGCATGCGCAGCGGTTCGGGCAGGTAGTGCTCGCGGTACTGCCAGACGAAAACCAGCCGCGCCACGGCCAGGCCGATGAACAGGGCCCGCCACAGGACCGTGCCGAGCTCGGCCGAGCGCGCGCGCCCGGACAGGCGCGCCGCGAGCAGCCCGGCCAGGACGGCCGCGGCCAGCACGGCCAATTCGGTGGGAAAGACCAAAGGGCCCAGACGGATCGCCGGGCTCATGCCGCAGCCCCGTGTCGCGCGCCGGTCCGGCCCGGGCCTGCGCCCGCGTGGAGGTGGTCGATATTCATTGCCGCCGTTGATGTCGTGTATCGGCCGGCTAGGCTAGCACGGCGTCGCTACAGGGCTGCCACCAGCCGCTCCATGAAGGCATCGCACTCGGCCAGCTGGGCGCGCGAGACGTATTCGTCCGGCTTGTGGGCCTGGACGATGGACCCCGGCCCGCACACGACCACGGGCACGTCCAGGTGGCGGGTGAACAGCCCGCCCTCGGTGCCGAAGGCCACCTTGGTCCGGCCCGTGCCGGCGGGCAGCAGGGATTCGACGAAGCGCACCGCCTCGCTGGCGGGATGGGTGTCCAGGCCCGGATAGGCGTTGACGGTCTCTATCCGGATGTCGGCCGCGGGCGCCTGGCGGCGGGCCTGCTCGCGGATGCCGTCGGCGGCCTGGCGCAGCGGCGCCAGCAGGGCGTCCGGGTCGTCCTGCGCGAGATGGCGGATCTCGAAATCCACCGTGCATTCGTTGGGCACGATGTTCAGGGCGCGGCCGCCGTGGATGCAGCCCGCGTGCACCGTGGCGTAGGGCACGTCGTAGGCGGGGTCGCGCGCGCCGCGGGCCCGCAACGCGTCCTGCAGGGCGCGCATGGCGCCCACGAGGTCGCAGGCCAGATGGATGGCGTTCAGCGCGCGGGGCGCCAGCGCGGAATGGCCTTCCAGCCCCTGGCAGACGGCGCGCAACGCCATTTTCCCTTTGTGGCCGGTGGCGATCTGCATGGAGGTGGGTTCGCCCACGATGCACAGCGCGGGGCGCACGGGCGCCGTTTCCATCACTTCCAGCAACCTGCGCACGCCGACGCAGCCGATTTCCTCGTCGTAGGACAGCGCCAGCTGCAGCGGCCGGCGCAGGGGCCGCCCGCTGGCCCGCAGCATGGCGTTGACGGCGCAGGCCACGAAGCCCTTCATGTCGGCCGTGCCTCGGCCGTACAGCAGGCCGTCGCGCTCCGTCAGGGCGAAGGGCGGCACGGTCCACGCCTGGCCGGCCGCCGGCACCACGTCGGTATGCCCGGACAGCAGCACGCCGGGCACGTCGGCCGGGCCGACCGAGGCATGCAGGTTGGCGCGGGTTCCGTCTTCGCTGCGCACCAGCGTCGAGGCGATGCCGTGGGCGGCCAGCAGCTCGCGCACGGCCTCGATCAAGGCCAGGTTGGGCTGCAGGGTCACCGTGTCGAAGGCGACCAGCCGCGCCAGCAGCGCCTCGGAAGGGGTCGGCATGGCGCGCGTTCCTCAGTCGGGAATGACGGCGGTGACGTCGATCTCGACCAGCCATTCCGGCCGGGCCAGGGCCGACACGACGATGCCGGTCGATACGGGGAACACTCCCTTGAGCCAGCGGCCCACGACGTTGTAGACCGCTTCGCGGTAGCGGACGTCGACGAGATAGACGGTGAGCTTGCAGATGTGGGAGAGCTCGCTGCCGCATTCCTCCAGCAGCATGGCGACGTTGGCCATGGCCTTCTCGGCCTGGGCGGCCACGTCGCCCACTCCCACCGATTCCCGGGTGTCGAGGTCCTGGCCGATCTGGCCGCGCAGGAACACGGTATTGCCGGCCACCACGGCCTGGCAGAGATCGTTGTCCAGCTGTTGTTCGGGATAGGTTTCGCGCGTGTTGAATTTGCGGATGCGGGTGTGTGCCATGGCGGGGTCCTGGTGGTGGCGAGCGGGCGTCGGCCCGCGAAAACGTCAGTGGGGAAGGATCTTGGAAAGGAAGCGGCGCGCCTGCGGGCTGGCGGCGTCGCGGAAGAACCGGTCGGTGGGGCTGTCCTCGATGATGGCGCCGTCTTCCATGAAGACCACGCGATTGGCGACGCGGCGCGCGAAGCCCATCTCGTGCGTGACGACCATCATGGTCATGCCTTCCTCGGCCAGTTCCACCATGACGTCCAGCACTTCGTTGACCATCTCGGGGTCCAGCGCGGACGTGGGCTCGTCGAACAGCATGGCCATGGGGTCCATCGACAGCGCGCGGGCGATGGCCACGCGCTGCTGCTGGCCGCCGGACAACTGCCCGGGGTGCTTGCCGGCGTGCGCCGACAGCCCCACGCGCTCCAGCAGCGCGCCGGCCTTGCCGCGGGCGGTGGCGAGGTCCCGCCCCAGCACGATCTGCTGCGCCAGCGTCAGGTTGCGCATGATGTCCAGGTGGGGGAACAGCTCGAAATGCTGGAACACCATGCCCACCTTGGTGCGCAGCTTGGGCAGGTCGGCGGCCCCCGTCACGGAGGCGCCGTCGATCAGGATGTCGCCGCCCTGGATGGGCTCCAAGGCGTTGACGGTCTTGATGAGCGTGGACTTGCCGGATCCCGACGGCCCGCAGACCACCACGATCTCGCCCTTGTCCACGCGGGTGGAGCATTGCTTGAGCACGTGGTGGCTGCCGTAGTATTTGTCCACCCCGCGGATGTCGATGATGGGTGCGGGCGCGTTCATTTGTCGTAGTGCCCCGCGCGGATGGAGGCGCCGATCAGGTTCAGGATCAGGCGGCCCGCCGTGATGCAGGTGATCTGGTTCAGGTCCTTCTCGGGCTGGATCTCGACGATGTCCATGCCCACCACGCGGCCCTTGCGCACCAGGCCGTGGATCAGCTTGCGCGCCTGGAGGAAGGTGACGCCGCCGGGCGCGGGGCCGGCCACGGCCGGCATGACGGACGGGTCCATGCCGTCGGCGTCGATCGTCAGGTAATAGTTGCCGCCGTCGGGAATCCGGTCCAGCACGGCGTCCATGCCGATGTCGTGCAGTTCGTAAGCCGTGACCAGCTCGGCGCCGTAGGCGCGCGCGGCCTCCATTTCCTCGGGGCGGCCGCTGCCCTGGGCGCGCAGGCCGATCTGGATGATGCGGTCCACGTGCGCCATTTCGGAGGCGCGGCGGATCGGGCTCGACAGGCCGTCGCGCACGCCGTTGACGTGGTCGCGCCAGTCCAGGTGGGCGTCGATGTGGACCAGCGTGATCGGGCCTATCTGGTCCAGGCCGCGCAGGATGGGCGTGGTGATGCCGTGGTCGCCGCCCAGCACGATGGGCACGGCGCCGGCGGCCGCGATCCGGCGCACCGCCGCCTCGGCCCGCTCGTAGTGTTCGCCGCGGGGCTTGGAGAGGTCGGGGATGATGTCGCCGCAGTCCACGAAGCGGATGTCGTCGCGGCCTTGCAGCAGCGGGCCGTCGATGTCGAAGTCATAGTGGCCCGGGCGGCGCGCGACGCGGTCGGTGGCCTGGCGGATGGCCGTGGGCGCGTTGGTCTGGTCGTTGCTGAAGTCCGCGGCCGAGTAGGGCGCGCCATAGGGCATGCCCAGCACGGCGATGTCGGCCTGCAGATTGTCCAGGTCCAGCGCCAGCGTCGAGTACAGCAGGGTCGGGTGGCCGGTGCGGGGAGGGACCGTATAGGTGGTCATGGTTGGGTTTCCTTTGGTTGCGGGGTCAGGCCTGGCGCGCGCCGCGGCGCGCCAGGGTCTCCAGGCGGCGGCCCGCGCCGGCCATCAGCACGCTGCACAGCCAGTAGATGAGGGCGGTGGTGCCCAGCACTTCCAGGTAGGCGAAGGTGTTGGCCGTGAGCAGGTTGCTCTGGTAGGTCATTTCCGGCAGGCTCATCACCGAGAAAATCGCCGAGTCCTTGAACATCATGATGACCAGGCTGGTGGTGGGCGGGATGAGGAAGCCGAACAGCTGGGGCACGACGATGTGGCGCTGCGTTTGCCAGTAGGTCATGCCCAGCGACAGGGCGGCGCTGCTCTGGCCGCGCGGCACGCTCTTGAGCGCGGCGCGCAGGACCTCGCAGAAGTACCCGCCGGTGTAGAAGGCGGTGCAGCCGATGGCGACCGACATGGCCGAGGCCGGCACGCCCAGCTTGGGCAGCCCGAAGAACGACAGGTACACGAGGATCAGGTACGGGATGTTGCGCACCAGTTCCACGTAGGCCAGCGCCAGGGGGCGCAGCAGCGTGCGGGATTGCGCGGCATAGGCCGCGGCCGTGCCGATCAGGATGCCCAGCGGGATGCCGATGAGGCTGACCAGGGCCGTGATCCGCAAGCCCTTGAGCAGGACGGGAACGGATTCCCCGACGATAGAGAAATCAATGGGCATTGGGCAGCATCCTGGACACGCGGCGTTCGCACAGGCGCGAGGCGGCCGACAGGCAGAAAAGAATGATGAAGTAGACGGCGGCGGTGACGGTGAACACCTGCAGCGGCAGGTCGCTTTGCAGCGTGGCGTTGCGGGCCACGGTGGCCAGTTCCGGCACCGCGATGATGGACATGAGCGAGGACGCCTTGAGCAGGATGGTGAGCTCGCTGGTCAGGGGCGGGATCGCGCGGTAGAACACCTGCGGCAGCAGCACGTGGCGCCAGATCTGCCGGCTGCGCATGCCCAGCGCCCGCGCCGCGGCCACCTGGCCGGGCGACAGCGTGCCCAGCGCCCCGCGCAGGATCTCCACGATGTAGGCGCTGGTATTACAGGCGAGCGCGCCGATCCCCGCGGCCAGCGGCGACACCGAGATGCCCAGCAAAGGCGGCACCACGTAGTAGGCGATCAGCATGTGGATGAGGGCGGGCGTGCCGCGTATGGCGCTGACCCACAGCATGACCAGCCCTCGCAGCGGCCCGTAGGGCGAGAGGCGCGCCAGCAGCAGCGCGACCCCCAGGCCGATGCCGATGGCGAATGCCGCCACCGATGCCGCCAGGGTGATCGCCGTGCCCGAGACGACGCCGTGCAGGAACGGCGCCAGCGCGCCGTTCTGATTCAACCAATCCAGCATGGGAGTTCCGCCTAGATGGCGCCGTCGGGCAGGTAGTTGGCGCGCGGCGTGTCCATGGGGGCGCCGAACCACTTCTTCTGCAATTCCAGCAGCTGGCTGTTGGCGCGCAGTTCGTCGAAGGTGTCGTTGATGAACTGGCGGATTTCGAGGTCTTTCGGATTGGCCACCCAGGCCAGCAGCTTGGGCTGGCCGATCTCGCCGGCGATGCGGAAGGCGCCGGGCTGCTTGCGCATCTGGACGGCGGCGATGTTCGAGGGCATCAGCGCCACGTCCACGGTCTTGTTGGCCAGCGCGTTGGAGACGTCGGGATAGGCCTGGAACAGCTTGGTGTCGGCGTAGCCCTTGCCGTTCTTTTCCTTCAGCCGCTTTTCGAACTCCTCGGCGACCGGCTGGGAGGACGAGCCCATCTGGGTGCCGATGATCTTGCCGGCGATGTCCGTGTCCTGCTTGATGGACGCGTCGTCCACCCGCACCATCAGCACCGAGCGGACCACGCCGACGGGCTGGGTGAAGGCGAAGCGCCGGGCGCGTTCGGGGGTGATGCCCACGCTGGTGGCGACGAAGTCGAACTTGCGCGACATCAGGCCCGGCAGCAGCCCCTGGAAGGGCAGGTTCATCTGTTCCAGCCGCACCCCGAGCTTGGCGGCCATCAGCTGGAGGACGTCGTGGCCGTAGCCGACGACCTGGCCGTTCTCCACGAATTCAAACGGTTCGTAGGCGGCCTCGGTGCCCACGGTCAGCTTGCCGCGCTTCTTGATGTCGGCCAGCGAGCCGCCCTCGGCGAACGAGAGCGAGGGCAGGGCCAGGGTGGCGCCGGCGGCGAGCGTGGTGGCGACGAAGCGCCTTCTGGACAGGTTCTGCATGATGATTTCCCTTGTATGTCGTCATGGTTGCGGCGCTGGGCCGGCGGATCTCCGGGGAGTCCTTGCCAGGGTCTTTGCCCTTTGGCGCCAGTGCTGGGCAAACTGTATCTGCCGGGAAAGGGTTGTTAAAAATGATTTTTTTAGTGGTATGGTTTCGAAATTCGATACCTTTCCAGAAGAAACGACCTTGTCCCGTCCCGAGTTCACCGAACGCGACCTGCGCTCGTTGCGCATCTTCTGCGCCGTGGCCCAGGCCAACGGCTTCGCCGCCGCGGAAAAGCAGCTGCACATGTCCAAGGCCTCCATCAGCCGGCACGTGCGCGAGGTCGAGGAAACGCTGGGGGTGCGGCTGTGCGACCGCGGCCCGTCGGGCTTCGAACTGACCCAGGCGGGCAAGGTCGCCCTGGAGCTGGCCCGCGACGCGCTGAAGTCCCTGGAACGCATCCGTCCCGAAATCGATGCCATCCGCGGCGTGCTGTCGGGCACGCTGTCCATCGGCATGGTGGAACACGTCATCACCGACGCCGACTGCCACATTCCGGTGGCGCTGGCCGCGCTGCGCGAGGCGGCGCCCGACGTCAAGGTCGAACTCACCGTCATGACCTTCAACGATCTGGACCAGGCGCTGCGCGAGCGCCGGGTCCAGATCGCCGTCCGGGGTATGTACCGGCGCGAAAGCGGGTTCAACTACCAGCGCCTCTTCATCGAGCGGCACCGCATTTTCGTAACGCGCGGCAGCCTGCCGCGGGCCCGCGAACTGCCCCTGGTATACCGTTCGCACCCCTTCGTGCACGACGCGCTGGGCGCCTACGGCTTCACCCGGGGCCCGGAAGCCACGGGGCTGGAAGCCATCGCCATGCTGGTGTCCACGGGCCACTATGTTGGCCTGCTGCCCCAGCATTACGCCGATTCGGTCTCGCGGCGGCACGCCCTGACGCGCCTGCCCGGCGGTCCCGCGTACGAAAACACGATCTGCGCCATCACCGAGGTCTCGCGGCCGGCCTCCCGGGCGGTGGAACTGTTCCTGCGCCTGCTGGAGCGCTTCCACCCGCCGCAATAGCGCGGGCATCCGGCGGGGCGTCATGCCCGGGGTCGTCGGGGAGGCTAAAATACCGGCTCGCGGCTTTTACCGGCCTTACGGCTTTCTTCATTCCCGCGCCCTGGGCGCCCATAACTATGAAAAAATTGACTGCACTTCTTCTCGTGTCCGCAACCGCGATGCTCACGGCTTGCGGCCCCGGCGACAACGCGCCCAAGGCCGGCGCCGAGGCGCCCGCCGCCGCCAAGAAGGTGGTCGTCGGCCTGGACGACAACTTCCCGCCCATGGGTTTCCGCGACGCGAACAACCAGATCGTCGGTTTCGACATCGACATGGCCAAGGAAGCCAGCAAGCGCCTGGGCCTGGAAGTCGAGTTCAAGCCCATCGACTGGAGCGCCAAGGAAGCCGAACTCAACGGCAAGCGCGTCGACGTGCTGTGGAACGGCCTGACCATCACGGAAGAGCGCAAGAAGAACATCAGCTTCACCGCCCCGTACATGGCCAACCACCAGATCATCATCGTGGGCAACGCTTCGCCCGTGAAGGTCAAGGCCGATCTGGCCGGCAAGGTGGTCGGCGCCCAGGACGGCAGCAGCGCCACGGACGCGATCGCCAAGGACCCGGTGGCCCCCCAGATCAAGGAAGTCAAGAAGTTCGGCGATAACGTCACCGCCCTGATGGACCTGGCCGCCGGCCGCCTGGACGCCATCGTCGTGGACGAAGTGGTGGGCCGCTACCTGATCAGCAAGCGCGCGGGCGAATACCGCGTCCTGGAAGAGAACTTCGGCACGGAAGACTACGGCGTCGGCGTGCGCAAGGACGACACCGAACTGCTGGGCAAGCTGGACAAGACGCTGGATTCGATGAAGCAGGACGGCACCGCCGCCCGCATCGCCACCCAGTGGTTCGGCGCCAACATCATCAAGTAAACGGCAGGAGACGCCCGCGGCCGGCCGGCCCGGGCGCCTGTCCCTGTATTTCGCGGCCCGCCGCGGCGCCACCGGGCGCCAGGCGGGCTTGCTCATGATTCCCTGTTGCCCTGGCGGCGCGAACCCACTGCATGGACTACGTACTCTCCCTCCTGGGGCCATTGGCGGAAGGCGCGAAAGTGACCTTGACGCTGTTTTTCATCACGCTGGCGCTGGCGGTCCCCCTGGGGCTGGTGCTCGCGCTGGTGCGGATATCCAAATGGAAGCTGCTGAGCCGCCTGGTCAACGGCTACATCTGGCTCATGCGCGGCACGCCGCTGATGCTCCAGATGCTGTTCATCTATTTCGCGCTGCCGTTCGTGCCCGTGGTGGGGGTGCGCCTGCCGGACTTCCCGGCGGCCGTGGTGGCCTTCGCGCTGAATTACGCCGCCTATTTCGCGGAGATCTTCCGCGCCGGCATCCTGTCGGTGGACCGCGGCCAGTATGAGGGCAGCAAGGTCCTGGGCATGACCTATCTGCAGACCCTGCGGCGCATCGTGCTGCCGCAGATGGTGCAGCGCGTGCTGCCGCCCATGAGCAACGAGACCATCACCCTGGTGAAGGACACGTCGCTCATCTACGTGCTGGCGCTCAACGACATCCTGCGCACGGCGCGCGGCATCGTGCAGCGCGATTTCACGACCACCCCGTTCCTGGTCGCCGCGGCCTTCTATCTCATCATGACGCTGGTCCTGACTTGGTTCTTCCAGCACATGGAAAAGCGCTATGCCAAATATGACCAGTAATCCCGAAGGCCGTCCGGTCATGATCCAGGCCCGGCGCATCGTCAAATCCTTCGGCGCCAACCGCGTGCTCGACGGCGTCTCGCTGACCCTGGCCAAGGGCGAGGTGGTGGCGGTGATCGGGCCGTCCGGCTCGGGCAAGAGCACCTTCCTGCGCTGCCTGAACCATCTGGAGACCATCGACGAGGGCAGCATCGAGGTCGAGGGCGAGTTCCTGGCCCGCGCCGGCGACGGCGGCCGCAGCCAGTACGCGCCGGACGCCGACGTGCGCCGCATCTGCCGCAAGATGGGCATGGTGTTCCAGTCGTTCAACCTGTTCCCGCACATGACGGTGCTGCAGAACATCATCGAGGCGCCGCTCACCGTCAAGCGCATGCCGCGCGGCGAGGCCGTCCCCAAGGCCGAGGAACTGCTGCGCAAGGTCGGGCTGCTGAACAAGCGCGACAATTACCCCGGCCGCCTGTCCGGCGGGCAGAAGCAGCGCGTGGCCATCGCCCGGGCGCTGGCGATGGAGCCGGACATCATGCTGTTCGACGAGCCGACCTCCGCGCTGGATCCGGAACTGACCGGCGAGGTGCTGCGCACCATGAAGCAGCTGGCCGACGAGCACATGACCATGCTGGTCGTGACGCACGAAATGGGCTTCGCCCGCGAAGTGGCGCACCGCGTGGTCTTCATGGACGACGGCCGCATCGTCGAGGAAGCCGATTCGCAGGAATTCTTCCGCGCGCCGCGCGAGGCGCGCACGCGCGAATTCCTGGCGCACATGCTCTGAGCGGAGCGGCGCGCTCATGCCAGTCTCCCAGTCCGGACAGCCGCCGCTGCTGCGCCTGCGCGGGCTGTACAGCCCGCGCCTGTCTCCGGTCAGCCTGGATCTCGCTACCGGCGAATGCGCGGCCGTCATGGGGCCGTCGGGCGCCGGCAAGTCCCTGTTGCTGCGGCAGGTGGCCGATCTGGATCCGGGCTCGGGCGAAGTCGAATTGAGCGGCCTGGCGCGCTCGGCCATGAAGGGTTTCGAGTGGCGCCGCCAGGTGATGTACTGCCAGGCCGAGGCCGGCTGGTGGGAAGACCGGGTGGCGTCGCATTTCGCCGACCGGGCCAAGGCGGCGGCCGTGATGGCCAGGCTGGGCCTGGCCGAGGACAAGCTGGACGCGCTGGTCAACGAGCTATCCACCGGCGAGCGCCAGCGCCTCGGGCTGGTGCGGGCGCTGGCGCTGGCGCCGCGCGTGCTGCTGCTGGACGAACCCACGGCCGCGCTGGACCAGGCCGCGACCGGGCGGGTCGAGGAGGAATTGCGGCGCTATCTGGATACCGGCGCGGCGATCCTGATGGTCACCCATAGCGAAGAGCAGGCGCGGCGCCTGGCCCGCCGCGCGTGGCGCATGGAGCAGGGCCGGCTGGAGCCGCTATGGACGTGATCAAGCTGCAGGCCCTGGACCTGGTGGTCGCGTCGCTGTTGGTGGTGCTGAGCGCGGGCATTTCGTTCGCGCTGCGCCTGAACATGCAGCGGCAGGTGCTCTGGGCGGCTGCGCGCACGGTGGTGCAGCTGCTGCTGGTGGGCCATATCCTGCGCATCGTGTTCGCGCACGCGGCGCCCTGGCTGACGGCGCTGGTGGTCGCGGTGATGATGGCGCTGGCGGCGCGCGAAGTGGCGTCGCGCCCCAAGGCCAGGCTGGTCGGCCGCGGCAACGGCTGGGTCGGGGCCACGGCGGTGGCGGCCACGACGATCATCACGGTGCTGTTCATCCTGAACACGGCGCTGCGCCCGGACCCCTGGTACGACCCGCGCTACACCATCGCCCTGATCGGCATCGTGCTGGGCAGCGTGCTCAATGCCGCCAGCCTGGCGCTGGACGGCATGCTCTCGGGCGTGCGTCGGGAAAAGCTGGCGATCGAGGCCAGGCTGGCGCTGGGCGCGCCCGCGCGCCTGGCCTTCTCGTCGCTGCTGCGCGAATCCGTGCGGCGCGGCATCGTCCCCAGCATCAACCAGATGTCGGCCGCCGGCATCATCACCTTGCCCGGCATCATGACGGGCCAGATCATCGCCGGCGTGGACCCGATCGACGCGGCCAAGTACCAGATCCTGCTGATGTTCCTGCTGTGCGGCGCCAGCGGCATGGCCGCGATCGGCGCGGCCTACGGCGCGATGCGCCGCCTCACCGACGAGCGCGGCCGCCTGCGCCTGGACAAGCTAATGCCGTAGGATGGGTGGAGCGCGAGTGTTCTTAAGAAAGAACCCAGGTATCCAGCGCGCGCAACCCATGCGGCCGTGGGCAGACAGTGCCTGACA
>NZ_BCTQ01000014.1 GCF_001571365.1 Achromobacter denitrificans NBRC 15125 | reverse complement strand
GTCGTCCGGATCAGACATCACGACGTGTTCGTGATCGAAACGCCGGGAGGAGGCGGGCACGGGCTGTAGGATGGGTGGAGCGCGAGAGGACTCGCGCAAAAACCCAATCGCCCAGCGCGCGAAACCCATGCTGCCGCAATCGATTGTTTTCCGGCCGGTGCGGGGCATAGTTTGCTCACGGCCGCATGGGGAATCTGCTCAAGGCTTCATGCACTGTCTGCACACGGCCGCATGGGTTACGCGCGTTCAGTGTCGGGGTTCTTGCTTAAGGACTCTCGCGCTTCACCCATCCTACGGCTCGTCCGGGTCTGACATCACGTCCAGCGCGATCTCGGCCTTGTTCTTGCGGTCGTAGACGCGCAGCGTGACGTCGTCGCGGATCTCGAAGATTGCCGTGGCCAGGGTGTTCTCGTCGTCGGGATCGTCCGGCGAGGTGCGCAGGATGGGCAGGTCGCCCTCGGTGTCGTGCAGGGCGGCCAGCAGGTCCGCGCTGCCGGTCCCGGCCGACCAGCCGTCCACGATTCTCTCGATGCGGTTTTGCCGCGCCCGCGACGAATCGGTCACGATCTGCGCCAGCCCGCGGGTCTCGGCGTGCACCATGTGGTTGGCGTGCCCGTAGCGGGTGCCGGTTTCGAGGATGGAGATGGCACCCGGCGCGGTCTCGACGCTGAAGAGCCGGGGATCGCCCGCGGCCCCCAGCAGGTGATGGAAACCTCCCGAATGCGGCAGGTCGCGCAGCTGCGCGATGGCTTCGTCCAGCGTGGCGCAGTCCAGGCCCGCGCGCGCCAGGAACATGCGCGGCACGCCGGGGTGCCGCTGGCGCGTGCGCAGATTGTTGATGGTCTGGACCAGGCCGGCGCGGTTCGCGCCGAACGTGTGCCCGGGCAGCGAGCCGGGGTAATAGAAGCTGAGATAGCCGGGCGCATCCTCCAGCGCCACGTCGACCAGGTGGCAGCGCCCGCGCAGGTAAGGATCGCCGTCTTCGTTGTGGGCGATCCAGCGCGCGCCGTCCGGCGTCTTCAGGGCGACCGAGGTGCACCCCTCGGCCGAGCTGTGCAGCAGGTCCCCGCGGCAGTTCCACAGCAGCACGTCTTCGAGCGGCAGGCGCAGGCCTTCGGCCAGGCCCTCCAGTTCTTCCCAGATGGCGGGCAACGCGGCGCGCGCCTGCTGCGCGAGCTCGCCCACGAAGGGGTGGCCGCGCCATGGCCGCAAGGCTTCCCAGGCGCCGCTTTGCTCCAGGTAGGCGGACATGATGGGGCGGGCCAGCTTGCCCAGCGCCAGGCCCGTCTGACGGCGGTTTCCGGCGATGCGTACGTACTTGTAAGCCATGGGGTTTCTCCGGGTGTCTCGCGGATTGTAATTTTTCTAAGCGCTGCCGGGTGGGGACGGATGCGTTAAGATCGCCAGTAAGTTGCTCCGGTGACCCGGCGTAGCCCAGGAATCATGCCCTATGACAAACCCGGGGTGCCGATGCTCCCCATGAGGAGAGTTTCATGATCAAACGCAAAGTCGCCGCCGCGCTGGTCGGCCTGTCCGTGGCCATGTTCGGCGCTGCCTCCGGCGCCCATGCCCAGGGCAAGGAGTTGGTGGTCGCCACCGATACCGCTTTCGTTCCGTTCGAGTTCAAGCAGGGCAACACCTACACGGGCTTCGACGTCGATCTCTGGGCGGCCATCGCCAAGGAACTCAACCTCAAGTACAAGCTGCAGCCGATGGACTTCGCCGGCATCATCCCCGGCCTGCAGACCAAGAACATCGACGTGGCGCTGGCCGGCATCACGATCCGCGACGACCGCAAGAAGGTCATCGACTTCTCCGATCCCTATTACGAAAGCGGCCTGGCCATCCTGGTGGGCGAGAAGAACACCGACATCAAGGACGCCAAGTCCCTGTCCGGCAAGACGGTCGCGGTCAAGACCGGCACCGCCACGGTGGACTTCCTGAAGGCCCAGGTGCCGGACGCCAAGCTCAAGCTCTTCCCGAACATCGACAACGCCTACCTGGAACTGGCCACGGGCCGGGTGGACGCCGCCGTGCACGACACCCCCAACGTGCAGTACTACGCCAACACCGCCGGCAAGGGCCGCGTGAAGGTCGTGGGATCGGTCAAGAGCGGCGATTTCTACGGCATCGCCTTCCCCAAGGGCAGCGATCTGGTGCCCCAGGTGAACAAGGCGCTCGCCACGCTGAAGTCCAACGGCCAGTACGACGCCATCTACACGAAGTGGTTCGGCCAGAAACCCTGACCACGGGGCCCGCATCGTTTCCTGGGCGCCCGCGGACCGCGGGCGCCGGCCGTAGCCGGCCGCGAGGCCGGATCGTGGGGGGAATATCGTGGAGTTCGACTGGAATGTAATCAGGGACGCGTTACCCAATCTGCTTGAGGGGACGCTGATGACCATCAAGATCACTTTCTGGGGCCTGGTCGGCGGCTTCCTGCTGGGATCGTTATCGGGCGTGACGCGCGCCTACGGCCATCCCATCCTGTCGGGGATCGCGCAGGTCTACGTCGCGGTCATCCGCGGCACGCCGATAGTCGTGCAGGTGATGTTCATCTACTTCTCCTTGCCCTTGCTGGCAAACATCCGGGTGGATGCAGAATGGGCCGCCATCGCCACGCTCATCATCAATTCGGGCGCCTACATTTCCGAGATCGTGCGCGGCGCGCTGCTGTCGGTGCACAAGGGCCTGAAGGAAGCCGGGCAGGCCATGGGGCTGCCGTTCCACAAGATCCTGTTCCACATCATCGGGCCGGTGGCGTTCCGACGCATGATTCCTCCGCTGGGCAACCAGTGCATCATCAGCCTCAAGGATTCCTCGCTCTTCATCGTGATCGGCGTGGCGGAACTGACCCGGCAGGGCCAGGAAATCATGGCGAGCAATTTCCGCGCGGTCGAGATCTGGTCGGCGGTGGCCGTGGTCTACCTGATCCTGACCGGCCTCATGGCGATGGGGCTGCACCTGGTGGAAAGAAGGATGCGCATATTATGAGCATGGTTGAATTTCACAACGTCACCAAGCGATTCGGCGAATCCACCGTGCTCGACGGGATTTCGCTGAACATCGACGCGGGCGAGGTCGTGGTGGTGGTCGGGCCGTCCGGCTCCGGCAAGTCCACCTTCCTGCGCTGCATCAACGTGCTCGAAACCATCAACGGCGGCGACCTGCTGGTCGACGGCCTGAGCGTAAAGGGCGGGGCGGCCCAGGTGCGCGAGATCCGGCGCGAGGCCGGCATGGTGTTCCAGCAATTCAACCTGTTCCCGCAGATGACGGCGCTGGAAAACGTCATGTTCGGCCCGGTCCATACGCGCGGCCAGGGCCGCGCCGAAGCGCGCGCGCTGGCCGAGAGCCTGCTGGCCAAGGTGGGCCTGGCCGAGCGCATGAACCACTATCCGTCCGAGTTGTCCGGGGGCCAGCAGCAGCGCGTCGCCATTGCCCGGGCGCTGGCGATCAAGCCCAAGCTCATGCTGTTCGACGAGCCCACCTCGGCGCTGGATCCGGAACTGCGGCACGAAGTGCTGAAGGTCATGCGCGATCTGGCCGAGGAGGGCATGACCATGGTGGTCGTGACGCACGAGATGGAGTTCGCGCGCAAGGTGGGAAGCCGCCTGATCTTCATCGACGCGGGCAAGATCGCGCATGACGGCCCGCCGGGCGAGCTGCTGGGCAACCCGCCCAGCCAGCGCCTGAAGGATTTCCTCCAGCACGTGGCGTGAAGCGGGCGCGGCCCGGCGGGCAGGCCCGCCGGCTCGTCAGCCCTTGACCCGGACGATCTTCTGCACCTGGGGCACGTGGCGGATGGCGCGGATGACCTGCGCCAGGTGCTTGCGGCTGTCTACCTGGATGGTCAGGTGCAGCGACACCGTGGAGACCGCGTCGTCGTGCATCGTGACGTGCATGATGTTGGCGTCCGCGGCCGTGACTTCCGCGGCCAGCCGCCCCAGCACGCCGCGCTCGTTGCGCGTGACGATGTCCAGGCGGGTGGCCAAGTGCTTGGCGGTGTGGGCGTCCCAGGCCACGTTGATCCAGCGTTCCGGCTCGCGCAGGCGCTGGCGCATGGCGACCGGGCAATCGGCCGTATGCACCACCAGCCCGTGGCCCATGCGCATGCCGGCGATGATGGGGTCGCCCGGCAAGGGGCCGCAGCAAGGCGCGAGCTGCACGGCCTGTCCTTCGTTGCCCTGGATCAGGATGGGGGCGCTGCGCGCCGAGGTCAGTTCGTCCACGGCCGCGGCCGTGGTGGCGACCAGCTGGTGCTCGGGGGCGAAGCGGCGGGCCACGACGGCCGCCAGGCGCTTGCCCAGCCCGATATCGGCCAGGATTTCTTCGCGCGAGCTGGCGCCGGTGCTGCGCGCCAGTTTCTGCCAGGCCGGATCGTCGGTGGCGGGCAGGGGCATGTGCAGTTCCTGCATGGCCTGGGCCAGCAGGCGCTCGCCGAAGGCCACCGATTCCTCGTACTTGACCGTGCGCAGGTAGTGGCGGATCTCGGAGCGGGCGCGGCCCGTGCGCACATAGTTGAGCCACTGCGCGTTGGGACGGGACGCGGGGGAGGTGACGATTTCCACCGTGTCCCCGCTGTTGAGTTCGGTGCGCAGCGGCACGAACTCGCCGTTGACCTTGGCCGCCACCGCCTGGTTGCCGATGTCGGTGTGGATCGCGTAGGCGAAGTCCACCGGCGTGGCGCCGCGGGGCAGCGAGATGATCTTGCCGCGCGGCGTGAACACGTAGACCGCGTCGGGGAAGAGGTCGACCTTGACGTGCTCCAGGAACTCGCCGGAATCGCCGGTCTGGCTCTGGATGTCCAGCAGCGATTGCAGCCACTGGTGCGTGCGCTTCTGCAGGTCGTTCAGCGTGAGGTCCGCGCCCTTGTAGAGCCAGTGCGAGGCCACGCCTTCTTCCGCCACGTGATGCATGTCGCGCGTGCGGAACTGGAATTCCACCGGCGTGCCGTAGGGGCCCACCAGGGTGGTGTGCAGGGACTGGTAGCCGTTCACCTTGGGAATGGCGATGTAGTCCTTGAACTTGCCGGGAACCGGCCGGTACAGCTGATGCAGCGTGCCCAGGGCCAGATAGCATTCCGGCAGCGTGTGCACGATGACGCGAAAGCCGTAGATGTCGAGCACGTCGGAGAACGACTTCTTCTGGTCGACCATCTTGCGATAAATGCCGAACAGCGTCTTCTCGCGGCCGGTGACCTCGGCCTCGATGCCGGCGGCCGGCAGCGCGGCGCGCACCGAATCGGCGATCTTGGTGATGACTTCGCGGCGGTTGCCGCGCGCGGCCAGCACGGCCTTGTACAGCACCTGGTAGCGGTTCGGGTACATGGCCGCGAAGCACAGGTCCTGCAGTTCGCGGAACAGCAGGTTCAGGCCCAGGCGGTGCGCGATGGGCGCGTAGATTTCCAGGGTTTCGCGCGCGATGCGCCGGCGCTTTTCCGGATTGACCGCGTCCAGCGTGCGCATATTGTGCAGGCGGTCGGCCAGCTTGATGAGGATGACGCGCACGTCGCGCGCCATCGCCAGCAGCATCTTGCGGAAGCTCTCGGCCTGTTGCTCGGCCTTGGTGGCGAAGTCCAGGCGATCCAGCTTGGAGAGGCCGTCGACCAGTTCCGCCACTTCGGGGCCGAATTTCTCGGCCAGCTCGTGCTTGGCGATGCCCTGGTCTTCCATGACGTCGTGCAGCAGCGCGGCGGACAGGGCGTTGACGTCGAGTTTCCAGCCGGCGCAGATTTCCGTGACGGCGATGGGATGCGAGATATAGGGCGAGCCGCTGGCGCGGAACTGGCCCAGGTGCGCCTGGTCGGCGAAGCGATAGGCTTCGCGAACGCGTTCTACGTCTTTTTTATCGAGATAGCTGCCGATGATTTCGGTCAGCGGCGCCAGCGAAGCGACCGGAGAGGCGGTCGCCTCCGCCGCTTCCTGAGCGGCGACGGACGGCGGCGCGGGGGGATTTTTGTCTTTCTTGCCGGTGCGGCGCCCGAGGCGGGAGCCGGCACGCAGTGCGGCAAGCAGACCAGATGAAGCGTACTTCAGCCCGGGAAAAGCCATGCTTGCCGCCCCCGGAGATGATCAGGTGGGAACTTTACGCAGCATTTCCACGCCGGTGAGGCCGCCCGCGATTTCGCGCAGGGCAGTGACCGTGGGCTTGTCTTTGCTGTCCAGGCGCGGGGCATGGCCTTGCGCCAGCTCGCGGGCGCGGTAGGTTGCGGCCAGCGTGAGCTTGAAACGATTGGGGATTTGGTTCAGACAGTCTTCGACGGTAATGCGAGCCATTAGGACACCTGGTGCTGATGGAGGATAGGGAGAATGCGTTCGGCTCAGTGCTCGGCCGGGATGCCGAGTTGCGAGAACAACTGGCTGTGGCGGGCGGCCTGAGACGAAAAGCGCAGCCGCGCGGCGCTGACGATTTGAGTCAGTTCCGATAAGGCTACGCTAAATTCTTGATTAATAATAACATATTCGCATTCAGGCGCGTGGGCGATTTCGCCGCCCGCGGCCATCAGCCGGCGGGCGATGACTTGCGGCTCGTCCTGGCCGCGCGCCTTCAGCCGGCTTTCGAGTTCCTCGATGGAGGGCGGCAGCACGAACACGCCGATCGCGCCCGGGAAACGCTGCTTCACCTGGCGCGCGCCTTGCCAGTCGATCTCCAGCAGCACGTCGCGCCCGGCGCGGGTGGCTTCGTCGATGCGGTCGCGGGGCGTGCCGTAGAAATTGCCATGCACCTCGGCCCATTCCAGCAGGTTCTGCCCTTCGCGCAGGAGCTTGAACTCCTCGGTGGAGACGAAGCGGTATTCGCGGCCGTCTTCCTCGCCGGGGCGCGGCGCGCGGGTGGTGCAGGAAATGGAGAGCAGGATGGAGGGGTCTTGCTGCAGCAAGGCCTTGACCAGGCTGGACTTTCCGGCGCCGCTGGGCGCGACGACCATGAAGACGTTTCCGGGATTGGCGTGCATGAATTGTGATCGGGGCGTAATGCTAAGAGTGAGAGGATAGCAAATCGCGCGGCCCGGCAGGGGAAAACCCCGACGGGCCGCGCGGAGCCTGCGGCCCGCTCAGCCGCCGGTCCGGGCCGCGGCCGCGTTCAGCTTGCCGCCCGCGGGCGGTGCGCCGCTGCCCAGCAGGTGCCCGTTGACCTCGACGCCGTAGAGCGAATCGTCGGAATCGTGGTACTTGGCGCGGGTCGCGGCCACCGACTCGGTGTAGCGCGGATCCTGCGGACGTTCATGCGCGTTCATGAAATAGGCCACGTCCCAGGCCTCCTGGTCGCTCAGCATGCCCGCCTGGCTCAGCGGCATGTTGGCCTTGATGAAGCCGGCCGCGTTGCCGATCTGGTGCATGCCCGCGCCCCAGTTGAAGGAGTCCGGGCCCCACAGGGCCGGGAACACCCAGTGCTTGCCATTCTTCTGGCCCTGGCCTTCGGCCCCGTGGCAGACCGCGCAATATTGCGCGTAGACCTCGCTGCCGCGCAGATAGTCGGCCTTGGCCGCGGGCGGGGCCAGCTTGCGGTAGCCCTGGCCCTCCAGCACCACGCCCGTGGGCGCCTTGCTCGCCAGCCAGAACATGTAGGTCTGCAGGGCGGTGAGGGTGGGGTCGTCCGCGGGCGGGGCCTTGCCGTTCATGCTGAACCGGAAGCAGCCCTGCAGGCGTTCGGCCAGCGTATTCACGTGGCCGTTCTTGGCGCGATAGGCGGGATACAGCACGTAGGCGGCCCACATGGGCGCCGAATCGGGGCGCCGGCCGGCGTCCAGGTGGCAACTGGCGCAGGTCAGGTCGTTGCCGACGAACTCGCCGGCCTTTTGAGGCGTGTGCAGGAAAATCTGCTCGCCCTCGCGCACGGTCTTGCCGAAGTCGTTGTCGGGCAGCGAGGCGGCCGAGGGCGGGGTGAAGGCGGGGCGCGGCTCGGCGGCCGACAGCGAGGCGGATGCGGCCAGGCCGACGGCGGCGGCCAGGAGGCGCAGACTGAGGGCGTTCATGGCTTGGCTCCCGCGGAAGCGCCGGTTTGCCCGGCAGGGATGGCGGCCGTGGGCAGGCCGGCATAGTAGGCGGACACGGCGTCGATCTCCTGCTCGGAAAGGCGGGTGGCGACGGCCGGCATCAAGCCCAGCGGGCCAGGCGGGCGCTGGCCCTGGCGCCAGGCGCGCAACTGCCCTGCGATGTAGGCTGCCGGCTGCCCGGCCAGGGCGGGGAAGTTCTCGCCGACGCCGATGCCGCCGGGGCCGTGGCACTGGTTGCAGGCCGGCACGTTCTTGTCCCAGGCGCCGCGGGTGGCGAGCCAGGCGCCCGTGTCGGCGGGCTTGGCAAGCTGCATGGCGGTGGCGGCGAGCCGGTCGGTATCCAGCGGGGAGGGAAGTCCGGCGTAGTAGCGCGCCACGGCCTGGCGCTGGGCGGGATCCAGGGCCTTGGCGGTGGCGGCCATCACGGGGCTGACGCGCGAGCCGTTGGCCATGGCGTTCAGCTGTTCTTCCAGGTAGGCCCCGCCCAGTCCCGCCAATTGCGGGAAGCCGGCGGCGGGGTTGCCCTCGCCGCGCGCGCCGTGACAGGTGATACAGGCGGGCGCGCCGTTCGCGCCTTGGGTGCTGATCTGCTTGCCGTCGGGCGCGCCCTGGGCGGCGGCGGAAGCCGCATACAGCGCGCCGAGGACGAGCGCGCCGGATAGGGACCGTGGGGTCATGGAACCTGCTCCGTAGAAATTATTGGATTTCTGGTAATAAGCTAATTGCCGGAAATTATATAAATACTTGTGACCGATCAACACTAAAGCGAAATTTTTGCTTGCGTGTTTCGCACGGAAAGTGTGTCCGCGCTGGAACCTTCGCTTGCAGCATCGGCCAGGCGATTCGGGTAGCATCTCGCGGATCGATAACAAGGAGAATCCGATGCAGACGAACGAGATCGAACCCCCGCGCGTTGCGCTGGTCACCGGCGCCGGCACCGGCATAGGCCGCGCGGTGGCGCTGGAATTCCTGGCGCAGGGCTATCGGGTCGTGTTGGCCGGCCGCCGGCGCGATCCGCTCGAAGCGACCCGCACGGCGGCGGGCGAGGACGGCGTGCGGGCGCTGGTGGTGCCCACCGACGTATCGGATGAGCAGGCGGTGCGGGAATTGTTCGACGTTACCCAGCGCGAATACGGCCGGCTGGACGTGCTGTTCAATAACGCGGGGCGGGGCGCGCCGGCAATGCCGATCGAAGAGCTGCCGGTCTCCGTCTGGCGCGAAGTGGTCGACACCAACCTGACCGGCATGTTCCTGTGCGCGCAGGCCGCGATCCGCGTGATGAAAGCGCAGAATCCGCGCGGCGGCCGCATCATCAACAACGGCTCGATCTCGGCCCATGCGCCGCGGCCGTTCTCCATCGCCTACACCGCCACCAAGCACGCGGTGACGGGGCTGACCAAGTCGATTTCCCTGGATTGCCGGCCCTACAACATCGCCTGCGGCCAGATCGACATCGGCAACGCGGCCACCGACATGACCGAGCGCATGGCGGCGGGCATCCTGCAGGCCGACGGCAGCACGAAGGTGGAGCCTCGCATGGACGTGGCGCACGTGGCGCAGGCGGTCGCGGCGATGGCGCGCCTGCCGCTGGAGGCCAACGTGCAGTTCATGACCATCATGGCCACCAATATGCCCTTCGTCGGGCGGGGCTGAAAACGCCTACGGCCCGCGGCGGCCCGTCCGTCATGGACGAGCCGCGGCAGGCTGCGATGCCCTCTCCGGGCAGCGCGCGACGCGCCGCCCCGACCGCCCGGTCAGTTGGGAGAGGCCTGGGCCAGCATCTGGCCCGGTTGCATATCCAGGTAGCGGCGGGCGCCCACGTAGCGCTTGGCCCAATAGGAATTCTGCATTTCATCCACGCGGACCTTCGTGCCGCGGCGCGGCGCATGGACGAATTTGTTCTGGCCGATATAGATGCCCACGTGCGAGGTCACGCCGCGGCCGCGGGTGGCGAAGAACACCAGGTCGCCGGGACGCAGTTCCTTCTTGTTGCCGACGGAGGCGCCGGCGGTGCGCTGCGCGCGGGCGGTGCGGGGGAGTTCCAGTCCGGCGATCTCGCGGAAGACATACAGGACCAGGCCGCTGCAATCGAAGCCCTCGGCGTCGTCGCCGCCCCAGCTGTAGGGGGTGCCGATCGCTTCCAGGCCCGCCTGGACCACGCGTTCGCGCAGGGTGGGGACCGTGGGCTCCTGCGCCAGGCGCAGGCCGTTGAGGGTGGGGCGCGCCTGCTCGGACTGGAGCGATGCCTGGGCGGCGTCGGGCATCCAGGAGAGGGTCAGCGCAAGAATGGGGGCAGACAGGAATACGGGAATGCGGAAATTGGCAGTTCGGGCTTTTCGCGTGGGCGGCGTCATTACGTCACTTCAGGAATCGGAGTGGGCGGCATGGCTTTGCCTGGACAGGCAAGCCGGCGGAAAGGGGCGTTTCCGGGACGCATGACCCCGGAATGCCATGACATTGTAATGGAATAATGTTTCATTACATTTGTAGTGCAATGCAGCATTCTTGTCCGCAGACGTTACCGCGGGCCGGGCGCGGGGAAGGCGGGCGGCGCGGCCGGAGGGCGCCGGGAATATGACGCTTTTTCTACCGCGGGCTCGGGCATAATCGTCGGAATCGGCCCCTGCGGCCCGCCAAGCCGCGAGCGGCCGCTGAAACACATAAGAAAGCGGAGTAAAGCTCGATGATGAACGCAGTACACCCGTTGTCCTCCATGAACCGGCCCGACCCCTTGCCCTTCGAGCCTTTCCAGGACGCCGTGTCGGCGGTGGATCGGCTGATCGAAATCTATGCGCGCAATACCGCTTTCCTGCGCGCCGCCTTCCGCGACGTCCTGAAGGGCGCCACCAACGGGCGCGAGCGGGCCCGCGCCTATTACCCGGCCATCCGCATCGTCGTGGAAACCTACGACCCGATCGATACGCGGCTGTCCTACGGCCACGTGGCCGAGCCCGGCATCTACCAGACCACGATCACGCAGCCGGCGCTGTTTCGCGACTATCTGATCGAACAGGTGGGGCAGCTGCTGCAGAACCACCGGGTCGCGGTGGAGGTGGGCGAGTCCGATTCGCCCATTCCCCTGCATTTCGCCTTTCCCGAGGGCGCCTATGTCGAGGGCGAGCACCTGGAGGCGCTCAAGCGCCCCTTGCGCGACCTGTTCGACGTGCCGGACCTGGCGGTGACCGACGACGCCATCGTCAACGGCTCGTGGCGCGGCAAGGAGGGCGAACCCAAGCCGCTGGCGCCGTTCACCGCCCAACGCGTGGATTACTCGCTGCACCGGCTGCAGCACTACACCTCGACCGCCCCGGCGCATTTCCAGAACTTCGTCCTGTTCACCAACTACCAGTTCTACGTCGACGAGTTCTGCGCGCGCGCCCGCGCGCTCATGGCCAGCGGCAACGAAGACTATGACATGCTGGTGGAGCCGGGCAACCGGATCACCCGGCGCGGCGAAAGCGGCCCCGGCGACGAGGACCAGGCGATCCGCCTGCCGCAGATGCCGGCCTACCACCTGGTGCGGGGCGACCATTCCGGCATCACCCTGGTGAACATCGGCGTGGGCCCGTCCAACGCCAAGACCATCACCGACCACATCGCCGTGCTGCGCCCGCATGCCTGGCTGATGCTGGGCCATTGCGCCGGCCTGCGCGATTCCCAGCGGCTGGGCGACTACGTGCTGGCGCACGGATACGTGCGCGAAGACCACGTGCTGGACGACGACCTGCCCACCTGGGTGCCGGTGCCCGCGCTGGCCGAAGTGCAGGTGGCGCTGGAGCAGGCGGTGGAAGAGGTGGCCGGGCTGTCGGGCTGGGACCTGAAGCGCATCATGCGCACCGGCACGGTCGCCACCATCGACAACCGCAACTGGGAACTGCGCGACCACCTGGAGCTGGTGGAGCGCTTTGCGCAATCCCGGGCGATCGCGCTGGACATGGAATCCGCCACCATCGCGGCCAACGGATTCCGGTTCCGGGTGCCCTACGGCACGCTGCTGTGCGTGTCCGACAAGCCGCTGCACGGCGAACTGAAGCTGCCCGGCATGGCCAGCGCGTTCTACCGCCGCCAGGTGAACCAGCACCTGGAAATCGGCATCCGGGCGCTGGAGCGCCTGCGCGACATGCCGCCGGAACGGCTGCACTCGCGCAAGCTGCGGACCTTCATGGAAACGGCCTTCCAGTAGGCGGGCCGTGGGCGGGCGGGACGGGCGCTTGATCCGTCTCCCTCCAGGCCCGATTTCTCCTGTCGGGGCCTCTTGCGCTATTCTCGCCGGTTGCTTGGAAATCCCGAGGCATCCGGCGCGCCCCGCGCCCGTGCCTTCATGACCTGAAGGAATGCATTTTGGCACCATCGGAACACGATGAACGCCGCGCCGGCGGCGCGGGCGCGGCGCAGGCCGACCGGCCCTCCGAACTGCGCCGCTCCCTGTCCGCGCGGCACCTGACGATGATCGCGGTGGGCGGATCCATCGGCACCGGGCTGTTCGTGGCCTCGGGCGCGACCATCGCAAAGGCCGGCCCGGGCGGCGCGCTGCTGGGCTATGTGCTGATCGGGATCATGGTCTATTTCCTGATGACCAGCCTGGGCGAGCTCGCCGCCGCCATGCCGGTATCGGGCTCCTTTTCCACTTATGGCGCCCGCTATGTCGAAGACGGCTTCGGCTTCGCGCTGGGGTGGAACTATTGGTACAACTGGGCGGTGACGGTGGCGGTGGACCTGGTGGCCGCCCAGCTCGTCATGGCGTACTGGTTTCCCGACGTGCCGGGCTTCTATTGGAGCGCCTTGTTCCTGGCGCTGACTTTCGGGCTGAACGCGATGTCGGCCCGCGGCTTCGGCGAGGCGGAATTCTGGTTCGCCCTGATCAAGGTGGTGGCGGTGCTGGGCTTCGTCGCCATGGGCGTGATGATGCTATTGGGCATCATCCGCGGCGGGGAGACGGGCGGCCTGGCCAACTGGACCGTGGGCGACGCGCCGTTCGCCGGCGGCTTCGCCGCGCTGATCGGCGTGGCCATGGTGGTGGGCTTTTCCTTCCAGGGCACGGAACTCATCGGCATCGCCGCGGGCGAATCCAAGGACCCGGCCCGCAACCTGCCGCGCGCGGTGCGCCAGGTGTTCTGGCGCATCCTGCTGTTCTACGTGATGGCGATCCTCGTGATCGGCCTGCTCATTCCCTATACCGACCCGCACCTGCTGCGCAACGAGGTCGAGGACATCAGCGTCAGCCCGTTCGCCCTGATCTTCGAGCGCGCCGGCCTGCTGGGGGCCGCTTCCGTGATGAACGCGGTGGTGCTGACTTCGGTGCTGTCCGCCGGCAACTCCGGCATGTACGCGGCCACGCGCATGCTTTACAGCCTGGCCCGCGACGGCAAGGCGCCGCGGATCTTCGGCCGCATCTCGCGCAACGGCGTGCCGCTGTGGGCGCTGCTGGCCACCACGGCCGTCGCCGCGCTGTGTTTCTTCACCTTCATTTTCAGCCCGAACGCCGTCTATATCTGGCTGCTCAATACTTCCGGGATGACGGGCTTCATCGCCTGGCTGGGCATCGCGATCAGCCATTACCGGTTCCGCCGCGGCTACGTGAAGCAGGGCCACAACCTGGCCGATCTGCCCTATGTGTCGCCGTTCTTCCCGTTCGGCCCGATCTTCGCCTTCGTGCTGTGCCTGATCATCACCCTGGGCCAGAACTACCAGGCCTTCCTGCAGGACAGGATCGACTGGGGCGGTGTGGTGGCGACCTACATCGGCATTCCGCTGTTCCTGCTGATCTGGGCGGGCTACCGGCTGGCGCGCGGCTCGCGCTTCGTCAGCTACCGCGACATGCGCTTCCCCGACGCCCGGGCGCGCAGCCTGTACCTGGATTCGGCGCTGCGCGGGGATCCGGCCGCGGCAACGGAGTAGGACGGGCGTAGCGCGAGGCAGAGGCTGGAAGAAGGCGCCCCTCTCAGCGCGCGCAGCCCATCGCGGGATCCAGGGGCGATCCTGCCGGCCGTCCCGAACAGCCGGCCCGAATGCAGCGGAAATTGCATTGCACGACGGTGTCGGCCAAGGTGCCTTCGCACGGAACGCGGCGCTCCAGCACCGCGCCCATGCTGCCGTCTGTCGTGCCGCTCGACCGCGAAGCGGGTTCCCAGGACGGTGATCCGGGCTTCGGCGGTGACCACCGTGAACGGCCGGGCGGGGTCCTTGGCCACGTCCACCAGCAATTCGCCCTGCACGAGTTCGAGTTCGCGCCGGGATCCGTCCTGGCGATAGTTGACGGCGCTGCCGCTGCCCAGCGCGAGACGGTTGCCATCGGCCAGCGTAGGCGTCCGCCATTGGCCCGGCGCCGTATGGACGTCGGCGGCGAATGCCGACTGCGATTGATGCTGCACGGACAGCCAGCCCGCCGATCGACAACGCCATGCCGCGCCGGCGGCGGGACGCCTGCCTACCCTTGGCAAGCGCGTGTTGCGCCGCTTGCGCATACAAAGGCGTACAGGTGGCATTGAGTATCTTAGTTCTCTTCCCGGGAAGATCGCTCCAAATTCCGCGGTTGCTCACGCGCCTGCTCCTGGGGCAGGCCAACTTGGGCCGTCACTGTCTCCTCGTCGATCTTGCTTGGGCGATGCTCCTGCTCTCCCTGTGAGCCGCCCTCGGCATGGGTAATGGCTTCCTGCAAGCCTCGTTTGATGCTGTTGAATGCGATGCCCATAATTTCGCTCACTCTTTGCTTCAAACTTCCCAGGGGTTGATGACATCCAGGCCCGGATGTTGGAAATCCCGTTCGTTGCGCGTGACCAGTGTCAGTCCGTGCGCGAGCGCCGTGGCCGCCAGCAAACTGTCGATGGCCGGCAACGCGCGTCCCGCTTGAGCCACCAAACGTCCCCAGCAATCCGCGACGGGTTCGTCGATGGCCAGCACGCGGCCGCTGAAGAACCGGGGAAGCTCAACTTCCAGCCAGTCCAGATAACTGCGTTTTCGTTCGCCCTCCGGCATCAGTTCGATGCCTTTGCGAAGCTCGCCCATCGTCAGTGCGGATAGGAATAGTGTTGTGGCGGGGCGCTGCTCCAACCACCTGACCACGTTGCCGTCCGGTTGCTTTCGACGCAACTCCGACAGGACATTGGTATCCACGAGATAGCTCAAAGTCCTTCCTCGCGCGTCGGGCTGTCGTCACGGGGAAAGGCGAGGTCTTCATCTCCGGCCAGCGGAGAGCGGCGCATGAAGGCGACCAGAGATTCTCCCGTGCCTGAAAGTTTGTCGAAGTCCGCCCGAGAGAGCACGACAGCCACAGAACGGCCGTGCACGGTGATTTCCTGTGGACCTTGGGTTCCGGCCGCTTTGACGACTTCGGACAAGCGGGATTTGGCTTCTTGCATTTGCCAGACGTGCATGTTGCCTCTCCTTATTCTGACTAGAATAGTCAGATTTTACGAGGCGGTCTTGGTGGTGGCAATCGGGAATACATGCCGTTCTTTGTTTGCTGTGTTTTTATACAGTAAAACGTCTGGGTGAAAAACGACATCGAGCGGGAATGACTGAGCATGATGGACATCCAGACGTTCGCCAACCCAGCGGAAGTTCGGGCGCTTCCGAACTTCGTAGAGAACAACCCGCTCACGAGGGGAAGCGGCTCTTAGCGCTGGAGGCTTCCTTATTCGACAATGACCTTCTGCTTTTGTGTTATCTGGTTCAGGAACCGGCCGAGCGGGATGCAATTATGGTGAAGCTGATGAACGACGCAGGCCTGGCCGGGGGACGAAAAAAAGCAAGAGCTTGGTTTTTCGAGAAGGCTCAGGCACTTGCGGCGGCGCTTGGCGTGGATAAGATTGAGCGCTATTGACGGAATAGTTCGACCTATCGCTGTGAGTCTGGAGATGCCCTGACAGTTCGCAGCCCGTCACTCAATGTTCTGCGCCTGCTCGCGCATCTGCTCGATCAAGAGCTTCAGATCCATCGCAGCGCGGGTGACGTCCATGCTGCCGGCCTTGGAGCCCAGGGTGTTGGCTTCGCGGTTCATTTCCTGGAACAGGAAATCCAGGCGCTTGCCGGCGCTGCCGGCCTGCTTCCTGCCCGATGGCTTGCCGCTGCCGTCGGTGAGGAGGTGTTGCAGTTCTTCCAGGTGCGAGCGCAGGCGAGACAGTTCTTCGGCCACGTCGATGCGCAGCGCGAACAGGTTGGCTTCCTGCGACAGGCGCTCCGAGAGTTCGGCGCCGGAGATGTGGGTGAAGCCGCCGGGGAAGGCGGATTCCACGCTTTCGCGCAGCTTGGCCGCCAGCTTGTCGCGATGGTCGGTCAGCAATTGCGGCAGGTGGGTTTCCACGGTTTCGACGATGCGCGCCACGCCGTCGGCGCATTCGCGCATCATGCCGGCCAGGCGCTCGCCTTCGCGCGCGCGGCCTTCCTGCAGCTGGGTCAGGGCCTGCTGGGCGGCCTGCATGCAGGCCGCGCCCCAGGCTTGCGGGTCGAGGGTGTCGTTGGCGCGCTGGCCGGGCCAGTTGAACAGTTCGACCAGGCGCGGAGGCGCGATGTCGGGGACGACGCGGCGCGCGGCCTGCAGCTGCTCGGCCAGGCTTTCGAGCCAGGACGGGTCCAGCTTGGACAGGTCGGCGCTGGCGTTGCGCGTGTAGCAAACGCGGATCTCGACCTTGCCGCGGCCGAGGTTGGCGGTCAACAGCTCGCGCAGCGGCGTTTCCACGTGGCGCAGTTCGTCGGGCAAGCGGAAATACAGATCCAGGAACCGGCTGTTGACGCTGCGCAATTCGAGCGCCAGCGTGCCTTGTTCCAGATCTGCCCGGGCGTTGCCGAAGGCGGTCATGCTGCGAATCATGATGTGCGTGTCCTGGTGATGCTGGTATCGGAAACCGGTTGCGCCGACGCCTGCCGTCCGCGCCGTCGGGGCGGGGAAGGGGCGCCGAACCGGATATATCGCGGCAGGATACTCCAAGCGGCGCTTTCCTGCGGCGCCACCCCGTACAATGCCGCCAATCTATGCCATGTCTGGAGCCTGCCTGTGACCATCGCCCCTTCCATCGCCCGTCCGTCGGGCCGCGCCGTCGACGAATTGCGGCCGTTCAGCCTCGATCGCGGATTCACGCGCTACGCCGAAGGGTCGGTGCTGGTGAAGGCCGGCGATACCCACGTGCTGTGCACGGCCAGCGTATTGGAGAAAGTACCGCCTTTCCTGAAGGGCAAGGGGGAAGGCTGGGTAACCGCTGAATACGGCATGTTGCCGCGGGCCACCCACACCCGGGGCGACCGCGAGGCGGCGCGCGGCAAGCAAAGCGGCCGCACCCAGGAAATCCAGCGCCTGATCGGGCGCAGCCTGCGCGCGGTATTCGACATGAAGGCGCTGGGGGAACGCACCCTGCACCTGGACTGCGACGTGCTGCAGGCCGACGGCGGCACCCGCTGCGCCAGCATCACCGGCGCCTGGGTCGCGGCGGCCGACGCGGTGGCCCTGCTGATGAAGCGCGGCGACCTGGCCGCCAACCCGATCCGCGACGCGGTGGCCGCGGTGTCGGTGGGCCTGGTGGAAGGGCGCGCCGTGCTGGACCTGGACTACCGGGAAGATTCGGCCTGCGACGCCGACGTGAACGTGATCATGACGGGCAGCGGCGCCTTCGTGGAAGTGCAGGGCACCGGCGAGGGCGCGACCTTCACCCGCGCCGAGCTGGACACCATGCTGGTGCTGGCGGAGTCGGGCATCGCCGACCTGGTGCGCGCGCAGCGGGCGGCGCTCCAGGCCTGATCGCGCGAAAGAGCCCTCCCATAGGCGCGAATCGCCGGTGGGAGGGCTTTTTTTGTGGCTTTAATGAAACGTTATTCTTGGATCGCAATGAATGTCGGGATATCCCTTATATTGAAATGTAAATATCTGAAAAATAAAGAGTAAATGGTATTTATGGTGATGAAACGTTGTCAATGAACAGCCAAAAATAGGAATCTGCGTGGTAGCCTTCGCCTGGGTTGTGCAGCAAGAAATTCATTCACATCGAGGCAAATGTGCTGTTAGAAAAAACGTTTCATTCTGGCGCGAGGCCGCCGCTGGGCTCGCTGATCGAGGGCCGGTGGGTGCAGGGCGAGTCCACGTTCACGGTGCTGGACAAGTATTCCGCGACGCCGATCGCCGAGGTGGCCAGCGCCACCCGGGCGCAGGTCGCGCAGGCGGTCGCGGCGACGCATCGCGCCGCCCAGGCGGGCGCGCCGGCGCCGGCCGAGCGGGCGCGAGTGCTGCGCCGCGCGGGCGAACTCATCGCCGAGCGGCGCGATCATTTCGTCGACGTGATGGTGGCCGAAGCCGGTTTCACCGTGGCGGACGCGGCGGGCGAAGTCGACCGGGCGGTGATCACGCTGAACCTGTCGGCCGAGGAAGCGCCGCGCGTGGTGGGCGACGTGGTGCCATTTGCCGCCAGCCCGGGCGCGCACCAGCGCATGGGTTTCACGCTGCGCTTTCCGGTGGGCGTCGTGTGCGCGATCACGCCGTTCAATTCGCCGCTGAATACCGTGTTGCACAAAGTGGCCGCGGCCTACGGAGCCGGCAATGCCGTCGTGCTCAAGCCGTCCGCGTACACGCCGCTGACGTCGGCGTTGCTGGCGCAGGCGCTGCTGGACGCAGGCATGCCGCCGGAGTTCCTGGCGGTGGTGCAGGGAGAGGGCGACAGCGTCGGGACGTGGCTGCTGCAAGAGCAGGACGTGGCGTTCTACACCTTTACCGGCAGCACGCGGGTCGGCCGCATCATCCAGCAGGCCGCCGGCCTGCGCCGCACGCAGATGGAGCTGGGCTCCATCGCCAGCACGCTCGTCTGCGCGGACGCGAACCTGGACCGCGCCATTCCGAAGATCGCGAACGCGACGTTCCGCAAGGCGGGCCAGGTGTGCACTTCGGTGCAGCGCCTGTACGTGGAAGCGCCGCTTGCGGACGAAGTCGCGCAGCGCCTGGCCGAGTACGCGGCCACCTTGCCGGCGGGAGATCCGCGAGACCCGGCCACGCGCATCGGCCCGCTGGTCACGCGCGAGGCGGCGATGCGCACCGAACAATGGCTGCGGGAAGCGCAGGAGCAGGGCGCGCAGCTGCTTTGCGGCGGGCAGCGTGACGGCTCGGTGATTTCCCCCGCGATCCTGACCCGGGTGCCCGAGACCGGGCGCGTCTGGTGCCAGGAGGCTTTCGCGCCCCTGGTGGCGATCAGGCCCTTCGACGATTTCGACGCCGCCATCGCCAGCGCCAACAGCACGCCCTACGGCTTGTCCGCGGGCATCTTCAGCCAGGACATCGACCGCTGCCTGTCGGCGGCGCGCCGCTTGCGGTTCGGCACCATCCAGATCAACGAGACCTCCAGCGCCCGTTCCGACGTGATGCCGTTTGGCGGCGTGAAGGACAGCGGTTTCGGCAAGGAAGGGCCGTGGCACGCGATGCGCGAAATGACCGAAGAGCGCCTGGTGACGTTCAACCCCTGATCCCCGGCCCTTCCGTCTTTCCGGCCGCCGCGAGCGGCGCGCCATCCCTTTTCGCCTGCATTGCCGAACTCATGCAACTCACTGAAATTTCTTCGTTCTTCTGCCCGACCCGCATCCACATGGGCGTAGGCTCGCATGCGCGGATCGCCGACATCATGCGCGCGCAGGGCTGCCGGCGCCTGTTCCTGACCGTGGACGCGGCCCTGCTGCAAGGCGACTTCTACGCCCGGATCCGCGCGCTGCTGGACGCCGAGGGCGTGGCGGCCGCGGTCTACAGCGACATCGAGCCGGATCCCAGCGCGGCGACCGTGGAGCGCGCATTCCAGGTCTGCCAGGCGCACGGCGCCGACATGCTGCTCGCCATTGGCGGGGGCAGCACGATGGACGTGGCCAAGGCGGTTGCCATTCTGGGCACGAACGGCGGCCGCATTCACGACTACGAAGGCATTGAGCGGTTTTCCATTCCGCCCCTGCCGTTGATCGCGATCCCCACCACGGCGGGAACGGGGTCGGAGGTATCCGGCTCCTGCGTAATCACCGACACCGAACGCAATCTGAAGATGTCGATCCGCCATGCCGCGCTGAATCCGGCGCGGGTGGCCATCCTGGATCCGCTGGCGTTGTGCAGCATGCCGGCCGCCGTGGCCGCGCATTCGGGCCTGGACGCGTTCGTCCACGCGTTCGAATCCTATATTTCGCGCCAGGCCAATCCGATCACGGATGCCGTGAACCTGCATGCCTTGCGGCTGATCGCCGGCAGCATCCGGCCTTTCGTCGCCAATCGCGCCAATCTGCAGGCCGGGCTCGACATGCTCTGCGGCTCGGCATTGGCGGGCATTGCCTTCGGCCAGACCGGCCTGGGCAACGTGCACTGCATGGCCCGCTTCGTCGGCGCGTTCTTCCATCTGTCGCACGGGCTTTCCAATGCGCTGTGCCTGCCGCACGTGGCGCGCTTCAACCTGCTGGCCGATCCGGCCAAGTTCGCGCGGGTCGCGCAGGCGATGGGGTGCCAGGTGGATGGCCTGGCGGAGCTGGACGCGGCCGAGCGGGCCGTGCAGGCCATCGACGCGCTGTGCGCGGACCTGGGCATCCCCCGCCGCCTGCGGGATGCGGGCGTGGACGAAGCCCGGCTGAAGGAGATGGCCGAACTGTGCGGGAAGGCCGATTACAATCGCTGGAATCCCCGCCACACCACGGCCGCGGACTTCCACGCCCTGTTTCTTGCATCCTACTGAGCAGGCGGGCGGCGATGACTCGGGCGGCGGGATATCTCTATTCGGGAATCCAATTTGAGCGCAGCAAAGACGACGCCGGCCTCGCGGCCGGCACGCATCACGGTGCACGATGTGGCCCGCGTTGCCGGCGTGGCGATCGGGACGGTGTCGCGCGTGGTGAACCAGGCGCCCAGCGTCACCGACGAGATCCGCGTCCGGGTGCTGGCGGCCATCGACGAATTGGGCTGGACGCCCAGCGCGGCGGCGCAGAACATGCGCGGCGTTGCCACCCGCATGGTCGGGTTCGTGTTTTCCGACATGCGCAACCCGCTGTACTCGGCCATGGCCAAGGGGGCCGAGGACGTGCTCGCGAACGCGGGCTACATGCTGGTCGTGGCCAGCAGCGACGGGCTGGAGTCGCGCGAAACGCAGCTGCTCGATCTGTTCTCGCGGCGCCGCGCCGAGGGCTTGCTGTTTTCCATCGAGGAAGAGTCCAGCCGCGACGTGGCGGCCGCCATTTCCTCGGCGCCGTTTCCCACCGTGATGATAGAGCGCGAACTGGCGCTGCCTGTCGGCGCGGTGGGCGCGGATCACTACACCGGCACGCGCCGGGCGGTCGAGTACCTGCTGGGCCTGGGGCATCGGCGCATCGCGATGATCAGCGGCGGCCGGCGCAATCGGGTCGGGCGAGACCGCAGCCGGGGCTATCTGGACGCCCTGGCGCATGCCGGCGTGGAGTCGGATCCGGCGCTGCTGCGCCTGGACAGCTTCGAGGCGGACTATGGCTATCGCGAAACGCAATGGCTGCTGGCGCAGGCCAGCCCGCCCACCGCCATCGTCGCGCTGGGCAGCCATCTGCTGAGCGGCGTGCTGTCGGCCCTGCGCATGAAGGGCATCGAGGTGCCGGGGCAGATGTCGCTGATCGCGTCCAACGACAGCGAGCTTGCCCAACTCGCCACGCCGGCGATCACCGTGATCCGCTACGACTCCTATCAGCTCGGCCGCGAGGCGGCCTTGCTGCTCCTGCGCAGGCTCGAAGGCAAGGTGGCGTTCGGCGCCGAGGCGCGCGTGGAAATTCCCACGGAATTCGTCCTGCGCGAGTCCTGCGCCGCACCGCCGGCCTGATAACCGCGGCCGGTCCGGCATCCCCGGCGCGGCCAGCTTTCCATTCCTTTTCGCGCGGCGCCGGCCGCCGCCATCCCGGCGGCGCGACCGGCGCGCGCCGCGCATCCCCCACTGAGGTGTTCCCCGCGCGCGTCCGCCAGGCCGGACCGCGGCGGCATGCGCTCGCCCATGCGTTTCAGCGATCGGGCGGGCGCGGCCCGCAAGAGGGAGTGCCCTAGAAAGAATCCGCCCGGAAAGACCGGAACAAGGTCTGCAGCGGCTTTTCCGCAAGCGCGAAACGCTTGCACCCCATGACCATCATCAGAATGAGTAAGAGGAGCAAAACATGCTGAACCGTCTGACGGTTGCATCCGCCGTGGCGTTCGCCACCCTGACCCTGGCCTGCGCGGCGCCGGTTGCCGCCGCCTATCCCGACAAGCCCATCCGCATCGTGGTGCCGTTCAGCCCGGGCGGCGGCACCGACATCCTGGCGCGCCAGCTGGCCGCGAGCGTGGCCGAGTCGGAGAAATGGAATGTCGTGGTCGAGAACCGGCCGGGCGGCAACGGCGCCATCGCCTTGGCCTCCACCGCCCGCGCGCCGGTCGACGGCTACCAGGTGGTGCTGGCGCTGCGCGAGAACATGGTGATCGCGCCGCTGCTGAATACGGAGAACCAATCCTTCGATCCCTTGAAGGACTTCACCGCCATCGCCAACGTGGCCAGCGCGCCGATGGTGGTGGTGGCCGGCATGAATTCCAAGTACGACTCGATCCAGAAGGCGCTTGCCGCCGCCCAGGCGGACCCGGGAGCCCTGCGGTTCGGCACGTCCGGCCAGGGCAGCATGTCGCATCTGCTGCTGGCCATGCTGGGGGCGCAGGCCAAGGCCCCGATGACGCATGTGCCGTACCGCGGCTCGAATCCCGCCATGACGGACCTGGTGGGCGGCCACGTGGACCTGGTCGGCGGGTCGATCGCGTCCGGGAAGTCCTTCATCGATGGCAAGCGGGTGCGGGCGCTGGCGGTGTCGTCGCTCAAGCGGATGCCCAATCTGGCCGAGGTGCCGACGATCGCCGAACTGGGCTATCCCGGTTTCGACGTGGTGACCTGGTACGGCCTGTTCGGCCCGGCCGACCTGCCGCGCGACATCGTGGAGAAGCTCAATGGCGCGGTGAACAAAGTCCTGCGGACGCCGGACATGCAGCGGACCCTGCTCGAACAGGGCATGGTCACGCAAGTGGGGTCGGCCGCGGACTTCGACAAAATGTATCGCGACGACTACGTCACCCTGGGCGCGCAGATCAAGACGCTGGGCATGACCGCGGAGTAAGGGCGCGGGTATCCGCCGGCGGCGCGCGCCGCCGCCGGCTTCAAACAGGGGAACGAGATGGCGGAACAGGAAGTGGCGGGATTCGTGGGGCTGGGCGCGATGGGCGGGGCGCTGGCGCGCCGGCTGGTCGCGGGCGGCGTGACGCTGCACGTGTACGACCCGGACGCGGCGCGGGTCGCCGAGCTGACCGCGCTGGGCGCGATCGGGCATGGCAGCGCGGGCGCGGTGGCGGATGCGGCCGCGACGGTATATGCCTGCCTGCCCGGCGCCGAGGTGAGCATGGCGGTGGCGAAGGAGGCCGGCGCCGGCAAGGCCCTGCGCATCTACGTGGAAACGTCGACGATCGGCCGCGGCGCCTTGCAGGCCATTGCGCGGGAGTTGCAGCCGCGCGGCGTGCTGGTGGTGGACGCGCCGGTCAGCGGAGGCCCCCGCGGCGCCGACGCGGGCACGTTGTCGATCATGGCCGCGGGGGGCGCCGAGGCGTTGGCCGGCGTGCGCCCTCAGTTGCAGCGCTTGGGCAAGCGCGTGTTCGAGGTCGGGGCCGAGCCGGGCATGGCGCAGATGATGAAGCTGGTCAACAACCTGATCTCGGCGGCCAACATGGCCTCGGCCTACGAGGCGCTCGTGCTGGGCGCCAAGGCCGGCCTGGACCCCGACCAGATGGTGGAGATCATCAACGTCAGCACCGGCCGCAATAGCGCGACGGTGGACAAGATCCCCCAATCCGTCCTGACCGGCACGTTCGACTACGGGGCCAGCATCCGCACCATCCACAAGGACGTATCGCTGGGGCTGAAGGAGGCCGAGGCCTTGCAGGTGCCGATGTGGATGGGGCAGAACGTGCGCCAGATATGGGAGTTCGCGCTGACGCAAGGCGGCGCGGACCTGGATTTCACCGCGCTCATCCGCTACATGGAAACGTGGTCGGGCGTGGAAGTGCGCAGCCGGCGCAAGGCGGCGCGGGCGTGAACATGAAAAGAGGAAGCACCATGCGTTTGGAGAACAAGGTGGCGGTCGTGATCGGCGCGGGACAGAGCGCCGGCATGACCATGGGCAATGGCCGGGCGACCGTGCTGCGGTTCGCGCAGGAAGGGGCCCGCGTGCTGGCGGTGGACCGGGACCTGGCCTCGGCCGAGGAAACCCGCGCCATCGCGGTGGGCGAGGGCGCCGCGGATTGCCTGGCGTGGCAGGCCGACGTGCGGCGGGAAGACGATATCGCGGCGGCCCTGCGGGCGGCGGTCGAGCGCTGGGGCCGCATCGACATCCTGCACTACAACGTCGGCATCAGCGTGGCGGGCGGGGATGGCAGCCCCACCGAGATCACGGAGGAAGCCTTCGACCTGATCTGCCAGATCAATCTGCGCGGTTGCGTGATGGCGGGCAAGCACGTGCTGCCCATCATGCGCCGCCAGGGCGCGGGCGTGATCCTGAACATTTCCTCGGTCTCGGCCTGGCAGCGCTATCCCTGGGTGGCCTACAAGGCGACCAAGGCGGCCATGGTGGCCTATACCAAGCAGCTCGCGATCGAAAACGCCGAGCACGGCATCCGGGCGAACGCCATTCTTCCCGGTCTGCTCGATACCCCCATGGCGGTGGACACGCGGGCCAGCGTTTTCGGCCGCGCTCGCGAGGATGTGGTGGCCGAGCGCAATGCGCGGGTGCCGCTGCGGGCGCGCATGGGCACGGCCTGGGACGTGGCCAATGCCGCGGTGTTCCTGGCTTCGGACGAAGCGGGATTCATTACTGGCGTGGAGCTGCCGGTGGACGGCGGGGCGCTCGTCAATATCGTGCGCTAGGGCGCGCATTTTTCTCTTGGAGTATGGCATGGACAGCAATAAGGAATTCAATCCCGTCACGCCCGAAACCGTGGCGGCGGGCCATCGCAACCGGCGCGCGACGCTGGGCGACGACTACGTGGACCAGTCGATCGCGCGGGCGCGGGAAGACGATTTCTTCGCGCCCTTGCAGGAAGCCGTCACGGGGCTGGCCTGGGGCGCCGTCTGGGGCCGCCCGGGGTTGAGCGCCAAGCACCGCAGCCTGGTCACGGTGAGCGTGCTGGTGGCGACGGGCAGGCGCCATGAATTGGCGCTGCACATCAACGGGCTGCTGAACAACGGCTGGACGCGCGCGGAATTGCAGGAAATCCTGCTGCATGCCGCCTGCTATTGCGGCATGCCGGCGGCGGTGGACGGATTCCGCGTGGCCAAGGAAGTGCTGGATGCGCGCGCGGCAAAGAAGGCGTAGGCCGATTCCCGGCTGATGCGCCCGCGGCGGACGGAGGGCCGCCGCGCACTACGACAACGGAGACAATGATGACCTATCGAAAGACATGGGGGAGAGCGCTCGTCCGGACGATTCTGTTCGCGACGGCGCTGGCGGCGGGCGCCGCGCAGGCCGATACCTATCCGAGCCGGCCGTTGACGCTGCTGGTGCCCTTCACCGCGGGCGGAGCGACCGACGTGCTCGCCCGCGCCCTGGCCGAAGGCCTGGCCCGGCAGCTCAAGCAGAGCGTGGTGGTCGAGAACGTGCCGGGCGCCGGAGGCTCGGTCGGCCAGTCCAGGGCGGCGCGCTCGGCCGCCGACGGCTATACGCTGCTGCTGGGCAACGTGGGCACGCTGGCCGCGAACGCTTCGCTCTACAAGAACCTGAGCTACAACGTGCTCACGGATTTCGTTCCGCTGGCTTCGGTCGGCGACGCGCCCCAGGTGCTATCGGTGCGGGCAGGCCTGCCGGCCAGGACGTTCGACGAATTCGTGGCCTACGCCAAGGCCAACCAGGGCACCATGAACTTCGGCACGGCCGGCGTGGGATCGGGGTCGTTCCTCGGCGGCATCCTGCTGAACGCGGCCATCGGCGTGAACATCCTTCCGATCCACTACCGCGGCGCGGCGCAGGCGACGGCGGACGTGATGGCCGGCCACATCGACTATACGGTGGAGAGCAGCAGCACGGCGGTCAGTTCGATTTCGTCGGGCAAGATCAAGGGCCTGGTGGTGCTGCGCGGCGAACGCGTGAAGGTGCTGCCCGGGGTGCAGGCCACCAGCGAGACGTCCTATCCCGACCTGCACTACGACATCTGGAACATGGTGCTGGTGCCCAAGGGCGTGCCCGCGGCGGTGGCCGAGCAGCTCAACGCTTCCCTCAACCAGGTCCTGCACAGCCCGGAGATCCAGGCGCGCTACGCGGAAATGGGGGTGGCGGTGCCGACGGCGGAACATCGATCCCTGAAGGGCTCGGCCGAACTGCTGCAATCGGAGGTGGCGCGCTGGAAGGCGCTGCTGCAAGCGGCGGGCATAGAACCTGGCGCGACCTGAGGCTAGAGGCCGGCGCCGGCGGCGAGGAAGCATCGCCGGCGGACGCGCGCGAGGGGCCGCGGCGCCTGTGCCGCGGCCCTCGCGTTCTCAGGCGGCGGGCGGCAGCAGGGCGCCGATGCGTTCCTGCTTCTCCAGCCCCCAGATGGCGTCGATCAGGCCGCGCAGCTCGGCTTCGGTCGCGGCGCCGGCATAGCGGCCCAGGCTGAGGGTCTTGTCCTCGATCTCGGCGCGGCTGAGCGTGTTGCCCGGATCGCCCTTGGGCTCGTCCACGCGGCTGTGCAGCTTGCGGCCGTCGCGGGTGTAGACGGTGACCTTGCCGATCCAGCGCTGCGGATAGGCGCCGTCGACTTCCGGATCCAGCTCCATTTCGACCCTGCCGCGGAAGGTGGCCACGCCGGGGTCGTCCAGGCCGGCGTCGAATTCGGCCAGGCCGGCGCGGCCCTGGCGGGCGATCAGGGCCAGCACGGTGCCCATGGAGAACTTGGACTGGTGCACGGTCTGGGGATTCACGACCGGGCCGAGCACGTCGATGGCGCCCTGGTGAACGTGGGCGACCACGCGTTCGATGTCGGCTTCGGTCAGGTTGTTGTCCCGCAGGGCCTGCTGCAGCGCGTCCGCGGCCGGATGCGTGTGGCGGCAGGACGCATGGAACTTGAACGAGGTTTCGGCCAGCGCCCAGCGTTCGCCGAGGCGGTCGCACAGGCGGCTGGGGTCGGCGTCGGTGGACATGCCGGCGGCCATGCCTTGCGGGCCTTCGAGGATGTGGCGCGCGCCCGTGAAGCCTTCCTGGGCGAGGTAGGCGGCGGTGATGCCGTCGGCGGCGGCCTTGGCCGTGTGCAGTTGCTTGGAGTCGGCGGCGTCGCGCAGGAATTCCCAGAGGCCGGCGGCCTGCGTGCCGGCCGAGCCCAGCGCGTTCAGCATGGCCTCGGGAGACAGGTTGAGCAGGCGCCCGGCGGTGACGGCGGCCGCCAGCGTGCCGGCGGTGCCGGTGGTGTGGAAGATCTTGTAGTGCGAGCGGCCGAGGAACTCGCCCACGCGGATGCCCACTTCGTAGCCGGCCACGGCGGCCACCAGGAGGTCGCGGCCGGAGCGGCCCAGGGCCTGCGCGACGGCCAGCGCCGGCGGGAACACGACCGCGGCGGGGTGGAACACGGAGCCGTTGTGCACGTCGTCCTGCTCGACCACGTGGGCCGCCGCCGCGTTCACCATGGCGGCGAACAGCGGCGTGGTGCGGCGGCGGGTGATGAGGACTTCGCTGTCGCCGGTGGCCGGGCCCATGGCGGCCGCGTAGCGGTCGATGGCTTGCACGGCGCGGGCCGAGGCGCCGGCCAGGATGGAGGCCAGGCAGTCCAGCAGCAGGTCTTCGGCCCGGCGCAGGACCGGCGCGGGGATGTCTTCGTAGCGCAGGTTGGCGGCGAAGGCCGCGAGTTCGGCGCTCAGGTGCGGGGTGTCTTTGGCAGCGGTCATGGATGGCGGGCGGGTCAGAAGGAGCGGGGCAGGCCCAGGATGTGTTCGGCGACGTAGGACAGGATCAGGTTGGTCGAGATCGGGGCAACCTGGTAGAGGCGGGTTTCGCGGAACTTGCGCTCGACGTCGTACTCGTTGGCGAAGCCGAAGCCGCCATGGAACTGCAGGCAGGCGTTGGCCGCTTCCCAGGAGGCGTCGGCCGCCAGCAGCTTGGCCATGTTGGCCTGGGCGCCGCAGGGCTCGTGCGCGTCGAACAGGCGGCAGGCTTCGTAGCGCATGAGGCTGGCGGCTTCCACGTTGATGTGGGCGCGGGCGATGGGGAACTGCACGCCCTGGTTCTGGCCGATGGGGCGGCCGAAGACCATGCGTTCCTTGGCGTAGGCGGTGACCTTGTCCACGAACCAGTAGCCGTCGCCGATGCACTCGGCGGCGATCAGGGTGCGTTCGGCGTTGAGGCCGTCGAGGATGTACTTGAAACCCTTGCCTTCCTCGCCGATCAGGTTGTCTTCGGGGATTTCGAGGTTGTCGAAGAACAGTTCGTTGGTCTCGTGGTTGACCATGTTGGGAATGGGCCGGATCGTCATGCCGTGCTTGACGGCGTGATGCAGGTCCACGAGGAAGATCGACATGCCTTCCGACTTGCGGGTGACCTGCTCCAGCGGGGTGGTGCGGGCCAGCAGGATCATCAGGTCCGAGTGCTGCACTCGCGAGATCCAGACCTTCTGGCCGTTGATCACGTAGCGGTCGCCGCGCTTGACCGCGGTGGTCTTGATCTTGGTGGTGTCGGTGCCGGTGGTGGGCTCGGTGACGCCCATGGATTGCAGGCGCAGTTCGCCGGCCGCGATGCGGGGGAGGTACTCGCGCTTCTGGGCCTCCGAGCCGTGGCGCAGCAACGTGCCCATGTTGTACATCTGGCCGTGGCAGGCGCCGGAGTTGCCGCCGCTGCGGTTGATTTCCTCCATGATGACCGAGGCCTCGGTCAGGCCCAGGCCCGAGCCGCCGTATTCCTGCGGAATCAGGGCGGCCAGCCAGCCCGCTTCGGTCAGGGCGCGGACGAACGCTTCGGGGTAGCCCCGTTCTTCGTCGACCTTGCGGAAGTATTCGGAGGGGAACTGGGCGCAGAGATCGCGCACGGCTTCGCGGATGTCCTGGTAGGCGTGGGAGGCGTTGGGCATGTGGCTGTATCTGATGGATAAGGGTTCGGTACAGGGTTGAATGTGCCGCAAGCCGCCGTCCCTGCCAATTCACAATTCGTTAATACGGGGTTCCTCTTCGCAAAAGCGCGCTTTCATGACGGGAGTTTGTCAGCGGGGCGGCGGGGTTGTGTCAAGAAATTGCCAAACTGGGTGTCCATAATCCCGCCGAGGCCGCCGCGGGCGGCGAGGTGATACACGGACGGATATGCGGAAAAACATCAGGGTCACGACGGCGGTGTCGGCCATTCTTGCGTTGTTTGTGGCGCTGTTCGCCCTGGCGGCGGCGGCCGGCATCGCCGTGCTGCGCGACAATCGCGCCGATATCGAGGCGCTGGGGCGCGGCAGCATCGAGCGGGCCAGCGACCTGGCGGACATGACGAGCCGGCTGTTCCAGGCGCGCGCTGCGCTGACCGACGCCAAGACCGCCATGGAGGGCGGGCTGGAAGAGGCGCGCGACCAGTCGCTGGCGCAGGCCGACGCGCTGCTCGGGCAGGCCGCGGCCAGCCTGGCGCGCCTGCGAGCGAATCCGGATGCCGGCGCGCAGGGCGCGCCGCTGTTCGAGCAGGTGCTGGCGGCCCACACCGCCTTCGCGGACAAGACCCTGGCGCCGATGCTGGCCGCCATCAAGGGTTGGAACGGCATCGAGGTGAACCGGCTGGTGGACAAGGTGCTGCCGGGCAGCGGCGCGGCCTACGTCAAGCAGGCCGACGCCTACCAGGCCTATGCCCGGGCCCAGGGGCAGGCGGCGGTGGCCGGCGCCAGCCTCACCCTGGAGCGCGTGATCGCGGTGGCGGCGGGCGTGCTGGGCATGGTGCTGCTGCTGGCGCTCCTGATCCGGCTGGCGTTTCGCCGCGGCATCCTGCGGCCGCTGAACGAGGCTGGCGCCCACTTCGACCGGATCGCGGACGGCGATCTCACGGGCGCCATCGCCATGCGCGGCGACAATGAGATCGGCGTGCTGTATTCGGCCATGCGGCGCATGCAGACCGGCCTGTCGGCCGCGGTCGCGTCCGTGCGGCATGGGGTGGAGGAAATCCATACGGGATCGGGCGAGATCGCGGCGGGCGGCGCCGATATGTCGGACCGCACGGCGCGCCAGGCCGGCTCGCTGCAGGAAGCCGCCGCCAATCTAATGCAGCTGGCGCATACGGTCCAGTTGACGGCCGGCAACGCCGACCAGGCCAGCCGCCAGGCGCTGGGCGCCACGCAGCTCGCGCAGCGCGGCGGGCAGGCCGTCGACGAGGTGGTGCAAAGCATGCGCGGCATCGCCGAGAGCGCCCGGCGCATCGGCGAAATCGTCGGCGTGGTCGACAGCATCGCCTTCCAGACCAACATCCTGGCGCTGAACGCGGCGGTGGAAGCCGCGCGCGCGGGCGAGCAGGGCAAGGGGTTCGCGGTGGTGGCGGGCGAGGTCCGCTCGCTGGCCCAGCGCAGCGCGCAGGCGGCCAAGGAGATCAAGGGCCTGATCGAGGACTCCGCCTCGCGGGTGGAGGCAGGCGTGCGCCAGGTCGGCCTGGCCGGCGACACCATGCGCGACATGGTGCTGTCGGTGGACCGCGTGACGCAGATCGTGGCCGAGATCTCCAGCGCCACCGCGGAGCAGGCGGCCGGCATTGCTTCGGTGAACGACGCGGTGGCCGATATCGAGCGGTCCACGCAGGAAAACGCTGCCATGGTGGAGGAGACCGCCGCCGCGGCCGCCGCCCTGGAAGCCCAGGCGCAAGGGCTGCGGCGGGCGGTGGCGGTATTCCGGATCGCCGCGCCGGCCGGCGCGGCGCAGGCTTCAGCTGTCGAGTTGCGGCAGGGGGGCGCCGGCGTAGCGCTCGGTCACCAGAGACAGGTTCCCGTGCTTGACCTTGTGCTTGACGTGGGCGGCGGCCGAGGCGATGTCCTCCGGGCGGATGCGCTCGCATAGGGAGGGCGTGACGGTGAGGGCGCCCACTCCCAGCGTCACGAACGGGAAGAAGCGGGGCACGCCGTAGCGGTCCTCGGCCTCGATCCCGCCATTGCGGCGCCCCGCGTCGTCGTACAGGTCCATGGCGCGCTCGTTGAATTCCGCGATGATGCGGCGGGCGCGGTCCATCCAGTCCGGGCTGCGCAGCAGCACCACGAAATCGTCTCCGCCCACATGGCCCACGAAGTCCCGCTGCGGGTCGCAGTGGCGTTTGATGACCTCGGCGGTCAGCATGATCATGTCGTCGCCGCGCCAGTAGCCGTAGACGTCGTTGAAGGGCTTGAAATTGTTCAGGTCGCCGTAGCAGATCGTGAAGTCGTCCGCGTCGTCTAGCAGGGTGGCGATATGGCGGCTGATGGGGATGTTGCCGGGCAGCGAGGTGAGCGGGTTGGCGTAGCGCGCCGCCTCGATCCGCATCTCGGTCACCGAACGCACCAGGGTTTCGCCGGTGGCCAGGCCGTCGTAGCGGCCGTCGCGGGTGATGATGAGGCCGTCCATCAGGTAGCGCTGGTCCTCGGAGATCAGCACGTGGCTCAATTGGTCGATGGACACGTTCAGGTCCACCAGCACCGGCTGGGCGTTCATGAAGGTCGAACAGGCGTCGCGCCCGAACAGGTCGCGCGTGTAGCGCTGGGCGTAGTGCTCCAGGAAGTCGCGCCGGTTGATGATGCCGACCGGGCGGTTGTCCGCGTCCACCACCGCCACGGCATGCATGTCCTTGTGCTCGATGAACAGGCGGTGCACGTCGTCGTTGGTGTGCTCGGACAGCAGGGCGGCCGGCGCCTGGACGCGCAGGCTGGCCGCGGTGCCGCCGGCGGAGCGCTGCGGCGCGGCCGCCTGGGTCCGCTGCCGCAGCGAATCGCGCAGGGGCGGCGCCAGTTCGGTCAGCAGGGTTTCGTCGGGCCGTCCCAGGAACCAGCCCTGGGCGTAGCGTATGTCCAGTTCGCGGACCACGGCGAGGTCCTCGGCGGTTTCGATGCCCTCGGCCACGACCGCGGTGCCCAGATGCTGCGCTACCTTCAGGATGGCGCGCACCATGTTCTGCTTGCGCTCGTCCTGGCCGATGCCGTCGAAGAAATAGCGGTCGATCTTGACCAGGTCGGGCTGCATCTCGGCCCAGAGCTGGAGATTGGAATTGCCCACGCCGTAGTCGTCCAGCGCCACGCGCATGCCATGCTCGCGCAGGCAGGCGAAGGCGCTGGCCACTTCGTCCATGTGTTCCGAGAGCGGGTCCTGCTCGGTCAATTCCACGATGATGCTGGACGGCGCGAGATCGCAGTCTTTCAGCAGCCGCTGGGGCATTTCCTCGCCCCAGAGGGTCCAGTAATGGATCAGCGCCGAGCCGGACAGGTTCAGGAACAGCATGCCGGCGGCGTCGTGCCGCTGGAAGCCCTGGGCGCCGGCGCGGAAACTGGCCAGTTCCAGCTGCGGATGCAGGCCCTGGCGGCGGGCTTCGGCGAAGAGGGCGTCGGGGAAGTGCAGGGCGGTGTCCGCCGGCCCGCGGATCAGGCTCTCATGGCCGTAGACGCGGCTATGGGACAGGTCGACGACGGGTTGGAATCGCGGGCGCAGCAACCGTTCGCGGAGGATTCCGGCGAGGTTCACGTGCGTGGACGCGCGGTCCCGGTTGGAGGTGGGCGCGCGGGCCGAAGCCGGCCGGGGCAAAGCGTGAATGGGATCCATCGCCGGTGCGTTCAGATACGATCAGTGACAAGTTGGCCATATTGACAACAAAATATGTCTGCGTTGTTGCGCCGACGACTGGCGCGTCATATTCAGCCGACGCCATACGCCTGTCAACAACGATTTCCATCTTGTCCCGCCGGGCGGGAGGGGTATTGGGCGCGCGGGCGGCGCTTGCGGGCCGCCGCCTATACAATTTGCCCATGACTTCTCCCAAGATTCCCGATTCCCTGCGCCGCGTCGTGCTGGCGTCCAACAACGCCGGCAAGCTGCGCGAATTCTCGGCCCTGTTCGCGCCCCTGGGCATCGAACTGGTGCCCCAGGGCGAGCTGGGCGTGCCCGAAGCCGAAGAGCCGCACGTTACGTTCGTCGAAAACGCGCTGGCCAAGGCCCGCCACGCCAGCCGCCTGACCGGCCTGCCGGCGCTGGCCGACGATTCCGGCCTGTGCGTGGCCGCGCTGGACGGCGGCCCGGGCGTGTATTCGGCGCGCTATGCCCAGATGAACGGCGGCGAAAAGTCCGACCAGGCCAACAATGCGCTGTTGGTGAGCCGCCTGGCCGGCGTGGCCGACCGCAGCGCCTGGTACGTGGCGGTGCTGGCCCTGGTGCGTTCGGAAAACGATCCCCGGCCGCTCATCGGGGAGGGCCTGTGGCATGGCGAGATCATCGACCAGCCCGAAGGCGCCAACGGCTTTGGCTACGATCCGCATTTCTACCTGCCCGACATGGCCCTGACCGCCGCGTCCCTCGAACCCGAGGAAAAGAACCGGGTCAGCCATCGCGCCCGCGCGCTGCGCGAACTGCTCGGCAAGCTGAGCCAGGCTTGACGAGGGCGCCGCGCGGCGCCAGGTCCAGGAATCACGCATGTCCATCATCATTCCCATCCGCAACGACATGGGCGCGCCGTCGTCGCGCCCGAAACCGCCGGCCGGCGCCACGCTGAGCAGCCTGCCGCCGCTGTCGATCTACGTGCACGTGCCGTGGTGCGTGCGCAAATGCCCGTACTGCGATTTCAATTCACACGCCGCGCCCGGGGAAGGCATCCCCGAGCGCGCCTACCTGGACGCGCTGCGCAGCGACCTGGAGCAGGCCCTGCCTTCCATCTGGGGGCGGCAGGTGGTGTCCGTCTTCATCGGCGGCGGCACGCCCAGCCTGCTGTCGTCGGCCGGGTTGGACGAGCTGCTGGCCATGCTGCGCGCCTACCTGAACCTCTGGCCCGACGCCGAGATCACCATGGAAGCGAACCCGGGCACGGCCGAGGCCGGCCGCTTCCGGGACTACGCCGCCAGCGGCGTCACGCGATTCTCGCTGGGCATCCAGAGCTTCGACGATGCCCAGCTGAAAAAGCTGGGCCGCATCCATGATTCGGCCCAGGCGCGGGCGGCCATCGAAATGGCGCAGCGCGCCGTGCCGCGCGTGAACCTGGACGTGATGTTCGCGCTGCCGGGCCAGACGCTGGACGCCTGTGTGGCCGATCTGCGCCAGGCCGTGGCGTTCGGCACCGAGCATCTGTCGCTCTACCACCTGACCATGGAACCCAACACTGTCTTCGCCAAATTCCCGCCCGAAGACCTGCCGGACGACGACACCAGCGCCGCCATGCAGGAAGCGGTGGAGGGGGAACTGGCCGCGGCGGGCCTGGCGCGCTACGAGGTGTCGGCCTATGCCCGGCCCGGCGCCCGCTGCCGGCACAATCTGAATTACTGGGAGTTCGGCGATTACCTGGGCATCGGCCCGGGCGCCCACGGCAAGCTGTCCTTCCACGACCGCATCGTGCGCGAAGCGCGGCTGCGCGGCCCGGACTCCTGGATGCAGGCCGCGATGGCGCGCGACGGCAGCCATATCGCGGAAAGCCGGCAGGTCGGCCCGGATGAACTGCCGTTCGAATTCATGCTGAACGCGCTGCGCCTGAAGGACGGGGTGGCTTCCTCGACCTTCGACGAGCGCACCGGCTTGTCGCTGGCCGTTATCGCGCACCAATTGGAGGCAGCCTCGAAACGGGGCCTGCTGGACGCCGATCCGACCCGCCTGCGGGCGACGCCCCTGGGCTGGCGCTTCCTCAATGACCTGCAGGAAATGTTCCTGTAGCGTTTTCGCACCACGATGGGGCAATCATGCCCCATGCTTTGCACCAATATGGTGCTACATTTTCCCCTGAGCCCCAAGCCACCCTCCGGGAAACCCGGAGGAAAACCTGGCACGCATATTGCTTCCTTGGTTTATGCCAGTCGACGGGCAAGGCCCTCGACCTTTTTATCTAATGGAGATGACATGGCAAGCCCGAAAGACGTCCTGAAACAGATCGCCGACAACGAAGTCAAATTCGTGGATTTCCGCTTCACCGATACGGTTGGCCGTGAGCACCACGTGTCCGTGCCCACCAGCCAGATCGACGAAGACAAGCTGGAAAGCGGCCAGGCTTTCGACGGCTCCTCGATCCCGGGCTGGAAGGGCATCGAAGCGTCCGACATGCTCCTCATCCCCGACTGCTCGACCGGCAACCTGGATCCGTTCCGCGAAGAACCGACCCTGATCCTGTCGTGCGACGTCGTCGAACCCTCCGACCTGAAGGGCTATGACCGCGACCCGCGCTCGCTGGCCAAGCGCGCCGAAGCCTACCTCAAGTCCTCCGGCCTGGGCGACACCGCCTACTTCGGTCCGGAACCCGAATTCTTCGTGTTCGACGGCGTGAGCTGGAACACCGACATGTCGGGCACCTTCGTCAAGATCAAGTCGGAAGAGGCCTCCTGGTCCACCGGCCTGGATTTCGAAGGCGGCAACACCGGCCATCGCCCCGCCGTGAAGGGCGGCTACTTCCCCGTGCCCCCGGTCGATTCCTTCCAGGACATGCGTTCGGAAATGTGCCTGCTGATGGAACAGATGGGCGTGCCGGTCGAAGTGCACCACCATGAAGTGGCCGGCGCCGGCCAGCTCGAAATCGGCACCAAGTTCAGCACGCTGGTGCAGCGCGCCGACTGGACGCAGATCACCAAGTACATCATTCACAACGTGGCCCACGCCTACGGCAAGACCGCCACCTTCATGCCCAAGCCCATCGTCGGCGACAACGGCTCGGGCATGCACGTGCACCAGTCGATCTGGAAGGACGGCCAGAACCTGTTCGCGGGCAACGGCTACGCCGGCCTGTCGGAATTCGCGCTGTACTACATCGGCGGCATCATCAAGCACGCCCGCGCGCTGAACGCCATCACCAACCCCGGCACCAACTCGTACAAGCGCCTGGTCCCGCACTACGAAGCCCCGGTCAAGCTGGCCTACTCGGCCCGCAACCGTTCGGCCTCGATCCGCATTCCGTACGTCGGCAACCCGAAGGGCCGCCGCGTCGAAGCGCGCTTCCCGGACCCCCTGGCCAACCCGTACCTGGCGTTCTCGGCCCTGATGATGGCCGGCCTGGACGGCGTGCAGAACAAGATCCACCCGGGCGATCCGGCCGACAAGAACCTGTACGACCTGCCGCCGGAAGAAGACGCGAAGATCCCGACCGTCTGCTCCTCGCTGGAACAGGCCCTGGAAGCCCTGGACGGCGACCGCGAGTTCCTGACCCGCGGCGGCGTGTTCAGCAACGACATGCTGTCGGCCTACATCGACCTGAAGATGGCCGATGTGAACCGCCTGCGCATGACGACGCACCCGGTCGAGTTCGACATGTACTACAGTCTCTGATCGCGAGGCTGTGGCTGGGGGAGCGCGATGATGTAGGCAGAAACCAGGGCCCGCACCACGCGCACCGCCAGACCGCGGATCGACAAACTGTCCGCCAGGCCCCAGGCCCGGCGGGCAGGGCGCCGGCTTCCGGCGACGTCGCGCTCCGCTTTCCCCTCACATTCGGGTATGTTGAAAAATGAATGTAGAAGCTCTCGATCTGCTAGCCACGTCCGTTTTCCTGGTCAACGAGCGCGGTCATATCGAATACGCCAACGCGGCCGCCGAAGACTTGTTCGGCCGCTCGCGCAAGCAACTGAACGGGCACTCCGCCGCGACGCTGTTCGACAGTCCGGAAAACATCCAATCCTCCATCGACCGCGCCGCCGCCGGCCGCTATGCCGACGTCAGGCAGCTGGCGTCCCTGCGCCGCGCCACGGAATCCGTGGAAGTGTCGGTGACGACGGTGGGGCTGACGGGCCAGCGCTGGCCCGTCCTGATCGAAACGCGCGAAATCGAGCAGCGCGTGCTGGCCGACCGCAACCACCGGCTGGTCGACGAGATCGAGGCGCACCGCGAGCTGTTGCGCAACCTGGCGCATGAAGTCAAGAATCCCCTGGGCGGCCTGCGCGGCGCCGCGCAATTGCTGGAAGCCGAGCTGCCCAGCGCGGCCCTGGCCGAGTACACCCAGGTCATCATTTCCGAAGCCGACCGCCTGCAGGCGCTGGTGGACCGCCTGAGCGGCCCGCAACGCGTCCCGCTGAATGCGCGGCCGGTGAATATCCACGAGATCTGCGAGCGCGTCTGCGCGCTGATCCAGGCCGAGTTCCGCAACGAAGTCACGCTGCTGCGCGACTACGACGCGTCGATGCCCGACCTGAAGGGCGATGCCGCCCGCCTGATGCAGGCCGTCCTGAACGTGGCGCGCAACGCCGCCCAGGAACTGGTCGCCCGGCCCCAGGGGCCGCAAACCGAACCCGGTGTCGTCACCCTGCGCACGCGCGTGGCGCGGCAGGTCATGCTGGCGCACAAGCAGCACCGCCTGGCGCTGGTGCTGTCCATCATCGATAACGGCCCCGGCGTGCCGGACCACATCCGCGACCGCATCTTCCATCCGCTGGTCACGGCGCGCGCCGGCGGCACCGGCCTGGGCCTGAGCCTGGCGCAGGACTTCGTGCAGCAGCATGGCGGCATCATCGAATTTGAATCCCGACCGGGGCGCACCGAGTTTCGCCTGGTCCTTCCGATGGAGCCTGCACACTGATGAAACCCGTATGGATCGTCGATGATGACCAGGCCATCCGCTGGGTCCTGGAAAAGGCGCTGGCCCGTGCCGGCGTCCCCACCCGCAGTTTTTCCCAGTCGGCCGACGTGCTGGAGGCGCTGTCGCGCGAAACCCCGGTCGCGCTGGTGTCCGATATCCGCATGCCCGGCGGCAATGGCCTGGAACTGCTGCGGCAGCTCAAGGAGCGCCATCCCGGCCTGCCGGTGATCGTGATGACGGCCTTCGCCGACCTGGACAGCACCGTGTCCGCCTTCCAGGGCGGCGCGTTCGACTACCTGGCCAAGCCGTTCGACGTGAACGAGGCGGTGGCGCTGATCCAGCGCGCCATGCAGGAATCGACCCCGCCCGAAACCCCCGAAGGGCAGGGCGAGTCGGCGCAGAACAACGAGCGCTGGATGATGACGCAGTCCTCGTCCACCGCCATGCAGGAAGTGTTCCGCGCCATCGGCCGGCTGGCGCAATCCAAGGTCACCGTGCTGATCACCGGCGAATCCGGGACCGGCAAGGAACTGGTGGCCCGCGCCCTGCACGGGCACGGCGTGCGCGCCGGCGGCCCCTTCGTGGCGCTGAACGCGGCGGCCATTCCGCGCGATCTTCTCGAAGCCGAACTCTTCGGCCACGAGCGCGGCGCCTTCACGGGCGCCAATACCCTGCGCCGCGGCCGTTTCGAGGAAGCGCACGGCGGAACGCTGTTCCTGGACGAAATCGGCGACATGCCGATCGAGCTCCAGACGCGGCTGCTGCGCGTGCTGGCCGAAGGCAGCTTCTATCGGGTGGGCGGCGCGCAGCCGGTGCGGGTGGACGTGCGCATCGTGGCCGCCACGCACCAGCCGCTGGAGCAGCGCGTCGAGCAGGGGCTGTTCCGCGAGGACTTGTTCCATCGCCTGAACGTGATCCGGCTGCGCCTGCCGCCGCTGCGCGAGCGCGTGGAGGACATTCCCGCGCTGGCCGGCCATTTCCTGACCGCCAGCGCCCGCGCCCTGGGTGTGCCGGTCAAGCGGCTGACGCCCGAGGCGCTGGCGGTGCTGACCAAGTTCGATTTCCCCGGCAACGTGCGCCAACTGGAGAATTTCTGCCACTGGCTCACGGTGATGGCGCCGGGCCAGACGGTGGAGCCGGCGGATCTGCCGCCGGAGATCCGCGCCATGGAGCATCAGCAGCACGCGATCCCCGCGCCGCGTCCGGCCGCGCCGATCGCGGGCGTGGGCACCGTGCTGCCGGCCGCCGCGCCGGCCGACGAGGGCGCGCCGCGCAACTGGCAGGATTCGCTGCTGCGCGACGCCCAGTACCGGCTGGAGCGCGGCGAGCCCGCCGTCATGGCCACGCTGACGCGCCAGTTCGAGAAGATCCTGCTGCAAAGCGCGCTGGACGCCAGCCGCGGCCGCCGCGTGGAAGCGGCCTCGCGCCTGGGCATCGGCCGCAACACCATCACGCGCAAGCTGCGCGAGCTGGGCATCGAAGACGAGTAGGGCGCGTCGCCGTGAAACCCGCGGGCGGCGCTTTGCCGCCCGCGCCTCGCAAGGCTTGCGCTCACCCCATGCCGAGCAGCCCTTCGCACAAGCGCGGCGACTTCAGCTTCTGCAGCCACCACTTCAGCGCCTCTCCCGGCGCCTCCGCCCGCCACGCATACGCCACGTGCTCGGTCAGCGACATGCCCTCGTCGGTATCGCAGATCACGAGCACGCCCTGCGCCAGATAGGGCGCCGCCAGCGTCAGCGGCAGGTATCCGCAACCCAATCCACGGATCTGCGCCTCGATCTTGGCCTGCATCGTCGGCATCACCAGCGTCGGCTGCTCGGCCAGGATGCCGCGTGATTGCGGCGGCAGGTTGCGCGAGGTATCGGCCACCACTACCGCGCAATAGCGCGTGATGTCGGCCCGGCTCAAGGGTTGCGGCGCCGACGCCAGCGGATGGTGCGCCGCCACGCAGAAGCCGAATTGCGCCTGGCCCATGGTCTGCGACCGGTAGGGGCCGGTCGGCTCGCCCGCGGCGCCCGCGCCGATCACCAGGTCGGCGCGGTTCGAGGTCAGCGCATCCCAGGTGCCGCTCAGCACTTCGGTCGAAAAGCGCAGGGTGGTTGCGCTGCCCAGCGCCTGGAACTCTTCGACCAGGTCGTACAGCGGCCGCCAGGGCAGCACCGCGCTCACCGCGATGCGCAGCTCCACCTCCCAGCCCGTGGCGATGCGCTTGACCCGGCAGGCCAGGTCGTCCAGCGATTGCAGCACGTGGCGGCCATCCTTGAGCAGGGTTTCGCCGGCCGGCGTCAGCACGGCCCGGTGGCCCGAGCGGTCGAACAGCAGCACGTCCAGCCCGTCTTCCAGCTTGCGGATCGCATAGGTCACGGCGGAGGGCACCTTGTTCAGTTCGCGCGCCGCCTTGGCGAAACTGCCATGGCGCGCGATCGCGTCCACCAGGATGAGCAATTCGGGCGTGATCGGCTGCATGGGAGGGCTCCGGGAATGTCATTCAAATAATTTGAATGGTTTCTTCAAATCATAGCGCCGAACCGACCCCCAAGCACGCGCACAATGTCATTCATGCCGGTTGAGCAGAGCCCGGCTTCCAGTCGGAAGGAAAGGAAGCCAGCCACCGCAAGACCATTCATTTATTTGAAACAGGGAGTCCACGATGCTTACCATTCGCCGTAGCGCCGAACGCGGTCACGCCAACCACGGGTGGCTCGATTCGTTCCACACCTTCTCGTTCGCCAACTACTACGATCCCGCCCACATGGGTTTCGGGGCGCTGCGCGTGATCAACGATGACCGCATCGCCGCCGGCCGCGGTTTCGGGACGCACGGCCACCGCGACATGGAGATCATCACCTATGTGCTGGACGGCGCGATCGCGCACAAGGACAGCATGGGCAGCGGCTCCACCATCCAGCCCGGCAATGTGCAGCGGATGAGCGCCGGCCGCGGCGTGATGCACTCGGAGTTCAACCCGCGCGCCGACAAGGAAACGCACATGCTGCAGATCTGGATCGAGCCGAACGTCACCGGCATCGCGCCGGAGTATGAAGAAAAGGCGTTCAGCGACGCGCAAAAGCGCGGCCGCCTGCAAGCCCTGGTGTCGGGCGACGGCGTCGACGGCTCGATGACGATCCATCAGGACGTGCGGCTCTATGCCGGCTTGTTCGACGGCGACGAGTCGGCCACGCTGGAACTGGCCCCCGGCCGCCGCGCCTGGGTGCACGTGGCGCGCGGCAGCCTGACGGTCAACGGCGTCGCGCTGTCGGCCGGCGACGCGGTCGCCATCAGCGATGAAACGCGGGTGGAGCTGTCCGGCGGCGACCAGGCCGAAGTGCTGGTGTTCGACCTGGCCTGACGGCCGGCGGCCGGGCGGTCCGATGCGCCGCCCGGCCTTGTTTTCGATGCGTGGCGGGCTCGTCCTCTGGCGGCGGGCCGGCTGGCGGTTCAGTAAAGTCCCCGGGAGCCTTAACATGGCTCCAAGCAGGCCAACCTACAGGAGCATTCCATGTCCACCTTGTCCCAACCCGGCGATAGCCAGATCGAAACCGTGGTGGTGCCGCGCAGCAGCGACCTCGGCGGCTTCGAAGTCCGCCGCGCGCTGCCCTCGGCGCAGCGCCGCACCGTCGGCCCGTTCGTGTTCCTGGACCACATGGGCCCGGTCGAGTTCGCCGCCGGCTCGGGCATCGACGTGCGGCCGCATCCGCACATCGGCCTGTCCACCGTGACCTACCTGTACGAAGGCTCGATGGTGCACCGCGACGGCGCCGGCAACACCCAGACCATCCTGCCCGGCGAGGTGAACTGGATGACGGCCGGGCGCGGCATCGTCCACTCCGAACGCTCATCGCCCGAAAGTCGCCAGGCCGCGCAGCGCCTGGCCGGGCTGCAGATCTGGGTCGGCCTGCCCAAGGAGCACGAGGAAACCGATCCCGGCTTCACGCACTATGGCCTGGATGCCCAGCCCGTGGTCGAAGGCGAGGGCGTGCGCGCCCAGGTCGTGGCCGGCTCGCTGTTCGGCAAGACCTCCGCGGTCAAGACCCATTCGCCGCTGTTCTATGGCGACATGCAGCTGCAGGCCGGCGCCGTCACGGTGCTGCCGGCCGAACACGAAGAGCGCGCCGCCTACCTGGCGATCGGCTCGGTCGAGGTGGATGGGCAGGTGTTCGAGAGCGGCCGCCTGATCGTGTTCGCGCCGGGGCGCCCCGTGCAGATCCGCGCCTGTACCGACGCGCGTTTCGCGGTGCTTGGCGGCGAGCCGCTGGACGGCCCGCGCTTCATCTGGTGGAACTTCGTTTCCAGCAGCAAGGACCGCATCGAGCAGGCCAAGGAAGACTGGCAGCGCAACCGCTTCGGCCAGACCGTGCCGGGCGACGAAACCGAGTTCATCCCGCTGCCGCCGCCGCGCGCCTAGCGCCCCGGAACCGCCCGGCCCGCCGGGCGGCGGTATGATGCCCGTCCCGACCCCAACAACAAACCGGGATGGAGACACCATGCAACGCTATACCGTCAACGCGCTGCGCGGCCTGGCCGCGCTGGCGCTGATCCAGGGCGCCTCGTCGGCGCTCGCGGCAGGCTATCCGGCCAAGCCCATTACCTTCATCGTTCCCTATACCGCGGGCGGCACCACCGACCTGGTGGCGCGCACGGCCGGCCAGAAAGTGGCCGAGAAGCTGGGCCAGCCGGTCATCGTCGAGAACCGTCCGGGCGCGGGCGGCAACATCGGCATGGACGCGGTGGCCAAGGCCGCGCCCGACGGGTACACCATCGGTTTCGGCGCGATCTCCACGAACGCGCTCAATCCCTTCGTCTATCCGTCCATGCCTTTCGACCCCACCAAGGACTTCACCGGCGTCAGCATGCTGGGCGCGTCCACCGTGGTGCTGGAGACCGGGCCGGCCTTGAAGGTGGATAGCGTCAAGGACCTGGTGGCCTATGCCAAGCAGCATCCGGGCACCTCGTTCGGCACGCCGGGCACGGGCACCTCGATGCACCTGGCCGGCGTGATGTTCGACCAGCTGACCGGCGCGGGCATGCAGCATATTCCGTACAAGGGCAGCGCCCAGGGGCTGAACGATCTGCTGGGCGGGCACCTGCCGGTGATGTTCGACAACCTGCCGGCGTCGCTGCCGCACATCAAGGCGGGCAAGGTGCATGCGCTGGCGGTCACGGGCAGCAAGCGCGCGCCGGCGCTGCCGGACGTGCCGACCCTGGCCGAGCTGGGCTACGAAGCGGCGGTGGTGGACCCGTGGTTCGCGGTCTATGGGCCGGCGGGCATGACGCCCGAGACCACGAAGGCGCTGAGCGACGCGTTCCAGTGGGCGCTGGCCCTGCCGGAAGTGAAGGAGAAGCTGGAGCAGGCCGGCTTCATGCCCTACGGGTCCACGCCCCAGGAAGTGGAGCGCCTGACCCGCAGCCAGCACGAAGCCTTCAAGGCCCTGTCGCAGAAGGTCAAACTGTCCGCGGACTGACCGCGGCCACGCCGTTCAGCGGCCGCGGGCGAAGGCCTGCTCGCGCCGCTCTTCCAGCGCCTCGCGGCGGATGAAGTCGCGCACGAAGGCGTCGGCCGGATGGTGATGCAGGTTGTAGGGCGTGTCCCATTGGGCGATGCGGCCCTTGGACATGATGCCGATGCGGTCGGCGATGGCGAAGGCCTCGGCCTGGTTGTGCGTGACCAGGATGGCCGTGTGGCCGGTGCTCTTGAGGATGTCGCGCACCTCGAAGGCCAGGCGCTCGCGCGTGTCCACGTCGAGGTTGGAGAAGGGCTCGTCCAGCAGCAGCAGGTCGGGCGAGGGCGCCAGCGCGCGCGCCAGGGCCACGCGCTGCTGCTGGCCGCCGGAGATCTCGTGCGGATAGCTGCTGGCGGCGTGCGCCAGGCCCACCAGTTCCAGCATCTCCTCGACCCGGCGGGCGCGCTCGGCGCGCGCCAGCTTGCGCAGCCCGAAGGCCACGTTGAGCGCCACCGTCAGGTGCGGGAACAAGGCGTAGTCCTGGAACATCATGCCGACGCGGCGCAGTTCCGGCGCCACCTGCACGGTGGGCGAGGAGATGACCGTGCCGTCGAGCAGGATGCGTCCGGCGCGCACCGGCTCGAAGCCGGCGATGGCGCGCAGCACGGTGGTCTTGCCGCAGCCGGATTCGCCCAGCAGGCAGCCGATGTGCCCCACGGGCAGGCCCAGGGTCAGGTCCTGCACCACGGGCTTCAGGCCGGCGGGCGTGTCGTAGGCCAGGGAAAGGTGATCGATTTCTAACAGATCGGGCACGATGATCAATGTCCCATTTTCAGATTGGTCCGCGCCAGCAGGATGACGGGAAAGAGGCCGGCGAGCACGATGGCCAGCGCCGCCACGGCGCCTTCCTCGTACGTGCCGCGGGCGGCTTCCGCGTAGAGCCAGGTGGCCAGGGTGTCGAAGTTCATGGGGCGCAGCAGCAGCGTCGCGGGCAGCTCCTTCATGGCGTCCACGAAGACCAGCAGCGCGCTGGCCGCCAGCGCCGGGCGCAGCAGCGGCAGGTGCACGCGGCGCAGCGTGCCCGCCGAGCTCTCGCCCAGCAGGCGCGACGCCTGTTCGAGCGAGGGCGGGATGCGCGCCAGCCCGGCTTCCAGCGCGCCGGTGGAGATCGCCAGGAAACGGATGGCATAGGCGCACACCAGCGCGCCCATCGAGCCCATCAGGAACAGGCCGCCGCCGCCGAACACCTTGGCGACCGCGGTGTCGATCCAGACGAACGGGGTCAGCAGCCCGATGGCCAGCACGGTGCCGGGCACCGCGTAGCCCAGGCTGGCGACGCGGGCGCAGGCGCGCCCGGGATTGAAGCCGGCGCTTTCTCGCAGGGTGCGCCCCGCCCAGGCGACCACCAGGCCGCACACCAGCGTGACCACGGTGGCGCTGAACGCCACGATCAGCGTATTGCTCAAGCCCCGGATCAACTGGTCCGAGACGCCGCCCACCAGGTGCAGGCGCTTATAGGTTTCGACGAGGAGGTACAGCGCGGGGGCGACGAAGCCGATCAGCACCGGGATCCAGCCCAGGGCCGTCGCGACCAGGGCGGCCGGGCCGCGCAGGCGGCGCGGCTGCATCGGGCGCATGCGCTGGGTATTGGCGTAGCGCTGGCGCTTGCGCCCATGGCGTTCCAGCAGGATCAGCCCGATCACGATGGCCAGCATCGTCAGCGCGATCTGGGCCGCGCCGGCCAGGTCCGAGCGCGTGACCCAGGTGGTGTAGACCGAAACCGTCAGCGTCTGCACGCCGAGGAACTCGGAGGCGCCGATGTCGTTCAGCGTTTCCAGCAACGCCAGGCTGACGCCGACCACGATGGCGGGGCGCGCGAGGGGCAGGGCGACGCGGAAGAACACCGCCACGCGGCCGGCGCCCAGCGTGCGGGCGGCTTCGAGCAGGCTGGCCGCCTGCGTCATGAACATGACGCGGGTGCTCAGGTACACATAGGGGTACAGCACGAAGCCCAGCACGAAAATCGCGCCGTAGATCGAGCGCAGGTCGGGCAGGCGGAACTGGCGCGGGCTGTCGTAGCCCAGCAGCGCGCGGATGGCGGTCTGTATGGGGCCGATGGGATGCAGCAGGTCCAGGTAGGCGAAGGCGATGATGTAGGTGGGCACCGCCAGCGGCAGCAGCAGCGCCCAGGTCAGGACGCGGCGGGTGGGGAAGTCGTAGGCGGTCACCAGCCACGCGGCGCCGGTGCCCAGCAACGTTACCACCACGCCGACGCCGGCCAGCAGCACGGCGGTATTGGCCAGCGCCTGGGGCAATACGTAGCTGGCAAGGTGCTGCCAGTGGGAGAGCTCGCCGCCCAGCGCCCACCAGCCCAGCGTCAGCACGGGCGCGAGCACGGCCAGCGCGATCAGGGCGGCGCCGGCCAGCCAGCCGGCCCCGCGTTCAGTCCAGCGCAGACGCAGCGGCCGGGGCAAGGAATCTGTATGCATGCTTCAAAGTCGATTGCATCAATGGCAAGGCCTGCTCCCCCGGAAAAGAAGGGAGCAGGCCCTGCGCGCGGACCTGAAAATCGTCCGCGCGTCCGTCACTGCCGCATGGCGGAGCCGCGCATCGAGGCGCGGCGGTCCATGGGCCTATCAGTTGTCGAAACCGACCTTGTCCACCAGTTCGCTGGCTTGCTTGCGATGCTTGGCGATCTCGGTCAGGGGCAGCGGGTCCACCTTCAGTTCGCCGAAGCTGGCGATGACGGGATCCAGCTTCACGCCCTTGCGGACGGGATACTCGTAGTTGGCCTGGGCGTACAGCGCCTGGGCGGGTTCGGAAACCAGGAAGTCCAGCAGCTTGACGGCGTTGGCCTTGTTGGGGGCGTGGGCGGCCACGGCGGCGCCGCTGACGTTCACGTGCGTGCCGCCGCTCTTGGCGTTGGCGAAGGTCGGGCGGATGACCTTGATGGCGTCGCCCCACTTGCGGGCGTCCGTGCCCGGCTCGGCGTTCTTCATGTGGCCGACGTAGTAGGCATTGGCCAGGCCGATGTCGCAGATGCCGCCCAGGATGTCGCGAGCCACGTCGCGGTCGCCGCCGGCGGCCTTGCGGGCCAGGTTGGCCTTCACGCCGCGCAGCCATTTTTCGGTGGCTTCGGCGCCGTCGTGCGCGATCATGGAGGCGACCAGCGCGGTGTTGTAGGGGTGTTGGCCGGAACGGATGCAGACCTTGCCCTTCCACTTGGGATCGGCCAGGTCTTCGTAGCGGAAGCTTTCCAGCTTCAGGTCCTTTTCCACGTACAGCACGCGGTCGCGCAGCGACAGGGCGTACCACTTGCCGTCGGCGCCGCGCAGGTTGGCGGGGATGACCGATTCCAGGGTCTGCGACTTGACCGACTGCGTCACGCCGCCGTCCACCAGGTCGAGCAGGTTGCCGATGTCCACGGTCATGAGCACGTCGGCGGGCGACTTCGCGCCTTCGGCCTTGACGCGTTCCAGCAGGCCGTCCTTGACGAACACGGTGTTGACCTTGATGCCGCTTTCCTTCGTGAAGGCGTCGAGCAGGGGCTGGATCAGCTTGGGCTCGCGGGTCGTGTACAGGCTGACTTCCTCGGCGGCGTTGGCCGACACGGTGAAGGCGGCGGCGCCGGCCAGCGCCAGGGCGCGCAGCAGCGATTTCAATTGGGGACGCTTGGTCATGACGAGGTGCTCCGGCTAGGGCTGCAGCGGGCGGGCGCGACAGGAGGCCCGTTGCCGCTGCTTAAAAAGCGGTCTGCTAACGAAAATGATTATCAAATTGGCATGCGACGATAACAGGAAGCTTTGCGCCGTTCAACTATTAGTAAGTCGAAGGTTCCCGCCCTTGATCCCCATCAATACGGCATAAGGGTATTACGGAATAATGAGAGCAGTTATCATCAAGACCCTGTAGAATAGGGTCAACCCTAATGCCGGCCGCGTCCTTTGTGCGGTACGGAATGACCCCGCGGCGCGAGCCGGGCCCCAAGCCCGGGGGTGTCCGCCCTGAATAGATAAGACATGGCTGCTTTCAACACCGAGCGCGTATTGAGCGTGCACCACTGGAACGACACCCTGTTCTCCTTTACCACCACGCGTGACGCGGCCTTGCGGTTCCACAATGGCCACTTCGTCATGATCGGCCTGGAAGTCGAAGGCAAGCCCCTGCTGCGGGCCTACAGCATCGCCAGCGCCAACTACGAAGAAAACCTCGAATTCCTCAGCATCAAGGTGCAGAACGGCCCGCTCACGTCGCGCCTGCAGCACCTGAAGGAAGGCGACACCATCCTCGTCAGCCGCAAGCCCGTGGGCACGCTGGTCGTGGACGACCTGAAGCCGGGCAAGCACCTGTTCCTGTTCGGCACGGGCACCGGCCTGGCGCCCTTCATGAGCATCATCAAGGACCCGGACGTCTACGAACGCTTCGACAAGGTCATCCTGGTGCACGGCGTGCGCTGGGTCAGCGAACTGGCCTACGCCGACTTCATCGAGAAGGAACTGCCGAACAACGAATTCTTCGGCGACGTGGTCCGCGAGAAGCTCGTGTACTACCCGACGGTCACCCGCGAGCCCTTCCGCAACCAGGGCCGCATCACGGAACTGATGGAAAACGGCAAGCTTTGCGCCGATATCGGCATTCCGCAAATCAACCCCGAAACCGATCGCGCCATGATCTGCGGCAGCCCGCATATGCTGGCCGACATCAGCGCCATGCTGGACAAGCGCGGCTTCACGGTGTCGCCGGGCGTGGGCCAGCCGGGCGACTACGTCGTGGAACGCGCCTTCGTGGACAAATAAGCCGCCGACACCGGCGCAGCATCGAAACCCACCGCATTGCGGTGGGTTTTTTTTCGCCCCGGCGCGGGGAGGGCGGAACCCGTCTTGTTGTGGTGCAGCTTAGGGTTAGCCCCCGCTGTCGCCGGCCAGAACGCTATCCCTATAATTCGTCCATAACATAAACATTATGTCCATATTATGGAAGGATAACCGATATGCCCATAGACAGGCCGGACGCCGAACCCCTTACTCCCTACCAATATCCCAACCCGCCCGAGGCCCTGCCCGAGATCGTGATTCCGCAGGCGGTGCCCGCCGATGAACGAGTGTGGGTGCCGCAGGCCGAGAACGTCTGGTTCCGGCCGCTCTGTCTGAACGCCAGCCAGGGCTACTGGACCAACCTGCTGCGCGTGCGGAAGTCGGGCGTGCTCAGCCGCCACCGCCATCCGCAGGCCGTGCACGGCTTCGTGCTCAAGGGCCGCTGGCGCTACCTGGAGCACGATTGGGAGGCCACCGAAGGCAGCTATGTGTTCGAGCCTCCGGGCGAGACGCACACGTTGTACGTGCCGCCCGACGTCGAGGAAATGATCACGTATTTCCAGGTCAACGGCGTCATGTACTACACCGATCCCTGGGGCAAGGGGATGGGATACGAAGACGTCTTCACCAAGATCGACATGTGCCGCAAGCACTACACCGAGGTCGGCCTCGGCGAAGACTACGTGCGCCAGTTCATCCGCTGACGCTGGCCGGCCTTGCGGGCCGGACGGCGCTCGCTCCCCCCCTCGCAGTCCATAAGAACACCTATTGGAGACACCATGAAACGTCGCGCGTTCACCCGCTGCATCCTCTCCGCGCTCGTCGGCGGCGCGGCCCTGGCCGCCGCCATCCCGGCGGCGCGGGCCCAGAATTTTCCCGGCCGGGCCATCGAACTCGTCGTGCCCTTCGCGGCGGGCGGCGGCACCGACGCCATGGCGCGCGCCATGAGCGACGCTTCGCGCACGCACCTGTCGCAGCCCATCGTCGTGCTCAACAAGCCCGGCGCGGCGGGCGGCATCGGCCTGACCGAAGTCGCCAACAGCAGCCCGGATGGCTACAAGCTGGCGCTGGTGACCGCCGACATGGTGATCATCCCGCACCTGGGGCTCACCAAGACGACCTACCAGAAATTCACGCCCATCATCCAGCTCAACGCGGATCCGTCGGCGATCACCGTGAGCGCCGATTCGCCCTACAACACCATCGAGGAATTCCTGGCCGCGGCGCGCGCCAAGCCGGAAAGCACGCAGGTGGGCAATGCCGGCATCGGCTCGATCTGGCACCTGGCGGCCGCGGCGCTGGAAGACAAGACCGGCGCCAAGTTCAACCATATTCCGTTCAACGGCGGCAATCCGGCGGTGCTCGCCCTGCTGGGCGGCCATATCGACGCGGTGGCGGTCAGCCCGGCCGAGGTGATGCAGTACGTCAAGGCCGGCAAGCTCAAGCCCCTGGCCGTCATGGCGGATGCGCGCGTGCCCGGCTTCGAGAACGTGCCCACGCTGAAAGAGCGCGGCATCGACCTTTCCATCGGGACCTGGCGCGGCATCGCCGCGCCCAAGGGCACGCCGCAGCCCGTGCTGGACACGCTGGGCGTCGCCTTCCGCAAGGCGGCCGCCGAAGGCAGCCTGAAGCGCTTCATGGCGGAGCAGAACCTGGGCTACGTCGTGGCCGACCAGCAAACCTTCACGACGCTGATGGAGCGGGATAATGCAACGTTCAAGGGCTTGATCGAAAAGTTCGGCATGCGCCAATAGATCGCCCGCACACGACAAGGAGCAGAACATGGATCTGGGTATCACCGGCAAGACCGCCCTGGTGGGGGGCGCCAGCAAAGGCCTGGGCTACGGCTGCGCGCTGGCCCTGGTGCGCGAAGGCGCGAACGTGGTGATCGTGGCCCGCGGCGCCGACGCGCTGGAAAGCGCGCGCCAGCGCCTGTTGGGCGAGCGTCCGGCGGGGGGCGAGGGCTTCGTGAAGGCCGTGGCGGCCGACATCACCACGCCGCAGGGCCGCGACGCGGTCTTCGCGGCGCATCGCGACTACGACATCGTGGTGACCAACGCGGGCGGGCCGCCGCCCGGCGATTTCCGCGATTGGGACCGCCAGGCCTGGCTGAGCGCGGTCGAGGCCAATATGCTGACGCCCATCGAGCTCATCAAGGCCACGGTGGACGGCATGGCCGAACGCGGCTTCGGGCGCATCGTCAACATCACGTCCAGCGCGGTGAAGGCCCCGATCGACATCCTGGGCCTGTCCAACGGCGCGCGCAGCGGCCTGACCGGCTTCGTGGCCGGCGTGGCGCGCAGCGGCATCGCGGCGCGGGGCGTCACCATCAACAATCTGCTCCCCGGCGCCTTCGCCACCGGCCGCCTGACCTCCAGCCTGGCGGCCTCGGCGGCCAAGGCGGGGCAGGACGTGGACACGCTGCGCGCGGCGCGCGAGGCGGCGATCCCCGCCAGGCGCTTCGGCAACGCCGAAGAGTTCGGCGCCATCTGCGCCTTCCTGTGCAGCGTGCAGGCGGCGTACGTCACCGGCCAGAACGTGCTGGCCGACGGCGGCGCCTATCCCGGTACTTTCTGAGCGAGCGGGCATGACGTTCAAAGCGGATCTATTCGCGGGCAAGACGGCGCTGGTCACCGGCGCCACGCAGGGCATCGGCGCGGCGGTCGCCAACCGGCTGGCCTCGCTCGGAGCGCGCACGGTCGCGGCCGGGCTGCAATCGCAGGCGGATGAATTGGCGCCCGGCATCGACGTGCGCCTCGGCGACGTCAGCCAGGCCGGCGACGTCGAGCGCCTGTTGCAGGGCCTGGACGAGCTGGACATCGTGGTCAACTGCGCGGGCATGATCCGCCGCGGCGCGGAACACGATCCCGCCGTGTTCGAGCAGGTGGTCGCGGTCAACCTGACCGGCACCATGCGGGTATGCAGCGCGGCCCGGGAACGCCTGGCGCGGCGCGGCGGCTGCATCGTGAACACGGCGTCCATGCTGAGCTTCTTCGGCGGCTCGCTGGTGCCGGCCTACGCGGCCAGCAAGGGCGGCGTGGCGCAACTGACCAAGTCGCTGGCCCTGGCCTATGCCGCGGACGGCGTGCGGGTCAATGCGGTGGCGCCGGGCTGGATCGCCACGCCGCTGACCCAGGCGCTGCAGGACGACCCGGCGCGTTCCGGGCCCATTCTGCAGCGCACGCCGCTGGCGCGCTGGGGCCGGCCCGAGGACGTGGCGGACGCGGTCGCGTTCCTGTGCGCGCCGGCGGCCGCGTTCATGACGGGCGTGATCCTGCCGGTCGACGGCGGCTACCTCGCGGCTTGACCCCGCCCCACGCGCCGGGCCGCGTTTGCGGGGATAATGGCGTAGCCGCCCGCGCGGCTACGCCACGTCCGTCCGCCATCGCCACGCTTTCCGCCATGCCAGAATCCCAGTCCATAGCCAGACCGCCCGCCGCGCAGGTGGCGGGGACCGCCGCTTTTTCGAAGTTCATGCATGTGCTGCAGGTGGTGGCCGACACGCCCGAACCCATGACCGTCGCCGAGCTCAGCAAGGTCAGCGGCTATCCGCGCCCGACCGTCTACCGGACCGTGGCGGCGCTGGTCGCCGAGCGGCTGCTGGCGGAACATCCGGGCAGCGGCAAGCTCACGCTGGGTCCGCGGCTGATCCAGCTGGCCAGCCGCAGCTGGGGGCGCTCGGAAATGCGGCTGGCCGCCGTCGAGGACCTGAAGCACCTGCGCGACGCGACCGGCGAGACCGTCCACCTGGCGGTGCCCAACGGGCCGCACATGGTCTATATCGAGAAGCTGGAAAGCCCCAGCGTCGTGCAGATGAATTCGCGCATCGGCACCAATGTCTACATGCATTCGACGGCGGTGGGCAAGGCCTACCTGGCCATGCTCGACGAGGACGCGCTGCGGGCCGCGCTGGACCAGCTGCCGCAGCCTTACGCGCGCCATACGCCGAACACCGTGAAGGACGAGGCGGACCTGCGCCGGCAGCTCGACCTCGTGCGCGAGCGCGGCTGGGCCGCGGACGAGGAAGAAAACGAAGCCGGCATCCATTGCTTCGGCGCGCCGATTTTCGGGGCCAACGGGATGCCGGTGGCGGCCATCAGCGTCAGCACGCTGCGTTTTCGCCAGAAGCCCGATCCGGACGCGGCCTATGTGGCGCCGCTGCTCGCGGCCTGCCGCGCCATCACGCAGCGCATCGCCGGCAGCCCGATGCTGGCGGCCCGGGACGTGCTGTAGCGCGGCCCCGGGCCCGGCGCGCGGCGATCATTCCGGCTGGATGCCGGCCTTCTTGATGATGTCGCCCCATTTCTTCGATTCGGCCTGCTGGAATTGCGCCAGCTCGTCCGGCGAGGACGTGGCGGGGTCGGTGCCCGTCTGCGAGTAGAACTGCTTGGCGGGCGCGGTCTGCGTCGCCTTCACCAGCAACTCGTTCAGGCGCTTGACGACCTCCGGCGGCGTGCCGGCCGGCGCATAGGCGGCGAACCAGTAGCCCATTTCGTAGCCCGGCACGCCCGATTCGGCGATGGTGGGCACGTCCGGCGCCAACGCCGAACGCGCCTGGCCGGTCACGCCCAGCGCGCGCAACTTGCCCGATTTGACCTGGGGCAGGCCGGTGGCGGTGTCGGTGATCATCATGTCGATCTGGCCGCCCAGCAGGTCGGTGATCGCCAGCGGGTTGCTCTTGTACGGCACGTGCAGCAGCTGCACGTTCGCCATCTGTTGCAGCAGTTCCCCGGCGATGCGGCTGCTGGAGCTGCCGCTGCCGAAGCTCAGCTTGCCTGGTTGCTGCTTGGCCTGCGCCAGGAATTCGCCCACCGTCTTGGCGGGAGAGGCGGGATTGACCACCATGATCTGGCCGCCCTTGCCGAGCAGCGTGAGCGGCGCGTAGTCCTTGACGGGATCGTAGGTCAGGCTCTTGTACAGGTGTTCATTGGCGGCATGCGTGGTGTTGGTGGTGATCAGCACGGTATAGCCGTCGGGGGCCGCGCGGGCGCCGGCCGCCGCGCCGATCATCGCGCTGGCGCCCGGCTTGTTCTCGATGACGACGGCCTGGCCGGTCTGTTCCGTCACGCCCTGGCCGATGGCGCGCCCGATCTGGTCGGTGGCGCTGCCCGCGGCGAAGGGCACGATGAAGGTGATGGGCTTGGCGGGGAATTGCGCCAGGGCGGGCAAGGGCAGGGCCGCCGCCAGCAGCAGGGCCAGGCGGCCTTTGAAAGCGATGCGCATGTGTGTCTCCTGTGGTGTTTTTTATAGGAACGGGAATCAGGCGGCCGCGGGGCGGTCGCCGGGTATGTCTGGCAGCCGGCCGGCCAGTTCGGGGCTGACCTCCACCGTCATGTCCAGCAATCGGAAGGACAGGCTCTTGCCGTGCGTGTCCAGATTGAGGGCGTCGTTCACGCCGCCGTCCAGCACGCCTTCCAGCACGAAGTTCATCGCATGCAGGGTGGGCACCAGGTAGCGGGTGACGCGGCGCGGATGGCGGTAGGCGAACCAGGCCGCGACGCGGGCCTCGGTCGCCTGCGCCTCCAGGACCGCATAGCACTCGGGATCCCAGGCGATCAGGCTGAGATTGGAGATGTCGCCCTTGTCGCCGGAGCGGCTGTGGCCCAGGCGGTACAGCGGCACGGGGATCAGGTCGGGGCTCATTTTGCGGCATCCTCCAGGAAGGTCCAGCCGCTGGGCACGGCGTCGCGGGGCAGGGTGCAGGACAGCATGTTCAGGCGCGGGCGCAGCGCGGTGCGCACGCCGCCGCCGCCGGCCGGGCCGCAGGTGTACAGCGCGTTGACTTCGCGCAGCACGCTCTCGGCGAGCTTGCGGTCCAGGTGTTCGGTGGCGATGCGCAGGCGCACGTCGCGGGCGTGGCCCTCGGGCAGGGCGCGGCGCATTTCGCCGGCGTCGTCGGCCAGGATGCTGATGGCGCCGATCAGGTCGGCGCGCAGGCGCAGCGCCGGGTCCACCCGCTTGCGGACGATGTCCGCCGCGAGCCGGGCGCGCGCCTCGGCCTGGACGCCGGCATAGGAAATCTCGGCTTCGGCCAGCCAGCCGCCGCGATAGCACACGTTGACCTTCAGTTCGTCGGGCCGCGCATGGCCGGTGACGCCGCGCACCGCCACGCGGTCGGGGCCCAGCTCGGCCACCGACGCCCGGCTCAGGTCGGCGACGACGTCGGGCGTGAGGTAGCGCGCGGGGTCGTGCACTTCGTACAGCAGCTGTTCCTTGACCGTGCGCGCGTCGACCATGCCGCCCGTGCCGTCGGCCTTGCCGATGACGAACTCGCCGTCGGCGTATATCTCGGCGATCGGAAAGCCGGCGGCGTGCACGTCGGGCACGTCTTTCAGGCCGGGCACGCAGAAGTAGCCGCCCGTCACCTGCAGGCCGCATTCCAGCATGTGGCCGGCCATGGTGGCGCGCCCCAGGCGCGGCCAGTCGTCCAGGCTCCAGCCGAAGTGCGCCAGGGCCGGCCCCAGCGTCAAGGAGGGATCCGCGACCCGGCCGGCCACCACCACCTGGGCGCCGGCCGCCAGCGCCTGCGCGATCTCGGACGCGCCGAGGTAGGCGTTGGCGCTGACCACGTCCAGTCCGTCGAGCGCGCCGCCCAGGCGCTGCCGCAGCAGGTCGCGCTGCGCGGCGCCGATCAATGCATCGCCATGCACCACCGCGATGCGCGGGCGGGGCAGGCCTTGTTCGCGCGCCAGCGCGGCGATGCGGCGGGCGGCGGCGGCCGGATTGGCGGCGCCGAAGTTGCCGACGATGCTGATGCCGTGGCGCAGGCAGTCGCCGAGCACCGGCCCGACCAGTTCGTCCAGCAGCGGCTCGTAGCCGCGTTCGGGGTCGTCGTTGCGGGCCAACTGCGCCAGCGCCAGCGTGCGCTCGGCCAGCGTTTCGAAGATCAGCGCGCCGCCGCCGCGAGCGGCCAGCGTGCGCACCACGGCGGCGGCGCCGTCGCTGCGGTCGCCGGAGAAACCGGACGCGCAGCCGATGAGCAGGGGGAAGTGGGGCATAGGGCCGGGTTCAGTGCGGAAAGTCGGTGTCCGGATCACTATAGGGATGGCGGGATGATCAGTAAAATAGAAAGATCAGATCAATTCATAGAGAAAAGCCATGAATCTGTCTGCCCGCCAACTGCGCGCCTTCGTGGCCCTGGCCGACGAGAAGCACTTCACCCGGGCGGCGCAGCGCTGCCACCTGACGCAGCCCGCGTTCAGCGCCCTGATCCGGCAGCTGGAAGACAGCGCCGGCCTGCGCCTGTTCGATCGCGATACCCGCAACGTCGAGCTGACCGCCGAAGGCCGCATCCTGGACGCCACGGCGCGCCGGCTGCTGGCCGACATGGAACTGGTCATGGACGACCTGCGCGACCATGCGGCGCGCCGCCGCGGCCGCGTGGCGCTGGCGGCCTTGCCCTCGCTGGCGGCCGGCTGGCTGCCCGGGCTGCTGGCCCGGTTCCGCGATGCCCATCCCGGCATCGTGGTGGACCTGCGCGACGCCCTGCTGGATCCCTGCCTCGATATGGTGCAGGCCGGCCAGGTGGACTTCGCGGTGGCGTCCCGGCGGCCGGACATGGCCGAGCTGGACAGCGAGTTCCTGCATGCCGACCGCTACTACCTGGTCTGCCGCGCGGATCATCCGCTGGCGGACGCCCGGGCAGTGCGGCTGCGCGATATCCTGCGCTATCCCGTGATCCAGCTCGCGCGCGGCAGCAGCGTGCGCAAGCACCTGGACGAAGCCTTCGGCGCGGACGCGCCGGCGCCGGTCTTCGAGGTGGAGCACCTGGCCACGGCGACCGGTTTGGTGCGGGCCGGCCTGGGCATCTCGGTGGTGCCCGCCATGACGCTGTTCCATTTCGGCGGCCCGGACCTGCGCATCGTGCCCCTGGCGGGCAAAGCCCTGACGCGGCCGCTCTACCTGGTGCAACGCAAGGGCCGCACGCTGTCCGTCGCCGCCCAGGCCCTGTACGACCTGCTGCGCGAAAACCGTGGCGATATCGAAGGCCCGTAGGATGGGTAAAGCGCAAGACCGCCTCCGCAAGAACCCCGACATCCAGCGCGCGCAACCCATGCGGTCATGAGCAAACGTCGACACCCACCGCGCGCAACCGATGCGGCAATGGGCGGACGTTGCCGCGTAGGATGGGTGTAGCGCGAGACGGCTTCCGCAAGAACCCCGATCCCCAACGCGCGCAACCCATGCGGCCGTGGGCGGACGTTGCCACCCTCCGCGCCCAACCGATACAGCCATAGGCAAATCGTTTTCCTGCCGATGCGGGGGCATTATCTGCCCACGGCCGCATGGGTTGCGCGCGTTGACCGTTTTCGTTCTTTTGGTGGGGATCTCGCGCTCCACCCATCCTACGGCATCCCGCCACTTTCGCAAATGTCTATTGCTGTTTAAACTTCGATAGTTGTAGCTTCTATCCGTCATCAGAAGGATTCCGCCCATGAGCAAGCAAATCATCCATACCGACGCCGCGCCCGCCGCGGTCGGCCCTTACTCGCAAGCGGTTGCCGCGAGTGGCACCAAGACTGTCTACCTCTCGGGCCAGATCGGCCTGGAACCGGGCACCGGCGACCTGGTTTCCGAAAACTTCGACGCCCAGGTGCGCCAGGCGTTCGCCAACATGCAGGAAGTCATCACCGCCGCGGGCGGCACGCTGGACAACGTCGTCAAGCTGACGCTGTTCCTGACCGACCTGGGCAAGTTCACGGCCGCCAACGCCATCATGGCCGAGCTCATTCCCCAGCCGTTCCCGGCGCGTTCCACCATCGGCGTGGCCAGCCTGCCGAAGGGCGCGCAGTTCGAAGTCGAGGCCATCCTGGTCCTCTAGGGCCAGCCCGGGGACGTTTCGAACCAGGAGTTCGTTCCTTCATGCCGGCCGCGGCCGCGGCTTCCAAGCGACCCGGCGCCGACACCAAAGGCGCCGGCAAGGCCCTCACGGATACGGAGCGCAAGCTCCGTAACCTGGGTCTGGTGCTGCCTGAGGATTTCGTGCTGCACCTGCCGCTGCGCTACGAGGACGAAACCCGCGTGGTCCCCATCAATACGCTGCGGCCGGGCTTTCCCGCCCAGGTCGAAGGCGAGATCACCAAATCCGAGGTGCTGTACCGGCCTCGGCGCCAGCTCACCGCCACCCTGGCTGACGAGAGCGGCGAACTCCAATTGCGCTGGCTGAATTTCTATCCCAGCCAGCAGAAGCAGGTCAGCGTGGGCAAGCGCCTGCGCGCGCGCGGCGAAGTCCGCGGCGGCCTGTTCGGCCGCGAGATGGTCCATCCCCGCATGACCAACGCGGACGCGCCGCTGCCCACCGCGCTCACCCCCGTCTATCCCAGCACGGAAGGGCTGCCGCAACTGACCCTGCGGCGCGCCATCGCGCAGGCGCTGGACCGCGCCGACCTGTCCGACACCCTGCCCGACGAGGCGCGGGCCCGCTACGACCTGCCGCCTTTCGAGCCGGCCATCCGCGCCTTGCACACGCCGGCGCAGGGGGAGTCCGAAGCGGCCCTGCTGGATCGCGTGCATCCCGCGTGGCGCCGCATCAAGTTCGACGAACTGCTGGCGCAGCAGCTGTCGCTGGCGGCCGCCCGCGCCGCGCGGCGCATCAAGGAAGCCGAACCGCTGCCGGCGCGCGCCGAGGCCGGCGGCCTGGTGGCCCGGCTGTACGAAACCTTGCCGTTCAAGCTGACCGGCGCGCAGGAACGCGTGGTCCAGGAAATCTCGGCGGATTTGGGCAAGCCTTATCCCATGCACCGCCTCCTGCAAGGCGACGTGGGCAGCGGCAAGACCGTGGTGGCGGCCATCGCCGCCGCGCAGGCCATCGCCGGCGGCGCCCAGGTGGCGCTGATGGCGCCCACCGAAATCCTGGCCGAGCAGCATTTCCGCAAGCTGGTGTCGTGGCTGCAGCCGCTGGGCGTCAACGTGGCGTGGCTGAGCGGCAGCCTGACGGCCAAGGCGCGGCGCGAAGCGGCGGCGGCCGCCGCCGACGGCAGCGTGCAACTGGTCGTGGGCACGCAGGCGCTGATCCAGGATCACGTGGAATTCCATCGGCTGGGCCTGTCCATCGTGGACGAACAGCACCGCTTCGGCGTCGGCCAGCGGCTGGCGCTCACGCGCAAGGGCGAAACCGTGCGCGGCCGCATCGTGCCGCACCAGCTCAACATGAGCGCCACGCCGATTCCCCGCACGCTGGCCATGACCTTCTTCGCCGACCTGGACGTGTCCGTCATCGACGAGCTGCCGCCGGGACGCACGCCGGTGCTGACCAAGCTGGTCTCGGACGCGCGGCGCGAAGAGGTCATCGCCCACATCGCCCAGGCCGCGCGCGGCGGGCAGCAGGCCTATTGGGTCTGCCCGCTGGTCGAGGAAAGCGAGGCCCTGGAGCTCCAGACGGCCGTGGACACCTACGAGGGCATGCAGGCGGATCTGCCCGACCTGCGCATCGGGCTGGTGCACGGGCGGCTGCCGCAGGCCGAGAAAGCCGCCGTGATGCAGGCGTTCCGCGACGGCGAGGTGGACCTGCTGGTCGCCACGACCGTCATCGAGGTCGGCGTCGACGTGCCGAACGCGTCGCTCATGGTGATCGAGCACGCCGAGCGGTTCGGCCTGGCCCAACTGCACCAGCTGCGCGGGCGGGTGGGGCGGGGCACGGCCGAATCCGTCTGCGTGCTGCTCTACCAGACGCCGCTGTCGCAGGTGGCGCGCGAACGGCTGCGCGCCATGTTCGAAACCTCCGACGGCTTCGAGATCGCGCGCCGCGACCTGGAACAGCGCGGCCCGGGCGAATTCCTGGGAACGCGCCAGTCCGGCATGGCGCTGCTGCGCTTCGCCGACCTGGAAACCGATGCCGCCATCGCGGAAGACGCGCGCGACGCGGCCGTCTGGCTGCGCGCGGAGCATCCGGCGGCCGTCGAAGCCCACCTGGCGCGCTGGATGCGCGGGCGCGAGGATTTCCTGCGCACATGAACCTGCCGCCAGCCATGAACCTTCATCTATCGAACGCCGGCGATGCCGCCGGCGCACAACCCGCGGGGGCGTAGTCCACCATGACTCTCACCGAACTCAAGTACATCGTCGCGGTCGCGCGAGAGCGCCACTTCGGCCGGGCGGCCGAGGCCTGTTTCGTCAGCCAGCCCACGCTGTCGGTCGCGATACGCAAGCTCGAAGACGAGCTGGGCGTGACGCTGTTCGAACGCGGCGGCGCGGAGGTGGGCGTCACGCCCATCGGCCAGCGCATCGTCGCGCAGGCGCAGAAGGTGCTGGAGGAAAGCGCCAGCATCAAGGAGATCGCCCGCCAGGGCCACGATCCGCTGGCCGGGCCGCTGCGCGTCGGCGTCATCCACACCATCGGCCCGTACCTGTTGCCGCGGCTGGTTCCGGTGCAGATCGGCCGCACGCCGCAGATGCCGCTGCTGCTGCAGGAGAACTTCACGGTGCGCCTGGTCGAGCTGCTGCGCCAGGGCGAGATCGATTGCGCCATCATGGCCTTGCCGTTGCCCGAGGCCGGCCTGGTCATGCAGCCGCTGTACGACGAACCCTTCGTCGTGGCCGTGCCCAACGACCACGAACTGGCGCGCCGCGAGGCGATCGACGCGCAGGACCTGAAGCAACAGACCATGCTGCTGCTGGGCAGCGGGCATTGCTTCCGCGACCAGGTGCTGGAGGTCTGTCCCGAGCTGTCGCGCTTTTCCGCGGCCAGCGACGGGATCCAGCGCACCTTCGAGGGGTCGTCGCTGGAAACCATCCGCCACATGGTCGCCGCCGGAATCGGCGTCACCGTGCTGCCCGTGACCGCCGTGCCCGAGCATCCGCCCTCCAACAGCCTGCTGCGCTACCTGCCGTTCGAAGGGCAGGTGCCCGAGCGCCGGGTCGTGCTGGCGTGGCGCCGCAGTTTTCCCCGGCTGGCCGCCATCGAGGCGCTGGCGCAGGCGGTCTACGCGTGCGAGCTGCCGGGCGTCAAGATGCTGACCGACGAAGTGGCGGCCGTGCAGGATTGACACGCCCCGATTTGCGCGCCGTCAAACGCCCTGGCGCTTATTGACGGCCGCGCCCGGCTTCGCGCCGATTTGCAAGGTTTGCAGTGGTATCCTTGATTTGCACTTTTATCCATAGGAGCTAGCAATGGCCAAGTCCCCCAAGAAGACCTCCAGCGTTCCGCGCATCAACATCGGTATCTCGGACAAGGACCGCGCCGCCGTCGCTGGCGAACTGTCCAAGCTGCTGGCCGATTCGTACACGCTGTACCTGATGACGCACAATTTCCACTGGAACGTCACGGGGCCCATGTTCAACACGCTCCACCTGATGTTCATGACGCAGTACACGGAAGAGTGGAACGCGCTGGACAGCATCGCCGAGCGCATCCGCGCCCTGGGCCACTACGCGCCTGGCACCTACCGCGAATTCGGCAAGCTGTCCTCCATCTCCGAGCCGGACTCGGTGCCGGAAGCCCTGGAAATGGTGCGCCTGCTGGTGACCGCGAACGAATCCGTCGCCAAGACCGCGCGCGCCGCGTTCGAGAAGGCCGATGCGGCCAACGACCAGCCCACCGCCGACCTGCTGACCCAGCGTCTGGACGTGCACGAGAAGAACGCCTGGATGCTGCGCAGCCTGCTGCAATAAGCGCCGCGGCTGCAAGAAAAAAAACCGGAACCTCGCGGTTCCGGTTTTTTTTTCGTCCTGGAAGACGGATCAGGCGGCGTTGCTCTGGAGGAAGCGGTCCAGGATGCGGCGGCTTTCCGCCACGTTGCCGTTCTTCAGGTTGTGCATGGCCAGCTCGATGTTGGCCTCGCGATCCATGGGCGAGGTCTGGATCACGCGCTGCGCGCTGGCAATCACGTCGTCGGCGTTGGCCGAGTTCGAGCGGCGCGCCAGGAATTCACGCTTGTGCGCGTCGGCCAGCGAGCGTTGCAGCGAAATCAGGCCCTGGTAGGACGGATCGATCGACTGGATGCCGTTGAGCGCCTCTTCGGCGTCGCGCAGGCGTTCTTCGGTCAGGCACTTGCGGAAGCTGCGGGCCAGGGCGCGCAGGCACTTGTCGATGTGGTCGTGCGCCGTGTTCAGGTCCATGGAACCGCTTTGCGACAGTTGCGCGTAGACCCGGGCTGCCGCCTGGTGGGCGCCCAGCTGCGAGAGCTTCACCGCGGCCAGGCTGACGGTGTCGCGCTCGGCCGGCAGGGGCGAACCGGCAAGACGCTGCCAGCATTCGACGGCGGCGCGGGCATGGCCCTGGGCCTGCAGCTGCTTGGCGGCGCGCTGGACGTAGCGCGGATCGACGGGCGCCAGCTGCGCCAGCCGGCCCAGCAGCGCAACCGTTTCGGTGCTGTGCTGGTATTCCGGATAGGTCTCGTAGGCCTTGAGCAGGCGCCGGTAGGCCTGGTTGATCTGGTCGTCCTGGTCTTCCTGGCCGTCCTGGGGCAGCGACTGCAGCGCATAGAAGGCGCTGAGCGTGGGCAGCAGCGCGCCGACGCGGCCGGTGCGCTTGACCTCGCGGGTGGCGCGCTTGAGGACCGCGGCGCGCGCCGCGTCCAGCCCGGCCTGATCCACGCCGGCCGTGCGGGCCAGCGCGTTCACCATGTTGGCGGCGTCGGCCAGCGGGGTGTGCGCGCGCGAGGCGAAGCGCAGGGCGCGCACGGCGTCGCCGGCCGCGTACTTGCGGAAGGCCTGCTCGGCCTGCGCGTTCTGGCCCAGCTTGGAATGGATGCGGCCCAGCAGCAGGGCGGTCTTCTCGTCGCTTTCCTTGTCCAGCGATTCGGCGGCCCAATCGCGGGCCTTGTCGAATTCACCGACTTCCATCGCGCCTTCGGCGGCCTGGCGCAGGATGTAGGCGCTGCGGTTGCTGTCGATGGACAGGGCGATGGACCAGGCGTCCAGGATGTCGTCGGTCTGGTCCAGCGCGGTCACGGCGCGGGCGCGCAGCACGTAGGCGGTGGGGCTGCCGTTCTTGAGCTCGATGGCGCGGTTGGTCAGCAGCAGGGCGTTGTCCCATTCCAGATCGCGGGCCGACGCCTTGGCGCGTTCGATGCACTGCTTCCAGTCCAGCGGCTCGGCGGAGGCAACCAGGTCCTGGTCGGCGGTGCCCAGCAGCTTCTCGCAGATGGCGCGGCCCACCAGCTTGGCGAACGCCGGCGTGTAGTGGGCGGTGTCGCGGCCTTCGTCGGGCATGCCGCGGCTTTGGCCGAAATGCGCGAGCAGCGCGCCCGGCTCGATCACGGGGATGCCGAGGGTGCTCGCGGCCAGCTTGACGGTCTCGACCATCTGGGCGCGGTCGGCGATGGGCTGGCCTTCGGCGTTGATCGCGTTGCAGTGGGTGACCAGCACGAAGGAGCCGCCCAGCAGTTGCTGGATGGACTTGAGGTCGTCCAGGATCTCCTGGGCGTTCTGCACGTGCATGACCGTGTGCGTCAGCGCGTGCTGGACGTGTTCGGGGACGTGGGCGAAGCTGGGTGCTTCCCGCAGGGCGGCGGCGCGCTTGGCCAGGCCGTCGCGCGTGGCGTGGTCGAAGAAGATCTTGAGCAATTCGGGGCAGAAGTTCAGCGCTTCCTTGAAGCGCACCAGCTGCAGGTACTTGCCGTCCAGCTCCAGCACCTTGGTCGAACTGATCTCCACCACGTGGCGGGCGTCGGCGGGGTGGGCATGGGCGGGATTCGATTCACGCGGGGGTTCGCTGGAAATGAACGCCCAGGCGCTTTCCGGCAGCGTGATCTCGCCGCGCATATAGCGGATGGCCTGGATGGTTTCCTTGGTGTTGTGCGTGAAACCGTAAAGAAGACGATTATCCAGAACGAAGTTCCGTTGCGCCTGGAGTTTGGTCATGGGGCCTGCCACGCGGCAGGATCCGATCGTTGAGATAATCATTGTTCGATACTCCTTCGTTACATCAGGGCGAAAATATATAGGAAGAAATGCCCCTCCCGGCTGCGGGGAGTGAGTATGAGTAACCGTTTATCCGGGCTTCCGCCGGCGAATGGCGCCAGCTGGGAATGTGGAGAAACAATATAAAAACAACTGCTGCAAATCAAAATCCTGAATAACAAAACTGCCTGAGGTTATTTATCCAGGATTTTGTTGCCGCATTATTCAGGATATTTTCATGTGCAGGAGGCGCGGCTCCGCGCGCACCCCGGAGCTGGCGGCGGGCTGCGGCTTCGCGGCCTGCATCAGAAAATCGTCCAGGGCCTGTTCCAGCGGCGGATATTCGCGTCCCAGGCGCTCCCGCGCGCGTTTTCCCATGGCGCGCACGGCCTCCGAGTCCTCCAGCGCGTCCAGCAGGCCGTGCGCGATTTCCGCCGGGCTGCCTGAATAATCCACGTGCAACCCCTCGCGGGCGGATTCCACCAGGTCGGTATAAGCCGGATTGAGCCCGACCGCCGGACAGATGCCGTGCGCCATGCTTTCCAGCAGGCTGGCGGTGGGCGGCAAAGCGGCGATTTCGGCGCGCGTCGGAATATAAGGAAACAGCGCCAGTTCCACGCGCGCCAGCAGTTGCTCGCGCGAGGGCAGGTCGCCGATTTCGGGCAGGAATACCAGTTGCTCGTCGTGCAGGCCGATGGAAACGGCGTGGCGATGCATCAGCGCGGCGGATTTGGGATCGCTCAGCACCAGCAGCACGGTATCGGGCCGGCGCAGCGCGATCTCGGCGAAGATGTCGATGACGGCGCGGGCCATGATGGGATCGGGCTGGTCGTCGGTGAGGGCCAGCACCCGCTTGCCTTCCAGCGCGGCCAGCGCGCCCTGGATTTCCGGCGCGGCGGCCTTGCGCGCCTTGCCCGAAGGCAGGGGCAGCGGCGGCAGGATGGTGGCTTCCTGGGTTCCGCCCAGCAACTGCTGGGCCGCGTCGTGCATGGCGCGCGAACCGAGCGCCACCAGGTCGGCGTCGACCAGCGCTTCGGACACCAGCTTGAGCTCCAGCCGTCCGCGTTCGGACAGCTTGTGGTTGGCGTTCGCTTTCTGGAAATAGTCCAGGCCGAGGAGGACCAGGCCGTAGGGCACGCGCAGCGTCTGGGCGGCGGTGCTGGCCGCGATGGCGCAGCGCAGGCTGTTCCAGGCCAGCACGGCGCGCGGGGGCTCGCTCACGGTGGCCGCCAGCACGGCTTCGGACAGGGCGCCGGCGGCGTCCTCGATGGCCTGCGTGCGGCCGGGCTCGGCGTGGACGGCCTTGTAGACCACGCCGTCGAGCACGATGTCGTTCTGCGGCAGTTCGGCGCGCAGGTTCGCGTCGGCGCGCGCGGCGTCGTCCGACGCCAGGGTGATGACGCACACGGCGCCGTGGCGCTGGTGCAGCAGCGCCGCGTGGCGGTGCAGGGCGTTGCTGGCGGCGCTGCGGCCGTGCAGCAGCGATACCGGCGAGACGATGACGATGGGGCCCGCGCCGTTGAAATCGAAGGCCTGGCGGGGCCGCGGGGCGCGGCGCCTGGCGCGGCACATCAGGTCGTGCGCATTGCGCACCCGCCGGGCGCGGTGCTGCTCGGCGGTGCTGAATTCCACGCCGGTGTCCTGGGCGCGCGCCAGCAGCTTGGCCGGCGCGGTCACGAGGCCGGCGTCGTAGAGGCTGAAGGCCAGCTGCCGGACGTGCGGCGCATTCGGGCCGAGGGTCAGGAGCTGTTCGGCGATCTGTTCGGAGATGTGCGGATAGCTGCTGCGCGCCCACTTGGCGACTTCGCAATAGACCTTGACCTTGGTCTGGGCCGGCCACGGTTGCTTGGAGATCCACAGGATGACTTCGGCGTCGCGCACGCGGCGGGCGTAGTCCAGCGCTTCCTTGATGGCGCTGGACGTTTCCGCCGGCAGCGCGGTCGGCGCCTGCCGCTTGGGCGAAGGGGCCTGGTGCCGCTCGCGCTTGTGGGCGCCGGACAGCTTGTACAGCCGCAGGGGCAGCATGACGTAGTCGGCGATGCTGCGCGCGCGGGTCACTTCCTGGCCGAAGCGCCAGGTCAGGGTGCGCTCCTGGCGGGCGAGCTGCTGGTTCGATTCGCGCAGCAGCGCCTTCACGCCGGCCAGGTCCTTTTCGGCCTGCAGGCGGGCGGCGCGTTCCTGTTCGAGGCGCGCATACATCAGTTCGTTCTCCTGCGCGAGCTGGCGCAGCCGGTCCGGCTTGGCGGGCGCGCGCAGCGCTGCGGGGTCGGAGGTGGGGGCGGAGTGCGCAAGTGCGGTGCTGGGAGGCATGATCTTCAGGTGATGAAAGTTCAACGGGCCTGGCTGGCTTCATCGAGATGGCGGCGCACCCACGCTTCGCGGTAGGCGATGCGGCTGCGGCGGCCCTCGGCGCTGGCCAGGCCGGATTGGGGGGATTGCGTCAGCGAGCCGGCGCGGTGCAGCGCCAGCGTCTGGATGTCGGGGGTGCGCAGCAGGGCGTTCCTGCCCAGCCGCAACGCGATGCGGTGCTCGTATTCCTCGTCGGCGCCCCAGCGGGTCTCGTCGAATGCGCCGACATCGCGCAGCACCGATCGCCGCATCATGAGCGAGCAGGGGTTGTGGCGGACAAAGGGAAAGATGCGTGGCGCTGCAAGGTATCCATCCTCCGAGATGCGTATCAGTCTGCTGACCGTGGCTGCCGCGCCGGACTGCTCCAGGGCGCACAGCTGGGACGCGACACGCTGCGGCAACATAATGTCGTCCGCATCCAGGAAGGTTATGAAGCTGCCCCTGGCGTGGCGCATTCCTATATTCCGGGAGGCGTAGGCCCCATTATTCGGAAAGCGAAGTGCAGTTATACGCGGATTTTCCGCCGCGAACTGCCGCATATGTTGGAATGTGTGATCCTGCGATCCGTCATCGATGGAAATAATTTCAATATTAGGATAGGTTTGCCCCAGCACGGAGCGCAGGGCGGTGCCTACGTAGGGCGCGGCATTGTACGCACAGATAATGACGGAAATAAGCGGCGGCTCGTCCCGGGAAAGTGCGAGGGAGTCCCCATTTTCCCCAATGAAATCGGCCAATTGCAGGGGCGCCTCCACGCCGTCGGCGGGATTGCGAGTAATTGTCAGGATATCGTTCAATAGATTTCCCGCTTGTCCGAATTCGCCGGCCTTGCTGTGCAAGGCTGCAAGAATTACATGCAAATCCTTTGATTTCCTAATGTCTTGGCCCAGCTTGCGGGCGGCCGCGAATCCGGCGTCCAGGTCGCCCGCGGCGAGGGCGAAGGCCGCCCGCAGGGCCCATTCGCGCGGGCCCAGCCAGCGCGCCGCCTGGCGCGGGTCCCAGCGCGCCAGCGCCAGGGCGTACTGGCGCCGCTCGTAGTCCGACACGCGCCCCAGATAGCCCGCCGCATCGACCGCGGAGCCGGGGCCGTCCAGTTCCAGCCGGGCCCTCGCGCGCGCGAGGCCGAATTCGGGCAAAAACCGGCTGGATGTTTCAAGGCTTGTCTGAAATAAGCCAATTCTGTTCAAAATGACGGCGTTATCAGCGCCATTTTCATAGAGCTCATGGGCCCGCAGGCGACGCGTAAGCCTATGTACTTTTTTTTGATAAATATTGAACAGGTGCTTGAGCAATGGCTGATCCGTGGTCGCGGGCCGCGGGGGGCGTCGCGGCCGGTCCGTCCCTGAAAAACCGGGATTTTGGGCAGGGAAACGCTTTGATTATAGGGCTGCATATACCGCACTTATTTTTCATTTCCGATCCGAGCCACGTTTGATTGGATTTGATAAATATTGAAATCAGCGCGATTTTTCCCGCCCGTATCATTCGTTCCGATTTCCGGATCGCCTGTCGGTCCGGTTCGAGGATTAATCCGGCGCAGGCCGGGCAACGGTTGATTATCGGGAGAGGAAGGCATGATTCAAGGCGGAGCAGGCGGGTGAGCGCGACGGCGCTGCAAGTGCAGCTGAGAGTCGTCCTGTCGCTGATCTTCCGGGAGACGCGGGTGCGTTTCGGCGGAACGCGGCTGGGCTACCTGTGGGCGCTGATCGAGCCGATCCTGCACGTCGCCGTGCTGTCCGCGATCTACGTCGTATGGGGCCGGATCGCGCCGATGGGGAACCTGCAGATGTTCTTCATCACCGGGATCATGCCGTTCTTCCTGTTCAGCCACACGTCGTCGCAGCTGTCCCGGGCCATTTCCTCGAATGCGCAGCTGCTGCGCCTGCCGCCCATCACGAACATGGACATCGTGTTCGCCAAGGCGCTGCTGCAGGGGCTGACCTGGATCATCGTTTTCTTCACGCTGCTCTTCATCGTGATGCTCGGCGGCAAGCTGGTCCTGCCCGAGCACGTGGAGGAGTGCGGCGCCGCGGCGTTCTTCACCTTTCTGCTGGGGTTCGGCTTCGGGCTGAACAACGCGGTGCTGAACGTGATGTTCAAGTCGTGGGAACGCATCTACAGCTCGGTCACGCGGCCGCTGTACCTGCTGTCCGGCGTGTTCTACCTGGTCGACTCGCTGCCGGATCCGGCGCGGCGCGTGCTGGTCTGGAACCCCCTGGTGCATGCCATCGAGTGGTTCCGCGAGGGCTATTTCGCCAACTTCAGTTCGCTGACGCTGGACAGGTCCTATCTCATCAAGTGGTCGGTCGCCAGCGTGGTGATCGGCCTGTGCATGGAGCGCGCGTTCCGCCGCCGCCTGCACTCGCGCTGATCCTACGCTAGACGCGGTTCATGGAGGGGCATTTGCTCGAACTCAGGCATATCTCGAAGGGCTTTCGTTCCAAGAAGGGCATCAAACGGGTGCTCGACGACATTTCCTTCACTTTCCGCAGGGGCGAGAACATCGCCATCCTGGGCGGCAACGGCTCCGGCAAGTCCACCCTGGTGCGGATGATCTGCGGCATGGAGCTGCCGGATTCCGGCGGCATCCGGCGCGAGGGCACGGTGTCCTTTCCGCTGGGCTTCGCCGGGGCCATCAGTCCCAACATGACGGGCCGCGACAACGTGCGCTTCGTCGCCCGCATCTACGGCGCCCACGTCGGGCAGGTGGAGCGGTTCGTCTACGAATTCTCGGAGCTGGGCCGCGCCTACGACCTGCCGGTGGTGACCTACGCCAACAGCATGCGCGCGCGCCTGTCGTATGGCATCTCCATGGCGCTGAAGTTCGACATGTACGTGGTCGACGAGATGGTGGCCGTGGGCGACCCGGCGTTCAAGCGCAAATGCCTGGAAGTGTTCGCCGAGCGCGCCAAGGACGCCACGGTGCTCATCGTGTCCAGCGTCACGACCTCGCCGGCGCGCTTCTGCTCGACCGGCATGATTCTCAAGGACGGCAGGCTCGGGGAGCTCATGCCGTTGACCGACGCCATCGCGGCCTATAGCGGCACGGCGGAAAAGACCGTCGCGGTCGCCTGATTCCACGCCGCCCGAGGGCGCCGCAAGCTGAAATTCTAAGAGTAGAGAAATGACGAGTACGGAGAAAGTCTATACGGGGCCGCGGCTGCCCGACAACACCACGCCGCCCACCATGAGCCGCCTGCGCTGGTCGGCGTTCCTGGTCATCGGCGTGCCCGCCGTCCTGCTGGCGATCTATCTGTTCTTCGTCGCGGCGGGGCAGTACGTCTCGGAGGCGAGGTTCGGCCTGCGGGCCGGCTCGCAGACGCAGGTGGCGGGCGCGGGCTCGCAGAGCCATCCCATGGCCGGCGCGGCCGGCATGACCACGGAGCTGTTCGTCGACGCCTTCGCGGTGGTCGACTACGTGAAGTCCCGCCAGATCGTGCAGGAACTGGACAAGACGCTGGACCTGCGCAAGATGTGGTCGCGACCGGCGCTGGATTTCTGGTACGGCATGGACAAGGACGACACCGAGGAAGGCCTGTGGCGGCAATGGAACCGGATGGTCGACATCCAGTTCGACATTTCCACCGGCGCCATCATCCTGAAGGTGCGCGCCTTCTCGGCCGAGGAATCGCTGGCGCTGGCGCAGGCGATCCTGGACTCCAGCGAAAAGCTGGTGAACCGGATGTCGTCGAAATCGCGCGAGGATAGCGTCCGTTTCGCCACCGAAGAGGTGAAGCTGGCCGAGAAGCGCCTGGTCGACGCCCGTGTCGGGGTGCAGGAGCTGCGGGCGCGCACCGGCGTGCAGGATCCGTTCAAGGAGGCCGAGGCCAACCTGGCGCTGGCCGCCAAGGTGCGCGGCGACATCGCCACGCTGGCGGCGGAACTGGAAGCCCTGCGCCGCGGCGGCCTGTCCAGCGGCCCGGCCTATGAGCGGGTGCAGGCGCGCCACGAGGCGCTCAAGCGCCAGCTGGCCGACCTGAACGACCACCAGATCAGCGGCGGCCGCGAGCGCGATGGCAAGAGCGCGCTGTCCGGCCTGCTGCGCGAGTACGAAGGCGCCGAGACCCAGCGTCAGTTCGCCGAAGCCTATTACACCGGGGCGCTCAAGGCCCTGGAGGACGCGCGCGCGCTGGCCTCGCGGCAGGTGCTGTACACGGTGGTCGCGTCCCAGCCGCAACTGGCCGACGAATCGCTCTATCCGCGCCGTTTCGTGGACACGGCCCTGGGCGTGCTGACTCTGTTCATCCTGTGGATCGTCGGGGTGCTGGTGACCTATGCGATCAAGGACCACGCCTGACCGGGCGGCCAAGACGAGGAACCAAGCCATGTTCTCCCTGCTATCCAAACTGCGGCGGCCCCGGCGCGCCGAGGCCGGCGGCAAGGCTGCCGGCGATGCACCGCGAGAGCGGGCGACCGTGCCGGATCTGCTGGCGGCGGCGCTGGCGGCGGCAGGCGTCGAAGGCGCCGAGCCCGAGCGCGATCTGCTGCAGCGGGCCCGCCATGCCCTGGAGTCGCGCATCAAGGCCAACGATCCCCTGGGCGCGGCGCCGGAGCTGCTGGGCTACGTCCAGCAGTATCCGCAGACCGAACTGTTCCAGGTTCTGGTGGCGCGTTGCCTGGAGGCCGCCCACCGGCCGGACGACAGCCTCATCGTGTGGCGCGGCATCCATCAGCGCTTTCCCGATTCGTCGGACGCTTTCATCCTGATGCTGCGCGGCGTCAAGCGCCAGCTGGGCGTCGAGGCCGGCCGCAAGGAAATGGAGCTGTACTTCTCCGGCGGCAGCGTGGCGGCCAAGGACATCCTGCTGGAAGCCAAGAGCTGGGACGAGCTGGGCGACGCCGAGCAGGCGGCCGCCTGCTTCGAGCGGCTGGCGCAGGCGCATCCCAAGTTCGAAACCGGCTACGCCTCCTGGTCGCAATCGCTGGTGCGGCGCGGCTATCCCTGGCGCGCCCGCCAGGTGCTGGAACAGGGCATCGACGTGATCGGCGAGGGCGCGCGCAAGCTGTCGCGCCGCCTGGGGGACCTGAACGGAGACCTGATCGCCCTGCGCAGGCTGGGCGTGGAAGGCGAGGCCAGCGACACGCCGGTGAGCATCCTGGTGCTGGAAAAGCTGTTCGAGGAGATCGGGCGGCGCCGCAACGCCGAGTACGAGCCGGCCGACGAATCCTTCGTGGGGCCGGTGCTGATGATCAACGGCTCGCTGGGCGCGGGCGGCGCGGAGCGGCAGTTCGTCAATACCGCCGTCGCCCTGCAGACCGCGATCCAGCAGGGACGCTCGATCGCCGGCTATCCGGTGCTGGGCCCGGTGCAGGTGGTGTGCCGCTCGCTGCGCAGCCGCGAGGGCGCCGACTTCTTCGCCGCCACGCTCAAAGAGGCCGGCATTCCCGTGTCGGTCTATTCGGACATGGCGGAGTGGGGCGGCTGCGAGGTGTCGTCGCTGCTCAGCCCCTACCGCGACTACCTCCGCTTCCTGCCCAAGCAGATCGTGGAAGGCACCACCAAGCTGACCGACGTGATGCGCGTGTCGGTGCCGTCGGTGGTGCACATCTGGCAGGACGGATCGATCTTCGCGACGGCGCTGGCCGCGCTGCTGGCGGGCGTGCCGCGCATCGTGCTGTCGGTGCGCACCATGCCCCCGGTTGACCGGCCCGACCGCTACCGCGTCGAGTACGACACGATCTACCGCGCGCTCCTGGGCATGCGCGGCGTCGCGCTCAGTTCCAACTCCGGCTTCGCCGCGCGGCGCTACGCCGATTGGCTGGGGCTGGACGAACGCAGCATCCCGGTGGTCTACAACGGGCTGGCGCCGCTGCCCGCCACGCAGGACGACGATTGCCGGCGCATGTGGGATGCGTTCGCGGCGGCTTCGCCCGCCGGCGCCTACACCATCGGCACGGTCATGCGGGTGGACGACAACAAGCGGCCGTTCCTCTGGGTGGAGGCCGCCCACCGCTATGCCCAGGCCAATCCCGAAGCGCGCTTCGTCATGGTGGGCGGCGGTCCGCTGCTGGAACCGGTCAAGGAATTCGCGCAGCGGCTGGGGCTGGACGGCCGCATGCTGTTCACGGGCATTTCGCGCCGCGTCGGCTTCTGGCTCTCGCATTTCGACGCCTTCATGCTGCTGTCGCGCTTCGAGGGCCTGCCCAACGTGCTGATCGAGGCGCAGTTCTCGGGCGTGCCCGTGGTGACGACGCTGGCCGGCGGCGCCGGCGAGGCGGTGCAGGAAGGCGTGACCGGCGTGACCTTGCCGTCGGGCGAGATCGAGGCGCCGGAAGTGGTGCGGGCGCTGGAGACGATCCGCGAGATGTGCCGCAACGACCCCGACATCGGCGCCAAGGCGCGCACCTGGGCGACGGCGCGCTTCTCGCTCGACCAGATGATCGGATCCACCGTCAATTGCTATGTCAACGCCTGAAGGCGCCGGGCCCCGGCCTGCATTCTGGAACGGAGTTATGAATACACGAGTTTTACGCTTTACCGCGATCTTCGCGCTGGCCCTGCTGTCCGGCTGCAGCCTGCTGTCCGGATCGGGCCCGACGCGTTCGGCCATTCTCGACGGGTCCACGGACCCCGCCGGCGCCCAGTACGACGTGGTGGATCTCCAGGCGGGCACCATCGCGCCCTATCTGCTGGACAAGAACCGCAAGGACGACGGCGGCACCTCCGACGGCTACGCCGGCAATATCCGGGTGATGCCGGGCGACGTGTTGCGCATCCTGGTAGCCGATAGCGTCGAGGGCGGCCTGTTCGCGCCGCTGGCGGCGGGCGGCACCCTGTTCGAGGCGGTGCGCGTGGACGCCAACGGCGCGATCTCGCTGCCGTACGCCGGGCGCCTGAAGGTGCAGGGCAAGTCGCTGCCGGCGATCGAAGAGATGGTCAAGGGCAGCCTGCGGCATTCGGCCGCGGTGCAGCCGCAGGTGATGGTGGACCTGGCCGACGACCGCAGCAACTCCGTGCTGGTGGCCGGCGCCGTGCCGCGCCCCGGCCGCTTCGGCGGCATCAAGGCGCCGCTGACGGCCCTGGACGCCATCACGCTGGCCGGCGGCTCCACGCTGCCGTCCTACCAGGCCGACGTGGTCATCCGCCACGGCCGAGAGGTAAAGCGGATTCCCTACTACCAGCTGCTCAACGGCCGGAACGTGGCCGTGGAGCCGCGCTCGGAACTGGTGGTGGAGCCGAACCTGAAGCGCTTCGTCGCCATGGGCGCGCTGAGCAAGCCCGGCCTGCACGAGCTGCCTTCGAACCAGACCAACCTCCTGGACGCGCTGGGCGTGGCCGGGGGGCTGAACGACCGCGCCGCCGACGCCACCGGCGTATTCGTCTTCCGCCTGGAAGGCAAGACGGCGGATGGCTCGCCCAAGCCCATCGTGTTCCGCCTGAACATGCGCAATCCCGAATCGATGTTCCTGGCCAAGCAGTTCGAACTGCTGCCCGAGGACGTCGTCTACGTCAGCAACGCGCCGATGTACGAGTGGGAAAAGATCATTACGCCTATCGTGCAGGTCCTCATCGTGGGCCAGCGCGTCGGCACGTACTAAATCCTCTGCTGGAGATATGAAATGAACCAGAAACTGCGCACCCTGCAGGACGTGAAACTCGCCGTCGTCGGCCTCGGCTATGTCGGCCTGCCGCTGGCGGTGGAGTTCGGCAAGCGCCTGCCCGTGATCGGCTTCGACATCAACACGCGCCGCATCGACGGCCTGATCTCGGGCTTCGACCAGACGCTGGAAGTCAGCGACGCCGAGCTGGCCGAGGCCAAGCAGCTGAGCTACACCGCCGACCGCGCCGAGCTGGGCAAGGCCAACGTGTTCATCGTGACCGTGCCGACCCCGATCGACGAGTACAAGCAGCCGGACCTGACGCCGCTGGTCAAGGCCAGCGAAACCATCGGCGCGGTGCTCAAGCGCGGCGACATCGTCATCTACGAATCCACCGTCTATCCCGGCGCCACCGAAGAAGACTGCGTGCCGGTGCTGGAGCGCGTGTCGGGCCTGAAGTTCAACGTGGACTTCTACGCCGGCTACAGCCCCGAGCGCATCAACCCGGGCGACAAGGAACACCGCGTCAGCACGATCAAGAAGGTCACCTCCGGCTCCACGCCCGAAGTCGCCGAGCTGGTCGACCAGCTGTACCAGCAGATCATCACCGCCGGCACGCACATGGCGTCCAGCATCCGCGTGGCCGAGGCCGCCAAGGTGATCGAGAACACGCAGCGCGACGTGAACATCGCGCTGATCAACGAATTGGCCCTGATCTTCAACAAGATGGGCATCGACACCGAGGCCGTGCTGCAGGCCGCCGGCACCAAGTGGAACTTCCTGCCGTTCCGTCCGGGCCTGGTGGGCGGCCACTGCATCGGCGTGGATCCGTACTACCTGACCCACAAGGCGCAGTCCATCGGCTACCACCCCGAGATCATCCTGGCGGGCCGTCGCCTGAACGACTCGATGGGCGGCTACGTGGTGTCGCAGCTGGTCAAGGCGATGACCAAGCGCCGCATCCATGTGCAGGGCGCGCGCGTGCTGGTGATGGGCCTGACCTTCAAGGAAAACTGCCCCGACCTGCGCAACACGCGCATCGTGGACATCGTGAAGGAACTGGGCGATTACAACGTGGACGTGGACGTCTACGACCCCTGGGTCGACCCCGCGGAGGCCGTGCACGAATACGGCATCAAGCCGGTGGCCCAGCCCGAGGCCGGCAAGTACGACGCCGTGGTGCTCGGCGTGGCGCATCACCAGTTCATCGAGCTGGGCGCGGACGGGATCCGCAAGCTGGGCAAGGCGGACCACATCCTGTACGACCTGAAATACGTGCTGCCGGCGGACCAGTCCGACCTGCGCCTGTGAGCCACGCCGCCGACGCGGAACGGGCGCCGGACGGACGCATGATAGAAATCCATTCCGCGGGCATCGCCCGCATTCCCTTCCTGGAGGCCTTGCTGGGCGCGCCGGTGCGGCGAGGCAACGCCTTGTCGGGCCTGAACGGCACGCGGCCCGACGCCGTGGCCGGCTGGGGGCTGCGGCCCTCGGCCCTGGCCGCGCGCAAGCGGGCCGGCCAGTTGGGCGTGCCCTATCTGGCGCTGGAGGACGGTTTCCTGCGCTCGTTCGGGGCGGGCGCCGAGTATCCCGCGGTGTCCATGGTGGTGGATCCGGAAGGCATCTACTACGACGGCACCCGGCCGTCGGCGCTCGAAGGCCTGCTGGCCTCGGACCGCGACCTGCTCGACGGGATCGAGGAGGACGTGGACGAGGCGATGGCGCTGGTGAAGCGCCATCGCCTCAGCAAGTACAACCATGCCGGCGTCGATTGCCCGCCGCTGTCGGCCGGCGGCAGAAAGCGGGTGCTGGTGGTGGACCAGACGGTGGGCGACATGAGCGTCACGCTGGCCGGCGCCAGCGCCGCCACCTTCGAGGAAATGCTGGAACTGGCGCGGCGGGAACACCCCGACGCGCTGTGCATCGTGAAAACGCACCCCGAGGTCAGCGCGGGCCAGAAGGCCGGCTACCTCACGCATATCGCCGACGACGCGCGCACGCGGGTGCTGCGCGAGGACGTCAATCCGCTGGCGCTGCTGGAGCAGGTGGATCACCTGTACGTGGTGAGCTCGCAGATGGGCTTCGAGGGGCTGCTGCTGGACAAACCGGTCACCTGCCTGGGCCTGCCCTGGTACGCGGGCTGGGGGCTGACGCGCGACCGCCGGCAATGCGAGCGGCGCCAGCGCCGGCGCAGCGTGCGGGAGCTGTTCGCCGCCGCCTATTTTCATTACACCCGCTATCTGGACCCCGTCAGCCACCGCCAGGGCAGCATCTTCGATGCGATTTCCTGGCTGCTGCGCCAGCGCACCATGGCCCAACGGCTGCCGCGCCGGATGATTTGCGTGGGCTTTCGCCGCTGGAAAGCGGCCAACGTGAGGCCGATGCTGTCGCCGCGGGCCGGACGCGTGATGTTCGTGCCCGACGCCGCGAGGGCGCGCGCCTTGGCGCCGGGCCCGGGCGACGCCCTGGTGCACTGGAGCGCGAAGGCGCCGGACGGCGTGGCGCAGCTGGCCGCCGACGCCGGCTGCGCCCTGCTGCGCATGGAAGACGGCTTCGTGCGTTCGGTCGGGCTCGGGTCGGACCTGATCCGGCCGCTGAGCCTGGCGCTGGACGCGCAGGGCATGTATTTCGATCCGGGCCGCCCGAGCGACCTGGAACACACGCTGAACCACGCGCGCTTCACCGCCGGCGAACTGGCTTCGGCCCGGCGGGTGCGCGCCTTCATGGTCGCGCACGGCATCACCAAGTACAACCTGGAGCCGGCGCGGCCGGTGGCCTGGCCGTCGCAGGGCAGGGAGGTGGTGCTGGTGCCCGGGCAGGTCGAGGACGACGTGTCCGTGCGGCTGGGCTGCGGCCCGGTGGCGGGCAACCTGGCCTTGCTGCGCCAGGCCCGCGAGGCGCATCCCCGCGCCTACATCGTCTACAAGCCGCATCCGGACGTGGCCTCGGGCAACCGGCGCGGCGCGGTGGCGCGCGACGAACTGCGGGGCCTGGCCGACCACGTCGAAACCGAAGCGTCGGTGGTTTCCTGCATCGAGGCCTGCGACGTGATGCACACCATGACCTCGCTCTCGGGCTTCGATGCCCTGTTGCGGGGCAAGCGCGTGGTTGCGCACGGCCGGCCGTTCTACGCGGGCTGGGGCCTGACCGAGGACCGCATGGCCATGCCGCGCCGCGAGCGCGCCCTGACGCTGGACGAACTGGTGGCGGGCGCCTTGCTGCGCTACCCGATCTACTGGGACTGGGAACTCAAGGGCTATACGACCTGCGAGGCGGTCCTGACCCGCATCGTGGAGACGCGCGACGCGCTGGAGCGCGAAGGCAGGCTGCGCAGCCTGCGGGTCGGCTATGCGCGGCGCCAGTGGCGCAAGCTGGACACGCTGCTGCGCGCGCGGTTCGCGCCATGACGCGCTCGTATCTGTTCCTGCAGGGCGTGTGTTCGCCGTTCTTCTCCCGCCTGGGCGAGCGTCTGCGGGCCGGCGGGGCGGCGGTCTCCAAGGTGAATTTCACCGCGGGCGACGCCGCCTACTGGCGCAACGGCGAGGCCCGCGCCTTCCGCGGCCGCGCGCAGGCCCTGCCGGCGTTCTACGCGGCCGCCTTCGCCGAGCGCGGGGCGACCGACATCGTGCTCTTCGGCGACCGCCGGCCCGTGCACCGGCCAGCGATCGAGCTGGCGCGGCGGGAAGGCCTGCGCGTCCACGTGTTCGAGGAAGGCTATTTCCGGCCGCACTGGATCACGCTGGAGCGCGGCGGGGTCAACGCGCATTCGGCCCTGCCGCGCGATCCGGCGTGGTACCGGGAGGCGGCGCGCCGCGCCGGGCCGGCGCCCGAACCGCGGCCGTTCCGGGCGCCTTTCTGGAACCGGGCGGGGCACGACGTGGCCTATCATCTCTGCGGGGCGCTGAACGCGGTCTGCTTTCCGCGCTACCGCAGCCATGCGCCTTACGGCGCGGCGCGCGAGTACGCCGCCTACGTGCGGCGCGCGGCGGCGCTGCGCTGGCGCGGCCAGACCGACGCCATGGCGGTGGCGCGCGTGGCGTCCGGGTCGCGGCCGTACTACCTGCTGCCCTTGCAGCTCGAAGGCGATGCGCAGATCCGGGACCATTCGCCGTTCCACGGCATGCGGCAGGTGGCCGCGCTGGCGATCGCCTCGTTCGCCCGGCATGCCCCCGAGGGCAGCCTGCTGGTGGTGAAGAACCACCCGCTGGATCCGGGCGTGGCCCGCCACGAAACCGGCGTGCGGGAGCTGGCGCGGACCTACGGCGTGGCCGACCGCGTCGTCTACCTGGAGCGCGGCCACCTGCCCAGCCTGCTGGCGCGGGCGGCGGGGGTGGTGACGGTGAACAGCACGGTGGGCGCGGCGGCGCTGGAGCACGGCTGCCCGACCATGGCATTGAGCAGCGCCATCTATCATCTGGAGGGGCTGACGTTCCAGGGCACGCTCGACGAGTTCTGGCGCGCGGCCGAGCCGCCGGACGGTTCGCTCTTCCGGGACTTCAAGGCGGCGGTGGTCCATGCCACTCAGGTCAACGGCGGCTTCTACAGCGAGCCGGGGATCTCGCTGGCCGTGGACAGCGCGGCCGAGCGGATCGCCCGGCCGCGTTCCCCGCTGGAGGAGATGCTATGACGCAATGCGCACGCAATGTGCTGATCACCGGCGCCACGGGCGCCATCGGCCAGGCGCTGGCCGAGGAATACGCGGCGCCGGGCGTGACGCTGACGCTGCTGGGCAGGCGCGTGGACGCGCTGCGCGATATCGCGGCCCGCTGCGAGGCGCGCGGCGCCTCGGTGCGAGAAGCCGTGCTGGACCTGCGCGACCGCGAGGCGCTGCGGGCGTGGCTGGACGCGCAGGCCGCGGACGTGCCGCCCGATCTGGCCATCGTCAACGCCGGCGTGAATATTTCGGCAGCCGGGCCGGGGCGGGGAGAGGACTGGGACGAGATCGAAGGGCTGCTGGAAGTCAATGTGCGGGCGTCCCTGGCGCTGGCGCATGCCCTGGGCGAGCGCATGCGGCGCCGGGGCGCGGGCCAGATCGCGCTCATCAGCTCCCAGGCCGCCTGGCGCGGGCTGCCCGCCACGCCCAGCTACAGCGCCAGCAAGGCCGCCCTGAAGGCCTACGGCGAGGCGCTGCGCGACGCCATGGCGCCGCAAGGGGTGCGGATCAACGTGGTGATGCCTGGATACGTGACTTCGCCCATGTGCGCGGCCATGCCCGGCCCCAAGCCTTTCGAGTGGGATCCCGCCCGGGCCGCCCGCCGCGTGCGCCGGGGGCTGGAGGCCAACCGCGCGCGCATCAGCTTTCCGTTTCCGCTGAACCTGGGATGCTGGCTGCTGGCGGGCCTGCCGCCCGGCCTTTCCGGGCGCATACTGGGCTGGCTGGGCTATGGCGCTTGAGGAATTCGTCCTGGCCGCCGGCGTTCCGCTGGCGGGCGGGCTGGTCTTGTCCTGGGCGCTGGAAGCGTGCCTGTCGCTGCGTCCGCGCCCGCCATGGCGGCGCCCGGCCAGCGCGCTGTTCCTGCACGCCGGGCTGTGGATGCTGGCCTTCGCCCTGGCCTGGGCCGTGGTGCGCCGGCCGTATTTCGCGGCGGCGCTGGCGCTGGCGGGCGCGGGCCTGATCGTCGTGGTCAACAACGCCAAATACCAGGCGTTGCGCGAACCCTTCGTGTGGGCCGATTTCGAGTACTTCACGGACGCGCTGCGCCATCCCAGGCTGTATCTGCCGTTCCTGGGCCTGTGGCGGGCGCTGGGCGCGGCGGCGGGCATGGGCGCGGCCCTGGCCGCAGGCCTGATGCTGGAATCGCCCGAGCCGGCCGGAGCGGGCGCGATGGCGCTGGGGCTGGGCGGCGCGGCGCTGGCTGGCGCGGCCGGCAGCCGGCCGGTGCGCATCAGCTTCGATGCGCGCAAGGATCTGCGGCGGCTCGGCCTGGCCATGGCGCTGTGGCGCTATGCGAAGAGCGAACGGCGCAAGGAAGATCCGCCGGCCACGCCGTTTTCCGCGCCGGCCGCGGCGTTGCCCGAGACCTTGCCCGACCTGGTATCGGTACAGAGCGAGTCCTTCTTCGATCCGCGGAGCCTGTACCCGCAGATCCGGCCGGCGTTGCTCGCGGAATTCGACGCCTTGCGCGCCGGGGCCGGCGCGCACGGGCCCTTGCGGGTGGCGTCCTGGGGCGCGAATACCGTGCGCACCGAGTTCGCCTTCCTGACCGGGCTGGACGCGGGCCGGCAGGGCGTGCACCGCTACCAGCCGTACCGCCGGCTGGCGCGCAGCGGCCTGGCTTCCTTGGCCGGCTATCTGCGCGGCCTGGGCTACCGGACGGTGTGCGTGCATCCCTATCATCGCGGCTTCTACGGCCGCGACCGGGTGTTGCCGCTGCTCGGCTTCGACGAATTCATCGATATCGCGGCGTTCGAGGGCGGCGCGCCCGGACAGCCCTACGTGGGCGACCGGAACGTGGCGGCGCGGGTGATCGAGCTGTTGGGCCAGGCGCGCACCGGGCCGCTGTACGTGCACGTGATCACCATGGAGAACCATGGGCCCCTGCATTGGGAGCGGGTGGACGCGGCGGACGAGGCCGCCGTCTGCCGCGAGCCGCTGCCCGCGGACTGCCGGGACCTCGTCGCCTACTGCCGGCACCTGGGCAACGCGGACGCCATGTTCGGGATGCTGGCGCGCGCGCTGGCCGCCTTGCCGCGGCCGGCCGGTCTCTGCATCTATGGGGACCACGTGCCCATCATGCCCGGCGTCTACCGGCGCCTGGGCGCGCCTTCCGGCGAAACCGAGTATCTGATCTGGCGCACCGAGGGGGATGCGCGGGCGCCGGCCGCGCCGCTGGCCGCCAGCGACCTCGGCCAGGCGTTTCTCGCGCGCATGGGCCTGATGCCCGCGGCCTGAGCCGCGGGCCGGGCCTACAGCCTGGCGATCTCTTCGGCCAGCACGTCCACTGTATAGGCGATATCGTCCTCGCTGTGCTCGCTGCACAGGAAGAAGCGCAGGCGCGCCGACTGTTCCGGAACCGCCGGGTACAGGATGGGCTGCGCATTGATGCCGCGCGCGAACAGCGCGGCCGACAGGCGGGCGGCCCGCAGCGAATTGCCGACGATGGCCGGCACGATGGCCAGGCCGGCGCTGGTGCCGGTGTCGATCCCGGCGCGGCGCGCCCGCGCCAGGAAGCTGGCGCCGCGCGCCTGCAGCGCGGCCACGCGGTCGGGCAGCTCGCGCATGCGGCGCAGCGCCGCGAGGCTGGCGGCGGCCACGGGCGGAGGCATGCCGACGCTGTACAGAAAGCCCGGCGCCAGGAATTTCAGGTGCTCGACCAGCGCGCTCTCGCCCGCGATATAGCCGCCGCAGCCCGCCAGCGTCTTGCTGAGGGTGCCCATCCAGATATCCACGTCGCCGCCGTCCAGGCCGAAATGCTCGCGTATGCCATGGCCGCGCGCGCCCATCACCCCCAGCGAGTGCGCTTCGTCCACCATCAGGAAGACCCGGTGGCGACGCTTGATCTCGACGTAGCGGGGCAGGTCGGGGTAGTCGCCGTCCATGCTGTAGAGGCCTTCCAGCACGACCAGCACGCGCTCGAAATCGCGGCGGTGCGCCTTGAGCAGCGCATCGAGGGCCTCGGGATCGTTATGAGGGCAGGACAGACGCTTGGCGCCGGAGAGCTGTATGCCTTGCAGCACGCTGTTGTGGATCAGCTCGTCGTGCACGATCAGGTCGTTGGGCCCGAACAGCAGGCCCAGCGTCGAGACGTTGGTGGCGTGGCCGCTGACGAAGGTGACCGCCGCGTCCACGCCGTACAGCGCGGCCAGGGCCTCTTCCAGTTCCCGGTGCACGGACCGCTCGCCCGAGACCAGGCGGCTGGCCGACACCGAGGTGCCGTAGCGGTCGATCGCGATCTTGGCGGCGTGGCTGACGGCCAGGTCGCCCGACAGGCCCAGGTAGTTGTAGCTGGCGAAGTTGAGATACGCATCGCCGGCGATGCGGGTCGCGGCGGCGGCGTTGCCTTCATGCACCTTGAAGAACGGGCTGCTCACGCCGAGCCGGGCCGCGCCCTCGCTGATGATCCGCAACTGCTGGTAGCCGGGATGCAGGGCGAAGCGGTAGTGCTGCTCGGGCACCTCCTGTCCGCTCGCGGCCGCGGCGGCCGGCTGCCGGCCCGCGCTCTTGAGCTTGCGTTGCAGCGCGTCCTGGATCAGCCGCTGCTTGATGCCGGCGGCCAGGCCCGGGCGGCGTTTGTCCGTGACGTCCCGCGTCATTGCGTCAATCCTTGTCCGGCTTCCGCCTGGCCCGCGCGGACCCGGCGGGCGATCGCGTCCACGTCCTCCGGCGCCACCGTCTCGGCGTGCTGCGAGGCGAGGCGCTCGATATGCGTGGCGATGCCGTCGGCGTCGCCGCCGTCCTGGCGGCCGTCGCCGCGCAGGGCCTGGATCAGGCGCGCGGCCAGCTTGTCCAGCGTGGGACTTTCGCTGAGCGCCATGACGGGCAGGCGGATGCCGAAGCGGCCTTCGAGGGCCACCACCAGCTCGACGCCCATCAGCGAATCCAGTCCGATGTCGTACAGCGAGCGCCCGGGGTCGATCTTGTCGGCGGGCACGCGCAGGATTTCGCTGACTTCCAGCTTGAGCAGCTCGATGATGCGCGGCGCCAGTTCGGCGTCGTCCAGTTCCGCCAGTTGCGCCAGCAGGTCATCGGCCGAGTTGCCGTCGTCGCGGGCATCGCCGGCCAGGCGGGCGAGATCGGCGTAGCGCGGCGCCGACGCGGCCGGCAGATGGCGGGCCAGCGCGTGCCAGTCCAGCTCCAGCACGCCCAGGTCGTCCGCGCCGGACAGCAGCATGTCCTCCAGCGCCGCCAGCGCGACGCCGGCGGGCAGGGCGGAGCCGCCCATGCGGTGTTGCAGCGCCTGTTTGATCTGCTCGTTGCGCGCCAGGTAGCCGGCGTCGTCGATGGCGCCCCAGCGCGGGCAGGTCGCGGGCAAACCTTGCGCCCGTCGCTGCCGGGCCAGGGCTTCCAGGCCCGCGTTCGCGGCCACGTAGGCGCTCTGGCCGGGGTTGCCGAACAGAGTGGTCGCCGACGAGAACAGCACGAAGCAGTCCAGCGGATCGTTGCGGGTGAGTTCGTGCAGCAGCACCGCGCCGCGCAGCTTCGGCGCGAGCACGCGCGCGATCCGCGCCTCGTCCGCGCCCTGGGCGAGGCCGTCCTCGATGACGGCCGCGGCGTGGATGACGCCGCGCAGGGGCGGGAAGTCGGCGCGCGTCCGCGCCAGCAGGGCGTCCAGGGCGGCGGCGTCGGTCACGTCGCAGGCTTCGGCCATGACGGATATGCCGCGCTCGCGCAGCGCCGAGACGGCCTCGCGGGCCTCTTCCGAGGCCGGGCCCGCGCGTCCCGCCAGGACCAGGTGGCGGGCGCCCTTGTCGGCCAGCCATTGCGCGGCTCGCAGGCCGAAGCCGGAGAGGCCGCCGGTGACGAGGTAGCTGCCGTCGGCGCGAAGCGCCAGCGCGGGCCGGGGGCCGGGCGCCGCTTCGGGCAGGCCGCGGCGGTAGGTCACCACCACCTTGCCGATCTGGCGCGACTGCTGCATGTAGCGGAAGGCGTCGACGATGTCGCGCGCCTCGAACACGCGCTGAGGCAGCGGGCGCAGCGCGCCTTCGCCGAACAGCGCCATCATTTCGCGGTACAGCGTGCGCGCCAGATCGGGGCGGCCGGCGAGCAGCTGGTCGGCGTCGATGCCGAAGTAGCTGATGTTGTTGCGGAAAGGGCGCAGGCCGATGCGGGTGTTCTCGTAGAAGTCGCGCTTGCCCAGTTCCAGGAAGCGGCCGAAGGGCGCGAGCACGTCCAGGTTGCGGCGCACGGCCTCGCCCGCGAGCGAGTTGAGCACCACGTCGACGCCGCGTCCGCCGGTCTGTTCGAGGATCTCCTCGGCGTACGACAGCGAGCGGGAATCGTAGACGCGGGACACGCCCATCAGCCGCAGGAAGTCGCGCTTTTCCTCGGTGCCGGCGGTGGCGTGGATCTCGGCGCCGCGCCACTGGGCGTACTGGATGGCGGCGATGCCCACGCCGCCGGCGGCGCCGTGGATCAGGACCTTTTCGCCCGGCGCGAGCCGCGCCAGGTGGTGCAGCGCGTAATAGACCGTGAAGAAGGTGCTGGGTATGGTGGCGGCGGCCTCGAAGGTGACGCCTTCGGGGATGGCGGCCACGGCCGTGGTGCCGGTGGTGACGTGGTCGCCGAAGCTCGCGGGGCCGAAGCCCATCACCGCGTCGCCCGGCGCGTAGCCGGATACGGTGGCGCCGCAGCGCGTCACGGTGCCGGCGAATTCCAGGCCCAGGGTGGGGCCGGCGTAGCCGTTTTCCAGCGCTTCGTCGGCCAGCAGGCCCAGCGCGTACATCACGTCGCGGAAGTTCAGGCCGGTGGCGTGGACGCGCACCTCGACCTCGTCGTCGGCGGGCGCCGGCCGTTCATGCGATTCCCAGCGCAGGTTGCGCAGCTGGCCCGGCAGTTCGAAGCCCAGCTTGCGCACCCGCGGACCGCGCGCGACGTCCTCCGCGGCGCGGGGCCGGGCGGCGGCGCGCAGGCGCGGCGCATAGCGCGCCCCGGCCGCCGCCAGCACCAGTTCCTGCTCCGCGTCGGGCTCGCGCAGTTCGTTCATGATCGCGTCCAGCGGCGCATCCTCGGCCGCCGCGGGCAGGTCCAGCAAACGGACCGTGACGGCGGAGGATTCATTCATCAGGCTGCGGCCATAGCCGGCCAGGGCCGCGCCGGCGATGCCGCGGGCGCCGCCCTCCGGCGTGCCGGCGGGAGCACGGGCTCCCGCCGTGAGCAGCCACAGCGTGGCCGGACGGCCATGGCGCTCGCAGGCGCGCAGGGCCGACGCGGCCAGCGCGCAGCGATGCGCGGCCGCGCCGTCCTCATCGGAGTACAGGCCGGCGGCATGGACCACGTGCTCGTAGGCGCCGGATAGAGCCAGCGCGGGCAGGGTGTCGGCGCCGGCCTCCGCGTCCAGGGGCAATTGGGTGGCGTCGCGGCCGCTGGCGCGCAACGCCTGCGTCAAGGACGAGGCCAGTTCGGCGCCGGGGCCGGACGCGTCCGCCAGCAGCAGCCAGCGTTCGGCCGAGAGCGACGGCGGCGGTTCGGCGGGCGCGGTCTCGGGCAGTTCGCCCGCGCGGGCGAGCAGCACGTAGGCGCCCGCCATGGCGCCGGGCGCCAGTTCCAGCGGCGCCTCGCAGGCGCAGCCCAGGGCTTGCAGCTCCTGGCGCCAGAAGGCCGGCGTCTGCTGCATGGAAAGCTTGCCGCCGTCCACGGCGTCGATCCACCACGCGGCCAGCGTGCCGAACGCGAAGTCGGCCCAGCGCGCGGGGTGGTGCGCCACCAGCACCAGCGCGGCGCCCGGCGCGAGGCGGGCGCGGGCATCGTGCAAGGCGGCGCGGGCGTCGGCCAGGCTGGAAAAGTTGCATTGCACGACCGCGAGGTCCACCGCCGAGTCCACCGCGCGGTCGTCCTCGTCCGGATCCCCGATCAGGCGCACCGAGGCGTCGGGATGCTCGGCCAGCCTGGCGACTGCGGCTTCGCGGCCGTCTTCGTCCGCGGCCGCATAGCGGTAGTCGGCGCGCCGGAAGTCCAGCGCGGCGCAGCAGTCGGGCCCGAACCAGGGCGCGTGCGCGCCGATTTCCAGGAGCCGCAGGCGGCGTCCTGGCGGCAGGGCGTCCTGGGCGGCCGCGATCGTGCCGGCCAGGGCCTGCGCCAGCTGCTGGCGGGCCGGCGCGGCGAGCAGATGGCCGGCCAGGTCGCGGTGGGTGAATTGCGAGGCCGCGACCGCCTGCGCCGGATGCTGGCCGCGCAGCATTTCGGGCAGGTGCAGGCCGATGCGGCCGGCGGCCAGCGCCGGGCCGAAATGTTCCGGATACTCGCGGGCCAGGGTGTTCCAGATGTCGGCGGCGGCGGGTTCGCCGGCTTCTTCGGGCACGAGCGCCCAGCCGGCTTCGGCGCGGGCCGCGTGGCCGGAGGCCTCGGCGCGGTGAAGCAGCATGTCCAGGAAAGCGGCCAGCCCGGGCGCGCGGGCGCGGTGCCGCGCCAGCGCGTCGTCGTCCAGCCGGTCTTGCCCGTCCGCCAGGGCGCGCAGCGCCTCGATGCCGTAGCGCTCGCACAACGCGTCCAATAGGGGTTCGGCTTCTTCGGCGTAGCGCGCGTAGCAGTCATCCTCGGCGGCGCGTTGCAGCGCATCGGACAGGGCCTGTCCCAGCCCCCGCAGCGCGACGCCGGAGGCGGCGCCGGCGCGAGGCCGCGGCGTCAATGCCTCTTCCACGAAGCCGAGGCGGTCTCCGGCGGCCTTCAGCAGGCGCACGCTGCGCAGGCTGACCTCGGCAAGCGCGGCCACCGGCTCGCCGTCTTCGGCGTACAAGGCGATATCGACCGTCAGCGCATGCGCGGAGCGCCGCCGCAGGCGCAGTTGCGCGTAGCGCGGCGCCGCGGCGTGGGCATGCAGCGACAGCCTGCCGATGCGGACCGGCACGAACGCCAGGCCCAGGCCGGCCAGGGCTTCGTCCTTCAGCAGGTGGGCGGCCAGCTGGAACGCGCTGTCCAGCCTCGCGGGCGCCAGGTGCGCGCCGTCCGTCCCGTCATCGGGCCGCAGCGCGGCGAGCACGGTGTCCGCGTCGATGCGCCAGCCGCGTTCGATCAGCCGGTAGGCCGGGCCATAGTTCAGGCCGACGGCGCGTGTCAGCGTCTCGTGGTCGACGGCCAGGAAATCGGGCTCGCGATCGGGCGGCGCGAGCAGGGCCGCGCGCAGCCGCGATCCGCCGGGCTCGGAGAGCAGCCGGGCGCTGGCATGCAGGGTCCAGCCGTCTTCGCCGCCCAGCTCGCGGGCCTGGATGCGGATCCGCCCGTCGTCGGCTTCGATCGCGGTGCGCACCAGCTTGGACGGCGAGGCCGCCAGCAGCAGCGGAGCGTGGATCTCCAGGTTTTCCAGTTCGGCGTACTCGGCCGGGTGCCGCTGGAGCGCCGCGGCCAGCGCCACTTCCGCGAAACCGGCGCCGGGGAAGACCACCGCGTCGCCCACGACGTGGTCGCCCAACGCCGGCTGCGCATGCGTGTCGAGCTGGTTTTCCCAGGCCGCTTCGTGCTGGGCCAGGCGGTAGCCCAGCAAGGAGTGCACCCGGTGGCGCTGGAGCAGGCCCAGCGATTCGGGGGAGTCCGGATGCCAGTGGCGCTCGCGCTGCCAGGGGTAGGCCGGCAAGGCATGGAAACGACCGGGGCGCGGAAAAAGCCGTTCCCAGCGCACTTCCGCGCCCGCGAGCAGGGCTTGGGCCGCCGCCGCGCGGATCCTGGCCGGATCGTCCTCGCCGCGGCCGGCCGTGGCCAGCACCCGCCCGGCGCGTTCGGCGCGCTTGAGCGCGTCGTTGACATAGCCGCGCAGCACCGCGTGGGGGCCGACTTCGATGTAGAGGTTGCAGCCCTCCTGCACGGCGCGCGCGGCCGCCTGCTCGAAGCGGACCGGCTGGCGGATGTTGCGCCACCAGTAGCCGGCGTCGAGCTGCTCGCCGGGCAGTTCGGCGCCGTTCACCGCCGAATAGAACGGGCAGGCGGCGGGGCCGGGCCGCAGCCCGTCCAGCGCCTCGGCCAGTTCGGCCTGGAGGCCGTCCATGGCCGGGCTGTGGAAGGCATAGTCCAGGTCCAGCCGCTTGCTCGCCACGCCGCGCTCCTGCAGGGCGGCCTCCAGGCGCGACAACGCCGCCTTGTCGCCGGCGATGGTGGCGCCGCGCGAGCTGTTGTAGCCCGCCACGAACAGGTCGGAGACGAGTCCGAGTTCGGCCAGCAGGGCCTGCGCGCTGGCGCCGTCGATCCCCACGGCGCTCATCTGGCCGCTGCCCTTGGTGAGGCCTTGCAGGCGGCTGCGGTGGTGGATCACGCGGACCGCGTCGGGCAGGGACAGCGCGCCGCAGGCCCAGGCCGCGGCGACCTCGCCGACGCTGTGCCCCATCACCGCGACGGGTTCGATGCCCTGGCGCGCCAGCATGCGGGTGATGCCCACTTGCAACGCGAAGAGCGCGGGCTGCGCGAATTCGGTGCGGGCAATGCGCGCGGGGTCGAGGCCGCCCGCCAGTTCCTCGGCCAGGCGGTAACCGGCCAACGGTTGGAACAGGGCGTCGACCTCGTCGACGGCGGCGCGGAAGTCGGCATCGTCGAGCAGGCGCCGGCCCATGCCGACCCATTGCGAGCCGTTGCCGGAATAGACGAAGACGGGGCCGTGGGCGTCGGGCAGTTGCTCGGCGGTATCGAGGGCGGCGCCGGCCTCGTCGTCGGCGTAGCGCCGCAGCGCGGCCGCGGCGTCGGTGGCCTGCCCGTCGCAGTTCACCAGGGCGCGGTACTCGTGCCAGTCGCGGCGGCGCGCCGCCTGGTAGGCGGCATCGTAGCGGGCCTCGGGGTCCAGCGTGTCGAGATGCGCGGCCAGGTCGCGCGCCGCGGCGCGCAGCGCCTGCGGGCTGCGGCCCGATACGATGAGCGGGAAGCGTTCGGCGCCGGGCGCGTTGGCGCCGGCTGCCGCTTCGGTGTCCGCGTCGGGGCTATGCAGGATCACGTGCGCATTGGCGCCGCCGAAGCCGAACGAGTTCACGCCGATCACCAGGCGTCCGGAGGCCGGCAGCGGCTGCGGCCGGGTCACGATGTCGAGATTCCATTCCTCGGCGAGGATCGCCGGATTCAGCTCGCGGATGCCGATGGTGGCGGGCACCAGGCGGTGCTTCAGGCTGTAGACGGCCTTGACCAGGCCGGCCACGCCGGACGCCGCTTCCAGGTGCCCCATGTTGCTCTTCACCGAGCCGATGGGCAGGGGCCGGTCGGCGGGGCGCGACTGCCCCAGCGCTACGCCGATCGCGCGCGTTTCTATCGGGTCGCCCACCGGCGTGCCGGTGCCGTGGGCCTCCAGGTAATCGATCTCGCCGGGCGCGATGCCGGCGCGGGCGTAGGCCGCGCGCAGCAGGTCGGCCTGCGCCTCGGCGCTGGGCACGGTCAGGCCGGACTTGCGGCCGTCGGTATTGATCGCGGTGCCGGCCACGACGGCCAGGACCCGGTCGCCGTCGGCGAGGGCGCGGTCCAGGTCCTTGAGCAGGAACAGGCCGCCGCCTTCGGAACGCACGTAGCCGTCGCCCGACGCGTCGAACACGTTGCAGCGGCCCTGGCGAGACAGCATCGAGGCCTTGGAGAACACCAGGAAGCCGTAGGGATGCAGGTGCAGGCTGATGCCGCCAGCCAGCGCCTGCGAGATCTCGCCGGTTTCGATCGCGCGGCAGGCGTGGTGGAAGGCCACCAGGGAAGACGAGCAGGCGGTGTCCATGGCCAGGCTCGGGCCGCGCAGGTCGAACAGATAGGAAATGCGATTGGCGGCGATGCTGGTGGCGTTGCCGGTGGCGAACGACGCGTCGACCACGCCCAGGTCCTCGGACACGCGATGCGAGTAATCCGCGCTGGCGATGCCGACATAGACGCCGCAATCGCTGCCGCGCAGGCTCGAAGGCTTGACGCCCGCGTCCTCGAACGCTTCCCAGGCGAGCTCCAGCAGCACGCGCTGCTGCGGATCCATCAGGCCTGCTTCACGCGGCGAGATGCCGAAGAAGCCCGCGTCGAAACCGGAGACGTCGCCCAGCGAGCCCGCCGCGCGCGAGTAGGCGGTGCCGGGGTGCTCACGCAGGGGATGGAGATAGGTGTCCGTGGCCCAGCGAGTGGGATCGATCTCGGTGACGAGGTCGCGGCCTTCCAGGAGGTCGGGCCAGTAACGGGCGGTGTCGGTGCTGGGAAATCGGAACGAGAGTCCAATGAGAGCAACACGCTTTGCCATGTGGAGTCCTTCTAGCAAGAGCTGGTTGACAGCGTAATGAGGGGCCTCTGCTGCAAGAGGGAAGGCCGGCGGGCGGGCCCGCGGACGGGCGCGCGCGGGGGCGTGCGCAGGCCGCGGCGCGCGCCGCGGCTCGGTTCGTGGCAGGCTGCGGCGCCCGCCGGCTGCGTTCAAGTCGGGGGGATTCTAGGGGCCATACGACCCCGAAATATTTCAAGTCCCGACATTCTTATTGCCAACGTTGCGCGTGCCGGGACCGGCCGCCGGCGCGCACGAAGGGAGCCCGGGGCCTCGCCCGCAAAGCTGGAACGGCTTATTACATGGTTGTCAGCTCGTTTACACGTCATGAGCGAGGGCCGGCGGGCCCTGCGCGCTCATGCGTGTTGCGAGAGCGGCCGCGCGGGGATGGGAGCGATGCGTTCGGGCGGAGGCGAGACGCGCCAGACCGCGCGCCGGCGCAGGGCGCCGAGCAGCTTGAGGCCCTGGGGCCATTCGCCCAGGCCGCTGTCGGCATTGATGTGGCCGGCGCCCGGCACCACCACCAGCCGGCTGCCCCAGTCGCGGGCCAAGCCGCGGGCCCGTTCGAGCTGGCAATAGGGATCGTTGTCGCTGGCCACCACCACGCTCTGGAACGGCAGCGACTGGCGCGAGATGGGCGCGAACGCGGCAAGGCACGCGGGCGCGCCGTCGCGCTCGACGTCGGCCGGCGCGACCAGCAGCGCGCCGGCGACCTTGGCGCGCAGCGGCACGGGCAGGGAGGCGCTGATCACGCATCCCAGGCTGTGCGCGATCAGCAGGACGGGGCTGCGCGCCTGGCTGACCTCGGCCGTCAGCGCCGCGATCCATTCGGAGGGCGCCGGGTGTTCCCAGTCGCCCTGCTCGACGCGGCGCGCATGGGGCAGCATGGCCGCCCAGCGCGATTGCCAGTGTTCGGGTCCGGAGTTTTTCCATCCGGGAACGATGATCGGTTGGAGTCTCATGGCGGCCATGATGCCGCGCCGCCTAAGTAACGCAAACGAATAAATCGTCTTTTGCATATATGGCGGCGGGTATAAGCCGGAGCGGGAAAGAATGCGGCGGCGCAATAAGGCGAGGCGCGTCAAATCGGCCCCGGAACGGGCCCGGAATCCCCGATTTTTCAGTGTATGCTTGCCCTGCAATCGCAATGCAACCGGGCGTGACCAGGGCCAAGTGCCGTGCAACAGGCAGTCCAGCAGGCGTGCCGGGCCTGGAAATGATCCGGCGTCCGCTCGGTGCACAAAACTAACGATTACAAATCATTAGAGGAGTCCAACATGAAGCCAGTATTCCGTCTGACCCCGGTCATCGCCGCCTTGGGCGTCGCCGCGGGCATGGCCTTTGCCGCGGGAGCGCAGGCGCAGACCATCAAGATCGGCGTCGTCGGTCCCACCACCGGCGCGGTCACGCAGTATGGCGATATGGTCCGCGAAGGCGTGGACACCGCCGTCGAGCGCATCAACGCCGCGGGCGGCGTGAACGGCAAGAAGCTGGAAACCGTGGTGATCGACGACGGTTGCGAGCCCAAGCAGGGCCCGGTCGCCGCCAACCGCGTGGTCAACAGCAAGATCGGTTTCGTCGTGGGCCACGTGTGCTCGGGCGCGACCATCGCCGCCGCCGACGTCTACAACAACGAAGGCGTGGTCATGGTGACCCCGTCGGCCACGTCGCCGGCCCTGACCGACGGCAAGAACTACGAGTTCATCTTCCGCACCATCGGCCGCGACGACCAGCAGGGCCCGGCCGCCGCCAAGTTCATCCTGGAAAAGATCAAGCCCAAGAAGGCCGCCGTGCTGCACGACAAGCAGTCGTATGGCCAGGGCATCGCCACCGCCGTCAAGAACGACCTGGAGAAGGGCGGCGTGCCCGTCGCGATCTTCGAAGGCATCAACGCCGGCGACAGCGACTATTCCGCCGTCATCACCAAGCTGAAGAGCCAGGGCGTGGACTTCGTCTACTACGGCGGCTACCACCCCGAAATGGGCCTGCTGCTGCGCCAGGCGGCCGAGCAGGGCGTGAAGGCCAAGTGGATGGGTCCGGAAGGCACGGGCAACCCGGACATCAACGCCATCGCCGGCGACGCCGTCGAGGGCATGCTGCTGACGCTGCCGGCCGATTTCACCCAGAACGCCGCCAACGCGGACATCGTCAAGGCCTTCGAAGCCAAGAAGCGCAACGCCAGCGGCGCCTTCCAGATGACGGCCTACGCGGCCACCCAGGTCATCGCGGACGGCATCAAGGGCGCGGGCTCGGACGACCCCACCAAGGTCGCCAAGTACCTGCACGCCAATTCCTTCGATACCCCGATCGGCAAGGTGTCCTGGAACAAGCAAGGCGACCTGACGAACTTCCAGTTCGACGTGTTCACCTGGCACAAGGACGGCTCCAAGACCGTCTACAAGTAATCCCAGGCGGGCCTCCCGGGCCCGTGGCGGCGGCGCGACCCGCCTGCCGTTCGATACCAGGCCGGGCCGGAAGCGACAGTCTTCCGGCCCGGTTTTTCGTGTTTTTATTGTCTGGACACCATGACCAAGGCTTTGCTAGTCGAAGACGATCCGAAGCTGTCGCGCCTGATCGCGCAGTTCCTGGAGCAGCACGGGTTCAACGTCGCCCAGGCGTACCGCGGCGATCACGCGGTGGAGGCATTCCGCCGCCATGAGCCAGCCATCACCATCCTGGACCTGATGCTGCCCGGCCGCGACGGCCTGCAGGTCTGCCGCGACCTGCGCGCCTTCTCGGCCGCGCCCATCCTCATGCTCACGGCCCGCGAGGACGACCTGGACCAGATCCTGGGCCTGGAGTCCGGCGCGGACGACTACGTCATCAAGCCGGTCGAGCCCCGCGTGCTGCTGGCGCGGGTGCGGGCGCTGCTGCGGCGCCACAGCCAGGTGGAAGAGCCGCCGGAGCGCCTGGAATTCGGCCCGCTGGCCATAGACCGCCGCACCCGCGCCGTGGTCCTGGCCGGCGCCGAGGTCGATCTCACCACCATGGAATTCGAAATGCTGTGGGCGCTGGCCAGCCAGGCGGGTCAGGTGCTGACCCGCGACGACCTGCTCAACGCGGTGCGGGGCATCGAGTTCAATGGGCTGGACCGCAGCGTGGACGTCTGCGTGAGCAAGCTGCGCCGCAAGCTGGATGACGATCCGCGCGATCCGGCCCGCATCAAGACCGTGTGGGGCAAGGGCTATCTGTTCTCGCCCAAGGCGCACGAGGGCGGCGATGCTTAGGTTCGTCCTGCGGCTGTTCGTGGTGCTGGCGGTGGGGTTCGTGATCTCGAACGAGGTCGTGGACCGCTCCGCCAACTACTTTTTCGAACCCGTCAGCGGCGCCTACACGCGCGAAGCCGTGCGCGGCCAGATCCACAGCCTGGCGCAGGAATTGGGGCGGGTCCCGCCGACCGAGCGCGAGGCCTACGTCCGCGACAAGCTCGCGCCGCACTACGGCCTGGCGCTGAAGGTGGCGCCGGCCGACAGCTACGAGGCCAGCGCGGAAGAGCAGGCCGAGATCGCTTCCGGCCGGTTCATCATGCGCGACAAGATGCAGACCTTCGTGACCGCGCTGTCCGGCCCCGGCGATCAATGGCTGGAGGTCAGGCTGCCGCCGGAGCCGCCCGTCGGTCCCTGGGTGATGGCGGCGGTGTACTCCGCGCTGGGGCTGCTGCTGTGCGCCTTCATGCTGGTGTGGGCGTTGCCGATCTGGCGCGACCTGGAGGCCCTGAAGACGGCGGCGTTGCGCATGGGGCAGGGCGACCTGCAGGCCCGCGCCAGGCTGTCGCGCCATTCCAGCATCCGCAACCTGGGCGACACCTTCAACCAGATGTCCGACCGCATCAGCGCGCTGATCGGCAACCAGCAGGAGCTGACCAATGCCGTGTCGCACGAGTTGCGCACGCCGATCGCGCGCCTGTCCTTCGAGCTGGACATGATCGACCGCGAAGACGACCCGGCGGCTCGCAAGCGCCTGGTCGAAGAGATGAAGAGCGACGTGGCCGAGCTGGACGCCATGGCGTCGGAACTCTTGATGTATGCCCGCCTGGAGCACAAGGGCGACGGCGTCGCCTTGCAGCCGCAGGACGCGCGCGGCTGGCTCGATTCGGTGGTGCAGCACGCGGGCTTCGAGGCCGGCCTGTCGGGGGTGCGCTGCGAAGTGGCGCTGTGCCGGGTTCGCGAAGTGCACCTGCATCAACGCTACATGACGCGCGCGCTCTTGAACCTGTTGCAGAACGCCATCCGCCACGCGGGCGGGCAGGTCCAGGTCAGCCTGCTGGGCGCCTCGGCGCGCGAGTACGTGCTGATCGTGGACGACGACGGCCCGGGCATCCCGCCCGCGGACCGCGAGCGCATCTTCGAGCCCTTCATCCGCCTGGACGAAAGCCGCGACCGGGGCACGGGCGGCGTGGGCCTGGGGCTGGCCATCGTGAGCCGGGTGGCGCGCTGGCACAACGGCACGGTGCAGGCTTCCGAGAGCCCGCTGGGCGGCGCGCGCTTCGTCATCGCCTGGAAGACCGCCTGACGTCGGGAGACGTAAAGAAACTTTACAAACCCGCGCCGCAATCTTCACAAACTTCGTACAAAGCGGGAAAGATCGCGGCGCGGCGCCTGACTAGCATGGCGGCACTTCCTTTCAGAGGCTACGCCGCCCGCCATGTTCTCCCTGAGCCGCCTGCTTGCCATCGGGACGCTGCTTGCCGCCATCGGCGGCTGCCAGGGCCTGCCGCCCGCCGCGCCGCCCACGGTGGCCGAAGGCGACTATGTGGCGGTGATTGATTACCTGGCGCGCCGCATTCCCTACGACATGAACGCGCTGGACGTTCCGGGCCTGTCCATCGCCATCGTCGACGACCAGCGCGTGGTGTGGAGCACGGGCTTCGGCTACGCCGACCCGGAACGCCATCGCGGCGCCTCCGCCGACACGCTCTACCGGGTCGGGGCCATCAGCAAGCTCCTTACCGCCGCCAGCGTGCTGCACGCTGCCGATGCAGGCCGGCTGCCGCTGGACCAGCCGGCGGCGCAGGCGCTGCCCGACTGGGAGATCCAGCCGCGCCGCAATGCCATGCAGTGGCTGGGCGCGGATCCTTTTACGGCCTGGCGCCTGCTCGCCGTGCATCCCGCGGCGCCGGAAGACACCATGGGCCGGGCCCGCGCCGACATGGCGTACGCGCTCTTGGGCGACATGGTGGCGAGCCGGGCCGGCGAACCCTTCGACGCCTATGTGCGGCGGGCGATCCTGCAGCCCTTGAACATGCCGCGCGCGGGCTTCGTGCCCGGCCCGCGGATGCTGGAATTGCGGGCCTCGGGCCACCGGCGCGGCGAGCCCTGGACCGAGACGCCGCAGGCGAACGAGGCGGCCGACGGCCTGTGGCTCAGCGCCTCCGAGATGGCGCGCTTCTTCCGCATGCTGTTCGCCGATGGCGCCTACGAGGGCAGGCGCGTGCTGAGCAGCCCGTCGGCGCGCGCGGTGCTGGACCTGGAAACCGCGGCCGGCGGCCTGGGCCTGGAGTGTCGGCTGGCGCTGTCATGGCTGGCGCGCCCCTGCGAGGAGCCGCTGGGGGACGCCTCGCTGCGTCTGCACAGCGGCGCGACCGAAGCCTTCCATTCGCGTTTGGTGCTGGCGCCGGACGAGAAGCTGGCCGTGCTGGTCATGAGCAATTCCGATACCGGCGAGGCGCTGGTGGCCTCGGTGTCGTCGATGGCGATGGCGCTGATGCGCCAGGCCAAGCCGCCCATTGCTCAGCCTCGGTTCCCGGAAACGCTCCCATGAAGTGGATTTGCCCGCGATTCGCCTGCCTGCCCGGCCTGGCCGCGGAAAGGGGCGGGCTGGGCAGGACCGGGCGCGCGCGGGCGCCGGATCCCGCCCGACAGGCGCTTACAGGCCTTGCACGCGGCGGCCGGTGTCGGCCTCGAACCAGTGCAGCGGATGGCGGCCGTCGGAGCCCATGTTCACGCGCGCGCCCACCTTGGCCAGCGATTCGGACAGCTGGCGCGTCGTGCAACGCACCACCAGCGTGGCCGTGCCGCAGCGGCAGTGCACCAGCTGCTCGGAACCCAGGGTTTCGACCATCTCCACTTCCGCCGGCACGCCTTGCGTGTTCAGCAGCATGTGCTCGGGGCGCATGCCCATGATGATCTTGCGGCCGCGGACCTGCGAGGGCACTTCCAGCGGCGAGATGTCGAGCGCGGTGCCGTCGGCGCTCTGGACCGTGCCGTCGCCGGCCACGTTCACTTCCATCAGGTTCATGGGCGGCGAGCCGATGAAGCCGGCCACGAAGGTCGAGGCGGGCTTTTCGAAGACTTCCATCGGGGTGCCGATCTGCTCGGGCACGCCCTGGTACATGACGATCATGCGGTGGGCCAGCGTCATGGCCTCGACCTGGTCGTGGGTCACGTACAGGCTGGTGGTGCCCAGGCGGCGATGCAGCTTCATGATTTCCAGGCGCATCGCCACGCGCAGCTTGGCGTCCAGGTTCGACAGCGGTTCGTCGAACAGGAAGACCTTGGGTTCGCGCACGATGGCGCGGCCCATGGCGACGCGCTGGCGCTGGCCGCCGGACAGCGCGCGGGGGCGGCGGTCCAGCAGATGGCCCAGTTCCAGGATCTGCGCGGCCGCGTCCACGCGCTTCTTGATCTCGTCCTTGGAGAACTTGCGGATCTTCAAGCCGTAGGCCATGTTCTCGAACACGGTCATGTGCGGGTAGAGCGCGTAGTTCTGGAACACCATCGCGATGTCGCGTTCGGCGGGCTCCAGGTTGTTGACGACCTTGTCCTCGATGAGGATCTCGCCGCTGGTGACGGTTTCCAGGCCGGCGACCATGCGCATCAGCGTGGATTTGCCGCAGCCCGAGGGGCCGACGATGACGATGAATTCACCGTCCTTGACGTCCATGTCGATGCCATGGATGACCGGCACGTTGCCGGCATAGGTTTTCTTGACGTTGCGGAAGCTGAGAGTAGCCATGTGTTATTCGTGTTCGGAGTCGTGTGCGGGCGGGCGAGGGCGGGTGAGATTTATTTCTCAGTGTCGACCAGACCCTTGACGAACCATTTCTGCATCAGGATGACGACCAGCGCCGGCGGGATCATGGCCAGCATGGCGGTGGCCATGGTGATGTTCCATTCGGTCACGCTGTCGCCGCCGCTGATCATGCGCTTGATGCCGATGACGACGGGGTACATGTCTTCCTGCGTGGTCACCAGCAGCGGCCACAGGTATTGGTTCCAGCCGTAGATGAACTGGATCACGAACAGCGCGGCGATGCTGGTCTTGGACAGCGGCAGCAGCACGTCGCGGAAGAAACGGACGGGGCCGGCGCCGTCGATGCGCGCGGCTTCGATCAGCTCGTCCGGCACGGTCAGGAAGAACTGCCGGAACAGGAAGGTGGCCGTGGCCGAGGCGATCAGCGGCAGGGTCAGGCCGGCGTAGCTGTTGAGCAGGCCGAGGTCTGCCACCACCTTGTAGGTGGGCGCGATGCGCACTTCCACCGGCAGCATCAGCGTGACGAAGATCATCCAGAAGAAGAACATGCGGCCGGGGAAGCGGAAGTACACCACCGCGAAGGCCGACAGCAGGGAGATGGCGATCTTGCCGATGGAGATCGCCAGCGCCATGATCAGGCTGACGTACATCATGCGGCCCACCGGCGCGCCCGACGAACCGCCGGACGAGCCGCCGAACAGCGCCTGCATGTAGTTGTCGACGAAATGCTTGCCGGGAATGAGCGACATCGGCGCGGACGCCACTTCCTGCGCGGTCTGGGTGGACGCGACGAAGGTGACGTAGAGCGGAAATGCCACCATCGCCACGCCGCAGAGCAGGATGACGTGGGCCAGAATATCCAGCCAGGGACGGCGTTCAACCATTGTTTGTAGCCTCGGACAAAATCAATACTGCACTTTGCGGTCGACGTAGCGGAACTGCACGACCGTCAAGGCAATCACAATGAACATCAGCACTACCGACTGGGCCGCGGACGAACCGAGGTCCAGGCCGCGGAAGCCGTCGCTGTACACCTTGTAGACCAGGATCGAGGTCGACGTGCCGGGACCGCCCTGCGTGGTGGTGTCCACCACCGCGAAGGTGTCGAAGAAGGCATAGATGATGTTGACCACCAGCAGGAAGAAGGTGGTGGGCGAAAGCAGCGGGAACACGATGCTCCAGAAGCGGCGCGACGGGCTGGCGCCGTCGATGGCGGCGGCTTCGATGAGCGAGCGCGGGATCGACTGGAGGCCGGCCAGGAAGAAGAGGAAGTTGTACGAAATCTGCTTCCACACCGCGGCGATCAGCACCAGCAGCATGGCCTGGTTGCCGTCCAGGCGGGGGTTCCAGTCGACGCCGGCATGGCGCAGGGCCACGGCCAGGATGCCGACGGAGGGCGAGAACAGGAACAGCCACAGCACGCCGACGACGGCGGGCGCCACGGCATAGGGCCAGATCAGCAGCGTCTTGTAGAGGCCGGCGCCGCGGATCACGCGATCTGCCATGACGGCCAGCAGCAGGGACACGCCCAGGCCGACCACCGCCACGAGGATCGAGAAGACGGCGGTGACACGGAAGGAGTCCAGGTACGCCTGTTGCGAGAACAGGTCGATGAAGTTGTCCAGTCCGACGAATTCGGACGATAGCCCGAAAGCATCTTCCAGCCGCATCGATTGCCACATGGCCTGGCCGGCAGGCAGGAAGAAGAAGACCACGGTAATGATGAGCTGCGGCAGGAGCAGCAGATAGGGCAAGGTCTTGTGCCCGAATACAACGCGTTTTTCCATAGGGGGAACCCAAGGTACAGAAAAGCGGCGGTTGGAGTAACCGCCGCCTGAAACCGCATTCGCAAAATACGACAGGCTTAAAGCCCTAAAAAAGCAGGGCCTTAAGCCTTGTACTGCGTGGTGCCGAAGAGCCCAAGTCCTTGTCGCGGCATGGAAAATACCGATTGACAGGGCCGGGCCGGCATTTCGGAAGGGCGTTACTTTACACTCTTCTCGAACTTTTCCAGCAGCTCGTTGCCGCGCTTGACGATGTTCTCGGCGCCGTCCTTGGCGGCAACCTTGCCGGAGACGATGCGCTCGATTTCAGCGTCCTCGATCTCGCGGATCTGCGGCAGGAAGCCCAGGCGCAGGCCGCGCGATTGCGCGGTGGTTTCGACGTTCAACTGCTTCACGCCGACTTCGGTGCCGGGATTCTTCTCGTAGAAGCCTTCCTTCTTGGTCAGCTCGTAGGCGGCCTTGGTGACGGGCACGTAGCCGGTCTGCTGGTGCCAGCGGGCGGCGATTTCCGGGCTGGCCAGGAACTTGAAGAACGCGGTCACGCCCTTGTAGGTTTCCGGCTTCTTGTTGGCGAAGACCCACAGCGAGGCGCCGCCGATGATGGTGTTCTGCGGCGCGCCCTGGACGTCCGAGTAATACGGCAGGGTGGACGTGCCGAATTCGAACTTGGCGTTCTTGGCGATGTTGGCGCGCAGGCCGGACGAGCCGGTGATCATGGCGCACTTGCCGCTGATGAAGAGCGAGTTGGGCTCGTCGCCGCGCCCGCCGTACATGAAGATGCCTTCCTTGCCCAGCTTGGCCAGGTTCTCCAGGTGGCGCACGTGCAGCGGGGTGTTGATGGCGATGCGCGCGTCCAGGCCGCCGAAGCCGTTGTCCTTGGTGGCGTAGGGCACGTTGTGCCAGGCCGAGAACGTCTCCAGTTGGACCCACGACGGCCAGGAGGTCGTGTAGCCGCATTCCTGGCCGGCGGCCTTCAGCTTCTGGCCGGCGGCGGCCAGCTCTTCCCAGGTCTTGGGGGGATTGTCGGCGTCCAGGCCGGCCTTCTTGAAGGCGTCCTTGTTGTAGTAGAACACCACGGTCGAGCTGTTGAAGGGCATCGACACCAGCTTGCCGTCGGCCGACGAGTAGTAGCCGGCCACGGCGCCGATGAATTCCTTCGGATCGATCGGGTTGCCGACTTCCTCGGACATCTGCTGCACCGGCTTGATGGCGCCCTTGGCGTACATCATGGTGGCGGTGCCCACTTCGAAGACTTGCAGGATGTCGGGCGCGTTGCCGGCGCGGAACGCGGCGATGCCGGCGTTCATGGATTCACCGTAGTTGCCCTTGTAAACTGCCTTGACCTGGTAGTCGGGGTTTTTCTTGTTGAATTCGTCGACGAGGCCGTTCACGCGGTCGCCCAGGGCGCCTTCCATCGAGTGCCAGAATTGGATCTCGGTGGCGGCATGCGCGGAGGCGCCTGCGAAAGCCGTCATGATGGCGGCAAAAGTTAAGGCAATACGGTGGGATCGCATAGTGAGGTTCCTCCAGGTTGGGCGTGTCGCGGCCGGGGTGTCCGAGCGCGGAAAACACGACACCTTATGAATTGTTTGTGACAAAACCGTGACTTTCACATCAGTCTAAACGCCTGTCAAATTGCGCGTTTTAGGCGCGAACGAACATTTTTCCTTTTTCTCCCTACGGGTACTACCGTTTACAATCGCTGGCTATGAAAAACGAACTTTCGATTGCGTTCATTGGTGGCGGCAATATGGCAGCCGCCCTGGCATCGGGCCTGGCGGGCAAAGTATGCGCCGCCGGCAACATCCATGTCATTGACATAAACCAGGATGCGCACGCCGCCTGGCAGGCCCGCGGCATGACCACCGCCGTGGCCCCCGACGAGGCCCTGGCGCGCTGCCGCGTCTGGGTGTTCGCTGTCAAGCCACAGAACATGAAAGACGTTGTGGCTTCCACGCGTCAATGGTTGCGCGAAGACACTTTGGTGGTAAGCGTGGCGGCCGGCATCCGCGCCGATACGCTGGCCGGCTGGCTGGGCACGCCCGAGGCGCCGTTCGGCCGCCTGGTGCGCTGCATGCCCAATACCCCGGCCCTGGTGGGCGCGGGCATGACGGGCCTGGCGGCGCTGGGCGGCGTGAGCGACGCCGACCGCGAACTGGCGGCCCGCCTGCTCTCCAGCGTGGGCGACGTGGTCTGGGTGGACGGCGACGCGGCGCTCGACGGCGTGACGGCCCTGTCCGGCAGCGGCCCCGCCTATGTCTTCCTGTTCCTGGAGGCGCTGGTGGCCGGCGGCCAGAAGGTGGGCCTCACGGCCGACCAGGCCAAGCAACTGGCCCTGGGCACGCTGGCCGGCGCCACGCGCCTGGCGGCGGAGTCCACCGAACCGCTGTCGACGCTGCGCGAACGGGTCACCTCCAAGGGCGGCACGACGGCCGCCGCGCTGGACGCCTTCGGCGCCGCCGGCTTTGCCGGCATCGTGGAGGAGGCCATCGCCGCCGCCGCGCGGCGCTCCCGCGAGCTGGCGGAGGAATTCGGCAAATGATGGCCGCGGCAAGACGCTACCCGCCCATGAGCCGGGTGCAGTTCGGCATCGCCGTGCTGTGCATGCTCCTGGTGGTGGTGGGTTCGAACATCCTGGTCCAGGTGCCGCTGAACGACTGGCTCACCTGGGGCGGGCTGTCCTATCCGGTGGCGTTCCTCGTGACCGACGTGCTGAATCGCCGCTTCGGGCCGGCGGCCGCGCGCCGCGTGGCGTGGTTCGGCTTCGCCGCCGCGCTGGCGGTGTCGGTCTGGGTGGCGTCGCCGCGCATCGCGCTGGCTTCGGGCCTGGCCTACATCTGCGCGCAGCTGGTGGACATCCAGGTCTTCGACCGCCTGCGCGACCAGCGCTGGTGGCGCGCCCCGCTGGTGTCGGGCACGTTGGGCGCCATCCTGGACACCGCGGTGTTCTTCAGCGTGGCGTTCGCCGCCACCGGCACGCCCTGGGTCACCTGGATGATGGGCGACCTGGCCATCAAGCTGGTCGTCAATATCAGCATGCTGGCGCCGTTCCGCGCCCTGATGTGGAACCTGGCCAGGCCGGCCAACGCCTGAGGGGACCCGCCGGCGCCGCGATGGCGTCGGCCTGACGAGGGCCCGCGCAAGGCCCCGTTGGCGCGGACGGTCCCTAGTTGGCCTGGGCGCCGGATTGCCGGATCAGCTCCGACCACTTGGCCAGTTCCTCCTGGCCGAACTTATCGATGCCCGCCATGGGCACGTCGCTTTTCTCCAGCCCCTGCGCTTCCAGCTTGGCGACGATGTCCGGATTGGACAGCGCCGCCGCGGCGGCGTCGCGCAGCGTCTGCAGGACGGGCGCGGGCGTGGCGGTGGGCGCGTACAGCATGAACCAGGCCTGCAGGTCGAAATCGCCGCCCAGCTGTTCGGCGATGGTCGGCACGTCCGGCGCGGAAGCGCTGCGGCGCATGACGGACGTGCCCAGCGCGCGCAGCTTGCCCGACTTGATGTGCGGGAGCACGGCCAGGGGGTGGTAGAACATGAACTGGGTCTGGCCCGACATGACGTCGGTCAGGGCCTGGCTGCCTTCCTTGTAGGGGATGTGCACCATGGTGCCGCCCAGGCGCGATTTCAGCAGTTCGCCCGCCAGGTGCCCGGAGGTGCCGGTGCCGGCGGACGCGAAGCTGATGCCGCCCGGCTTGGCGGCGGCGGCCTGCAGGTCTTGCAGCGTGCGTATCGGCGACTCGGAGCCCACCACCAGCAGCGTCGGCGTGTAGCCCACCAGCGCGACCGGCTTGAAATCGACCAAGGGGTCGTAGCCCAGTTTGGGATAAAGGGCCTTGTTGATGGCATGCGTGCCGACGGTGCCCATCACCAGGGTGTAGCCGTCGGCCGGGGCGCGCGCGACGAGTTCGGTGCCGATGGAGCCGCCGGCGCCGGCCCGGTTCTCGATGATGACCGGCTGCCCCAGCGACTTGGACATGGCGTCCGCCATCATCCGGGACACGGTATCGGTGGTGGTGCCCGGCCCGAACGGCACGATCATTTTTATCGGGCGCTCGGGATAGGCCGCGGCGCGCGCCGGCTGGGCGGTCGCGCCCAGCGCGCAGGCGCCCAGGGCCAGCGCCGCGAGGGCGCGGCGCGCGGAACCGTTGCGGAAGGCCTGCGGGAAGGCAAGGGTCGGTAGCATGGTGGGGGTGTCTCCTGTGTTTTTTAGCGCGGCTTGCGGCCCGCTGCCTCGCGGCGGCGGGCGCGCCGGCGTCATGGTGCTTAGTGGTCCGATTTCCCGAATCCGGCCGGAACCTTGCCGTCGTACTGCAATTCGCGGGTGGCCTGGTAAGACAGCGCGAAGCCGGCCGCCTGCTGGAGCTCTTCGTTGAGGTGCGCGATGAGGCCGGCGGTGCGGGCCAGCAACGGCACGCCGCGCAGGGCTTGCAGCGGGAATCCGGCGCCCAGCAGCACCGCCGGGATGGCGGCGGACACGTTCAGCTTCAGCGCCTTGTCCAATACCGCGGGGATCTGGCGTTCCACGGCTTCGGCGATCTCGACGTAGGTCTGGTCCGCGCCGCTTTCCCGCGCCACGTCGAACAGCCGCGCCACGCGGGGATCGCGGGTCTTGTGCAGGGGGTGGCCGTAGCCCGGGATGGCCTTGCCCTCGGCGCGGTAGCGCTTGAGCACCTGGAGCGCCGCGGCGTCCAGGTCCAACCGATCCTGCTCGGCGCGTTCCTTGATTTCGGCGAACAGCCGGCCGGCCGTTTCCGAGGCGCCCAGGATCACCGAGCCGCAGCCGAGCAGGCCGGCGGCGACCGCGCCCTGCATGGCGTCGGGCGCGGCCGCCAGCGTCATGCGCGCGGCCTGCACGCTGGGCACGAAGCCGTGCTCGGCGATGGCGACCAGCGTGGCGTCCAGCACGGCCGTGGCCGCGGCGTCGGGGCGGCGGCCCGTGACCAGCAGGTGAAAGTAGTCGGTAAAGGAAATGCGGCCGATCAGGTCTTTGCACAGGTCTTCGCCGCGCACCACGATGGTGTGTTCGTCGGAGGTGCAGATGGCGCTGCGGGGGATGGTGTTCTTGCCTATTTTCATGACGGGTCCCGGGAGGAAGGATTGCGGCTCGCCAGCGTGGCGCGGATCTGGGTGTTGTGTTCGCCCAGCAGGGGCGGGGGCGTGACCTCGCTGGCGCGCTGGCCGTCGAAGCTGACCGGCGAGCGCACGGTGCGCCATGCGCCCAGCGTGGGATGGACGCCTTCGATTTCCAGCTGAAGGTGGCGCGCCTGCGGATCCTGCAGGGCTTCGGCCGTGTTGTACATCGGGGCATGCGGCACGTCTTCCTCCGTCAGGCGCCGGCACCATTCTTCGCGCGCGCGGCCGGCAAAGACGCCATCGAGCACCGCGATCAACTGCTCGTGGTGGGCGATGCGGCCTTCGCGCGTGGCGAAGCGCGGGTCCCGCAGGATGTCGGGCCGTTCCATGGCGTTGGCCAGGCCGCGCCAGAATTTCTCCGGCGAGGACATGTGCAGGGCCAGCTTCTTGCCGTCCGCGCAGGTCAGCGCATAGGACTGGGAGACGCTGGGCCGGCTGTACGGGCCCATGACTTCTCCCTCCGAGAAAAAGTGGGTGTAGGCGTCCAGGTTGAAATGGCACATCGCCTCCAGCATCGACACCTCGACGCTGCGGCCCACGCCGGTGCGCGCGCGTTCGACCAGGGCGCCGAGGATGCCGTAGGCGGCATAGAAGCCCGTGAGCGAATCGGCGATGGCCGGCCCCACGACGCGGGGATTGTCCGGGTTCACCAGCAGGTTGAGGAACCCGCTGGCCGCCTGCGCCACGGTATCGTAGGCCGGCCGCCCGGCGGCCGGGCCGGTCTGGCCGAAACCGCTGATCGCGCAATACACCAGGCGCGGATTGAGGGCGCGCAGCCGGGCCTCGCCCGCGTTCAGGCGCTCGGCGGCGCCGGGCCGGAAATTCTGGATGTAGACGTCGGCATCGCGGATCAGCTCGTCGAACAGGCGCGCGTCGTCGGGGTTCTTGGCGTCCAGCTCGATGCTGCGCTTGTTGCGGTTGTAGGTCTGGTAGTGGGGGCTGTAGAGCCCGCCCTTGAACGCCCGGAAGGGGTCGCCCGCGCCGGGCTGCTCCACCTTGATGACGTCCGCGCCCAGATCGGCCAGCAGCATGCCGGCCGCCGGCCCGGTAATGAACGTTCCCTGTTCGATTACGGTGATGCCATCCAATACCTTGGACATGAAAGTTCCTCTTGCGGTTGCTGCGAACTGCAAGACTAGCGATCCCCGATCAAAGATGAAAATGATTAATATCTTGCATCATCATTGATGTCATCGATTGATTTGGGGGCATGCCATGGAACTGCGGCATCTCAGGTACTTCATCGCGCTGTCCGGCTCGCTCAATTTCACGCGCGCGGCCGAGCGGGTGCACGTCACGCAGTCGACCCTGTCCCACCAGATACGGCAGCTGGAAGACGAGATCGGGCAGCGCCTGTTCGAGCGGATCGGCAAGCGCGTGGTGATGACGGAGGCGGGAGAGACCTTCCTGGCCTACGCCCAGCGCGCGTTGAAGGAGATCGACCAGGGGCTGGGCGCGATCAAGCAGGACGTCGCGCTGGTGACCGGCCAGGTCCGGGTCGGCACCACCCACACCTTCAACCTGAACTTCATTCCCGATTGCGTGGCGCAGTTGCTGCAACGCAGCCCCGGGGTGAAAGTCCTGATCGAAGAACTGCCGGCCGACGCCATCGCCCAGCAACTGGAGGCCGGCCGGCTCGACATCGGCGTGGCATACCGGCCCGAAGGCCCCAGCGAGCTGCGGTTCGAGCCGCTGTTCAACGAGGAGCTGGTGCTGGTGGTGTCGGCCCGCCATCCGCTGGCGGACCGTCGGCGCATCCGCATGATCGAACTGCATCGCGAACCGTTGGTGATGCTGCCGGCCGGCTTCTCCACGCGCCGGATGCTGGACGAGTGCTTCCAGGCGGCGGGCGCGGCGCCCGAGGTGATCGCCGAGATGAATACCATCGCCGCCATGCTGGGCATGGTGGCGCGCATGAACGTGGGGGCCATCGCCGCCGCCAGCGCGATCGCGCCGGACCCCGGGCTGCGCATGATCCCCATGGAGAGCCCGACGCCGATGCGCACGCCCGGCCTGCTGTTCGATAATGCGGCGCCGCAGAGCCGCGCCTGCCGCGCGTTCGTGGCGCTGTTGCGCAGGCGCGCGATGGGCCCGGCCGCATTATCCGTAAGCCCTGCGTAAGTACTGTATTTAAATGCGTTTTTAAACGGCGTATTAATCAACGCGCATTTAATAAAACAAGCACAAGTTCCAGCGGCGCGCCAGCGTTTTATTAAGGTTTATTTGCGAATTCTCCAGCGATTTCACGGGCTTGCGGGCATAATCCGTCACGATTAAAGACGCCCTCCAAAATATTGGGGATTACACGCAGTGACAGTATGGCGCCTTGCTTCCAGAATACCGGCCACACCGTATTTTTGCCCAAGAAGCCGGCGACGGGCGATACGGATGACGGGATACCCACCCGTTAAGCCGCGTCGAACAGAGCCGCTCAAAACCTCGCTGGAGAACTCCGCATGAAGTTTCTGCATCGTCTTACCCCGGTAGCCGTCGCGCTTGGGGCGCTTGCCCTGGCCGGCGCCGTGCACGCAGCCGACACGATCAAAATCGGCATTCCCCAGCCCATGACCGGTCCCAACACGCAGTACGGCGACCAGATCCAGGCCGGCGCGCTGACCGCCATCGAGACCATCAACGCCAAGGGCGGGGTCAAGGGCAAGAAGCTCGAACCCATCCTCATCGACGACGGCTGCGAGCCCAAGCAGGCCGTGCCCGCCGCCAACCGCGTGGTCAACTCCGGCGCCAAGTTCGCCGTGGCCCATGCGTGCTCGGGCGTGACCGTGGCCGCCGTCAAGGTCTACGAGGAAGAGGGCATCGTCGGCATCACCCCGGGCGCCACCTCGCCGCTGGTGACCGACACGATCAAGCCGCACTTCTTCTTCCGCACCATCGGCCGCGACGACCAGCAAGGCCCGTACGCCGCCAACTACATCGCCAAGACGCTCAAGCCCAAGAAGGTCGCCGTGCTGCACGACAAGCAGACCTACGGCTCGGGCGTGGCCACCCAGGTCAAGGACACGCTGGCCAAGGACGGCGTGAACGTGGCGATGTTCGAAGGCATCAACGTCGGCGACAGCGACTACTCGGCCATCATTACCAAGCTGAAGTCGGCCGGCGTGGACCTGGTCTACTTCGGCGGCTACCACCCCGAACTCGGCCTGCTGCTGCGCCAGTCGCGCGAACAGGGCCTGAAGGTTCAGTTCATGGGTCCGGAAGGCACGGCCAACCAGGACCTGGTGGCGATCGCCGGCCCGGCCATCGAAGGCCTGCTGGTCACGCTGCCCGCCGACTTCACCAAGCTGCCCGGCAACGAAGGCATCGTGAAGGCGTTCAAGGACGCCAAGCGCGATCCGGACGGCGCCTTCCAGATGCCGGCGTACGCCGCCGTGCAGATCCTGGCCGACAGCATCAACGCGGTGGGCGAAGATCCCGCCAAGGTGGCCGACTACATGCACAAGACCACCTTCAACACGGGGATCGGCAAGGTCGAATACGACGCCAAGGGCGATCTGAAGGACTTCGAGTTCGCGGTCTACAAGTGGGATAAGAACGGCAAGAAGACCCAGCTGTAAACTCGCGATCCCGCCGGCGGCTCGCCGGCGGGTAGGGCCTGTCGTCCCAATCCTGCCGCAAGCCGCCCAGCGATGCGCCAAAAGCGCCGAGCGGCGGGCAGGGGGCGGTGACAGGCCCTTATAAAATACGCCCAGGTTTCCGGCTCCGGGTCTCTCTACCGGAGCCGGAACTATTTGGAGCAAGAGAAATAATGTCTGACCTCATACCCCAACTTACCCAGCAATTCTTCAACGGATTGTCTCTGGGCGCGATCTATGCGTTGATCGCCATCGGCTACACAATGGTCTACGGCATCATCGGTATGATCAACTTCGCCCACGGCGAAATCTATATGATCGGCGCCTACGTCGGCCTGGTCACCCTGACCGCGATAGGCACCAATAGCGGCCTGCCCATGCCGTTCGTCATCGCGGCGATGCTGGTCGTGGCCATCGTCGTCACGGGCATCTACGGCTTTTCCGTCGAACGCGTCGCCTACCGCCCGGTGCGGGGCAGTCCTCGCCTGGTGGCCCTGATCTCGGCCATCGGGATGTCGATCTTCCTGCAGAACTGGGTGGCCCTGGGCCAGGGCGCGCGCGACATGGCGGTGCCTTCGCTGGTATCGGGCGCCTGGACCTTCCACATGGGATCCGACTTCGACGTCACGGTGCCGTACTCGCGCATCATGATCATCCTGGTCACGGTGGCCCTGATGATCGCGCTGACGCTGTTCATCAAGTATTCCCGCATGGGCCGCGCCTCGCGCGCCTGCTCGCAGGACATGCACATGGCCAACCTGCTGGGCATCGACACCAACCGCGTGATCTCGTTCACGTTCGTGATGGGCGCGATCCTGGCGGCGGTGGGCGGCGTGCTGATCGCCATCACCATCGGCAAGCTCAATCCGTTCATCGGCTTCCTGGCCGGCATCAAGGCTTTCACGGCGGCGGTGCTGGGCGGCATCGGCAGCATCCCGGGCGCCATGCTCGGCGGCGTGCTGCTGGGGCTGGCCGAGACCTTCGCGGCCGCGTACATCTCCTCGCAGTACAAGGACATCGTGGCGTTCTCGCTGCTGATCCTGATCCTGCTGTTCCGTCCCACCGGGCTGTTGGGCAAACCTGAGGTGGAAAAAGTCTGATGTCGAACAACAACCTGAAAAACGCCACGATGGCGGCCGTGCTGACGGCGGTCATCGTCACGCCGGTATTCGGCCTGCAACTGATCCGCCAGGGCGCGCGCACCAGCATGGAGGCGCACTGGTCGCTGGTGGCGATCGCCGCCGCGGTGGTGTTCGTGTTCCAGCTGCTGCGGCCCTGGATCGCCAAACCGTTCCAGAAGCTGAAGACCGGCCTGCCCACCTTGCCGGCCGCGCCGGCCAGGACCCACAAGCCGCTGGCGCTGCTGCTCCTGGCGATCGCGGTGATCTGGCCGTTCTTCGCCGGCCGCAGTTCGGTCGACATCGCCACGCTGGTGCTGATCTACGTGATGCTGGGCCTGGGCCTGAACATCGTCGTGGGCTTCGCCGGCCTGCTGGACCTGGGCTTCGTCGGCTTCTATGCCGTGGGCGCCTATACCTACGCCTTGCTGTACCACTGGGGCGGCTGGAGCTTCTGGGAGGCGCTGCCTTTCTCGGGCGCCATGGCCGCGCTGTTCGGCTTCATCCTGGGCTTTCCCGTCTTGCGGCTGCGCGGCGATTACCTCGCCATCGTGACGCTGGGCTTCGGCGAAATGATCCGCCTGCTGCTCATCAACCTGAACACCCTGACGGGCGGCCCCGACGGGATCTCCGGCATTCCCAAGCCGACGGTCTTCGGCATGGAAATGACGCGCCGCGCCAGCACCGAAGGCGGCACGACCTTCCACGACTTCATGGGGTGGACGTTCCAGAACCAGCACATGGTGGTCTATCTGTACCTGATGGCCTTGCTGCTGGCGCTGGTGACGCTGTTCGTGTCGACGCGCCTGATCCGCATGCCGGTCGGCCGCGCCTGGGAGGCGCTGCGCGAGGACGAGATCGCGTGCCGCTCGCTGGGCCTGAACCCCACGCGCATCAAGCTGTCCGCGTTCACGCTGGGCGCCATGTTCGCCGGCTTCGGCGGCGCGTTCTTCGCCGCGCGCCAGGGCATGGTGAACCCGGAGTCTTTCACCTTCATCGAGTCCGCGCTGATCCTGGCCATCGTGGTGCTGGGCGGCATGGGTTCGCAGGTGGGCGTGATCCTGGCGGCCGTGTTGCTCACGGTGCTGCCCGAAGTGGCGCGCGAGTTCGCCGAGTACCGCATGCTGATGTTCGGCCTGGTGATGGTGTTGATGATGATGTGGCGTCCGCAGGGGTTGTTGCCCATGAAGCGTCCCCACGTGGAGCTGGCCAAATGAGCGAGGCATTGCTGAAAGTATCCGGGCTCACCATGCGGTTCGGCGGCCTGCTGGCCGTGGACAGCGTGGCGTTCGAAGTCAAATCCGACGAGGTATTCGCCATCATCGGCCCCAACGGGGCGGGCAAGACCACCGTGTTCAACTGCGTGGGCGGGTTCTACTCGCCGACCGCGGGCGAGATCACCATGGACGGCAAGGCCATCACCGGCCTGCCCAGCCACAAGGTGGCGCGCCACGGCCTGGTGCGCACGTTCCAGAACGTGCGGCTGTTCAAGCAGCTGACCGTGCTGGAGAACCTGCTGGTCGCCCAGCACACCCAGGTGGAGTCGCGGCTGTTGCCGGGGCTGCTCAAGCTCAAGTCCTACCGCCAGTCGGAAGCCGACGCGCTGTCGCGCGCGGCCCAATGGCTGGATTTCATGGGGCTGCGCGAGTTCGCCAACCGCGAGGCCGGCAACCTGGCCTACGGCCACCAGCGCCGCCTGGAGATCGCGCGCTGCATGATCACCAAGCCGCGCCTGCTGATGCTGGACGAGCCGGCCGCCGGCCTGAACCCCCAGGAAAAGCGCGACCTGCAATCGCTGATCGACCAGCTGCGCCGCGAGTTCGGCGTCGCGGTCCTGCTGATCGAGCACGACATGAGCCTGATCATGGGCATTTCCGACCGCATCCTCGTCATGGAGCACGGCAAGCCCATCACTACCGGCACCCCCGAGCAGGTGCGCAACGACGAGCGCGTCATCAAGGCGTACCTCGGGGAGGAATGATGCTTAAGCTGGAAAACATACATACCTACTACGGCGCCATCCAGGCGCTCAACGGGGTGTCGGTGGAAGTCAACAAGGGCGAGATCGTCACGCTCATCGGCGCCAACGGCGCGGGCAAGACGACCCTGCTGATGACGGTCTGCGGAAACCCGAGAGCGCGGGAAGGCCGCATCTCCTTCGAGGGCGAGGACATCACCCACAAGGACACGCACCACATCATGCGCAGCGGCATCGCCATTTCGCCCGAAGGGCGGCGGGTCTTCAAGGACCTGACGGTGGCCGAGAACCTGATGATGGGCGGCTTCTTCGCCAAGCGCGAGGAGATCCAGGCGGGCATCGACCACGTCTACGGCCTGTTCCCGCGCCTGAAGGAACGCGCCAGCCAGCGCGCCGGCCTGATGTCGGGCGGCGAGCAGCAGATGCTGGCCATCGGCCGCGCCCTGATGACGCGTCCGCGCCTGCTCCTGCTGGATGAGCCCACGCTGGGCCTGGCCCCGCTGGTGATCGCGCAGATCTTCGACATCATCCGCGAGATCCGCGAACAGGGCGTGACGGTGTTCCTGGTAGAGCAGAATGCGAACAAGGCGCTCGGCGTGGCCGACCGCGGCTACGTGCTGGAAAACGGCCGCGTCGTGCTGCAGGATACCGGCGCCAACCTGCTGGTCAACGACCAGGTGCGCAAGGCGTACCTGGGCGGTTGACCGGTATCCCCGCGAAGGGAGATTCGGGCGCATCGCAAGATGCGCTTTTTTTTCGCCTCGGGGCGGGGCTCAGGCCGCGATCTTCTGCTTGGGCTGGTCGGCCTGGTAGTGGGCGATCGCGGCGCGGGCCAGCGCGTCGATGGAGTCCGTCAGCGTCACGCCCAGGCTGGGACGCAGCGCGTGCGGCACGGCGAGCGGCAGTTCGGTGCAGCCCAGCACCACCGCGTCGGCGCCGCGCGCGCGCAGGCGGGCGATGCACTCGGCGGCCGGCGCGAAGGCGTCTTCGAGCAGGTTGCCCTTCACGGCGCGGATCGAGCCCATGCAGTAGCGCTCGACTTCGTCGTCGTCGGGCACGATGCACTCGTAGCCCTCCGCCTCCAGATGCCGCTGATAGAGGCCGAGCTTGAGCGTGGCGGCCGTGCCCATCAGGCCGATGCGGCCCTTGGGCAGGCCCAGGCGCCGCAGGTCCTCGATGACGGCCTGGATGATGTGCAGCACCGGTAGCCGCGTGGCGGCGGCGATCTGCTCGTACCAGAGATGCGCCGTATTGCAGGGGATGGCGATCAGCTGCGCGCCGGCCTGCTCCAGGAAGCGCACGCCGTCGACCATGTGGGGCAGGGGATTCTCGCCGCCGGCCATGTAGGCGCTGGAGCGGTCGGGAATGCGGGGATCGTTGCGCAGCAGGGTGGGGATGTGCTGCTGATCGACATCGGCGGGCGTCAGCGCCGCCAGGCGTAGGGCAAAGGCCGCGCCGGCCATGGGTCCCATGCCGCCCAATACACCCAGGTAACAGCCCTGGGAATAGGTATTCACGTTATTCACTCCGAGGTAATGCCGCCCCGGGCGCCAGAACCTGGCCCGGGCGTTCGGCGCCGGTTCGTTCCCCGTCCCAGACCCGCTTGCCGTTGACCCACACCGCGTGGATGCCCCGGCTCGCCTGAATGGGCGCTGAAAAAGTGGCCACGTCGGTGACGGTGGCGGGATCGAACAGCACCAAGTCAGCATGATACCCCTCGCGCAGCCTGCCGCGCCCGGCGATGCCGTATTGGTCGGCCGCCAGCCCGGTCATTTTGTGGATGGCGGCCTCCAGGGACAGCAGCCGCTGCTCGCGCACCATGGCGCGCAGCACGTGGGTGAAGGTGCCCCATTGGCGGGGGTGCGGATGCGGGTCGAAGGGCAGGCCGTCGGACCCCACCATCGTCAACGGGTGCGCGAAGATGCGCCCGACGTCGGCGGGATCCATCAGGAAGTAGATGGCCCCGGCGGGCGCGAGACGCGCGAGCGCGGCCTCGTCGTCCAGCCCCAGTTCGGCCATGACGTCGCTGAAGTCGCGGCCGGTGGCGGCCGGATAGCCCTTGGACCAGGTGATCATCGTGCGGCTGGCCAGCCGGGCCCGGTCCAGCCGCAGCATCGTGGAGGTGGCGGGATAGGGGTGGCAGTCCAGGCACACGGGCTGCGTGGCGGCGGCCCGGCTGATCAGGTCCAGGGTCTCGCGGCTGCGCCCGTGATTGCGCTCGCCGGCCAGCTTGTGGTGCGAAAACACGACGCGGCAGCCGAGTTCGCGGCCGATCAGCAGCGCTTCCTCCATGGCCGGGACGATGTGGTCCGCCTCGTCGCGCAGATGGGTGGCGTAGATGCCGGGGCGTCCGCGCAGCGGCGCGCAGACCTCGATGATCTCGTCGGTGGGCGCGGCGCTGGCCGGCGGGTAGAAGGTGCCGGTGGAAACGCCGAAGGCGCCCGCGTCCAGCGCTTCCTGCAACAGTTCGCGCATGGCCGCGCGCTCGCCTTCGTCGGCGGCGCGCGAGGTGTCGTCCATGACGGCGACGCGCAGCGTGGTGTGGCCCACCAGGGGCGCCACGTTGACGGCCGCCGGCGTGGCGCGCAAGGCGTCCATCCACGCGCGGAAGGTGCCGTAGCGAAACAGCGCGGCCGGGCCCAGCAGGTCCAGCGGCTGCGGGATCTCCGTGCGCGCCAGCGGCGCCAGGCTGATCCCGCAGTTGCCGGTAACGACCGTGGTGATGCCCTGCGATACCTTGGGCAGCATGTCCGGATGCGCCAGCAGGTAGCCGTCGTCGTGGGTGTGGGAGTCGATGAAGCCGGGCGCCAGGACTCGGCCCCGGCCGTCGATCACGGGTACCCCGGCGGGGTGCTCGAAAGCGCCCACGGCCGCGATGCGTCCGTCCCGCACGGCCAGGTCGCCCTGGATTGCGGGGCCGCCCGATCCGTCGATGAGCGTGGCGCCCGCCACGATGAAGTCTGCCTGCAGGGGGGATGCGGTCATGTTCAGTCGAGCTTCTCGATGCCGGCGGATTCGATGATTTGGCGCCACTTGGCGGTTTCGCGGTCGATCAGCTGCTTGAACTGCGCCGGCGAGCCGCTGGCGGGTTCGGCGCCCAGCGTGGCCAGGCCGGCGCGCACGTCGGGGGCCTGCAGCGCCTTCTGGATGGCGGCGTTCAGCGTGGCCACCACGTCGTCGGGCGTGCCCTTGGGCGCGACCACGCCGCCCCAGGAGACGGTCTCGTAGCCCTTCACGCCGGCCTCGTCCAGCGTCGGCACGTCAGGCATCAGCGGCAGGCGCTTCAGGCTGCTGACGCCGATGGCGCGGACCTTGCCGCTGGTGACCAGGGGCGCGGCCTCGGAGGTGTTCACGAACAGGTAGTCCAGGCGCCCGCCGAGCAGGTCCTGGATCGCGGCCGGGCCGCCGTTGTACGGGATGAACATCACGTCGACCTTGGCCATGCTCTTGAAGAGCTCGCCGCCCATGTGGCCGGTGGTGCCCACGCCCGAGGCGCCGTAGGAGAGGCGGCCGGGTTCCTTGCGGGCGCGGTCGATCAGGTCCTGCACGCTCTTGATGGGCGAGTCGGCCGGCACGATCAGCGCGTTGTACAAGTCGAACAGATGGGCCACGGGCGTGAGGTCCTGGTCCACGTCGTAGGGCAGGCGCTTGAACAGCGAGCGGTTCACGGCCAGGGTGTTGATGTTGCCGTAGCCCACGGTGTAGCCGTCGGCGGCGGCGCGTTTTACCAGCGCGATGCCGATGTTGCCGGCCGCGCCGGGGCGGTTCTCGACCACCAGGGTGGCGCCGGTGTCGCGGGCCAGCTGGGTCGTGATCAGGCGCGACAGCACGTCGGGCGAACCGCCGGCGGCCGAAGGCACGACGAAGGTGATGGGCTTGTCGGGATAGGCGCCAGCGACGGCGGTGGCCGACAGCGCGGCGCCGAGCGCCAGCGCGGAAAGGCCGCGGAAAAGGTGGTTGCGCATGATGGATTCCCCTGGTTCTATTGTGGTTGACGCCGGCAGGTTACACCCGGGTCCGCACGCGCCCGTCATCGAAAAATGTCGAAAACCTATAATCAGGCGTTATCGATTCGGCGTGATTGGCACAGGGGAAAAAATGGATGCGGACGCCTACGCGGACGAGGTCGGGCCAACTGCCGGACGGCCGTTGAACCTGAGGCAGATCGAGGTTTTCCGGGCCATCATGATGTCCGGCTCGATCAGCGGCGCCGGGCGGATGCTGCACGTCTCGCAGCCCGCCGTCAGCCGCGTGCTCGCGCTGACCGAGAGCCGCCTGGGCTACCGGCTGTTCGAGCGGGTCAAGAGCCGGCTGTCGCCCACGGCCGAGGCGCGGCGCCTGTATGCCGAGGTGGAGCAGGTGTACGGCGGCATTCAGCGGGTCAACGACCTGGCCGCCAGCCTGGCGCAATCGGGCGCGGGCATGTTGAAGATCGTCGCCAGCGCCAGCTTCGGCCAGCGCCTGGTCCCGATGGCGCTGGACCGCTTCCGCAGCCGCAACGCGAACGCGCGCGTGGATTACCGCAGCGTGACCTTCGACGAGCTGGCCGCGTATTTCCTCTCGGGCCAGGCCGACATCGGCATCTCGATGCAGCCGCCGGATCATCCCAACCTGACCTCGCTGCGGCTGGCGCGCGTGCCCGTGGTCTGCGTGCTGCCCGCCGCGCATCCGCTGGCCGCCCGCGACGTGGTGCGGCCGGAGGATTTTTCGACGGCCGCGTGGATCGGCTATCCGCAGGACACGCCGCTGGGCCGCGCGCTCAAGCTGTTCTTCGGCGACCGGGCGGCCTGTCCGGCGGCGGTCGAGGTGCATTCGCCCGTGACCGCCTGTTCCTTCGTGCAGCAGGGGCTGGGGCCGGCGCTGGTGGACGCCTGGTGCGTCGCGCCCGACCAGGCCGCGCACATGGCGCTGCGGCCGATATCGCCGCCGGTGTTCGTGGAGATCTGGGCCACGCACTCGAACCTGAGCGCGCCGCCGCTGCTGGCGCGGCGCTTCCTGGCGGCGGTGAAAAAGACGCTGGAGGAGGGCCTGGCGGCGGCGTCCGGCGAGGCCTGAGACCGGCCTCGCGGGTTGCCGATTACAGGCCTTCGGCGGCCAGGGCGGATTGCACGGCGCGGTCGGCTTCCATGCGCTTGAAGAAGGCGGCCAGGTTGTCCAGGCCCGACAGGTCCACTTCCTTGGCGTGCGCCCAGCGCAGCACCACGTAGAGATAGGCGTCGGCGATGGTGGGCGTGTCGCCGGTCAGGTAGGACTTGCCGGCCAGTTGCGCGTCGAGCTGCGCGAACAGGCGGGTCAGCAGCTTGGAGGCGGAGCCGGCCAGCTGCTTCTGCGCGCCTTCTTCGGCCAGGAAGCGCTGCGCGCCGAAGATCATGGAGAAGGTCTTGTGGACGTCGGAGTTGATGAAGCCGAGCCAGCGGCGCACGTCGGCGCGCGAACGCGCCGAGCCGTCGCCCATCAGGCCGGATTCGGGCGCCTGCTCGGCCAGGTATTCGAGGATGGCGGCGTTCTGGGTGACCGTCCAGTCGCCGTCGGACAGCGCCGGCACGGCGCCCAGCGGATTGACCTTCAGGAACTCGGGAGCCTTGAGCTCGTCGCGGCTGAGCCTGTGCGTTTCGTAGGGCTTGCCGATCCATTCGAGGACGATGTGGGAAGCGAGCGAGCACGCGCCGGGCATGTAGTACAGTTTCATGTGATGGAGGCTCCTGGGAGGAAGGACGGGAGACCCCGTCCCTGGCCGATATGGTACGCCACCCGCGCGTCCTTCCGCGGGTCGCATGCCGGCGTGCCGGGCCGTCCTGACGCCACCCAACCGTTGCCGCCGGAGATGTCCATGCCGCCACGCCTCGCCGCGAGCACGCGCGCTTTCGTCCTGCTCTTGACGCTGTCCGCGGCCTGCGCGCCGCCCGCCGGGGCGGCCGATCCCCCTTCGGCGGCGGCCCGCGTCACGGTGGTCGCCCGCGGGCTGGACCACCCCTGGGCGATGGCCTTCCTGCCCGGCGGCGACGCGCTCATCACCGAACGTTCCGGCAACCTGCGCCTGCTGCGCGCGGCGGGCGGATTGTCCAAGCCGCTGTCCGGCGTGCCCAAGGTGGCTGCGCAGGGCCAGGGCGGCCTGCTCGACGTGGCGCTCTCGCCCGGCTTCGCCTCGGACCGCTATGTCTATCTGTCCTACGCCGAATCCGACGGCTCGCGCAGCGGCACCGCCGTGGGGCGCGGGCGCCTGTCCGGCGACGGCTCGGCCCTGGAGGGCTTCCGCGTGCTGTTCCGGCAGGAGCCCAAGCTGTCGTCGGGCCTGCACTACGGGTCGCGCCTGGTCTTCGACCGCAAGGGCTACCTGTACATCTCGCTGGGCGAGAACAATCAGCGCCCCACCGCGCAGGAGCTGGGCAAGCTGCAAGGCAAGGTGGTGCGGCTCAATGCGGACGGCACCGTGCCGCCCGACAATCCCTTCGTGGGCCGGGCCGGCGCGCGGCCGGAGATCTGGTCCTACGGGCACCGCAATCCGCAAGGCATGGCCTTGAACCCCTGGTCGGGCGAGCTCTGGGAAAACGAGCACGGCCCGCGCGGCGGAGACGAGATCAACCTCATCCAGCCCGGCAAGAACTATGGCTGGCCCTTGCAGACGCACGGCATCAATTATTCCGGCCTGCCCATCCCCGAGGCCAAGCGCGAGACCCTGCCGGACATGGAGCCGCCGTTGTACTGGTGGCCCAAGTCGCCCGCCATCAGCGGCATGGCGTTCTACGACGCCGACCGCTTTCCGGCGTGGCGCAATTCCGTCTTCATCGGCGCGCTGGCCACGCAGGACCTGATCCGCCTGACGCTGGACGGCGATCGGGTGGTGGCGCAGGAGCGGCTGCTGGCCGACCGCAAGAATCGCATCCGCGACGTGCGGCTGGGGCCCGACGGCTACGTCTACGTGTTGACCGATGCCTCGCCCGGCGAAGTGCTGCGGGTGGCGCCGGCGGATTCGGGAGGGTGAATGCCATGAAACCGTATGAGCTGATCGGTTCCGCGGGCTGCGGATCCGCCATCGTCGAAATGGCGCTGGTGCTGGCCGACGTGCCGCACACGCTGACCGACATTCCCTACCTGAAGCCCGGTCCCGAACGCGACCGGCTGCTGGCACTGAACCCGCTGGGGCAGGTGCCCACGCTGGTCCTGCCCGACGGCGAGGTCATGACGGAAAGCGCGGCCATGATCCTGCACCTGCATGACGTGGCGCCGCAGGCCGGGCTGGCGCCGCCGCCGGACAAGCCGGAGCGGGCCCGCTTCCTGAACCTGCTGATCCGCCTGGTGGGCGCGATCTATCCCACGTTCACCTATGGCGACGATCCGCCGCAATGGACCACCGCCGGCGCTCCCGCCGACCTGCTGCGCGAGCGGGTGCATACGCGGCGCGCCGAGCTGTGGCAGGAACTGGAGCGCCAGGCCGGGGCGCCGCATATGCTGGGCCGCCGGTTTTCGGCGCTGGACCTGTACGTCACCGTGATGACGCACTGGCGCCCGGGGCCGGCGTGGTTCGATACGACCTGCCCGGCCTTGAGCGCGGTGGCGCGGGAGGCGGCGCAGGAACCCAACGTGGCGCGCGTGTTGCGGCGGAATTTCCCGCCGCCCACCGAATAGCGCGCCTCAGCCCTTGCCGGGCCGGCGGCCCTTCGTCTTGGCGCGCGACTCGCGCACGGCGATGTAGACGCCGCTGCCCGCGATGAACAGCGCGCCCAGGTAGGCGTACGCGTCGGGCGCCTCGCGCCAGAAGATCCAGCCCAGGATCGTGGCCCAGATCAGGCCGGTGTAGTCGAACGGCGCGACCACCGAGGCCGGGCCGATGCGAAAGCCCTGCGTGATCAGCGCCAGCCCCAGGGTGCTGAACAACGCCACCGCGCCGAAGTACGGCAGGTCGTCCAGGGCGGGCGCGACCCAGACCCAGGGCAGGGCGACCGCGCTGCACACCAGTTGGCCCAGCACGATGTAGAGCGTGGTCGTCAGCATGCCTTCGCCGCGGCCGATGCCGCGGGCGGTGATCATCATGACCGCGTAGAGCAGGGCGGTGACCAGCGGCAGCAGCGTGGCCGCCTGGAACGCGTCCGTGCCGGGGCGCACCACGATCAGCACGCCGGCGAAGCCCGCCAGCACCGCCAGCCAGCGTTTGGCGTCCACGCGCTCTTTCAGGATCAGCACGGACAGGGCGGTCACGAACAGCGGGGCCGCGAAGGCGATGGCCGTGGCTTCGGCCAGGGGCAGCAGGCGCAGGCCCAGGTAGAAGCAATAGGCCGACACCACGTTGATGGCGCCGCGGATCAGGTGCAGCCCGGGATGCGCGGTGCGCAGCACCCGCCGTCCGCCCAGCCAGAAGGCCAGCGTGGCGACGAAGGGCAGCGCGATGAGGGCGCGCAGGAACAGGATCTGCAGCGGGTTGTAGCTGGACCCCAGCCACTTGGCGTTGGCGTCGCTGAGGGTCAGGAAAAAGATGCCGCCCACCACGCAGGCGATCCCTGCGGCGGCGGAGTGTTGGGGAGCGGCGGGCAATGCGGTGGAGGTGGACATCTACAGCCTGGGAAAGCGGCGGTTCCTGCCGCCGTGGGGGTGAGGGAAAAAAGCGGGGGGCCGGCGGGCGGCCGGCTAGCCCTGGGCGCGGTAGGCGGCCAGCGCCACCATGGCCCAGGCGGCGAGGAACGCGGCCCCGCCGAAGGGCGTGACGGCGCCCAGCCAATGCGTGCCGGTCAGCGACAGGATATACAGGCTGCCCGAAAACAGCACGATGCCGACGAACATCACCAGGCCGGCCGCCGACAGCAGCGGCGAACCGTAGCGGGCGCCCAGGAGCGCCACCACGAACAGGCCCAGCGCATGGATCAGGTGGTACAGCACGCCGGTCTGCCAGACGGACAGCAGTTCGGGCGTGATCATGCGCTTGAGCCCGTGCGCGCCGAAAGCGCCGGCGCCCACCGCCACCATGAGATTCAACGCCGCGAGTATCGTGAGCTGACGGTCCGTCATTGCCTGTCCTTGGAAGAGTCTGATTAATCGTGTTACAGCCGCCTATGATAGGCCCAAATCGGGGTCGGTTTTGCGCGGCAGCGGCTCCTGGTCGCAGGGCCCCCGGCCTTGCCGGGGGATTTCCAAATGGGATATCATGAATTCAATTTGGTAATACCCGCGGCCTGGGGCCGCGGCCCTCCCGGAGCCTGCCATGACCATTGCCATCGCCGACAAATCCCCCGCCAAGCGCGGCGCCACCGCCAAGCGGCCGCCTCGCCATGCGCCGGCGCGCGCCAAGCAGCTGTTCCGCGGACTGGTCGACAGTCCGCTGATGGACATGGCCCGCGACGTCCGGCGCGGCCTGCCGGCGCAGATGGTCGATGACGCCGCCGATTACCTGCAAGTGCCCAAGTCGGAGATCATGGCGATCACCGAGGTCAAGGCGGCTTCGCTGTCGCGCTGGACGCGGGAGGGCCATATGCTGCCCCTGGGCGAATCCGATCGCCTGGCCCGCGTGGCGCGGGTCGTGCGGGTGGCGCGCCAGGTGCTGGGCAGCGAGGAAGACGCGGTGCAATGGCTCAATACGCCGGTGCCGGCGCTGGGCAACGTCAAGCCGCTGTCGCTGCTGACGTCGGACGCCAGCAGCCGCATCGTCGAAGACACGCTGGCGCGCGCGGCTGCCGGCGTCTACGCATGAGCCCGTCGGGGCGCCCCAAGGGCGAACCGGGCAGCGCGCAACAAGAAGACGGCACGGCGGAGGACCGCGTTTCGCTGTGGCGCATCGGCACCACGGCGGGCAAGTACCGGGCCGATGACCTGAGCGGCGGCGGCGCGGCCGCGGTGGGCGGCCGCTACAACAGCCCGGGCACGCCGGTGGTCTACACCTCGTCCTGCGTGGCCCTGGCGGTGCTGGAGACGGTGGTGCATTTCGCGGCCCGGGCCTCCGAGCAGGCGAATCGCTACCTCATCGAACTGTCGGTGCCGCGCGCCGTGTACGACGCCAGGCAGATCCTGACGCTGGACCAGATGCAGGAGGATTACCCCTTCTGGGACGCGGTGCCGTTCGCCGAGGCGGCCCAGGGCGCGGGCGACTACTGGGTGGCGTCGGGGGTGTCGGCGCTGCTGCAGGTGCCCAGCGCCATCGTGGCATGCCGCGAAGTGCCCGACTGCAACCTCATGATCAATCCCGCGCATCCCGACGCGCCGCGCATCGAAGTGGTCAGGCGCGAGCGTTTCGTCTACGACCCGCGCCTGAAGGGGGGATAGGGGCGCCGGCCGGCGCGCCGGTTCAGGCGGTGAGGACCGCCCGGCCCACCACCTTGCCCGCGCGCAGGGAAGCGAGCACGCTGTCGGCCTCGGCCAGGGCGTGGCGGTGCACGGGAATGGGCGGCACCTTGCCGGCGCGCACCAGTTCCATCAATTCCTGCAGTTCGGTCAGGTTGCCCACGTAGCTGCCGATGATGGACATGGCTTTCATGGGGATCAGCGCGATGGGCCAGGACGAGGCGCCGCCGAACAGGCCCACGATGATCAGCTTGCCGCCCTTGGTCAGGAAATCGAAGGCCAGCGAGGTCGTGGCGGGTGCGCCGACCAGGTCGATCGCGGCCTGCGCGGGCTTGCCGCCGGCGGCCTTGATGATCTGCTGGGCGGCATCGGGCGCGGCGCCGTCGATCGCCGCCAGCGCGCCGGCCTCCAGCGCGGCCTGGCGCTTGGCCGGGTCGATGTCGACCACGATGGCGCCGGCGCCGCCCAGCGCCTTGATCAGCGTCAGGCTCATGAGGCCCAGCCCGCCCGCGCCGAAGATCACCACCGGATGTTCACGGTAGATGTCGGCGCCGATCTTCTTGAGCGCCGAATAGGTGGTGAGGCCGGAGCAGGCGTAGGGCGCGATCTGCGCCGGGTCCAGGTCGCCGATGTCGATCAGGTAGCGCGGATGCGGCACGAGGATGTGGTCGGCGTAGCCGCCGGCGCGGTGCACGCCCAGGCAGGCCGGGGCGGAGCAATGGTTCTCCATGCCGGCGCGGCACGACGGGCAATCGCCGCAGCCGATCCACGGATAGACGAGGTAGTTGCGGTCGGCCGGCAGCCCCTGGGCGTCCGGGCCGGCCGACACCACGGCGCCGACCGTTTCGTGGCCCATGGTCAGGGGCAGCGAGACGCCGCGGTCCTTCAGGGACAGGGTGCGGCCCTGGCCGAGGTCATAGCCGCCTTCCCACAAGTGGATATCGCTGTGGCAAACGCCAGCCGCGCGGACCTTCAGCAGCACCTGCGACCCTTGCGGCGTGGGCGTGGGCGGGTTCATTTCCTGCAGGGGCTCGCGGAAGTTCACGACGCAATAGCACTTCATGGGTTGTCTCCTTGTGATGTGTCGTTCGCATTACTTCTTGACGGACGGGCATTCGCTGTCCGCCAGGGACACGAAGACCTTTTCGCCCGGCACCGTGGACAGGATGCGGTAGAAGTCGCCGGAATACCTGGATTCGGCGGGTTTCTTCACTTCGACCAGATACAGGTCCATGATGACGCGGCCGTCTTCGGGACGTACTCGCGCATTCTTGATCAGTTTGGTGGTGATGGGCAACTCGCGCATCTTCTGATTTACGACGGCGCCCTCGAACGAGCCCGCCGCCTGGGCCGCCTGCAGGTAATGCGTGGTGGCCACGTAGCTCAGGGCCTGCACGATGGACGGCGCCCGGGTCACGCCCATTTTCTTCTGCCAGCGCTGAGTCCAGGCGCGGGTGTCCTCGTCCGCGTCCCAGTAGAAGCCGGTGGGGAAGGTCAGGCCCTGCGCGACCGGCAGGCCCATCGCCTGCACGTCGTTGATGAAGGTGAGGAAGGTCAGCATGCGCTGCTTGCCGCCGGTGAGGCCGAACTCCTGCGCCTGCTTGATCAGGTTGACCAGGTCGCCGCCGGCGCTGGCCAGGCCCACCACGTTGGCCTTGGAGGATTGCGCCTGCACCAGGAAGGAGGCGAAGTCCATCGCGCCCAGCGGGTGGCGCGTGCTGCCCAGCACGGTGCCGCCCGCGCCCTGCACGAACCGGGTGGCGTTGCTTTCCAGCGATTTGCCGAAGACGTAGTCGGTGGTGATGAAGTACCAGGATTTGCCGCCGCTTTCCACCACGCTCTTGACCACGGCGTTGGCCAGCGCGTAGGTGTCGGGCGCCCATTGGGTGCTGAGCGGGCTGCACTGCTTGCCGCTGAAGTCGCCGGCGAAGCCGCCGCTGATCAGGGCGGTGCCGCCTTTCTCGCGCGCGACCCCTTGCGCGGCCAGGCCGGCCGAGCTGGCGCCGCCGTCCACCACGGCCACCAGGTTCTGCGTATCGAACCAGCGGCGCACCAGCGCCGAGGCCACGTCGGCCTTGTTCTGGTTGTCCGCGCCGATCACTTCCACGGTCTTGCCGGCGACCTTGCCGCCGAAATCCTCGACGGCCATGCGGACGGCCATTTCGGAGCCCAGGCCGCCCAGGTCGGAGTAGATGCCCGAGCGGTCGTTGGATACGCCCAGGCGCACCACGTCGGATTGGGCATGGGCCGCGTTGGCGGCCAGGACGGCGGCCAGGGCCGCCAACAGGGGTTTGATACGCATCTGCTTGTCTCCCAGCCCGCGGGCGGGCCGAATTATCGGTGTTCGTGAGGACGCGGTGTATCTGCCTGCTCGCCAGTTCTCCAGCCGGCTGAAAGAGATTTCTAGTTGGTGAATAGAAATTCCTGTGCAAGAATTTATGTTCACATATAGGGAAAGTCAACAGGGTGGATTACCTAGGACGATCGCGCGATCCGGTCCGGGAATCCGGACAGGGGTGGGTGCCATGGAAGTCAAGCTCGTCGCTCGGACGCTGGAACTGATCGAACTGTTCGCCCAGGTGCGGCGGCCGCTGCCGCTGACCGAACTGGCGCAGGGCCTGGGCGCGCCGATGTCCAGCTGCCTGGCGCTGGTGCGCACGCTGGTGGCGCGCGGCTATCTATACGAGGTGCGCCGTCGCGGGGGCTATTACCCCACGGCGAAACTGCATGCCCTGAGCGCGCAGATCCTGACGGGCGATCCCTGGCTGGAACAGGTGCGCCCGCGGCTGGTCGCCTTGCGCGACGCCGCCGACGAGACGGTGATGCTGGGCAAGATCCAGGATGGCCACGTGCTTTACGTGGACGTGGTGGAAGCCACCCAGCCCGTGCGCTACACCGCCAAGCCCGGCGCCCACCGGCCCCTGCACACCAGCGCCGTGGCCAAGGCCATCCTGGCGCGCCTGCCGCCGGCCGAGCGCGACAGCGCGCTGGCCGAGGCGGATTACACGCGCTATACGGACCGCACCCTGACGAGCCGGGAGGCCTTGCTGGCCGAGGTCGAGCGGGTGGCGGAGCAGGGCTGGGCGGAGAACGTGGGCGAGAGCGTGGCGGACCTGACCGGGCTGGCCGTCGCGCTGGACTTGGGCGGCGAATGGTACGCGCTGTGCATGGCCGGGCCGACGCCGCGCCTGCGGGAACGCCGGGAAGCGCATTTGCTCGGCCTGCAGGCCGCGGCCGACGCCATCCGGCAGGAACGGGAGGGCTAGGGCCTGTGCGAGGCTTCTTTTAGTGTCAACAGGCCCTAGGCGCCGCGGCGCATCAGGGTGGACTTGCCGAACAGGCTTTCTATCAGGTCCACCGCCAGCTCCGCCGTCTTGTTGCGCACGTCGAAGGCCGGGTTCAGTTCCACCACGTCCAGCGAACGCATCAGGCCCGTGTCGGCGATCATCTCCATGCAGAGCTGCGCTTCGCGGTAGGTGGGGCCGCCGGGCACGGTGGTGCCCACGCCGGGGGCGATCTCGGGATCCAGGAAGTCCACGTCGAAACTCACGTGCAGGTGGGTGTCGGCATCGAGTCCGGCCAGCGCGGCCTCCATGGTGGCGCGCATGCCCATTTCGTCCAGGTAGCGCATATCGAAGACTTCCAGACCCGCTTCGTGGACCAGGCGTTTCTCGCCCTGGTCCACGCTGCGGATGCCGATCTGCCGCACCCAGCCGGGCTCGATGTCGGGCGTCTGGCCCGACAGGCCGGTGATCTGCGCCGGGCCGTAGCCGCAAAGGCAGGCCACGGGCATGCCGTGGATGTTGCCGGTGGGGGTCAGGGCATGGGTGTTGAAGTCCGCGTGCGCGTCCAGCCACAGCACGCGCAGCTTCTTGCCCGCCGCGCGGCAATGGCGCGCCACCGCGCTGATGGAGCCGATGCCCAGGCAGTGGTCGCCGCCGAGCAGGATGGGCAGATTGCCCTGGCTGAGTTCCTCGTGCACGGCGTCATGCACCGCGCGGTTCCAGGCCGCGACTTCGTCCAGGTGGCGGTAGCCGTCCACGGGCGGCTGCCAGGGATTGGCGGGGCCGTAGAGGTTGCCGCGGTCGGTGACCTGGAACCCCTGGGCCTCGATCACGGGGCCGAGATCGGCCACGCGCAAGGCTTCCGGCCCCATCGAGGCGCCGCGCGCGCCCGCGCCGATGTCGGTGGGCGCGCCGATGAGGGTGATGCGGTTGGGCAGGCTGGCAGTGTTGTGCAAGTTGCGGACTCCGGGCGAGGTGCGTCATCGAGGGGCGGATAGTACCGCGGCAAGCTGGTCGCAGGCCCAATCGATCTGCTCGCGCGTCACGATCAGGGGCGGGGAGAGGCGCAGGGTGTGCCCGTGCGTGTCCTTGACCAGCATGCCGCGTGCCTGCAGGCGTTCGCACCACAGGCGGGCGCCGCCCGCGTCGGGCTCCAGTTCCACCGCCAGCATCAGGCCGCGCCCGCGCGCTTCGCGCACGGGGCCGGGCAGGGCGCGCAGGCGCTCCAGGAAATACTCGCCCATGGCGGCGGCGTTCTCGATCATGCCTTCTTCCGTCAGCACTCGCAGCGCCGCGCGCGCGATGGCGCAGGCCAGCGGGTTGCCGCCGAAGGTGCTGCCGTGCTGGCCGGGCTGGAAGACCCCGAGCACGTCGGCGTTGGACAGCACCGCGGAGACGGGATAGAACCCGCCGGACAGGGCCTTGCCGATCAGGGTGACGTCGGCCTCGATGCCCTCGTGCTCTTCGGCCAGCAGCTTGCCGGTGCGTCCCAGGCCGGTCTGGATCTCGTCCAGGATCAGCGTGATGCCCCGCTCCGTGCAGCGCTGCCGGACCCGCGTGAAATAGCCGGCCGGGGGCAGCACCACGCCCGCCTCGCCCTGGATGGGTTCGACCAGGAAGGCGACGGTGTTGGGCGTGATGGCGGCGTCGAAGGCCGCGTAGTCGCCGAAGGGCACGATCCTGAAGCCGGGGGCGAAGGGGCCATAGTTGCCGTAGGCGTCCGGGTCGGTGGAGAAGCCGACGATGCCCAGCGTTCGGCCGTGGAAGTTGTTGGCGCAGACGATGATCTCGGCCCGCTCCGCGGGCACGCCGCGCACCTCGTAGCCCCATTTGCGCACGGCCTTGATGGCGGTTTCCACGGCTTCCGCGCCGCTGTTCATGGGCAGGATCTTGTGGGCGCCGGTCAGGCGGGCCAGGTCCTCGTAGAACGGCGCCATCTGGTCGTGGCGGAAGGCGCGCGAAGTCAGCGTGAGCTTTTGCGCCTGCTCCGTCATGGCGGCCAGGATGGCGGGATGGCAGTGGCCCTGGTTGACGGCCGAATAGGCCGAGAGGCAGTCCAGGTAGCGGCGGCCTTCCACGTCGTAGAGCCAGACGCCGCTGCCGCGGGCGATCACTACGTCGAGCGGATGGTAGTTGTGCGCGCCCAGCTGGTCTTCGACCTGGTCGCGATGGCTGGCGGCGGACGGCGGGCCGGACGGGGTATCCAATACGGCGCTCATGAGCGTCTCCCGAGGACGGTTTGATCTCATCTTAGCGCCGCCGGCGGGCCCGCGGGATTGCCATAGGGGGACCAAGGCCTTTACGGGCGGCGGCGCCCGCCTGCTGCACAATAGCGGCTGCTTCGGGCGAGGCCCCGTTTTTCCTCTCTGGATGGTGTTCATGCTTTTGCAACGACTGTTTTCGACACTGATGCGCGGCGCGGCCGTCGCCGCGCTGGGCCTGGCCGGCGCCACGGGCGCGATGGCGCAGGAAAAGCCATTGCGGATCGGCGTGATCGCCAGCGTCGCGAACGCGGCCACCGAATTGGCCATCGCCCAGGCGAAGCGGGAAGGGCTGAACGTCGAATTGGTGGAATTCAACGACTGGGTGCTGCCCAACATCGCGGTGGCCGACGGTTCGGTGGACGCCAACTTCTTCCAGCACGAGCCTTTCCTGCAATTGTTCAACCAGCGCCGCGGCGCCAACCTGGTGCCGGTGGCCTACGGCTATTCCACCACCATCGGCCTGTTCTCCAAGAAGTTGAAGAAGGGCGATCCGGTGCCCGACGGCGCCACCATCGCAGTGCCGAACGACCCGGTGAACACCGGCCGGGCGCTGTTGTTGCTGGAATCCATCGGCCTCATCACCTTGAAGCCGGGCGTGGCGCACCACGCCGCGCTGGAGGACGTGGTGTCGAATCCGAAGAAGCTGAAGTTCGTGCAGATCGAAGGGTCGCAATCGGCCCGCACCTTCGACGACGTGACGGCCTCGGTGACCTACACCACCTTCGCCAAGCAGGCGGGCATCAATGAAAAGGACGGCCTGGCATTCGACAACACCGATCCGGTCAACGTGCGCCGCTACGCGATCCGCTGGGTGGCCACGCCGGCCGGCGCGCAGGATCCGCGCCTGCTGAAGTTCATCGCGCTCTACCAGCAGTCGCCCGAAGTGAAGGCCAAGCTGCGCAGTCTCTACGGCGATCTGATCGCTTTTCCCTGGTAAGCCGCGTCGGCCCGCCGTCAGGCGGGCGTTGACGATTCTTGGCAATCGACGGCGGCCATCGCACGTATACTGGCCCCGATTCCGATCCGGGCGGCCCGGCGCCGCCTGCACCGCCGTCGCCGACTCGGCGCGTCTCGGCCGGGCACCCCGGCCGTCCCACCCTCGATTGCAAAGCCATGCGAAGTTCATCGTCCAATGTCGCGGCCAGCGTCCCGGCGCCGACCGTCGAAAACGTCCGTATGCTGGGCGGATTCGCCGACTCCGCCATGGCGGGCGCGGCGGCGCGCGAGCGGGAACTGGCGCGCCTGCGCGACGTGGTGGCGCAGTACGAAGCGCTGTTCCAGGCCGCGCCCGTGCTGATCAACGCCTTCGACGCCGACGGCCGCTGCACGCTGTGGAACGAAGCCTGCGAGCGGCGTTTCGGCTGGTCGGAGGCCGAGATCAAGGCCTGCCGCGATCCGTTCGCGCTGTTCTATCCCGAGCCGCAGGTCCGGGCCGAAGTGGTCGACAGCGTCGGCCCGCGGCCGAGCCGGTCGTTCCGGGAATGGCATCCGCGCACGCGCGACGGCGAGGAACTCGCCGTCCTGTGGTCCAACGTGAGCCTGCCCGACGGCAAGGTCGTCAATATCGGCATGGACATCACCGAAAGCCGGCGCGCGGAAGCGGCGCTGGCGCGCATGGCGCGGATCGACAGCCTGACCGGCTGCTGGAACCGCGGCGAGATCCTCAAGCGCGTGGAGGATCGGCTGGCCGCCGCCCGCCGCGGGGAGGGCGGCCCCAACGTGGCCCTGATGCTGGACCTGGACTATTTCAAGCAGGTCAACGACCGCTACGGCCACCTGGGCGGCGACACCGCCTTGCGCCATTTCTGCGAGGTGCTGCGCACCTGCCTGCGGGAGCAGGATTCCATCGGCCGCCTGGGGGGCGAGGAATTCCTGGTGCTGCTCGCCGATTCGGACGTGGACGTGGCGCATGCGATCTGCGACCGCCTGCGCGCCAGCCTGCGCCAGCATCCCGCCGATATCGACGGCGCAGCCGTGGCGCTGTCGGTCAGCGGCGGCATCGCGCGCTTCACCGAGAGCGATATGAGCGCCTCGGACGTGTTGCGCCGGGCCGATTTCGCGCTCTACCAGGCCAAGCGCGCCGGGCGCGACTGCGCGGTGGAATACCGCGCCTGACGGCCGGCCGCGCCGGCTTCGGGGTCAGGCGGCCGCTTCGCCGCGCGCGGAACGCCGGCCGTTCAGCCGCCAATGCAGGCCGGCGGCGGCCAAGGTCAGCGCGAGCGCCGCGGCCAGGCCCAGGGCCTCGAAGCCGGCATGCGCATAGAGGGTGCCGGCGATCGCCGTGCCCAGGCTCGCGCCCAGATACGTCGTGCAGGTATTCAGGCCCAGCACCGCGCCGCGCTCGTCCGGACGGGCCCGGGACAGCAGCAGCACGAGCAGGTTCAGGCTGAGCTGCGACGCCGCGCCCCACAGGACGGCGATGGCCAGCACCGCGGCCAGAGAGTGCGCCGCCGGCAGCAGGCCCAGGTACACCAGCGCGATCACGCCCAGCGCGGCCGGCAGGGCGCGGCGCGGGCCCGCGCGCTCGATCAGCGGCGCGCCGGCCATGCCGGCCAGCAGGAATCCGGCGCCGTAGGCGAAGGCGATGAAGCCCACCTGCCCGGCGGACAGCGCCAGCAGGGCGCGCACGTGGTCGGCCAGGAACGCGTAGACGCCGTAGAACGCCGAGGAGAACGCCAGGCACCCCAGCAGCAGGGCCGGCACGTCGCGGTACGACAGCGGCGCCAGCAGCCGCGACAGGCGCAGCGGGGCGGGGTTGGCGGCGCGGCGCTCGGGCAGCCTGCGCAGGCCCAGCGCCGCGATCGCGGCGCACAGCGCCAGCGTCGCGTAGGTGGCGCGCCAGCCCACGGCGTCGGAGATCAGCGCCGACAGCGGAACGCCGGCCACCAGCGACACGGACCAGCCCGAGATCACGCGGCCCAGCGTGCGCGCCTCCTGGCCGGCCGGCGCGACCAGCGAGGCCGATCCATAGGCGGCCGGCAGGATCACGCCGGCGGCCACGCCGGCCAGGGCCTGGGCCAGCGTCAGCACGATCCAGTGGGGCGCGGCCGCGGACAAGGCCAGGGCGGCGATCAGCAGGGCCATCGCGCCCAGCAGCGCGCGCCGGATGCCGATGCGGTCGATGCGCGCGGCCAGGAAGAAGGCGCTGGCCGCCGTCGCGGCGCCGTAGGCGGAGATGGCGGTGCTGATGGTCAGCGCGGAGGTGGAGTAGGAGCGGGCGACGTCGCTCAGGATGGGGCTCAGCGCCAGGCCGTTGGAGCCGACGACGCTGACGGCGAACATCAAGGCGGGGACGGATGAGGCGGGGCGGGAACTGCCGGTGCTTCGGTTATGCATCCCCGAATTTTATTGGAATAAAATAAGGGTTAACGCTTATATTCCCTTATTCCATCAAAGTTCGAATGCCGTTAGGCAGAATGCAATTCCAATGTCAGACCTGGACGACCGCGACCGAAAACTATTAACGCTGCTGGCCGGCGACGCCACCCCCAGCTACGCGGAACTGGGCAAAATGCTGAACCTGTCGGCCCCGGCGGTGCATGAGCGCGTCAAGCGCCTGAAGCGCGACGGGCTGATCAAGGGCATCGCCGCCCGGCTGGACGGGGCCCGCATCGGACGCCCGCTGCTGGCCTTCGTGCACGTCGACACCGCCAACTGGAGCATCACGCAGCAGGTGCTGGGCCTGGCGGAGCTGAACGAAGTGGAAGAGATCCACACCATCACCGGCAAGAGCGCCATGCTGCTCAAGGTGAGGGTGCGCGATACCCAGGCGCTGGAACTGCTGCTCGCGCGCATCCACCAGATCGAGGGCATCACGAGCACCACCAGCGATATCGCGCTGACCAGCTACCTGGAACGCGGACCGCTGCCGGACAACGCCTGAATCGACCTCATCCGGCGCCGGCACGGAACGCGGCGGACCGCCAGACGGGGCCCGTATCTAGCCGCGCGCTCAGCGGCTGGCGGCGCGCAGGCGCAGGCGCGTGATTTCGGACGGCGCGCCCAGGCGCTTGGGCGGGCCCCAATAGCCCGTGCCGCGGCTGACATAGATCCACATCCTGCCCAGGCGGTGCAGGCCCGCCGTGTAGGGCTGCTGGAAGCGCACGAAGAATCCCCAGGGGAAGAACTGCCCGCCATGCGTGTGGCCCGAGAGCTGCAGCGTATAGCCCAGCGGCTCGGCCGCGGCGGCGCTGCGGGGCTGGTGCGCCAGCAGGATCCTGGGCAAGGCGTCCGCCGGCGCGCCGGACAACGCGGCGAGCGGGTTGCTGCGCTGCTGCGGATCGAAGGCGCCGGCGCCATAGTCGGTCACTCCGGCCACCACCACGGGCAGGCCGGAAGGATAGATGACCGCGTGTTCGTTCATCAGGACGCGCAGGCCCATGCGCCGGAATTCGGCCACCCAGGGCGCGGCGCCCGAATAGTATTCATGATTGCCGGTGACCAGGTAGACGCCGTAGGGCGCGCGCAGCTGGCCCAGCGGACTGGCCTGCTCGGACAGGTGTTCCACGCTGCCGTCGACCACGTCGCCGGTGATGGCGATCATGTCGGGCAATTGTTCGTTCACGGCGTCGACGATGGCCTGCACGTAGCGCTTCTTGATGGTGGGGCCGACGTGGATGTCGCTGATCTGCACGATGGTGAATCCGTCCAGGTCGGCGGGCAGCCCGGCGATGGGCACGTCCACGTCGACGACGCGCGCGCGCCGCCTGGCGTTGTACAGGCCCGCCAGGGTGCCGGTCAGCGCCAGGCCGGCGACGGCCCAGGCGCTGGCCTGGCGCAGCACGGTCCACGGCAGCGCGGCATCCAGCGGCAGCGTCAGCAGCCAGGCCGCCAGCAGCAGCGCGTCGCGCAGCACCGTCAGCACGAACAAAGACGAAAACAGGCCCATGGCGAACAGCCCGACCCAGGCGATGCGGTCGCCCCAGGGCGGGTGCACGGACGAGCGGCCCAGCATGCCCAGCGGAATCAGGATGCAGGACAGCGCCAGGACGAGGATGGCGGCGGCGGACCCCGCGCCGCCGAGCAGGGCGTCGGGGATCAGGCGCGCGCCCACGTAGACGTGAGCCAGCGCGCCCAGGGTCAGAAAGCGCAGGAAAAACGAGGATTGGCGTAGGGACACGGGCGGCTCGGTAGGCGCCCCGGCCGCGAGGGCCGGGAGGCGCTGGGCAAGAGAAACGCCATTCTATGCCGGGCCGCGCCGGCCGGCGTTTCAGCCCCCCGGCAGTTCCTCGCGCGCGAGCAGGCTCGCGTCCATCTCCCCCAGGCCGTTGATGCCCAGCATGGCCATGTTGCGATCGACCTCGGCGCGCAGCAGGCCGATGGCGTGCGAGACGCCGGCTTCGCCGCCGACCGCGGCGGCGTAGTTGAACGGCCGGCCGACGAAGACGCAGCGGGCGCCCAGCGCCAGGGCCTTGAGCACGTCGCCGCCGCGCCGCACGCCGCTGTCCATCATCACCGTCATGCCGCCGGCCGCGTCGACCACGCCGGGCAGCGCGCGCAGCGGCGAGATCGCGCCGTCGAGCTGCCGCCCGCCATGGTTGGATACGATGACGCCGTCCGCGCCGTGGCGCCGCGCCAGCGCCGCGTCCTGCGGGTGCAGGATGCCCTTGATGATCAGGGTGCCGGGCCATTGGCGCCGGATGCGCGCCACGTGCTCCCAGTTCAGGTGGTCGCGGGCGGAGAAGTCGCGCAGCACCGACGCCGACACGATCGGCGCGCCCCGCGTGGCGAAGGAGTTCTCGAAATGCGGCATCCCGTGGGCCAGCAGCGTGCGCAGGAAGGTGCCGGCCAGCCAGCGCGGCCGCGTGAGGCCGTCCCAGGCCAGGCGCAGCCGGGGCTTGAGCGGGGTCGAGAAGCCGCTGCGCACGTTGTTCTCGCGGTTGGCCGACACGGGAATGTCCACTGTGAGCACCAGCGTTTCGTAGCCGGCGCGCCGCGCGCGCTCGACCAGCGCATCGATGCGCTGGGGATCGCCGGGCAGATAGGCCTGGAACCAGGTGCCGGGGGCCTCCTGGATCACGTCTTCCAGCGGAATCAGCGAGGTGCCGCTGAGAATGGCCGGGATGCCTTGCTCGCGGGCGGCGCGCGCCAGCACGATATCGCCGCGATAGGCGGACAGCGCGCTGATGCCCATGGGCGCGATGCCGAAGGGCGAGGCATAGCGCCGGCCGAAGAGTTCGATCTGTTGAGTGCGGCGCGATACGTCCACCAGCACGCGCGGCGCGAAGGCATAGCGCGAGAAGGCCTGGCGGTTGGCGCCCAGGGACTGGTTGTCCTCGGCCGCGCCGGCCACATAGCCGAAGATCGGGCGCGGCAGCCGGCGGCGCGCCGCGGCCTCGAAGTCATCCAGCGAGAGCAGGCGCGCGAGCGCGCGCGGCAGCGGCCGGGCGGCGGGCGCCGCGGCGGCGTCGGGGACGGGAGTGGACGAGAGCAGGGATGTCATGGCGGGCCGGTAAAGCCCGTAATCTAGCAACGCCGATTCATCGCATAAAGCGAATAAATCTAGACATCCAATTTCGCTTTTGGAGAATAAGTGGCCCTATGCGGGCAGGGCCATCAGTTCGCCCATGCGCACGGGGCCCAGCACCGAGGGCGTGTCGGCCCAACGGATCTTGTCCGGGCCGAACAGCACGATGGCGGTCGAGCCCAGCTTGAAGCGGCCCATTTCGGCGCCCTTGGCCAGATGGATGGGCGCGCGCGCGGCGTCGTCGTAGCGCACGGCCTTGACGCGGCGCTTATGCGGCGTGACGAGCCCGGCCCACACGGTTTCGATGGAGGCCACGATCATCGCGCCCACCAGCACCAGCGCCATCGGGCCGTGCTCGGTGTCGAAGATGCAGACGACGCGCTCGTTGCGCGCGAACAGGCGCGGCACGTTGCGGGCGGTGAGCGGGTTCACGGAGAACAGCCGGCCGGGCACGTGGATCATTTCGCGCAGCGTGCCGGCAACCGGCATGTGCACGCGGTGATAGTCCTTGGGCGACAGGTAGATGGTGGCGAACTCGCCGCCCTGGAAGGGCGCGGCGCGCTCGGCGTCCCCGCCCAGCAGGTCGGCCAGGCCGTAGTTGTGGCCCTTGGCCTGGAAAATGCGGCCGTGCTCGATGGCGCCCATCTGGCTGATGGCGCCGTCGGCGGGGCAGACCACCGAACCCGGCTCGTCGTCCAGCGGGCGCGCGTCGTCCTTCAATGCGCGGGTGAAGAAATCGTTGAAGCAGTCGTAGGCCAGCGGGTCTTCCTGCAGGGCCTCGCGCATGTCCACGCCGTAGCGGCGCACGAAGCGCGAGATCATCCAGTTCTTGACCGCGGGTTCCCGGCAGTCGGAGGCGTATCCGAAAAGGCGCGACACCAGGTGGTGGGGCGCAAGATACTGGCTGGCGAGAAATAACTGGTCTTTGATCGGCATCTACGAGTGTCGAATAGGAGATCTGGCGCGGTCCGGCGACGGAAAAAACGCGTCCCGCCTTGTTGCGGGACGTCGTCGTAAGGAAAGGCGGAATTGTAACGCGTTCAGGGCCACTTCAGGCGGCCGGATCGCGCGCCGCGGGCGGGCGCGCGCGGCCTACAGTTCGAGGACGATGCGACCGCCCTGGGCGCGGGAGCAGCAGGCCATCATGCGCGTGCCGGCTTCGCGTTCGGCGCGGGTCAGGACCACGTCGCGATGGTCGACCGCGCCGTCCAGCACGCGCACTTCGCAGGAACCGCAAAGCCCTTCCTCGCAATCGCTCTGCACGTCGATGTTGGCGGCCCGCAAGGCCGCGAGCAGCGTCTGGTCGGCGGGCACCTGCAGCACGATGCCCGAATCCTTGAGCTCGGCCTCGAACGCGTGCTCGCGGGAAGGATCCAGCGTGGCGAGCGTGGAGTGGAAATGCTCCACGCGCAGGGCGTCCTCGGGCCAGCCCGCGCAGGCCTCCTGCAGCGCGGCCAGCATGCGTTCGGGGCCGCAGGCGTAGATCTGGGCGCCGGCGTCGGGCTGAGCCAGCAGGGCGGCGAAGTCGTTGCGGCCGCCTTCGTCGCTGACGTGCAGGTGCAGGCGCTCGCCGTGCAGTTGCGCCAGATCGTCCAGCAGCGCCATGCAGCCGCGCGCGCGGCCGCTGTAGTGCAGCTGGTAGTCCAGGCCCAGTTCGCGCGCGCGGCGGGCCATGGCGCTGATGGGCGTGATGCCGATGCCGCCCGCGATGAAGATGAGGCGGGCCGCGCTTTCATCCATCCTGAAATGGTTGCGCGGGCCGCGCACGCGCACGGTGCCGCCGGGCCGCAGGTGCTCGTGGATCCAGGCCGAGCCGCCGCGGCCGTCGGCTTCGCGCAGCACCGCGATTTCCAGGGCGCCGGGCACCGCCGGATCGCCGCAAAGCGAATACTGGCGCGACAGGCCGGTGTCGCCGCATTCCACGTCGATGTGCGAGCCGGGCGTCCAGCGCGGCAAAGGCTTGCCGTCGGGCGATTCCAGCCGGATCCGCGCGATGCCGTCGGCCGCGCGCGTCACGGACGCAACCACCAGCTTGCGGCTGATGGCATGGGTGGACGGCTCGCCGATGCGCACCGGCTGGCGCTGCGCCAGCAGGGAGGAATCGCGGCGCTCGGGATTGTCGGCGGGGTTCCATTCCACCCACAGGTGCTCCGGCCCGCGGAACGAGGTATTGGGCACGTAGGTGAAGCGCTGTTCGGCCAGGCGCAGGTGCGGCAGCCGCCGGGTCAGTTCTTCGAGGAAGATCTGCATCTCCATGCGCGCCAGGTTCTTGCCCATGCACTGGTGCGCGCCGTAGCCGAAGGTGAGCTGGTCGCTGGCGTTCTCGCGGCGGATGTCGAAGAAATCGGCGTCGGCGAAATGGCGTTCGTCGTGGTTGGCCGACGAGGACACGATCAGCAGTTTGGCGCCGGCCGGAATCGGCACGCCGGCGATCTCGGTGTCGCGCGTGGCCAGCCGCCGCCATGCGGCGACCGAGCCGTTGTGGCGCAGGCACTCTTCCACCGCGTTGGGCAGCAGCCCGGGGTCTTCGCACAGCTCGCGCCAGGCGTCGGGGTGCTGCAGCAGCAGCTTGATGGCGTTGGCCGAGGCGTTGGCGGTGGTTTCGTGCGCCGCGACGATGCCGGCCATCATCATGGAGTGCAGGTAGGAATCGGTGACGACGTCCGGATAGTCCTTCTGCTTGCGGATGCCGTACTGCATCCAGCCCGGCGCGTCCGGATCCTGGCGCATCTTGTCCAGGATCTTGCCCGCCAGCTGCCAGAAATTCCCGACGGCGTGGGCCACCGCGACCTGTTCTTCCGGCTTGGGCCGGCCCCACGTGTTCACCGTGTGCGCGATGGAGTATTCGCGCAGGCGGTCCATGTCTTCCTCGGGCACGCCCAGGAAGTGCAGGGCGACCGTCAGCGGGACTTCCCACAGCATCTGGTCGACCAGGTCGGCGCGGCCGTCGTCGATGAAGCGGTCCACGTATTCGCGGGTCAGGCGGCGCACCATGGGTTCGTGATGCTTGAGCGCCTCGGGCGTGAACGGGTCCATCAGCGCGCGCCGGCGCGGCATGTGGGCCGGCTCGTCTTCGTTGACCAGCGTGCGGTTCATGGCGTAGCCGTAGGTGGCCAGCACCGCGTTGGCCTCGGGGCCGGTCGGGGTGATCTTCTCCAGCGCGATCGAGGGGCTGAAGGTGTGGTTGTCGCGGAAGACGGCCTTGATGTCGTCGTAGCGGGTGACCACCCAATAGCCCAGCTTCGGGCTGTAGAACACGGGTTCCTGCTCGCGCGCCCAGCGCACGTACTCGGGCGGATCCTGCTGGTAGCCGTCGCCGAAGGGGTCGAACTCGGCGGCCCGCGGACTGACGGGACAGCCCTGGGCCCGGGCCAGCGCGGCGTGGTCGATGGGACAGCCGCCGGCGTTGGCGGGGGCCGCGGGTTCGGTCTGGGTGGGGTGCGCCATGGCGATCGCTCCGGATTACAATTGCGTAAATCATATACGCATTGCGTAATTTATCAATTGGGGTAATCTCCGGGGCTCCCGCCGCCGGCGGATAGCCCCCAGAGCGCCGCCATGAACCAGACCCCCGATTCCCCCCCCGCACCCGCCGCCGCGACCCCGCGCCCGCGCGAGCGCCGCCAGCGCGTGCAGGCCGCCGAGACCGGCATGGCGGTGCTGAAGAGCCTGGGCCGGCTGGGCGGCCGCGCCAGCCTCACGCTGCTCGCCGCCCAGCTGGGCGAGAGTCCCGCCAAGGTGCACCGCTATCTGGTCAGTCTGATGGAAGAAGGGCTGGTGGCCCAGGACGCCGCCAGCCAGCAGTATTTCCTCGGGCTGGAAGCGATGCTGCTGGGGCTGGCCGCCTTGCGCCAGGCCGACCCCATCCGGCTGGCGGAGCCCAGCCTCATCCGGCTGCGCGAAAGCCTGGAGGTGACCTGCTTCGTCGCGGTCATGGGGAACAAGGGGCCGACCATCGTGCGCTTCGAGGAGCCGGGCCTGCCGGTGACGGTGAACGTGCGGATGGGCTCGGTGCTGTCGCTGCTCTGGTCGGCGACCGGCCGCGTGTTCCTGGCCTCGCAGGACGACGCCCGGGTCCGCGCCCTGGCCGAGGCGGAATTGGCGGACGCCCCGGGCGAATTGCGCGCGCAGCTCGATCCCGCCGATCCCATCGGCCGCTTGCGGCGCGAGGTGCTGACGCAGGGCTGCGCCACGGTGCGCGATACCAATCTGAAGGGAATCAGCGCGGTATCCGCGCCCTTGCTCGACCACGCCGGGCGGCCCTGCGCGGCGCTGACGGCCCTGGGCGCGACCGGCGGATTCGACGCCGCGCCGGACGGCGCCATCGCCCAGGCCGTGCGGCGGGAAGCCGAGGCCGCGAGCGTGCTGTTGGGCTACCAGCGCGGCTGATGGAACGGCGGGTCCAGGAGGCGCCGGAGCACGTCGACACCAGCCCCTGTCCCAGCGCGCCGGCCTGGATTCAGGCTGCCTTCGCGGACAGCTTGGTCTTGTAGAGCCAGTCCTTGTAGTCGTCCAGGTCGCCGTCGAAGGGGCTGACCTTGCCGTCGGCCACGATGACGAACTGGTCGGTGGTGGCGCGCAACAGGTGGCGGTCGTGCGAGACCAGCATCAGCGTGCCCTCGAACTGCGCCAGCGCGTGGGTCAGCGCTTCGCGCGTTTCCAGGTCCAGGTGGTTGGTGGGCTCGTCCAGCAGCAGCAGGTTGGGGCGTTGCCAGACGATGAGCGCGAGCGCCAGCCGGGCCTTTTCGCCGCCGGAGAAAGGCGCGATGGAACTGGTGGCCATGGTGCCGTTGAAGTTGAAGCTGCCCAGGAAGTTGCGCAGTTCCTGTTCGCGCACGGTGGGCGCCGCCTTGGTCATGTGCCACAGCGGCGATTCGTCGTGGCGCAGCATTTCCACCTGATGCTGGGCGAAGTAGCCGATGGACAGGCCCTTGTTGAACTGGGTCTCGCCGGCCAGGCCGTCGAGTTCGCCGGCGATGGTCTTGATGAAGGTGGATTTGCCGGCGCCGTTGATGCCCAGCAGGCCGATGCGCTGGCCGGCCTGCAAGGAAAAATTGATGCCCGAGATGATGATCTTGTCGGCGGCGGCCTGGTCCTCTTCGCCCGCGCCGCGGTAACCGGCGCTGACGCGGTCCATGGTGAGCAGCGGGTTGGGCGCGCGCAGCGGCTCGCGGAACTCGAACGAGAACTCCGCGGCGGCGCGCAGCGGCGCCACTTCTTCCATGCGGGCCAGCGCCTTGATGCGGCTTTGCGCCTGGCGCGCCTTGCTGGCCTGCGCCTTGAAGCGGTCGATGAAGGACTGCAGGTGCGCGCGCTGGCGCATCTGCTTTTCCATCATGCCTTGCGCCAGTTCCAGCTGGGCGGCGCGCTGGCGCTCGAAAGACGAGTAGTTGCCGGAGTAGCGCTTGAGCTTGCGCTCGTCGATGTGGACGATCACGTTGACCACGCCGTCGAGGAAATCGCGGTCGTGGGAAATCACGATCAGCGTGCCCGGATAGCGCTTGAGCCAGTCTTCCAGCCAGATGATGGCGTCGAGGTCCAGGTGGTTGGTGGGCTCGTCCAGCAGCAGCAGGTCGGACGGGCACATCAGCGCCTGCGCCAGGTTCAGGCGCATGCGCCAGCCGCCGGAGAAGCTGGTCAGCGGCAGCTGCATCTGCGCCTGCGTGAAGCCCAGGCCGGTCAACAGCTGCTCGGCGCGCGAGTGCACGGTGTAGGCGTCGGCGTCGGCCAGCGCGGCATAGATGTCGGCCATGCGCAGGCCGTTCTCCACGCTTTCGGGTTCGGCTTCCAGCGCCGCCAGTTCCGCCTCCAGGCGGCGCAGCGTGACGTCGCCGTCGATGGCGTATTCGATCGCGGGACGGTCCAGCGCCGGCGTTTCCTGCGCGACGTAGGCCATGCGCCAGTTGGCCGGGAAGTCCAGGTCGCCCTGATCCGCGTGCAGCGTGCCGCGCAGCAGCCCGAAGAGGCTGGATTTGCCGGCGCCGTTGGCGCCGATCAGCCCGATCTTGTCGCCGGGGTTCAGAAGCAGGTCGACTTTATCGAGCAGGGGCTTGACGCCGCGCGCGAGAGAAACTTGTTGGAAGCGGATCATGGATGGTGCGACAGGGGAGGCGGCAGTATTTCCGCCGGCCGGGCGCGGTGAAAAGTCATCGGGGAAGAGGGCGCGCGCGGGTGGCGCGACAGGCGGATGGGACGGGCGTCCGTCCGCGTCAAGGGCGTTATTGTACCGGGCCGCGCGCGCTCGTCGCGCGAGGGGGCTGCTTATCGCGATGCGAGCCGGCTATCCAGCACCCGCCGCAGGCGGACGGCGTCGCCGAAGCGCGAGCCGCTGGTGCCTTGCGCGTTGAGCAGCACCATGGCCAGGTTGCGCCGTCCGACCTTGACCGCCATCACCAGGCAGTCGCCGGCTTCGCGGGTGGTGCCGGTCTTGGAGACCAGGATTTCCCATTGCGGACGGCCCACCAGGATGTTGGTGTTGCGGAAGGTCTGGCCGGCGGCCTGGTAGCTGGTTTCGGCCGTGTACTGGCGGATCAGCGGCTGCGCGGAAATCGCCTGGAGCAGCTTGGCCAGATCCCGGGCCGAAGACTGGTTGTCGTTGGACAGGCCGCTCGGTTCGGCGAAGCTGGAGTCGGTCATGCCCAGCGCCCGGGCTTCGGCGTTCATCGCCGCGACGAAGGCGGCGGTGCCGCCGGTGTAGGTGCGCCCCAGGGCCTGCGCGGCGCTGTTTTCGGAAGGGATCAGCGCCAGGCGTAGCAGATCGCCGCGGCTCAGTCTGGTGCCGGCCGTCAGGCGCGAGGGCAACTCGCTGGTGGAGCGAGTGTCGCTGGCGTCGACGGTGATTATCTCGTCCATGGGCAGGCCGGCCTTCACCAGCGTCCACGCCGCCATCAACTTGGTAATGGAGGCGATGGGCCGCACGACGCCCTCGTTGCGCGCGAACAGCACTTCGGACGTATCCATGTCCTGCACCAGGATCGTGGTGGACTTGAGCTTCTCGACTTCCTTGGCCGGGTTGCGCGTGACCAGCGAGGCGTTGGCGGCCGCGTCCGGATCCAGCGGATCGGGTTGCGCGCCCCAGCGCTGGACGGCGATGCGCTTGCCGTAGCCGTGCTGGCACATGGGCAGGGAGGGCTGGGAATTGCAGGGGTGGAAATTGGCGGCCTGGGCCTGCGCCGGCGCCGGCAAGCCGGCCGCGACGGCCCAGACCGCCGCCGCGCAGAATGACACCGCTAGTTGCCGCAAGACCCGCGCCACGAACGCTCCCCGATTCACCGGCCCCGCGCCGGGCGGCGCGTTACCGACAATATACATTTGAAAGCCGATATTACTGCTGCCGGCGCTGTCCGCAAGCGACGCGCTAGGCGCGGGCGATGGCGTCGGCCAGCGCCAGCACGCGCTCGGCTTCCCGGGCGTGCAGGTTTTCCACCAGGGCGCCGTCGACCACGGCCACGCCCAGGCCGGCCGCCTGCGCGGCGCGCCAGGCGTCCAGGCGCTTGCGGGCGGCGGCGAGTTCCTCTGGCGCGGGCGCGAAGGCGGCGTTGGCCGCCGCAATCTGTTTCGGATGGATGAGCGTCTTGCCGTCGAAGCCCTGGTTGCGTCCCTGGGCGCAGGCCGCCAGCAGGCCCGCGTCGTCGTTCAGGTCCAGGTGCACGCCGTCCAGCACGGCCAGGCCGTGGGCCCGCGCCGCCATCACGGCCATCGAGCGCGCCAGCAGGGTTTCTTCGCGAGACGGCGTGTGCCGCGCGTGCAGGTCCTTGACCAGGTCGGAAGTGCCGACCACGATGGCGGCGAGCCTGGGGTGGCCGCCGGCGATGGCATCCAGGCGCAGAAAGCCCAGCGGCGTTTCCGCCATGGCCCACAGGGGCAGCGAGGCGGGCGCGCCCGCCGCGTCCAGGGCCTGCGCCAGCGCGGCGAGTTCGGCGGCCGACTGCGCCTTGGGCAGCAGCACGGCGTCGGCGCCCGCCCGGGCGATGGCCCGCACGTCGTCATGGCCCCACGCGGTGTCGAGGGCGTTGATGCGCACCACGCATTCGCGGCGTCCGTAGCCGCCGGCGCGCAGGGCGGCGGCCACCTGCTCGCGGGCCTGCGCCTTGGCGTCGGGCGCGACGGCGTCTTCGAGGTCCAGGATCAGCGCGTCGGCGTCCAGGGTGCGCGCCTTGTCCAGCGCGCGCGCGTTGGCGCCGGGCATGTACAGAACGGAACGGCGAGGGCGGATGGCGGCATTCATGGCGTGGATCTCGATGGGGCGCCGCCCACGATCTGCACGGGAACGGTGCAGACGTAGCCGACGCCGTAGACGGTGCGGAGGCCCATGTCGCCGCCGGCCTGCGCCCGCAGCTTGCGGCGCAGTCGGTGAACGTGGGCATCCAGGCGGTGCGTGTCGTAGGCCTCGGCGCTGGCGCCCAGCGCCTCGACCAGCCGGCCGCGCGAGAGCGGCAGGGGCGCGGCCTGGATCAGCGCGCCGATCAGGCGGCTTTCGGTATCGGTGATGTCGACGCAGACCTGCTCGGGCGACAGCAGGACGCGGCGCGCGGGATCGAAGCGCCAGACGTCGGGCTGGGCCTGGCCCGGCGCGCCGGCCGGCACCACCCGCAGGCGGCGGGACAGCGACACCAGCGTGGCGCCCAGCTCGGCGAGGTTGACGGGCTTGGTCAGGTAGTGGTCGGCGCCCAGGCTCAGGCCCGACACCTTGTCTTCGCTCAGCAGCCTGCCCGTGAGCATGATGATGCCCATGGATGGGAAGGTGGTGCGCAGGTGAGAGACGCGGGTCAGGGCGTCGCCGTCGGGCAGCATCGCGTCCAGCACCAGGATGCCCGGGTTGACGGTCAGCAACAGCCGGTCCAGCTCCGCCAGGGAGCCCGCGGTGAGGATGGCGTTGTCCAGGCCGAGATCGCGGATGTATTCGGCGATGGTGTCGCGCCAGTCTCCGTGGTCGTCGACGATGATGATCGTCACGGGGACGCCGGCGCCAGGGGTTCCGCGCGGGGCGCTCCAAGGACAAACACGCTATCCGCTCCTTTCAGGTAGGGCTTCTTATTGGGGTTCGTTCGCGCGGCCCGCCGCCGCTCGGGCCGCTTGGCGCCGCGCGCTCGCGCTTGCGGAGAATATCATCAACCCCGTTGCGGCGCCGCGCCATGGATCAAGGATCTCATCCGTCCGCGCGCGAAAATGGGGGTGGTCAAAAATTGAGCAGCCCGGGCGGCATCGCCCCAACGGCCATCGGCCGTGTGTTGGAGCCGGGTTTATCCACAGAAATTGTGGATAAGCGCCGCGCGCCCGGTACTGTCTTTTTTATGTAGGCAGCCGTTCGATCGGAACGCCCGGCGGCACCTTGCGCAGGCGGTCGCGCTCGATGCGCACCGCGGCGAAGCGCGTCTTGCGGGCCGCGGCGTTCTGCAGCAGCACCGACAGCACCGCGCCCTTGTCCTGTATCCACTGGGTTTTGCCCCGCAGCAGTTTCATGGCGTTGTCGGCCGTGCCCAGACGGTACGAGGTGGCGTCGATCTGGACGGCATGCTTGCCGTCGAACAGCGACGCTTCCTGCTCGGTGAGCGCGGCGGCGTCGAGGTTGCTGCTTTCGTGGTCGATCCGATAGATGAACTTCAAGCCGCTGTGCGGATCCTGCACCACGATGAGTTTGTCGGAACCCGACACGTCGGACATCATGCCGATCACCTGCGATTCAACCAGCTGGTTGCCGCGCTGCTCTTCGGTGTAGAGGAAAATGGTGGGGCGCGCGAACGCGGGCGGGGCGGGGGGTGTGCGATCCATACCTGACGAAAATAGTGCTGGGGCGGGCGTGTCGGGCCCGGACTGGCTGCGTAAAGAACGAAAGGCGCCGCCTAGGCGGAACGGCGCAGTCGTGCCTGCAGGCGCGCTTTGACCGAGGGCCAGTCTTCGTCGAGGATGGCGAAGTAGACCATGTCGCGGGCACGCCCGGACTGCGCGATCAGGTGCTTGCGAAACACGCCTTCCTCGACGCCGCCGATGCGGAGTATGGCCTGCCGGGACTGCGCATTGCTCAACTCCGTTTTGAACACGACGCGTATGATACCAATTGTTTCAAAAGCGTGCTGCAACAGCAGGAATTTGGCTTCGGTATTGGCGCCGGAGCGCTGGCTGGAAGGCGTGAGCCAGGTGGCGCCGATCTCCAGCCGCTTGTGGGCGAGCGCGATGTCCATGTAGCGGGTGGCGCCGATGACCTCGCCGTTGTCCTGACGCACGATGGCGAAGGGCAGGCAGGTGCCTTCGCGCTGGCCGGCGAGCGCGCGGTCCACGTAGCGCCGCATGTCGTCGGGGGTCTCGACCGGTTCGGGCTGCAGGCGCCAGAGCTCGGGGTGCAGGCCCGCGCGGGCGAGGTCTTCGGCGTGGCGGGCGGCCATCGGTTCGAGGCGCACGATCGCGCCGGCGAGCGTGACGGGTTGCAGGGCAGGCAAGGTCATGGGCATTCCTTCGGGTCGCCGAGGCCGCGCCCCGCGCTGCCGGGAATTCTACGCCTGGGCGCGCTTGCCCAAACCTGTCGGCCGGGCGCAGAATGCCGCGCATGAAAACAGACGTGGTGGTCCTGGGCGCGGGCATCGTGGGCGTCAGCACGGCGCTGCATTTGGCGCGGCGCGGCCGTTCGGTCGTGCTGCTGGACCGGCGCGGGCCGGGCGAGGAAACCAGCTACGGCAACGCCGGGCTGATCGAACGCGCCAGCGTGATTCCCTATGCGTTTCCGCGCGACTGGCGCAGCCTGTGGCGCTATGCCAGGAACGATACGCCCGACGTCAGCTACCACCCGCGTTTCCTCCCCGCGGTCGCGCCGTGGCTGCTGCGCTATTGGTGGCATTCGGCGCCCCGGCGCCTGGCGCGCGCGGCCGAGGCCATGCTGCCGCTGATCGAACGCTGCGTGGCCGAGCACGACGCGCTCAAGGACGAGGCGGGGATCTCCCATCTGTTCCGCCGCAACGGCTGGATCGACGGCGCGCGCAGCGGAGCCGGGCTGGCCCGCGCCGTGGCCGAGGCGGAGGCGCTCGCGCCTTACGGCCTGTCCTACCGCGTGCTGGACCGGCAGGCGCTGGCGGCGCTGGAACCCTCGCTGTCGGCGCGCATGGCGGGCGCGGTGCACTGGCTGGACCCGGTCAACGTGTCGGATCCGGGCGCGGTGACGAAGGGCTATGCCGACCTGTTCCTGCGGCTGGGCGGCGTGCTGGAACGCGGCGACGCGCGCAGCCTGAGGCCTGAGGGCAAGGGCTGGCGGGCGCAGGGAGAGAACGGGCCGATCGAGGCCCGCGACGCGGTCGTGGCGCTGGGGCCGTGGTCGCCGGACGTGCTGCGGCCGCTGGGTTATCGCCTGCCGATGGCGGTGAAGCGCGGTTACCACCAGCATTTCGCGCTGGAGGACGGCGCGAGCCTGTCGCATCCGGTGGCGGACATCGAGAGCGGTTTCGTGGTGACGCCCATGACGCTGGGCGTGCGCCTGACGACCGGCGCGGAGTTCGCGGCGCGCGACGCGCCGCCGTCGCCCATCCAGATCCAGCGCACGCGCGCGCTGGCTGGACAACTGCTGCCCCTGGGCGAGGCGGTGGAACGGGAACCGTGGATGGGGTGCCGGCCGTGCATGCCGGACATGCGGCCCGTGATCGGCCCCGCGCCGCGCCACCCGGGCCTGTGGCTGGCCTTCGGCCACGCGCATCACGGCTTCACGCTGGGGCCCGTGACGGGCAGGCTGCTGGCCAGCCTGATCACGGGCGAGGCGCCGGACGTGGATCCGGCGCCTTACCGCGCCGACCGCTACGCCTGAGCGCCGGCCGCCGCTTTTTCGCGGCGCTGGCGCACCGCCCGGGCGAGCGTGTCGAGCACCGGCGCGGTCTGCGACCAGCCCAGGCAGGCGTCCGTGATGGACACGCCGTGGCGCAGGGGCTGGCCGGCCTTCAGGTCCTGGCGGCCTTCTTCGAGGTGGCTTTCGATCATGACGCCGGTGATGCGGGCGTCGCCCTGGGCGAGCTGGGCGGCGATGTCGTTGGCCACGTCGACCTGGCGCAGGTGCGACTTGTTGGAATTGGCGTGCGAGCAGTCGATCATGACCTGCTCGCGCTGGCCGGCGGCGCGCAGCGCGGCGCAGCAGGCGTCGACGCTGGCGGCGTCGTAGTTGGGGCCTTGCTTGCCGCCGCGCAGGATGACGTGGGTGTCCTGGTTGCCGCGGGTTTCGAAGATGGCCGCCATGCCCATCTTGGTCATGCCCATGAAGGCATGCTTGGCGCTGGCGGCGACCATGGCGTCGGCGGCGATCTGGACGCCGCCGTCGGTGCCGTTCTTGAAGCCCAGCGGACAGCTCAGGCCGGAGCTGAGCTGGCGGTGGCTGGGGCTTTCCGTGGTGCGCGCGCCGATGGCGCCCCAGGAGATCAGGTCCGCGATGTATTGCGGGCTGAGCAGGTCGAGGAATTCGGTGGCGATGGGCAGGCCCAGGCCGCTGATGTCCAGCAGCAGTTCGCGCGCGCGGCGCAGGCCTTCGTTGATGCGGAAGCTGCCGTCCAGGCGCGGGTCGTTGATGTAGCCCTTCCAGCCGACCGTGGTGCGGGGCTTCTCGAAGTACACGCGCATCACGATCAGCAGGTCCTGCCTGTGCTGCTCGGCGGCGGTGCGCAGTTGGCGGGCGTACTCCATGGCCTGGCCGTGATCGTGGATGGAGCAGGGGCCGACCACCAGCACCAGGCGGTCGTCGCGGCCGTGCAGCACGTCGGCGATTTCCGCGCGGCTGCGTTCGACCAGGTTCTGGATCTCGGCGGCGACGGGCAGTTCGTCCTGCAGCAGCGCGGGCGAGATCAGGGGCCGCACCGCGCTGATGCGGGTGTCGTCCGTGCGGGTATTGTCCTGGGTGGAGTCGGCCGCGCCGACCTCGCGGTCGTGCAGGGGATCATCAATGCGGGTCAAGGGAAGCTCCGTGCCGTAGATGCGGGAAAGACCGCCATTATCGCACCGCGCCGAGGCGGGCGCGACGGCAGGTTGCCTCCGTCCGGTTGATCAGCCGATTCCTACGCCTATCGGCGACGTTGCTGCATTAACCCGTTAGCGATAAGGACAGCCACCGCGTGGATGCCGTAGCATGAGGGCTACAGAGTTCCCGCGGCCGCCTGCAAAGGGCCCGCCCTATATGACTAGGACGGTAGATGATGCCTAAGACCGACGCTGGCGCGACCCGACGGATTCTCCTGGTGGAGGATCATCCGGTCGAACGCGCCTACCTCCAGAACATGCTTCTGGCGCTCGGTTACCGGCGGGTGGCGGGCGTGGGCAGCAGCACCGAGGCCATCGGCGCGCTGACGCGGCAATTCTACGACGTGGTCGTCAGCGACATCGTCATGGGCGAGGGCGACGGCACCCGCCTGCCCAACGAACTGCGCCGACTGGTCGACGCCGGCCGGCTGAAGAGCATGCCGCCCATCATCTGGATCAGCAGCCTCAGCGACGAGCTGCTGCAATCGCACGTGCGGCTGGCGCTGCAGGCGGGGTGCCCCTCGGCCCAGGCGCTGTCCAAGCCGGTGTCGCGCACCGGCATGCAGCAGGCGATCAAGACCGCGCTGCGCAGCATCGACGAAGACGACGCCGCGTCGCCCCGGCAGAACGCCGTGCGCCGCGACCTGATGGAAGTGGCGCTGGGCCATGCGCTCATCACCGGCAAGGGCATGAGCGTGGTGCTGCAACCGCAGATGAGCCTGTCCACCGGCCGCGTGCTGGCGGCCGAGGCCCTGTCGCGCTGGGATCATCCGGAGCTGGGCGTGATCTCGGCGGTCGATTTCGTGCCCGCGGCGCACCGGCTGGGGCTGGACCGCATGCTGTTCAGCCGCGTCACGGACCGCGTCATCGACGTGCTGCGCCGCATGTACGCCGAGGACATCGCCGTGCCCATCGCCATCAACGCGTCCGCGTCCACGCTCTGCACCCGCGACCTGCCCGGCCTGCTGGAACAGCGCGTCGGGCAGGCCGGCCTGCCGGCCCGGCTGGTCAAGGTCGAGCTGACGGAAGACGAGCCCGTGACCGACTGGCTGGCGTTGTCGTCGGTGTTGAACCTGCTTCGGGTGCGGGGCTTCGAACTGGCGATGGACGATTTCGGCGCGGGCATCGCGTCGATGCGCCTGTTCTCGGCCATGCCTTTCACCGAACTCAAGATCGACCGCGACTTCATCGTGCACATGCACCGCGAGCCGGCCTCGCGCGCGGTCGTGGCCGCCGCGATCGAAATGGGGCGGGTGCTGGGCCGCCGCGTGGTGGCCGAGGGCGTGGAGCACGAGCGCGACGTGCAGCTGCTGCGCGAGCTGGGCTGCGACGTGGCCCAGGGCTACGGCATTTCCATGCCGCTCGAACCCGACGCCTTCATCGAGTTCTGCCGCAATCATTGACCCGCGGCGGGCGGGGCATCGGGTATGCTGGCGCTTGCCGGACGATTGCGGCCCGCTTCGATTGCGCACAGGCTTGACCCGTATCAAGCAGGCCGCCTCAAGCGGGGCCAGCCCCCGTCCGGCGGAACTACCATTGATCCGTGGCGGCCAGGCCGGATGAGCGGGCCGCCGGTTCGAGATGGAGCGATGAATCGATGCGACGCATCCTGGCCGCCGTACTGTTGGTTTCCCTGCTGGCCTGGGCCGGCGCCTACTGGGCGCAGCCGCCCGCCGAACTCAATATCTGGACCGCGCGCGACCAGCTCATCCTGCTGACGGGCCTGGGCGCCTATGCGCTGATGACGCTGATCATGCTGCTGGCCGTGCGCCCGATGTGGCTGGAGACGCGGGTGGGCGGGCTGGACAAGATGTACCGGCTGCACAAATGGAGCGGCATCCTGGCCACGGTGCTGGCGGCGGCGCATTACCTGATCAAGGTGGGCAAGCCCGTGCTGCTGGCCATGTTCGATCCCGTCGCCAAGACGCCGCGCGCGGCCGCGCTGCTCGACGCGTTCCGGGGCTCGGCCAAGGATATCGGGGAATGGGCGGTGTGGATCCTGGTGGCCCTGGTGCTGCTGACGCTGTGGAGCCGCTTCCCGTATCACATCTGGCGCCAGGTCCACCGCATTTCCGCCGTGATTTTCCTGGTGGTCGCGTTCCATGGCGTGGTGCTCACGCCCGCGGCCTGGTGGTGGCAGCCGGCGGGCTGGCTGGTGGGGGCCTGCACCGCCCTGGGCGGCGTCTGCGCGCTGATGGCCCTGACCGGCAACATCGGGCGCGGGCGGCGCTACCGGGGCCAGGTACTCGCCATCAACCGGCTGTCGGACGACATCCTGTCGCTGACCTGTAGGGTGGAGGGCAATTGGCATCACCGCGCCGGCCAGTTTGCCTTCCTGACGGCCGATCGCCGCGAAGGCGCCCATCCGTTCACGGTGTCGGGCGCGGACGACGGCACCGGACGCGTGGAGTTTTCGATCAAGGCGCTGGGGGACTACACCCGGCGCCTGCAGAAGAGCCTCGCGGTGGGCCAGGCGGTCACGATAGAAGGGCCCTACGGCTGTTTCGATTTCCAGCGCGACGATGGCCGCCCGCAGATCTGGGTGGCCGCCGGCATCGGCGTCACGCCGTTCATTTCATGGATGGAAGCGCTGCAGGCGCAGCCCGACAGCGCGCCGGTGGCCACCTTGTATTACTGTGCCCGCAACGCCGACGACGCGCCGTTCGCGCAGCGCCTCGAAGCGCTGTGCGCCCGCGTGCCGAACGTGACGCTGCGCGTGCGCTACAGCGATACGCAGCGGCCGCTCACGGCGGCCGAGCTGGCGGCCGAGCACAAGCCCGGCACGCCCTGGCCCAGCGTGTGGTTCTGCGGCCCGATGGGCTTTGCCGATGCGCTGAAGGACGGCCTGCACCGGCGCGGCATGCCGGTGAGCGAGCTGTTCCACCAGGAAGCCTTCCAGATGCGCTAAGGGCGCCCCGGCCGCGCCGGGGCCCGCTCTCAGAGGCCCGAAACCTCGATGTCCCCGGGGTAATCGACGGAGAACTTGAGCACGGTCTCGCGCGACTTGCCCGGCTCCATCTCCCACTCCCAGGCCAGCCGGCCGTCTTCTTCGCGCTTGACCTCGCGGTCGGCGGGCGAGAGCAGTTTGACCACGATCTTCTCGTTGCGCGAGACGGGCAGGCGGTCCTTGAAGGACACCTGCTCCTTGGTGGCCTTGTTGTTCTTCACGGTGATCTTGTATTCGTAGGTCACGCGCTTGCCGCTGCCCGAAAAGCCCGTGCTCTCGGTATAGCGGTTCACCAGCTGGCGCTTGATGGAGATGCCTTCGTCCGCGCCCATGGCCAGCTCGACCTTTTCGCCCGGCATGACGGCCTTCAGGCTGCCGGACGCGACGAACGCGTCGTCCAGGAAAGTGTTCAGGGGACCGGCCAAAAAGGGGAAGTCGGTGGTGTTGCTGGCCTGCGCGGTCAGGTAGACCGCCTCGCGCAGCGCGGGCGTGGATTGGTATTGCAGCGTGGCCGGCAGCTTGGCGGTCGCGATGGCCACGCGCTGCGTGGCGTTGTCGGACAGGAGCGTGGCCGGATTCCGGATCTGGAAGGACGCGCTGGTGGCTTCGTTCTGCACCTGCGCGGTAGACAGCTCGACGGCCTCCGCCACCGGTTCGGCCGCGGCGTCGGCGAAGGCGGGGCTGTGCCGCGCGCGGCGCTCGGCGGCGATCTCGGCCTGCATCTTGGCGGAGGGCGAGGCGGCGGGGCGGGGAGCGGGCGAGGGCGGCGGCGGAGGCGGCGCCGCGACGTCGACGATCCACGGTTGCAGCGACGGCGCGCCGCCGCCCAGCGACGGCCTGGCGGTGGACAGCGTCAGCTTGACGTTGTTCCAGTCTTCGCCGGTGTTCTGGCGGATCACGCCGAAATAGCCCAGGTCCACGCTGCGGTCGGCCAGGCGCAGGCGCGCGTCGTAGGCCGGGGTCCAGCGCGCGCCGGCCACGGCATACGACAGGTTCAGGTCGACCTTGCCGGCGCGCGCCAGGTTCACGCGCAAGGTCACGGTCTTGGTGCGACGGCCCAGCGCGTTCTGCAGCTGGCCGAGCTCGTTCTGGAGCGCGGCGATGTCGCGGTCCAGCGCGGCCTTCTGCTCGGCCACTCGGCGCAGCCCGGCAAGTGTCCTGGACAGCGTGTCGGCGCTGAGCGACTGGATGGACTTCAGCTCGTCCAGGGTGAGGCGGCCGGCGTCCTTGCCGGGCTCGGTGGCGCCGCGCTGCATCATCAGCACCAGTTCGCGCTGGTTGTCCAGCACCGCGGCCTCGTCGTCCAGCGAGGCCTGCTGGGCTTCGAGCTGGCGCAGCCGTTCTTCCAGCTGCTTGACGCGCTCGTTCGGCGTGTCGGCCTGATAGGCGTCGCGCACCTTCACGTCCAGCAGGGTGGCCTGGCCGGTGCTCTTGGCGGACACCTGCAGGGAATTGTCCTGCAGCGAGGCCGGCAGCTTTTCCAGCACCAGTTCGTGTTCGCCGGCCGGCAGTTCGCTGCTGGCCGCCCGCGTCACCACGGCGCGGTCCTGGTAGACGGTCACGGCACCGATGGAAGAGGCCAGCCCGGCGGCCGAGCCCAGGCCGGGAATCGTCGCGATGGCCAAGGCCAGGAGGGTACGTCGCACGGGGTCACCTTTTACGCAGTTGGAACGCGGTTGGAATCTTGGAGGGCCGCCGGATCCGGGGCGGGACCGGCGAGCGCGACAATTTACATTGCCGTCCCGGCAGCCGGTTTACAGAAGGTGTCAAACGCGACAGGGCAATACTGCCTGCCACGCCTCAGGTTTCGGGATGGGCCAGTTCGCGCAGCATGTCGACGGCGTTGCCCGCCGCGGTCGAGCGGTCGTGGCGGCGGTAGGCCATGTCCAGGAGCGCATGCGGCGCGTCGCCCTTGATGGGCCGGTATTCGATGCCTTGCGCGCCCATGTGCCGCATGGCCGCCGGCACCACCGAAATGCCGACGCCGGCGGCGACCAGGCTGACGATGGAGGCCATCTGCGGCGCTTCCTGGATGACCCGCGGCAGGAAGCCGGCCCGCTGGCAGGCGGACTGGATGGCGTCGTACAGGCCGGCGCCGATGGGCCGCGGATACAGCACGAAGTCCTCGTCGGCCAGGGCGGCCATGGGGATGGCGCGCTTGCGGCTAAGAGGGTGGTCCGGGGGCAGGGCGACCAGCATGGGTTCGTCCAGCACGCGCTCGGATGCGAACTCCGGATCCAGCACGTAGGGCGGGCGCACGAAGGCCACGTCCACGTCGCCCGCGCGCAGGCCGCGCAACAGCGAGATCGTGTTGCTTTCGGTGAGCGTGACTCGCACGCCCGGATAGCGGTCGCGGTAGGCGCGGATGGCCCGCGGCAGGTAGGGATGGAAGACGGCCGAGGCCGTGAAGCCCACGGCGATCGCGCCGCGTTCGCCGCGCCCCAGACGGCGCGCCGTGTCCACGGCGCGGTCGGCGCTGGCCAGGATGGCGCGCGCGTCTTCCAGGAACTGCGTGCCGGCTTCGGTCAGGGCGATGCCGCGCGGCAGCCGCAGGAATAGCGGCGTGCCGATTTCGCGCTCAAGCTGCTGGATCTGCTGGCTCAGGGGCGGCTGGCCGATGCCCAGCCGCGCCGCCGCCCGCGTGAAATGCAGTTCTTCGGCGACGGCGGTGAAGTAACGCAGGTGGCGCAGTTCCATGGCGGCGCGGCTCCATCGTTTTTAAATATGATAGATAGTAGTTTCATATATTGGACATATGGAGCGGAAAAGTCTACCTTGATTGGGCGGGTGTAAGCCTCCGCGGCGCCGTTTACGGCGTGAGCCGGTCCGCCTCCCGCTGCCTTCCGAGAATTTCCGATGTCTACCCCTGCTGCCCATTCCTCCTCCGACCTCGCCGCGCCTGCGGCGGCGCCGGCCGCGTCCGTTTCCGCCACCGATTCCGACTCTCCCCAATACCTTGCCCGCGGCACGCCCGGGCTGCGCCGCGCCCAATGGGCGCTGTTCGCGGCCGGCTTCTCCACGTTTTCGCTGTTGTATTGCGTGCAGCCGCTGATGCCGCTGTTCACCCGCGCCTTCGGCGTGTCGCCCGCGCAAAGCAGCCTGGTCCTGTCGCTGTGCACCGGCCTGCTGGCGGTGGCGATCTTCTTCGTGGGCCTGTTTTCGCAATCGCTGCCGCGCAAGCGCGTCATGGCGCTGTCGCTGTTCGCCTCGGCCGTGCTGGGCACCGTCGCCGCCATGGCGCCGGACTGGCACAGCCTGCTGGCGCTGCGCGCGCTGCAAGGCGTGGCCATGGGCGGGGTGCCGGCCGTCGCCATAGCCTACCTGGCCGAAGAGGTCGAACCCGAGACCCTGGGATTCGCCATGGGGCTGTACATCAGCGGAAGCGCCTTCGGCGGGCTGTCCGGACGGGTCATCACCGGGCTGGTCGCGGACCACTACGGCTGGCGCGCCGCGCTGGGCACGCTGGGCGTGCTCGGCATGGCGGCGGCCGTGATGTTCGTGTGGCTGCTGCCCGCCTCGCGCCGTTTCGTCGCGCAGCGGGGCAGGGGATGGGCCGGCGTCTGGGGCGACGTGCGCGCCGGCGCCCGCGCCCATTTGCGCAACGGCCCGCTTTGCGGCCTGTTCGCCCTGGGCGGCCTGCTGATGGGCGCGTTCGTCACCGTCTACAACTACGTCGGCTTCCGCCTGCTGCTGCCGCCGTTTTCCCTCAGCCAGACCTTCATCGGATTCATCTTCGTGGTGTATCTGGTGGGGATCTTCGCCTCTACCTACTTCGGCCGGCTGGCGGACCGCCACGGTCGTGGCGCGATGCTCGGCGCCGCGACCGGCCTGGCGCTGGCGGGCCTGCTGCTCACGCTGTCGGATTCGCTTCCCGTGCTGATCGCGGGCATCGTGGTGTTCACCTTCGGCTTCTTCGCCGCCCACGCGGTGGCCAGCGGCTGGGTCGGGCAGATGGCGCGCGGCTACAAGGCGCTGGCCGCTTCGCTCTACCTGCTGGTGTACTACGTGGGCTCCAGCGTGCTGGGCGCCCTGGGCGGCCAGTTCTGGACGACGGGCGCCTGGCGCGGCGTGGCCGAGATGACGGGCGGCCTGCTGGCGCTCGCGCTGGCGATCAGCGCCGGACTGTATTGGCGGACCAGCCGGGTGGCGGCCGCGGCCGCCGTCGGGCGCGCTTCCTGATACGAGCGCCTGCCCGGCGTGCCGCTAGAGGGCGCCTCGAAGGCGCTTAAATGGCGATTCAATGGCGATCCAAGGCCGGCGCCGCGGCGCTGCCCGCCAGGGTGGCATCGAGCCCCCGGCTCAGGGCCGAGAGCAGCATGTCCGGGGAGAGGTCCAGCCGGGCCAGCAGCACGCTGGACTGCGCCAGCTTGACCAGCTCTTCGTGGCCGCGTCCCGCCAGCCAGCGGCAGGCCTGGTCCGACATCGGCACGCCGGCCGACGCCGGGTCGCCGGCGCGCGCCAGGCGCTGCAACAGCAGCAGGTACATCAGATTGGTTTCGTGTATGTCGCGGAGCAGTTCGGTGGATTTCGGCATGGGACACCCCAGACGTCGTTAAGGCCGCTGCCGGGGCATGGCGACGGCGAAAGAAGGCGCGTGGCGCCCTCGCTGGAGGCGTCTGGTCCGAACCCGGGAGCGGGCCGGCGTGCCGATTGTCGATCATATTTAAGCGACTTGGTTGCGTCAGTAGTGGATTTCCCGGTGCCATGCGAAGCGTAGGGGCATAGGTATAAAAGAGAGTGGTTCTCATTTATCATCTTGACTGACCGGGCGCGCAAGACGCGCCGCTCCCTTATCCGCTTCGAGGGCCGCGATGCATCCTTCTTCCTCCGAAAGCCAGAACCTGCGCCGCGAACACGCCGCGCTGTTGGCCGCCTACGGGCAGGCCCAATCGCATTGCAGCCGGCTGCTGGCCGCGCAGGCGGCGCGGATCCTCTACCTGGAGGCCGAATCCATGCGGCTGCGCGCGGCGGTCATCCAGCGCGACACGGCCCTGGCCTGGGCGCGCGAGGACCGCAAGGCGCTGGAGCTCTCGATTCCCGGCTTGCCGCGGCGCGTGGCGCTTGCCCGCAGCGTGACGCAGCTGATGGAGCGGGTGCAGACGCTGATGCGTGAACGGCTGGCCTGGCAAGGCCGGGGCGACGCCGGGCGCAGGGCCGCGCCGCCCGCCGTCGAGCC
>NZ_BCTQ01000013.1 GCF_001571365.1 Achromobacter denitrificans NBRC 15125 | reverse complement strand
AACAAATCTGGCCGCACCGTCGGCGGCCAGCCAACACCAATTACACCCCACTGTGCGCGTGATCATCGAGCTAGTCTCTGATTACCCACACGTTGTGTTTCTTCCAAGATTGGAGCAGTTGCGTTAGCAGCCGCTCAACCAGTTACGCCTGACGACCATAGCGAGTTGGTCCCACTCCTTCCCATCCCGAACAGGACAGTGAAACGACTTTGCGCCGATGATAGTGGACGGACGTCTGTGAAAGTAGGTCATCGTCAGGCTTTTATTGCTCAAAACCCCACAGGTATATCCTGTGGGGTTTTGTTTTTGGGGCGACGCCTTGCCTGCCAGGGCGCATACCCATCAAACAAAACCCCTCGCCGGCAATGCCGGCGAGGGGTTTTTGTTTATGAGCCAGGCAACTGGGGAAGCATGTTCCTAGGGCAGTTGGCGGCGCAGCGCGGCGAAGAACAGTTCGGATTGCAGGCGTTCGCCCTGCACCTGCGCAGCGACCCGGGCGGCCAGGTCGGGATTGACCGGGACCAGCGGTCGTCCGGTGGATTGCGCGAGCACCTGGGCGGTACAGGCGCGTTCCAGGAAGAAGAGATCGTCGTAGGCGTAGTCCACCCGCTCGCCGCAGACGACGACGCCATGGTTGCCCAGGAACACGATATCCGCGCCCTGCATGGCGCGGGCAATGCGTTCGCCTTCGCCGACGTCCAGGGCCAGCCCGTTGTAGTGCGCGTCGATGGCCAGCCGGCCGTGGAAGCGCATGGCGTTCTGGGACAGGGTGGTATCGAGCCCGCGATCGGAGGTGAGCGTCAAGGCGGCGGCGTAGGGCATATGCGTATGCAGCACGCACGCCTTGCCCGCGATGCGATGGATGGCGGCGTGGATGAACATGGCCGTGGGCTCGACCTCATGGCGGCCGGCGAGTTTGTTGCCGTGGGCGTCGACCAGCACGATATCGTCCGGCTGCACTTCGTTCCACATCAGCCCGCGCGGGTTGAGCAGGAAATGGTCCGGGTCGCCAGGCAGCGCGACGCTGAAATGGTTGCAGACGCCCTCCCCCAGCCCGTGGGCGGCGGCAGCCCGCAGCGCGAGCGCCAGATCGGCGCGCAGCGCGGCGACGGGTTCGGCGCGATAGAGCGCATCGGCGAAACGGGGTTCTTGATTCATGGCTGCCTTTGGGAAGTCTGGGTCCGGGAAAGCCGCGCATCCATCATTGCCAACCGGCGTCGCGGAAGAGCTCGGGCACGCGGTCCAAAGTTGCTACGGTAGCGTCCGGCCGGTAGTCAGGCAAGGGCGCGCGGCCCGTGCCGCGGTCGATCCAGACGCAACGAAAGCCGATATCGCGGGCGGCGGCGTGATCCAGTTGCGGGCTGGCGCAAATATGCACGACCTCGTCAGGCGTGACGCCGAGGCTGGCGTGGGCGTGGGCGAAGATCTGGCGCGAGGGCTTGTAGGCGCCGGCTTGTTCCGCCGTGATCACGCGGTCGATATGGCCGCCCAGCTGCGCCACGTTGCCGGCGATGATGGCGTCGTCGGTGTTGGAAATGATGCACAGCCGGAAGCCGGCCTGTTTCAGCGCGGCCAGCGTGCCGACGACCTCGGGAAACGGCGGCATGGCGGAAATGCTGCCCACCAGCATGTCCGCGTATTCCGGCCGGTACGCCAGGCCCAGCTCTTCCAGGGTCAGCCGCAGCGATTCGCGGCTGACATCGGCGAAGGCGCGTTGCGGGCGTTCGCGTTCCAGCCGGTGCTCATGGCCGTCGTAGATATGCAGGAATTGCGCGGGGGTGGGCGCTTGCCGGCCCGACTCCGGATCGGCGGCCAGGATGCGGGCGACGGCGTCCCGCAGGCCTTCGTCCCACTGGATGAGGGTTCCATAGCAGTCGAAAGTGAGCCATGGCGGACGGGGCAGGTTGGTCAGGGGCATGTCGGTTCCTTGTACAAGCCGGGTTGGCGAAAGCGATGGAGCCAGAGTAGGGGCAGCGATAATCAGTTGTAAAATTAATTATTGAACTCATCTCAGTCGATTATTCGATATCAAGACCGCCATGCTCGATCTGGAACTCCTGAGGACCCTGGTTTGCGTCGTGGACGAAGGCAGCTTCACGCGCGCGGCGAGCCGGGTGCATCGCACTCAATCCACCGTCAGCCAGCAAGTGCGCAAGCTGGAGCAGGGCGTGGGCAAGACGTTGCTGTGGCGGGACCGGGCGGGCGGCAATGTGTCGGCGACGGAAGACGGCGAGGTAATGGTGGCGTACGCTCGCCGCTTGCTGGCCATCGCCGGCGAAGCCGAGCACGTGCTGTCGGCGCCGCGCAAGGCCAGCGTGCTGCGCCTGGGGATACCGGAAGACTTCGACGTGACGCAACTGACCGCGCTGCTCGCGGGATTCGCCGCCAGCCATGCCGACGTGCGCCTGGAAACGAGCAGCGGCATGAGCATGGATCTGCGGCAGGGGCTGGAGTCGGGCGATCTGGACCTGGCGCTCGTCAAGCGCGAGCCGGCCGACGGGCCTTGCCTGGCGGCATGGCCGGAGCGCCTGGTCTGGGTGGGTGGGGCGCAGCGGGCGTCCGAAGGAGGCACGGTGCCGCTGGTCCTGTTCCCGCAAGGCTGCATCTATCGCAAGCGCGCGATCTACGCCTTGGAAAGCGCGGGCCGGCCATGGCACATCGCGTACCACAGCCATAGCCTGGCTGGCGTGCAGGCGGCCGTCGCTGCCGGATTGGGCGTGAGCCTGCTACCGGCGTTCGCGCGGCTGGACACGCACGAAGTGCTGGGCGAAGACGCCGGATTTGGGCCGGTGCCGCCGACCGAGCTGGCCATCGTCGGCAAGCCGCGCGCGCTGAATGCCGCCGAACAGCATCTGGTGGACGCCTTGAAGCAAGCCATCGGGCAAGACGGCCTGGACGCGTCGCCGGCCTGAGGCGCGGGCTCAGTCCAGATCGCCGTCCACGTAGTACCACCTGCCGTTTTCGCGCACGAAGCGGCTGAGTTCATGCAGGCGGTGGGCCCGGCCGGCCTGGCGGCTGCGGGCGACGAATTCCACGGTGGCGTGATCGGCGTCCTGGACGAGGGCTTTCTTGATCGCCAGCCCCAGCCATTTGAGGTCGGGAGGGTTGGGTTCGAGCGCGGCGGGTCGGGTGCTCGGATGCCAGGTATCCAGCAGATAGGGCAGCCGGTCGAGCACGAAGGCGCTGTAGCGGGAGCGCATCAGCGCCTCGGCGGTGGGTGCCTGCAGCGCGAGCGGGCCTTCATGCCAGCGGCCGCAGCATTCGGCATAGGCCTTGGGGTTGCCGCAAGGGCAGGCCGCGGCCTCGGGGCGAGAGGGTTTTGCCACGATGAGCGCCGTCGATCAGGCCAGCAGATCGTTGTACTCGGGATGGCGGCGCATATAGACTTCGGCGTACGAGCACAGCGGCCGCACCTTCCAGCCGTTGGCGCGCGCGTCGTCCAGCGCGTGGCGAGTCAGCGCGGCGGCGATGCCGCGGCCGCCTACCTGGCTGGGAACGCCGGTATGGGTGATCGTCATGACCTTATCCTGCAACTGGTAGTCGAGCACGCACAGCACACCGTCGACGGTGGCCGTATAGCGGGAGCGTTGAGTGTCTTGCGTGACGGAAATCATGGATAGCGGTTCCTCCGGTTCGGGTGCCGCCCGCGGGCGGGGTGGGCACGGCTGGGTTGCCTGCGGGTCGTTCAGCGCTGCAGGACCTTGAGCAGGGCGGTCAACTGGGCGTCGCGGGCCTGGACCAGGTCCGCGATGCTGCGGTCGCCGGCCTCGGCGTTGACGCCCTCGATCAGGCGCTGTTGCAGCGCCGGCGTGACGTCAGGCGCGCCCAGGTCGTCCCACCAGGTTTGCACGGGGCCGAGCAGATGCGCCATGAAATGGGTCAAGCCGCCTTCGCCGCCGCCCAGGTTGAACGTCATGTGGGGGCCGAACAGCGCCCAGCGCAGGCCCGGCCCTTGCGAGACCGCGGCATCGATGTCGGCGACGCTGGCCACGTTTTCGGCCGCGAGGTGGATGGCTTCGCGCCAGAGCGCGGCCTGCAGGCGGTTGGCGATATGGCCGGGCACCTCTTTGTTCAGCCGGATCGGGTACTTCCCCATGGCCCGATAGAAGGCGATGCTGCGGTCCATCGTGTCGTCGGAAGTCTGGTCGCCGCCCACGACCTCGACCAGCGGGATCAGGTGCGGTGGGTTGAACGGATGGCCGATCACGAAACGAGCGGCATGGCGGCAGCGGGACTGCAGGCGGCTCATGATGAGGCCCGACGAGCTCGACGCGACGACGACGTGGGGCGGCAGGACGGCGTCCATGCGCGCGAACAATTCGATCTTGAAGTCTTCGCGTTCGGGGCCGTTCTCCTGCACGAAGTCCACGCCGGCCAGCGCGGTTTCCAGGTCCGGCTCGAACGCCAACGCGTCGGGCGAGGCGCCGGGCAGCACATGGCCCAGTTCGGCCAGCACCGGCCACGCGGCCCGCACGCGTGCGCGGGTCTGGGCTTCGGCGTCGGCGGCGGGGTCGCTGACGACCACTTCCAGGCCGCGGGCAAGGAACAGCGCGGCCCAACTGGCGCCGATGGTGCCGGCGCCCACGATGGCGACGCGGCGGATGGCGGGCGGAAGGGACGTGGCGGGACTGGACATGCGGGTCTCCTGGTTGCGTGTAGAGGAGCATTGTGAAGCAAACGCCGGCCCGTTGCCACGCCGGGGCGGCGCGGGCAAGATAGCGGCTGTCTCGATTTCCCGGAGCCCAGGATGCCCGCGACGCCAGACCGCCTATCCGCCGTGCCGTATTGCTGCCAATGGGCGTCCGCGCACCGGGCGGACCAGATCATCCGCGGCGAGCTGGCCCTGGCCGAGGACCCCGCATGGCGGGAATCGGGCGCACGCGATGTGCGGGAGTACGCGCATTGGGCCAGCCACGTCTGCGGCATGGCGTGCTTGAGCATGGTGCTGGCCGCGCGCGGCGCGGGCCGCCACCCGGTCCTGGAGCTGGCGCGTCGCAGCCTGCCGTATGGCGCCTACACGGTGGACGGCGATCGCATCAACGGCATGATCTACGCGCCGTTCGTGCGTTACGTGGCCGACGCTTTCGGCATGGATGCCCGCGTGCACGTCGGGCTGCGGACGGACGAGCTGCCGGGGCTGATGGGCCAGGCCGAGTATTTCATCGCGTCGGTCCATCCGTGGATACGCTGGCCGGATCGGGAGCCGCCGAAGAAGGGCGGCCACCTGGTATTGATCACGCGCGCGGCCTCGGATGCGGTGAGGTTCCACAATCCCTCGGGCGAGCCGGGCGCGCAGGCGGACGTCGAATTGCCGCTGGCCGCGTTCGACCGCTATTTCGCGGGCCGTGGCGTGGCCATCATGCCGGCCGCGGCCTGAGGCGCGCGGCGCTCAGGCGTTGCGGGCGCGGCGCAGGTGGCGCCATACCAGCGTGGCGGCCAGCAGATAGCTCGCGGCGATGACGCCATAGGCGACGGGCAGGGCCCCGCGCCAATCGGGCTGCAGATGCAGGATGGTGCCTATCAGCGCGACGCCCACCAGCGCGCCCGATTGGCGATTGGCGTTCAGCGCCGCCGCAGCGCTGTTCGCGTGTTGTTTGCCCGATACCTGCATGACCACGCTGGTCATCGCGGGCACGGCGATGCCCACGCCCAGGTTGGCCAGCGCGATAAGGGCGGCGAACGGCCAATAAGCAATGCCGGGGGTGAGCGCGAAGATGGCGACGGCGCTCATGGCCGCGGCCAGCGAGATGCCGCCGAGCAGCGAGGCGGACACGTTGCCGCGCGCGGACATCCGCCCGGATAACAGGTTGCCGATCGAGAAGACGGCCAGCATGGGCACGAGCTGGATGCCTGTCTGCAGCGCGTCGGCGCCGCGCGCCTGCTGCAGGAACAGGCTTAGCAGGAAGAGCTGGCCGTAGGCCGCCAGGTTGATCAGGAAGCCGACGCCGTTGGCGGCCGCGAATTGTCCGGTCGCGAAGAGCGCGCGCGGGATGATGGGCTCGGCGTGGCGGCGTTCGCGGCGCACCAGCAAGGCGGCGGCGCCCAGGCACAAAGCGGCCGCGACCGTGATGCGGCCGGAGGCCCAGCCGTAGGCGTTGCCCTGGATCAGCGCGTAGCAAAGCGTGGACAGCGCGATCACCCCCAGCAGGTGGCTCAGCGGGTTGAGCGCGCGCGGCCGCCGCGGCGCCGCCTGGATGCGGCGGCGCGCCAGCCAAAGGCCGACGATCCCCAGCGGGAGATTGATCAGGAAGATCCCGCGCCAGCCGAACTGATGGATCAGCATGCCGCCCAACAGCGGCCCCGCCGCGCCCGCGACGGCCACGATCGCCGACCAGGCCGCCAGCATGCGATTGCGCACGTGCTCGTCGTCGTAGGCATGGGTCAGCAGGCTGAGCGAGCTGGGCATGAACAAGGCCGCGCCCAGGCCTTGCAGCATGCGTGCCAGGATGAGGACGTCGGCGTCCGGCGCCAGCCCGCAAAGCAGGGATGCGAAGGTGAACACCCCCAGGCCCGCCAGATAGAGGGTCTTGGCGCCGTAGCGGTCGGCCAGCGCGCCGGCCACCAGCAGCAGTGCCGCGAACGTCAGGGTATAGCCGTCGACGATCCAGACCAGGTCCGTCAGCGGCACCGTGAATTGCAGCGCGATGCTGGGCAGGGCCACGTTGACGACGGTGACGTCCAGCATGGCCATGACGAAGCCGATCGCAAGCGTGACGAGCGGCAGCCAGCCGGCGTCGGCGGGTTTGGCGTCCAGGGCGGACGCGTGGGGGCAGGCGGAGTTCATGATGGAAAAGGCGGAGTGGGCATTCGAGGAGCAAAGCTTAGGCGCTTCCTCCGATGCAAAAAAGTCGTATAAATGATTTTGTGTAATGCAAAAATGCATCAAAAGGACCACGCATGGATTGGGACAACGCCAGGATCTTTCTGGCCATCTACCGGGTGGGGACGCTGCGCGGCGCGGCGGCGCTGCTGCAGATCGACCAGGCCACGGCCGGCCGCCGGCTGGCCGCGCTGGAGTCTTCGCTGGATGCTCGGCTGTTCCTGCGCACGCCCGGGGGATACGTGCCCACGGCGGCCGGCGAGCTGGCATTCGGGGCGGCCGAGCGCATGGAGCAGGCGGCCGATCAGCTGCAGCGCCAGATGCAGGGCCTGGACCATCGGCTGTCGGGCGTAGTGCGCGTGGCGACCTCGGAAACCGTGGCCAGGTATTTCGTGATGGAGGCGATCCGCCGCGTGCACGCCCAGCATCCCGACATCCGCGTGACGCTTTCCACGGCGATCCAGCTGAGCAATCTGACGCGCCGGGAGGCGGACCTGGCGATACGCAACCTCAAGCCAGACAACCCCGACCTGATCCACCGCCACCTGGCGCGCAAGGAGGTCGGGCTGTACGCCTCCCGGGCCTATCTGGCTGCGCATGGCGAACCGCGCCCGGGAACTGCGTTCGCGGGGCACACACTGGTGGCGTACCAGCAGTCGGTCCTGCCGGGCTGGTCCGATACCTTTTGCGGGGAGCCCACGGGCAATGGCCGCATCGGCCTGGAACTGAACTCCGGCCTGATGATCATCGAGGCCGTGGTGGCCGGCCTGGGCATCGGCGAACTGCCCATCCACATGGTGTCCGACCATCCGGACTTGGTGCGCATCTGGCCGGGCCGCAGCGAACCCTACGATCTCTGGCTGGTGATGCACGGAGACCTGAACCGCACGGCCCGTGTGCGCGCGGTGGCCGACGCCATCGTCGAGGTCTTCGAAGAGGACAAGTAGCGGCGCGTCGGCCGCAGGGGATGGGGCTCGGCTTGTGGGCGGCGGCGGCAGGCGCTAAGGTGGGCATGCCCCGCATAACCACGACCCAGGAGTCGCCCGTGTCCGATCTTTGGCGTTTGTCCGCAGTTGAGCTTGCCGCCCGCATCCGCAAGGGGGACGTCTCCGCCCGCGAAGCGGCGCAAAGCGCGCTGGGGCGGCTCGAAGCCGTCAACCCCGCCATCAATGCCGTGGTGGACTACCGACCCGAAGCGGTGCTCCGGCAGGCGGCCGAGGTGGACGCCGCCCTGGCGCGGGGAGAGGACGCGGGGCCGCTGGCAGGCGTGCCCGTCACGGTCAAGATCAATGTGGATCAAGCCGGTTTCGCCACCACCAACGGCGTGACCCTGCAAAAGGACCTGATCGCGGCGGAGAACAGCCCGGTCGTGGACAACCTGCGGCGCGCCGGCGCGGTCATACTGGGCCGCACCAACACGCCGGCGTTTTCGCTGCGCTGGTTCACCGGCAATGCGCTGCACGGCGATACGCTGAACCCGCGCAATCCGGCGCTCACTCCCGGCGGCTCGTCGGGCGGCGCGGCTTCCGCCGTCGCCGCCGGTATCGGCCACCTGGCGCACGGCACGGACATCGCGGGCTCCATCCGTTATCCCGCCTATGCTTGCGGCGTCCACGGCTTGCGGCCGTCGCTCGGCCGGGTGGCGGCCTACAACGCGGCCTTGCCGGAACGTGCCATCGGTGGCCAACTCACCGCGGTCTCGGGCCCCCTGGGGCGCAGCATTGCCGACCTGCGGGTGGGCCTGGCCGCGCTGGCCGCTGCCGATCCGCGCGATCCCTGGTGGGTGCCGGCGCCCTTGAATGGGCCCGAGGCGCCGCGCCGGGCCGCGTTGTGCCTGAATCCGGATGGCATGGAAACCGAGCCCGCCGTGGTCAAGGCCTTGCAGGAGGCGGCGCGCCGGCTGAGCGAGGCCGGCTGGACGGTGGACACGCTGGACGCGGTGCCGCCCATGCGGGAGGCGGCCGACCTGCAGATCCGCATGTGGCTGGCGGACGGCTATGACGCCCTGGTATCGGCCGCCGAAAAAGAAGGCGACCGCGGCGCGCTGGTCGCCTTGGCGGGCCAGCGCGACACGGCGGCCGGCATCGACCTGGCCGGCTTTTCGGCGGTGTTGACACGGCGCGCCACGCTGACCCGGGCTTGGGAACTGTTTTTCGCCGAGTATCCGGTGCTGCTGTTGCCGGTGTCCGCCGAGCTGCCCTTTCCGGACAAGCTCGACCTCCAGGGCGACGCGGCCTATGCCCGCGTCTGGCGCGCGCAGATGACCCAGATCGGCATCCCGTTCATGGGATTGCCGGGCTTGTCGGTGGCGATGGGCACGGCCATGAGCAGCGCGGGTCCGAGCCCGGTGGGCGTGCAGGTGGTGGCGGGGCGCTACCGCGAAGATTTGTGCCTGGCCGTGGGCGAGATCATCGAGGCGGCTGGCGAGGCCGTGGGGATTGCCGAGCCGGCGCCCCGCCCCTAGGCGGCCCGCGCCGCTAGCGGCTGAACCGCAGGCGCAGGACGCCGAGGTCGCCGTAGGCGAGCGACACGTCGCGGTTGGCCGGCACGTCCAGGAAACCGGCGTAGGAACCGGTAATGACGTGTTGGCCCGCGCGCAGTCCCAGGCCCTGCTGGCGCAGGAAATTCGCGAGCCAGTACAGCCCGGCCTTGGGCCGGTCGTTCGGGTGGATGCCCGCGTGCTGTTCGACTTCTTCGCCGTCCACCGACAGCGTGATGCTCATGCTGCCGGGGGCGGAATGGGGCGAGGCGATTTGCGGTCCGAGCACCAGGCCCAGGTTGAACATGTGGTCGGCCAGGAGTTCGGGCAGGCTGACGTGTTCCGGGGTGGCGTAGCGGCAGCCCAGGATTTCCAGGGCCAGGCGCGCCCCGCCGATGGCGGCGTCGATCTCGGCCTCGGTATAGGGCTCGGCGCGGGCGGGCAGGTCGCGCGCAATCTCGAATGCGATTTCGGGCTCGATGCGCAGCACGTCGGTCCGGGCGGCGATGGGGCCGGCTTCGGCGTAGGCGACCGTGGACGCGTAGATGGGGGCGACCACGGCCTTGTCGGGCGATGGCAGCGCGCTCTTCCAGGCGGCGATGCCGTCCTGGCGCTCTTGCAGCAGCAGTTGCGCGGTGCGTTGCTGCACGGCGAAGGCCTGGCCCAGCGATTGCGGGCGGCACTCGGCCGGCAGGCGCGGGCCGGCGACGCCGGACTCGCGGGCGGCGATCAGGTAGCGGGCGGCTTCCAGGCAGCCGGGATAGTCTTCGATTCTGATCTGCATGCGCTCAGGCTCCCAGATACAGCATCACCCAGAGGGCGACCATCGCGATCAGGCCCAGCCAGCAGGAACCCCAGAAACCGACGATGGGCCATTTCATGGCCAGCGGAATCTTCTTCGGGTCGACGTGGGGCAGCAGGTCGTTGGCATTGCCGATCAGCCAGAAACGGGTGCCGGGGAACATCAGGCGGAAGAAATAGTCCAGCGTGATCGCGGCCCGCACCGGCAGCGGATATTGGGCGAACGTGCGGTGCTGCAGGTACGGATGCTTCAGCGCGGCATTGATCTGCTTGCTCTTGAAGAAGAACAGCACGATGCCGCTGATCGTGCAGGTGATGAAGCACAGCACGAAAAGGCTGAAGGCCATGGAAATGGCGGGTGAATGCATGGGGGGTCTCGGGGTTGCGCGGTAGGCCGCGTTCGGATGATAAGAAGCCAGACGGATTTCCTGGCCGTATTGTAGAAGGCTAAGCGCAGCCCCGTGTTCAGGGCCGCGTCAGTCGGCGCGCGCCTGGGCGCCCCGGGGCGCCAGCGCTCAGCCGCGGACCTGGCCTTCGCCGCTCAGCACCCACTTCAGCGTGGTCAGGCCTTCCAGGCCGACCGGGCCGCGCGCGTGCAGGCGGTTCGTGGAGATGCCGATTTCAGCGCCCAGGCCGTACTCGAAGCCGTCCGCGAAGCAGGTGGGCAGGTTGACGTAGACCGAACTGGAATCGACTTCGCGCTGGAAACGCTGGGCGGCGGACAGGTCCTCGGTGACGATGGCGTCGGTGTGGCCGGAGCCCCAGCGCGCGATGTGCTCGATGGCGTCGTCCAGCGAGTCGACGATGCGCACCGCGAGGATGGGGCCCAGGTATTCCGTGGCCCAGTCTTCCTCGGTGGCGGGCTTGGCGTGCGGCAGCAAGGCCAGCGTGCGGGGGCAGCCGCGCAGCTCGACGCCGCGCTCGCTGAAATCCGCGGCCAGGCTGGGGAGGAGGGAGACCGCGGCCACCGCGTCGACCAGCAGGGTCTCCATGGCGCCGCAGATGCCGTAGCGGTAGGTCTTGGCGTTGATCGCGATGGCGTGCGCCTTGTCCGGGTCCGCCGCCGCGTCGATGTAGACGTGGCAATTGCCGTCCAGGTGCTTGATCAGCGGCACGCGGGCTTCCTGGGACAGGCGGGCGATCAGGCCCTTCCCGCCGCGGGGCACGATGACGTCGATGTGCTCGGTCATGGTGATGAGCTTGCCGACCGCGGCCCGGTCCGCGGTGGCCACGACCTGGACCGCGTCCTGCGGCAGGCCGGCGGCGGCCAGGCCGGTCTGCACGATGCGGCCCAGCGCGATGTTGGAGTGCAGGGCTTCGCTGCCGCCGCGCAGGATCGCGGCGTTGCCGGACTTGAGGCACAGCGCCGCGGCGTCGATCGTCACGTTGGGACGGGATTCGTAGATGATGCCGATCACGCCCAGCGGGACGCGCATCTGCGCGACCCGCATGCCGTTGGGGCGCACCGTCGTGGCGGTAATGCTGCCGATCGGGTCTGGCAGGGCCGCGATCTGGCGCAGGCCGTCGGCCATGTGCGCGAGCGTCTTTTCCGAAAGAGTCAGGCGGTCCAGCAGGGCTGGTTCCAGGCCGTTGGCGCGCGCGGCGGCGACGTCTTTCTCGTTGGCGGCCTTGAGTTCGTCATGGCTGGCGGCGAGGGCGTCGGCCATGGCCAGGAGCGCCTGGTTCTTGGCGGCGCCGGTGGCGCGCATCATGGCGCGCGAGGCGCGGCGGGCATTCTCGCCCAGGGTGAGCATGGCTTGTTCGATGGAGGACGAGGACATGGCGGCGTCGATCATGGAGTGTGGGGCGGCGCATGCGCCGCCTGGAGAATCAGTGTATATCCGGCGGGGAGGCCGGGCGAACTCCGGTCCGGCGGCCGGAGGGCGGGGCGAAGGCGGCGGCTATGCCGCCTTCACGGTCGCGCGCCGGCGGCGGCGACGCGCAAGGCGAGCCGGGTCATTTCTTCCCAGGGATCGGACAGGCGGCCGGGCACGGACAAACCCTTGATCAGGCGGTCCACTTCGTGCGCGTGCTGCACGGCGGCCGGCCAGACGCCCGGCTGCACCCGGCCCAGGGCCTGCAGGGCCAGGCGTTCGTGCGCGCCGAAAATGCGCAGGCGGCGCATCAGGCCGTTGACGTCCTGCCCCAGGGCGCGCGCTTCCGCGACGCGGGCCAGCAGGCGGATTTCTTCGCCCACCGCCCACAGCACCAGCGGCAGCGCCTCGCCTTCGGCGCGCAGGCCGTCGATCATGCGGATGGTGCGGCCGGTGTCGCCGGCGAGCATGGCGTCGCGCAGCCCGAAGACGTCGTAGCGCGCCACGTTCAGCACTGCGCGTTCCACGTCTTCGGACGCCAACTGGCCTTCGGGGTACAGCAGGCCCAGTTTCTGGATTTCCTGGTGGGCTGCGAGCAGGTTGCCTTCGACCTTGTCGGCCATCCACTGGAGGGTGGCGTTGTCGGCGCGCTGGTTCTGGCGCGCGAGCCGCATGCCGATCCAGGCGGGCAGGCGGCCTCGTTCGATATTGGCGATATCGACCATTATGCCGCCGCGGCTCAGCGCCTGGACCCAGCGGCTTTCGCGCGTGGCCTTGTCCAGGCGGGGCAGGGCGATCAGCACGAGGGTGTCCGGGTCGGCCTGCTTCTCGGCCTGCTCGGCCAGCCCGGCCAGGGTATCGGCGCCGGCCTTGCCGGGCTTGCCGGTCGGGATCTTGATTTCGAGAATGCGGCGGTCGCCGAACAGCGACACGCTTTGGGTGGCGGCGGTGACCGAGCTCCAGTCGCTGCGCGCGTCCATCACCATGGACAGCCGATCGGTATAGCCGGCGTTGCGGGCCGAGGCGCGCAACACATCCACGGCCTCGGTCACCAGCAGCGGCTCATCGCCCGACACCGTGTACAGCGGCGCCAGCCGGTTGCCCGGCCGTTGCAGATGATCGGCCAGGCGGTCCGCGTCCAGGAGCTGTGCCATTTAGCGCGTGATGGCCGGATCGGTGGTGGACGGCGTCTTCCAGGGCTCCGGCGTGCGCTGGGGCTGCGGGGCGGTCGGATCGTACAGCGGGATCTCCCCGTCTTCGCCGCGTTGCTCGGCGTTCTCGAAGGCGTTGCGTACTTCCGGCGCGGTCAGGCGGCGCAGCAGGCGGGACACCAGGTCGCGCTGCATGGCCCGGTACAGCGTTTCGATCTGGCCCTGCTTGGCCTGGACGACCTGGTCGTCGTAAGGCATTTCGCGGTAGATCGACAGGGTGGTGTCGGGGATCACCGCGCGGCCCTTGGCGTCGATGAGGCGGAACGTGTAGTTGATGCCGAGTTCGTATTCCTCGACACGGCCCTGGGCGTTCAGCGAAACCTCGCGCAAGGTGCGGGCGTCGGAGACCTGCTGCAGGATGGCCTGGGCCTCCTTCGGGGTTGAGACCAGCTTGGTGTTCGGCGAGGCCGCGCGTATCGAACGGCGCACGTCGGCGCCGAACTGGGTGGTGTCGGGAATGCCGACGTACAGCGTATCGAACGGCAGGGGGGTGACTCCCCGCAAGGCGAAGCCGCAGGCGGAGAGCAGCATGAACAGCGCCAGGCAGGCGCCGCGCAGCAGCCAGGATTGGCGGGAGGAGTGCGTTTGTTGCCCGGCGAAGTGCATGCTTGACCTCATCAGCCTACGACGTTGACCAGTTTGCCCGGAACCACGATGACGCGCTTGGGCGGACGGCCTTCCAGGAAGCGGGCGACCTCTTCCTGGGCGGCAGCGAGTTGCTCGATGTCTTCCTTGGCCGCCTTGGCCGAGACGCGGATCGAGCCGCGCAGCTTGCCGTTGACCTGGAGCATCAGTTCGATCTCGTCGGCGATCAGCGCCGCTTCGTCCACGTGCGGCCAGGGGGCGTCGAGCAGGTCGCCCAGTTCGTGCGCATAGCCCAGGTCGCGCCACAGGTGCCACGTGATGTGCGGCACGACCGGGTACAGCACGCGCAGCAGCACGCCCAGCGTTTCGGCGTAGGCGGCGTCCGCCGGAGCGCCTTCGGGCAGCTCGGCGTCGTCGATCGCGTTCAGCATCTTCATGCAGGCGGACACGACGGTGTTGTACTGGATGCGCTGATAGTCGTAGTCGGCCTGCTTGAGCAGACCGTAGACCTCGCGGCGCAGATCCTTCACGGGGGCGGGAGCCTGCGCCCAGTCGGCGCCATGGGACAGGCCGCGGGCCACGGCTTCGCGCTTGGCGTGGCTGATCGACCACAGGCGGCGCAGGAAGCGGTGGGAGCCGTCGACGCCCGAATCGGACCACTCCAGGGTCTGTTCCGGCGGGCTGGCGAACATGACGAACAGGCGGGCCGTGTCGGCGCCCAGGGTGTCGATCAGCGACTGCGGATCGACACCGTTGTTCTTCGACTTGGACATCGTGCCCACGCCGCCGTAATGGATCTCGGAGCCGTCGGATTTCAGCTTCGCGCCGACGATCGCTCCGCGGGCGTCGTAGACGTTTTCGACGTCCTCGGGCCAGAAGTACTCGATGCCGCCCTGGGGCGTCTTGCGCGAATAGATATGGTTCAGCACCATGCCCTGGCACAGCAGCTTGGTGAAGGGCTCGTCGAAATTGAGCAGGCCCATGTCGCGCATGACCTTGGTCCAGAAGCGGGCATACAGCAGGTGGAGCACGGCGTGCTCGATCCCGCCGATGTACTGGTCCATCGGCATCCAGTAGTCATTGCGCGTGTCGACCATGGCCTGGTCGTTGCCCGGCGACGTATAGCGCATGAAATACCAGGACGAATCCACGAAGGTGTCCATCGTGTCCGTCTCGCGGCGCGCCGGCTTGCCGCACTTGGGGCAGGCGCAGGACAGGAAAGCCTCGTTCTTGGCCAGCGGGTTGCCGCTGCCGTCGGGGATGAGGTCGTCCGGCAGGACCACCGGCAGGTCTTTCTCGGGCACCGGGACCGGGCCGCAATCGGCGCAGTGGATGATGGGGATCGGGGTGCCCCAGTAGCGCTGGCGCGAAATGCCCCAGTCGCGCAGGCGCCAGGTGGTCTGCTTTTCGCCCAGGTCCTGCGCGCCCAGGTCGGCCGCGATGGCGTCGACCGCTTCCTTGTGCGAGAGGCCGTCGTACTTGCCCGAGTTGATGGTGCGGCCGGCTTGCTTGTCGCCGTACCATTCCTGCCAGGCATCGGTGGAGTAGGCCTTGCCGGCCACGTCCACGACCTGGACGATGGGCAGTTCGTATTTCTTGGCGAAGGCGAAGTCGCGTTCGTCGTGCGCGGGCACGCCCATGACGGCGCCGTCGCCGTAGGTCATGAGCACGTAGTTGCCGACCCAGACCTCGACCTCGGCGCCCGTGACCGGGTGCGTCACGAACAGGCCGGTGGGCATGCCTTCCTTCTCGCGCGTGGCCATTTCGGCCTCGGTCGTGCCGCCCAGCTTGCACTGCTCGATGAACGTCGCCAGTTGCGGATTCGACAAGGCGGCCTGCGTGGCCAGGGGGTGCTCCGGCGCCACGGCGCAGAAGGTCACGCCCATGATGGTGTCGGCGCGGGTCGTGAAGACGTACAGCTTGCCGTCCTGGATCAGCTGGCCGTCGGGGCCGGCGATCTTGTGCGGGAAGGCGAAGCGCAGGCCTTCGGATTTGCCGATCCAGTTTTCCTGCATCAGGCGCACGCGCTCGGGCCAGCCGGGCAGGTCGTTCTGGACGGCGCCCAGCAGTTCGTCGGCGTAATCGGTGATGCGCAGGTAGTAGCCGGGGATCTCGCGCTTTTCAACCAAAGCGCCCGAACGCCAGCCGCGGCCGTCGATGACTTGTTCGTTGGCCAGCACGGTCTGGTCGACCGGATCCCAGTTGACGACCTGGGTCTTGCGGTAGGCCACGCCCTTTTCCAGCATCTTGAGGAACAGCCACTGGTTCCACTTGTAGTACTCGGGATCGCAGGCGCACATCTCGCGCGACCAGTCGATCGCCAGGCCCATCGCCTTCATCTGCTTCTTCATGTAGGCGATGTTGTCGTAGGTCCACTTCGCGGGCGGCACCTTGGACTTGATGGCGGCGTTCTCCGCCGGCATGCCGAAGGCGTCCCAGCCCATGGGCATCAGGACGTTGTAGCCGCGCATGCGCAGCTGGCGCGCCATCATGTCGTTGATGGTGTAGTTGCGCACGTGGCCCATGTGCAGCTTGCCGCTGGGGTAGGGCAGCATCGAGCAGGCGTAGAACTTCGGCTTTTCGGAGCCGTCGGCGTTCGTGGCGTGTTCGTGGACCAGGTAGACGTCGCGGGCCTGCCAGTCTTGGTGGGCGGCTGCTTCGACGATATTGGGGAGGTAACGTTCCTGCATGGGCTCGTGCACGGTGGCAAAAAAGGGTGAGCCGCCCGGCCGCGCGGGCGCGGAGGCGGCCGGACGCGGGGGCGGTCAAAACCCCTGATTATAGGAGGTGCTAGACGCGTGCTGGGGGCGGGGCCGTTTCAGGGATGCGCGCGCTTGGCGACAAGGTGCCGTAAAGCAGCGTTATTCCCCCGAGGACGGCGCCCGCCGTGACCACGCCGGGCCAGCCAAAATGGGCGTACAGCCAGGACGATACCAGCGAACCGGATGCGCCGCCGATGAAGTAGCTGGTCATGTAGCCCGCCGTCAGCCGGCTGCGCGCCTCGGGGCGCATCCGGTAGAGGGCGCTGCTATTGGTGACATGCACCCCCTGGATCGCCAGGTCCTGCACCAGGATGCCCACTAGCAGGGCAATCACGGACGCCTGGCCGAACGCCATCAGTCCCCACGAACCCAGCAGCAGGAGCAGCCCGACCCGGGTGGCCAGGTTGCCCAGGCCGCGGTCGGCCAGGCGGCCGAATCGATTGGCGGCATAGGCGCCGGCGGCGCCCGCCAGCCCGAACAGGCCGATCGTCGTGTTGCTGTACTGATAGGGCGGGCTGGCCAGCAGGAAGGTGAGGGGCGTCCACAGCATGCTGAAGGCGGCGAACAGCAGCCCGCCCAGGAGCGAGCGAGCGCGAAACAGCGGTTCCTCGACGAACATCTTCAGGATGGAGGCCAGCAGACGGGGGTAGCTCAGCCCCGCCGGGCTCTGGTAGCGGGGCAGCAGGCGCCACAGGGCGGCGGACATGGCCAGCATCAGGATGGCCGCCACCCAGTACACCGTGCGCCAGCTGCCCACGTCGGCCAGCACGCCCGCGATGGTGCGGGCCAGCAGGATGCCCAGCAGCAGCCCGCTCATGACCGTGCCCACGGCCTTGCCCCGCTCGTGGGGGGCGGCCAGCGTGGCGGCGAAGGGCACCAGGATCTGCGCCACGACCGACAGCATGCCCGTCAGGGCCGTGCCCACGATCAGCACGGCGATATTGGGGGCGAAGGCGGAAATGAGCAGGCTGCCGGAGGACAGCAGGCTCATCAGCACGATCAGGCTGCGGCGTTCGAACATGTCGCCCAGCGGCACGAGCAGCATCAGCCCCACCGCATAGCTCAGCTGCGCGGTCGTGACGATGCTGCCCGCCGCGGCGGTGGACAGCGCGAATTGCTCGCCAATGGTGTGCAGCAATGGCTGCGCATAATAGTTGCTGGCGACCGCCAGGCCGGTGGCGACGGACATCAGCAGGATGATCGGCGCGGTCAGGGGCGGCGCCTGGGGAGAGCGGGTAGCGGTATTCATGGGTCCGGAGCGGGGAAAGCGGGGGGCGGGGGAAGATTCCGCGGCGGCGTCAGGCGTCGATGCCGCCTGGGGTTTCCTGGTCCAGCCGGATCAGCATCTTCTTCAGGAGGCCGGCCAACTGCTTGCGTTCGCCGGCCGATAGCGGCTCCAGCAATTCGTTCATGTCCTTCATATAGTCCTTCAGCACCGCCTTGATGAGGCGCAGGCCCTCGGGGGTGAGCGACACGATGACGCCCCGCCGGTCTTCGGGGTTCGGGCTGCGCGCGAGCAGGCCCGCCTGTTCCAGGCGGTCCAGCCGGTTGGTCATCGCGCCGGACGTGAGGAGCAGGGCCGCGACCAGCTTCTGCGGATTCAGGGCATAGGGCGCGCCGCTGCGGTACAGCGTGGCCAGCACGTCGAATTCGCCCTGGTGCAGGGTATGGCGGCGGAAATTGCGGTTTACGTTGCGCGTGGCCAGGGCGTTCAGGCGGAACACGCGGGTGACCACGGCCATGGGCGAGAAGTCCTGGCCGGGACATTCCTTGGCCCATTGCGAGATCACCTGGTCGACGAGGTCATTCATGGCTGCTATTTATTTATTTCCAGGTAAAGTATCTTTATATGAAGATAAATTCTAACAGCGACCTGCCGGAAGACGCAACGCGGGCGGAAAAAAGAAGGGCCCGCCTCTTGCGAGGCGGGCCCTTCCGGCTTGACCGGATACTCGCGCGGAATTACTGCGCGGCGTCCTTCAGCTTCTTGAGCGGGCGAACCTTCACCTTGACCGAAGCCGGCTTGGCGGGGAACCAGCGCTCTTCGCCCGTGAACGGATCCTTGCCGAAGCGCTTGGCCTTGGCGGGAACCTTCTGCACGGCGACCTTGAACAGGCCCGGCAGCGTGAATTCGCCGGCGCCCTTCTTGTCCACGGAGCCCAGCACCGAGGTTTCCAGGCTGGCCAGGACGGCCTTGACGGACTTGGCTTCGACGCCGGATTGCTCAACGATGTAGGCGATGAGCTGGGTCTTGTTCAGAGCAGCCTTGATGGCCTTGGGGGCAGCAGCGACCTTCTTGGCGGCAACGACCTTCTTGGCGGCGGGCTTCACAGCGGGCTTCACAGCCGTCTTGGCTGCAGTTGCCTTCTTCGCGGGCGCCTTGGCGGCGGGCTTGGTGACTTTCTTGGCAGGAGCTTTTGCTTTCGTGGCCATGGTCAAAATCCGTATGTTGAGGACATGGAGCAGCGCGCGCCGATTATCGGCAATTGACGCTACGCGCCCGATGATAGCGGAAGAGTGGCGGGAATTGCGGCTTTCCAGCGGGTTTTCAGCCGCTGTTTGTTGTTTTCGACGCAGAAAGTGCTTTCTACAAGGGTTCCTGCAAGATGTCGTGACATTCATCGCGCTTTCTTTCATGCGCCGCGGCCAGTGAACCAAGCGCGCCGCGCATGTTCCAATTGCGGGCGTCGCGGGGCGGCCGGATGCCTGCCCGCAGGCATTTCTCGCCGGCCCCGCGCAAGAAAAACCAAGCATGGAAGTGAAGCAGCGATATGTTGATGAAGAAGTTGGCGGCGAGCCTGATCGTCGCGGCCGCGTGCGTGTCGGGCGCCGTGGCGCAGCCCGTGCCGGCGCCGGCGCTGACGGCGAAGGCCTGGCTCCTGTTGGACGAAACCAGCGGGCAGGTCATCGCCTCGCACGCGGCGACGGCGCGGATCGAGCCCGCGTCCCTGACCAAGATCATGACCGCCTACGTCGTGTTCGAGGCCCTGAACAAGAAGGAATTGACGGCCTCCCAGCTGGTCACCGTGTCGACCCGCGCCTGGAAAGTGCCGGCGGGCAGCTCGAAGATGTTCCTTGAGCCCGGCTCCAAGGTGTCGGTGGACGACCTCCTGCGCGGCCTGATGATCCAATCGGGCAATGACGCGGCCATCGCCCTGGCCGAGGCCGTGTCGGGCAGCGTGGAAGCCTTCGTGGCGCGGATGAACGACACCGCCGCGGCGATGGGCCTGCATGGCACGCGCTTCGCCAGCCCGCACGGGCTGCCGGACCCCAACACCTATTCCACCGCGAGCGACCTGTCCGTCCTGGCCACGCGCTTCATCCGCGACTATCCCCAGCTCTACAAGACCTACGACTCCGCCAGGCAGTTCACCTACAACAAGATCACGCAGCCGAACCGCAACCGGCTGCTGTGGCTGGATCCCAGCGTCGACGGCCTGAAAACCGGACACACCGAGTCGGCCGGCTACTGCATCGTGGCCAGCGCCAAGCGGCCCAACGGCGCGGACGAGCGCCGGCTGATCACGGTGGTGGTGGGCACCGCGTCCGACAAGCTGCGCACGCAGGAAAGCCGCGAGTTGCTGGAGTGGGGCTTTCAGGGGTTCAATACCATCAAGCTCTACGCGCGTGGCGAGGCGGTTGCGACGCCGGAAGTCTGGAAGGGCGAAAGCGACAGCCTCAAGGCCGGATTCGCGCGCGACGCATACGTGACGGTGCCCGCCGGCGCCAAGGTCGAACGGGTCTGGACGCCGCAGGATCCGCTGGTGGCGCCCATCGCGGCGCAGGCCACGGTCGGCGCGGTGCGCGTGCTGGTGGACGGCAAGCCGGCCATGCAGTTCCCCGTGGTGGCGCTGGAACCCGTGGCCGAGGCCGGCTTCGCGGGGCGCGCGTGGGATTCGATCCGCCTGTGGTGGCGCGGCCAGGCGGGATAACGGAGGTGTGCGATGGCGGTGAGTTTTCCTGGAGGTCCGGCCCCGGCGCCGGGAGCGGATGATCCGCTGGCCCTGCTGTCGGCCTGTCATGGGCGCATCGCGCGCCAATGCGCCACGCTCGGCCGGCTGGCCGCGCACCTGCCCGCGCACGGCAGCGACGCCGCGGCCCAGACGGCCGCGGCCAGCGTCCTGCGCTATTTCGATACCGCGGCCGCGCACCATCACGAAGACGAGGAAGAGGACCTGTTTCCCGCCCTGATCGACTCGATGGCGGGATCCGACGCGGTCTGCCTGCACGCTCTCGTCGACGGGCTGGTCGCCGAGCACCGGCAACTGGCCCGGCGCTGGGAGCCGCTGCGCCAGGCCTTGTCCGAGATATCCCAGGGACGGCCCGCCGATCTGCCAGTCCAGGAGATCCGGGACTTCACCGACGCCTATGCCGCGCACATCCGGCGCGAAGAGGATGAGTTGCTGCCCATGGCGGCGCGTCTGATACCGGACGATGCGCTGGCCGCGATCGGCCAGGCCATGAAGTCGCGGCGCGGGGGCGAGGCCGGCTGAACTCGCGGCGCCGGCCGGAATGGCGCTACGATGCGCGTAGCCGGCGCGCGCCGCGCCGGGTTACGCAAGCCTGCCCGCCATGAACCGCAACGCCCGTTTTCGCCAGAAACTGCAGGATCCCGTCCTGACGCACGCCATGTCGGCGCACAACCCCTTGTCCGCGAAACTGGCGGCCGAGGCCGGATTCGACGCGATATGGGGCAGCGGCTTCGAGCTCTCGGCCAGCCACGCGGTGCCCGACGCCAACATTCTTTCCCCGTCGCAGCACCTGGACATGATGCGGGCGATCGCGGCGGCGGTGGACGTGCCGCTCATCGCCGATATCGACACCGGCTTCGGCAACGCGATCAACGTGTCCTATATGGTGCCGCAATACGAGGCTGCCGGCTGTTCGGCGGTGGTGATGGAGGACAAGACCTTCCCCAAGGACACCAGCCTGCGCGCCGCCGGCCGGCAGGAACTGGTGCGGATCGAGGAGTTCCAGGGCAAGGTCGAGGCCGCCTGCGCGGCGCGCCGCGACGCGGACTTCTGCGTGATCGCCCGGACCGAAGCCTTGATCGCGGGGGCGGGCGAGCGCGAGGCGCTGGCCCGCGCGTCGGCCTACGAGGCCGCGGGCGCCGACGCGATCCTGATCCATTCCAAGCAGCGCGAGCCCGGCGAGATCCTGTCCTTCGTGGCCGCGTGGCGGGGGCGGGTGCCGCTGGTGCTGGTGCCCACGGCCTATCCGCAGCTGCGCGAGTCCGATATCCAGGCGCTGGGCAAGGTCGGGCTGGTGATCTACGGCAACCATGCCATCCGCGCCGCCGTGGGCGCGATGCGCGACGTCTTCGCCCGCATCCGGCGCGACGGCGGCATCCACGAGGTCGACGCCGTCCTGCCCCCGGTCAAGGACATCATTGCCCTGCAAGGCGATACGGCCATGCGCGAGCTGGAGCGCCGCTACCTGAAGTAGCAGGCGCGCGTTGCGCGCGCCGGAGCGAGAGATTACGCTAGACGACCTGTTCCGCGCCGCGCCGGCCGGAGACGGGGTCGATTCAAGAGCAGGCGCCTGGGGACGGGAAGGGATGATGCAGGGGGGGATGAATATTGCGCGCCGGTTGTTCGGCTCGTGGGTGGACGAAGTCAGCGCGCGGACCTTGCGCGCGGATGCGACGGCGGGGCTGCTGGGCGCGCTGCTGGTGCTGCCGCAGGGCGTGGCCTTCGCGCTGCTGGCGGGCCTGCCGCCCGAATACGGCCTGTATTCCGCGATCGTTCCCTGTATCGTCGCCGCGCTGTTCGGCTCCAGCCGGCACGTCATGTCCGGCCCTACCAATGCCAATTCCCTCGCGCTCTATGCGGTGCTGACGCCCCTGGCCGTCGCCGGCAGCCAGGGGTATATCCAGCTGGCGCTGGCCGTGACCGTGCTGGTCGGGCTGATGCAGTGGCTGGTGGGCGCCCTCAGGCTGGGGTCGCTGGCCCATTTCATTTCACCGTCGGCCCTGTTCGGCTTCACCAGCGGCGCGGCGTTGCTCATCGCCGTGCACGCGCTGAAGGACGCCCTGGGCTTGCCGGCGCCGGACGCGCACGGCGCGGGCGCCTTGCTGGCAAGCCTGGGCGCGAACATCGGGCAGGCGCAAGGGGGCGCCGTGCTCGTGACGCTGTCGACCCTGGTGGTGGCCATGCTGGTGCGCCGGCTGGACAAGCGCAAGCCGTACATGCTGGCCGGACTGGCCGCGGGCGTGGTGGTGGCGGCCGCGTTCAATGCGCTGGCCGACGGCGAGCCGGTATCGGTGCTGGGTTCCATCGCCCAGCCCTGGCCGCCGTTCCACATCCCCAGCGTGGACTGGCGCGTTCTGCCCGATCTGCTGAGCCTGGCCTTCGCGCTCACCATCGTGGCCCTGGCGCAATCGATTTCCATCGCCAAGGCCGTGGCCACGCGTTCGGGCCAGCGCATCGACGCGAACCGCGAGTTCATGGGGCAGGGCCTGTCCAATATCGTGGGCGGGTTCTTTTCCTGCTATCTGTCCTGCGGATCGCTGAACCGGTCTATCCCCAACTACGAGGCGGGCGCCAAGACCCCCATGGCATCCGTGTTCTCGGCCTTGCTGCTGATGGCGCTGGTGGCCCTGTCGGCGCCGCTGCTGGCCATGATTCCGCATGCCGCCATCTCGGGCCTGCTGTTGCTGGTCGCCTGGACCTTGCTGGATATCCCGCGCTGGCGCCATCTGCTCCGGACCCAGCCCAGCGAATGCATCATCGCCGGGGCGACCCTGGCCGCCACCGTCACCATCCGCATGGAGGTGGCGATCCTGCTGGGCACCTTGCTGTCGCTGACCGTTTATTTGCACCGCACGTCGCGCCCCGCGATGCGCAGCATCGGATTCGATTCGCGCGGCCCGGACCGACGGTTCGTGGTGCTGGAGCATCAGCAGGATGCCTTGCCGGAATGCCCGCAGCTCAAGCTGCTGCGCATGGAGGGCTCGGTGTATTTCGGCGCCGCCGCCCACGTGGCGCAGCGCCTGCACGAACTGCGGGCCGGAGCCGCCGCGCCGCGCCACCTGCTGGTGATGGCCAAGAGCATGAACTTCATCGACCTGGCCGGCGCCCAGGTCTGGGAGGACGAGCTGGCCGCGAGAAGGGCGATGGGCGGCGACCTGTACTTCCACCGGCCGCGTCCGGAGGTGCTGGTCATGTGGCGGCGCACGGGCTTCCTGGAACGCCTGGGCGAGGATCACGTGTTTCCCGACAAGGCCACCGCGCTGCGCACCATCTACGCCGGATTGGACCGCGACATCTGCGCGGGCTGTCAGGCCAGGATCTTCTGGGAGTGCCAGGCGGACGGCTCGAAGCAGGCCTGAGGCGGCTCCGCGGCTTTGCCTCCCCGAGGCCTCGTGGCCTGGCCGCCTCGTAGCTCCGTGGTTACGAAACCCCGCGGCCTCGCCGCTGGGTCTCTGGCTCCTGGCCCTGCGTCAGGGGGCCGGCGCGTCCGTGCCGAGATAGGCCGCCTTGACCCGGGCGTCGGCCGCGATCGCCGCGGGCTCGCCTTCGGCCAGCAGGCCGCCGCGCACCAGCACGGCGATGCGGTCGGCATGCTTGAACACCACGTCCAGGCTGTGTTCCGTGAACAGCACGGCCATCCGCTGCGTGTCGGCCAGTTGCCGCGTCAGTCGCATCAGCGCGTGGCGCTCATTGGTGGCCATTCCGGCGGTAGGTTCGTCCATCAGCAGCAGGCGCGGCTGGTGCGCGAGCGCCATCGCCAGCTCGACCCGCTTGACGTCGCCGTAGGCCAGCGTGCCGCAATGCTCGTCGGCCTTATCCGCCATCTGCACCTCGGAAAGCAGGTTCATGGCTTCGCCGACGGCGTGCCGGCCCGCCCGGCGCCAGGGATTGAAGAGCAGGCGGTCGCGCGACAGCAGCGCCGTCTGCACGTTCTCGCGCACCGTCATGGAGCGGAAGGTCGCGGCGGTCTGGAAACTGCGGCCCACGCCCAGCCGGCAGATCTTGCTGGCGGACAGGCCCACCAGTTCGCGGCCATCCATCAGCACCGAACCGGAATCGGGGCGCAACTGGCCGCCCAGCACGTTGAAGCAGGTGGACTTGCCGGCGCCGTTGGGGCCGATCAGCGCCAGCATCTGGCCGGCATCCAGCGTGAACGACACGCCGGCCAGCGCGTCGATGCCGCCGAACGATTTCCGCAGTTCGCGGACCTGGAGCAAAGGGGCGGCGGTCACCGGCCCCCCTTCGTGCTCCGCGTGTCGGTATTCGCCTTTGGAGCGGCTTGGCTGGCTCATGCGCGCCTCCCGGCCAGCCGCGCCGCGGCGCCGGCCAAGCCTTCGGGAAAGAGCATGACCAGGGCCAGGATGGCCAGGCCCAGCACGGCGTGCCAATATTCGGTGCTGCGCGCGGCGGCGTCTTGCAGCCAGGTATAGGACGCCGCGCCCACGAGCGGGCCGGCCAGCGTCTGCAGGCCGCCCAACAGGACCATGACGAGGCCATCCACCGAGCGGCTCACGGCCAGCACGTCGGGCGCGATGCTGCCCTTGGAAAATGCGTAGAGCGAGCCCGCCAGGCCCGCGGCGAACGATGCCGCCACGAAGCCCGCCCACTGCACGCGCCGGGTGTCCATCCCCAGCGCTTCGGCGCGCAGCGACGAATCGCGCACGCCGCGCAGCGCGTAGCCCAGCGGCGAAAACGCCAGCCGGCGCAGCCACCAGATTCCCGCGGCGCAAAGCGCCAGCGTCACGTAATAGAACCAGGGGCCCCGCGTCAGCCAGGCCGAGGGCCACAGGCCGATCAGCCCGTTGCTGCCGCCCGTCACGTCGTCCCATTGGTAGACAAGCGCCCACAGGATCTGCGCGACGGCCAGGGTGAGCATCGCCAGGTACACGCCCGACAGGCGCACGCAGAACCAGCCGAACAGCAGGGCGCCGAATGCGGCGGCGAAGGGGCCGAGCAGCAGGGCCGCTTCCATGGGCACGGACGCCAGTTTCAACAGCAGCGCCGCGCCGTAGGCGCCCAGGCCGAACCAGGCCGCGTGTCCGAACGAGGTCATGCCCGCCAGCCCGGTCAGGAAGTGCAGGCTGGCGGCGAACAGCGCGGCGATGAGGATTTCCGTTAGCAGGATGCCCAGGTAGGGCCATTGGATCGCCGCGATCGGGGCGAGGGCCAGCAGGGCCAGCAGCAGGCCGTAGGCTTGCCGCAGCCGGCGGCCCGCGGGGGCGATGGGGCGCTCGGCCGGGGCGGTGGGCGCGACGGGCGCGGGCGGTTTGCCCAGCAGGCCCCAGGGCCGCACGACCAGCACCACGGCCATGACGGCGAACTCCGCCAGCAGGGTGAGTTTGGACAAGTTGAAGATCCACGGGCCGACCTGCACCTGGCCTAGGAACACGAACAGGGCCTTGGCCGAGCAGATGAGCAGGGCGGCCAGGAAGGCGCCAGGAATGGAGCCCAGGCCGCCCACCACGACGACCACGAAGGCGCTGGCGATGATCTCCAGGTCCAGCCCGAGCGTGGCGGGCACGCGCGGCGCGGCCAGCGCGCCGCCCAGGCCGGCCAGGAAGGCGCCCAGCGTGAAGGCGGAGGTGAACAGCCAGGCCTGGTTGACGCCCAGCGCGGCCAGCATCCTGCGGTTTTCCGCGGCCGCGCGCAGCAGCCGGCCCCAGCGGGTGCGCATCAGCAGCAGCCACAGCAGGCCCAGCACGACCGGGCCGGCGGCGATCAGCAGCAGGTCGTATTCGGGGTAGCGGCGGCCCAGGATCTCGACGGCGCCGGACAGGCCCGGAGCGCGGGCCGCGAACAGGTCTTCAGGGCCCCAGATCGCCAGCGCGGCGTCGCCGATGATGAGCACCAGCGCAAACGTGGCCAACAGCTGGAAGAGTTCGGGCGCCTGGTAGAGGCGCTTGAGCACCAGCCACTCGGCGGCGGCGCCGATGACGCCGGTGGCCAGCGCGGCCAGCAGCAGGCCCGCCCAATAGCCCGCGCCGTCGCCGAAATAGCCGGTGAAGGTCCAGGCGAGGTAGATGCCCAGCATGTAGAACGACCCGTGCGCGAAGTTCACCACGCGGGTCACGCCGAAGATCAGCGACAGGCCGGCCGCCACCAGGAACAGCGCGCTGGCGTCGGCCAGGCCGTTGAGCAGCTGCAGCAGCAGTCCGGAAGCGCTCATCAGTGCGCCGGACGCATCTTGCGGACCTGTTCGTCGGGCGGCTGCAGGCGCGCGCCGTCGAGGTAGACGAAGTCCTTCATGATGCCCTTGCCGTCTTCGATGGCGGTCACGCCCACGTAGACGCCCATGGTCGATTGGTGGTCGATCTTGCGGTACTGGATCTGGCCGTAGGGCGTTTCCACCTTCAGGCCGGCGAACGCATCGACGAGCTTTTCGGTATCCACCGCGCCGGCCGCCTTCAGGCCTTCGGCGATGGACATGAGCGAGGCGTAGCCGACGACCGAACCCACCTTCGGGGTTTCGTTGTAGCGCTTCCGGTAGGCTTCGACGAAGGCCGTGTTGGCCGGGGTGTCGATCGCATACCAGGGATAGCCGGTGACGATCCAGCCGGTGGGCGTGTCGGCGCCCAGGGGCTCCAGGTATTCCGGCTCGCCCGAGAGCACCGAGACCACCGCGCGGTTCTCGAACAGGCCGCGCGTGTTGCCCTCGCGCACGAAGCGGGTCAGGTCGGCCGCGAACAGCACGTTGAAGATTGCGTCGGGCTTGGCGTCGGCCAGCGCCTGCACGACTGCGCCGGCGTCCACCTTGCCCAGCGGCACGGCCTGCTCGGCCACGAACTCCACGTCGGACTGGAAGGCCGTCATCATGGCCTTGAACGTGGCCACGGCCGACTGCCCGTACTCATAGTTGGGGTAGACGATGGCCCAGCGCTTCTTGCGCAGGGTCAGGGCCTTGGGGGCCAGGGCCGCCACGTGCATCCAGGTGGAGGGACGCAGCCGGTACGTATAGCGGTTGCCGTCCTGCCAGGTGATCTTGTCCGTGAGCGGCTCGGCCGCCAGGAAGAACACCTGCTGCTGCTTGGCGAAATCCGTCAGCGCCAGGCCGGTATTGGACAGAAAACCGCCGAACAGCAGCTCGACCTTTTCGCGGGCCAGCAATTCCTGCGCGGCGCGCACCGAATCGCCCGGGTTGCCGTTGTCGTCGCGCGAAATGACTTCCAGCTTCCTGCCGAGCACGCCGCCTTCGGCGTTGACCTGCTCCAGCGCCAGTTGCCAGCCCTTCTTGTAGGGGCCGAGGAAGGCGGGGATGGCCTTGTAGCTGTTGATCTCGCCGATGCGGATCGGCGGCTCCTTGTCTTTGGCGTGGGCGGACGGCGTCAGCGCCAGGGCCAGGAGTGCCGGCGCCAGCGCGCGGCGCAGCAGAGTGAGGCAGGGACGGAGCATGGCAGGTATCGCGTCGAAAGGAATCGGGCCCCTCGGGGCGAGGGGCGGCGGCCCAATTGAAGCATGTGTTTTCGCCGTGCGGCAATAACGCCGGGCCGACAAGGCGGGAAATGCCCGCTTTCGGAAATGAAAAAGCCCTGCAATGCAGGGCTTTTTCGCGCTTCCAGGGAAACCGGCTGAATTACTTCAGCTTGGTTTCCTTGTAGTCGACGTGCTTGCGAGCGACGGGATCAAACTTCTTGATCAGCATCTTCTCGGGCATGTTGCGCTTGTTCTTGGTGGTCGTGTAGAAATGACCCGTGCCGGCGGTCGACTCGAGCTTGATCTTTTCGCGGATACCTTTGGCCATGTCGTGCTCCTAGTATGTAGATTGGCGGGATGGCCGATTAGGCGATTTCGCCGCGGGCACGCAGGTCGGCCAGGACGGCGTCGATGCCGTTCTTGTCGATCGTGCGGATGGCCTTGGCCGAAACACGCAGGCGGACCCAGCGGTTTTCGCTTTCAACCCAGAACCGGCGCGATTGCAGGTTGGGCAGGAAGCGACGCTTGGTCTTGTTGTTCGCGTGCGAAACATTGTTGCCCACCATCGGGCCTTTGCCGGTCACTTGGCATACGCGTGCCATGGATGCACCTCTTCGTGTCGTTCTTGCGCGCATCGCTTGGGGGGTAGACGGGGTTTCAGCCGCCGGGCTGTGAACACTGCGAGCTCGTCGCTGTGCTGCTTTGCCGGCCACCCAGTCTTAGTGGATGAGGCGCGCCAGCTTGGCCGGCTCGCCCTGTGCTTATACCCGCTGCCTGCCACCCGCGAAAATTCCTGGGATCGTGGATTGAAACCGCTGATCCAGGGAAATCTCCAGACGTTAGTCTGGACTACGCAGTTGGGGTCAGAGTGCTGAACTACAAAGCATAGTAGTCCCGCACGGGAAACTTCATGTGAAGACGTAGATTCTAATACGAAAAACGTAAATAAATCAAGCAGGCAGGCTAGCGGACGTGCGACTGCGCCACGCGGCCCGAAAACCAGGACAGGCAGGCGCAGACCGCCAACGTGGTGGTCAGGGGCAGGGCGCTGTCCGTCTGCCAGGCGCTGACCGCGAAGCCGGCGAGCGCGCCGCAGGACAATTGAAGCGTCCCCAATAGTGCCGATGCCGCGCCCAGCCGCTTGCCCTGTTCGGCCAGCGCCAGCGCCGCGGAATTGGGGTTCACGAAGCCCTGGCTGCCCATGTAGGCGATCAGGCACAGCATCAGCAGCGGCAGCGTCATCCAGCCGCCCAGCGTCAACGCCACCGCGGCCAGGCTGGCGCACGCCAGCGAGGTCAGCGCGCGGCGCTGCAGCTGCCGCGGCGTATAGGTGCGCAAGAGGCGGGCGCTGATCTGCGAGCAGACGATGAGCGACAGGGCGTTGGTGCCGAACAGCAGGCCGTAGTACTGGGGCGGCACGCCATAGAGTTCGATGAAGACGCGCGGCGAGCCGATGATGTAGGCGAACATGCCGGCCTGGCCGAAACCGCCGGCCAGGCTGTGCGCCATGAAGCCGCGGTGCGCGAAGAGGCCGCGGTAGTTCCGCAGAATGGTGTCCCAGCGCAGCGGCACCACGCGATCGGGCGCCAGCGACTCCTTCATGATCTTCAGCACGGCCGCCATCAGCATCGCGCCGCCCGCCAGCATGACCCAGAACAGGCTGCGCCAACTGGTGATGGCCAGCAACTGCGCGCCGATCAGCGGGGCGAGGATCGGGGCCAGGCCCATGATGAGCATCAGCAGCGACAGGGCGCGGGCGGCTTCGTGGGTTTCGTAGTGGTCGCGGATGACCGCGCGCGGAATCACGATGCCGGCGGCGCCGCCCATGGCCTGCACGACGCGCCAGCCGGTCAGGGCCTCCACCGATCCGGACAGGGCGCAGCCCAGCGACGCCACCATGAACAGCGCCAGGCCGACCAGCAGCGGCGGCTTGCGGCCGTAACGGTCGGCCATCGGGCCGTAGAACACCTGCGCCAGCGCCAGCCCGATCAGGTAGGCCGCCAGGGTGCGTTCGACGTCGCCGCGGGGCACGCCCAGGTTCGCCGCGATCGTGGGGAACGCGGGCAGGTACATGTCGATGGCGAACGGGCCGATGGCCGTCAGCGCGCCCATGAGGATTAGCCAGCCGGGCAGACCGCTGCGGAAGGAAGATGATGGGGGCATGTGGATCGCGTTGGAGCGCAGGACAGGGCCCGATGCGGTTTGTTGCATGTTTTGGGCCAAGTCAGCGACTGTATCACGCACAACCTTACATGCAAGTTTCAGCCATTTTCCGATAAAGTCGGTGGCGTCCGTACGCATCCAGGGGAGTAGCCGTGAATCCTTTGCTAGCCGTGGTGGAACGCAAGTTGCAGGCCTTGCCTGTGGCCGTCCAGTTGGTGCTGCCCGATGGCACCGTGCTCGGGCCGCCGGAGCCCCGCGTCCGTTTCGTGGCCCGCGACAAGGCCGCGCTGGCGCACCTGGCCGAAGGCGCCGTCGGCATCCTGGGCCAGGATTACGTGGAAGGCCGCATCGATATCGAAGGCAATATGCGCGACGTCATGGCGGCCGCCGCGTCGCTCATGCCGGGGTCGCCGGTGGACGCGGCCCGGGGCGGCTGGCTGACGGAACTGGTGCGCAAGGTCATATCGGTCTGGCGGCACTCGGTGGAGCGCGACGCGAAGCAGATCGAATTCCATTACGACCTGTCCGACGACTTCTACGCGCTCTGGCTCGACCCGCGCCGGGTCTATTCCTGCGCCTACTACCGCCGGCCCGACATGACGCTGGCCCAGGCCCAGGAGGCCAAGCTGGACCACATCTGCCGCAAGCTGCGCCTGCACGAAGGCGAGCGCTTCCTGGACGTGGGCGCGGGGTGGGGCGGCCTGCTGCTCTGGGCCGCCGAAAACTACGGCGTGGATGCCACCGGCATCACGCTGTCGCGCAACCAGCACGCGCACGTCGGCCGCCTGATCGAGGAAAAGGGCCTGGCGGGACGCGTCCGCATGGAACTGCTGGACTACCGGAAGCTCGACGGATCCCTTCCTTACGACAAGATCGCCTCGGTCGGCATGTTCGAGCACGTGGGCCGGGCGCAATTGGAGGGGTATTTCGCCAAGCTCCGCCGCCTGCTCAAGCCGGGCGGCCTGATCATGAACCACGGCATCACCGCGGCCGGCGTGTACAACGCCGAGCTCGGCAACGGCATGGGCGAGTTCATCGAAAAGTACATCTTTCCCGGCGGCGAGCTGACCCATATCAGCGTCGTCATGGAGGCCATGACCAACGGCGGGCTGGAAGAGGTGGACGTGGAGAACCTGCGGCCGCACTACGCGCGCACCCTGTGGGCCTGGAGCGACGCCCTGGAGGCGCGGCTGCCCGAGGCGGCGCGGATCCTCGGCGGCGAACAGGGGGAGCGCTCGCTGCGGGCGTACCGCCTCTATCTGGCCGGATGCGCCATGGCGTTCGAGCACGGCTGGATCGCGCTGCACCAGATACTGGCCCAGCCGCCGGCCACCGGACGGCCCGACGAACTCGACGAGCCGGCGGATCTCGCCTATCCGTGGCGGCGGGACTATATGTATGAGGGCCGCTGAGGGCCTGCGCGAGGGCTGTGCAAGGAGGCCGTCAAAGCGGCCGTGCAAGAGGCGGTCGGGAGAGGGGCTGGAATAGGGGCGCGCAGATCCCCTTGAGGGCCCGGAAAACGGGAAAAAGCGCTATTTCGGGGTGTTTTGAAACCGTCAGAATGTATTAATACGAATATATTATTAACTGAACGTAACTATATTTTCGACCTGAATTTCCTTAGGGGAAAACGGCGATTTACCCGTGGTCGATCGGGGTTATCCCGGACGGTTTTACGCCGAAATGTATCTGTTTTGTTCGGGGTTGGGGTTGGGTTGGGCGCCAATTTCGTTTAAGATGCTGGCTTCTTCGTTCAGTTTGTTCACTTTCTGTGGGTTTTCAAAAACCGCGTTTTTGAAACTCCTGTCTTGCAAGACCCCGCATCCTCGCGGACGGTCTTGTTGCTAGTGTCGGTTTGTATTGGCGGTTCTGCCCGTCTTCCGCACAACCCCCTTAGCTCCATGGCATCCACCGGGCCAGGCCCGGCGCGTGTCCCTGAACCTATGGAGGCAAAAGCCAATGCGTTTCACCCCCGTCAAGACCCTGGCCGCCGCGGCCGTGTTCTTTGCATTTGCCGGTTCGGCCCAGGCCGCCGACGCCGCCCAATGCGAGCTCAAGCGTCCAGTCAACTTCGGCGCCATGAACTGGGAATCCAACCTGGTCCTCGTCGACGTCGAACGTTTCATCATGGAAAAGGGCTACGGTTGCAAGACCGAAACCCTGCCTACCGAAACCCTGCCCGCCCTGGCCGCGCTTGAGCGCGGCGACCTGGACATCAACACCGAGATCTGGCTGAACAGCGTGGCCGATCCCTGGGACCGCGCCGAGAAGACCGGCAAGGTCAAGCGCATCGGCGACCTCTACATGGGCGCCGAGGGCTGGTACATCCCGCGCTATACCGCCGAGCGCCTGCCCGAGCTGAAGTCCGCGGCCGACCTGCCGAAGTTCAAGGATCAGTTCAAGGATCCGGAAGAGCCCGGCAAGGGCCGCTTCTACGGTTGCCCGGCGGGTTGGGGCTGCGAAGTGACCAGCAACAACCTCTTCCACGCCTTGAAGCTGGACGACTCCTACACGCTGTATTCGCCCGGCACCGGCGCCGCGCAGAAGGCCGCGCTGATGTCGGCCTACAAGCGCAAGCAGAACGTCGTTTTCTACTACTGGTCACCCACGCCGCTGGTCGGTTCGATGGACCTGGTCAAGCTGGACATGCCGCCCTATGACGCGGAAAAGCACAAGTGCCTGACGGCGCCCAAGTGCGCCAACCCCGAGCCCAGCGCCTATCCCGAAAACCCTGTCTTCACCGCCGTGAACACCAAGTTCTCGCAGGAGGCCCCCAAGCTCACCGAATTCCTGTCCAAGGTGTCGGTGCCGCTGCCGGTGATCAACGAAACCCTGGCCCACATGGAAGAAACCGGCGACGAGTCCGCCGCGGTGGCCAAGTGGTTCCTGAAGAACAAGCCCGACGTCTGGACCAAGTGGGTCCCCGCCGACGTCGCCGGGCGCGTCCAAAGCGCGCTGTAACCTGCCGTGCACCTGGCTGCGCGCCCTCGCGGCGCGTGCCGGCCCACCCTCGGGCCGGGCTGCTTTGCCGGGATGGCCGCCGGCCGGGCGCATCGCCGCCCGGTCCGGTGCGCGCCTGCTTCGCCGGCTTGGCGGGCCGCTTCCGCCCTGGAAGCCCCCTGGCTATCTCGCCGGGCGGTGAGCGCGTCAGAATGGAGTAGAACGAATGTTTCCTGAAATTATTCCCGCCCGGCAGGTCCGGGGGGCGATCGACGGTTTCGTCGATCATTTGGTCACCAACTACGCGGATACGCTGGAGACGCTGTCCCAGCCCGTCCTGCACGCGCTGGTGTGGCTGGAACAGCTGCTGCGCAGCTCGCCCTGGTGGGCGGTGGTCGCGGTCACCATCGCGATCGCCTGGGGCGTGAGCCGCCGCATCGGCCTGAGCCTGGCGATGGGCGCGCTGCTGTGCGTGATCGGCGTGCTGGGCCTCTGGGACGCCGGCATGCAGACCCTGGCGCTGATGATCATGGCCGCGGGCCTGTCCGTGCTGATCGGCATTCCGCTGGGCGTGCTGATGGCGCGGATCAACTGGCTGCGCTCCGGCATGCTGCCGGTGCTGGACGTGATGCAGACCATGCCCAGCTTCGTGTACCTGATTCCGGTCGTCATGTTGTTCGGCCTGGGCAAGATCCCCGCGATCATCGCCACGGTCATCTATGCCGTGCCGCCGCTGATCCGCCTGACCGACCTGGGCATCCGCCTGGTCGACCGCGAAGTGCTGGAAGCCTCGCGCGCCTTCGGCGCCAATCCGCGGCAGCAGCTCTTCGGCGTGCAACTGCCGCTGGCGCTGCCCAACATCATGGCCGGCATCAACCAGACCACGATGATGGCGCTGTCGATGGTGGTGATCGCATCGATGATCGGCGCGCGCGGCCTGGGCTATGAAGTGCTGCTCGGGATCAACCGCCTGGAAGTGGGCCGCGGCTTGTTGGCCGGGCTGGGTATCGTGGTGCTGGCCGTGCTGTTCGACCGGATCACGCAATCGTATGGACAGCGCATGCGCATGGGAGGCCAGCGATGAGCAAGATCGAAGTCAAGAACATCTACAAGATTTTCGGCCCGCATCCGAAGAAGTGGCTGGAAGCCGCCCAGGGCGGCATGAGCAAGGAACAGCTGCTGGCCGAAAGCGGCCACACGCTGGGCCTGCGCGATATCAGCCTGTCCATCGAAGAGGGCAGCATCTACGTCATCATGGGCCTGTCGGGTTCCGGCAAGTCCACGCTGATCCGCCACTTCAACCGCCTGATCGAACCCAGCGCCGGCCACATCCTGGTCGACGGCGTGGACGTGGTCAGCCTGAACAAGCGCGACCTGGAAATCTTCCGCCAGAAGAAGATGAGCATGGTGTTCCAGCGCTTCGGCCTGTTTCCGCACCGCACCGTGCTGGACAACGCCGCCTACGGCCTGACCGTGCAGGGCGTGGGCCGGGCCGAACGCGAGAAGCGCGCCCGCGACTGGCTGGAGCAGGTGGGCCTGTCGGGTTTCGAGAACCAGTATCCGCACCAGCTGTCCGGCGGCATGCAGCAGCGCGTGGGCCTGGCCCGGGCGCTGGCCACGGATGCCGAAATCCTGCTGATGGACGAAGCGTTCTCGGCGCTGGATCCGCTGATCCGCCGCGAAATGCAGGACCAGCTGCTGCAGTTGCAGGCCAAGCTGAACAAGACCATCGTGTTCATCACGCACGATCTGGACGAGGCGCTGCGCCTGGGCAACCGCATCGCGATCCTGAAGGACGGCGAGCTGGTGCAGGAAGGCACGCCGGAAGACATCCTGCTCAACCCGGCCAACGATTACGTGCAGTCGTTCCTGCAGGACGTGAACCGCACCAAGGTGCTCAACGCCACGCATGCCGTGAACCCGGCGCGCCTGACGCTGACCATGCGCTCGCGTCCCGCGCACGCCATGGACCGCATGCGCGCGCTGGACTACGAGTACGCGCCGGTGCTGGACGGCAAGCGCCTGGCCGGCGTGCTGACCGCCAAGGCGGCCGAGCAGGCCATCGCGGATGGCGTGCGGGACGTTTCCCGCTACGTCGAGGACCTGGCCTCCGTGCCGGCCACGGCGGGCCTGGGCGAAGTGCTGGCCCAACTGGTCCACAGCGACCAGCCCGTGGCCGTGACCGGCGAAGACGACGAGTTCATCGGCATGCTGTCGCGCAAGAAGGTCGTGGAGCTGGTCACGCCGGCCCTGGCCGACACGCCGGCGCCGGTGGACGAGACGCCTGCCGCGCAGGAATCCGAGCCGGAACTGGAGCACCACGACAAGGCGGCTTGACAGGGAAGACCCGTATCCGGACTGTGCCTGTGCATGGGCAAAGTCCGGATATGATGGTCGACCGGCCGCCACGGCCGGTTCGTCCTTATTCGGAACCTTGGAAGCCGTCATGCCCATTTTGAACGTCCAGATCATGCAAGGCCACTCGGCCGACCAGAAAACCGCGCTGCTGAAGGCGGCGTCCAGCGCCGTCGTCGAGAGCATCGCCGCGCCGCTGCCCAGCGTGCGCATCGTGCTGCAGGAAGTCCCCGCGGAGAACGTGATCGTGGCCGGCGAAATCGGCAAGCGCATGGCGCGCGTCGACGTGGCGCTGATCGAAGGCCGCGACGAAGCCAAGAAGGCGGCCCTGATCGCCGCGCTGAACCAGGCCGTCTGCGCCAGCATCGATATCTCGGGCGAAGACGTGCGCGTGCTGATCCGCGACGTGCCCAAGACCGACATGGGCGTGGCCAACGGCATCAGCGCCAAGGCCGCCGGCCGTTGAAGGGGCCCCCACGCCGCGCACGCTGCGCGTGCTTGCTGCCCCCCGAGGGGGCTGCCCCGCCTTGGGGCGGCCCGGCGGCGGGGCGGCTGTTCTTGCGAAGGACGGCGACCTAGCCCAGTCGGGCCGCGCACGCTTTGCGTGCTTGCTGTCTCGCGGGGAGCACGGGATCAGTCCAGCTTCACGTTGGCGGCCTTCACCACTTCGCCCCAGCGCGAGATCTCGCTTTTGATGTAGGCCGCGTATTCCTGCGGCGTGGAGCCCAGCGCCTGCGCGCCCTGCGCCTTGAGCTGCTTCTGCATTTCGGGCGATTGCAGCGCGCGGCGGATTTCGGCGTTCAGTTTGTCGATGACCGGCCCCGGCGTGCCGGCCGGCACCACGACGCCTTGCCAGGCACCCATCTCGAATCCGGGCACCGCCGCCTCCGCCACGGTCGGCACGTCGGGCAATTGATCGCTGCGCGCGCCGCTGGTCACCGCCAGCGCGCGCAGCTTGCCTTCCCGGATGAACCCGAGCGAATCGTTCAGCGTATTGGTCATCAGCTGGACCTGCCCGCCGACCAGGTCCGTCATGGCGGGGGCGCTGCCGCGGTATGGCACATGCACCGCATCGATCTGCAGCGAGCGCAGCAATAGCAGGGCGCCCAGGTGGGTCACGTTGCCGGCGCCCGCCGAACCATACGACAGCTTGCCCGGATTCTGGCGCGCGTATTGCACGAACGCCTGGGTGTCCTTCGCCGGCACCGACGGATGCACCAGCAGCACCAGCGGAATGACGGCCGTGGACGAGACGGGCGCGAAGTCCTTGACGGGATCGAACGCCAGCGACCGGTAGAGATTCGGGCTCAAAGCGATCGACGACGTGTTGTACAGCACGGTATAGCCGTCCGGCTTGGCGGCTGCCGCATACTGCATGCCGATGTTGCCGTTGGCGCCGCCCTTGTTTTCCACCACGACGGTCTGGCCCAGCTGGTCGGTGAGCTGCTTGGCCAGAACCCGCGCGACCAGGTCGGTCGGGCCGCCCGGCGGGAATGGCACCACCATTGTCACCGGGCGTTCGGGCCAGGCGGCCTGGGCGCTGACCGCGCCTCCCAACGCCAGGATGGCCAGGCTGCCGGCTACCAATACTTTCTTCATGGTTTGTCTCCTTGTGTTTTTGGATGACGCGAGCGCGTCCTGGCGGCAGCACCCTCTGGGCGGGGCGCTTTGCCGCTCGATCAGGCCTCGGGCCTGCCTGCCAGCATGCGCGTGGCCGTATAGGCCATGACCGGCTTGCCGTGCTGGTTCCGGACTTCGATGGCGGACGTGACCACCGCCCGGTTGTGCTGCGATGTGGGGCGCACGCCGGTGACTTCGATCTCCGCCCAGATGGTGTCGCCCGCGACCACGGGCGCGAGCATTTTCTTGTGGACTTCCAGCAGCGCCAGACCGGTGCCCTGCACCATGCCCTGCATGATCAGGCCCTCGATCAGGCCATAGGTCAGCGCGCCGGGGGCGGGGCGGCCCTGGATGGCGCCGTGCGCGTAGGTGGCGTCGATGAAGATCGTCTCCAGCATGCCCGTGACGCTGATGAAGTTCACGATGTCGGTCTCGGTGATCGTGCGGCGGAACGTGTGGAAACGCTGGCCCACGGCCAGGTCCTGCCAGTAATAGCCCTGGCCGAGTTGTGCGATGGCGGTGGCGTTGCGGTCTGCGGTCATGCCGGATCCTTGTGTGGGTCGATGGGAGGGGAAAGCGCGTCGCGGGCGGCGCCCGCTTCCAGAAGCGCGGAGATATGGGCCTCGTCCAGGCCCGCTTCGCGCAGCACGTCGCGCGTGTGTTCGCCCAGGCGCGGCGGCATCGTGGCCGGCACGTGGGAATGCTGCAGGCGCACAGGATTGCGGGGAAAGCGGTAACGGCTGCCCGACGCGCTCTCCAGCGCTACGAAGAAGTCGACGCTCCGCAGGTGCGGATCCGTTTCGAGGTCCTGGAGCCGGTTGACGGGCGCGGCCGGAATCTCCAGCCGTTCGCACAGGGCCAGCCAGTAGGCGGTGTCGTGTCGCGCGACGATGCCGGCCTGCAGTTCGTACAGGGTTTCGATGTGCCGCGTGCGCGCGGAAATGTCGGCGAAGCGCGCGTCTTCCGCCAGGTCGCGCCGATCCGCCGCGATGAAGAAGTCGCGCCAATGGGCGTCGGTGTAGGGCATCAGGCAGACATGGCCATCGGCCGTCCGGCAAGGCTTGCGCCACGCCGTGAGGACGCGCGGATAGCCGGCCTGGCCGGGTTCGTCGGACAGGTGCCGGCCGTAATAATGCTCGACCAGCGCATAGGAGGCCATGCTTTCGAACATGGGTACCTCCAACTGCTGCCCGGCGCCGGTGCGCTCGCGCTGGAACAGCGCCGCCAGGATGGCGTGCGCGGCGACCAGGCCGCAGGTCTTGTCGGCCGCCACCGTGGGCAGGTAGCGCGGCTCGCCGGTCTGGCGGTCGACCAGATCGGCGAAGCCCGACAGCCCCTGGATGATGTCGTCATACGCAGGCCGGCCGTCGTAGGCGCCGCCCGCGCCGAACCCATACAGGCCGGCATACACCAGGCGGTGGTTGCGCGCGCACAAGGTGTCCGGGTCCAGCCCGAGCGCGGCCATCTTGGCGGGCCGCATGCTGTGCATCAGGACGTCGGCCTGGTCCACCATCGTCAACAACGCCTCCCGCGCTGAGGCTTGCTTCAGGTCGAGCACGATGCTGCGCTTGTTGCGGTTCAGGCCCAGGAAGATGGCGGCCAGCCCCGGCTCCTGCGACGGGCCGGTGCGTCGCGTGGAGTCGCCCGACGGCGCTTCGATCTTGATGACGTCGGCGCCGTAGTCGGCCAGTATCTGCGACGCGTAGGGGCCGAACACCACGGAGGTCAGGTCCAGGATGCGCACGCCGCCCAGCGCGCCGGCTCGGGAATGGGAAGAAGGAGTCATGGCGGAAATGCTATCGGCCCTGCACATACACGTCTAATATGGCTTAGGTATTGGGCGATATGGAATTCATTATGGCTATCGATTTGCGGCAGCTTCGGCAGTTCGTGACCATCGCGGAACAGGGCAGCTACCGGCGCGCCGCCGACCTGCTGCATATTGCGCAGCCGGCGCTATCGGTGTCGATCCAGAAGCTGGAACATGCGGTGGGGGTGCCGCTGCTGGTGCGCGGCGCCAAGGGGGTGACGCCTACGCCCGCCGGGCAGGCGTTGATGGCCGACGCCCGCCGCGCGCTGTTTCATTCGGAACAGGCGCGTCAGGCCGCCCGCCGCGTGGCGCTGGGCGAATGGGGCCAGCTGCGGTTGGGATTCGTCGGGTCGGCCACCTATATGCTGCTGCCGCGCTGTCTGCCGGCGTTCCGCGCCGAGTATCCGGACGTGCAGCTGGACTTGCGCGAGGACAGCACGGTCGGCCTGGTGGCCATGCTGCGCGCCAACGACATCGACGCGGGGCTCGTGCGCGGGCCGCTGGCCGAAGACGCGGCGCTGGATTCCTGGGTGGTGGAGCGCGACGACCTGATCCTGGCGGTGCCGGCGGGACACCCGCTGGCCTCGGGCGGGCCGGTGCGCCTGGAGCGGGCGCGCGCCGAGAACTTCGTGCTGTATTCGCCCCTCAAGGTGCCGGGCCTGCACGGCGTGGCGCAGGCGCTATGCCGCAAGGCGGGCTTTTCCCCGCGCATCAGCCAGGAGGCGATCCAGGTGCAGACCCTGGTCAGCCTGGTGGCCAGCGGCATGGGACTGGCGCTGGTCCCCGGCGTGACGCGGGCCTACTCCACGCCCCACGTGGCTTTCGTGCCGCTGGCCGACGCCGATTCGCACGGCGCGCTGTCCCTGTCGCTGGTGACGCACCGGGATACCTCGTGCGCATCGGTGCTGCGGTTGCGCGACAGCATGTTGTCGCGCGCTACCGCCTGAACGGCGCTATTGCATCTTCAGGCCCAGCTCGGCCACGAATCTCTTTTCCTCCGCAACCTGCTTGATCGCGTATTCGGTGTAGGCCGTGCTGTCCATCAACATGTGCGGCTGGTCGGCATTTTCCAGCGCGCGGTTGTAGTCCGGGTCGCGGGCGGCGCGGTGAAACGCTTTTTGCAGCACGCTCACCACATTCGGATCCATGCCCTTGGGGCCGGCGATGCCGACCGGATTGGACGCAATGATGGGGTAGCCCAGCTCGACCAGCGTGGGCACGTCGGGAACGCGCTTGGCGCGGGCTTCGCCCATCACGGCGAGAAGGCGAGCCTTGCCGGTGTCGATCATCGGCCCCCAGCCGGCGTCCGAAACCATCTGGATGTGGCCGCCCAGCAGCGCGGTGGTTTCCTCCGCGGCGCCCTTATAGGGAATGAAGTTGAACTTCGTGTTCGTCAGCCGGGACAGGCGCTCGATGGCGATGCGCCCCGAGCCGCCCGCGCCCGTGCCGCCATAGCTGATTTTTTCGGGGTGGGCGCGCGCATGGGCGATCAACTCGTCCAGGGTTTTCCAGGGCGCGTCCTGGCGCACTACGATGCCGTAGGAATAGGCCGTCATGCAGGCGATATAGGTGAAATCCTGGAGCGGATCGTAATTGACCTGTTGCAGGAACGGATAGCGGAACAGAGTGCCCACCACGACCGAAGCCGTATAGCCGTCCGGCGCCGCCGTGTGCGCCATGGAGGCGGGGCCCAGCGTGCCGCCGGCGCCGGGGCGGTTGGCGATGACGACCGTCTGCCCCAGCTCGCGCGAGGCCGCGATCGCCAGCGCGCGCATCTGGGTGTCCGTGGCGCCGCCGGCCGGAAACGGCACGATGAGCGTGACGGGGCGGTTGGGAAAATCGGCGGCGCTGGCCGGCCGCGGCAGCGCCAGCGCCGCGGGCAGGGCCATTCCGAGCTTGAGCAGGCTGCGGCGCCGGGGCGAGGCGGGGATGCGGGGAGGGTGGGTCATTGGTGTCTCCGTCCTGGTTATGGTCACTGGCGATGTCAGGCAACGGCTGCATGTCCCTACAGCGCAATGCCGCGCCCGGTCAGGCTGGCGATGTCCGGCTCGGTATAGCCGGCCTCGCGCAGGATCTGATCGGTGTGTTCGCCCGGCAGCGGCGCCTGGCGATGAATGGCGAACCGGAATCCCGACATCTTCACTGGGCTGGCAATATGGGCGGTGCGCCCGTAGGCGCCGTGGTCCGCGTGCCGCGGCATGCCGCGCGCGGCGAACTGAGGGTGCGCCAGGCTTTCCGCCAGCTTCAGCACCGGCGACACGCAGCAGTCGGCGTCGTCCAGCAAGCCGAGCCAGTGCGCCAGGGGGCGGGCGCCGATCAGCGTTTGCAGTTCGCGTCGCACGCGCTCCTGTTGCGCGGGGTCGCCGTCGCGGTGCAGCGGCAGCAGGTCGGGCCGGTCCAGGCGGCGGCACAGCGTTTCCCAGAACTTCGGCTCCAGGGCGGCGATGGCCAGATAGCGGCCGTCCTGGGTGCGGTACTGGCCATAGCAGGCCAGCCCGCCTGACAGCGCGTCGGCGCCCGCCGGCCGCGTATCGCCGCGCGCATTGAGGGTGGCCAGCGGCACGACCGCGGCGGCCAGCAGGCCATCGGCGATGGAGATGTCGATATAGCGCCCGCGCCCGCTGCGCTGGGCGTCGTACAGCGCGGCCAGTATGCCCATCACCGCCGTCAGCGAGCCGCCCAGGATATCGGCCACCGGCAGATTGGACAGGGCGGGCTGGTCCGGCCCGCAGCCCATCTGCTCCGCGACGCCGGCGTACGCGGCGTAGTTCAGGTCGTGCCCGGCGGCGTCGCGCTGCGGGCCGTCCTGGCCGTAGCCGGTAATGCTGCAGTACACCAGTCCGGGATTGTGCTGCGACAGGGTTTGGTAATCCGCCTTCAGGCGGGCGGCAACGCCGGGACGGAAACTCTCCATCACCACGTCGGCGTCGCGCGCCAACGCAGCCAGCGCTGCCTGGCCTTCGGGATGCTTCAGATCCAACCGCAGCCCGCGCTTATTGCGGTTGCACACGGCGCGCAGGGATGGCGGGGCGTAGTCGCCGGCCAGCGTGTCTTCGATCTTGATCACGTCGGCGCCCAGGTCGGCCAGGTATTGGGCGCCCAGCGGGCCGGGCAGCAGCCGCGACAGGTCCAGGATCCTGACGCCAGCGAGAGGGGCGGTGTTCGGCGTATCCAAAGAGGGACTCCTGCAAATACGAAGAGGCATGCCTGTATAGGGCTCGGGCCAGTCTAGGCGCGGCTTCGCGACGAACCAATGGCGAAATCGCTGATTCCGCTTGGCGGGAATGCTCAAGCGAGCCATTCCTCCGCGGGGGCGCTTTGGCTACCATCGAACCCGGCGGTGTCCGTCCCGCCGCGGGAATTCCTCATGACCCATCACACCATCGCCGTGGGGCACATCGCCCAGATCCTGCAAGGCGCGCGCAGCCACGGCGTGGACGTCGACCGCGTCCTGGCGCGTGCCGACGTGCCGCCTTCCCTGCTGCAGGCGCCGATGGCGCGCGTGTCGCAGGCGCAGTTCGCGCAGATCCTGCGGCGGCTGCGGCGCGCCACCGGCGACGACTTCATGGGGATGGGGCAGCATCCCGTGCCGTTGGGGACGTTCGACCACGCCTGCCGGCTGGCCTTGCAGGCAGACACGATAGGGCAGGCGCTGCGCGCGGCGTTTCGCTTCTACCACGGCGTGCTGCGGGATTTCACCGCGCATCTGCGCGTCGATGGCGATCGCGCGCGCGTCGTGCTGGATTCCCGCGGCGCCAGGAGTTGCGCGCGATGGTATGGCGAGCGCACCTTTCTGTTCTTCACGCTGGGCGTGGCCAATTGGCTGGCCGCCCGGCGCATTCCCATCCTGGGCGTGGACTACAGCAGCGGGGCCCGCAGCGCCGACGCGCAAAAGCTGTTCCACGCGCCGGTGCGCTACGGGCAGCCGGCAACGGGCCTCTGGCTGGAATCGCGCTGGCTCGATCTGCCGGTCGTGCAGGATGCGCAGACGCTGAAGCTGTTCCTGGCGAATGCACCGTTCGATCTGCTGGTGAAGTACCAGGACAGGACCACCCTGACCAACCGCATCCGGCGCTTGCTGCGCAACGATCTTTCCGCCGAATTGCCCTCTTTGGCGCAGGTCAGCGCGCAATTGGCCATGACGCCGCAGACGCTCCGGCGCCATCTGCGCGAAGAGGGGCAGGGCTTCCAGGCCCTGAAGGACGATCTGCGGCGCGACGCCGCGATCGAATACCTGGGCCGGCACGATCTGTCCTTGATGGAGATCGCGGAGCGCCTGGGTTTTTCCGAACCCAGCACGTTCCACCGGGCGTTCAAGAAATGGACCGGCGTATCGCCGGGTGAATACCGCCGCAACCGCCTGGTGGGCGGGCCCACGGGCCTTCCGCAAGCCGCTGACACTTTCCGCCAATCGGTTTGACCGCTGCCGCCATTGTCGCGGCCGGCGCGCCGGGGGAACCTACGGACATGACGACGGCGCGCCGGGTGCGCAGCGCCGGACATGACAGCGGGCCATGGAGCCCGCGGGCCGCAGGAGACCGAATGTATCTGACGCAAGGTTTGCACCGCGCAGGCAGGCTGCACCCCGCCAAGGTCGCGTTGCGTGAAGGCGAACGGTCCTGGACCTACGCGGCGCTGGCGGACTGGGCCGCGCGCAAGGCAGGCGTCCTGCGCGCACGTGGCGTGCAGCCTGGCGAGCGCGTTGCGCTGCTGGGGGCCAATGGCGCCGGCTATGTGTCGTGGCTGCTCGCCTGCTGGTGGCTGGGCGCGGTGGTCCAGCCGCTGAACGCGCGTTGGAGCCCCGGGGAGCTGGCGCATGGGCTAGCGGACGGCCGTCCGCGCCTGTTGCTCGTGGACCAGGCGATGGCGCCGCGCATGGCCGGCGTCGCGGCGCCGGCGGATACCGCGGTCGTTTCCGCCGAAGAACTGGAAGCGCAGGCGCTCGAAGCGGCGGCGCTGGAAGATGTCCGGGCGGGCGGCGACACGCTCGCCGCCATTCTCTATACCGGTGGCACGACGGGATTTCCCAAGGGCGCGATGCTGACGCACGCGAACCTGTGGAGCGCCGCCGTGGCCAGGTTGGCCACCGTGCCCACGCCCGCGGACAGTTGCACGTTGCTGGTTGCGCCGCTGTTTCACGTCGCGGGGCTGGGCCGCCTGATCGGCCAGTTCGTGGCCGGGGCGTCCGTGGTGGTGCAGCCGGGCTTCGACGTCAAGGCGGTGCTGCAATCCCTGCAGGACGATGGCGTGTGCGAGGTGCTGCTGGTGCCCAGCATGCTCCAGATGCTGCTGGACCTCCCGGAATTCAAGCGGTATCGGCTGGACGGCGTGCGGCGGGTGATCTGGGGCGCCTCGCCCATCGCACCGGCCTTGCTGGAGCGGGCGCTCGCGGCCTTTCCCCAAGCCGAATTCGTGCACGCCTATGGCATGACGGAAACCGCAGCGACCGCGGCCATCAACGCCCAGGTGCGCCAGGGCGGCGCGCGGGCCGGATCGGTGGGGAGGCCAGTCGTGGGCGTGGAGGCGCGGATCCTCGCGCCCGATGGCCGGGAGGTGGAGACGGGCGTTATCGGCGAACTCGCGATCCGAGGGCCCATGGTGATGCGCGGCTATTGGAACCAGCCCGAAGAAACCCGGCGGGCGTTCGCGCGGGGCTGGCTGCTGACCGGCGATGCGGCGCGGCAGGACGAGGACGGATATCTCTACGTGGTAGACCGCTTGAAGGACATGATCGTCAGCGGAGGCGAAAACGTCTACGGCGCCGAAGTGGAAGACGTGCTGGCGCAGCACGCGCAGGTGGCGCATTGCGCGGTCATCGGCGTGGCGCACGAGCGTTGGGGCGAGGCGGTGCATGCGGTAATCGTGCCGCGCCCCGGCGCGGCCGTGGACGCCGACTCCCTGAATGCGCACTGCCGCCAGCGGCTCGCCGCCTACAAATGTCCCAAGACGTACGAGTTTCGCCGCGAGCTGCCGATGTCGGCCGCGGGCAAGGTATTGAAGTCCGTATTGCGGCAAGTCCATGAATCCCAACGCGCGGCCAGCGCCGCGCCGACTCCTCAGGAGAATCAGGCATGAATCGAAAAGTATGGGTGGCCGGGGTAGGCATGATCCCGTTCAGCAAGCCGGGCGCCAGCGATCCCTATTCCGTCATGGGCGCGCGCGCCGTGCGCGAGGCGCTCAAGGATGCGGGGCTGCCCTTCGATACCGTCCAGCAGGCTTACGCCGGTTACGTCTATGGCGACTCCACCTCGGGCCAGGCGGTTCTCTACGGCGTGGGGCTGACGGGTATCCCTGTCTTCAACGTGAACAACAACTGCGCGAGCGGATCGTCGGCGCTATTCCTGGCGCGACAAGCCGTGGAAAGCGGCGCCGTCGAATGCGCGCTGGCGGTGGGGTTCGAGCAAATGGTGCCCGGCGCGCTCAAAGGCGTCTATGAAGACCGTCCTTCGCCGCTGGCGGATTTCGTATCGGCCATGACAGGCATCCAGGGCTACGACACGGACAAGCCGCGCGCAGCCCAGTTCTTCGGCGGGGCGGGCCGCGAATACATGAAGGCGCACGGGATCCGGCCCGATACCTTCGCGCGCATTTCGGTCAAGGCGCGCCAGCATGCCGCGCGCAATCCCTACGCGGTATTCCGCCAAACGGTCACGCTTGACGAGGTGCTGGCCTCGCCCATGATTTTCGATCCCCTGACCCGCCTGCAATGCTGCCCCCCCACGTGCGGCGCGGCGGCCGCCATCCTGTGCTCGGACGACTTCGCCCGCGGCCATGGGCTGTCTCCCGCGGTGAGCATCGCCGCGCAGGCCATGACCACGGACGCGCCCTCGACCTTCGACGACGGCGACATGCGCAAGCTGGTGGGCTACGACATGACTCGCTCGGCGGCGGACAAGGTCTACGAGGCCGCGGGAGTCGGGCCCGACGACGTGGACGTGGCGGAGCTGCACGATTGCTTCACCGTCAACGAGCTGATCACCTACGAAGGCCTGCGGCTGACGCCCGAAGGCAGCGCCGAGAAGTTCATCCTGGAGGGCGAAAACACCTACGGCGGCAGGGTCGTGACCAATCCGTCCGGCGGCCTGCTGTCCAAAGGACATCCGCTGGGGGCCACCGGACTGGCGCAGTGCGCCGAGCTGGTATGGCAATTGCGCGGCCAGGCGGAACAGCGCCAGGTGGAGGGCGCAAGGCTGGCGCTGCAGCACAACCTGGGCCTGGGCGGCGCCTGCGTGGTGACGCTGTACCAGGCCGCCTGAGGAGAGCGCCATGCTGGACACCCGCCACATCGGAACCGCCTTGCCAGCGTTCGACGTCGCCGTGGAGAAGGGCCGCTTGCGGTTCTTCGCCAAGGCGACGGGCCAGGACGATCCTGTCTACACGGACGAGGCCGCCGCCAGGGCCGCCGGGCATCGGACGCTGCCGGTGCCTCCCACTTTCTTTTTTTGCCTAGAGATGGATGGCCCGCGGCCGGCCGCCATGCGCGAGCTGCTGGGCATCGACATCGCGCGGGTGCTGCACGGCGAACAGGCGTTCGTGTACCACGCGATGGCGTATGCGGGCGACGTGCTGCGCTTCGCGCCGCGGATCGTCGACATCTACGCCAGGAAGGGCGGCGCGCTTGAATTCGTGCTGCGCGAAACCCGCGTGACGGACGCCGCCGGGGGCCTGGTCGCGGAATTGCGGACGACCACTGTGGTCCGCAACGGCTAAGGAGAGTGCGATGAACGCAAGAATGATCCGCGGCGTCCAGGCCGGAGAGGAACTTCCCGGCTTCGCCGCCGGGGCGATCAGCCGGCATGCGCTGGCGTTGTACTGCGGCGCATCGGGAGACCACAACCCGATCCACGTGGACCTGGATTTCGCCAGGAGCGCGGGCATGGACGACGTGTTCGCGCACGGCATGCTGTCGGCCGCCTACCTGGCGCGCCTGCTGACGAACTGGGCGCCCCAGTCAGCGCTGCGCGAGTACGCGGTGCGCTTCGCGGCGATCACGCACGTGGGCGACGAGGTGCGCTGTTCGGGCCGCGTGGTGGAACGTTTCGAGACGCAGGGCGAAGTCCGGGTCAGGGTGGAGCTGTATGCGCGCAACCAGGCCGGGGAACTCAAGCTGAGCGGCGTCGCCGTGCTGGCCGAACAATGAACGAGGACAAGGAGAAACACGATGGGAACGCTTGAAGGCAAGGTGGCGCTGGTTTCCGGATCCGGGCGCGGCATCGGACAGGAGATCGCCCTGAAGCTGGCGCGCGAAGGCGCGAACGTGGTGGTCAACGACCTGGATGCGGGGCCAGCCGAAGAAACGGTTTCGCTCATCCGCAAGGCGGGCGGCCAGGCGCAGGCCTGCGCCGGGAGCGTGACTGAAACGGGCTTCGCGGAACGCTTCGTCGGAACGGCGGTGGATGCGTTCGGCGGGCTGGACATCATCGTGAACAACGCCGGCTACACCTGGGACAATGTGATCCAGAAGATGACCGACGAGCAATGGGATGCCATCCTGGCCGTGCACCTGTCGGCGCCGTTCCGCATCCTGCGCGCCGCGTCCGGATTCATCCGCGAAGCCGCGAAGACGGAAGCCGGACAGGGCAGGGAAGTGTTCCGCAAGGTGGTGAACATCTCGTCCACCTCCGGCGTAATGGGCAACGCCGGCCAGGCCAACTACGCCGCCGCGAAGGCCGGCATCAACGGACTGACGCGCGCGCTGGCCAAGGAGTGGGGGCGGTACAAGGTCAACGTGAACAGCGTGGCGTTCGGCCTGATCAAGACGCGCCTGACCGAGGCGGCCGCGGGCGGCGACGCGACGCTGGATATCGACGGCCGCCAGATCAAGGTCGGCGTCAATCCGCAAGTGCTGAAGAACGCCGAGAGCCTGATCCCCATCGGCCGGGCCGGCACGCCGGCCGAGGCGGCGGGGGCGGTGTACCTGTTCTGCCTGCCCGAGTCCAACTACGTCAGCGGCCAGGTCCTGGTCGTGGGCGGCGGCCGTCCTTGAGCGGCCTGGAGAGCGCGATGGATACGCCACGGCAAGGCTGGATGGACGCGGACCTGGCGCTGTTCCAGGATTCGACGCGACGCCTGTTCGAAAAGGAATTTGCGCCCGACGAGGAAAAGTGGCGCAAGCAGCAGCATGCCGACCGGGAGGTCTGGAACAAGGCGGGCAGGATGGGCCTGTTGTGCGTCAGCATGCCCGAAGCCTATGGCGGCGGCGGCGGCAGCTTTGCCCACGAGGCCGTGGTGGCCGCGGAGCAGGCGCGCGCCATGGTCTACGGCTTCAGCAACAACGTGCACAGCGCCATTCTGGCGCACTACATCCTGAACTACGGCACCGAGGCGCAGAAGCGGCGCTGGTTACCGAAAATGGCCACGGGCGAGCTCGTGGGCGCCATCGCGATGAGCGAGCCGGGGGCGGGGTCCGACCTGAAGAGCGTGCGCACCACCGCGGTGAAGGAGGGGGGCGAGTACGTCGTCAGCGGATCCAAAACGTTCATCACCAACGGCTTGCACGCAGACCTGATCTGCGTGGTGGCCAAGACGGATGCGCAGGCCGGTGCCAAGGGCGTATCGCTGATCATGGTGGAAACCCGGGACCTGCCGGGGTTCAGGCGCGGGCGCCTGCTGGAAAAACTGGGGCAGAAGAGCCTGGACACCGCCGAGTTGTTCTTCGATGGCGTGCGGGTGCCGGAAGACAATCTGCTGGGCGGCGTCGAGGGCCGGGGCTTCACGCAACTGATGCAGCAACTGCCCCGCGAACGCCTGCTTATCGCGGTGGGCGCGGTGGCCACCATGCGGCGCGCCATCGACGAGACTGTGGCCTATGCCAGGACGCGGCAGGTCTTCGGCCAGGCGCTGATCGATCTGCAGAACACGCGCTTCAAACTGGCGGAGTGCGAAACGGTCGCCACGATCGCGGCGCGCTTCGTCGACGATTGCATCCAGCGGCAACTGGATGGCGCGCTCGACCTTTCCACGGCCGCCATGGCCAAATGGTGGGCCACGCAGATGAATTGCCAAGTGATAGACGAATGCCTGCAACTGCACGGGGGCTACGGATACATGCTGGAATACCCGATCGCCAGGATGTATGCGGATGCTCGCGTCGGCAGGATCTATGGCGGCTCGAACGAAATCATGAAGGAAATCATCGCGCGCGGGATGACGGCGTAGCGCGGGGCGCGGCAGAGCCGGAAGAACAAACAGGAGACACAATGCAGCAAGCGCACTATCGGTATTGGCCCAAGGGGCTGCCCCGGGAAATCAGTCCGCCGCAGTCCAGCCTGTACTTCAACCTGGAGGCGTCCGCGACGCGCTATCCCCGCAAGCCCGCCATCGTCTTCTACGATACGGTGCTGGAGTATGCGCGCGTCAAGCGCGAGGCCGACGCCATGGCTGGCTACCTGCAGCAATGCGCCGGCGTGAAGGCGGGCGACCGCGTCCTGCTGCTGAGCCAGAATTGCCCGCAGTTCATCATCGCCTACTACGCGATCCTGCGGGCCGACGCCGTCGTCGTGCCGGTCAATGCGATGAGCACGCCGGACGAATTGGCGCACTACCTGGACGACAGCGGCGCCAGGGTCGCCTTCGCCTCCCAGGAGCTGTGCGCGCGCCTGGAGGATTTCGTCCAGGACGGGCGCCTGGACCGCGTCATTGTGCATACCTATTCCGACTACCTGGGCGGCGAGGGATCCGGGGCGCCGGGCTGGATCGCGGAGCCCAGGCGCGTGCCGGACGTCAGCGGCGGCGTGCCCTGGTACGGCGCGCTGGCGGTCAATGCGCAACCGCTGCCGCACAAGTCGGGCGCGCAGGATATCTGCCTGCTGCCGTATACCTCGGGCACCACCGGCCGGCCCAAGGGCTGCCGCCATACGCATGGCACGATGGGCGCGTCGCTGGCGGGGTCGCAACTGTGGCGCGGCCTGACCTCGGAGGCCGTCATCATGGGCGTGGCGCCGATGTTCCATCTGTTGGGCATGCAGAACTGCATGAACCTGCCGATCCTGCTGGGCGCAACGGTCGTGCTGCTGCCGCGCTGGGACCGCGAGGTCGCGGCGTTGCTCATGGCGCGCCATCGCGTCAGCGTCTGGGCGGCGCCTCCGGCGATGATCGTGGACTTTTTCGCGCAGCCGGGCATCGAAGGGCACGATCTGTCCAATTTGGCGCTGCTGTGCGGCGGAGGCGCGCCGATGCCCGAAGCCGTCGCGGCGATGCTGGCCGATCGCTACGGCATCATCTTCAACGAAGCCTACGGCCTGACCGAGACCGCCTCGTTCCTGCACTGCAATCCGATGAACCGCAACAAGCGGCAGTGCATCGGCGTGCCCACCTTCGGCGTCGAAACCCGGGTGGTGAACCCAGTCACATTGGAAGAATTGCCGCAGGGCGAAACCGGCGAGCTCGTGACGCGGGGCGCGCAGGTCATGCTCGGCTACTGGAACAACCCCCAGGCGGACGACGACGCCTTCTTCATGCTGGAAGGCAAGCGCTACTTTCGAACCGGCGACCTGGGCCGGGTGGACGAAGACGGCTATTTCTTCGTCACCGACCGCCTCAAGCGCATGATCAATGCATCCGGCTACAAGGTCTGGCCGGCGGAGGTCGAGAACGCGCTCTATGAGCATCCGGCGGTGCATGAGGCTTGCGTGATCGGAGTGCCCGACCCCTGCCGCGGCGAGACGGTGAAAGCCCTGCTGGTGCTGCGCCCCGAGGCGCGGGACGCGGCCCGCGAGGACGAAGTGATCGCCTGGGCCCGCGCCCGCATGGCGGCCTATAAGGCGCCGCGCATCGTGGAGTTCGTGGAGGCCCTGCCCAAATCCAGCACAGGCAAGATCCTGTGGCGGCAGTTGCAGGAAGAGGGCCGGGCCACGGCCCAGCTCTCCTAGCCCAGCGCGGCCTCCAGCCTGCCGATCAGGCGGCCCAATTCGGCGTGGTCCGTCGCGTCCAGCACCGGGCCGGGTCGGCGGACGTAGGCGGAGCGGATCGCGCCGCGCCGACGTAGCGTCTCCTTGCGCAGCGCCAGCCCGATGCCGTACTGGAATTCGTGCCGCAGCAAGGGCAGGTAGATGTTGAACAGGTCTTCCGCTTCCTCCGGCTTTCCTGCGTCGAATAACTGGCAGACCTGCACCAGCATTTCCGGATACGCGAATCCCGTCATCGCGCCATCGGCGCCGCGCAGCATTTCCTGGGGCAGGAACAGGCCGCCGTTCCCCACGAGGATGCTGATGCGTCGCCGGTCCGCGGCCGCGCTTTGCTCGCGGACCTGGGTCAGCTTGCGCATGCCCGGGAAGTCCTCATGCTTGAGCATGACGATCTGCGGAAATGCATCGACCAGGCGATGTATGACCGCGACGGACGTGTGCACGCCGGTCGATTGGGGGAAATCCTGCAGGCAGATCGGGATGTCCGCTCCCAGCAGCGTGGCGATGTTGGCGTAGTAGGCGTAGACCTGATCGTCCGTCTTCAGGTTCGGCGCCGGGGCGACCATGACGCCGGCAGCCCCCAGCGACATTGCCTCGCGCGCCAGGCGTTCGACGTTCCTGTCCGACGCGGCGCTGACGCCGACGACCACCGGGGCCTTGCCGTTCACGCGCTTGAGCACGCGGCGCATGACGGCCGCGGTTTCGGCCTCGGTCAGCTTGGGCGCCTCGCCCATCATGCCCAGTATCGTGAGGCCGGTCACGCCTTTGTCGAGATAGAAGTCGGTCAGGCTGTCCACGCTTTCCAGGTCCAGTTCGCCGTTGTCGGCGAACGGGGTGGCGGCGATGACGTAGACGCCTCTGGTTGTCTCGTTGATGAGCCCGCTATGTGCGCTCATGATGGGGAATCCCTCCTGGATTGGAATGTTCTGCGCCCGCGGCCTGGCTAGGCCTGGCGCGCCAGCAGCACCGTATCCACTTCGATGTCGAAGCCCGCGAAATTGGACTGCGTCAGCGTCCGCGCCGGAGGAGGATCACTGACGTAGCCCGCGTAGATCGCGTCGAACTCCTTGGCGTCCGCCGGATTTCGGAGGAAGACGTTGACCTTGACCGCATCATGCAGCGACAGGCCCGCCGCTTCGGCCGCGGCCTGGAGATTGTCGAGGGCCATCCGCGCCTGTTCAGCGAACGGCTTGTCGCCATGGCGCACATTGTGAATGTCGCGCGGCGTCTGGCCGGAGAGGAAAACGAGGCCCTGAGCCTGGATGGCAACGCTATAGGTGCCGGCGGGGGGAGGGGTGCGGTCGCTGGAAAAAGCCTTGCGTGTCATGGGGATCTCCTGGGTTCAGGCGCGGTAGCGGCGGACGAGTTCAACCGTCCGCTCGATGGCGTGCACGGCCGCGGCGTGGTTCTGCGAGAAGTTGAGGCGGATGCTGTCGCCGGCATGGGGGCTGAACTCCGTGCCCGGCGTGACCGTTACGCCGGCCTGGCGGCGCAGGATGCGCACGAAATCCTGGGGAGCCACGGTCAGTTTGGGCAGCCTCGGGAACAGGTAGCTGCCCGCTTCGGGCGTGCGCGCGGCCACGCCCTCGACCGAGCGGAGCACCTGCAGCAGGTCATCGCGGATGGCCTGGTGTTGCTTGATGCGTTCCTGCATATAGCCTTCGGGCTCCTCGAACCACGTGCGCAGCACCGCCTGGCAGTATCCGGGTGCGCGCAGCGACACAATGGCCTGCAGTTTTTCCATGCGATCCAGCAGTTTCGGCGCGCCAAAAGCCACGCCGAGACGGTAGCCGCTGAGGGACTCGGTTTTGGAAGGCCCCATGATGGTGATGACGTTGCCGGGATCGATCCCGGCGGCGCGCAGGTGCGTGTACTCGACGCCCGGATACCGAAGGCGGGAGTACAGCTGGTCCGCGATGACCGTCGCGCCATAGCGATTGGCGAGCGCGGCGATCTGCCCGATCTCGTCTTTCGAGTAGACCACCCCGGCCGGATTGTTGGGATTGGAGAACAGGAACGTCTTCACTCCCGATTTGAAGGCCGCCTCCAGTTGGTCCAGGTTCAGGCCGGCTCGGTCTGTGTGGTTCAGATAGTCCATCTCGATGGGGACGATCTCGCCGCCGATGAATTCGACCAGCTTGCGGTTGGCGAAATAGTCGGGCCGCACGATGGCGACCTTGTCGCCGGCGGCGACGGTGGCCGCGATCGACAGGAACAGGGCGCCCTGCGTTCCGGGGGTAATGATCAGTTCATCCGCGCCCGAGACCGGGGCGCCCGTGAAACGGCCCAGGTGCTCCGCCACGTGCGCGCGCAGATCGGCGCGCCCGCGATATTCCGTATAGGCCTGTTCGCCGCCGCTCTCGACACCCGCAACGAAGGCCTCAAGGGAGCCGGGCGTGGGGGCGAACGCGTTTTCGTTCACATCGCCGTGGGAAAAATCCACCGGCGTGCCGGGCAGGTTCTCGCCTTTCAGCATGGCATCCAGCCCCTCGCCGCGCTGGCGGACCTCCTGGCCAGGCGCATTGTCGGTGGAAAGTCTGGCGAATTTCTGTTCGATCGAGCTCATGGGATTTCCTTTCAAAGATGTGGAAATGACAGACGATGAAGAAAACAGGCCCGCGGGCGTGGCGGGAGGGCTGGGCTATTGCTTGACGGCCTGCCGTGATGCTATCCAGGATTCCAGATGATGGATACCCGCGCCGCCCAGGCAAAACACGGGATCGGACAGCAGATCGCGATGCAGGGGGATGTTCGTATCGATGCCCTCGACGACGGCCTCGCGCAGCGCGACGCGCATGCGGGCCAGCGCCTGCTCCCGACTGTCGCCGAAAGCGATGAACTTGCCTATCATCGAATCGTAGTGAGGCGGCACGGCATAGCCGGCATAGACGTGGGAATCGACCCGCACGCCAGGTCCGCCCGGGGGCAGCCAATGCGTGATCCGGCCGGGGCAGGGTAGAAACGACTCGGCGTTCTCGGCATTGATCCGGCATTCGACGGCGTGGCCATGGCGCCGGATCTGATCCTGGCGCCATGGCAGGGGCTCGCCGGCCGCGATGCGGATCTGCATCTGCACGATGTCGATGCCGGTCGTGAGTTCGGTAACGGGATGCTCGACCTGCAGGCGCGTGTTCATTTCGATGAAGTAGAACGCCCCGTCTTCGTAGAGGAACTCGAACGTTCCCGCGCCCCGGTAGCCGATCGACCGGCAGGCGCTGGCGCAGCGTTCGCCGATCGTCTCGATCGCCTGGCGATCGATCCCGGGAGCGGGAGACTCCTCCACGACCTTCTGGTGCCGCCGCTGCATGGAGCAATCGCGTTCGCCCAGCCAGACCGCCTGGCCGTGATGGTCGGCAAGGACCTGGATTTCGATGTGGCGCGGCTTTTGCAGGAAGCGCTCCATGTAGAGATCGGGATTGCCGAAGGCCGCCCGGGCTTCGGCGCGGGTCGTTTCCACCGCCGCCAGCAAGCCGCTTTCGGATTCGACCACCCGCATGCCTCGGCCCCCGCCGCCGCCCGCCGCCTTGACGATCAGCGGAAAGCCGATGCGCTCCGCCTGCCGTCTGATCGCGTCGGCTTCATCGGGAAGCACGCCGTCCGACCCCGGAACGCACGGCACGCCCGATCGCAGCATGGCCCGTTTGGCCTCGACCTTATCGCCCATCATGCGTATCGCCGACGGAGCCGGGCCGATGAAAACCATGCCCGCGGCCTCCACCGCTTCGGCGAATCCGCCGTTCTCGCTGAGAAAGCCGTAGCCGGGATGGACAGCCTGCGCGCCCGTCAGCCTGGCGGCGGCGAGGATCGCGGCGGTGTTGAGGTAGCTGTCCGCGGAGGGCGCCGGCCCGATGCAGAGCGCTTCGTCGGCCAGGCGCACGTAGGCGGCGTCTCGGTCCGCCTCCGAGTGCACGACGACGGTCTGGATGCCCAGTTCATGGCAGGCCCGCTGTATGCGCAAGGCGATTTCGCCGCGGTTGGCGATGAGGATCTTATGAAACATGCGCGGCCTCGCCCGGTTCGATGATGAACAACGCCTGTCCCTGCTCGACCATCTGCCCGTCCTCGCAGAGCACCCGGGAGATCGTTCCGTCTTGTCCGGCGCCAACCTCGGTCAGCATCTTCATGGCTTCGATAACGCACAAGGGCGAACCGGCCGGCGCCCAGCTTCCCTCGCGCGCCAGCGGCTCTCCGCCCGGGCGGGAAGCCCGGTAGAAGGTGCCCGCCATCGGGGCGGCAACCGTATGAGCGGCTGGCGCTCCGGCGGTGTCCGGCATTTCGGCTGGCGGGGCGCCGGCAAGGGGCGAGGCGCTGGAGGCCGAAGCGGAGGACTCGCCGCCAGCTTTCCGGCGCACGCGGATGCTGAACGCCGCTTCGCTGACGCAAAGTTCCGCGATGCGCTCTTCGGCGACGAGATCGATCATGTCCAGGATCAACTGGGTTTTCTGGGTCATGGCTCAGCGTTGCGTCGGCTTGAGTTGAAAAAGGGGCATGCCGTAGTCCACTATCTGATCGTCGGCGGCGAGTACGGCGTCTATCACGCCATCCGCGGGCGCGAGCACGGCCGTCAGGCTTTCGTCCAGCGCCACCAATGCAAGCAATTGGTCCTTGGCTACCTCGTCGCCGGGTTCGATCCGGACCGGCAAGCTCTCGTCATGGGAGCGCCGCAAGCGGCCCAGCGTCGCGCTGCGGACGGTGATGGACGCCGCCTCCGGCGCGGGCGCCTGGCTCGCGGGCATCGGGCTGTCGACGCGGATGCTGATCAGGCGGTTTCCTTCCTGGATCTCCATCGATTCGACCCCGCGCAGGTGGAGCCTGCGCGCGTACGCGCGGATATCGGAGAGATCTATCATGGCTGTCGTCCATTCATTGCAGGGCCTCCAACGCTCGCAAGGTGTTCCTGACCATGCTCTCCACGGTGGGAAGCACCGCGGCCGCCCGGTCCTCGCGATAGGGGAAAGGTTCCCCTTCGTCCATGTAGAGGCAGCGCGCCATTTCGAGTTGCACGGCGTGCACGCCGGCATGGGGGCGGCCATAGTGGCGCGTAATGTGGCCTCCCTTGAAGCGGGCGTCGATCACCCAGCTGAACGGACCGGCGCTTGCCGCCGCGATGGCGGCCTCGCGCAGCGAGGGCGCGCATGCGGCGCCGTCGAAGGTGCCGATGTTCAGATCCGGCAGCCGCCCTTCGAAAAGGCGGGGCAGTTCGTTGGCGATCGAATGCGCTTCCCAGAGCAGCACGTGGGTGTGCTTTTCCCGCAAGCGCGATAACTCCTGCCGCAAGGCGTCGTGGTAGGGCTGCCAGTACAGGGCGACGCGCTGCGCGGTCTCGTCCGCGTCTGGGGGCGCGGCGTCGTCGCGGTACAGGGCTTCGCCGATAAAGCTCTCGGTCGGGCACAAGCCCGTGGTGGTGGTTCCGGGGTAAAGGCTTGCGCCGTCGGCCGGCCGGTTGACGTCGATGATGTAGCGCGAGTAGTTGGCCTGCAGCACGGAAGCGCCCATCGCGCGAGCGAAATCGTAGAGCCGCGAGAGGTGCCAGTCGGTGTCCGCGATCTTGCGCGCGGCCGGCGTCATGCGGCGCATGAACGGCTCGGGCAGGCATTCGCCGCCGTGGGGAATGGAAATGAGCAGGGGCAGATGGCCCTGGGTCAGGCTGACGATGGGGGGAGTCATGGCAGGCGCTCGGCAAGCGTGGAAGGGACAGGCTGGCGGCGGCGCTCCCAGGCCTGCGGATGGACGAGGTGGGGCGGCTGCCGGCCGGCCAGCACGGCAAGGATTTGTTCGGCGCATTGGCGGGCAGTGGCCTCCAGGGCTTCCTGGGTGGAGCCGGCAACGTGGGGGGTGAGCACCACGTTGGGAAGCCCCGCTATCATCGAGCCCGCAGGCAGCGGCTCCGTTTCGAAGACGTCCAGCCCGGCGCCGTAGATGCGCCCCTCGCGCAGGGCGTCCGCCAGGGCCGATTCGTCGATGAGCCCGCCCCGGGACGTGTTGATGACGATGGCGCCGGGTTTCATCTGCGCCAGCGCCGCCTTGTCCAGCGTGTGCCGGGTGTCGCCGCGCAATGGCCGATGCAACGACACGACGTCCGACGTCCGCAGCAGTTCATGCAGCGTGTCGACGCGGGTGGCGCCGGACGACGGCAAGCCGTCGGCGGGCAGGCTGGGCGACCAGACGACGACGCGCATGTCCAGCGCCCGCGCGGCCATGTCGCAGAGCAGGCGGCCGGTGCGGCCCCAGCCCACGATGCCCAGCGTTTTCCCGCAGAGCGAGAACATGGGCTGTTCATACTTGAAACGCCAGTGGCCCTTGCGCGTCGCGGCATCGGCCTGCGCCGCCTGGCGGGCGGTGGCAAGCATCAGCATCAGCGCATGCTCCGCGACCGAGCGCACGTTCGCATCGGGGGTGAAAACGACGGGTATGCCTTTCGACTCCGCATGGGCGACGTCGATCTTGTCCGTGCCAGTGCCGTGGTTGGCGATGACGCGCAGGCGCGGCGCCGCGTCCATGAGCGTGGCGGGCAGGCTGTCGCGGACGATGACCGCATCGGCCTCGGCGATGACCTCGCGCAGGGAATCCAGGCCGGGCCCGGGAGATTGGCGCACCTCCACGCCGGCCTCGCGCAGAATCTGCGCGCCGATGGGGTGGATGGGTTGCGCGATGACGCAAATCGGCATGATGAAAGGTCCTCAAATAGGGGCGGGGTCTTGTGGTTCGGCCAGTCCGGCGCGCATGGCAAGCACCTGGCCCAGGCATCGGACGCCCGCGGCAAAGTCGTCCATGGCCATGGCCTCCTCGGGGTTGTGGCTTCCATTCGCGTTGCGCACGAACAGCATGGCGGTGGGAACGCCCCGGTTCGAGAAGGTCGCGGCGTCGTGCCCCGCGCCGCTGGGAAGCTGGCGGGGCTGCACGCCCGCTGCCACTGCGGCGCCGCGCAGCGCGTGCTGCAGGGGTTCGTCCATGACCGCGGGCTGGCTGCCCGAGACGGGGCCCCAATCGAAGCGCACGCCATGGGAGGCTTCCAATTCGCCCGCCGCCGCCAGCAGCAGCGAATCCAGCAGGCGCAAGGTGTCGACGCTGCGCGAGCGAATGTCGACGCAGAAACTCACCTGCCCGGGCACTTTGCTGAAATCGGCCTGCATAGGGTCTGTGTTCACCTGGCCGAAGGTGAGGGTAAGTTCGTGCCCGCCGGCCTCCAGGCCGCGCCATTCGCGCTGCAGGCGCTCGATCAAGGCGGCCAGCGCCACCACGGCGTCCTGGCGGTGGGTGCGTGGCGTGGCGCCCGAGTGCGCGTACCTGCCCTTGATCTGCGCTTGCCGGTAGCGATGGCTGCCGCAGATGCCGGTCACCACGCCGAGGGCGTGGCCGCCTCCTTCCAGGACCGGTCCCTGCTCGATATGCAGTTCGACAAAGCAGTCGATGGACTCCGGGCGCAACTCGGCCTCCCCCCGGGCAAGCGCCTCGGGCCGGCCGCCAAGTCCGCCGATGTGCTCCGCCAGGGTCCGGCCCGTATCGGCGCGGCGGCTGGACAGGGCCTGGGGACTCAGCAGGCCGAACGCGGACGTGCTGCCGATGTAGGAGACGGGGAACCAGGCGCTTTCCTCGGCCCGTATCCCCATGACCGTGACGTCGCGGTCCGGCTGGGCGCCTTCGCGGATCCATCCCGCGAGCACTGCCAGGCCCGCGACGACGCCCGCCGCGCCGTCGTAGTTTCCGCCCCGGGGAACGGAGTCCAGGTGGGAACCGGTCATCACCACCGGTTTTTCCCGGTGGCGTCCCGGCAGCGTCAGGTACAGGTTGAGGGCCGCGTCGACGCGCACTTCCAGGCCCAGGCGCCGGGCGTTGTCGGCCATCAGGGCGTGGGCGCGTTGTTCGCCGGCGCCGTAAGTGTCTCGCGTGATGCCCACGCCGTCGAAGCTCGATGCGTGCAGTTGTTCGAACAGGCTAGCGGCCAGGGCCAGGTCGGGTTCTATCATGAGGCGTGGGGGGCCAGGGCCGCGTCGTTCAGGGATTCGGAATGCTGGATCGCGGCGGCGGGATCCCAGCCTCGTCCGGGCATGGCGGCGATGAGTTGCCGCGTGTAGGCGTCCTGGGGGTCATCGAAAATCTGCGCGGGCGGGCCTTGTTCGACCACCCGGCCGCGATGCATGACCAGCAGGTGATCGCATATCTGCGCCGCCACGCGCAGGTCGTGGGTGATGAAAATCAGCGCCAGCTGCAACCGTTGCTGGACGTCGTGGAGCAGCTTCAGCACCTGCGCCTGTACCGACACGTCCAGCGCCGAGACCGATTCGTCGGCCACGATCAGCCGCGGTTCCATGGCCAGCGCGCGCGCGATGCCGACGCGCTGGCGCTGGCCGCCGGAGAACTCTCCGGGGTAACGGTCGAAGGCGGAGGGATCCAGCTCCACCAGTTGCAGCAGTTCGCGAGCCCGCTTTTCCGCCTGTTGGCGGGAAACGCCGCTGGCGAGCGGGCCGTCGCAGAGGATCCGGCCCACCGTTTGGCGCGGATTCAGCGAGGCGAACGGATCCTGGAAGATCATCTGGATGTTTCGCCGCTTCGGGCGGAACTGGGCTTCCGACATCGGCGCGATGTCCTGGCCGTCGAAGAGCATCTGGCCGCCGTCGATGTCCAGGAGCTTGAGCAGGCATTTTCCGATGGTGGACTTGCCCGAGCCGGATTCGCCGACGATGCCCAGCGTTTCGCCGCGCTTGACCGTGAAGCTCACATCGTTGACGGCATGGACGACGCGGCCTTTGCGGAACAGCCCTCCGCCGACGGCATAGGTCTTGTGCAGGTTTTCGACCTGCAGCACCGGGCCGCCAGCGGGCGTGGCCCGCGTCGAGGGCGACGCGCGGTGCCGCGGGACGGCGCCGATGAGCCGGCGCGTATAGGGATGCTGCGGCCGATTCAGGACCTGTTCGGCGGGGCCCTGCTCGACGAGTATGCCTTTCTCCATGACGGCGACCCTGTCGGCGATCTCCGCGACCACGCCGAAATCGTGGGTGACGAACATCACGCCCATGCCCTTGTCCCGCTGGATGCGGGCGATCAGGGCAAGAATCTGGGCTTGCGTGGTGACGTCCAGCGCAGTCGTGGGTTCGTCGGCGATAAGCAGTTTGGGTTCGAGCGCCAGCGCCATCGCGATCATGACGCGTTGGCGCTGGCCCCCCGACAGCCGGAAGGGCCAGGCGTGGCGGATCGCGGCGGGGTCGGGCAGCCCGACCAGTTCCAGCAGTTCCAGCACGCGCTTTTCCCTGGCTTCTCCCGGGTAGGCATTGTGGACGCGCATGACTTCCGCGATCTGTTCGCCGACGGTCAGCAAGGGGTTCAGCGCCGACAGCGGTTCCTGGAAGATCATGGCCATTTCGCGCCCGCGCATGCCGCGCAAAACGTCTTCGTCCAGCGTCAGCAGGTCGCGGCCGCCAAGCAGGATCTGCCCGCCTTCCGGACGGAGATAGTGGGGAAGCAGGCCCATGATGGCGTTGGCGCTCATGGACTTGCCGGAGCCGGACTCTCCCACGATGCACAGGATCTCGCCGGCGCGAATGTCGTAGGAAATATCCTGGACGGCGTAGGGGCGGTCGCCGCCTGAGGGGAGGGCGATGCTCAGGTTCCTGATGGAGAGCAGCGGCGGATCGGAGGGGGGCAAGGTCTGCTTGGTCACGGGGTCAGGCTCCACGCTTGCGAAGTTGCGGGTTGAGAGCGTCGTTCAGGCCCTCGCCGATCAGATTGATGGCCAGCACGGTCAGCATGATCGCCAGCCCGGGCCACAGGCTCATCCACTGCGATTCGCGCAGCATCGTCCGCGCGGCGCCGATCATGTAGCCCCAGCTCATGAGGTTGCGGTCGCCCAGCCCAAGGAATGACAGCGCCGACTCGGTCAGGATCGCGGTGGCGGTCATGAGCGATGCGGTCACGATGATGGGCGAGGCGGTGTTGGGCAGGATCTGGGTCAGGATGATGCGGCTGGGGCGCTGGCCGATCACGACGGCCGCCTGCACGAATTCGCGCGTTTTCAAGGTCATGAATTCGGCGCGGACCAGGCGGGCGACGGGCGGCCAGGAAACCATCGCGATCGCCCCGACGATGGAGTACAGGGACGGCTTGAATATCGCCACCAGCACCATGGCCATCGCCAGCTGCGGCACCGTCTGGAAGAACTCAGTCGCGCGCATCAGGGCGTCGTCCACCCATTTGCCGTAGTACCCGGCGAGCGCGCCCACCAGGATGCCGACGAAAACCGCCACCAGGGTCGAGATGACGCCGATCATGAGGGAGACGCGGGCGCCGTACGCCAGGCCCGCGGCGATGTCGCGGCCCAGCATGTCCGTGCCCAGAAGGTAGGCAGGGTCCGTGAACGGCTTGATGAGCGGCTGGGCCACCATCATCCAGGGCGATTCTTCGTACAGGACCGAGGCCGAGGCGCCGACCGCGATAACGATCAGCAGCAGGAAAGTGCCCGCCGCGGCGCCGCGGTTGGCAAGGAATCTGTTCAGGAATTTCTTCATGGTGTGCCTCAGCTTTCCTGGGTGCGCGGGTCGACGAACCGATAGATCAGATCGGTGAGCAGGTTGAACACGACGACCATGGTCGACGTGATCAGGAATACGCCCAGCAGGAGCTGGTAGTCGCGCTGCAGCAGGGCATCGAACATCAGGCGGCCGATGCCGGGCCAGCCGAAGACGGTCTCGGTCAGCACGGCGCCGCCGGCCATCTGCCCGAGCTGGATCCCGGCGAAGGTCACGACGGGAAGCAAGGCGTTGCGCAGCGCGTGGTGGCGGATGATCTGGTTCACGGGCACGCCCTTGGCGCGCGCCGTCTTGATGAAGTCCATGCCCAGGACCTCAAGCATCGAGGCGCGCGTCAGGCGGGCGTAGACGGCCATGAAGAAGCAGCCGAGCGAAACGGTGGGAAGGATGAGATGGGTGGCGATGTCCTTGATCCTGGCCCAGCCGGCCAGACCGCTGCCCACCGTCTCCATCCCGAACGGAGGCAACCAGCCGAGTTGCAGCGAGAAGAAGATGATTGCAAGAAGCGCCAGCCAGAACTGCGGCGTTGCGTAGATCAGCAGGGATGCGGTCATCAATGCGCTATCGACCCAGGGGTGCTTTCCCTGGTAGCGGCAGCGGGAAGCGATGATGCCGAACAGCACGCCGAACAACAGCGCAAAGGCGAACGCGCAGACCATCAGCAGGAGCGTTGCGGGCAACCTGTCCATGATCAGGTCGAAGACCGGCAGCCGTTCGCGGTACGAATAGCCGAGGTCGAAACGGGCCACGCCTTTCAGGTAGGTCGCGAGCTGGACGTAGACGGGCTTGTCCAGCCCGAACTGCTGACGCAACTGCTCGACGTAGGCGGGATCCGACGACCCGGATTCGCCTGCGAGCACGGCAGCCGGATCGCCGGGCGCCATGCGGATCAGCATGAAGTTGATGATCACCACGCCCAGGATGACGAATAGGGCTTTGCCCAGGCGCGAGACCAGGAAGGACAATTTCTGCATGCGTTCGATTCCACGGTGTTCTGGCGTTCGGGGGCCTGCGCCCGAGGCGGATGCAGGCTCCCGTCGCCGGTTTTTACTTGTCCAGGTACACGTCCGCGAAGGTGTCGTGCAGGCCGATGGCGGACTTCACGAGGTTGTGGACCTTATTGCTGTAGAGCGTGGGGTTCTCGATCTCGAACAGGTAGCCGTTGGCCACGTCGGAGACCAGCTGGCGCTGGATCTCGTCGTAGAGTTTCTGACGCTCGTCGTTCGAGGTGGAGGTCGCGGCCTGGTCCCACAGGGCGTCGACAGCCGGGTTCTTGTATCCCTGGTTGTTGACGAAGGCGGAGCCCTTGACGATGTTGCGCTCCAGATAAAGGCGGGAAACGCCCAGCGCCGGGTCGCCATACTGCGACGTGAAGCTGAAGGTCAGGTCGAAGTCGAAGTCGGAGACGCGCTTGGACCACGTGCCGGCGTCCGCGGGCTCGATCTCGACCTTGAAGCCGACCTGCTCCAGGCTTTGGCGGGTGTACTCGCCCAGCCGGTCCCATACCGCTCCGTAGGGATAGGAAAGAATCTTGATCGGCGTTTTGGAAAGATCCACGCCGGATTCCTTGATCAGCGCGCGGGCGGCCTTCAAGTCGTATTGGTAAGGCGTTACCTTGGCGTCGTAGAAGGGCGTGCCCGAGGAAATGGGGCCCGTCGCCACCTTGCCCAGGCCGAAGAAGATGTTGTCGACCACGAACTTCCGGTTGACGGCCGCCATCACCGCGCGCCGCACCAGCACGTTGTCGAAGGGCGGCTTGCGCTGGTTCATCTGCATATAGGCCTGGGGCGAGAACATTTCCCAGCCGGCGGTGGTGTACTGCACGTTCGGGAGGCCCTTCAGGCGGCGGACGTCCACGCTGTCGGCATCGCCGCTGCGCAGCACCTGCACATCCCCGCGCTCGAACGCCACGGCGCGCGAAGCCGCGTCGGGAATGATGCTGAAGACAATCTCGTCCAGGTAGGGCTTGCCTTTCTGCCAGTAGTCGGGGTTGCGGGTCAGGATGATGTAGGACCCTCGTTTCCACTCCTTCAGCTTGAAGGGGCCGGTTCCGATGGGGGTCTGGTTGGCAGGGTTGGTCTTGTAGTCGGTGCCGTCGTAGATGTGCTTGGGCACCATCGGCATGTTGTCGCTGACGAATGCCTTCAGGAACGGGGCGAAGGGCTGCTTGAGGCGGATCTCCACCTTCTCGGGATTCACCGCGGTGACCGACTCGACGAACTGGGTGATGATGACGCGGGCTCGCGGGTGCACCTCGCGCAGGAACTTGTCGATGGAGAACACGACGTCGTCCGCGGTGAAGGGCTTGCCGTCATGCCACTTGACACCGGATTGCAGTTCGAACACGTAGACCTTGCCGTCGTCGGAGATGGACCACGACTTGGCCAGCCCCGGCGCGGGCTCCAGCGCCGGCGTCCAGGTCAGCAGGCTTTCGTAGATCTTGCCCGCGACGTATTGCGTCGGGATCTGCTGATTGAGGCCCAGCATGAGAATGGGCGGCTCGGGCTGGACGATGGCGCGCAGCGTGCCGCCTTGCGTCTGGGCCTGCGCGCTGGTGCCCGCGAACGCGAGGGCGGCCGCCAGCGCCAGCGCGAGGAACGGGCGCTTGCCGCGAGAAGGGGCGGGTGATTGGGTAGCCAGGACAGAATACATGCGAGTCTTTCCTTGAGGGGGACGGGGCTTTCGCCTTCCGGGGAATGGGGTGTGGCCGGTGCTGCGTTTCGTCAGATGGTCTTGACCGCGATGCCCTCGGCCTCCAGGGCGGTGCGGATCTGGCTTGCGAATTGCACGGCGCCGGGTTGGTCGCCATGGATGCATAGGGTGTCGGCCGCGATGGGGACGTCCTTGCCGGACAGCGATCGCACCACGCCGTCCTTCACCATGCGCTTGACCTGCGCAATGGCCTGGTCGACGTCCTCGATCATGGCGTGGGGCAGGGAGCGCGGCGTGAGGGTGCCGTCGTCCTGATAAGTGCGGTCCGCGTAAACCTCGAAGACCGCGGGGAGGCCGAAATCGCGGGCCGCCCGCGCGATCGCGGCGTTGGCGACGTAGATCGGCAGCGCCGGGTCCAGGTCATGGACGGCGCGCGCGACGGCGTTCGCCAACGCCGGGTCGCGCGCGGTCATGTTGTAGAGCGCCCCGTGCGTCTTCACGTGGTGCAGACGGCCTCCCTGGGAGCGGGCGAAGGCGTCCAGGGCGCCAACCTGGTAGATCACCAGGGCATAGACTTCGTCCGGCGTCATCGACATGGTCCGGCGGCCGAAACCCTGCAGGTCGGGCAGCCCCGGATGCGCGCCGATGGCGACGCCGGCCTCGATGGCCGCGCGCACCGTCCTGAGCATGACGTCGGGATCGCCGGCGTGGAAGCCGCAAGCGATGTTGGCGGAGGTGACGTGCGCGAACAGTTCGAGATCCTGGCCCATGACCCAGGGTCCGAAGCTCTCGCCCATGTCGCAGTTGATATCGATGGATGGCATAGTGTTTTCTCCTGGGATCGTCTGGGGAGCGGAGTCCGTGCTTCAGGATTCCAACGCCTGCGCGGCGGATCGGCGCAGGTGCTGCAAGCGTTCTTCGAAGTCTTGCCAGGCGTTTTCGGCGTCGGCTTGCGTGATGGCTTCGAAATACAGTTCATCGCCAGGCATGGCCTGGGCGAGCAAAGGAAGATCGGCGCTCGCCACGTACCCGATCTTCGGGTAGCCGCCCGCGCTCTGGCGGTCGGCCATGAGCACTATCGGCTGGCCGTCGGGGGGCACTTGCACGGTGCCGAAGACGGTGGCTTCCGAAACCAGCTCCATCGGGCGGTCGAGCATCAGGGCGGGTCCTTGAAGACGTATGCCCATGCGGTCGGACTGGGGGGTGACCTTGTAGGGACGCCGTTCGAAATCCGCCCGGGCCGGCGCCGTGAACGCGTTCCAGTGCGGGCCAGGAATGACGCGCAACACTCCTTCGCGCCTTGCCGGCTGCGCCACGTCCACGGGCAGGGCCGACAGCATGGGGAGCCCGCTTTGCACCATCCGGCGTTCGATGGGCAGGGCGGGGGCGCCCCGGCGCGGGGGGCTCAGGGGCACGTGGTCGCCCTTGCGCAACGGGCGGCCGTGGAAGCCGCCGAAGCCGGCGCGCACGTTGGTGCTGCGGCTGCCCAGCACGGGGTCCGGCGCGAGGCCGCCCCGCACCGCCAGGTACAGGCGCGCGCCGGCGGTGCGGGCGCCGATGTCCAGGACCACGCCGCGGCGCAGCAGCACCGCGCGCCCATAGGGCACGGGTTGCCCGTCCGCCGTCACGTTCATGGCGGCGCCGCAGAGGGCGACCAGCGTGTGCTCGGAAAAGGACAGGCGCGGCCCGTTGAGGGTGCATTCGAGCACCGCCGCGTCTTCGGGGTTTCCGACGAGGGCGTTGGCCACGCGATGCGACCATTCGTCCATCGGGCCGTTGACCGAAACGCCGTACTGCTGGTGGCCCAGGCGTCCCGTGTCCTGCAGTGTGCTGAGCATGCCGGGGCGGTCGACAAGCATGGTTCTCATGGCCGCGGCTCCAGAAGATCGCGGAACTCGTCCGGCGAGATCGGCCTGAACGTCAGCCGGTCTCCGAGGCGCAGGCGCGTCGGCGGATCCCGGCGCACGTCGAAGAGATTCCAGGGCGTGCGGGCGATGACGTTCCAGCCGCCGGGAGAGGCGTCCTGGTAAATCGAGGAAATGCCGTTGGCGATGGCCACGGAGCCCGCCTCCACGCGAGTGCGAGGCGAACTGCGGCGCCCGATCTGCAGGCGCGGATCCAGCGGCCCGGCGAAAGGATTGCCGGGCGAGAAGAAAAAGGCATAGAGCGTGAGCGGGGCGCCGCAGTGCAGCGCGATCGTTTCGTCGGGGCTCAGGCCGCAATGCCGCGCGACATCCTCCAGGTCCGGGCCGAACTCGCCGCCATAGCAGGCCGGTATTTCGATTGCGCGTCCTTCCGTGGACAGCACCGGCAGGTCCTGCGACAGCAGGGCTTCAAGATGGCGCGTCAATTGCGCAGAGGGCAGGCCGGCGCCCTTCGGGAACGCCGCCGGCTGGAAATGCACGGCGACGGTCGTGAAGGCGGGCACCACGTCGATCACGCCGAGCGGCTTGTTGGCGATGAGCAGGGCGGTCACGGCGTGCACTGCCCGGCTGATCTCGACGCCGGCCTGTTCGCCCAGGCGGATCAGCAGGCAGCGGTCGCCGACCGGCTCGATCCGCGCGTCGCGCAGGACAGCGGCGGGCATGGTGGATGCGGAGAGGGGCACGATGCGGGTCAATCGCGGGTGAGCAGCGCGCAGGCTGCGACGATCTGCTCGCAGGCGAGCTTGAGTCGTTCATCGGACAGGGCGAACGCCAGCCGCAGGTAGGGCGCCAGTCCGAACGCCGTGCCTGGAACGACCGCCACGCCGGCCTCTTCGATCAGGTAGCGGGCAAGATCGGAGTCGGTCGATATGCGTTCTCCCTTGGGCGTCCGGGCGCCGATGGCGCCGCCGCAATTGGCGAATAGGTAGAACGCCGCCGGCGGGCGGGTAATCGTCAACAGGGGAGCGGCGCCCTGCAGGATGGACAGCGCCATGTCCCGGCGGGCGCGCAGCCGCTCGCGCCAGACATCGAGAAACTCCTGCGGGCCGTCGAGCGCCGCCGCCGCCGCGACCTGGCTGACCGACGACGGATTGCTGGTGCTTTGCGACTGCAGCAGTTCCAGCGCCTTGATCAGCCAGGCCGGTCCGCCCGCGTAGCCCAGGCGCCAGCCCGTCATGGCGTAGGTCTTGGAAACCCCGTTCACGGTGAGGGTGCGTTCGCGCATGTCGGGCGAGGCCTGCACGAACGAGATGAATTCTCCCTCGTACACGATCTTCTCGTAGATGTCGTCCGAGAGGACCATGAGCCGCGGATGCTGGCGGACGACGTCCGCGAGGGCGCGCAGTTCGTCGCGCGTATAGAGCGCGCCCGACGGATTGCAGGGGGCGTTCAGAATCAGCCAGCGCGTGCGCGGCGTAATGCGGGATGCCAGTTCGTCGGGGGTGATCTTGAAATTCCGGCTGGCGTCGGGCGTGACGATGACGGGTTCGCCGCCCGCGATCTTCACCATTTCGCTGTAGGAAACCCAATACGGCGCCACGATGATCGCTTCATCGCCGGGGTTGATGGTCGCCAGCATCGCGTTGAACAGGATCTGCTTGGCGCCGGTGGCCGCGATGACCTCCGAGGCGGTGTAGTCCAGGCCATTGTCGCGCGCGAACTTGCGCACCACCGCGGCCTTCAGGGCAGGCGAGCCGCCCACCCCGGTATAGCGGGTATGGCCATCCACGATCCCCTTGATCGCCGCGTGCTGGATATGCGCGGGCGTATCGAAATCCAGCTCCCCTTCGCTCAGGCTGATGACCGAACGGCCCTCGCTGGCCAGGCGGCGAGCCAATTCGCTGACAGCGCCGGTGGCCGAGGGACTGGCCGTGGAAAGACGGTCGGATAAACGCAAGTCAAGGGGAGCGGTAGTCATGTGGAACCCAGGAACAGCGTGGAAGGAAACCCGATCTTGCGTGGTATACAAGCGGAAGTACATCCGGTATACCACCTATATACCTTTATTTGGTAACATTGAAGTTGCTTTAAGGTTGTGGGTGAAATAACGGGAATGGATGACTTCCCAAGGGGCCGCGCAGGCGGTTCGGGGTACCGATCGGCACAGGTTCCCGGAATGGATTGGTCCCGGAGCCAGGCGGTCAGGCGTAGCCAAGCCTGGACACGAGCGCCGCGGGTGGAGGCCAGCGGGGTTTTTGACGAATATGTGCCAAACTGCATTCTTTAAATCGGGCGCGAACAGGAGCCATGACTACGGGTCAACTCACAGAACAAGATGGCCAGGAGGCCGAAAGCAACGGAAAGGGACTGGCGAATCAGGCGTACGACGCCCTGGTCGACCTGATCCTGTCGCGTGAGCTGAAACAGGGTGAGCAAGTGCAGGAGCGCATGCTTGCGCTGCGGCTGGGCGTATCCCGCACTCCGCTGCGCGAAGCCATGCATCGGCTCGAAGGCGAGCGGATGCTCGAACGCAAGTCCAATAACCGGCTGTTCGTGCGCCAGGTCACCTTGCAGGAGCTCATGGAGGGGCTCTATATCCGCCGGATGCTGGAGTCGGACGCCGCCGCCCGGGCGGCCGGCAACGTGCCGGCGGAAAAGCTGGCCGACCTGCGCAAGCGCATAGAGGCATTGATGAACATGGACTCTCCGGCGGATCCGCTGCACCAGCAGTTGGATGCGGAGCTGCATGGGCTGATCGCCGAGTACTGTGGCAACGAGCTGCTTGCCAGCATGATCGCCAATCTGCGGCAGAAGACCCGGATGTTCTCGCTCAAGCGGCTCGAAAAGCGCATGGTGCCGGTCTGTGGCGAGCACATGGCAATGATCGATGCGCTGGCCAGGGGGGATGCGGAAGCCGCGTCCGCCGAGACGATGCGCCACATCGACAACATCCGGCAGTCCATCATCGACAAGCTGGCCGGCATGTAACCCCGCGGGCGGGATCGTTCCCCGCCGCCCTCAGGTTTCGTCCTTCCCCGCAAATTTCCGCAGCACCTGCCCCAACTCGGTCGGGAATGGAAAAACGATGGTCGAGTTGTTCTGCGTGCCTATCATGGCCAGCGTGCTCAGGTAGCGCAGCTGCATCGCCTCCGGCTGCTGCGACAGCGTGCGCGCGGCGTTGAGCAGCATCTGGGCGGCCTGTTCCTCGCCCTCGGCATGGATGACCTTGGCGCGCCGCTCGCGCTCCGCCTCGGCTTGCCGGGCGATGACCCGCACCATGCCTTCGTTCAGGTCGATGTGCTTGATCTCCACGTTCGCCACCTTGATGCCCCAGGCATCGGTCTGCGAATCGAGGATTTCCTGCACGTCGTTGTTCAGCTTGTCGCGCTCCGAGAGCATCTCATCGAGGTCGTGCTTGCCCAGCACGGAGCGCAGGGTGGTCTGCGCCAGCTCGCTGGTCGCCTGGCGGAAGTTCTCCACCTGGATCACCGAGCGCTCGGGGTCGATCACGCGGAAGTAGATGACGGCGTTCACCTTTACCGAAACGTTGTCGCGCGAGATCACATCCTGGCTGGGCACGTCGAAGACCGCCATGCGCTGGTCCACGCGCACCATCTGCTGGACCACGGGAATCATCAGGATCAGCCCGGGGCCCTTGACGCCGGTGAAGCGCCCCAGCGTGAAGATCACGCCGCGCTCGTACTCGCGCAGGATGCGCACCGCCAGCGCGAACAGCGCCAGCGCCAGCACGAGAATGGGGCCGTAGAAGGCAAGGTTCATCAACATGGCAGGCTCCTGGAAAGTGAGGGTCGAGTGGGGCCGCGCAGGCGGGGCGCTACGCGGGTGTTCGTGGCGGGGGCGCGCCGGCATCCGCGCGAACGCGCAGGGTGACGCCCTGCGCCGACTCGATCACCGCCGTGTCGCCGGCGGCAAGCCCGGTCGGGCCGGTCGCCCGCCAGCGCTCGCCGGCCGCGGCGACATAACCTTGCGCGCCGGTCCAGCTCAGGACCTTGGCGCGTTGCCCGATCAGCGCCTCGACGCCGCTGACGATGGGCGCCCGGCGCGAGCGCAGCGCCAGCCGGCCGATCAGGAAGGTCATGCCCAGGCTTGCCACGGCCACACCCGCCACCAGCGGCAGCGAGACCTCGTAGGCCGGCATGTCCGTATCGACCAGCAGCAGCGCGCCCAGAACGAAGGAGATCGCGCCGCCGACCCCGAGGATGCCGACCGATGGCGTGAATATCTCCGCCACCATCAGCGCGCTTCCTAGCAGCACCAGGGCGACGCCGGCGTAGGTCAGCGGCAGCGCGGACAGGGCGTACAGGCCGATCAGCAGGCAGATCGCGCCGAGGATGCCCGGAAACAGCGAGCCCGGGCTCATGAACTCGAAGATCAGCCCGTATACGCCGACCATCAGCAGCATGAGCGCGAGGTTGGGATTCGTGATCACGGCCAGCAATCGCGTGCGCCAATCGGGCTCGCGTTCCAGCAGCCGCAGCCCCTTGGTATGCAGGACCACTTCGTTGTTGCCCACCTTGACGCTGCGTCCATCTGCCTTGGCCAGCAGGTCCGGCAGGTCGTCGGCGATCAGGTCGATCACGTTCTGCGCGCGCGCTTCGCCGGCCGACAAGCTGGCGGCCGAGCGCACCGCCTGTTCCGCCCAGTCCGCATTGCGTCCGCGCAAGGCGGCCAGCGAGCGGATGTAGGCCACGGCGTCGTTGATGGCCTTGGACTCGCCCGCATCCTTGGGAGGCGAGGGCGGCGCGGCGTCTTCACCGCCTGGCGCCGGCTTTTTGCCGGAAGCCGGCTCCGCGGGCCGCGAGGGACTGCCGCCCAGCGAAATGGGCGTGGCCGCGCCCAGGTTCGTCGCCGGCGCCATGGCCGCGACGTGGCTGGCGTAGAGGATGTAGGTGCCCGCGCTGGCCGCGCGCGATCCGTTCGGGGCCACATAGGCGATGACGGGCACGGGGGAGGCGAGGATCGCGTGGATGATGTCGCGCATCGACGCGTCGAGCCCGCCGGGAGTATCGATGCGCAGCACGACCACTGTCGCTTCCTGTTCGCGCGCGGCGGCCAGGCCGCGGATCAGATAGTCTGCGGTGGCGGGGCCGACGATGCCGTCCAGGGAGAGCACCACGGCGGTTTGCCGGCCGTCCCCGACCTGCTGGGCGTTTGCTGCGGTCGCAGCAAGTGCCGCCGTCACCAAGGCCATCGCCAAGCCGCGCAGCATGCGGAACATCGAATAGATTCCGGACGTCAGGCCAGGGAATAGGGCAGCCATGAGCGGGTCTCCTACGACGGGCTGGCCGGCGGTTCGCGCCGTGCCTGCTGTTCCCAGAGTACACCCTTTGCGTATTGGTTCAGGAAACGGTAAGAATATGAGATCTATGTATTGATTCTCATTTATAATTTTATCCGTGCCATCGCGGCCCACTTCCTTCCAATTCCATGCCAGGAGCAGCCGATGAACGGACCGCCAACAACCAGCTCCGATGGGACCGTCGCCCCCGACGCCAGGCACGATCTCGAATCGGAAGCCGCCCTGCGCGGCGTCTACGCCAAGCCGCCAGCGGCGGTCATCGACAAGACGATGGACCGGTTCGACGCGCACGCCCGCCGTTTCATCGCGCTGTCGCCGTTTTTCTGCATCGGCAGCAGCCGGCCGGGGGCGCTGGCCGACGTGTCGCCGCGCGGCGGGGATCCCGGATTTGCGCAGGTGCTGGATGACTTCCACCTGGCGTTTCCCGACAGGCCCGGGAACAACCGCCTGGACACCCTGACCAACGTGGTGCACGAACCCGGGGTGGGCTTGCTGTTTTTCATTCCGGGCATCGATGAAATGCTCAGGGTCAACGGCGTGGCGCGGGTGTCGGTCGAAGAGAGCCTGATGGAGCGTTTCGTGGTGCAGGACAAGCGGCCGCGTTCGGTGGTGGTGGTGCAGGCGCGGGAGGTCTACCTGCATTGCAGCAAGGCGCTCAAGCGGGCGGACCTCTGGAACCCGGACAAGCGCGTGCCGCGCTCGGCGCTGCCCACGCTGGGGCAGATGTTCCGCGACCAGATCAAGACCATCTTCCCGGCCAAGCTGATCGACTTTGCGTTGAAGCAGGACGCGAAGCGCAATCTGTATTGAGATGGCGGATTGCCGGCATAGGGGTTTGTGGCGATAATTGCGATTAATTCCCATTTCTGAAGAATCAGGCCGCGCCTTGCCATGTCTTTTCCCGAGCAGACTTCCGCCGTCGCCGTGCAGCGTCTCTACGACGCGCATCATGGCTGGCTGTTCGGCTGGCTGCGCCGACGGCTGGGCAATAGCGCCGACGCCGCCGACCTGGCCCAGGACACCTTCGTCGGGCTGCTGAGCGCCTACCGGCGCCGGGCCATGCCGGAACTGCAGGAACCGCGTGCCTACCTGACCACCATCGCCAAGCGCCTCATGGTGGACATGTACCGGCGCCATGCGCTTGAGCAGGCCTATCTGGAGGCCTTGGCGGCCATGCCGGCGCAGCATGTTCCGTCCGAAGAGCAGCGCCTGGCCATACAGCAGACCCTGCGGGAAGTGGACGCCTTGCTGGCGGTCCTGCCGGACAAGGTCCGGGCCGCGTTCCTGTTGTCGCAGCTCGACGGGCTGACGTACGAGGAGATTGGCGCCGAGATGGGAGTCAGTCTGCGCACGGTCAAGCGCTATATGGCCGAGGCTTTCAAGCACTGCATCCTGGCCGCGCCATGACTTCCGTGCCGGATTCCATCGACCCCAAGATAGCGGGCGAAGCCGCCGATTGGCTGGTGCGGCTGCATTCGGGCCGTTTTTCCGAAGCCGACCGGCAAGCCTGTGAGCGCTGGCGCCAGCGCAGCGCCGAGCACGACCGCGCCTGGGCGCGGGCCCAGGCCGTGTTGGCCAGGCTGGGCGGGCTGCCGCCGGGCCTGGGCCGCGCGGCGTTGGAGGCGGGCGCGTCGCGACGCGCGGGGTTGCGCGTGTTGGCGGGCCTGATCGTCGCGCTGCCGGCCGGCTGGCTGGCGTGGCGCACGGCGCCCTGGCAGGCCTGGACGGCCGACTACGCCACGCGCAGCGGCGAGCGCCGGCGGATCGAACTGCCCGATGGCAGCCTCCTGGTGCTCAACACCGCCAGCGCGGTGGACCTGGACTATTCCGAGGAGCGGCGGTTGGTGTTGCTCAGGGAAGGGGAAATCCTGCTGCGGACGGCGCATGCCGTGCATGCCGATCCCCGGCCCCTGCTCGTGCGCACCGCCGAAGGCAGCGCGCAGGCGCTGGGCACTTACTTCAGCGTCCGGCAACTGGACTCGCGCAGCCGCGTCGCCGTGATCGAAGGCCAGGTGCGGCTGCAGCCGCGCGGGGCGTCCGCCGGCCTGGTCCTGAGCGCCGGGCAATGCGCGGAATTCTCCGCCGACAGGGTGCAGCCGCCGCACGCCAGCCCGCATCCGCCGCAGGCCTGGCTGGATGGCGTGCTGTATGCCGATGGCCAGCGGCTGGCCGACTTCCTGCAAGAGCTTGGGCGCTATCGCCCCGGGCTGCTGCGCTGCGACCCCGCGGTTGCCGACCTGCGCATTTCGGGGGGATTCCAGGTGGACGACACCGATGCGGCGCTGCTGGCCGTATCGCGCAGCTTGCCGGTGCGGCTGGTGTTCCGCAGCCGCTACTGGGTGACTGTGGTTCCTGCCTAGCCGGACCGCTCCCAGGGGCCAAGCGCGCATCGCGTGCGCGGCGTTGGGGGCCTTTCTTTTTGGCACCTTTTTCTCTCTCGGCCGACAAGTCCATATAGCACCTTCGCTAGCACTCTGTCGGGATCAGCATGGTTTCAAGCAAGCACACCGCGGCCAGGCCGCCTCATTGGGCGAGCCGTCGGGCGGCCGCAAGCGCCTTGTGCGCGGCGCTGGGATGGATGGCGGCCGCGCCCGCCGTCCTGGCGCAGCCGGCCGGCTCGGCGTCCGGGGCGTCCGCGCTGCCGCAGTTCGATATCCCCGCCGGTCCGCTGGGACCGGCGCTGGCCGCGTTCGCGGGGGCCGCGCGCATCAATCTGTCGTTCGATCCGGCCCTGGCCGAAGGCCGGCGCACGGCGGGCCTGCAGGGAGCTTGGCCGGTAGAGGCGGGGTTGGCTCGGCTGTTGGCCGGCACGCCGCTGGCTGCGCGGCGCGACGGCGCCAACGTCTACACGCTGCGGTTGCTTCCCGCGGAACCGACGCTGCTGCCGGTGGTGCGGGTGGAGGGCGCGAGCGAATACGCCCGGGGCGTGGACGAAGGCCTGGTGGCGCAGCGCAGCGCCGCGGGCACCAAGACCGAAACCCCGATCCTGGAAATTCCGCAAACGGTGAACGTGGTGACGCGCGACGAGATCACGATGCGCGGTTCGCGCAGTGTCGTCGAGGCGCTGGCCTACACCCCGGGCGTCTATGCCCCGGGCGGCAGCGCGGACCTGCGCTACGACAACATCTATCTGCGCGGCGGCTACGCGGCGCGCAACAACCTGGACGGCGCGCGGCTGCCGTATGGCGCCTACAGTTTCGGCATGCTACAGATCGAGCCCTACGGGTTGGAGCGGATCGAGGTCCTGAAGGGGCCGTCCTCGGTGCTGTACGGCCAGAATACGCCGGGCGGCCTGATCAACATGGTGAGCAAGCTGCCCACCGAGACCCCGCGGCGCGAAATCGAATTGCAGACAGGCAGCTACGGCCGGGCCCAGGCCGCTTTCGACCTGGGCGGCCCCGTGGACGAAGCGGGGCAATGGAGCTACCGCCTGGTGGGTCTTCAGCGCGACGCGGCCCAGTCCCCGCATTATTCGGAAGAAGACCGCACCTTCGTGGCGCCGGCGCTGACCTGGCGGCCATCGGCAGTTACCTCGCTGACCCTGCTGGGCTTTTACCAGAAGGATCACCAGGTGCCGCTGTACGGCAACCTGCCGGCGGACGGCACGCTTTATTCCAATCCCAACGGCCGCATTCCGCGCGACCGCTTTGCGGGCGAGCCGGGCTGGGACGCCTATGACCGGGAGCAGTTTTCGGCCGGATACCTGTTCTCGCACCAGTTCAACGACACCTGGACCGTCAAGCAGCAATTGCGCTACAGCCACATGCGGGGCGAGGCGCGCACCACCGTGGGCTACCTGCTCAACCCGGTCGACATGCGCACCTGGTCGCGCACCATGTCGCGCGGCCAGGGCACCGGCTCGACGCTGAATGTGGATACGCAGGCTATCGCGCGTTTCCGCACCGGCGCCGTGGGCCATGAGTTCCTGGCCGGCTTCGACTACCTGAGCATGCGCGATACCTACAAGTTCGCCAATGTCATCGCCGGCGTGCCGCCGCTGGATCTCTACGATCCGGTCTATGGCCTGCCGCGGCCTGGCGTGCAGGACCTGATCCCGCGCATCGACGCCCTCCAGAACACCGAGCAGTCCGGCGTCTACCTGCAGGACCAGCTTTCCTATGGCAACTGGCTGCTGACACTGGGCGGACGCTACGATATGGCGAGCAGCACCACCCGCAACCGGATGACCTCGGGCAAGGTGTCGCAGAGCGATTCGGCCTTTACCGGCAGGGCGGGGCTGACCTACCTCCTGGAAAACGGCTTGGCGCCCTATGTGGCGTACTCCACCTCGTTCGCGCCCACGGGCGGCACTGACTACGAGAGCAACCCGTTCCAGCCGTCCAAGGGCAGGCAGATCGAGGCCGGACTGAAATACCAGCCGCCCGGCAGCGACAGCATGGTGACCTTGTCCGCCTATCAGCTGACGCAGACCAATGTGCTGACCAGCGACACCACGCCGGGACGGCCGCCGGGCTTCCAGGCCCAGACCGGCGAGACGCGCGCGCGCGGCATAGAACTGGAAGGCAAGGCCAGCCTGGGCGGCGGCTGGGATCTCGTCGCCTCCTACTCGTATGTCGACGCCGTCGTGACCAAGAGCTCCAATGTCGACGTCATCGATGGCGTGCCCCAATCGCGCGAAGGCAAGAAGCAGTTCTACGCGCCGGCGCATCAGGCGGCGGCATGGCTGGGCTACAAGGTGCAGGGCGGGCCGCTGCAGGGATTGGGGCTGGGCGCGGGCGTGCGCTATATCGGCGCCGACTGGGGCGACGCTGCGAACACGCTGCGCATTCCGTCGGTCACGCTCGTCGATGCGGCGTTGTCCTATGACCTGGGGCAGATGCGGCCCGAGATGCGCGGGCTGAGCGTGGCGCTGAACGTCAGCAACCTGTTCGACCGGACCTATGTGGGCACCTGCATCACGACCACCTCTTGCACCTACGGCGCCGGACGGCTGGTGCTGGCCACGATGAAGTACGCATGGTGACGCGGCGCGGCGGCTGGCGCGGGACGCTGGCGCGCGCACTGGCCGCCACGCTCGGCGGCTATGCGCTCGTATCGGCCATGGCGGCGGCCGCGGCCTGGCTGCCATGGCCGCCGGCCGACGCCATTCTCTATCCGGCGTTGCTGGCGATTCCCGCCTATGCGGCCCTGGCCATATGGTGCTTCGCGGCGCGCAGCTCGGCCCGGGTGTGGCTGGCCATCGCGGCAGGCTGTATCGGGGCGCTGGGCTTGCGGTGGGGGCTGGCGCCATGAACGCCTATCCGGAAGGCAGCCTGCGCCAGCGCATGTCCTGGCTGCACACCTGGGTGGGCCTGCTGTTCGGCTGGATTGCGTTTGCGGTATTCCTGACCGGCGGGCTGAGCGTGTACGCGCCGGAGATCGGCCGTTGGATGACGCCCGAAAGCGCGGCGGCAGGCTCGGCGAGCGGGAATCGGTCCCTCGCCCTGGCGCAGGCATGGCTGGAACGCCATGCCTCCCGCGCGGCATCATGGCGGGTCGAGCTGCCTGACGCGCGCCATCCCTTGATGGCGCTGTCATGGCACGGCGAGGAGGGCGAAGGAACCGCGATGCTGGACCCGGCCAGTGGCCGCGAGATTCAGTTGCGCGACACGGAGGGAGGCGAGTTCCTGGTGGAGTTCCACTACAGCCTGCACGCTGGGCAGGCCGGCATATGGCTGGTGGGAGCGTGCAGCTTGGCCCTATTGGTAGCGCTGGTTTCGGGCGTCATTGTGCATCGCCGGTTCTTCGCGGACTTCTTCACATTCCGGCCGCGAGCCTCGCCGGGGCGCGCCTGGCTGGACGCTCACAATGCGCTGTCGGTGCTGCCCCTGCCTTTCCATTGCATGATCGTGATTACCGCGTTGAGTACGCTATTGCTGTCCTATCTGCCGGCGGGCGTGCACAGTCGGTTTGGCGGGGACATGGGGGCGATGGTGGCCGAGGTCTTTCCTCGGCCGCCGGCCACGCCCGCGCCGGGGAACGCGGCAGCCATGCAGCCCTTGGCGGCGCTGGCGCAGCGGGCGGAGTCCATCCTGGGCGCAGGCAAGGCCGCTGTGGTCGAGGTCAGGCAGCCAGGCACGCAAGGGGCCATGGCGGACGTGTGGCGCCGCTTCGACGACAGGCTGATGGCGTTTCCCGATCGCGTATCGATGCGCGCCGCCACGGCGGAAATCGTCGATGCGCACACGGCGTATCCCGGATCCCTGCAACTCATCCGGACGCTGGGCGGACTGCATTACGGCTATTACGCCGCGCCGCTGCTGCGCGCGCTGTATTTCCTTCTGGCGCTGTGCGGCGCCGCGATGATCTCCACGGGGCTGGTGCTATACGCGGCCCGGCCGGCCTCGGCCGCTTCGGCGTTCGGGCGGGCCGCGCACCGCCTGAACGTGGCCATGGTCTGCGGACCGGTATGCGCTTGCGCCGCCTATCTGCTGGCCAACCGTCTTGCCTGGCCGGCATCTCCAGGCTTGCATGAGCGCGAGGTGCTGGCTTTCTTCCTGGCCTGGGGCGCTTGCGGGGCGCACGCGCTGGCGCAGCGTGGTTCCTGGTTGTGGCGGGAGCAATGGCGGGCGGCGGGCTTGCTGTGGCTGGCGGTCATTCCGGCAGATTTGCTGGCGCTGGCCCCCGACGCCGGCCTGCGCGCCGCCTTGGCCACGCCGCTGCATTGGGCGGTCTGGGCCGCTTGCGCCCTGGCCGCCCTGGCGTGCTGGTATGCGGGCGGCAAGCGGGGCAAGGGGGGCCCGGTAGCGGGCTAGAAGCTCAATTCCGCGCTCAGCATCGCCCGGCGTTCATTGCCCCACACGATGGTCGAGCCGTTCGCGAACCGGTTGCGGTCGTAGTAGGTCTTGTCGAACAGGTTCTTGATGTTGAGCTGCAGCTTCAGGTCCATGCCGTTGGCCAGCGTGTTGTTGTAGAACAGCGCCAGGTCCACGATCCCGTAACCCGGGTTGTAGTCGGTCCGGGAGTAGGGGTTGTAGTACGTTCCCACGCTGGGGTCGCGCCAGGCGTTGTGGCTCTTGCTCCAGGCCCGCAGGCCCACGGCCACGTGCGCCGTGCCGTAGTCGGGGTCCTGGTAGACGCGGAACTTGTTCCATAGCGCGACGTTGTGGGCGGGCATATTGGGCTTGCTGCGGCCCTGGGCGTAGGGATCGGCCGTGTCCACGTATTCGGTCTTCAGGTATGCGTAGGAGAGCGACGCGGCCCACCAGTCCGTCAGCAGGCCGGAGAGTTCGAGCTCTATGCCCTGCGAACGTTCCAGGCCCGCCAGCCCCGTGCGGCAGTCGCCGGTGCCGTCGGCGCTGCCCGGCGTGCCGGGCGCCGGCGCGGCCAGGGGATCGCATTGGCCTTCGGACTGCGCGGCCATCGGCATGTTCTTCTTGTCGATGCGGAAGACCGCCGCGGTAAACATGGCGCGCGCATCGAAAAGGTCCTGCTTGATGCCGAGCTCGTACTGCTTTCCTTCCTGCGGCTTGGTGATGTACTGGCCGCTCATGTCCAGCAGGTTCAACTCGTTCGGGTAGAACGATTCGCCGTAGCTCGCGTAGACGGTGGTGCTCGGCGTGAAGTCGTGCATGAGCGCGATGCGCGGCGACCATTTGCTGATCTTGTTGCGCTGCTCGCGGTCGGCGGGGCGGTTGTCGAACTGGGCCCATCCCATCGCCAGCAGCAGCCGGGTCCTGTCGTTCGGAAAATGCAGCATGTCCTGGAAATACAGGTTCAGGTCATTGCGCTTGGTGGCTTCGCCCAGCGGGTCTTCCCAGATGCGGTCCTGGTACGCCCAGTTGCCGTAGTCGGGATCGAAGATGTTCAGCGGCCCCGGCGTGTACGGCTGGCCCGGCCGGGAGTCCGAGGCCACTTTGCGCCCGCTGGACCGGGTTTGCGTGTGGCCGTAGCCCATGCCCGTCAGCCAGTCGTGGCGGAATGCGCCGGTATGGGCCTCGCCGCTCAAGTCCATGCCGACGGACCAGTTGCGGTCGCGGCTCTGCCGTCCGCTCACGTAGCGTTGCACATTGCCGTTCGCGTCCGGGCCGTTGCCGGCATTATTCACGCGCGTGTTCTGCCACCACTGCTTGGTTTCCTGGTAGTTGGCGTACGCGGAAACGTTGAAGCTGTTGTTCGGCCGCCAGCGGGCGTCCCAGAGCAGGCTGTCCGTTTGCATGACTGCCCGGTCGTTGAGGCTGCCCCAGAAGAAATCGCGGGGCACCGGATAGTAGCCGCCGTAATAGGGGCTTTTCGGATTGCTGATCCGCATATTGTTTTCCTGTTCCGGAACGGCCCGCATGTCCATGCGCTCGTACGTCAGGGTCGTGTCGAACCGGGAATTCGGCGCATAGGTCAGCGCGGCGAGCGCGCTCTTGGGTTCCTGCCAGATGTGGTCCTGGTCGTCTTCGGTGTGCGTGTAGCTGCCGACCAGGCGGTACAGGAGGGTGGCGTCCTGGTTCAAGGGGCCGGTCATGTCCACCATCGATCCGTAGGAGCCTTTGCTGTCCGTGCGCCCGCGGATCGTATAGGCCGCCTCTGCCTGCGGGCGCTTGTAGGTATAGTTGACGATGCCGCCGGGCTCGGCGGCGCCGTAGTACAGCGCCGCGGGGCCGCGCAGCAGTTCCACGCGCTCCAGGCTGTCGGGGCTGCGTGCCGTGGAGGCCGAGCTGTAGGTGCGCTGGCCATTTATCAGCAATTGTCCCGCGCCACCCGTGGAGAAGCCGCGCACGTTGATCGAGCGCGACATGCTCTGGCCGATGTCGCCATTGCCGCTGGTCGTGGTTACCCCGGCGAAGCCTTCCAGCGTGTCGTAGATATTGGCGTCCCCGCGCTCGACGATCAGCTCCTTGGGTGCCTGGTTGATCGTAAAGGGCGTCTGCCGCGGCGGCAGGGAAGTCTTGGTCGCGATGGACGTCGGCGTGTCGGCGATGTAGCCGGACAGGCCGTCTCCCGAGACGGTGACCGGCGCCAGCTGGGCCACGCCCTGCGGGCGGACCGTGGCGACCTGTCCGCGCAGGGTATAGACCAGGTCGCTATTGGACAACGCGCTGCGCAGCGCCTGTTCGGGCGTCATTTCGCCGTGGATGGCGGGCGCCTGTATGCCCCGGACCTGCTGGGGGTCGAAGGCGATCGACAGCCCGGTGTACCGGCTCAGCTCGACCAGCGTTTTCTCCAGCGGCTGCAACTCTATGCTTAGCATGACGGCCTGACCGGTCTGGGCGACTTGCGTTTGCGCTTGCGCCGCTTGCGCGTGGACGCTCCAGAGCAGCATGGCGGCCAGCGCCGTCCCGCGCCGCCGCCCCGCGCGCGGCGTCCACCGGTTCTTGACGCGCGTCCTGCACTTTCCGGCCTGCATGGCGATTCTCTCCCTTCCTGGATGTTCGATTCCCTAAAGACAATCCAGCGAGTGGAATCCTGATATTGAGACGTGTTTTTATTTGTGCCGGGGCTACGGGCATGGCGCGGCCGAGCGGGGGCGGCTTTAGCGTCCGAGGCGGCGCGGAGGCTCGATGCGGTCGGGTTTGCCGCTGGGCGCGATCGTCAGCACGCGTCCGGCGCGCGTCACGGCGACGGGCGCGATGTCGGGCAGGGCCTGCAGCGCGTTCACGACGTCGCCGAGCTGCACGATCAGCGTGACGGGAAGGTTCCGCACGGAAGGATCGACCTGCACGCTCCATACGCCGCGCCGGCTCAGGGCGCGGCCGACCTCTTCCAGCGTTTCGTTCTCGAAGACGAGCCGGTTCTGGCGCCAGGCCGCCACTTGCGAATCGGAGATCGGGCGCACCGGTGTGACGCGACCCTGCTCCAGGCGCACGGATTGCCCCGGGAACAGTTCGACGGGGGGGGCGCCGTCCGCCGGAAGCACCCGCACATGGCCACGCGCCACGTTGACGCGCAAACCGTCCGGCAGGCGCTGTACTTCGAAGGCGGTGCCCAGGACCTGCACGGACCCGCTTCCGACTTCGACGACGAAGGGCCGGGCTGGATCGCGCGCGACATCGAAATATGCCGCCCCGGTTGCCAGCGCAACACGCCGCTGCTGGCCGGAGTAGGCCACATTCAATTCCGTGCCCACGTCCATGACGACATGCGTTCCATCGCTCATGGCCAGCGCCTCGGACCCGGCTTGCGCGGTTTCGAAACTGCGCGGGCCCCACAGCGAGAAGTCGGCGTATTGCTGTGTCTGCCAAGCGAGATAGCCGCCGACGGCCATCACCACGGCCGCCATGGCCAGCGCAAAGCGAGGCCGCCTGGGGGCGCGTCGGGGCGGGGGCGCCGCGGGCGCATAGCGTTCCGCCAGCGGCTGCAAGCTGAGCCAGTCGCGTTCACAGGCTTCGAACGCGCGGCGATGCCGGGGATCGCGGGACAACCATTCGTCGAGTTTCGCGCGCGCCGCCGCGCTGGCGTGTGTATCCGCGCCGGCTTCGCGCAGCGTCATGAACCAGCGCAGGGCGACGTCGTCGATGTCGTCGGCGGCGTCCTGCGCTGGCGGCGGAGAATGTCGGTCCTGGTTCACGGATTCAAGGCGGCCCTGCAGGCGCGCATTGCGCGGATGACGTGCTTTTCGACCATGTTGCGGGAAATGCCCAGCCGGGATGCGATTTCTCCCTGGTCCAGGCCTTCGAAACGATAAAGCAAGAATACTTCACGGCAGCGCGGCGGCAGGTCGTCTATGGCATTCATGACTTCGGCCAGTTGCTGGCGGTCGGCATAGATGCGGGCGGGGTCCTGCGCCTGCGATACCGATTCCCGGTTCAGCGCCATTTCCTGATAAACGCGGGTTTCGACCTTATTGCGCGCGCTCGCGTTGTAGGCGAGGTTGATCGCCGTCCGGTACAGGTATCCCGCGAGATTGCCCAGTCGGGCCTGGCCGGGGCGGTCCAGCATGCGCGCATAGGCTTCCTGCACCAGGTCGGCCGCCGAATGCTGCCGGCCCAGATGCGCCGAGACCGCACGGCGCACGGACTGCAAGCAGTCATCAAGCGATATCCACCCGTTTCCCCGGTCCGTCTTTTCCGCGTCGCGGCTCATTTGTATTGCCCCAATTTTTGATAATGATAACAAATCTCAATATCGATATTTAATTGGGCCGAAGGCATCAGGATTTCCCCTGACGGATTGTCTACAGGGCAATGATCGAACCCGGAGCGGCATGCGATGCGCCCCGCCCACCTTTACCTCCCGATATGACGCCACTTTCGTTTCTGTCCAATCCATCCGCCGACGCCCGGCGCGGCGAGGCGCCGCGATGAGACCCGATGCGAAGCCCGAGGGCCTGCGCCAGGCGATGTCGTGGCTGCATACCTGGTCCGGCCTGGTGCTCGGCTGGCTGCTGTTCGCCGTGTTCCTGCTCGGCACGCTGAGTTTCGCTCGCACGGAGATCACGGCCTGGATGCAGCCGGAGGTCCATGGGTCGCGGGCGGGCCCGGATACGCTGGGGCTGACCATGGATACCCTGGCGCGCATCGCGCCCGCCGCCACGGTCTGGTCGATTTCGCTGCCGGGGCCGCGGGATCCGGCGGTAAGAGTGTCCTGGCGGGAGCCCGGCGCGGCCGCGGGCCGGGCCGGCTTGAAGCGCGCCGTGCTGGACGCCGGCACGGGCGAGGTGCTGGAGCCCAGGGCCACGCGCGGGGGGGATTTCCTGTACCGCTTCCATTTCGAGCTCTATGGAATGCCGCAAGTGTGGGCGCGCTGGATCGTGGGCGCGGCGACCTTGTTCATGCTCGTGGCCATCGTCAGCGGCGTGATCACGCACAAGAAGATCTTCACGGATTTCTTCACCTTCCGCCCGCGCAAAGGGCAGCGCTCCTGGCTGGACGGCCATAACGCCACTGCCGTGCTGGCATTGCCGTTCAATTTCGTGATCACATTCAGCGGCCTGTTGCTCTTGATGTACCAGCTCATGCCCTGGCCGATCGAAGCGGCTTACCAGGGAGATACCCGCGCCTATTTCGCCGAGCGGCGCGCGCCGGCCGCGCCGGTGCAGGCCCCCGGGCACGATGCGCCCGTCCTGGCGCCGCCGCGGGCGGCGCTCCAGTCGATTCTGGACCAGACGGCGGCTGCGTGGCCGGATTCGTCCATCGGTGCCCTCACGGTGAATCGGCCCGGCGGCCACGCGGTCACGGTCGAGGCGCGCGAAGGGCAGGGCGCAAGCCTGGTGGACCGAGGCGTTGCGCGCCGGGCGGTCTTCGACGCGGCCAGCGGCGCGCGTCTCGATGTCCCGGCGGCGGTGGCGCCCACGGCGGCCGTCGCCGTCTACAACGTGTTCACCAGCGCGCACCTCGGCCGCTTCGCCGGTCCGGCCCTGCGCTGGCTGCTGTTCCTTTCCGGCATGGTGGGCAGCTTCATGGTTGCCAGCGGCATGGTGCTCTGGGTGGTCAAGCGGTTGCCGGAACGCCGCAAGCTGGGGCGCACGCCCAAGGGCCACCGGCTGGTCGAGGCGACGAACGTGGCCGCGCTGGCCGGTCTGTTCCTGGCGATCGCGGCGTACTTCTGGATGAACCGCCTGCTGCCGGCGTCGCTCGCCGGGCGGGCGGATTGGGAAATCCGCGGGTTTTTCGCGGCTTGGGCGCTGAGCCTGGCGTATGCCTGCCTGCGCACGCACCGCCGCGCGTGGATAGATACGCTGGCGCTTTCGGCTGGACTGTTGATGCTGCTGCCGGCGCTGAACGCGGCGACTGGCGGAGCCGCGTTGCCCGTCAGCATCGCGCGGGGCCTGTGGAGCGTGGCGGCATTCGATCTGTCCGCCTTCGCCATGGGCGCGCTGCTGGCCTTCATGGCGTTCAAGCTTTCCCGCTCCGGCCTGTCGCCCGCGAGTCGCCTGCAGCGCAAGCCCCCAAGCGCGGCACCGGCAAACGATGCGCTTGCCGCAGGCTCGACGAATGCCGGAGCGCGGCCATGATGGCGTGGATCAGCCTGGGGTGGGCATTCGCGGCCAGCGCCATGCTGGGCCTGTCCATGCCCCGCCACCAGGAACAGATGCTGTCCCGGGAACTGGGCGGGCCCTGGACGCTGGCATGGCGCGCGGCGGGATACCTGGGCCTGGGAGTGGCGCTCATCCCCTGCCTGCAGGCATGGAGCGTGTCGGTGGCCATCGCCGCGTGGCTGGGCGTGTTGACGGCGGCGACCATGGCGCTGGGGGCGCTGCTGGCCTATGCGCCCGGGATGGTGCTTGCGGGCGCGGGGTTTGCGGCGCTGGCGAGCGCGCTGGCCTGGATGGCTGCGTGACGGGCGCATTCCCGCGGCCGGCTCGCGGCTGACGCGGCATGCTTATCCAATATTTTCAATGTATCGGCTGACCCAAATATAGTATTTCCGGCGTGCATGGTTCTTACCTAGGATGTCCAGCAAGGCATTCTGGAATGGGAGCTGTCATGTTAGAAAGCGGTACTTGCTGGGCATCCGGGTTGCGCGGGCCACGCGTTGAGGCGAGTCGTTCCGGGAGCGGCGCATGAGCGGGCCATTGGAAGGCGTCCGCATCCTTGACGTCACGACGGTGCTGATGGGGCCCTACGCCACCCAGATACTGGGAGACCTGGGCGCGGACGTGATCAAGGTCGAACCGCCGGCGGGCGATAACGTGCGCGGCATCGGTCCGGCGCGTCATCCGGGCATGGGAGGGATTTTCCTGCATGCCAACCGCAGCAAGCGCAGCATCGTGCTGGACTTGAAGCGGCCGGCGGGCCGCGAGGCGCTTCTCAGGCTGGCGGCCACCTGCGACGTGCTGATCTACAACGTGCGGCCCCAGGCCATGGCGCGGCTGGGGCTTTCGTACGAGGAGCTGGCGCAGGTCAATCCCGCCATTCTCTACGTGGGCGTCTACGGCTATGACCAGCGCGGCCCTTATGCGGCGCGGGCGGCCTACGACGATCTCATCCAGGGCGCGGTAGGGATTCCCGCCTTGTCGGTGCAGGCCGGCAGCGAAACGCCGCGGTACGCGCCCAGCGCCATCGCCGACCGCATCGTCGGCATCAGCGCGGCCAATGCGGTCAGCGCCGGCCTGTATCATCGGGCGCGCACCGGACAAGGGCAGGCCATCGATGTGCCGATGTTCGAGACCATGGCGCAACTGATACTCGGCGACCACATGGCGGGCCAGTCCTTCGAGCCGCCGCTGGGGCCGCCCGGCTACCCGCGGATCCTGAATGCCGACCGGCGGCCCTACGCGACGTTGAACGGACATATCTGCGTGCTGCTCTATGCGGACAAGCAGTGGGCGGCGTTCTTCGAACTGATCGGGCAGCCTGGCCGGGAGGCCACCGATCCCAGATTCCGCGATATCGGCACCCGCACGCAGCACATTCATGCGATTTATCGCTTGGTGTCGGACGCGATCGCCACGCGGACCACCGAGGACTGGCTGGCGGCCTTCGAGAAGGCGGACATTCCGGCCATGCCGATGCATACCGTGGAGTCGCTGCTCGGCGACCCGCAGCTCCAGGCCATCGGGTTCTTCAACACGGTCGAGCATCCTACCGAGGGCAAGTTGCGCACGATGGCGGTGCCGTCGCGCTGGTCCGGAACGCCGCCCGATCCGTCGCGGCAGGCCCCGCGGCTCGGCGAGCATAGCGTCGAAGTGCTGAGGGAGGCCGGCTACGATGACGACGCCATCGCCGATCTGCTGCGGGATCGGGTCACCTTGGAGGCGGCCCGCGACGCCTCGACGTCCGGAGCGAGCCATGACTGATTTTCTGAAACGCGAACGTCATGGCGCGGTCCTGCTGCTGACCATGGACCGCGGAGCGACGCGCAACGCGCTCTCCGACCCAGACGCGATCGACGCGCTGGTCGACGCATGCGCCGAAATCAATACGGATATGTCGGTGCGCGCCGTGGTGCTTACCGGCGCGCATGGCGTTTTCTCCTCGGGAGGCAATCTCAAGACCCTGTCCACGGCAGTCGGCGCGGGCCTGGGCGAACCCGTGCAGAGCCGTCTGGCCTACCGCAACGGGATACAGCGCGTGCCGCTGGCCCTCTGCAATCTGGAAGTGCCTACGATCGCCGCGGTGAACGGACCGGCGATCGGGGCGGGCTGCGACCTGGCCTGCATGTGCGATATACGGATCGCGGCCGACGAGGCGCGGTTTGCGGAGAGTTTCGTCAAGCTCGGGTTGACGCCGGGTGACGGCGGCGCCTGGCTGCTGCCTCGGGCCGTCGGTATGTCGCGGGCTTGCGAAATGGCCTTCACCGGCCGCAGCGTCGATGCCGTCCAGGCGCTTGATATGGGGTTGGTTTCGCAAGTGGTCGGCCGGGAGGCGCTGCTGCCTGCCGCGATGGCGCTGGCGCAGGAGATCGCGCAGCATTCCGGCCACGCACTGCGCTTGACCAAGCGACTGTTGCGCGAGGGGCAGCACACCCGCCTGGATACGCTGCTCGAACTTTCGGCGGGCTTCCAGGCCTTGGCCCACCATACGCAGGAGCACGCCGCCGCGCTGGACGCATTCCTGGACAAGACGCGCGGTTAAGCCGATTCAATCAGCGCCAAGGCAGCCTCACCGACGCGCAACCCAGAACGAGGCGACGCAAGGAGGAGACCCATGCAGACAACGAGAAGAAGGCTGGTGGCCGCTTTGGGCGCACTGGCTGCACTGCCGCTGGCGCGCACCGCGCTGGCCGACACGGCGGCTTGGCCGGCCCAGCCGATACGGCTGATCCTGCCGTACGCCGCGGGCGGTCCGACCGACGTGTTGGCCCGGGCCGTGGCGCAGCATGTGGCGCGTCAATTGGGCCAGCCCGTGATCGTCGAGAACAAGACCGGAGCCAGCGGCAACATTGCCGGGGAGACCGTGGCCCGCGCGCGGCCGGACGGATACACACTGCTGTACCACTCGTCGGGATTGGCCATCAGCCCGGCGCTGTACCGCCAGCTGCCCTACGACCCCGTGCGCGATTTCGCTCCGGTGGGATTGACGGCCTCGATTCCGCTGGTACTGATGACGGCCAACGCATTGCCGCCCACGGATACCCGGGAGTTCATCGCCTACCTCAAGGCGCGACCCGACGCGCTCAGCTATGGGACGGGCGGCGTCGGCAACATTACGCACTTGAGCGTCGCATTGTTCCTGCACGCTACGGGTACGCGCGCCGTCGGCATTCCGTTCAAGGGGACCAATCCGGCCATGGTGGCGATGTTGGGTGGCCAGGTGCAGTTCATGGTGGACGCGATAAGCTCGGCGCTGCCCTATATTCGCGACGGGAGGGTGAGGGCCCTGGCCGTGACCGGCGCGGAGCGTTCGGCCGCGCTGCCGCAGGTGCCGACGCTGCGTGAAGCCGGCTTGGCGGACCTTACGATGAGTACCTGGCAAGGCGTGTTGGCGCCGGCAGCCACGCCGCAGCCCGTGATCCAGCGATTGAACCAGGCGCTGACCGCGGCGGTGCGGGATCCGGCCATCGCGGGGCCCTTCACTGCCCAGGGAGTCGACCTGCGCAGCTCGTCGCCGGCGGAGTTCCAGGCGTACCTGGGACAGGAGGTCCGGCGGTGGGGAGATGCGGTAAGAATGGCGGGCATACAACCCGAATGAATACGGGAAAGCCCATGGCCCGACGCGCCATGGCGATCAATGGAAAAGCCTTGTGGAGACAAGCATGAATATCAAGACCTTGGCCATGACGGGATTGCTGGGCGCGGCGCTGGCGCTGGGTGGAAATGCCCGCGCCGCGGCCGACTATCCCTCTCATCCCGTGAAGATCATCGTATCGCTGCCGCCCGGAAGCGGCGCCGATACGACGGCGCGATTCCTGTCCAAGCACCTGGCGGAAAAGTTCGGGCAACCGTTCATCGTCGAGAACCGGCCGGGAGCCAACAGTTTCATCGCGGCCCAGGCGGTGGCGACCGCCGCGCCCGACGGCTACACCATGTTCGTGGCCAGCAATTCTCCCATGACGACGAATGCCGCCGTCTTCAAGAGTCTTCCGTACGATGCAATCGCGGATTTCTCTCCGGTTGCGCCTATCGCCCGGTTTCCCATGGTGCTGGTGGTGCCCGCGAATTCGCCTTACCGGAACGTCGCCGAGTTGGTGTCGGCCGCCAAGGAGGCGCCAGGGAAATTGAATTTCGCGAGCGGAACCGCTACCTACCAGGTGGTGCTGGAGCTGTTCCATGAGCAGAATGGGATCAAGGCCACGCACGTGCCCTACAAAGGCACGTCGGCGGCGCTGGCAGATCTGGCGGGCGGCGTAGTGCAGTACAGCCTCGCCGACGTCAGCGCGGCATTGCCGCTGATCCGTGGCGGAAAGTTGAGGCCGCTTGCCGTGACCAGCGCGCAGCGCATCAAGGATCTGCCGGACGTGCCCACGATGCAGGAGAGCGGCAACAAGGGGTACGAGGCCTATGCCTGGACGGCTGCATTCTTTCCCGCGAAGGTCGATCCGGCCATCGTCGCGCGTGTCTCCGAAGCCGTGCAGGCGCTGGTGCGCAGCGACGAAGGGCGGGCCTTCATGGAAAAACTCGGCGGAGAGTCCTTTGTAGGCGGCCCCGACACGCTGGCCACGTTCCAGAAGGACGAGCTCGAATCCATGCGACGCATCGCCAAGCTTGCCAATATCCAGCAGGAATAGGGAGCCCCCAGCGCGTTTTACGCCTCATCCGTGGAGGCGGTGTCGGTCCGCATCAGGCGGCAGGCCATCTCGACGAAATTGGCGGTGGTAGGGGTGGCATTGTCCGGGTGCACGGCCAGGGCGATACCCACTTTGATCGTATCGGCCAGTTGGGAAACCCTGACCAGGCGTACGTTGTCGCCGGCCTGCCGGCGGGCCACCGCCGGTACGATCGCCACGCCAAGCCCGCTCTCGACCAGGCTCAGGATGGTCTGCACCTGGATGGCTTCCTGGGCGACGCGCGGAACGACGCCCGCCTGCTGGAAGGCATACATGACCAGCGCGTGCATGCCGGGGACATGCGTGCGTGAATAACCGATGAAAGGTTCGTCCGCCAGGTCGCTCAGCGCGACGTCGTCGCGTTGGGCATGGCGGCTGTCGGCCGGAACGGCAAGCATCAGGTGGTCCGGCTGCAGCAAGGTGATACGGGCCGCGGTGGGCTCAAGCACCGGGAACCGCACCAGCGCGACGTCCAGCGTATGCGTGTCCAGGCGGCGCAGCAGATCGATGGTGGTGGATTCCTCGATGATCAGGTCGACTCGCGGGAAGTCCCTTCTGAATTCGGACAGCAGCCGCGGCATCAGCGAATACGTGGAAGAGCCCACGAAGCCAACCTTCAGCACGCCTTGTTCTCCACTGGCTCCCTCCCTTGCCGCGCGCCGGATCTCTTCGGCATAGAACAGCGTGGTGCGCGCATATCGCAACACTACCTGGGCCGCGGGCGTCGGCTGCAGGCCGCCGGGCAGCCGATCGAAGAGTTGCACGCCGAGTTCCTGTTCCAGCTTCTTGATGGCGGTCGATAGCGGCGGTTGCGCCATATGCAGCCGTTCGGCGGCGCGATGGAAATTGAGCGTTTCGGACAAGACCAACAGCTGCTTGAGCTGGCGTAGCTCCACGGGTGTCTCCCTTGATGCGCCGGGCTCGCGATATTTGTGATGTATTGCCCGGTCCACATCTAATATTAGACCGGGTCGCGGCCCCCCGTGTAGATTGCCATGAAGCCCGCGCATACCGCGCGAATCAGGGTTTCACGGCATTTTTCGAACATGGGAGCGTGTGTGCAGGCGCCGTGCCGCGACACGCTCCGGGGGATCAGATTGGGCGCTATCAATGACGCACTGCGGCTCGCCGCGATTCCCGCGCAGGACGAGGCCTTGCGCTCGTCCGTGCGCGCCTTCTTGCGCGACGCGCTGAAGGACATGCCCGCCGACCTCCGCGCGCGCTCCTGGATGGGATACGACGCGGACTTCAGCCGCGCGCTGGCGCGGCAAGGGTGGCTGGGGCTGACGCTGCCGGCCGCTTATGGCGGCGCGGCGCGCAGCAATTTCGCCCGCTTTGTCCTGAGCGAGGAACTGCTCGCGGCCGGCGCCCCGGTCTCGGCGCATTGGATCGCCGACCGTCAGACCGCGCCCTTGATTCTGCGCTATGGCTCGCAGGCGCAGCGTGACTTCTATCTGCCGCGCATCATTCGCGGCGAGGCCTTTTTTGCGATCGGCATGAGCGAGCCCGATACCGGCTCCGATCTGGCCAGCGTGCGCACGCGCGCCACGCCCGATGCCGGAGGCTGGCGGTTGAACGGGCGCAAGATCTGGACCACCAACGCCCATCGCTCTCATTACATGTGCGCCCTGGTGCGAACGTCCGGAGGGCCGGAAGACCGCCACCGCGGGCTCTCGCAAGTGATCTTCGACCTTTCCCTGCCCGGCATCGAGATCCGCCCGATCCGGGACATTTCAGGAGATTCCCACTTCTGCGAGGTGCTGTTCGACAACGTCCTGCTGCCGCCGGACGCGTTGATCGGCGAGGAGGGCAGCGGCTGGCAGCAGGTCACGGCGGAACTGGCGCTGGAGCGCAGCGGCCCGGAGCGCATCTATTCCAGCATGGTGCTGATAGACGGCTGGCTCGCCCATTTGCGTCGGGCGGGCACGCCGGATCCGGAACAAATCCGATTGGCGGGGCGGCTGGCCGGGCGTCTGGCGGTGCTCCGAGGAATGTCGCTGGCGGTGACTCAACGCCTGAACGACGGCGCCGACGCCAGCCTGGCGGCCGTATTGGTGAAAGACCTGGGCACGGAGTTCGAACAGGCCGTGCCCGAATGGATAGGCCGGGCCTTGCGGGCCGGCACGGGCCCGGCGCCAGACGAGGCGCTGGCGCGCACGCTGGCTTACCTGACGCTCATCAACCCGACTTTTTCATTGCGCGGGGGAACCCGCCACATCCTGCGCGGCATCATCGCGCGCGAACTCGGCCTGCGCTAAGACGTATCGACACGACAAGGGAAGCACATGTCGCAATCCATCCAGCAAGACCTGTATGACGAATTCTCGCGCGCGCTGGCCGGCTTGTGTCCGTTGGAGCGCGTCCGCGAGATCGAAGCCGCCGGCGCGGGGCGGGAAGCGAACGGCGGCCTCGCACGCACTTGGCAGGAGATCGACGCGCTGGGGTATACCGACGCCTTGACGCCGATGGATCAAGGGGGAGCCGGATTGTCCTTGGCGGACGTCGAAGGGCTGCTGCGGGCGGCCGGGGCTTCGGCCTTGCCCTATCCGTTTGCCGACACCATGCTGGCGCGCGCCTTGTTGCGGGCGGCGGGCCAGGCCGTGCCTGAAGGCCCCATTGCCCTGGCCCGCGCGCAGTCCGGGCCGGACGGACTGCGCGTCACCCCGACGCCTGGGGCCGGCCTGGCGCGCAGCGTGCTGGTCCATCGCGATGATTGCCTGTTGCTGGTGGCCGCGCCAGCGGCGTCCGATCCCGGCATTTTTCGGCCGCGCGCCAGCGCCACGCCCGTATGGACGGCATCGCCGCCGATCGTCGGCCGCGTCGCCTTGCCGGACGGGGCCGTCCTGGCCTGGCGCAACGTCGCCGATGCGGCCGGGATTGCCGGGGCGATGCAGGCGGTGCTCGATCGCTGCATTTCCTTCGTTGGCGAGCGTCAGCAATTCGGCCGGGCGCTGGGACGGTTCCAGGCGATTCAGCAGGAAATCAGCGTGGTCGCCGAGCAGGTGGCGTCCACCGTCATGGCGGCGCGCCTGGCCTGCGCCAGCGGCGCCGTGTTCCCCGACGCCTCGCTCGCGGCTAGCGCGAGATTGCGGGCCTGCGAAGCCATTCCCGTGGTTTGCGCCATCGCGCACGCGATTCACGGCGCAATCGGGATCACCGAAGAATTGGCTTTGGGGCTTTACACCACCCGGCTGCACGAATGGCGCGCGACCGGCATGAGCGAGGACGACTGCGCCGGCCTGATCGGCCATCGGCTGCTGACCGGAGCCAGCCAGACGATGCTGGATTTCGTGCGGGGCATCATGGCCGTGGCGCCCGCCGACGCCGGTCTGGCCACGCCGAGCCTTTCGGCATAGAGACAACCCATTCCTTGAACACGTTTGAATCCGAGGCATCAAATCATGTCAACCCGTTCAGATCCCGTCGTCATCGTCGGCGCGCAGCGCACGCCCATCGGCGCTTTCCAGGGCGCGCTGTCGCACTACACTGCGCCCCAGCTCGGCGCTCATGCGCTGGCCTCCGCCGTCCGCCAGGCGGGTTTGGCGCCCGATGCCGTCGAGGAAGCGCTGGTGGGCTGCTGCCTGTTTGCGGGCCTGGGGCAGGCGCCGGCGCGTCAGGCGGTGCTAGGCGCGGGGTTGCCAACCTCGGTGCAGGCCACGACGCTGAGCAAGATGTGCGGTTCCGGCATGAAGGCGGCAATCCTGGCGCACGATATTCTTTGCGCCGGATCGGCCGACGTCGTGCTGGCTGGGGGCATGGAGTCGATGAGCAATGCGCCGCACCTGATCCCCAAGGCGCGCCAGGGGTATCGCCTTGGCGACGGGCAGTTGCTCGACCACATGTATCGCGATGGCCTGCAGGATGCCTACGAAGGGCATCTGATGGGACATTACGCGGACCTGGCCGCGCGCGAACACGGCTTCAGCCGGGCTCAGCAGGATGCCTACGCCGAGCAGAGCGTCCTGCGCGCCCAGCACAGCGTCGCGGCAGGGCACTTCGCGGCCGAGATCGCGCCCATCGCGGCAAGGGCGCGCCGTGGCGTGGAGGCCGCGGCGCTCGTTGCGGACGACGAGACGCCGGGCCTGTGCGACGTGTCGCGGCTGGGCGGCTTGAAGCCTGCATTCACGCCTGACGGCACGGTCACGGCCGGGAACGCCTCTTCGATATCGGACGGCGCCGCCGCGCTGGTGCTGACGAGGCAGCGGCACGCGGAAGTATCGGGGCTGACGCCGCGGGCGCGTATCGTCGGCCATGCCGCGGCGGCATTGGCGCCGGGGCAGTTTCCGGTGGCGCCGGTGCACGCGATCGCGCGCTTGCTCGATCGCGTCGGCTGGAGCCGCGACTCGGTCGATCTTTTCGAGATCAACGAGGCGTTCGCGGTCGTTCCGATGATCGCGCTGCGCGACCTCGGCCTGCCGGCCGAGCGGGTCAACGTCGAAGGCGGCGCCTGCGCGCTCGGGCACCCGGTGGGCGCCACCGGCGCGCGCATTATCGTGACATTGCTGCATTCGCTGGAGCGTAGGGGCCTGCGGCGCGGCGTGGCCAGTCTGTGCCTGGGCGGAGGCGAAGCCACGGCTATCGCCATCGAGCTGCCTTGACCTGGCGGCGCGCCGTCCGGCATCACATGGGGAGAGGTACGCATGGGACCTTTGGCAGGAATCAGGATCATTGAACTGGCGGGAATCGGCCCGGGGCCGATGGCGGCCATGCTGCTGGCGGACATGGGGGCGACCGTCCTGCGGATCGAACGCAAGGAGCCGGCCGACCTGGGGGTGAAGCGGGAGCTGAAATACAACCTGCTGCTGCGCAACCGGCGCGCCATTGCGCTGGACCTGAAGGATCCGCGCGCCGTTGCCCTGGTGCTTCGGCTGTTGCGCAAGGCCGATGCGCTGATCGAGGGATTCCGCCCGGGCGTGACGGAGCGGCTGGGCCTTGGGCCGCAAGCTTGCCTGGCGGAGAATCCCCGTCTGGTCTACGGCCGCATTACCGGCTGGGGCCAGGATGGGCCGCTCGCCCACGTGGCCGGCCATGACATCAACTATATCGCCGTCACCGGGGTGCTGGACGCCATCGGCCGAGCGGGCCAGCCGCCGACGCCGCCGCTTGCGCTGGTAGGCGATTTTGGCGGCGGCGGCCCGTATCTTGCATTGGGCATACTGGCTGCAATCATCGAGGCTCGCCAGTCCGGACAAGGCCAGGTGGTGGATGCCGCCGTGATGGACGGGGTGGCCTCGATGGCGACGGCGTTCTTCGGCCTGGCCGCTTCAGGAACGTGGCAGCCGGAGCGGGGCACCAACATCCTGGATTCCGGCGCGCCGTTCTACGACGTGTACCAATGCGCGGACGGCCAGTGGCTCTCGGTCGGTCCGATTGAACGCCGCTTCCATGAACTGCTGCTGCGGCAACTCGGTCTTGACGACGACGCCATACGGGAATTGGGAGACCACCAGGACAGGAGCACCTGGCCTCGTCTGCGAACGGTGCTGCGCGCGGCGTTTGCCCGCCACGCCCGGGACGAATGGTGCGAAGGGCTGGCTCGGCTGGACGTGTGCGTGGCGCCGGTGCACACGCTGCGCGACGCGGCCGGGCATCCTCAGGTCAAGGCGCGCGCGACGCTGCTGGAGATAGACGGCATTACGCAGCCCGCCCCGGCGCCGCGTTTCAGCCGTACGCCCAATGCGACGCCCACGGCGCCGCAGCCGCCGGATGCCGAGGCATTGAAGGATTGGCTGGATCCCGAGGAACTGGTTTCGCTCGGCGTGGCGTATTGAAGGCAAGCGCATCGACGATGGCGTGCCGCAGGCCTTGGAATGCCGGGCCTTCACGCAGCGCCGGGCCGGCCCTGTCCGGACGCCGGCTTTCTCCAAGTCTGGAGCTGTTCCGCCGTCACCCCCACCCCGCCGCACACGATCACCACGGCGCTGCGGGCGTCCGGGAAATGGCGGCGCACGCCGTCCAGGCCCGCGATGGAAGCGCCGCAAGCGGGTTCCGTCAGCAGCCGGTGCGCATCCAGGAGGTCGGCGCAGCCTTCCACCGCCGCTGCGTCCGATAGCACGAGGCTCCTGACCTCCAGCTCGCGCGCCAGGCCGACGGCGCGTTCGCACACCCTGCGCGCGCCCAGCGACGTCGCCACGCCGGAGACGGCGGGAAGCTCGACCGGGGCGCCCCGCGCCAACGCCGCGGCATACGAGGCGGTTCCTTCGGTTTCCATGGCCAGGATGCCGACGTCGCCCCAGCCGTTGCGCAGCAATCCTTCCCCCACGCCCGCCAGCAGCCCGCCGCCGCCCACCGAGCAGACGATCACGTCGGGCTTGGCGCATTGGGTGGCGAGCTCGTCGATCATGGAAGCATGGCCTTCCCAAAGCAGAGGATGGTCGAAGGGATGGATGAAAGCCGATGCGGCGTCAAGCAGCGCCTGCGCATGCGCGTTGGCATCCTGCCAGGAACCGCCATGCACGACGACTTGCGCGCCTTCGCTCTGGATGAGGACCTTGGCCTTTTCGGACGTGGTTTCAGGCACCACCACCGTCACTGGAACGCCCAGCTGCCTGCCGGCATAGGCCACGGCATAGCCGGCGTTGCCGCCGGACGATGAGACGAACCGCCGGGCGCCTTGCGCGTGCAACGCGCTGCACGCGTGGCCCACGCCGCGCAGCTTGAAGGAGCCGCAGGGCTGGACGTTTTCGAGCTTGAGGAACACATCCAGGCCCGCGCGCTGCGAGAGCGCGGTCGAGCGGATGGTGGGAGTGATCACGTGCAAAGACATGGGGGAATTCCTTGGATGCCGGAAGGCGGGGGTTCATTGCGCGCCGGGGCCTTCAGACGAAGTGCCCGCTTTGCGGGCTGGCCACGACGGCGCAGGTATTTCCGGGACGGACGATGCCGTACTGCCGGGTGGAATAGACGATGCCGGGCTCCTCGAAATGGAGCGTGACCGGCTCTTTGCCGGGGGCGGTGAGGAAATGGATGCGGCCGGCGACCTCGCCGCGCTCGACCCGCGCGCCCGCCGCGGCGCGGGGCTCGAAGATGCCGTGCTCGGAGGCGATCACGTAGGCCTGGGCGCCGCGCATTTCGAAGTAGGGCGGCCGCTCGGACGTGGCGGGCGGCGCGTTGCCGTCCAGGACGCCCCACAGGCGCAGCACCCGCAGCGCGCCCTGCCGGCAGAGGTCCAGCGCCGCGGGCGTGACGCCGCCGCCGCCCGCCATTTCCGTGCTGACGCAGGTCAGTCCGGCCGCCATCGCGGCGGTTACGCACAGGCGCCGGTCTCCCAGGTTGTCCATGACCACGCACATGGGCGCGCCGAAGGCGTGCGCCGCGTCCAGGCAGCGCCGGAACTGCGGTCCGTCGGGACAGGGGATGACGATGGTGCTGGGCACGATGTTCAGGGACGAGCCGCCGGAGTGCAGGCTCAGCAAGCCGTCGGCGCGGGCCAGGAGCTCGTCGTTGACGAAGGCGGCGATCTGCTCGGTAATGGTGCCCGCGTGATCGCCGGGGAACACCCGGTTCATGTTCTTGCCATCGATGGGCGAGGTGCGCGTGCCCGCGTCGACCGCCGGCGCGTTGATGGCGGGGATGATGATCAATCGTCCGCGGACGTGTCGTGGGTCCAGCGAGCGGATCAGTTCGCCCAGCACGATAGGGCCTTCGTACTCGTCGCCGTGGTTCCCGCCTTCGAGCAGGATGGTGGGCCCCTCGCCATTGGCGATCACGGCCAGCGGAACGCGGATGGTTCCCCAGGCGTCGTCGTGAGGGGAGTGCGGGAAGTAGACGAATCCGTCCTGTTTGCCGGGCCGGTCGAGATCGATGGACGTGAAATAGGTCCGCCGTTCCGCGTTGCGGGCGGGGATATGCCCGGAGGATATAGATTTGAGCGCGGACTGGCGGCTGTCTTTCGTGGCGGCCTGGTTCATATCGCATTCTCCCGGTGATATTTCATGGAGAATGCTAGAGCGCAATCAGAGGGGGCACAAATACTGCCGGGGGATACTGGATATACTTTTGAAGTATAGAAAAGCGGCGTGGAGCGTGCCTTGGAACTCAAGCAGCTACGGTATTTCCTGGGTGTCTGCGATGCCGGCAGCATCGCGCAGGCCGCCCGGGCCCTGCATATCGCGCAGCCCGCGTTGTCGCGGCAGATCGCCGCGCTGGAGGCGGAGCTGGGCGTGACGCTGTTCACCCGGCTGCCGCGCGGCGTGGCGCCCACGCGTCCCGGGGAGGCGCTCCGGGAGCGTGCCCTGGATATCCTGGGCCGGGCGAACGCCGTCGGCGAACAGGTGCGCGTCGCCTCGCGCGGCCTGGCGGGCACGCTGCGCATCGGCGTCATGCCGGGCTATAGCGGTATTCCACAACTGGCCGCCGCCATCCTGAAGCTGCACGAAGCTTCGCCCGCGGTGGAAGTCCGAATCGAGGCCATGCATTCGGCCGAGCAGCTCGACCAGCTGCATCGCCATGAACTGGACCTGGGCATCCTGGCCTGGCGTTCGCCGCTGGATGCCGCGTTCGCCGGGGTGCCGATCTTCGACGACCGCATGGCGCTGGCGCTGCCCGCGGATTGGCCGCAGGCACGCCGGAAAAAGCCGTTGTGGCTGCGGGACCTGGCGGGAAAGCCGCTGCTGGTGTTTCCCCGGGAGCGGTCGCCCGTCCATTACGACAAGATGGTCCAGGCTTGCGCGGCCGCGGGTGCCCGCCCCGCGCAATGCAAGGTGTCCGTGACCGACAGCCTGACGATGGCGGGGATGGTCGCCGCCGGCCTGGGCTACGCCATCGCGCCTTTGTCGTTCCAGAGGCAATGGGCCGCCCAGGTGGCGTTCAGGCCGGCCGTCGACCTGGACATTCCTTTTACGCTGGAGCTCGTCGGGCTGGCCCAGCGCCACGATCCCCTGTCCGCCCATTTCCTGCGGATCTGGCAGAGCGCCAATCCACCCAGGCCCGGCTGAGGCGCAGGCTGTTCGCCGATGCCGCGGCCTCGTCGGACAGCCCGTCCTGCAAGGCGTTGAGCCGCGGCCGCCCGTCAGCGGGCGGCCCGCCTGCCGTCCTGGAAGCGGGCGGCGTTTCACCAGCTGCGGTCCGACGCGGTATCGTATCGGCTTATAACCAGGATTTATTTACTTATTACCGAGGTATGCCTTGTCCTCCGCCGCAGCCGCAGCACCCAGCAGTCCTCCCCAAGAACTCTCCCCACGCGAACAGCGCGGCAACATCGCCAGGCTGACCATCGCCCAGGCGCTGGCCGGCGCGAACTCGGTGGTGGTCTACGCCACCGGCGCGATCGTCGGAGACATGCTGGCACCGGACAAGGCGCTGGCTACGCTGCCCATCTCCATTTTCGTGGTGGGCATGGCCGCCTGCATCATGCCCGTCGGCGCCATCGCCCGCCGCCATGGCAGGCGGGCCGCGTTCCTGGCCGGCACGGCCTGCGGGGTGCTGGTGGGGTTGCTGGCGGCAGCGGCCATCGTGTCGAGTTCGTTCTGGCTCTTCTGCCTTGCCACCTTCTTCGGCGGCGCGTATGCGGCCGTGGTGCTGTCGTTCCGGTTCGCGGCGGCCGACGGGGTCTCGCCCGCGTTGCGGCCGCGCGCCCTGTCCTTCGTGATGGGCGGGGGCGTCGTGGCGGGCGTGGTGGGGCCGCAGCTGGTGACGCACACCATGTACCTGTGGCAGCCGCATATGTTCGCCGCCACCTTCCTCGTGCAGGCGGTGGTCGCGGCGCTGTCGGCGTACGTCCTGCTGGGGGTGCGCCTGCCGGCGCCGACGGCGGCCGAGGTGGCGAAAGGGCGCCCGCTGGCGGTCATCGCGCGCCAGCCCCTGTTCGTCACCGCCGTCATCTGCGGGGCGGTCTCCTACATGCTGATGAACTTCCTCATGACGGCGGCTCCCCTGGCCATGCATCTTTGCGGCCATTCCCAGGAGAACGCCAATCTCGGCCTGCAGTGGCACGTCATCGCCATGTACGCGCCCAGCTTCTTTACCGGCCGGCTGATCGTGCGGTTCGGCGCGGGCCGCATCGTGGCGGCCGGCCTGCTGCTGACCGGGCTGTCGGCCGCGGTCGGCCTCACGGGCATCGACGTCGCCAACTTCTGGCTCACGCTGATCCTGCTCGGCATCGGCTGGAACTTCGGCTTCGTGGGCGCTTCCGCGCTGGTGCTGGAATGCCATCGTCCGGAAGAGAAGACCCGGGTGCAGTCGCTCAACGACTTCGTCGTCTTCGGCACGATGGCGGTGGGCTCGTTTGCCTCCGGCGGGCTGTTGGCCGCCTACGACTGGAACACGGTGCTGTGGGTGTCCTTCGTGCCGCTGGCCCTGGCGGTCGCAGTGCTGGCCGCGACGGCGTCGCGCGCCATGAAGCGGGCCTGAGGCCGGGAGGCGCGGCCGTTTCCGCATCGGAATCGGCCGCGTTGCGACGTCACTGCGCCCGCGGCGGGTAGCCGGCTTCGCTCAGGGCCGCGGCGATCTGGTCTCGCGACGCCGAGGTCTGCACCAGCACCAGCCGGGTGGGCGGATCGGTGACCACAATGGCGTCGGGATCGACAGCCTGCACCGCCTTGGTCACTTTGCGCGCGCAGCCGCCGCAGGTCATGCCATCGAGATGGAACTGCATGGAACACTCCTTTCGTGTGGGACTGTTTTCAGTCTGATCCTTGCTACGGTGGGAAGGTCAAGCGGTTTCCAGGCTTCGGCCGCGCCGTCTGGCGGAGGGCGGCCGCAGGCCCGCCCTTAGTGGTTCTCCTTGGCGTGGTTGACCGTGTACCGGGGAATTTCGACGGTGAGGTCTTCGTCCGCCACGATGGCCTGGCAGCCCAGGCGCGATTGGGCTTCCAGGCCCCAGGCGCGGTCGAGCAGGTCGTCCTCGCTCTCGGCGACCTCATTGAGCGATTCGTAGCCCTGGCGCACGATGCAGTGGCAGGTCGTGCACGCGCAGCTCATGTCGCAGGCATGCTCGATTTCGATGCCGTTTTGCAGCAGGGCCTCGCTGATGGAGGTGCCGGCCGCAACCTCCAGCACGGCGCCTTCGGGCGCCAGGTCGGCGTGGGGAAGCAGGGTGATCTTGGGCATATCGTGTTCCAGGCTATCGATGCAAAGGCGCGGGGCGTTGCCCGGCATGAACCAAAGCCTGGGGCTTTCCATCGTGGGAAGGTCAAGCGCGCCAAGCGTCCTCATGCGACACCGCAACACTGCGCGGAACGTCGGCGCCGGGCACCCGGCCAGCGAATTGTTCCTCGGGTGGAACGCTGAAACGTATTGGCGAGACTACCCAGCGCCCGGCCTATCCTCTAACTTGCCGCTCGGACTCGCGGCGTCGCCGCCGCATTGGACGCGCTCGCGGCTGGCCATTTGCATCGCGAGCGCCGAACCTCGATTGAAGCTTTTGCGGTATGCGTAGAGATTCCTCGCTTGCTTTCGCGGCCGTTCTCCTGGCCGCGCTGACCCTCAACAACGAGGCGGTTGCCGACGCGGTGGCGTTGCCGCCGCTAGGCCTGGGAAACACTAGTTTCATGGATGGCGTCGCCGGACCGGGAAAACTGTTCGAGCTGCCGCTCCAGGTCAACCACGCCAATGAGATCAAGGATGCCGGGAGGCACGCGGTGAGCGGCCGTCAGCGGATCAACAGCGTCAGCGTGCTTCCGCATTTCGCCTATATCGGCAACACCAGGATACTGGGCGCGTACTACGGCGCCGAAGTGCTGCTGCCGCTGGTTCGGCTGGATCTCGATATCGACAACGGCCCGCGGGGCACGAGAACGCGGCAGGGCGATATGATCGTCAGCCCGCTGCTGCTGCAGTGGGAGCCCGTGCAGTTGCTCGGCCGCCCGTTCTGGCAGCGATTGAATTTCGTCTTCAGCCTGCCGACGGGAGACTACGACGACGACGCGTCGATCAACGTGGGCAGCAATGCCTGGGTGTTCAACCCGCACTACGCCTTTACCTGGGAACTCAGCAATCGCCTGGAATTCAGCGGCCGCGTGCACTACGCCTGGTCCAGCCGCAACAGCCGCCCGTCCAGCGCGCTCGGGGCCGACGACGTCCAACCCGGCCAGGCGTTTCATGCCAATTACTCGCTCTCCTATGCCCTGGACGACGCCTGGCGGGTCGGGCTTGCCGGCTATTACCTGGCCCAGACCACGGACGATCGCATCGACGGCCGTCGCCAGTCCGGATCACGGGAACGAGTCACCGGCCTGGGGCCGGGCGCCATGTACCGCAATGGCCGGCAAACGTTCTTTGCGAACCTCTACGTGGAGAGCGGGGCCCGAAACCGTGCCGAAGGCACGCAGTTGACGCTGCGATATCTCTACACCTTTTGAGCCTGGCGCATTTCCCTTTGCCGGCACCGGCGGATGGGGGCGGCCTGGAACCGTTAGGGCGCATCGGTCGAACAGGGCAGGGTAGAGCGATATCCCGATTTTTTATATCCGAAAAGACCCTGAATCCATCGTTCTTTAGAACCTGTTGACATAAAGAGGCGCATTGCCGATGATGCAGAAGCCCGCTTCCAGGCGGGCCAAGATAAGCACAGCGCCGCGTTCGCTGCGCAAACGTGCGGCCACCAAAGAGAGGCATGCCATGGAGACAACCCCCCACAATCCCGCGCGGCGCCGCCTGTTGGCAGGCAGCGCTGGCGCCCTGGCTGCGGCTGGCCTGGGCGCCTCGGGGATCGCGCGCGCCAGCGACGCCCCGGCCAAACCGGCCGCCGCGGCCGCCAAGCCCTTGCCGCCGTACGCGGCCTGGAAAGACGCCGACAGCGTCATCGTTCACACCCCCAACACCATCGAAACCCGGCGCAGCGCCTTTGGCGACGGCGTCATCACGCCCTCGCGCCAGCTCTACGTCCGCAACAACCTGCCGCCGCCCAACCCGTCCATCCTGGACGACCGCGACGCCTGGACGGTGGAAATACTGGGTGTCAAACAGCCGCGCACCCTGACCGTGGGCGAGCTCAAGACGCTGGGCGTGGAGACGCTGGCCACGGTGTTGCAATGCTCGGGCAATGGCCGCAAGTTCTTTCCGCACAAGCCCAGCGGCACGCCCTGGGAGGTCGGCGCGGCGGGCTGCGTCATGTGGACGGGCATTCCCGTGCGCACCCTGGTCGAATACCTGGGCGGCGTGGAGGGCGCGCCCGGCTACATGACGGGCACGGGCGGGGAAACGCTGCCCGAAGGCCTGGACCCCAAGACCCTGGCGGTGGAACGCTCGGTGCCGCGCGAGGCCATGCAGGACGCCCTGCTGGCCTGGGAAATGAACAACGAGCCCTTGTCGCTCGCCCATGGCGGCCCGCTGCGGCTGATCGTGCCGGGCTACACCGGCGTGAACAACGTCAAGTACATCAAGCGGCTGGCCTTCACCGCCGAACAAAGCCCCGCGAAGATCCAGCAGACCAGCTATCGCATGGCGCCCATGGGCTCCAAGCCTGGCCCCGACAATCCTTCGGTCTGGGGCATGGAGCCCAAGTCGTGGATCACCACGCCGGGGTCGGATGGCCGGGCCGTCAAAGCCGGACGCGCCGTGGTGCGCGGTGTGGCTTTCGGCGGCATGCATGCGGTCAAGCGGGTGGACGTGTCCATCGACGGCGGCAAGACCTGGAAGCAGGCGGCGCTCATCGGGCCGGACCTGGGCAAGTACGCCTGGCGCCAGTTCGCGCTGCCGGTCGAATTGTCCGCGGGCCAGCACATGTTGATGAGCCGGGTCGAAGACACGGAAGGCCGCGTGCAGGTGGAAATGCGCGTCGAAAACGTGGATGGCTATGTCAACAGCAGTTGGCGCGATCACGCGTTGACGGTCAACGTGTCCTAGTGAGGGCGGTGCCGATGCGAAGTCCGTGGTTATGGCTGGTTGCGCGCCGCCGCCCGACCGGGCGGCGGCTATTGTCCGCCGCGGCCGCGGGGCCGCTCTTCCTGGCCGGCGGCCTGGCCTGGGCAGCGGAACCGGGCGACGCGGAGGCTGGCCGCGCGCTATTCCTGAAAGCCACGACGCCGGCCTGTGCCGTATGCCACACCTTGGCCGACGCCGGCGCGGCGGGCACGATCGGCCCAAACCTGGATGAACTGAAGCCGGACGCCAATCGGGTGACCCAGGCCGTGCGCAACGGCATCGGGGTCATGCCGGCCTTCGATGCCCTGAGCGATGCCGACGTTCAGGCCTTGGCGAAATACGTATCCGGCGTCACCGGGGGCGCGCAGTAACGGCGGCGGTCTCAGGCTTCAAACTGCACGTGCTCGATGCGGTTGCGCCCGTTGTCCTTGGCCGCATAGAGCTGCCGATCCACGGCCTTGATGAACTCGGCGGGCTTCGCCTGCCCGGCCGGCACCACCGTGCCCGCTCCTATGCTGGCGGTAACTCGCCTGCCATGCGGCGACAGTGCATGCACGATGGACTTCTTCTCAAGCAATCGCTGACAGCGTTCGGCGACTTTCCGGGCCACCTCGGCATCGGCTTCCGGCAGCAGCACGACGAACTCTTCCCCGCCGTAGCGCGCAACCAGATCGCGATGCCCATCGAGCGCCAGGCTCAGCGTCTGGGCGATGTCCACCAGGCATTGGTCGCCCTGGCTGTGGCCATACAGATCGTTGTACTGCTTGAAAAAATCGACGTCGAACAACAGGATGGACAAGGGCAGGCCTTCCTTGCTTGCGCGCTCCCATTCCAAGTCGAAACTGCTGTCGAAGCGGCGCCGGTTGGCGATATTCGTCAAGCCATCCTTGAAAGACAGCACTTCCAGCTCTTTTTGAAGGCTCAGTAGCTTTTCCTCGGATTTCTTGCGTTCGGTGATGTCGAACATGAAGCCGATCAGCGCCTCGGCTTCGCCCTTGTCGTTGCGCACCACGTGCACGACGTCGCGGATCCATACATAGCCGTTGTCCTTGGTCAGCGCCCGGTAGTCCGCCTCATGGTCTACGCCGGCCCGGGATTGGGTGACGCAGAAATTCACCACGTATTCGCGGTCCTCGGGATGCATGCGCATGGCCCAGTCCTCCACGCTCACCCAGCTTTCGGGGCTCCAGCCCAGCAAGGCCTCGATCTGGGGGCCGATATAGGTGAACTTCATCGTGGCCCAATCGATCTTCCAGGGAATCGCCTTGGTCGACTCCAGCAAGGTCCTGTACACCGCGTTGTCATCCAAAAGCATGCTTGCGTCGGCCATACCCGATTCGTCCTCGATCCACGTTAGCGAGCCGCTTCAGTCTGAAGCCCCAGGCTACGCGAGTGTACAGAAAAGCAAGTTCTCGCGTACCCGCTTCACTGTGTCCGTTTCCCCTGAGTCAATAGCACGAATAAGGGCAAGGCAAGTAGCTGAGATACCACGCAAAACGTGATCGCCAGGGCTAAAGACCGCTCGTAGAGCAGGCCGATGAGCGTGCTTCCAAGAAACCAGGAGATTCCGTAGGCTCCGGTGAAAATGCCGAAGGCGGTCGCGCGCTGGTTGTCGGGAACCATCGGACTGACGGCAGCGGGAATGATGGACTCGTGCACGCCCATCCCCATGCCCCAGATTGCCGCGCCGACCATCGCTGTTTCAAAGTTCCCTAGAAAGACCAGGGGAGCGAAGAGCGAGCCAAACGCCGTCAAGGCGATAAGCACAATGAAGCCGTAGCGGTCGAACAACCGGCCGAACAAGAGCGAGGACGCGCCACTTGTCGCCATTGCGATCGCGTAGAAGATGGGAATCCAAGACGAGGGAACGGTTCCGCCGCGCGTGAAGTGGAAGGCGAGCAGCGGGTAGTCGGCGAAGCCTAGCGCAATCAGGCAGGCACCGACCATGTAGAGCCAGAACCTGCGGGAGTACGAGCCCGCGCGGGATGCGAGAGGGATGGCATCTTCGAGCTCTTCAGGCCGAGGGTATCGGTGGCGCGCCAGCGCCAGGAAAACCAGGTTGAACGTGGCAGGTATCGCCAACACCGCAAATGCGTGTTTGTAGTCAGCGTGGATTGCGAGCACGCCCGCCATCGCGAGGGGTCCCAGCATCGCGCCGAGCTGGTCGCAGGCTTCATGAACGCCGAACGTCCAGCCATACCCGCCAATGTGCTGCGCCGCGTGTGAAAGCATGACGTCTCGCGGCGGGTTCCGAATTGCGCGACCCACGCGTTCCAGAACAATAAGGACGGCGGCCTCCTGCCAGTTGTCAACCAGTGCGAGGGCAGGCACGGAAGCCATCTGAAGTACGTAGCCGAAGATGGCCGTCGGCCAGAACTTGCCTGTGGAATCGGCAAATCTTCCCGAGAAGTATCGAATGCCATATCCGGCGAATTCGCCGAAGCCGGTAATCGTCCCGATCGCGAACGCACTCGCCTGCATGCTCCCGAGAAACGGGCCCAGGATACTGCGCGACCCTTCGTGCGTCATATCCGCGAAGCAGCTCAACAGACCAATGAGCAACACGAAGCGCATCGCCTTGGTGGGCTGCGGCGGCGTCTTGCGGCTCAACCGAGTGGAAGGAATCATAGGCGCCTCCGGCGATCCACGACCCCGCGTGTTCAGAGGAATGGCCGTTGCTGCCGGCCAATCGTTCTTGGCTTCAGTTGAAGCGGATGGCCTTGCGACTCGACATCAACCAGATGATAGGTTTCATTGATTCGGAGTATCGTGCAGCCGTCTGAAGCGATCTGGACTTCGTTGACACAACACGGATCCTGCCTCACGCGCCAGTAATGGGAGAGCGGCAAGCCCAATGCATGGAGCAGCATCACGCGATTGATGCTGTCGTGACCAACAAGGACGACTTGATCGTTTGGGTGCTCGGAGAGCATCTTGCGCAGGACCGACGTCGCCCGGGCCAGAACGGCCGGCAAGGTCTCGCCGTCGGGGATGGCTGTCAGGTCGGGGTGTTCAAACCAGTTTTTGAACGCTTGGGGCCAGCGCTCTTTGACTTCTTGATGGGTACGGCCCTGCCACTGACCATAATCGGTATCGACCAGATCGGGAAGCGTATGGACAGCCGCCCCTGTCGTTCGGGAAATGGCTTGCGCGGTGTCCATGCAACGCGACAGTGGACTTGCATATATCGCCGACGGCTTGGCCGTTCGGGCCATTCGGCCCCCGAGAGCTGCGGCCTGCTTTTTCCCCAGCCCGGACAAAGGCAGCTCCGCTCGGCCGCGGAACCTCTCGGGGGCGATCCAATCGACATGGCCGTGGCGCGTGAGGATGATGTGTGTCATGGCTTGCGAGCTCCATATGGGAAATGACCTGGCGCGGTCGGCTGGAACCTTGGGGGGCTTGCGGATCAGCCGGTTGATCCGGTGCGCCCGTATTCGACCGGCGTCTTGACGAAGAAAACGTCGATGTTCTCGCTGCGGATGGCGTCGAGCACCCTGGTGCAGGTCGCTTCGTCCACGGCGGCCACGACACCGACAGGTTGGTCCGCCAGCTCGAAGAAATGCGCGGAATGGAAGCGGCCATCGTGGCCGAAGCTCTCGCCGGCGCTGAACAGCGTTCCGCCCAAGGCGCCATGTTGCCTGGCCAGTTTGAGCAACCATTCGGCCAGGGGTTCGTTGCCGTGCCGCCGATCCTGCTGGGTATAGAAAGTCAGTTGATATCCTTTCATGGCGCATGCTCCAGGTACGGGGTCAATGGGGGGATCGCATCGCGGAAATCGTGGCGATGCCAAGCAGAGTCATGGCGAGGGAACCGCCTACGTGCATAGCGATGGAGGCCGCCAACCAGCCGTAGCGCTCCTGCTGCAGCAAGGAGGCCAACTCGCCGGAAAATGTCGAAAAGGTCGTCAAGCCGCCACAGAAGCCCGTGACGATGAACAGCCGCCACTGGGGCGAGAGCCCAGGGTGGCCGCCGAAATAACTGATCGCCAGGCCGATGATGTAGCCGCCCAGCAGGTTGGCGATAAGGGTGCCGGGGGGAATGGATGGGAGCAGCGCGTTGAAGGCGTTTCCCAGCCACCACCGCAGCAGGGCGCCCAAGGCCGCTCCCGTCGAAATTGCGATGAGCGTGGCAGCCATCACCGCGCCCCTCAACCGGGCTGGCCATGGGGGACCAGCGGAATCTCGCACTTGAGCAGCACCGCGCGGACTTTATGCAGTTCGGCCGCGTGGTCGTGGAGAAACTTGCGCAGGGCCGATTCGCTGTCGATCAGCTCGACGCATTGGGGATGTCTCATGCTCGTGACTTCCGGGTGGTGGTGGGTGAGCCGCTCTCCCTTCAGGTAGCCCGATTGGATGGAGTGCAGCACGGCTTGCTGGATGCCGGATCGCCGGGCCGCGTTGATCAGGTGGTGGGCCAGGGCGGGCGCGCTCAGGCGATGCCAGAAGCGCGTCGCCTGGGCGCGGGCCGAAATCGGGAAGTACAGGCGCAATGCGGTCATGTCGGTGGTCATTCTGTATGGGGTCCTAGATTCGTTTGCCGGAATTGGCTGACATCGATTCTTGGCGCAGCTGCTTGCGATAGGCTCCCAGTTCCGAGATCCGCATGCCTTCCGGCACGACGCGATGCTTGGCATGGCCGACGCGCTGCGCGTGATAGATCCCGCTATGGCCTGAGAACAGGTAGGCCGCGATGCAGGCGATGGCGGCAAATGGCGCGATCTCCGGGCCGAACAGTTCGATCGCCATGACGATGGTGGCGATGGGCGTGTTGGCGGCGCCCGCGAACACGGCAACGAATCCCAGGCCCGCAAGCATCGAAAATGGCAGATGCAGAAGGGGGGCGAGCGCGTTGCCGAACGTCGCGCCGATGTAGAAGAGCGGGGTCACTTCGCCGCCTTTGAATCCCGTTCCCAGCGAACCTACCGTGAACAGAAGCTTGCCCGCGAAATCCCAAGGCGCCACCGGCTGCTGGAAGGCCTGCTCGATCGAGGGAATGCCCAGGCCGATGTAGCGATAGCCATCCAGGGCCCAGACGGCCGTGGCGACGGCGGCTCCGCCGATGAACGGCCGCAGCGGCGCATACGGGACGCGTCGTTTCATGAATGCGCCCAGCGCGTGCGCGCTGTTGGCGAAGACCATGCCTATCAAGCCGAAGAGAATGCCGGCGACGACCACGCTCAACACGCTCACCAGGCCCAGCGGCGCGACTTCCAGCACGGAGTAGTGGGTGTGGTGGATGCCCAGCGACACGCCGATCCGGTCCGCGGCGATGGCCGCGACGGCACATGGGAAAAGGGCGTCATAGCGCATGCGGCCGATGGCCAGGACTTCCAGTCCGAAGAGGGCGCCGGCCAGCGGCGTGCCAAACACCGAGGAGAAACCGGCGGCGATCCCGGCCATGAGGACGATCCGGCGGTCTTCCGGCCGCATTCTCAGGATGTGGGTCAGCTGATCGGCCAGCGCGCCGCCCATCTGCACCGCGGTTCCTTCACGCCCGACGGAGGCGCCGAACAGGTGCGAGATCACAGTGCCGCCGAGCACCATGGGAACCATGCGCAGCGGTATGACTTTCTTCGGATCGTGGATTTCGTCGATGATCAGGTTGTTGCCCGCCTCGACAGGCCGGCCCATGCGCAGATAGCACCAGCCGACGGCGAAGCCGGCCACGGGCAGCAGCCAGATCAGGGCCCGGTTCGCTTCGCGGGTGGAGGTGGCCCAATCGAGCGCATGGAGGAAAAGCGCGGACGCCGCGCCGGCCAAGCATGCGACGAGGAAGGATAGGGCCAGCCATTTGCCCATGTAGGGCAGGAGGTCCAGTTGTTCTAGGCGTGTGTTGCGCGGCATGGAGTTCAGGGTCCGAGGGAAAAATCCCCTGATCCGCGCAGCCATAGGACGCAAAAAATGCCTACAGCCCCGGCGGGAACCAGGGATCTGTAGGCATCATCAGCCGCGGTAAGAAACTTGCGGCGGTTAGCGGAGGAATGCCATCTCCGACGAACGTGGAAATTTTAGCAGGCCGCAATAGGCCGGCGCAAGCACGCGCGGCCGGTGCGGGGGGTAGCCATGGCGGGATTCCGCCGATACACTGGACGCGGAGATGGCATTCCTCCGCTAACCGCCCGGCGCTCCGGGCTGATGATGCCTACGTGAATCTCGGCAGTCGAGGCGCGTAGGCTTTTTTTGCGCCCTTTGCCGCCGCTAATCGACCTTGCGGAGGGAAGGGATGGCGAACCCAATCACTATTTCCGGCCTGGACGGCAAAGATCCGAAGGATGCCGTGCCGGCCGGCCCCTTGCCCGGGACCGTCCCGGAGCTGAGCGTGTTGTTCCTCGATACGCAGCCCAGCGTTGCGTTGATGGAAGCGGCGCCGCCTCAGCCCGATTATTTCGTCGATCTCAATCTCGACCAGGCGGTCGAGGCGATTCTGGCGAGCCGCGCCGAGTACGGACTCGGCGGCTTGTTCCGCGAGCCGCTCCAGTCACCGGACGCCGTTGCGTACCGGCATGAGGTATTTCGGGATCTGGCGGACGGCAATCTTCTGGCGGCGCTGAGAACGTTCGCCGAGGGCATGCGCGCCATGCGCAAGCAGCTCGGCCAGGCGGACAAACTGCATTATCCGCTGCAACAGAAGCGCTGGCACCTGGAAGCCGTGCGGACCTACTGCGCGGCGGTATCGGCGTTGTCGCGGTCGGTTCGCGCTTGCGCCATTCGGTCGCGCGCGCTGGGCGCATTCGGCAGGTTCCTCGACGGCTACGTGGCATCCGCGCCTTTCGGCGCGATGGATGCCGGGGTAACGAGGGCGCTGGCGGAACTCGATTCGATCGACTACAGCGTCGTCGTGGACGGCGGGACGCTGCGCGTGCTCCGCTACGCGCAGGAGGACGACTACAGCCGGGTGATTGAGGCCAGCTTCGAGAAGTTCCGCCAGGGCGAGGCGCGGGACCACCGCGTCGAGTTCCGCGAATTCGCCGACATGAACCACATCGAGGCCAAGGTGCTGGAATTCGTTGCGCTGCTGAACCCGGGCGCCTTCCAGCGCATGGACGAGCTGTACGCGACCCATCGGCGCTATCTGGATGCGACCGTGGCGATGTTCGATCGGGAGATCCAGTTCTACCTGGCCTACCTGGAGCACGTCGAGAAGTTCGCCCGCATCGAACGTCCATTCTGTTTTCCGGAGGTGAGCGAGTCCGACAAGCGTGTCTACGCGCGTGGGAGCTTCGACATCGCGCTGGGCCAGAAACTCATGCTGGCGGGGCGGCGAGTCGTGTGCAACGACTTCGAGCTGGACGACGGCCAGAGAATGATCGTCGTCTCGGGCCCCAACCAAGGCGGCAAGACGACATTCGCGAGAATGTTCGGCCAGCTGTTCCACCTGGCGGCATTGGGGTGCCCGGTTCCCGGGGCCGGCGCGCGGCTGCTCCTGAGCGATCGGATCTTCACGCATTTCGAGCGCCAGGAAAACATCGAAAACCTGCGCGGAAAACTCAAGGACGACCTGGTGAGGATCCACCGGATCCTGCGGAAGGCGAGCTCGCGCAGCGTGCTGGTCATGAACGAGATATTCACGTCCACGTCGCTTGCGGACGCGCTCTTTCTCAGCGAGAAGATCATGAAGGAGGCCGACCGCCTGGACGTGATCGGCGTATGGGTCACGTTCGTCGACGAGCTCGCGTCATACAGCGGCCGGGTCGTGAGCATGGTCAGCGCCGTGGATCCGCTGCAGACCGGCACGCGCACCTTCAAGGTCGTCAGGGCGCCTGCCAGCGGGCGTTCATACGCCATGTCCCTGGCGGAAAAGTACGGCCTTACCGCCGACAGGATAAGGGAGCGGCTGCAATCATGAAAGTCTTTCTCATGTACCCGGACCGGGATTTCGATATGAACGCGGCGCCGCCGCTCAACGGCCGCGATTTGATGGATGACCTGGAGCTGCCTACCCTGGTGCAGGCCATGGCGGGCGAGGACGAATTCCTGACAACCGTCGCGCGCGCGGCGCTGCTGGGGGCCGTGCGCGCCAACAAGGAGACGGTCGAGCACCGGCAGGCGGTGCTGCGCGACGCGCTGGCCCATGCCGACGTCGTCAGGCAGCTGTATCAGCTTTCCATGGACGCTCTGGAATCGAAGAAGAAGAGCTACTGGGGCATAGGCCTGCACTACCCGCTGGCCATCCTGCATGGATCGATGGAGGTGATCGAGATCCTCATCCCGATGCTCAGGCAACTGCGCGAGACGGCCAGACGGGTGGAATCCGAGTTCTCGTCGGAGGGATGGAAGCGGCTGTTCACGATGCTGGGCAACGAACTGGATGAGGACTATATCGCGGAGATACAGGGGCACCTGGCGACGCTGAAGTTCCGTGGCGGCATCCCGATGAGCGCGCATCTGGGTCAAGGCAACCGCGGGGCGGACTATGTGCTGCGCACACCTCTGCGCGACCAGCGCCATTGGCTGGCGCGGCTGTTCGGCAAGAAGCCAGAGATGTACCAGTACACGCTGCCTCCGCGCGACGAAAACGGCGCAAGGGCGCTGTCGGAGCTGGCCGACAGAGGCTTGAACCTGGTGGCCAACGCGCTGGCGCAGTCGGCCGAGCACATCGCCTGCTTCTTTACGCTGCTGCGCGCCGAGCTGGCGTTCTACGTGTGCTGCATCGATCTGCGCGACCGGCTGTCCGCGCTGGGTGAGCCGGTCTGCTTTCCCAAGGTCCTCGGGCCGGCGTCTCGCGCGCACGGCTTCAGTGAGCTGTACGACGTTTGCCTGGCGCTGAAAATGGGAAAGAAAGTGGTGTCCAACACCCTGGATGCCGGCGAGAACCGCATGATTGTCGTGACCGGCGCCAACCAGGGGGGGAAGTCGTCGTTCCTGCGCAGCATCGGCCTGGCTCAGCTGATGATGCAATGCGGGATGTTCGTGGGCGCGGCGTCCTTTACCGCCAATCTTTGCGAGGGGCTGTACACGCATTACAAGCGTGAGGAAGACACCACGATGGAGAGCGGAAAGTTCGACGAGGAATTGAAAAGAATGCGCGCCATCGTGGACGATATCTCGCCGGAGGCGATGGTGCTGTTCAACGAGTCGTTCGCCTCGACGAACGAACGCGAGGGCTCCGAGGTCGCGCGCATGATCGCCGACGCGCTGCTGGAGGGAAACGTGAAAATTGCGTTCGTGACGCACCAGTATTCCCTTGCGCACCATCTTTACGCGCGCGGAGATCCGCGCGACCTGTTTCTTCGCGCTCAGCGGCTGGCCGATGGAACGCGCACGTTCAAAATGGTGCCGGGGGAGCCGGAGCAGACCAGCTATGGCGCTGACCTCTACGCCGAAATATTCGGTGCGCAGGGGCAGGCGCGAGCCGCGTCCGCCGCGGCGGACGCCACGCAAATCAATGCCGCGCCTCGGTGAACGGATCGGCCTGACGGCGCGCCGCGCCTAGTTGGAGGCGGGATCGCCTATCGTGCCGAATTCCACGTGGCTTTTGGCATAGAAGAGGTGCAGGTCCGGTTCGTTTCGCAGGCGCTCCATCAGCGCATCGCATTCCTCCGCCGAGACGATCATGGTCACTTCCACGGGTTGGTCGGCCAGATCGAAAAAATGCGCCGAATGGAGGCGATGATGGCTGCCCAGGCCCTCTTGGGCGCTGATCAGCGTGGCGCCGCGGATCTGCATTGATTTCGCCAGGGTGAGCAGCCATTGGCACAGTTGCTGGTGGTCATGCCGGCGCTCTTGCTGGGTGAAGAAGGTGAGCTGATATCCGTCCATGGAAGACTCCCGCAGAGTAAGGAGTTCAGTCGGGATCTGTAGGCATCATCAGCCGATACGCTGGCGGTTAGTGGAGGAATGCCATCTCCATGCAAAAGCAGTGTACGCCCCGGAAACAGGCCATGCAATTGCGCCCAACCCGCGAACCTCATCCCTGCTCCTCAGGGTTTTCCCCAGGCGTGTTTTCCTTGCGGAAAATCAATGCTCTATAGGACACTTTGTGTCATCGCAAAAATGGATTTGCGGCACAAAGGGGGATCAAGATGAAGTTCTGGAGCATGGCGGGCGCACTGGCGTTGGCGGGGATAATGGCGGGCAGCGGCGCGCACGCTGCGTTTCCCGAGCGGCCGATCCGGCTGGTGGTGCCTTTCGGCGCGGGCGGGATTACCGACATCGTCGCGCGCCAGGTGGGCAAGGGCATGGGCGATGCGCTCGGGCAGAGCATCGTGGTCGAGAACCGGCCGGGCGCGGGCGGCGTGATCGCGGCGCAGCTGGCCTCTACGGCGCCGGCGGACGGCTATACGATCTTCATGGGCACGGTGGGCACGCAGGTGGTGAATCCGCTGATCTACGCGAAGCTTGGCTACGACGCGGACAAGTTCGCGCCGGTCGGCATGGTGTCGGGTTCGCCGTATCTGCTTGCCGTGCGGGCCGGCGTGCCGGCGGCCACGTTCGGCGAATTCGTGGCCTACGCCCGCGCCCATCCGGCGAAGCTGAATTTCGGCTCGGCGGGCAACGCAAGTTCGCCGCACCTGGGCCTGGAATTGTTGAAGCTGACCGCGGGCGTGGACATCATGCACGTGCCGTTCAAGAGCGGCAGCGAGGCGGTGAACGCCGCGATCGGCGGGCAGGTGGACGTGGTGATGGACGCCAGCCCCGTGATCATGCCGCATGCCGCCTCGGGCAAGCTGCGCGCGCTGGCGGTGGCGGCCGACAAGCGCCTGCCTTCGGCGCCTGAAGTGCCGGCGGCGAGCGAGGTGGGCGATCCGGCCTTGCAGATCAGTTCCTGGAACGCGTTCTTCGCGCCGGCGGGCACGCCGCCCGCGGTGCTGGAGCAGTTGAACGCCGCCTTGCAGAAGACGCTGTCGTCGCCCGAGCTGAAGGATCGCCTGGCCGCCCAGGGCACGCAGCTGTACACCGGCACGCCCGATGAATACCAGCGTTTCATTTCCGGCGAGAAGGCCAAGTGGGCCGAGATCGTGAAACGCGCCAACATCAAGATGGACTGACGATGAGCCCTGCACCCCACCCCCTGGCCGGCAAGCCGCTGGAACTGGCCGACACGCTGCGTTCGGGCAATGCCTGGAAGATCCGCCTGGCTTGCGGCTACATGGGCCTGCCCATCGCGCGCCGCACCTTCGATATCGTCCAGGGCGATCTGGAGACCGACGCCTTCGGGCGCATCAACCCGTGGCGGCAGGTGCCTGCGCTGCTGACTGCGGAAGGGGAGTGGCTGGCGGAGTCGCAGGCGATCCTCTGGTACCTGGGGCAGGGCACGCCCTGGCTGCCGGCCGACCGCCTGGCGCAGGCGCAGGTCAGCAGCTGGCTGAGCTTCGAGCAGACCCAGCACATGCATGCGTTCGCGCAGCCCCGGCTGCTGATCCACTTGCGCCAGACGGCGCGGGTGGACGATCCGGCGATGCAGGCATGGCGCGAGATCGGCATGAAGGCGGCCGCCTGGATGGACGCGCACCTGGCGGGCCGCGACTATCTGGTCGGGACGGCGCCCACCATCGCGGACATTGCGCTGTACCCGTACACGAGCATGGCGGCGGAAGGCGGCTACGACCTGTCCGGCTTCGCCCATATCGACGCCTGGCTGGCGCGCATGCGCGCCTTGCCCGGCTTTACGCCGTTGATCGCAACGGCATGACGCATTCAAATCCGATGGAGAAATAATGGCCGACACGATGCACTTGGGAAAAGACGAACTGATCGCGCGGGCGAAGGCCGAGATGCAGCGCCAGTTCGATGTCCCCGAATGGAGTCTGCGCGAGCGCCTGGCGCTGACCTGCCGCATTCTGTTCGACGGCGGGCATGATTCGGGCCTGGCCGGGCAGATCACGGCGCGGGCGCCGGAGCCGGACCGCTATTACACGCAGCGCCTGGGCCTGGGCTTCGACGAGATCACGGCCGGCAATCTGTTGCTGGTGGACGAGGACCTGCGGGTGCAGGAAGGCGGGGGCATGCCCAATCCCGCCAACCGCTTCCACTCCTGGATCTATCGCGCGCGTCCGGACGTGAACTGCATCATCCACACGCATCCGCTGCACGCCGCATCGCTGTCGATGCTGGAGGTGCCGCTGGAAATCTCGCACATGGACAACTGCCCGCTGTACGACGACGTGGCCTTCCTGAAGGATTGGCCCGGCGTGCCGGTGGGCAACGAGGAGGGCGAGATCATTTCGGCGGCGCTGGGCGCCAAGCGCGCCATCCTGCTGTCGCACCACGGCATGCTGGTCGCGGCCGGCTCGGTGGAGGAAGCCTGCGTGCTGGCGCTGCAGTTCGAGCGGGCGGCGCGCATGCAGCTGCTGGCCATGGCGGCGGGCAAGATCCAGCCGATCCCGCCGGCGCTGGGCCGCGAGGCCCACGATTGGATCCTGACGCCGAAGCGTTCGCAGGTGGGATTCTCCTACTATGCGCGGCGCGCGCTGCGGGCGCATCCGGACGTGCTGGCCTAGGGCTTGCGCGGCTCGGCGCCCGGCGCCCGCCGGCCATGGAGGCGGCGGGCGCCGGTCGGCTCGACGGCCGGGCCGGTTTAGGGCATTCTTAGCGGTCGTATTCCGCCATTCCCTAGTCCATGATCGACCTGCCGCACCGCTTGCGCGCCCTGCGACGCCAGCAAACCCTGTCCCTGGAACAGCTGGCGCAGCGCACCGGATTGACCAAGAGCTACCTCTCCAAGCTGGAGCGTGGCTTGAGCGAACCGTCCATTTCCACCGTGTTGAGGCTGGCCGAAGCCTATGGCCTGGGCGTGTCCCAGCTGGTCGGGTCCGACGACGCGGCGCAGGAAGAGGTCGTCAGCGTGGTGCGGGTCGCGGACCGCGAGGCGCTGCAGCGCCGCGGCCTGGGCAGCGAATACCACTACGAATCGTTGGCCGGGCGCCGCAAGGTCAAGGCGATGGAGCCGTTCGTGGTGCATCCGCCGCGCGAATTCCCCGACGCCACCGCCGTGTTCCCGCACCCTGGCGAGGAATTCCTGCTGGTGCTCAAGGGCGCCATCGAAGTCCATGTGGGCGAGCGGCAGTTCCGCCTGGAAACCGGCGATTCGGTCTATTTCGATTCCGAACTTCCCCACCGCATGCGCACCGTCAGCCGCGCCATGGCCGAGGTGCTGGTGGTGGCGGCGCATTGAGCCGGGCCCGGCCTGCCGCATAATGTCCCATACAGATACCGCAGATACAGGAACTACCATGAAAAACGACCAATCGCGGCTGGTCCGCATCGATGCCGGCCCCATGAAGAATCCGGTGCCCGGCAAGCCCCGCCGCCCGATTTCCGGCGACGCGGCGTTCCGCACGGTGACCGCTTTCGAGGGCAACGGCGGCAAGGCCGAGGGCGGCGTGTGGGAAAGCACGGCCGGCGTCTTCCAATCCAACACCACCGGCTATATCGAATTCGGCTACATCGTCGAGGGTTCGGCCCGCCTGGTGGATCCGGACGGCACCGTGCATGAGCTGACCGTGGGCGAAGCCTTCGTCATGCCGGAAGGCTATACCGGCCGTTGGGAAGTGGACCAATTCGTCAAGAAGATCTATTTCATTACCCGCATGGCGTAGCGCGCGCAGCACGCGAACGCGCGGACTCCCTGGAGCAAGCCTTATGACCGCCATTTCCGCTGCCCCCGTATCGGGTGCAGCGTTGCCCGCCGTCACCGCGCAGGTAGACGTCGTTTCCATCCAGTCCCAGGTCGTCTACGGCTATGTCGGCAACAACGCCGCCATGCCCGTGTTCCGCAAGGCGGGTTTGCGCGCCATCGCGGTGCCCACCGTGATCCTGAGCAATACGCCGCACTATCCGACCTTGCACGGCGGCGCGACGCCGCTGGACTGGTTCCAGGGGCTGCTGCAAGGGCTGGACGAGCGCGGCGTCACCCGGGTGGCGCGCGCGGTGGTTTGCGGTTACCTGGGCCAGCCCGGGCAGGCCGGCCTGCTGGCGGGCTGGCTGCCCGCGCTGCGCGCCGCCCGGCCCGAGCTGCGGGTGCACATCGATCCCGTCATGGGCGACCGCAACGACGGCCTGTACGTGGATGAAGGGTTGGTGGCGCAATACCGCGAGCTGCTGGTGCCGCTGGCCGACGGCATGACGCCCAACCATTTCGAGCTGGAACTGCTGGTTGGCCGGACGCTGTCCTGCCTCGACGACGTGGTGGCGGCGGCGCGCGAGCTGATCGCGCTGGGGCCCGACTGGATCGTGGTGACCAGCGCCGCGCCCATGGAGGCCGCGGCGGGCACGCTGCAGCTGGCGGTGGTGACGCGGGACGAGGCGACCGTCGTCACGCATCCGGAAATCGCCATTCCCCCGTCGGTGCACGGCACGGGCGACGTTTTCATGGCCAGCATCACGGCCAGGCTGTTGAACGGCACGGACCTGGTCCAGGCCGCGCGCGAAGCCGCCGCGCAGGTGACGGTGGCGCTGGAGCGCACCCGCGAACTGGCCTGGGAAGAGCTGGCCGTCGAGGAGTAGACCGGGCCGGCCGCGCCGGCCCCGCCGGATCAGGGCACCAGCGACAGGCCGATACGGAACTGCGATTCGTTGCGCTGGTTGTAGCCCAGCAGCGTTTCGCCGTAGCCGTTGAAGTACTGCAGGTGCAGGTAGCCGTTCATGTTCAGCCAGGTGCGCTGCAGCGGCCACGCGAAGTCCAGCTGCGTGGTGCGCCGCTTCTGGTCGCCCTGGCGGTACAGGGCCGAGACCACGGCGCCGTTGTCCTGCGCCCAGCGCAACTGCCAGTCCACGTGGCCGGCATAGTCGGAGTAGTCGCGGTTCTCGTCGGCCACGCCGAAGTAGGCCTTGACCCGGGGCGCGAAGGTCAGCGTGCTGCCGCCGTCGAAGCGGTAGTGCAGGCGCGGCTCGATGTAGCCGTCGTTGAGCGAACGGGAATCGTCGCCGTCCTTGCCGTTCGAGTTGTGTTCCACCCCGGTGTTCATGCCGAAGCGCCAGTTCCGGCTGTCGGAGGACCAGATATTGTCGGACAGCCAGAAAGCGCTGGGGTTGAAGGTGGTGTCGATGAAGGGCATGGAATCGCCCTGCAGGTCCCACAGCGAGGTCTGGGTATAGGCCAGGTAGAAGTTCTCGTCCCAGGTCGCCGGCCGCCCGCCGGCCGGGCTGAAGAGGCGGTACTTGGCGCTGATCTGGAAGCGGGCGGTGGTCTGCCCCCGGGTGCCGATGTCGAAATACACCGGCTTGTATTCGGAGATGGAGCTGCGGAACCGGTCGAACGCGGTCTGCTGCTGCACCGTGGGCACGGCGCTGGCGTCGGGCGACGGGCCGCCTTCCGGCGACGCCCCGACCGCCGTGACGGCGGCCACGGGCACGGGTTCGCCGCTGCGCGCATCCACCACCGGACCCTGCGCGGGCGTGCTGGCCAGCGTGCCGCTGTCGCGTCCGGTGGCGTCCAGCGCCATCATCGCGGGCTGGCCTTCGATAGACACGGCCTGCAGGCCGCGCGCCGTGGACGGCACCACGGCCGTCCATGCCATGCGCGCGAAATTGTTGACCGGCACGCTGAAGCTGGCCGCTCCGCCGCGCAGCTTGGCGAGGCTGCGCACGATCTGGCCGTCCTGGCCGCGCCATTGCAGCACCAGTTCGGGCGGGGCTTCCCAGGTGACGCGGGCGGTGTCTTCGTTGAAGTACACCGCTTCGATGGTGACGGTCTCGCCGGGGGCGGCCGAGGGGCGGTCCAGCCGGTATGACACGCCCGCGGAGGCGGCGCCCGCGACACCCATGGCGAGGACGGCGGCCAGGGCGCGCAGGGGCGGGACGGGGCGTGCAAGACGGCGTGTAAGCATTGGGACATAACCTGGTTTTGTGACGAGGAAATGTAGCATCGACCCCGGCAACAGTTTGTAAGGCAGGCTAATCGTATGTAGAAAGCGTAAGCCCCCGCGCATCGATGCCGATGCGCGGGGGCTTCGCGTCAGGGGCTTGCGGGCCGATTATTCGCCGAACTTGATGCCCTGGGCCAGCGGCAGCTGGCGCGAATAGTTGATCGTGTTGGTGGCGCGGCGCATGTAGTTGCGCCATGCGTCCGAACCCGATTCCCGGCCGCCGCCGGTTTCCTTTTCGCCGCCGAACGCGCCGCCGATCTCGGCGCCCGAGGTGCCGATGTTCACGTTGGCGATGCCGCAGTCCGAGCCCGCCGCCGAGAGGAAAGTTTCGGCTTCGCGCAGATCGTTGGTGAAGATGGCCGAGGACAGGCCTTGCGGCACGCCGTTATGCAGGGCCAGCGCCTGGCTGAAATCGGTGTAGCGCATCACGTAGAGGATGGGCGCGAAGGTTTCGTGGCAGACCACGTCCGTCTGGCCAGGCATCTCGGCGATGGCGGGGCGCGCGTACCAGGCGTCGGGGTATTCGTCCTCCAGCACGCGCTCGCCGCCGGTCACCTTGCCGCCTTGTTCGCGCGCCGCCTTGAGCGCGGCCTGCATGGCGTCGAACGAGGCGCGGTCGATCAGCGGGCCGACCAGCGTGGTGCCGTCCAGGGGATTGCCGATGGGCGCGCTGGCATAGGCTTTGTGCAGGCGCTGCAGCAGCTCGTCGGCCACGCTCTCGTGCACGATCAGGCGGCGGGTGGTGGTGCAGCGTTGGCCGGCGGTGCCGATGGCGCCGAACACGATGCCGCGGGCGGCCATGTCCAGGTCGGCCGTGGGGCCGACGATGATGGCGTTGTTGCCGCCCAGTTCCAGCAGCACGCGGCCGAAACGCTGGGCCACGCGCGGGCCCACCTGGCGGCCCATGCGGGTCGATCCCGTGGCGGAAACCAGCGCCACCGCGTGCGAATCCACCAGCGCTTCGCCGATGTCGCGGCCGCCGATCAGTACTTCGGACAGGCCGGCGGGCGCGTCGCCGAAGCGTTGCGCGGCCTGGGCGAAGAGGGCCTGGCAGGCCAGGGCGGTCAACGGCGTTTTCTCGGAAGGCTTCCACACCACGGCGTTGCCGCAGACCAGGGCCAGCGCGGTGTTCCACGACCACACGGCGACGGGGAAGTTGAAGGCGCTGATCACGCCCACCACCCCCAGCGGATGCCAGGTTTCCATCATGCGGTGGCCGGGGCGCTCGGAGGCGATGGTCAGGCCGTACAACTGGCGCGATAGACCCACCGCGAAGTCGCAGATGTCGATCATTTCCTGCACTTCGCCTTCGCCTTCGGCGATGATTTTTCCGGCTTCCAGGCTGACCAGGCGGCCCAGCTCGCGCTTGTGCTGGCGCAGGATGTCGCCGAACAGGCGCACCAGTTCGCCGCGCCGGGGCGCGGGCACGTCGCGCCATGCCAGGCTGGCCTGGCGAGCGCGCGTGATGGCCGAATGGGCCTGCGCGACTGTGTGCTCGTGGACCCGGGCCAGTTCGGCTCCATCGATCGGACTGCGCGCGCTCAGCGTTCCGCCGGTCAGCGAGTCGGGGTTCAGCCCGAGCGCTCGCAAGATGTCTTGGGGGGTATCCATGCCGGTTCCTTCGCTTAAGGGTTATGCCTAAGTGGCGATCCTGGAAAAAAATTTACTATACGAAACTCCAGCCTGAAATGCGAAACCTTTTTGGTCGCCCCTCCGGCGCGTGGCCGTATGCGCGGAGGCAGCCCGGCGCCAGGCACGCGTGAGCGTCCGGCGTCCTCACTATCCCAGGGTGAAACCGTGGCGGAACCGTTGTTGGTTGTCCAGGCAGTCACCAAGACCTATCAGCGCGATGGGCAGGCCCCGCATCGGGCGCTGGACGGCATCGATTGCCAGCTCGGCCGCGGCGAGGTCATGGTGGTGGTCGGGCCGTCGGGTTCCGGCAAGAGCACCCTGCTGCGCACACTCAACGGGCTGGAGACCATCGACAGCGGCGCCATCCGCGTGGACGGCGTGTCGCTCACCGACCCAGCCACCGACGTCAATCGCTGGCGCACCGAGGTCGGCATGGTGTTCCAGCACTTCAACCTGTTCCAACACCGTACCGCGCTGGACAACGTCGCGCTACCCCAGCGGGTGGTGCGGGGGCGCGGCCGGGCGGAGGCCGAGCGCTACGCCCGCGACCTGCTGGGCCGAGTCGGCATGGCCGACTACGGCGAGCGCTATCCCAGCCAATTGTCCGGCGGCCAGCAGCAGCGCGTGGCGATCGCCCGCGCGTTGGCCATGGATCCCAAACTGATGCTGTTCGACGAGGCGACCTCGGCGCTCGATCCCGAGACCGTGGGCGGCATCCTGGAACTGATGCGCGCCCTGGCGCGAGACGGCATGACCATGGCGGTGGTGACCCACGAAATGGGCTTCGCGCGCGACGTGGCCGACCGCGCGCTGTTCATGGATGCCGGCCGGATCGTCGAGATGGGCACGCCCGACGACGTTTTCTGCCACCCCAAGGAAGCGCGCACCCGCGCCTTCCTGGAAAAGATTCTGTAGTCCCAGCAGCAAAGAAGCAACGAAGCGGGCCGTCCGCGCAGGGCGCGGCGCCCGAGGGTAACCAGGCCGGTCCGGCTGATCCGGGCGCTGCCGGCGCGATGTGCTTTGCCCGGAATGACATGGGTCCATTCACCACAAGGGGTTAGCGATGCTGAAAATCAAACAATGGCTGGGCGTGGCCGGCTTCGCCCTGGCGGCCGCCACGGTCGCCGCACCGGCGCAGGCCGACGAACTGGCGGACATCCTCAAGCGCGGGGAGCTCCGGGTCGCGGTGCAGACCTCCGGACCGCTGATGAGCTTCATGGACAAGACCGGCAAGCGCACCGGGCTGGCCGTGGAAGTGGCCAAGCGCATGGCCGACGACCTGGGCGTGAAGCTGGTGCTGCAGGACTACGAGTGGAAGGGCCTGATCCCGGCGCTGCTGTCCGGCAAGGCCGACATGGTGGCCGCCGACATGACGCCGACGCCGCAGCGCGCGGCGCAGGTGCTGTTCTCGACCCCGATGTTCTACGCCGAGACCGTGGCCGTGGTGCCGAAGGATTCTCCCTACAAGGCCTATGGCGAACTCGACAAGGACGGTGTCACCGTGGGCGTCCTGGGCGCCAGCACCTACGCCGAAGTGGGCAAGAAGATGCTGCCCAAGGCCACCATGAAAGAGTTCTCGGGAGGCAGCGCGCCGGTGGGGCAGGCCTTGTCCAGCGGCCGCCTGGACGCCGGCATCATGTCCATGTCCACCGCCAACCAGTTCCTGGTCGACTTCGGCAACCTGCGGGTGCTCGACGGCATCATGGTGCGCGAGCCCCTGGCCTTCGCCGTCGGTCCCAACGCCATCCGCCTGAAGTTCTGGCTCGACAACTGGCAGACCCTGAAGACCGCCGACGGCACGCTGCCCGAACAGGTGAGGTACTGGTACTCCACCGACTGGAAGAAAGACCACTGAGCCCATGGACTGGCTGATCGATTTCTATAACTGGCGCATCGTCAGCCAGTACACGGGCCAGTTCGCCACCGGGCTGGGCAATACGCTGATCGCGGCGGGCGCGAGCCTGGTGCTGTCGGTGCTGGCGGGCATTCCGATCGCGCTGGCCCATATGTCGTCGCGGGGCGCCGTGTGGCGTCCCGTGGCGGCCTACGTGCAGTTCATCCGGTCCACGCCGCTGCTGGTGCAGATCTACCTGGTCTATTACGCGGTTCCCATGCTGGTGCCGGGGGCCAAGGGCTGGAGCGAGATGCTGCTGGGCATCATCGCCATGACCCTGCATCACGCCGCCTACATGAGCGAGATCATCCGCGTGGGGATCGAGTCCGTGCCCCGCGGCCAGATCGAAGGCGCGAAAGCCTGCGGCATGAACTACCACCAGCGGCTGCGCTACGTGGTGCTGCCGCAGGCCTTCGCCAATACCTTGCCGCCCCTGCTGGGCCAGACCGCCGTGCTGATCAAGGACACGTCCCTGCTGTCGCTGATCACGGTGTTCGAACTGGTTGCCGCGGGCGTGCAGATGAACAGCGACCGCATCGTGCCCAACGAGAGCTTCCTGACCATCGCCGCGGGCTATCTGCTGATCTACGGCGTCATGCTGCTGCTGTCCCGGGGCGTGAGCCTCTGGCTGGCCGGTCCCGCCTGGAACGCGAGGTGAGCATGCTGGATTCCTATCTTTCCACTGCGGGCGTCGTGCTGCCCTTCCTGCTGAAGGGGTTCTGGGAAACCCTGAAGATCTCTTTCGTGGCCATCATCGCGGGGTCCCTGCTGGGCTTCGTCATCGGCGTGATCCGCAGCTACCGCATCCGCGGCGTGCACCAGCTGCTGGGGCTGTACATCCACATCCTGCGCGGCACGCCGTTCCTGGTGCAGCTCTATATCTTCTACTTCGTGCTGCCCAGTTCCGGCATCGAGCTGCTGCACTGGGATTCCGGCACGGCGGCCTTCGTGTCGCTGTCGGTCTATACCTCTTGCTACGTGGCGGAAATCGTCATGGGCGCGATCCAGGCCGTGCCGCGCGGCCAGACCGAAGGCGCGATGACGCTGGGCCTCAAACCCTTCCAGATCCTGCGGCTGGTCATCCTGCCGCAGGCCATGCGCCTGATCGTGCAACCCATGAGCGGCGTCTACGTCATGCTGATCAAGAGCACTGCCATCCTGTCGGTGGTGGGCATCACGGAACTGACGCGGCAGGGCGAGGTGTTCATCATCACCTTCCCGGCCAAATCGCTGTTCATCTACGGCATGATCGCCGCCATCTACTTCATCTACTGCTATCCGCTGCTGCGCCTGGCCAACTGGCTGGAGAAGCGGCTGACCGGCGGCCTGCAGGGCGCGGGCCTGCACTGACACGGGGCACCATGGCATCCGAGTACATCGATACCTACTACCGGCGCACGCTGGCCGACGCCGATACCTACTACCCGCCGCTGGCGGGCGCGGACAGCGCCGACGTCTGCGTGGTGGGGGGCGGGCTGGCCGGCCTGTCGACCGCGCTGGAACTGGCCCGGCGCGGCCGCGGCGTGACCTTGCTGGAAGGGCGGCGCATCGCCTGGGGCGCCTCGGGCCGCAATGGCGGCTCGGTGTCGCCGGCCTTCTCCGCCGGCGCGGACGCGATCCGGCGGCACGTGGACGAGGACCACTACCGGCAACTCTACCGGCTGTCCATGGAAGGCGTGGAGATCATCCGCGCCAATATCCGCGACCTGCGGATCGAGGAGGCGCGCAAGGTCGACGGCCGCCTGCGGGTGGTGCGCTACGAAGCGACCGACGCGCTGCGCCAGTGGTGCGACGACCAGCGGCGCGACTTCGGCCGCGACGTGCGCTTCCTGAGCCGCAACGAGGTCCGCGAGCGGCTGCTGTCCGACGTCTACTTCCAGGGCGTCGACGATCCGACCTCCTTCCATTTCCATCCCCTGAACTACGCCCGCGCGCTGGCCCGCGAGTGCGCGCGGCTGGGCGTGCGCATCCATGAGGATTCCGCCGTCGCGCAGGCCGAACTGAACGGAGCGGTCAAGCGCCTGAAGACCGCGCAGGGCCAGGTCGACGCCCGCAGCGTGGTGCTGGCCACCGGCGGCTACACGGATGGGGTGGTGCCGGCGCTGCGGCGGGCCATGCTGCCGATCGCCACCTACATCATGCTCACCGAACCCCTGGGCGACCGAGTGCTGTCGGCCATCCGCAGCACCGCCGCCATCGGCGACGACCGCCGCGCCGGCAACTATTACCGGGTGCTCGATGGCGGACGCATCGGCTGGGGCAGTAGAATCACCACCCGTGTCGATGACCCGCCCGACCTGGCCGAGTCCCTGCGCCGTGAACTGCTGTCCGTCTATCCCCAGTTGCGGGGGGTGAAGGTCGAAGCGGCATGGTCGGGGCGCATGGCCTACGCGCGCCACTTGATGCCCCAGATCGGGCAACTGGCGCCCGACGTCTGGTATTGCACCGCGTTCGGCGGGCACGGCATGAATACCACCTCGATCGGGGGCCGGGTCGTCGCCGAGGGGATCACCGGCGATACCCAGCGCTACAAGCTATTCGCACCCTTCGGGCTTGCCTGGAACGGCGGCGGCTTCGGCACGGCGGCGGTTCAACTAACTTATTGGTCTTACCAGGCGCGCGACTGGTGGCGGGAGCGGCGGTCGCGGGCATGACAGGGTGTACAGATGGAAGGCAACAAACAGAGCGTATTGGCACAACGGCTGCGAGCCCTGCGCCAGGCGCGGACCTGGACCCTGAAGCAGGCGGCGGCGGCCACCGGCGTGTCCGCGTCCACGTTGTCCAAGATCGAAAACGGCCTGCTGTCGCCCACCTATGACAACCTGATCAAGATCGCCGCGGGCCTGGAGCTGGACGTGGCCGAACTGTTCACGGCGTCCGACGCCCACATGGGCACCGGACGCCGCAGCCTAAGCCGCCAGGGAGAAGGGCGCCAGTACGAAACCCCGTACTACGACCACCGCCTGCTGTGCACCGCGCTGTCGCACAAACGCATGATGCCGTTCCATACCCGCGTGAAGGCCCGCTCCTTCGAGGAGTTTCACGATTGGAGCCGGCATCGCGGAGAGGATCGTCTACGTGCTGGAAGGCGAGGTCGAGCTCTATACCGAGTTCTACGAACCCGCCCGCCTGAAGGCCGGGGAAAGCTTCTACATCGACAGCCGCATGGGCCACCGGGTGATCAGCCTGAGCCGGGAAGATGCGATCGTGCTGTGGGTATCCACGCACGCCGACCTCGGCGAAGAGTAGGGCGCGGCCCCCTGTCGCCGACCCCTATGCGGGCCGGCCGCCCAAGCCGGCCGCAACAAGGTAAAATGCGGCGCCCGGATCGCTTCCGGGCCATCGCCACACCGCGCGGCAGTAGCTCAGCTGGATAGAGCACGGGCCTTCTAAGCCTGAGGTCGGGGGTTCGAGCCCCTCCTGCCGCGCCATAAACAATAATTAAATCAATGGGGTGCTTTCGGTGTTTGGGCGGCGAGCTTGCGCCTGAACTTGCGCCGGTGCCGAAACGACGCCGGCCCACTCTCCGAGGCTGCGGGCACGGCTGATGATGCTACTTGCTTGCGTCTCGGCCAGAGGTGGCTATGTCGATCCGCGCTTCCAGGCAGCGGATGAGGACGACGAACTTGGAGACTCCATTATTGGCAGGAGGGCGTGGGTCGATGCGCACTGAACCTCTTGTCGCCTAAAGCGGCTGTGGCACTGTCGATGAGCTTTTACTGAAAGCTACAAATGAATTCGATCATTTCAATTGCGTCGATAACTACTACAAAATAATACGTCGCGCCTCGGTTAATTAAAAGGGACGGAAGATTTCAAGAAAAATCTCACGGCTGGATGCCTAGGTCGTGAGCAGAATCTTGTCCGCGGCCTCACTCGGATCGCGCGGACAAGAACCGCACACTTGCGATCTGTCTGCGGAGCACTAAGCGTGCGCACGTTCACATGTGCACCGGCTGGCCGCGGTAATTCCTAGCATCGCAGACTGAATTCGATCAGTTGCGCGCCAACGGCGGGTGGTTCTCTCTGGGGAGCTATCCGCTGTTTTCTCTCAAAACGGCGCTTATGCGGTGCGTACCCCCCTTTGTTGATGTGCCTTCTGTATTCCACTGGTGGAAGCAGCTGGCCTATAGATTCTGAAAGGACGCAATGACATTACGTCAGAATGCGATCTACCTCGCGCTTGTTTCTTCGCTTCTGCCCGCCTATCCGTCTCACGGCGCCGAGACGGACATTCCTCCCCGCAAGAAATCGACCACCACCGACACCGTCATAGCCGACGGTATCGATGTTGTTATCGACAGCGCTACGATCCGGACCGCGAATGACGGCACGTCCGGCCTGCATGTGCTTAACGGCGGCTCCATCGCGACGGGTGGAAGTCTGGTATCGACTGCGGGCCGCGGCGCATACGGGGTATGGGTGGACGGCCGTGGCAAGGCCAATATTCACAATAGCTCTATAACGACCCACGGTGACTATAGCCACGGCATATACGCGTCGGGCTTCGGCGGCAACAGCAAGATTTTTGTTGGCGACTCCTTCATTGAGACTACGGGCGAGGGTGCGTCCGGCCTTCAGGCATCTGGTGGCACGGTGGACTTGAAAAATGTCGGTATCTCGACACGTGGGCAGTATGCCAACGCACTGGTTCTTCATCAGGTCGATCTATCTGCCAGCGGCACGGATTTATTTGCCGGGCAGGGCGTTGGGTTGGTCGCCACAGGAAACAGTCGGCTCTCCTTCACAGGGGGCAGCATTCGCGCCGACAAGTCCGCCGTGGTCATCGATGACGGCGGCTCGCGCTCCGTGGTCAGTTTTCGAGACACCGAGATATCTTCCGGCGCCTTGGGCTTTGTTATTAATGGAAGTTCCGATGTATCTCTTGAGCGAGTGCGGATCTCAATCAATGCCCCGGAGGATGATCTATCGCTGAAAGCAGGCGTGTCCATGACGGGGCCCTCCAAAGTCTCCTTGATCGATTCGGACATTCGAACTACAGGAGAAAACGCGAACGGCGTTTTCAACTTCGGGGGGGACCTTGCGATAGAAGGCGGCTCTATCGGCACCCAGGGTTACGCCAGCATGGGCGTCGCCATGAACGGCTTATATGACACCGTCTCCATTGCCGCGAGGAACGTGGGTATATACACGTCCGGCGATTACGGCGCTGGCGCGGCAGCCTTGTTCGGAGGCAATCTGGTCCTGGATGGCAGCGCCATCTACACGGAAGGAAAGAACGCGTATGGCATCTGGGGGGAGGGCGGTTCGGTATTGGCCGCCAACACCGCGGTGACGACCAGGGGCGAAGGTTCCCACGGGTTCGTTGGTACCGACATTGCTCCGCAGCTGGATGGTGTTGCGATTCATACGTATGGCGCAGGCGCCAATGGCGTTTGGCTTTTCAGCACGGATGAGGATAGTCATGGCAGCTTTAGCCTTCGCGGAGGAAGCCGGGTTGAAACTGAAAATGCCGCAGCCATCAGAGTTAGCGGTGGCAGTCAAGATATCGAGCTTTCGGACGCCACCGTTATCGGGCGTGGTGGCGAAGGGATCTTGCTTCGAGTTGAAGCCCTAAAGGATTTGACGCCGGTTGAAATCCTGACGGATCCCAGCGCGTCCAGAGATGACCCCGTAATGGTGGGCATGGTCGCCCTGCAGGCCCAACGCAGCCAACTGATGGGTGACGTGATCGTGGAAAGCGGATCTGCCACCATCGCCTTAGGCGAAAATTCCGTATTGGTAGGGGCCCTTAAGGGGCACGGAGGCCATTCGGTGGACAGGTTATCCATTGACCGGACTAGCACTTGGTATGTGCGTGACAACTCCGACTTGGGAAGTCTGGATACGGCAGGAACGGTTTCGTTCATTACTCCGGACGACAGTTTCAAGGTGGTGCATCTGAGCGGCGATCTCACCGGCCATGGTTTATTTGCCTTCAGAACCAACCTGGGCGCTGGTCAAGGAGATCTGCTGCGCGTAAGCGGAACCGTCGAGGGCCAACATGAGGTATTGGTGGCCAACAGCGGCTACGAGCCTTCGAAAGAATCCGGGGCCTTGCGCATCATCGAGTCGGAAGGTGGCTCGGGCACATTCAGCCTTGCAAACCGGGACCAGGTTGCTGACCTTGGCACCTATCGGTATGCATTGATGACCGACGACAACATCGGCGGGCGCGCTACCGATTGGAGCCTCATGCCATCGCCAAATGGGGGAAAGAATCAACTGTCGACCACTGCCAACGCTGCCATCAACACGTCTTCGGCCAGTACTATGCAGGCGCTTTGGTATGCGGAAACGGGCTCCCTCATGCGGCGCATGGGTGAACTGCGGCATGGAAACGCCGGCGAAAACGTTTGGCTGCGCACTTTCGGCGAACGGCAGAAGCTGGACAACGGTGGCGCCCGGCCGTTTGATCAAAAAGTGCGCGGAATGCAGGGCGGGGCCGATACACGTTTCGAGGGTCGGGACGGTTTCTGGCACGTCGGCGGGTTTGCCGGATTGAGCTATGGCGATCGCCGCTTTGCCGACGAAGGGGATGGGCGCAGCAATAGCTATCATGCAGGCGCCTACGCCACCTATCTGGCTGACAGCGGTTGGTACCTGGACTCGGTACTCAAGGTCAATCGATTCGCCAATCGCTTTAACGTCACCACCACCGATGGCCGAGAGGTCAGCGCCAAAACAAGAACCGCTGCCGCCGGTCTCTCGCTGGAAGTCGGTCAGCGAGTTGAATTCGGGCAGCGGTGGTTTGTTGAGCCGCAGGGCCAGGTAGCCGTGGTACGAACGGGCAGTGATCGGTACACCGCGAGCAATGGTCTGATGGTCTCGGCCGAGGGCGGGACTTCGGTGCAAGTGCGGACCGGCGCGTTGTTCGGGAAGCGGTTCGAGTTGCAAGGCGACGGCTTCATCCAGCCATATGTCAAAGTGGGCTGGGTTCAGGAGTTGGCTGGCACGAGCAGCGTGCAAACCAACGGTATCTCCACTCGAACGGACTTGTCTGGCGGGCGGGCGGAACTCGGGTTGGGAGTTACTGCTTCCTGGTCGAATGCCCACAGGATCTACGCCGACTATCAATATTCAGGCGGCCAGCGTCTGGATGTGCCGTCCGCTTTTTCGCTTGGATATCGGTACGTTTGGTGAACTGTGCGAGCACGGCGTCAAATTTCGATGCGATTTCCCAAGGGGGGGCGCGCTCCCGCTCGCTCCGGAATTCCCTCCAGAGGGTGTCTCCACTTAGCTCCTCCCCATCTCGTGCTGGCATACGACCCAGTGCATGCGCCTACAGCTGATGGCGGGCTATTGGTCAGGGCTCTTGGCGGTAGCGCTTGCCTGCGGGCCTGCCCCTTTTGCCCGGGCCGGAGAGGGAAGTGGGGAAGGGACGGCCTAAGGGTTTCCCGGTTTGGTCGAGTCTGGACCGGGGGAACGATAGTCCGTATACTTCTTCGCAAATAATGCGTGACGCGCTACTGATGGATCGCAAAGATTCACAGTCCAAGAGGAGAGCACCATGGGCATCCCCCGTCGACTTCTGCCGCCAACTGCCATGCTTTTGGCGTTCGAAGCTGCGGCCAGGACCGGCAATTTCACGCAGGCCGCCCAGGAACTCAATTACACGCAAAGCGCCATCAGCCGCCAGATCCGCTCGCTTGAGGAGCGTCTGGGAACGGAGTTGTTCGTCCGGGGACGGCAGCGGGTCATCCTGACGCGCGCGGGCGTGAGCTACGCTCGCAGCATCAGCGATGCGTTGCGCCACATCAGCGAGGCTTCCTTGTCGGTGCAGGCGAATCCGCACGCGCTGTCGCTGCGCCTTGCGATGCTGCCCAGTTTCGGCTCGCGCTGGCTCATTCCCAAGATTCATATGTTCCTGGCGCAGCATCCGGATGTTTCCCTGAATTTCTCGGCGCGCGCCGTGCCGTTTGACTTTGAAAGCGAGCCTTTCGATTGCGCGATCCATTACGGACCCCTCACCTGGACAGGGACCGAGTCGGTACGCCTGATGGGCGAGTCCGTGGTGCCCGTGGCTGGCGCCAAGCTGTTGTCGCGCTACCGTTTCGAGCGGCCGGAGGATTTGCTCAAGGCACCGCTCCTGGTGCTGAGTTCCCGAGTCGGCTCATGGCAGCGCTGGTTCGAGCGCAATGGGGTGGCCTACGAGCAGGAAGAAGGGCTGATGTTCGACCAGTTCGATGCCCTGGTGGCGGCGGCCGAGGTCGGTCTGGGTATTGCCCTGGTACCGCGCTTTCTGTTTGCGGCCGAGATCGACAGCGGCGCCCTGGTTCCGGCCATCGACAGCGATACGCCTTCTGAACACGCCTATCATCTGGTCTGGCCGCAGGACCGGCGCGACAACTCCACCATGAAGTTGTTTCGTGACTGGTTGTGCCATCAATCGCGCCTGTTTGCCGGGGCCGAAGCTCCGACCGACCACCGACCCAAGGTCGGCGATCCGATGGTGGTCTGCTGAAGCTGTGCGCTAGGCGGCGCACATAACGATGTGGCGTTGCGCCAGCGCGCCGATCTGCGCGTCGTTCATGCCCAACATTTCCGACAGTACCTCGGCGGTGTGCACGCCAAGTGCAGGTGCGGGACGAGGTGCTTCGTGCCCGGTTGCCGAGAACTGCAGCGCCAGGCCGGCGGCCAAGTGGTTGCCGATGCTAGGCTGATGGATCATGGTCAGTAGTGGGTTGGCCATCAGGCTCAGGGGGCCGGTGTCCTGCAGACCTTGTTGCAGGCTTTGATAGCGGCTCCAGCACACGCCGTCGCGTTCGAAGCTGGCGATGATCTGCGCCAGGCTGTGACGACGACACCAGGCTGCCACCAGGTCAGCGATACCGTGCCGGCCCAGGAAGCGGTCGCCTTCCCGTCCGAAGTCCAGGCCCAGTTCGGTAGCCAGCGCATCCAGGGCGGCCTGCAATCCGGTGGACTTGCACAGCGCGCGCCATTGTTTGAGCGTCAGGCCGACGATCATGATGCGTTCGCCGTCGGCAGTGAGAAAGTCGCGCCCGAAGGCGCCATAGAGATAGTTGCCGTATTTATCGCGCCGCATGCCCAGTTGCGCTTCGGTCAGCAGACCCAAGTGCGAGGTCATGGCCAGGGCGGCGTCTTCCAGTGCCAGCGAGACGGACTGCCCCTGGCCGCTGGCGCGCCGGCTGCGTTCGGCCGCTAGGATGCCGATCACGGCCAAATGGCCCGTGATCAGGTCCCAGGCGGGCAGGACATGGTTGCAGGGCTGGTCATCGCCTTCCGGGCCGGTCAGCCCGGGAAACCCGAGCCTGGGATTGACGGTGTAATCGACGGCGGAGCGCCCCTGTCTGTCGCCGGTGACGGTAAGCTGGATGAGACGCGGACACCGCGCTGCCAGCACCGCGTAGTCGAGAAAGCCGCGCGCAGGGAAGTTCGTCAACAGGATGTTGCCGTTCTCCTCGGGCGCCAGGATCAACGCCTGCGCGAGCTCGCGGCCTTCCTGCGTCGCGGTGTCGATAGCGACCGACCTCTTGGATTTATTCAGGCCGTGCCAGAACAGGCTGGTGCCATCGGCCGCGACAGGCCAGCGGCGATAGTCCAGACCGCCTTGCGGCGGGTCGATACGGATGACATCGGCGCCGAGTTGCGCCAGCGTCAGGCCACCAAGGGGCGCGGCGACGAAGGCCGACAATTCGATGACTTTCAGGCCGGTCAGGGCATTGGGCAGGAGCATGTCGCGGCCTTAGGCGGTAAGCGCGGTTTCATAGAGCGAGCGCGAGATCACGCGCAGCGCCAGGGCCTCTTCCGATCCTTCGAAAATGGAGAGAACGCGGGCATCGACGAAGTAGCGGCTGATCGATGTTTCTTCCGCATAGCCCATGCCGCCATGCAGTTGCAGGGCATCCCGGGTGACCAGTTCGGCCGAACGGCAGGCCAGCAACTTGGCCAGGCTTGCCTCCATGGCCAGGCCTTCTCCGCTATCGAGGCGCTGGGCCACTGCGTAGGCCAACTGGCGGCAGGCCAGGTATTGCGCCGCCATTTTGGCGATCCTGACCTGGGTGAGCTGCATATCGATGAGGGGAGAGCCGAAAATACTGCGGTCCTGGGCGTAGTTGATCGCGGCGGCGATGGCGGCTTGCATGACGCCGCAGGCGCGGGCTGCTGTCTGCATGCGACCGCCGGTCATGCCGGCCATGGTCAGATAAAAGCCCTGGCCCTGGCCTTGCGCTTCTCCGATGAGATTCTCGTCGGGCACGAAGAAGTCGTCGAAGTGCAGGTCGAAGGAGTGCATGCCCCGATAGCCTATGGTCGGGATGGCCTGGCCTTCGAGTCGTCCGCCCTCTGCTTGCTCATGACGGAACCGGTGACCGGCGTAGGGCGGTTTGCTGACCAGGAAAAGGCTGAGGCCGCGATGCCCCGCCTGGGGACCGGTGCGCGCGACGACCATTAGCACATCGGCATGCCCGGCGAAGGTACACCAGGTCTTGGCGCCATCCAGCCGCCAGCCGCCTTCGACCTTGCTTGCTTTCAAGGAAAGGCTGGCGACGTCCGACCCGGCGTTGGGCTCGGTGATGGCGATGGCGCACAACAGTTCGCCGCTGGCGATCCGCGGCAGCCAATGCTGCTTCTGCGCTTCGGTGCCTCCGGCCATCAGCGCTCGCGACAGGATCTCCGGGCGCGTGAGCAGGCTGCCGGCAGCCGCCAGCGAGGCAGCCGACAGGGTCTCCGTCACGGCCAGCATCAAGGGAAGATTGTCTCCCGAGGTCGGTGCGGTGCCGCCATAGTTTTCCGGAATGGACAGGCCGAAGGCGCCCATTTCTCGCATGCCGTCGAGTATGCCGGGCGGGATGTCCAGGTCTTGGCGGTGGATGGATTCGGCGGCGGGAAGGACTTCCTGCTGGGCGAAACGATGGAAGGCGTCACGCGCCATCGCGACGTCATCGGAGAGCCGGGGCTGGCCGATGTCGCTGCGGTTTTGCGCCAGCTCACGTCCGACCTCGGCATTGTGGCTGCTGGTCGCGGCCATGCGTAAGGCATGCTGGAAGCTGTCACTGGCTTTCAGGCTGGCGATGGCGGCCGTATCCAGGTTGAGCTCGAGCAATACCTGTTCCAGCCGGGCGTGCGAGTTGAGCAGCGTTTGCCCGATGAAGGTCATTGACAGAGACTGGTCCAGCGGTGATTGCGCGGGATAGGCCTGCACCAGGGTCTGGGCGGCAAGCAGGTCTGCCGCTATCCAGGCGATTTCGTAGCTGGTGGCCTGATACTCGTCCAGGCGCTGCTGGTTGAGCCGGCCATCGACCGTGCAGCTTTCCGCGACCCAGCAAACGGCCTCTTTGAGAAAGAAATCCAGATTCTTCAGAACGGGATTGGCGAGAGAAAGAAAAACCGTCTTGTTCATATTCTGACTTTTCCTGCAGCGTAGGCGTTCTTGCCGGATCGGCCCAAAAAGTATAGGGGGGCGGTTCTCGGCCCGAGCGTGAAATTCCCTCATTAGGTGATGCCGTGCGCGCATGACGCACGGCCTTGTTGCCGGCCATTTTCCGTTTACGCATCAGGTCATGCGGACATTTCATTGGTGCGCGCTTTTTTGTCTGAATAGACTGCGTGCAACTTGATGACAGGCGCTGATTCCAGGCGCGACGCTACAGGAAGGTAAACGGACTATGTCGGATCCGCACGAGCGGTTTTCTTCTCCTTTGAGCATGGCTTCAGCGACTTTTCTGGAGGCCATGCATGAGCAGTATCGCGACGACGCCCTGTCGGTGGATCCGGCCTGGCGCTACGTATTTCGTTTTCTGGACGACGTCTGCCAGGCCGAGGATGCGGGCGGCCAAGGCCTGTTGCAGGCGGAGCTGATACGCCGCTTTGGACATTTGCAGGCTGGGCTGGATCCGCTGGAGCTGGCGCGGCCCCAGGATCCGGTCTTGCTGGCCGAGTACGTGGCCGATGTGGCAGGCTTGGGCGGCGACCTTGCCGCGCTACGCTCGGCCTATCAGGGCGGGCTGGCGGTCGAGACTGCGCATTTGTGCGATTTCTCCTTGCTCAAATGGGTGTATGAGCGCTGCGAAGGTCCGCGATCCGCGCCCGCTGCGGAGGCTCTGCGCAGCGCCTATCAGCGCGTGGTGGAATCCGATGAATTCGAGCGCTTCCTGATGAAGAAATTCCCGGGCAAGAAAAAGTTCGGGCAGGAAGGCGCCGAGGCGGTTCCCGTGGTGCTGGACAGGCTGCTGGCCCAGGCCGCGCGGGCGGGGGTGGGTGAGGTCGTGATCGGCACCATGCACCGCGGGCGTTTGAACCTGATGGCCAATGTGCTGGGAAAATCCATGGCCCGGATCTTCGCCGAGTTCAAGGGAGGGCATCCCTTTGAGACGCAACAGGCGTTGGCGGCCGACGTGCCATATCACCTGGGGCATGTCGGGGAACTGGAGTATGAGGGCAAGCGGCTGCGCGTAAGCCTGCTGCCCAATCCCTCCCATCTGGAGGCGGTGGACCCGGTGACGCTGGGCCTGGCGCGTTGGGTACAGGATCATCGCGCCGAGCGCGATCGCGCCCGGGTGCTGACCATCATTCTGCATACCGATGCCGCCGTGATCGGGCAGGGCGTCGTGGCGGAAACCCTTCAGCTCTCGGGAGTGCAGGGCTATACCACCGGCGGCGTGATCCACGTGGTGGTCAACAACCAGATTGGATTTACCACCGAACCGCACGAAGGCCGGGCCTCGCGCTATTGCACCGATGCCTGGAAGGCGGTGCAGAGCCTGATCCTGCATGTCAACGGCGAGGACATGGATGCGGCCTTGCAGGCGGCCGATATGGCGGTGGGCTATCGCCAGGCGCATGGGCAGGACGCGGTCATCGACCTTGTGGCCTATCGCCGCAACGGCCATAACGAGTTCGACGAGCCACGCTTCAGCCAGCCGCAGTTGTATCGACACGTCGACGCTCGCCAGCCTTTGCGCGACCGTTTGCGAGCGCGGCTGCTGCAGGCCTGCCAGCTGGACGAGGAGTGGGAGGCTGGATTCATCGCGGAATATCGCCACCGCCTGGAGCAGGCGTATGCAGGCGCGGCCGCACAACTGGCCCCACAGGCGCAGCAGGTGGTGCCGGCGGATGCGCCAATTGACACGGGGGTGCCATGCGAGGCCTTGCTGGAGTGTCTGCGGCAGTTGGCGGACATCCCGGCGGGCTTCAGTATTGGCGAGCGTCTGCTGAGGCAGATCCAGGCGCGTGCGCTGATCGAGCCTGGTATCGCCTGGGCCACGGCCGAGGCGCTGGCGTTTGGCTCTTTGCTCGAAGTGGGGCTGCCCGTGCGCCTGGCGGGACAGGACGTCGTGCGCGGCGCATTCTCGCACCGGCACTTCCATCTGGTGGATGTGGAGGACGGCCGCCGGTATGTGTCCTTACAGGCGTTGGCCAAGGAGGGGGCGGTCTTCGAGGTGATCAATAGCCCTCTGTCCGAGTACGCGGCCTTGGGATTTGAGTATGGCTACAGCCTTTCCGGACGGCAGGGCCTGAATATCTGGGAGGCGCAGTTCGGCGACTTTGCCAACGGCGCCCAGATCGTGATCGATCAGTTCATCAGCAGCGGCGAAGAAAAGTGGTCGCAACGCTCGGGGCTGACCATGTTGCTGCCGCATGGCCTGGAGGGCCAGGGGCCGGAGCACTCGTCGGCTCGCATCGAGCGCTATCTGCAGCTCTGCGCCGATGGCAATGTCCGCCTGATCAATCCATCCACACCGGCCAATTATTTCCACGCGCTCAGGTTCCAGGCGTTGGCGACGAACCGAAAACCCCTGATCGTGATCTCGCCCAAGACCCTGCTGCGCCTGCCAGCGGCGGTATCGCCTCTGGATGATTTCCTGCCGGGACAGGGGTTTTCCCCCTTGCTGGTGTCCGGGCCGGCGCATGGCGCGCGCCGCATTCTGCTGTGTTCGGGAAAGATCGCCTACGAATTGGAGGACTATCGCGCCGCCCAGGGCGAGGACGATGTGCTCATCGCCAGGTTGGAGCAGCTCTACCCCTACCCGGAGGAGGCGCTGGCCGATCTCCTGCAGGCGCATCCCGGTGCCCAGCTGTTCTGGGTCCAGGAAGAACCGGAAAACATGGGGGCGTGGCTTTGGTATGACCGGCGCCTGGAGCGGCTGGCCGCGCGTTGCGGCAACCCGACGCCGGCCTTTGTCTACTGCGGTCGGCCGGCCAGCGCCTCGCCCGCGGGGAGTTTTCATGGCCGGCATGCCGCCGATCAGGCGGCCGTCGTGGCCCAGGCATTCCAGCCTTAGGCTGGGATTCGGAAACGGCATCACTTCATGCGAAGTTGTCGCTTCTGCCCAGCCCATGCGCTCTTCATAATGAACTGAACCATCCAGAAACGAGACGTACCGCCATGCATGACTTTGTGCCCGCCTATCTTGCACCTGCCGGATCTCCCATCCGCGAACTGCACAAATACGTCGGCTTGCCCGGCATGATTTCATTTGCCGCCGGTTATCCGGATGGCGAGCTATTCGACGTGGAGGGCGTGCAGCGGGCCTTCGAAAAAGCCTATGAAGACCCACGGCGCTGCCTGCAATACACGGCCACTGAAGGGCTGCCGGCCTTGCGTGAGGTCTTGCTTGCGCTGATGGCCGAGCGCGCCGCCGAGGTCGATCCGGCCAGCCTGCTCGTGACCACGGGCTCGCAACAAGGGTTTGACCTGGTGCTGCGGGTGCTGATGCAGGCCGGCGATATCTGTCTGGTGGAGCAGCCCGCCTATCCGGCAACCCTCCAGGCGCTGCGGATGCATCAGGCGCGCATCGTGGGCGTAGACACGGATGAGGACGGCATCGATACGGTGCGTTTGCGTGCCTGGCTGGCAGAGCACCACGGCCGCCAGCCTATCAAGGCGCTTTACACCGTGCCGACGTTCAGCAATCCGTCGGGGCGCACCCTGCCGGTGCAGCGGCGGCGCGAGCTGCTGCAGCTCGCCGTGGAGTACCGCTTCCTCATCCTGGAGGACGACCCCTATAGCGAACTGCGTTTCGGCGGCCAGGCCTTGCCTTCGATGTTGTCTTTGGCGGCCGATATCCCGGGGGCGCGTGACTGGGTGGTGCATTTCTCCAGCTTGTCGAAAGTCATCGCCGGTGGCCTGCGCGTGGGCTGGATGATCGCCCACCAGGACATCATCAAGCGCTGCGTGATCGCCAAGCAGACCAGTGATCTGTGTTGCTCGTCGCTGACGCAGGCGGTGGCCGCCGCCTATCTGAGCTCGGGCGATATGGCGCGGCATTTCCCCAAGGTGATCGACTCTTATCGCCACAAATGCAATGCGCTGGCCGATGCCCTGCATGCCAGTTTTGGCGGGCGGATCAGCCTGGAGCGTCCGGAGGGCGGCATGTTCCTCTGGGCTCGTTGCGAGGGGGTGGATTCCGCGCAGTTGCTTGAGCGTGCGATCGAGAGCCGGGTGCTGTTCGTGCCGGGCAAGGCCTTCTATGCCGAACCCGGGCCGACGCCGGAGTTCCGTCTGTCATTTGCCAGCCCTCGTCGGCAGGAGTTGGCTGAGGGCGCAGAGCGCCTGCATGCCGCCTACCGCCAGTTGTTGGACGAATAGTTTTTTCCAGAGGAGAGAAAGATGCGTTTGAAAGGTAAGAAAGCCATTGTGACCGGCGCTGCGCAGGGCATAGGTCTGGCCATTGCACAACGCTATGTCGCCGAAGGCGCGGCGGTGCTGCTGTCGGATATCAATGCCGACCTGCTCGCCACCGAGGCGGGACGCCTGGGAATGCCCTGGCAGGTGACCGACGTGAGAAAGTCGGCGCAGGTCCGGGAGCTGGTCGACAAGGGCGTGAATACCTTGGGCGGCCTGGACATTATGGTTTCCAACGCCGGCATCGTGAATTCGCCGGCCAGCTTCCTGGAACTGGAGGAGTCGGTGTTCGACCACGTCCTGGAAACCAATCTGAAGTCGCAGTTCCTGTGCGGCCAGGCGGCCGCGCGGGCGATGGTCGCGGCCGGCACCAAGGGCGTGATCATCAATATGTCTTCGGTCAACGCGCGGCTGGCGATTCCCACCATGACCCCTTATGCGGTGTCCAAGGCCGGGTCTACGCAATTGACCAACGTGATGGCGTTGTCGCTCGCCGAACACGGCATACGCGTGGCGGCCATCGGGCCGGGCACCATCCTGACCGATCTGGCCAGGGAAGTGATCATGCGCGACGAGGCCACGCGGCGCAGCGTGATGTCGCGCACGCCGCTGCGTCGCACGGGCGAACCGGAAGAAGTGGCCGGCATCGCCGTGTTCCTGGCGAGTTCGGATGCCTCGTATATCACCGGGCAGACGATCTATGCAGACGGCGGCCGGTTGGGCTTGAACTACACGGTGCCGGTCGACGACGTTTGAGTAGCAGGCAGGGCTTTGTGACCAGGGGGCGATCAAGCCTGATGGTTTCCGTAACTACATTTCTGGATGTACTAGAAGGAGCATTTGGCATGAAAACTCGTATTCGAGCATCCCTGGCAGGGGGCTGCCTCCTGGCCGTTGGCATGTTGACCACGGCAATGGCCCAGGTCCGCGTCGGCGTGATCCTGCCTTTGAGCGGACCCAGCGCAACCATAGGTGAGGATGTGCGGCGAGCAGTGGAACTGGCCGTGGAAGACATCAACAAGGCCGGCGGCATCAAGGGCCAGCGCTTCGAGGCCATCATTGAGGATTCGGCGGGAAATCCCACGACCGGGCTGGGCGCAGCCCGCAAACTGATCTCGGTCGACAAGGTGCCGGTCGTGCTGGGTGAGTATTCCTCGGGGATTACGCTGCCCATGGCCCAATACGTCGTGGGCGAGAATACGGTGCATATCAACATCGCGAGCACCAGTGTGAAGGTGCGCGAATTGGGGGCATCGTCCTTCAATCTGGTCGGTCTTGAAGATCGGGGCGGCGAATTCGCGGCCAAGGACTCCTATGCGGTGGGCCTGCGCAAGGTCGCCATCATTGCACCCAACAATGCGCATGGGCAAGGGACGGCGCATGCATTCCGCACCGAGTTTGCCCGGCTGGGAGGCGAGGTGATAGGCGAGGTGCTGTACACGGCGGGGCAGCCTTCCTACCGGCGCGAGCTGCAACAGCTGGATCGCCGCAAGCCCGATGGCTATGTTTACACGGCCTACGGCCAGGAGGCGGCGATCATCAACCGCGAGGCGCGCGACCTGGGGTTACGCAGCAAGCCCTGGTACGCCATTCTGTTGAGCAACGCCATCAGTGATACCCCTCCCGACATCGCCCAGGGCCAGATCGGGATGGAGCTGGGTTCGTTCCAGGGCCAGGTTGGACAGGACTACGCCGCTGCCTTCCAGAACAAGTACAAGGGTCCGGTCCGATCCTCGTTCTCGGGCTACGCCTATGACGGCATACGTATCGCCGCCCGGGCGATGGACAGCGCCGCCAGTACCAATCCCGAGGATATCCGCAAGGCCCTGGTCGCCCTTGGAAAGCAAGGCTATACGGGCGTCACCGGTGAAATCCGGTTCGATGACAAAGGCCAGCGCGTCGAGCCACCCTATGCCAGGCTGAAGTACGAAGACGGTAAGGTCGTTGCCCGCTAATCCCGGTTGTTGGCTGCCTGCGTGGCATTGCAGGCAGCCTGCCCCGCCACCGGGGTCAGGTCTAAGCATGAGTGAGTCTTGTTGAGTGAATTCATGATCCAGTTCTTGATAGAAATCTTGTTGCGCATCTCGGAGTTCTCCCTGATCGCGCTGGGCCTGAGCCTGGTGTACGGCCTGGTCAAGTTTCCCAATGTGGCCCATGTGCAATACGCCATGCTGGGCGCTTATCTGATGTTCTTCTTCATTCGTGCCGGGCTGGCTTCGGTGGCGGCCCTGATACTGAGCAGCCTATGCATGGGGGTGTTCGCGGCCCTGGTGCACAAGCTGGTTTTCAGCCGCCTCTTGCGGGCGGGACCGGCCATCACCATGATAGGTTCGCTGGCCATCGCCATGATCATCAGCGCCGTCATCCTGGGCGTGGCGGGCTCTTTTCCCCTCGTGCCTCAGTCCGCATCGGGGCAGTCGTTCACGATTGCCGGTGTGTTCCTGTCGCAAGCGCAGGGATACAAGATCGTCACGACCCTGTGTGTGATCCTGATGTTCTGGCTCTTCTGGACTCGTACACGTCTGGGACGATCCATGCGGGCGCTCTCATCCAACGCTGTGCTGGCGGACGCCAGCGGGTTGCATGCCTCGCGCACGGTTCTTCTGGTCGCCTTCGCCAGCGGAGTGCTGGCTGGGCTGGGCGGCTGTCTGCTGGGGATGTCATCGGGCGCCTACAGCAATATGGGCAATGATCTGCTGATGCCGGTGTTTGCCGCGGCGATTCTGGGCGGCCTGGGCAATCCGCTGGGCGCGGTGCTGGGCGCGGCCTTCATCGCGCTAATCGAGACCGTGGTCACCAATGTGAATTTCGGCTGGATGGTTGGCGAGGACATGGCCTTCATCCCCTTGCCCTACCTGGGCGCGACATCCTTCCTTATCTTGCTGCTCGCCCTGCTGTTCAGGCCCTACGGTCTGTTTGACAAGGAGGTGCGCCGTGTTTGAGTTTCTGGTTCATGCGCTCACGATAGCGGCCATCTACGGCATGATGGCGCTGGGCCTGCATCTGCAGGCGGGCTATGCCGGTTTGATGAATTTCGGCCATATTGCCTTCGCGGGGCTGGGGGCCTATGCCACTGGCATTTCGATCCACGCCGGCTTGGGCGCCCCGTTGGGGTTGGCCGTGGGTGTCGGCCTGGCCGTTGTGTTGGGCTGGTGTATCTCTCGGCTGGGCCGCCAGCTGGCGGCCGATTACTGGGCCATCGTCACCTTGGCGATTGCCGAGATCATGCGCACCATCGCCAACAACGAGGGATGGCTGACGGGCGGGGCGCAGGGCATCAGCGCGCTGCCGGTGCCGTTTGGCGGCCTGCCCAGGCCCTATAACAGCCTGTCCTTCCTGTTGTTGGTGATTCTGCTCTTCGCGGCTTGTGCCTGGGTTTGCCAACGCCTGGGCGATGGTCGCCTGGGCCGCGCGCTACGCCTGATGCGCGAAGAACCCAAGCTTGCCGGCTGCGTGGGCTACAACCTCACTGCGCTGAAGTCGCGCGCCCTGATGGCGGCCGGTGCGGTCACGGCCGTGGGCGGCAGCCTCTATGCCCAGTACATGAGCTTCGTCGGCCCCGACTATCTGCTTGCCGCCGAGACCTTCCTCCTATGGACCATGTTGATGATAGGCGGCATGGGCAATACGGCAGGCGTGGTCGTGGGCGTGTTGCTGGTGCAGGGCGTCTACACCGCGGTGCCCTTTTTCAAGGATGTTTTCAGTTTCAATTCGGACATGACGGCGGCTCTTCGCCTGGGCCTGATAGGCGTGCTTCTGCTGGCCTGCCTGCTGTGGCGCAGCCAAGGCCTGGTCCCCGAAAAAGTCAGGAAGATCCCCTCATGAGCGGCTTGTTGGAAGTCCAATCCCTCGCCAAGGCCTTTGGCGGCAACCGGGTGCTGACAGATATTGCGTTTACCGTCGAGACCGGCGAGGTGGTGGGTTTGTTGGGGCCGAATGGCTCGGGCAAGAGCACCTTGCTGAACACGATCACGGGGTTCGAGCGCCCGGATGCGGGCAGCATCCGCTATAAGGACAGGGAGATCGGCGGCCTGCATTCGTACCAGATCGTGGGCAGAGGCATGGCGCGCACGTTCCAGCTGCCATCCATGCCGCGCATGATGTCTGTGATCGAGGTCGCGATGGCGGCCGAGACGGCGCATCATGGTTTTTGGGCCACTGTGCTTGGTACGCCGGCGGCGCGCGCGACCGAGTACGCGGCCAGGCTCAAGGCGGACAGGCTGTTACAGCAATTCCTGCTGGGGCCGGTGCGCGATCAGCCCGCGGCGGCGATTTCCGGCGGCCAGAAAAAACTGCTGAGTATTGTTTGCGCACTCATGGCGGATCCGGAGATTTTGATGCTGGATGAACCCACGGCGGGCGTTCATCCCAATTTGCGCAATGGCATCGTCGAGGCCTTGCTGGGTTTGAACCGGCAAGGCATGACCCTGGTCGTCGTGGAACACGACATGCATTTCATCCGTGAGCTGTGCAGCCGCTGCATCGTCCTCGATCGAGGACACATCGTGGCCAGTTGCCGTCCGGACGCCCTGGCCCAGAACGAGCATGTGCTGGAAGCCTATCTGGGCAAGAAGCGCGCCTGAAGGGCGAGGAAACAGGGCGGAATCATGAAATCTGATCAAACAATGGTGGAAGTCGAGTCGGTCATGGCGGGCTACACCCGCGAAATCGACATTCTGTGCGGCATGTCGCTGCAGGTCGGCCTAGCCGAGATCGTCACCTTGCTGGGGCCGAATGGTTGCGGCAAGTCCACGTTACTCAAGACCATCGCGGGTTTCCTGATCCCGCATACGGGCAGCATCAGGATAGGCGGGGAGGATGTCACGCGCATGCATGTCCGCGACAAGGTCAGGTCCCGGGGGCTGGGTTATGTGCCCCAGACCGAAAATGTCTTCAATGCCCTGTCTGTGCAGGACAACCTGCTCGTAGGGGGGTATTACCTGCCCAAGGCGGTCTGCCGCCAGCGCCTGGAGGGCCTGTGCGAGCGCTATCCCGTTCTGGGCAGGAAGCTGCACGCGCCGGCGGCCTCGCTGTCGGGCGGCGAACGTCAGATCCTGGCCTTGGCGCGCGCGTTGATGCCCGATCCGCGTCTGCTCCTGCTCGATGAGCCTTCGGCTGGTCTGTCGCCGAAGATGCTGAACGAGGTGTTCGAAGCCATCCAGCGCATTCGGGAACTGGAGGGGGTGACTATTCTGATGGTCGAGCAGAATGCGGTCGAGGCCCTGCATATTTCCGATCGCGCTTATGTGCTTTCCATGGGGACGGTAGCCTTGACGGGCGACGCCGCACGGCTGCTGGAAGACGAGAGAATGCGAGAGTTGTACCTGGGCGGAAGGGCGTCTGATTGACTTTAGAATGTTGGCAGGCTTGCGTTTACGTCTATGGGGAGTACAGCGATAGTGCATCTTGATAATGGAATTCTGCACTTGGTAGGAGGCACGCTGCCGGAGCGCCCGGATGCGAATCTGCGCACGACGGTCGTGCAGCGTATACGCCTGGAGATCGTGTCCGGAAAGGCCGGACCGGGTATGGTGCTCTCGGTGCCCGCGTTGGCCAAGGCGCTGGGCGTGTCCACCACGCCGGTGCGTGAGGCACTGCTCGAACTGGTGCGCAATGGCCTGCTGGAACCCATGAAAAACCGGGGCTTCCGTGTTTTACCGGTATCCGCCGATGACCTCAACGACCTGGCGCGGATGCGCGTGCACCTGGAGGCGCTGGCGGTGTCCAGTATCCAGTTGGAGCGATTCGGCGACGGGACGCGCTTGCGCGGCTTGGCCCAGGCCATCGCCGACGCCGCGCGCCAGGGAGATGTGCAGGGTTATGTCACCAATGACAGGACCTTCCATTACGAACTGATCTCCCTGGCCGGCAGCCGCTACCTGACCGAAATGATCATGTATTTGCGCGACAACATGCGTATCTACGGATTGGAATCGGAAGTCGGCCGTGTGCAGCAGCGGCGCTCCGTGGACGAGCATTTCGAATTGGTTGATCTGCTCTCGCGCGGCGAAAGGGCCGGCGCGGCCGAATTGATCAGTCAGCACATTCGAGGCTGGGTGTCCGTGGTTTCCAGCAATGCGCCGCTTATGCGGGACGAGGCAAAGGCCAGGGAATAGACATCATGACGAGCGAGCAATGCGGGGCGCCACGGATCAGCGCCCTGGGCGAGTGCGCCCTTTTGCTGGATGCGGGTGCGGGCGGATATAGCGCAGCGGGCCAGGCCCGCGTCTGGGCCTTGGCGCAACACCTGGAGCAGGAGCGCGAAGCCAGGCTGCTGGAGGACATCGTGCCCGGCATGAACAATCTGATGGTGGTGTTCCGGCCTTGCACGCCGCATTGTGCCGAAAGCCTGCAGCGGTATCTGCTCGACACATGGCAGGCCTTGTCGCCACAGGAGCTGCCTGGCAGGACTTTCGAGATTGCCGTGGACTACGACGGCACGCCGGGCGGCGATCTCCATGAAATCGCCGCGCAGTCGGGCATGGCCATCGATGACGTTGTGCAGCACCACAGCCAGGCCGCCTACCGCGTGGCCTGTGTGGGAGGGATGCCGGGTTTTGCGTATCTGTCGGGGCTGGACCCGGCCTTGCAACGGCCCAGACGCGCCGTGCCCAGAACGCGGGTGGAGCAGGGCGCGGTCATCATTGGAGGCCAACAGGCCAGCATTATGCCCATCAGCGCGCCGACCGGCTGGCATATCCTGGGCCATACCGCCACGAGGGTGTTCGATGCGGCGGCGCAAGCGCCTTGCCTGCTGCGCGCCGGGGACAGCGTCCGTTTCACCGTAGCCGGGGTGCGCACGTGATAGAGCTCTTGAGCGATAGCCGTCTCAGTTCGGTACAGGATCTGGGGCGTGCCGGGCGTATGCACCTGGGCGTGGGGCGGGCGGGGGCAATGGATCCCCTTGCCCTGCGCGTGGGCAACTGGCTAGTGGAAGGGGAGGGAAGCGAGGCCGCGATCGAGATCGCGCAGTTTCCCTTGCGCCTGCGCTTTCATGCCGCCTGCGGTTACGCCCTGACCGGGGCGTTGGGTATGGCCAGACTGGATGGCGTCATCGTGCCGCCTTGGTGGACGGCGCTGGCTCGACCCGGTCAAACCTTGACCATCGCCGCGCCCGATGTGGGCGCGCGGGCCTATCTCTGCGTGGCAGGCGGCTTGCCTTTGCCCGAGGTGCTGGGCGCGCGGGCGACCGATATGAAAAGCGGCTTCGGTGGGCTGAACGGCGCCGGGCTGGCGCGCGGCGCCACGCTGCCGCACCGTGCGCAGATCCTGGACGACAGGCGAGCCTTTGGTGTGGCGCCCGAAATGGCCGGGCAGTTCTATCGCAGCCTGGCGGTAGGGGACGTCCGCCTGAGGGTCATGGTGGCCAGCGAGTTCGAGTGCCTGGATGCGGACTCGCAGCGGCGCTTCTTCGAGCAGTCCTGGGCCATCACTGCCAATGCCAATCGTATCGGCTACCGGCTGGAAGGCGAGGCCTTGACCTTCACGCAGATGCCGGAACTGCTCTCGCACGGCATCGTTCCAGGCGTGATCCAGCTGCCCGGCGAAGGACAGCCAATAGTGCAACTGGCCGACGCCAACACCTGCGGCGGCTATCCCAAGCTGGCGGTGGTCATCGCCTGCGATCTCTGGAAGCTGGGTCAGTTGCGGCCGGGCGACAGATTGCGCTTCGCGCCAGTCTCGAATCGGGAGGCGATTGCCGCCCAGGACGTCCAGGAGCAGGGCTTGCAGGCTCTGCGGCGGAATATCGAACGCGAACGCGGCGTTCATGGCTCAAATAAATAGAACCAGGAGGGGGGCGATGGTAGCGGTAGATCTGAATTCGGACATAGGCGAAGGCTACGGAGACTATGTGATCGGCGACGATGCGGCCATGCTGGACATCGTCAGTTCGGCTAATGTGGCCTGCGGATTCCATGCGGGCGACCCGGAAATCATGGCCCGCACTTTCGCCCTGGCGCGCGATCGTGGCGTGGCCGTGGGCGCGCATCCGGGGTTTCCGGACCTCTGGGGATTCGGCCGGCGCAAGCTGCCTTTCAGCACGGGCGAGATAGAACGGCTGGTGGCCTACCAGATCGGCGCGGCCCAGGCCCTGTCCGCCTATGCCGGCCATCCTATCCGGTATGTGAAGCCGCATGGCGCGCTCAGCAATATGGCTATCGCCGACGCGCAGATTGCGCAAGCCATCTGCCGCGCGGTGCGTGCCGTGGATGACCGGCTGGTGTATCTGGCACCAGCCTGCACGTATCAGGAGCGGTGCGCCCGCGAAGCCGGCCTGGAGACGCGGGCCGAAGTATTCGCGGACCGCGCCTATATGGCCGATGGCAGCCTGATGCCGCGCAATCTTGCCGGCGCGGTGTTGAGCGATATCGAGGCCGTTGTCGAGCGGGCTTTGCGCATGGTGCGCGAGGGGGCCATAGAGACGCCGGACGGCGCGGCTATCCCCACGCCTGTCGACTCGCTCTGCGTGCACGGCGATTCGCCCGCCGCGGTGGCCATGGCGTTTGCGCTGCGCCAACGATTCGAGCGCGAAGGCATCGCCGTTCGCGGTTTTGTTTGAGGAGTCCCGGGATGCGTCTGGACGATGTCCAAGAACTGGCAGCGCTGATGTCACGCCTGTCCGTCAACGAGCTTGAGTATGTCAGCCCGCAGGGCGCCAGCGTGCGCCTGAGCCGCGGTCTGTCGGCAGGGGCGGCGCTCCCGGCGGCCACGCCGGCGTCTGTGCCGGCGTCCATGCCGGCGATGGTGCCCGGGGCCGCTGTCGCGGTGCCGGCGGGCATGGGCGGAATCTTTCATCGGCGTCCGGCCCCGGGCGAACCTCCCTTCGTCAGTCTGGGCGACGTGGTGCAGGAGGGCCAGACCCTGGGCCTGATGGAGGCGATGAAAATGCTATTGCCGGTGGAGGCCCCGGCAGCGGGCGTGATCGCTGGGATCCACGTCGAGGATGGGCAGGCGGTGCAGCCGACCACGCTCTTGATGGATATCGTGCCTGAGGAGCGCGGCTGATGTTCGGTTCCGTATTGATCGCCAATCGCGGCGAGATCGCCTTGCGTATATTGCGGGCCTGCAAGGCGTTGGGCTTGCGGACAGTCGCGGTTCATTCGGAGGCGGATTCCGGCCTGCGCCATGTGGCTCTGGCAGATCAGGCTCTGTGCATCGGGCCCGCGACCTCCAGGGACAGTTATCTGGACATCGACCGCCTGCTTACGGCGGCTCGTCTGACGGGGGCGCAGGCCATCCATCCGGGATACGGCTTTCTCTCGGAAAACGCCGGCTTCGCGGCCGCGGTACGGGAGGCCGGGCTGCATTTCATCGGCCCGTCTCCCGAGGTGATGGCTTTGATGGGCGACAAGATATCGGCTAAGGCGGCGATGATGAAATCCGGCATTCCCTGCGTGCCCGGCTTTGATCAGGCCCTGCCTCAAGATCCGGCCGAGCTGGAGCGTATCGCGCAGGCCATTGGTTATCCGCTCATCCTCAAGGCGGCTGCGGGCGGCGGCGGCCGAGGCATGCGGGTAGTGCGGGCGCCCGGCGAACTCGGGCAGGCCGCTCAGCTGACTCGCGAAGAGGCTGGACGCTTCTTTGGCAAAGAAGATATCTACCTAGAGAAGTTCCTGGAGCATCCCAGGCATATCGAAATCCAGGTCCTCGCCGATGCGCATGGCCAGGCGGTATGGTTGGGCGAACGCGACTGTTCCATCCAGCGGCGCAACCAGAAACTGCTCGAGGAGGCGCCGGCGGTCGGCATTGCTCGCCCGCGTATCGTCGAGCTTGGGGAAATGTGCGCGAGAGCCTGCATCGACATCGGTTATCAGGGCGTCGGGACGTTCGAGTTTCTCTACGAGAAGGAAGCCTTCTATTTCATGGAGATGAACACTCGAATCCAGGTGGAGCATCCCGTGACCGAGATGCTGACGGGGGTGGATCTCGTGGAGCAGCAAATCAGGGTGGCAATGGGCCAAGGGCTAGGCTTCGGGCAGAAGGATGTACGGCAAGTCGGCCATGCGATCGAGTGCCGCATCAATGCCGAGGATCCTTGGAATTTCGTGCCGATGCCGGGTCGGGTCGAGACCTGGGTCGCGCCAGGCGGGCCGGGCGTGCGGGTGGATTCGCATCTCTACCCGGGCTATGAGGTTCCCGCCCACTACGACTCTCTGATCGCCAAGCTGATAGTGCATGGCGCGAGCCGTGAGCAGGCCATCGCGCGCATGCGCGTGGTCCTGTCGGAACTGTCCGCGGATGGGCTGCATACCAATGCTCCGCTGTTCTCGGCATTGCTGGCACACGAGGCCTTCCAGGCCGGTGGTACTGATATCCATTGCCTGGAGCGGCTGTTGGCCGCCGGCGAATTGAAACAAGGTGGGGCGTCGTGATGCAAATCGAAGAGGTCGAGACCTTGATCCTGGGCTTGCGGGCCAGCGGAATCGACGCCTGCGAGGTCCGTCAACCGGGCGGCGAGCGGTTGCTCCTGAGGCTGGGGGGCGAGGTCGCTTCCTCTGATACTGCGCAGGCGCCCTTGGCGCCGCGCGGCCGGACGCTGGTATCGGATGGAATGGGGATCTATCGAAGTCGTCATCCTTTCCTGGATCGGGCCGCCGAAGCAATCAGCCTGGGCAGCCAGGTCGCGCAGGCTGATGTCGTCGGATTTCTGCAGGTGGGCGAGGGGCTGCGGGCTCTCTACAGCGCTGATGCCGGCACCGTGGCGGAGATCTTGGTGGGCGACGGTGAACTGGTGGGATATGGCCAGGCGTTGTTTCGCCTGGAGTAACCGAACCGCAAGCGCGTCAGCAGCATCCTTTTCGTCCGCGCACGACGGTCGAGAAATCAGCAGCAATCGCAAAGCAGCACGTCGTTGACCACGTTGCGCGGTCGCGAGCCCATCCGGCCGAATCCGAATGCCGCCATGACGTCGTGGCAGATTTCCATGGCCTCTTGCTCGTCCTCGGCGCCGGCGACCTGGGGCCAGGTCACCAGGACGCGCCTGGCCTTCATCTGCTCCACGAATTGCGGCGGCACCGAGTCGCTGCCCACTACGGTCACCGACTGGATCCGCGCTGGCAGCCCCGTTCGCAGCGACGACAGGGTATCGCCGCCGATGATCACGGCCGCCGTGTCGGCGGGGAGCTCGTCTGCGCGGTCGCAGTACTCCACGGAAAAGAAGTCGTTGAGCCGTTGATGGGCCATGTGCGCCAGTGGCAGCAGGCTGACGCAGCGATGGCGCTGCAGCGAGAGTCGCATCATCGGGCTTCCTCAAGTATCCAGTCGGATGCCCGTTCCGCGAGCATGAGCACGGGCGCGTTGATGTTGCCCGAGGTCAGGTCCGGCATGACCGAGGCATCGACGACGCGCAAGCCGGGAACGCCGATGCAGCGCATCCGGCCATCGACCACGGCCATCGGATCGTCGTGGCGCCCCATCCGGCACGTGCCGCCGGGATGGTGGACCGTGATGGCGGTCTTGCGGACGAAGGCGTCGATCGCGTCGTCGTCGGTGACGCCGCCGCCGGGCGCCAGCTCATTGGCGACGTAGTCGCCAAGCGCGGGCTGATCCAGCAGGGCGCGCGCGATGCGCACGGAATCGCGCACCCTGGCCCGGTCTTCGTCGCAGGCAAGGAAGTTCTGGTCGATGCGGGGCGCCGCCAACGGATCCTTGCCGGTAACCGTGATTTTTCCGCGGCTGCGCGGATGCAGCAGCACGGTCCGGACGGCGAAGCCGTCGGCAAAGGGCTTGCGCAGCGGCTTCAGCCAAGGATGGGCGTTGAAGGGGGCCGCGGTCAGGAGAAACTGCAGATCGGGAGTGTCCAGGCCTTCCGGCTGCACGAACCCCACGATGCCGCCCGGCACGTCGCCGGCGAAGCCTTCGCCGCCGAGATAGGCGCGCGCCATGGAGACGCCGATGCGGTCCAGACGCATGCCGCGCACGAAAGGTCCCGGCTCGCGGCGGCGCGCGGTGACGATGACGGAGATGTGGTCCTGCAGGTTCTCGCCCACGCCGGCGCGGTCCAGCCTGAGGGCTAGGCCGGCGTCGTCCAGCGTTTGCCTCGGGCCGATGCCCGAATGCATCAGGATGGCCGGCGTGTTGATGGCCCCGGCCGCCAGAATCACCTCGTGGCGGGCCCTGACCGCGGTGATGCGGCCCTGTTTGGCATAGCGCAGGCCGATCGCGCGGTCGCCGTCGAAGTCCAGGCCGAGCACGTGCGCCTGCGTCAGCACCGTCAGGTTGGGGCGTCGGAGCGCCGGGCGTAGATAGGCCGTGGCGGCGCTGCACCGCCGCCCGCGCCGGATCGACATCTGCAGGCGCGAAAAGCCGCCCGCCGGCGAGGCGTTGTAATCGTCGAGCCAGGGATGGCCGGCCTGGCGGGCGGCCGTGGAAAACGCGTCGAGCAGGGGATCCTGGTAGCGGCAGCGCTGCACCCGCAGGGGGCCGCCCTCGCCCCGGTCGCCGGTGTGCCCGCCTTCCCAATCTTCCAGGCGGCGGAAATAGGGCAAGACCTCGTCGAAGCTCCACTCCGGCAGGCCGTAGTGCTGCGCCCAGCGCGCGTAGTCCGCGGGATGACCGCGCACGAACGCCATGGCGTTCGTCGACGAGCTGCCGCCGACGACCTTGCCGCGCGCGCATTCGATGGCCCGCCCGTCGGCGTGCGGGGCGGGTTCGGCATCGTAGCCCCAGTCGTGCAGGCGTTGCTGGAGAATCTTGCCCCATCCCAACGGGATGTGGATGAGCGGATCGCGGTCCCAGGGGCCCGCTTCGATGACCAGCACCGAGACCGCGGAATCCTTGCTCAGGCGATTGGCCAGGACGCAGCCGGCGGAGCCGGCGCCGACGATGATGTAGTCGTATTCCCGCTTCATGTTGCGCTCACCGGCCTGAAGTTGATGTGGACATTTTTTTCTCGGGTGAAGGAGATCATCTCGCCGATGCACTCGTCGCGGCCGATGCCGGATTGCTTGACCCCGCCATAGGGAGCGCCGAGAAAATGCTTGCCGACTTCGTTGACCCAGACGAACCCGGCATCGATTTCACGGGCCAGGCGGTGGGCGCGCGCGAGGTCCGCCGTCCAGATCGCGGCGGTCAGGCCGACGTCCAGGGCATGCACCGCCGAGAGCATCTCTTCTTCGTCGTCCCAGGGGATGATCGCCAGCACCGGACCGAAGAACTCCTCGGTGGCCAGGGTCGACGTGGGGGATACGTCCGCAAAGACGGTGGGCTCCAGGTAGAAGCCCCCGGCGGGAACGCCGGCCTGGGGAATCCGGCCGCCGGCGATCAGGCGGGCGCCTTCCGCCACGCCGGCATCGATGGCCTGCTTGACCCGGTCGCGGTGTTCGCGGCTGATCATCGCGCCCATGGTGGTGGCGGGATCGGTGGGGTCTCCGGGCACGAACGCGGCGCAGGCCTGGGCCACCTTGGCGCAGACCGTGTCGTAGATGGAGCGATGGACGAAGGCGCGGCTGGTGGATCCGCAGGATTGCCCGCACCAGGTGAAGTTCATGCCGTCCACGATCGCGCTGGCAACCAGCGCGGCGTCGACATCCGGGCATGCGATGAACGGATTCTTGCCGCCCAGTTCCAGGGCCACCGGCTTGAGCCGCGCCGCCGCGGCCTGCATGACGCGGCGGCCGGTGGGGATGCTGCCCACCAGCCCGACCATGTCGACATCCGGGCTCGCGGCAAGCGCGGCCCCCGCGTCGGCGCCGCCCGGGACGAGCGAAAAGACACCGGGCGGCAACAGATCTCCGATCAGCTCCGCGCAGCGCAGAGCCGAGAGCGGCGCCTGTACCGGCGGCTTGATGATTACCGCGTTGCCCGCCGCCAGCGGGGCGGCCAGCTTGCCCATGGCGAACAGCAGCGGATGGTTGTAGGCGACGATGCGCGCCACCACGCCCACCGGCTCTCGTTCGGTGTAATCGAGCGCGGCGTGCCCCATGGGTATGGTGTCGCCCTTGAGTTCCGTCACGAGGCCGGCGAAGAACTCCAGCAGCGCGGCGGCGACCATGACGTCGGAGCCCATCTCGGACACCGGGTTGCCGCAGTCCAGCGCATCCAGAAGCGCCAGTTCCCTTGCGTTTTCCCGCAGGCGCTGGGCCATCTTGCGCAGCGTCGCGGCCCGCGCCAGCGGCGCCGTCCGGCGCCATGCCCGGGCGCCGGCGCGCGCGGCGCTGGCGGCGCGCGCCACGTCCTCCGCGCCTGCGTCCGCCACGCGCATCAGCCGTTCGCCCGTTCCCGGCGCCACCACGTCGGTCCAGCGGTCGCTTAAGGGGGCATGCCAGCCGCCGTCGTAGAAGACGCCGTTGTTGGCGGGCAGTTGGAGATCGCCCGAGGCGGTCTTATGTGTTCTTCCGGCCATGATGTCGTCTCACCGCTTCAGAGGTTGCGCTTTTTCCAGGAAGCGCGTGTCGAATCCCTGGGTATCGTCGAAGGAACCCGCCAGCGCGCCTTGCTCCTTGAAGATCGCCGCCGAAGAGCGCCACAGGGCCGGGTCGATCCAGCCGATGCCGTGCGTCTTGGTCTGGTCGCTGAAGAAGGTGAAATCCAGGTCGGCGCGCAATTGCGCCACCAGCATTTCCTTCTTGCCCTTGTACTCCGGGTTGCTCTTGATCAGGGTGTCCGCGGCCGCTTCCGGGTTCTGGACCACGTCGGCGAAGGCCTTGGAATAGGCCGCCACGAACCGCTGGACGAGGTCCGCGCGCTGGGCAATGTTCTTGTCCGATGTGAAGACGCCCGAGCCGTAGCTCTGGATGCCCAGGTCCTCGCCGTGGAGGATCGACAGGGAACCCGGTCCCCCGGCCTTGTGCTCAAGCTCGGGAACCTCGGCGTCGATGTAGCCCGGAACCACGTTCACGCGGTTCAGCAACAGCAGGTTTTCGTAGGGCGGAGAAACGGTCGATTGTTTGATGTTCGCCAGCGACAGGCCGTTCTTGGCCAGCGCGGCCTTCAGGAAGATGTAGGTCGAGCCGCTGGGATGCACGCCGATGTTGGCGTCTTTCAGCTGCGCCGCGTTTTTCAGGTCGAAGTGCTTCTTCAGCGAAATGATCGCCAGCGGGGTCTTCTGGTTTACCGCCAGCAGCGCCGAGTTCGCCACGCCCTGGGATCGCCCGACCATCAAGGTCGGCAGATCGGCAAAGCCGAAGTCCGCGTTGCCGTTGGCCACCAGCCGCAGGGCGTCGGTCGATCCGGTGCCCTTGCGGATCGCCGTGACGTTGATGCCCTGGTCGTTGAAATAGCCCTTTTCCTTGGCAACGAAGAAGGGCGCGTGATTGCCGCGCACGACCCAGTCCAGTTGCACGGTCACGTCATCGGCGGCATGCGCGGCGGCGCCGAATAATGCCAGCACTCCGAAGAGCGCGCTGAATCTCCAACTCGATCTCATGTTTTTCCCCTTATTGGTTCGGATTAGTGAGTTGCCCAGCCAAGAAACCTGTTTTCTATCAATTCGATGAGGTAGTAGAAGAAGACGCCGAGCACCGAGATCTGGACCAGCGCGGCAAAACACCAGCGCCGTTTTCCATCTGGCTCGATGCGAACTGGATCATGTAGCCCAG
>NZ_BCTQ01000012.1 GCF_001571365.1 Achromobacter denitrificans NBRC 15125 | reverse complement strand
GGCACCAACGATGCCCCGACGATCACCAGCGCCACGCTCAACCTTTCCGAAGAAGGGTTGCCGCATGGTCTGAAGGACGACCAGGGCAATACGGACACGACCGATGCCGTTACCTACTCCGGCAAGCTGACCATTGCCGACGTGGACGTGAACGACAGCCATACCGTCAAGCTGGTGCAGCCGGCGGCCAACGCCCTGAGCTCGCAAGGCAAGCCGGTCGTCTGGACCTTGTCGCAGGATGGCCATACGCTGGTCGGCAACGACCATGAGGGCAATCCCGTGATCACGGTCACGATGACCGATACGGGCGCCTATACCGTCACCCTGTCGGGCCAGGTGGATCATCCGCAGAATTCCATCGAGGACGTGCTCCAGCTGGGCGTCGGCGTGCAGGTCAGCGATGGCCACACCACGAGCAACGGCACCATCTCGATCAATATCGAGGATGACAGCCCCGAGTTCGGCGCGATCACCGATACGACGATGGAGAACACGTCGTCCATCGCCACTGGCACCCTGGAGTTCAACACGGGCGCCGACGCCAAGGGCGCCACGCTGGTCGTGTCGTCCATCGGCGATCTGCCCCAGGGTTGGACCACCAGCGCGCTCGACAAGGCTTCCGTCGATATCTTCTCGCCCGATGGCACCAAGATCTTCACGGTGACGCTGAATCCGGCGGGCGGCTACACGGTCACCCAGCACGAGGCTCGCCCCGGTACGACCGAGTCGATCAATCTGGACTCGGCGATCACCAACAAGCCCCAATCGAGCTACGACCTTGGCTACGCCAAGCTGACTACCGACGGCGGGCAGAAGTTCAACGCCAATGAGACCGACAAGGGCAACTCGTTCGGGATCGGCAACACCTCCTTCGACGCAGGTGAGAGCTTCCGCATGGCGTTTACCCAGGCCCTCTCCGACTTCAAGCTGAATGTCGCTGAAGTCAAGGGACCGGGCACTGTCGTCGTCACCGTGTGGAGCGGCACCGAATCCAAGACCTTCTCCGTGCCTGTGGACAGCGCGACCGGCGCCATTCATATCTCGAAGGAAATGTTGGCCGAGGGCACGCCTTCGCTGACGCACTTCGATACCGTGCAGCTCGCGGCGGGCAACGGCGTCAAGATGTCGTTCCTGACGACCGGCTCCTACACGGAGAGCATCCCCGCGGGTCCGATGGACTTCACGGTTGGCGTCACGGGAACCGACGGCGACGGCGACAAGGTCACCGGCGACTTTACCGTGACGTCCAAGGGCACGGAAAACAGCCCGCCCGAGGTTCACAGCGTGTCCGTTACCGTCTCCGAGGAAGGGTTGGCTGGCGGCATCAAGGACGCCACCGGCACGCCCACGGACCAGTCCGACGACGCCACCGTTTCTGGCAATCTGGTGATCACCGACGCCAACGGCACGCAGGGCCAGACCGTTACGCTGCTGCAGCCCGCGGACGGCGCCTTTACCTCGGGCGGCAAGCCCGTGGCATGGACGCTTTCGCCTGACGGCCATACCCTGACCGGCGCAGCGGACGGCAAGACCGTCATCACGGTCACGATCGACAACACCGGCCACTACAACATCACGCTGAGCGCCCCGATCGACCACCCGACGAAGGGTGTCGAGGACGTCAAGTCGTTCGATATCGGCGTGAAGGTCACCGACGAGCATGGCGCCACCGGTACCGCCGACATCACCGTCAATATCGAAGACGATATGCCGGTGGTGCAGCCGAACACCCCGGTGTCGGTGCAGGCCACCGGCATCCCGGACGTCTACACCGGCAAGGTGTCCTTTGCCGGCAGCTCCACGAGCGATAGCCAATGGAAATTCACGTTCGGCAATGGCGCCGTGGAAGTCTCGGCCAAGGGCTTCACCTCCAGCTCCGATCTCACGCTCGTCGATGCCAAGGTCAACCAGAGCACTTCCGGCCTGGGCGTGGCGAGCACGGGATCGCCGTACCACAACATCGCCAACGAGGTAGATTATCGTGAACTGAACGGTCAGGGCGCGTCGGAAGAACTGACGATCCGCCTTACCGGCGGGAAGATCGCTTACGGCGCGACCATCGATTTCGCGGCAATGTACGGCGGTGAAGTGGAAAGCGGCGTCGCCCGCTTCTATCGCGACGGCGTGCTGATCGCCGAACGCACCTTCACGTCCGATCAGAATGGCGGCGACTACGCGGCGAATTTCCGGGTCGAGGAAGGCGGCTTTGACACGATCGTGGTCTCGGCCACCGACAATCACAAGAATTCGTCCAGCGACAACAGCGACTTCACGGTGACGGGCGTAACGTTCCTGGGCAGCGAGGACGTCCATGCCATCGCCTATGCCGATGGCACCCTGCAATATGCCTACGGCGCGGACGGCCCCGGCACGCTGCAACTGACGGGCGTGGAAAGCGGCCTTACCACGCGCGACGGCGGCGCCATCACGACCAACGTGGCCTCCAACGGCAACCTGATTCAGGGGCTGGACGCCTCGGGCAAGCTGGTGTTCGAGATCCGCCTGACGCCGGCCACCGGCAAGTGGGAGTTCTATCAGTACCAGCCCATGAACGGCACGGCCAACGACCTGATCGACTTCACATACCGCGTCACGGACGCCGATGGCGACCAAGTCACCGGCCAGTTCCAGGTCGGCGGCGTGGAGCCGGCCGGCCCCACCTTGGTCATCGAAGACAACAACGCCGGCGCGCCAGGCGTGCTGAGCGTATCGGAGGCGCAGGCGGTCGAAGGCGGGTCCTTCACGGTCACCGCGGCGGCCGGGCTGAAGTCGATCTCCCTCGACGGCGCGGGCAATGCGGACGCAACGCTTACCCTCGAACGCCTGGCGGATCTGGCCAACAACCCGCTCACCCTGACGACCAGCAAGGGCACGCTGACGCTGACCGGCTACGACGCCGCCACCGGCAAGGTAACCTACACCTACCAGTCCAGCGGCGCGCAGCAGCACAGCGGCGACGACACCAACGTGCAGGATCACTTCCAGATCACGGTGGAAGACAAGTTCGGCGGCAAGGCGACGGGCGACCTCGGTGTGCTGATCACCGACACGGCTCCCGAGCTCAAGCCGATCGCCGAAACCTCGGCGCTGTCGTCGCACGGCACCAACATCATGCTGACGCTGGATACTTCCGGCAGCATGGCCTACGGCAGCGGCGTCAAGAGCGGCTGGACGGAACTGTCGCGCCTGGCCGTGCTGAAGGCCTCGGTCAACAACCTGCTCGACAAGTACGGCGAGGCCGGCGACGTGCGCGTGATGATCGTGGAGTTCAACAGCAGCGCCACGCAGAAGGGCAGCGGCTGGATGTCCCTGGCGGACGCCAAGGCGCTCGTCGCCAAGCTCGAAGCCGATGGCGGCACCAACTACCAGGAAGCGTTGAACACGGCCATGAACGCGTGGAACAACTCTGGGGCGGGCAAGCTGGAAGGCGCCAACGTTCAGAACATCTCCTACTTCTTCACCGATGGAGAACCCGACTGGAATCGCTCGGTCGGTTCCACGCAGCAGGCGGCCTGGGAGAAGTTCCTCACGGACAACCACATCAATTCGTACGGCATCGGCCTGGGCACCGGCGCGACCGGCGGCTACATCGATCCGATCTCCTACAACCCCGACGCGCCCGCGAGCGGCAACACCATCCTCGTGAAGGACCTGAACGGTCTGGACGCGGCGATCGAAGGCACCATCGCGCCGCCCATCACCGGCGACATCGCCGCGGGCGGCACGCTGGGCGCCGACCTGGCTGGCGCGCGCATCACGCAGCTGGTCATCGAGGGCAAGACGTACAACTACGATGCCGCGACCAACAAGGTGACCGCCACCTCCGGCGCCACGTACACCTTCGATTCGGCGACGTCCGAACTGACCGTGACCACCGCGCATGGCAAGTTCACGCTGGACCTGGCCGGCGAGAACATGGGCAACTACCGCTACGCGCCGGCAACGGCCGGCACCGACACCATCCAGTTCACGGTGCGGGACGGCGATGGCGACACGGCGACCTCCAGCATCACGGTCAACGTGACCGCGCCGGTTTACCAGGCTCCGGATGCGGTGAACGACAGCATCATCACCAACATCTTCGGCACGCAGCTTGCAGTGCAAGCGGGATCCTTGCTGGCCAACGATGTGCGCGGCACCGGCGCGCTGACGATGGGGCCGCTGACCGTGAATACGGGCTGGGACGCCTCCAAGGACTTCACTCGCAAGAATGTGTTGACCTATAGCTTCGACAAGAAGGACAACACGGCTCAATATAAGGAACTCACGGTATCGCGTAGCGATTTCTCGAAATCCGGCGCAGGAACCAATCAGGCTCAGGTGAAAGTCAAAGGCTACCTGGACGGCATCAGCGCGACCAACGGCAACGATCAAGATCTGCTGACCATTGCCCTGGTTGCCGGCGAAAAGCTGACGCTGTCGCACAATCTCAGTGGCAACACGGATATCTGGATGGGATATCGGCTGGTCGGCAGCAATGACGATTTCATCTTGGTCCAGAATGGCAAGAGCTTCCTCGCCGGGCAGTCCGGGGACTACGAGATCCATATCGTCAACGTTCGGGATTCCGGCGGCTATACCGGCTCCGAAAGCTACACGTTGACGATGAAGATCGATTACAGCAACGCCGATCTGGACGGCGCCACGGCCAATGGTTCTTACACGATCCAGACGGCGGACGGCCATAGCGACAGCGCCAATGTCGATATCACCTACCATTCGGGCAACCACCTGCTCGGCACCGACAAGAGCGAAATCCTGCTGGCGGGCAACGGCAACGACACGCTGGACGGCGGCAAGGGCAATGACGTTCTCATCGGCGGCAAGGGCAACGACATCCTGACCGGCGGCGAAGGGTCCGACACCTTCCGCTGGGAGCTCAACGATCAGGGCACGACCGCCAACCCGGCAGTCGACCGGATCACGGACTTCTCCCTGGCGAAGCCTGCCGATGGCGGCGACGTCCTGGACCTGAAGGACCTGCTCGTGGGCGAGAAGGACGGCAACCTGTCGCAGTACCTGAACTTCAAGCAGGATCCGGCCAACTCCAACAACACGCTCATCGAAATCAACACCCAGGGCAAGCTCGGCAGCCAGGGTGCGGATCAGAAGATCGTGCTGGAGAACGTCGACCTGATGCACGACGCCAACGGTCAGCTCATGAGCAACCAGGCCGTCATCAACGACCTGCTGCAGAAGGGGAAGCTGAACGTCGACCACCACTAAGCTGTAGCAAATAGGGGACGGGCCTGGCGAGCCCGTCTCCGGATGCCTCATTTTTTTGGACTTTTCACCAGAAACGTTCAGAAACATGTGAAAATCCGGTTCATGCCTTCGACCCGCCGTTACCGAAGCACGCTGAATCTGTGCCGATTGGTTTTGCTATGCCTGGCTTGCGGCTGGGGCGGCAGTTCCGCCCTGGAAGTCAACGCCGACCGGCTGCAGAGCCTCTCGGCCAGCCGCTATGGCGCGAAAGGCTCCAGGGCCGTATCGAGCTGGCTGCAAATGATGCGCGGCCCGGCACCCGCCCAGGAAAGGGAAACGCTGACGCTGGCCAACGACTTCTGGAACCGCTCCCTGCTGTCCGGCGAGGACATCACCATCTGGAAGCAGGCCGACTACTGGGCCACGCCCCTGGAATCGCTGGGCAAAGGCGCGGGCGACTGCGAAGACTATGTCATCGGCAAGTACTTCACTTTGCTTGCGCTGGGCGTCCCGGCGAACAAGCTGCGTTTCATCTACGTGCGCGCGCGCATCGGCGGCGCCGCCAGCAGCAGCCAGGTGGCCCACATGGTGCTCGGCTACTACGAAACCCCGAACGCCGTGCCGCTGGTGCTGGACAGCCTGATCTCCACTATCCTGCCTGCCACGCAGCGCCGCGACCTGACGCCGGTGTTCAGCTTCAACGCCGACGGCGTGTACGTCGACGGCAAACCCGCCGCCCCGGTTGACCGCCTCAGCCGCTGGCGTGATCTGCTTCAACGCATGGAACGTGAAGGCGTGCGTCCCTGATTTCCGGAAACAAGACCATGTCCATACTTCGACAGCTACTGCTCAGCGTCACTCTCGCGATCGGCGTCATCCTGCTGGGCACGCTGGCGCTCAGCGTCAATTCGGCCCGCGAGTATCTGTCGGGCCAATTGAAGGTGCAGAGCACCGACGCCGCCGTGTCGCTGGCCCTGTCCCTGTCGCAGCCCGCCAACAACGATCCGGTGGTCCAGGAACTGCTGGTGTCGGCGTTGTACGACGGCGGCCACTTCTCGCTGGTGCGGCTGTCGGATCCGGAAGGCAAAGTCCTGATCGAACGGCGCTCCACCGCCACCGCCGCGTCGGTGCCCGCCTGGTTCCAGGCGCTGGCGCCGCTGAACGCCGAGCCGGCCACCCATGCCGTCAGCGACGGCTGGCGCCAGATCGGCGAGGTCACGCTGGTCGCCAACGACGCCTATGCCTGGGAAGCCCTGTGGCGCAGCAGCCTGAGGATGATCGCCCTGGTGGTAGGCGCGGGCATTCTCTGGGCCGTGTTCGCCTTCCTGCTGGTGGGCTGGATCAAGAACCGCCTGCTGCGCGAAATCAGCGATCACGTGCGCAGCATCGGGCAGGAAACGCCGTCCGAGCAGGTCGAAGCGCGCGTGCCCGAACTGTCCGGCGTGGTCCAGGCCCTGAACCAGACCCGCGAACGCGTCTACGCCAGTGTCGAAGAGCAGAACGCCAAGATCGAATCGCTGGAAGTGGAACTGAACCAGGACCCGGTCACGGGCCTGCCGAACCGCAAGTACTTCGTCAACGAATTCCGCCGGGCGCTGGAAGCGCCCCCGGCCGTGGCCGGACGCGCCGTCGACGGCGGCCATATCCTGGTCTTCCGCCAGCGCGACCTGGCGGATCTGAACCGCCACATGCCCCGCGAGTTCATCGACCAATGGCTGCGCACGGCGTGCGAGCGCATCGGCGCCACGCTCAAGCGCATGCACGTGGCCTCGCCGCTGCTGGCCCGCCTGAACGGATCGGATTTCGCGCTGCTGCTGCCGGGCTGCGCGGCGCCGCAGGCGATGATGGTGGCGGAACAGGTGCGGGCCGACCTGCACGCCTCGCGCATTCCGGTCGGCGAAGGACACCTGTGCCGCTGGGCGCAAGCCATGACCGACTATGGCCACGGCAACCAGGCCGGCCCGGTGCTGGCGCGGCTGGACTTCGGCCTGATGCGGGCGGAAAGCGCCGGCAACGACCAGGTCGTGATCGCGGGTGCCACCGACATGCAGTCGCCCTCGGAGTCCGGCGAACGCGCCTGGAAGGACGCCATCGTGTCCGCCCTGGAAGAGCACCGCTTCGAACTGGCCACCGAACGCCTGCTGGCCACGGACGGCAGCACGGTCCGCGCCGAGGCCATGCTGATGCTGCGCACCGCCGCAGACCAGGAGCCCATCCCGGCGACGCTGTTCATCCCGCCCGCCGTGCGGCTGGACCTGGCGGCCGATTGCGACCTGGAAACGGTGAGCCTGGGCCTGGCCTGGCTGGCCGCCCATCCCGGCGAACTGGCCTTGCGCGTGTCCCTGCCCTCGCTGCGGGGGCAGAAGTTCTTCCGCCAGCTCGCTCTGCTGCTGACGGAACACCGGCCGCTCGCCCGCCGGCTGTATCTGGAAGTCGATGCGCACGGCCTGGTCGAATGCCACGAGCAGATCGCCACCCTGGCCCGCGTCGCCACCGAATTCGGCGCGCATATCGGCGTGCGTCGCCTCGCGCAGCAGTTCGGCGCGGTGGCGCAATTGCACACCCTGCCCCTGTCCTACGTAAAACTGGGCGGCGGCTTCGTGGGCGGGATGTCGCAAAGCCCGGGCAGCCAACAACTGACTGCGTCGGTGCTGGAAACGGCGCGGAACCTGAACATCGCGGTCTATGCCGAGGATGTCCCGGACGCCGAAACGCAACGGATCCTGGCCGACCTGGGCATCGTCATCATGCGGGGTCCCGGCGTCAAGACGGCGGGCGACGGGGCCTGACCCGCCCCGCCCCGCTGCGCGCGACGATCAGCGCGCGGCGGCCTTGCCCTTGGATTGCTCGTACAGCGGCAGCACCTGCTGCGCGGCAGCCTGGAGGTCGCTGATGCGCGAGGCGGCCGACGGGTGGGTCGACAGGATTTCGGGCGGCGCGCTGCCCTGATCGGCCGCGCCCATCTTTTGCCACAGCGTCACGGCGGCGCGCGGATCGTAACCCGCCCGGGCCGCCAGCTCCACGCCCATGCGATCGGCTTCGGTTTCGTGCGTGCGGCTGTTGGGCAGCGTGAACATCACGCTGGTCAGCTGACCGCCCAGGTCGGAGGCCGCGGACGATCCCGTCGCGATCGACAGCACCGACAGCCCCAGATTGGTGGCCATCTGCTGCGAGACCCGCTCGCGCGCATGCTCGCGCAAGGCATGGGCGATCTCGTGCCCCAGCACCGCGGCCAACTCGTCGTCCGTGGGCTTGATCTTGGAAATCAGGCCGGTATAGACGGCGATCTTGCCGCCCGGCATGCACCAGGCGTTGACCTCGTCGCTGGACAGCACGTGCACTTCCCACTTCCAGCCGGAAGCGTCCGGCCGGAACACCGGCGTCTGAGCGATCAGCCGCTGCGAAATGGCGCGCACGCGCGCCAGCTGCTGGGCGTCGCGATCCAGCTGGCCCTTGGCCTGCGCCTGCTTGAGGATGTCGGCGTATTGCTGGGTGGCTTCCTGTTCCAGCGCCTGCGACGGCACCATGCTGGACATGTACTGCGTCCGGTTGACGCCGATGGCGCCGGACTGCGTGGTATTCATGCCCGTGCAGCCGGCCAGGGCGGCCAGAACAAGCGCTGCCCCCGCGTTGCGCAGCAGATTACGTTTCCGGTTCATGTCGGCCTCCAGGGTATTCGAAGTGCGTCAGCGTATCAGACCGGATCGCCGCATTGCCCGCGATGGCGCAGGGCATGGTCGATCAGCACCAGCGCGAGCATGGCCTCGGCAATGGGCGTCGCCCGGATGCCGACGCAGGGATCGTGGCGGCCCAGCGTCTGCACCATGACCGGCTCATTGGCGCGATTCACCGAGCGGCGCTCGACGCGGATGCTGGACGTGGGCTTGATGGCCAGCGACACGGTCACCGGCTGGCCGGTGGAAATGCCGCCCAGCACCCCGCCCGCATGGTTGCTCAGGAAGCCGTCGGGCGTGATCTCGTCGCCGTGCTCGGAACCGCGCTGCGCGATGCTGTCGAAGCCCGCCCCGATCGACACGCCCTTGACGGCGTTCAATCCCATCATGACGTGCGCGATGTCGGCGTCCAGGCGGTCGTAGATCGGCTCGCCCCAGCCCGCGGGCAGGTTCTCGGCCACGACCTCGATGCGGGCGCCGACCGAGTCCCCGTCGCGGCGCAACTGGTCCATGTAGGCTTCGAGTTCCGGCACCACGTCGGCGTTGGGCGCGTAGAACGGATTGTTGGGCACCTCGTCCCAGGAGACGAAGGGAATGGCGATCGGGCCCAGCTGGCTCATGTAGCCGCGAACCTGGACGCCGTACTGCTCGGCCAGCCATTTCTTGGCGATGGCCCCGGCGGCCACGGTGGGCGCGGTCAGGCGCGCCGAAGAACGCCCGCCGCCGCGCGGATCGCGCACGCCGAACTTGCGCCAGTAGGCGTAGTCGGCATGGCCCGGCCGGAAGGTGTCGGCAATATTGGAGTAGTCCTTGCTGCGCGCGTCCGTGTTGCGGATCAGCAGGCCGATCGGCGTGCCCGTCGTCGTGCCTTCATAGACGCCCGACAGGATTTCGACCTGATCGGCTTCCTGGCGCTGCGTGACGTGGCGCGAGGTGCCGGGGCGGCGGCGGTCCAGTTCACGCTGGATGTCGGAGGCGTCCAGGGCCAACCCGGGAGGACAGCCGTCCACGACGCAGCCGATGGCCGGTCCGTGGGATTCGCCGAAATTGGTGACGGTAAAGAAGGTACCTAGGGTGTTGCCGGGCATAGGGAGTCAACGGGTCGGGTTTGCAAGCAACCCCGATTATGACACCGCCGAAGCCAAAGCCTGGATTTCGGAGGCCGGCGCGGGACGCCCCAGGAGGAATCCCTGCATCACCCGGCATCCCAACGACTTGAGGATCTCGCGCTGGCCCTCGGTTTCGACGCCTTCGGCCACCACGGGCAGATGCATGGCCTGGCACAGCCCGAACAACGCGGACACGACCTCGCGGCTGCCGGCATCGGACTCCAGCGCGGAGATGAAACTACGGTCGATCTTGACCCAATCGATGGGAAGCGAACGCAGGTGGTTCAGGCTGGAATAGCCGCAGCCGAAATCGTCCAGCGCCACGCCGATGCCCATGGCCCGCAGCGCGTTCAGTATCTTCACGTGCCGCTCGTAGTGCAGGATGAAGATAGACTCCGTGATCTCCAGCACCAGCTTGCGCGGCGCCAGGCGGGCACCGGCCAGCACGTCCGACACCAGATCGATCAGGCCGTCCTCGTCCATCTGCTTGACCGACAGGTTCACGTGCACACGCCAGTTCGCCGGCCATTGCGCGGCCTGGGAGCAGGCCCGTTCCAGTATCCAGGCCCCCAGGGGCACGATCAGGCCGCTGCGCTCGGCCAGCTCGATGGTGACGGCGGGCGACACGCTGCCCAGCACGGGATGGTGCCAGCGCAACAGCGCCTCGCATCCCTGCACCACCCCGGTGCCGCTGTCGCAGACCGGCTGGTAATACAGTTCGAACTGCTCCATGGCCGGCGTGGTCAGCGCCAGGCGCAGGTCGTTCTCCAGGCCTTGGCGGTCCCGCTGGCGCGCCAGCATGCGGAAATCGAACAGGCTCCAGCCCGGGCCGCCGCGTTCCTTCAGCGGCACCAGGGCCACCTGCACGCAGCGCTGCAATTCCTCCACGCTGCGCCCGTGCTCCGGATACAGGGCGGCGCCGATCCGGAATACGGCGATCAGGGGACGGCCGCCCAGCTCGTAGGGCGCGCTCAGGTCTTCGAGGAGCTTGGCCGACACCTGCGCCGCCCCTTCCTCGTCCACTTCAGGCACACAGACGGTGAACGTGTCCGGGCCGGTGCGCGCCACCATGCCGCCCAGGGCCCGCGCGATCAGGCTGAGCCGGCCGGCGACCTGCACCAGCAGGGCCTGGTCTTCTCCGGCGCGCAGCATGGCGCTGATCTCGGCGTACTGCTCGAAACCCAACAGGAAGAAGGCGCCGCGGCGCGAACGACCGCCCGTGCTGTCGAGCCAGGCTCGCGCGCGGCGATGCAGCTCCTGCTGGCTGAGCACGCCCGTCAGTTCGTCGCAGCGCAGGCGGCGGCGCAACGCGCGCTCCCTGCGTGCGAAGATCAGGCATATCGCCACAAGCGAGACTGCCAGCACCAGGCACAGTGCGAGCAGGTAACTCTCACGCACGGAGCCCCCTATCCATAAGCCCCCGGCGTTGCGGTTCGGAAGGGAACCCAAGGGCTGTAACATTTTTTAAATTATGCATTAGTTTCGCAAAAAAACGCCACACTTCAGAGGCAACGCGCCTCTTTTTCCTTGTATTCCTACTATTCTTTGCGTGCTCGCGGGCGGGAAAGACGGCCCATGGATAGCTTTCCCCGGCCCCTTGCGGCATGCTTCGTCCTTACTACTACGACAGCCAGACCGGAAAAATTAATACGCCTTGTCTCGATAGTTGTCACTCGGACGGCAAGCAGCATCGAAATAATTGCACAGCTTGTCCGATATCGGCATGGATTTAGTAATATTCTGTACGTTATGTGACATGTAGAATTACAGTACAGACGGCAGCGCTGATGTATTAGTAACGTGTGTCACGTTTCTTATCCAGGTTTTGTCGGACGCTTCTCTACATGCTGCCCCGTCGGTCGGCCCTCCAGGCGCCCCGCGCCCGGGGCGCCACGCCGGGCAGGAAGGGAATCTTCAAACACATGTCCACGTTCCGCCGGCTACTTTTCCTTACCGCTTTCCTGCTCGCCCTCGTGCTGCTCGGCGCCCAGGCGATGGGGATGATGGCCGCGCATCGCTATCTGCAAGCCCAGCTGACGCAGCGTAGCGAGGAAGGGGCCGCCATGCTCGCCTGGGCCCTGTCGCATTCCAATGGCGGCGCTTCGCAACGGGCCGCGCTGGCCGACGAACTGTTCGCCCGGGGCCAGTACGCGCTGGTGCGCGTCACCGACGCCAAGGGAAGCCCCGCCTTCGAACGGCAGGCCCAACCCACGGACGCGCCCGGCCGGGAATACGATTGGCGCAACGCCTGGCTGGACATGGAAGCCCCCCTCGTCTCCCGTCCCTACGCGAGCGCCGACGGCGCCGCGCAGGGCACCGTGTTCGTCCAGGCGGATTCGCGGCAGGCGCGCGACACGCTGTGGCAAGGCGGCGTGCGGGTGCTGGGCCTGATCCTCGCCGCCGGCGTCCTCTGGATACTGCTGGCGCTGAACCTGGCCCGGCGGATGGAAACGCGGCCCGAGGCCCCGGCCCGCGGCCCCCGCCCGGCCCCGCAGCCCGGTCTCCCTCCGGACGGCATCGTTCCCCCGGCTGGAACGGAACAGGCGCTGGCCGATGCGCAGCGCATGGTCGCCGCCGCCGTCCAGGAACAGAATGCCCGCATCGAATCGCTGCAAAGCGAGGTCAACCGCGACCCGGTCACCCTGCTGCGCAATCGCCGGTACTTCATCGAACAATTCAGGCAGGCGCTGGCGGACAAGGAATCCGAGGCGGGCGGCCATCTGCTGATGTTCAGGCAGCGCGACCTGGCGGAGATCAACCGCCACCTGTCGCGCGCCTTCACCGACCAGTGGCTGCGCTCTTCGTCCGACCGGCTGCGCAAGCTGGTGACCGAATTCGGCGGCCAGGCCTCCTTCATCGCCCGCCTGAGCGGCTCCGACTTCGCCCTGCTGCTGCCGCGCACCTCGGCGCCGCAGGCCGGCCTGCTGGCCGAGCGCGTGCGGCGCGAACTGCGCTCGCTGCGCGTGCCGATGGACAAGCACGGATGGTGCCGCTGGGCGCTGGCGATGACGGCCTACGCGCCCGGCGACAACATGAGCGAAACCCTGGCCCGCCTGGATCACGCGCTGATGTGCGCCGAAAGCGCCGACGACGACCAGGTCATGCCCGCCAACCGCGTTCCCGACAGTACCCATATCGGTGAATACAGCTGGCACGACGCCCTGGTCACCGCGCTGGAGCAGCACCGGTTCTCGCTGTCCGTGCAACCGCTGCACGATCTGTCCGGCGCCCTGCTGCACCAGGAAGCCAGCCTGACCCTGCACGACACCGCCGACGCCGCTCCCGTGCCGGCGTCGATCTTCATGCCTCCCGCAGTGCGGCTCGGGCTTTCCGCGGAATGCGACGTGCAGGCCTTGCGGCTGGCCCTGGACTGGCTGTATGCCCGCCCGGGCGCGCTGGCGGTGCCCGTGGCCTTGGCCTCGCTCGCGCAACCCTCGTTCCTGTCCCGGCTGGAACGCATGCTGGCCGACCGCCCCACCCTGACGGCCGGCCTCATCATCGAGGTGGACGCCGAGGCGCTGGTGGAGCAGGAAGCGGAACTGAGCCAGCTTTGCGGCATCGCCACCGCCGCTGGCTGCCGGATCGGCGTGGCGCGCCTGTCGCAGCAGTTCGCGGCCATGGAACGCCTGCACGAATTTCCCCTGTCCTACTTGAAACTGAGCGGCAGCTTCATTACGGGCCTGCTGCACAGCCCGGGCAGCCGCCACCTGGCCGCCACCGTGGTGGCGACGGCCACCACGCTGCACATGGCGGTCTACGCGGAAGACGTGCCCGACCTGGCGACGCAGAATATCCTGGAAGGCCTGGGCGTCCACGCCATACGCGGCGCTGGCGTAAACTGCGCCCAATCTCACGACCTCGCATCCGAACATCCATGGGTTTCTAGTTGACGGAAGGAATTTCTCTTCGCATCCGCGGGCCATTGCGCCACTGGCGCGCCCGCCGCCCGGACACTGGACGGCAAACGCTCCTGCCGCGGCTGGGGATACTCCTGTATTCCCTGCTCGTTCCCGTCGCCGCCCTGGCCTACGCGCCAGGCACCGCCTACGAAGACATCAACCTGGGCCTGACCGCCGGCGTGGCGGCGGCCTGCGCCCTGGCCTGCGCCGTCTGCTGGGCTGCCACGCGCAACGCCATCCACGGCACCGGGCTGGCGTTCATGCTAATCGAAGGCGTTTTCCGCGCCACGCCCTCCCTGCTTCCCGCCGCGGCGCTGCAAGCCGGCTCCCTGGGCGCCCTGCTCGCGCTCGCCGTTCCCCTCCTGTCGGGCTCGCCCTCCGCCGCCCGGCTGGCGGCCGCCTGCCGTTGGGGCAGCATCGCGCTGGCCGTCGCCGCGGCCCTGGCCCTGATCTTCGTCTACGAGCCGGCCAACGCCATGCTCCCCGCCGCGATCGCGGGCGTCGGCGCCCTCGCCAGCCTTGCGCTTGCCGCCTGGTTCCTGTCGCGCGCGGCGCGCGGAACACCCGTCTACGCGGCAGTGCTCACCGCGACCCTGGCTTACACGGCTTCAGCCTGGGTGCTCGGCCACGACGCCTTGCGGCCCGCGGGCGGCGATGGCGCGGGCATGGGCTTCGAGCTTGCGCGGCTGCTGCTGGTGGCGGGCGCCCTGCTGCTCCTGGCCATCCGCGGGCAGGCGCCCGCCCGCGCCGAGGCGGCCCAGGACGCGCACGCCGCCGACGCGGAACATCTTGCCCAGGGTGAGCTGAGGCTGGCCGAGCTGGCCGGCGCGCTGGATACGCAACGCCAGATGAACGCGCTGATTTCGCACGAGCTGCGCGCGCCGCTGGCCACCGTCAGCGCGGCCGCGCAGTCGCTGGACATGATTCTTTCCGACGGCGGCGATGCCGTGGGCAACCGGCTGGCGCGGATCCACCGTTCGGTCTCCCGGATGACCGAGCTCATGGACCAACTGCTGAACCAGGACAGGCTGGGCGAACAGGCCTGGATGCCCCGTGGCGAGCAGACCGACCTGGCCGAACTGGCCCGCGACGTCGTCGCCTCGATGAAGCCGGACACCGCCCATGCGTTGATCCTGCAGGCCGACGGGCCGCTGCCGGTGTTTTGCGACCGCCCCCTGACCAGCGTGGTGGTGCGCAACCTGATCCACAACGCGATCAAATACTCCCCGGCCAACCAACCCGTGCGCATCGAGACCGGCCACGGGCGCGCGGGCGATGCGCCGATGGCGTGGGTGGCCGTCACCGACCGGGGCCCGGGTATCGGGGAAGAGGAACAGGCAAGGATTTTCGAACCGCACTTCCGGCGCGCCGCGCACCGCGAAACGCAGGGTATGGGGATCGGCCTCTACCTGGCCCGCCGCATCTGCCAGAACCAGGGCGGTTCATTGACGATGCAGAGCCAGGTCGGCGTGGGCACGCGTTTTGTGGTCACGCTGCCCTCAGGCGCGCCGGCGGCCTGAAGGCCGGCGGCAGGCTCGGGCGGCGAATTTCAAGCCGCGAATCCAGGGCTCGAATTCAGGCGGCGAAAACGTAGCCCTGGCCGCGCACCGACAATACCGGCAGCTTGAGGCCGGCGCTTTGCGCCTTGGCGCGCAGGCGGCTGACCAGCACGTCGATACGGCGCAATTCGAAACCGCCCGGGCTGTCGGGCAAGAACAACTCCGCCAGCACCTGGCGGCTGACCGCGCTTCCGGCGGCGTCCATCAGCGCAATCAGGAAAGTGCGTTCCTGGGCGCTCAGATGCAAGGAGGCTCCGTCCGGCGCCACCAGAATCCAGCCCCCGTCCTGCAAGGACCACGAGCTGTCGGCCGAGGCGCGCGTTTCCGCGTCCGCCGGACGCGGGGCCTTGGCCAGGCGCATCCGCCGGGCCAGGCTGCGGATGACCGAACTGAGTTCCAGCAGGTCCACCGGCTTGGTCATGTAGACGTCGGCGCCGCCTTCCAGGCCGCGCACCCGGTCTTCCAGCGCGCTGCGCCCCGTCAGCATGACGATGCCCACCGGGCTCAGGGCACGCAGGCGAGTGGCCACGGAAAAACCGTCTTCCCCGGGAAGATGCGCGTCAAGAATGACGATATCGCACGGCTGCTCCTGCAGCCGGCGATAAAACGCCGCCGCATTATCACAGGCAAATGCCACCCGGAAACCATAGCCACCCAAGCCTAACGCCAATTCCTCCCGGAAATCGGCGTCATCCTCAAGCAGACCGATACACAGCAAACCATCTGCGCCAGCCATATTTAGAGTGCTTTTTGTATTGAAGTATCGTCAAAGCCCCGCGGCCGCCCGGCCCCGGAGTGTCCCGTTGGCGACAATCTTACGACTTTTACAATGGAAACGAATGATTGCAGTGAAAAAAACTGCGATATTCCTTTTCCAAATCGTTATTTTCGCGTAACCCCCGCGAAAATGCGTTCCGCGCGACGCGCAATACTCAGGATGAACAGCTGACTTCGAGGCTTCCGGCCCAATCCGGCGGCAATCCGGCATACCGTTCATGGCCGGGCTGCGCCTCATAGGGATTGCGCAGCAGTTTCAATAAGGTGTCGATTTCACCGGCATCGCCCGATTTTGCCGCGCGGATCGCCTCTTCCGCCAAATGATTGCGCAACACATAAAGCGGATTGACGCGGTTCATGCCCGCGGCCACTTCAGCCACGGGGCGGCCGTCCTGCGCATGGCGGGCCAGCAGCCGGTCCAGCCACGCGGCGGCGGCCGGACGATCGATGAACAGGTCCTCGAAGGCGCTACGCGCCCCCGATACCGCATCGGCCAGGCGTCTCCAGGTCAAGGTGAAGTCGGCCTGGTTGGCGTCCATCAGCTTGAGCAGATCATCCAGCAGCGGCTCGTCGTCGGGCCGCCAGGCGGCCAGGCCCAGCTTGGCGCCCATCTTGTCGTGGAAGGCGCGCGTGAACACCGGCTCGAACTCGTCCAGCACGGCCCGCAGGCCGTCGACGTCCGGCACCAGCGCATGCAGGCTGCCGCCCAGGCGATACAGGTTCCACAGCGCCACCGACGGCTGGCGATTCCACGAATAGCGCCCTTCCGAGTCGGAATGGTTGCAAACGTGCGCCAGACGGAAGCCGTCCATGAAGCCATAGGGGCCGTAGTCCAGCGTCAGCCCCAGGATGGACACATTGTCCGTGTTCATCACCCCGTGGCAGAAACCGACCGCCTGCCAATCGGCCATCAGCAGGGCGGTGCGACGCGTGACCGCGCGCAGCAGATTCAGCACGGCGGCGTTGTCGTCCTGGCGTTCGCCGCCCGCCGTCGCGCGGCATTCGGGGTAATAGCGGTCGATGACGTAGTCCGTCAGGGTGCGCAGCAACTCGGGCTGGCGGCGCGACGACCAGTGCTCGAACGAGCCGAAGCGCACGAAGCTGGGCGACATGCGCGTCACGATGGCGGCCGTTTCCACGGTTTCGCGCATGACGGGATCGTCGGAAACCACCAGCGCCAGCGCGCGCGTCGTAGGCACGCCCAGGCCGTGCATGGCCTCGCTCGCCAGGTATTCGCGCACCGAAGACCGCAAGACCGCGCGGCCGTCGCCCATCCGGGAATACGGCGTCATGCCGGCCCCTTTGAGCTGCAGTTCCCAGCTGCCCTCCGGCCCTTCCACCTCGCCCAGCAGGTGGGCTCGCCCGTCGCCCAGCTGGCCGGCCCAGACGCCGAACTGGTGGCCGCTGTAGACCGCCGCCAGGGTATCGCCGCCCGGCAGGGGCTCGGCGCCGGAGAAAACGCGCAGGAATTCGGGCGTGGACAGAACGGAAGGATCCAGCCCGATGAGGCGCGCCGCATCGGCATTGGCATGCAGCAGGCGCGGATTGTTCAGGCCCTGGGGCGCGAGACGGGTGTAGAACGCAGCCGGCAGGGCCGCGAAGGAATTGACCGCGCGGAGCTGGGACAGCGAATGGGCGCTCATGCGCGTTGCCTCCTGGCGGCCCGCTTGGCGGGACGCACATAGAAAATGGCGCTCAGGAAGAACACCGTGGACAGCAGGATCTCGCCCCAGGCCATGGCGACGGACAAGGGGGCCGGGTCGGACATCGCGCGCACCGCCCCTTCCATCAGGTACAGCAGCGACAGCATGGACGCCCATTGATAGGTGTAGAGATTGCCGCGCAGGATGCCGCGCAGCGGGAACGCCAGCGGCAAGGCCTTCAGCAGCATCCACGAACCGCCCGGCCGCACTGGCGCCACCAGGGTCTCCCAGGTAACGCAAAGCACGATCAGGGCAAAAAGCGAAACCGAGGCCAGCAGGCGCAAGCGGGGGTTGAGTTCAGGGTTCATGCTGCTATTATCGCCTGATGAATCGCCCCGCCGAGCCCGCCGCTGCGCCGGCGGCCCCCGAGTCCTCGACATCGCGCTCTTCATGGGGCGCGAGGGCTGGACGCGTCATCCGTTTCACGGCGGAACGCGCCGGCGAAGAAAAACTGCTCCAGGTCGCCTCCAGCCTCACCTTCACGACCGTGCTGGCCATCGTGCCCATGCTGGCCGTGGTGCTGTCGCTCTTCACCGCTTTTCCCGTATTCCAGGAATTCCGCGTCGCCCTTGAGGATTTTCTGACCAACAGCCTGATGCCCCCGTCCGTGTCGGACAACATCATGGACTACCTGAACCAGTTCGCGCGCCAGGCCTCGCGCCTGACCGCCATCGGCGGCGCGTTCCTGCTGGTTACGTCGCTATTGCTGATCATGACGATCGACAAGGCGTTCAACGACATCTGGCACGTGTCGCGCCAGCGCCCGCTGCGCCAACGCGCGCTGGTGTACTGGGCGCTCATCACGCTGGGACCGGTCGTGGCCGGCGCCAGCCTGTGGGCCACGTCCTTCGTGGCGCGCGAGTCGCTGGGGCTGGTGCGGGACGTGCCGGAAGTCCTCAGCGTGGCCGTGTCCTTCATTCCCCTGGTCCTGACCGCGCTGGGCTTTGCCGCGCTGTTCGTGATGGTCCCGAACCGCAAGGTCCTGTGGCGCGACGCGCTGATGGGCGGCTGCGTGACCGCCATCGCGCTGGAAATCATGAAGTCGGCCTTCGCCTACTACCTGACGCGCTTTCCCACCTACACGGTCATTTACGGCGCCTTCGCCACCCTGCCCATCTTCCTGCTCTGGATCTACCTGTCGTGGCTGGCCGTGCTGCTGGGCGCGACGCTCGCCTCCAGCGCGCCGCTGATCCGGCTGGGCCGCTGGGAAATCAACCGCTACCCGGGCGCCCCCTTCGTGGACGCGCTGGACGCCCTGCGCGCCTTGCGCAAGGCGCAGGCCGCCACCCCGCCCGGCTTGCCGGCCAACGTGCTCGCCGCGCAATTGCGGCTGCACCAGGACGAATTGAACGAAGTGCTGGAAACGCTGAGCGGCATGGGGCTGGCCACGCGCACGCCCGAAGACAATTGGGTGCTTACCTGCGATGCCCGCCAGACCTCGATGGCGCCCGTCGTGGACCATTTCCTGCTGGACCGGACGCAGTCCCGGGTCCGCAACGATCCGGAAATACTGCGGGTCGCCTCCGCCGTGATTTCCCAGCAAAATACGCCCACGCTGGAAGAAGTCTGCGGAGAAGCGCAAAATACTGAAAATGGAATCGCTCCGATACTGCAATTGGAAGCGAACAAGAAATAGCAAATAGCATACGGGCGTAGTCCGCCCAGGAGGAACCGATGTTGAAGGTCAGCGAGATTTTGCGCGTCAAGGGCGATACGCTCTATACGGCGTCGCCCGACATGCCTGTGTCCCAGGCCGTGCAGACGATGAGCGAGCAGGACATCGGCTCGCTCGTGATCATGGAATTCGGCACGCTGACCGGCATGCTCACGTTCCGCGAGATCATCCGCCACATGCACGCGCATGGCGGCGCCGGCGAAACCACCATCCGCTCGATCATGGACGACGCGCCCGTCAGCGTCTCGCCCAATACGAGCGCCGAGGAAGTCCAGCGCCTGATGCTCGAAAAGCACGCGCGCTACATCCCCGTCATGGACGGCCCCACCTTGATGGGCGTGATTTCCTTCTACGACATGGCCCAGGCCATCGTGGCCGCCCAGCAATTCGAAAACAATATGCTGAAGGCCTATATCCGCGACTGGCCGACCGAAAGCGCCGAATCGGCCCAGTCCTGACGGGCCCGCGGGCGGCGCCCGCCGCCCGCCCTGCTTACGCCGGCGCCGCCTCGCACGCGGCGCCGCGCACATCGGGCGCATGCCGCTGGCTGCGCCACGCTTCATAGATGAGTTCGGGCTTGTTCGCCGCCAGCAAGGCCGGATCGGACAACATGCGGCGCCAGCGGCGCGCGCCCGATTGCCCATTCACCAGGCCCAGCATGGGCCGCGTCATCACCCGCAGGGGCACGCCCCGCGCCACCTGGCGCGCGGCGTATTCGGTCATGGCGTCCACGACTTGCGCATCGCTGGGCAGCCGCAACAACGGCCACAGCTGCAGGGAAATCTCGGACAGCACGCGCGGCGTGTGCCACGCGGCGCGGCCCAGCATGACGCCATCGAAATCGCCCGCGGCGCGCACCGATTGCTCGGCATCGGCCAGGCCGCCGTTCAGCACGAAGGTGCAATCCGGGAAATCGCGCTTGAGCTGCCGGACCACGTCGTAGCGCAGCGGCGGGATCTCGCGGTTGTCCTTGGGCGAGAGGCCCTTGAGCACCGCGTTGCGGGCATGGGCGATGAAGACCCGGCAGCCGGTGTCGTAGATCTTGCCGACGAAATCCCGCACGAACTCGTAGGATTCGTCGTAATCCAGCCCCAGCCGGTGCTTGACGGTGACGGGAATATCCACGGCGTCCTGCATGGCTTTCATGCAGTCCGCCACCAGCGCGGGCTCGGCCATCAGGCAGGCGCCGAACGCCCCCTTCTGCACGCGCTCCGAGGGGCAGCCGCAGTTCAGGTTGATCTCGTCGTAACCCCACTGCTTGCCCAGCTTGGCCGACCGGGCCAGCGCATCGGGCTCGCTGCCGCCCAGCTGCAAGGCCACGGGATGCTCGGCCTCGTCGAAGTCCAGGTGGCGCTCGACGTTGCCGTACAGCAGCGCGCCGGTGGTGATCATTTCGGTGTACAGGCGCGCGCGCGGCGCCAGCAGCCGATGGAAATATCGGCAGTGGCGATCGGTCACATCAATCATCGGGGCGACGCACAGCCGCCAGTCGGGGGAGTCCAAGAATCACTCTACAAAACAAGGGGATGCGGTATTTTACGGTGCTTGGCGGGATTATGTCCGGCGGGCCGATCCGTCCGCCCTCCGGCCGGCGGAAAGGCCTGCCCGCCATGTGGTCTAAAATTGCGCCGCCGCACAGGCATGTCCGAACGACCGTTAACCCCTTACTCCCGCATATCAATGGCCGTATTCACTCCCGTATCCGACGATGACGCGCGCGCCCTCCTGGCGCATTTCGACCTGGGCGAGTTCGTCTCGCTGCGCGGGATTACGGCGGGTATCGAGAACACCAACTATTTTCTCTACACGACCCGCGGCGAGTATGTGCTGACGCTGTTCGAGGTGCTGACGCAAGCCCAGCTACCGTTCTACATCGAGCTGATGTATCACCTGGCGGAGCGGGGCATTCCGGTGCCTCGCCCCCAGACCCTGCGCGACGGCACGCGCCTGACCACCCTGCACGGCAAGCCCTGCGCGATCGTTTCACGCCTGCCGGGCGGCTACGAGCCCGCCCCCGGCGCGGCCCACTGCGCCCTGGCCGGCGCCACGCTTGCCCGCGCCCACCTGGCCGCCCAGGATTTCCCGCTGCGCCAGCCCAATTTGCGCGGACTGCCATGGTGGCGGGAAACCGCGCCCAAGGTCATGCCCTTCCTGAAACCGGCCCAGGCCGAGCTGCTGAGCACGGAGCTGGCCGCGCAGGAGGCCGCCGCGGCCACGCCGACCTGGCAGGCGCTGCAGAGCGGTCCGGCCCATTGCGACCTTTTCCGGGACAACGTGCTGTTTGCCGGCACGTTCGAGGATCCGCTCATGGGCGGCATCATCGACTTCTACTTCGCCGGCTGCGACACGTGGCTGTTCGACGTGGCCGTCAGCGTCAACGACTGGTGCATCGAGCGGGACACGGGTGAGTTCGTCCCCGAATTGGTGGAATCGTGGCTGCGCGCCTACGCCGCCGAACGGCCCTTCACCGATGCCGAGCGCGAGGCCTGGCCCCTGATGCTGCGCGCGGCCGCGCTGCGTTTCTGGATTTCGCGCCTGTACGACTTTTTCCTGCCCCGGCCGGCGCAAACGCTCAAGCCGCACGATCCGAGGCACTTCGAAAGAGTGTTGCAGGCGCGCCACCGCCCGGGCCTGCCCATATTGCCGTAACGGTCGTGCCCCCCATAATGGCGTACAGCGTCCCTTTTTGAGAGATTCCCCCTTCTAGAGAGCCATGCAAGCAGCATTCCTACCCGCGGCATCCGGCTGGCACTGGGTTCGAGACGGCTTCCGTCTGTTCCGCAAGCAACCCCTGGCCATGTTCACCTGGGCCATGGCCATCAGCCTCCTGGTCATTTTCGCCACTGCGACGCCGCCCGTCGGGCCCATCCTGGTCGTGGCGCTGATGCCCATCATCACGCTGATGACTCTGTCCGCGTGCAAGCACGTCGAAGCAGACCGCGTCATGCTGCCCTCGATGTGGGCCAAGCCGCTCAAGCAGCCCGGCGTCTTCAGGAAGCTGTTCCTGATGGGCCTGCTGTATGCCGCGCTGTGCATGGTGGCGGGCCTGGTCATTTTCCTGCCCTTCACCGACGCGATGGTCGAGGGCATGCGCATCGCCTCGGTCGAAAAGAGCATGGAGCCGATCCTGTCGGCCATGGCCGTCCCGCTGACGCTATTCGCCATCATCTACGTCGTGATCGCGGCGCTCTTCTGGCACGCGCCGGTCCTGGTGGCCTGGCACGGGCTGCGCCTGGTCCAGGCGCTGTTCTTCTCGGGGATCGCGTGCTGGCGCAACAAGGTGCCGTTCATGGTCTACGGCGCCACCTGGGTCATGGTGTTCCTGTTCATCGACCTCTGCGCCGGCTTGCTGGTGGCCATCGGCCTGTCGCCCCAGCTGGCGGGCACGCTGCAGATCCCGTTCAACATCGCGGCGGGCGGCGTACTGTATTGCAGCTTCTATCCCGCGTACACCTCCGTATTCGGCATCGAGAACGCCGGCGCGCATCTCGACGACGGCAACGGCGCCCAGGCGTAACGCCACCCGCCAGGGCGGCAACGCCCGGCGCACCGCCACCACCCTTCCTGTCCGCGACACGAACGCCACGTCGATGGCGTAGCGCATGCCGAAGGTATGCACGCCCGCGCAAGGGGCCAACAAAATGCCCGAGCGCGGCCCCGGCGGGGGCCGGCCCAGCAGGCCCCGCATCCGGCCGCGCCACCCCGTGACCCTCAACAGCCTCAGGCGGCCGCGCGGCAAGGCCGAGGGGCGGCTCATTGCGCGCTCTGCAACAACTGGACCGCGATCGGGAAGGCCAGCACGATGAAGGTGCACGGGAAAATGCAGCCGATCAGGGGCAGGAGCATTTTCACGGGGGCCTGCATGGCCAGTTGCTCGGCGCGCAGGTGCCGGTCGCTGCGGCATTGCGCCGCCTGCGCCCGCAGCACCGGCCCCAGGCTGATCCCCAAGGCGTCCGCCTGCGCCAGGGCGGCCGCCCAGTTGCGGGCCAGCGGGCTGTTGCTGCGTTCCGCCAGGGCCTTGATCGCCGCGCTGCGCGACACCCCTGCCCGCATCTCCGCCAGGGCGTCTCCCAGCGCCTCGCGCAGCGCGCCGGGCGGCCCGCTCTGCGCCGCCAGCTGCAACGCCCCCTGCACGCTCAGGCCCGCCTCCACGCACAAGGTCATCATGTCGAACACGAAAGGCAGGTCGCGCTCGATGCCGCGGCGCCGCCGCCTGCCGAGATCCCGTAGCCAGAGGCCGGGCGCGGCGGCCGCCGCCAGCCCGGCCGCCGCGGCCCAAGGCCCCCATTCCCACGGACCGGCCTGCGTCAAAGCGATGGCGCCGGCGGCCGTCGCTCCGCCCGCCGCCACCGTCGCGCTCCAACACAGCGCCGCCAGGTGGGCATAGCCGATGCCCGCGGGCAAGGCCGCCTGCTCGATGGCGCGCGTGAGCCGCAAGCGCCAGCGCCAGGTGCACAGGGAACCGGCCAGCGGCGCCACGGCCGAGACCCACGGCCAGGCCGCGCGCCACCACCAGGGCAGCGCGGCGGACGCTCCGCGGTTTTCCAGCAACAGCGGCTGCAGGATGACCCATGCCAGCCAGCCTGCGCCGATACCCGCGCTCAACCAACCCAGATGCAGCCACATGCCGGCCCCCCCTCAGATATCGATCCGGATGATGCGCCGGATCAGCAGCACCCCGGCCACTTCCAGCACGCCCACAATGGCCAGCACGCCCCATCCCATGGGCGTGCCCCACAGCAAACCCATGATGTCGGGTTCCAGGCGATCCAGCACGGCAAGCAGCAGCAGGGGCAGCGCGCCCACGATCCAGGCCTGCAGGCGGCCTTGCGACGTCAGCGCCAGCAGCTTGGCCTGCAGTTGCAGCCGCGCGCGCAAGGTGTGGGCGATGCTCTCCAGCGCCTCGGCAAGATTGCCGCCCGTCTGCGCGGCGATGCGCATGGCCGCCACCACCAGCGAGGTCGAGTCGGCGGGCATGCGGCCGTGCAGGTTTTCCAGCGCGGCATCCCAGGGCACGCCCATGCGCTGCTCGCGCAGCATCAGGCCGAATTCCTGGGCCAGCGGCGCGCCGCTCTGCTCGACGACGTGGCGCAGCCCCGTTGCCAGCGCCACGCCGGCCCGCAGCGCGGACGCCAGCATCAGCAACGCCATCGGCAGCTGCTGCTCGAAACGGCGCGCGCGCCGACGCCGCAGCGCGTCCACGAGCGCGCGGGGCACCCGCGAAGCCAGGGCCGCCGCCAGCCCGGCAGCCATGGCGCTGGCCGTGATCGAAAAAGCCAAGGCGGCCGCCAGCGCCGCGCAGGCCACCGCGCCCGCCCACAGCTGGGCCGGATCGATGAACAGGAACACCTCGCTCAGCCGCAGGCCCGCCTCCTGCGTATAGACCTCCCGGTAGCGCCGCAACGCGGGCGCGAACCAGCTTTGCGCGCGCCACGCCAGCACCACCACGCAGACCATGGCGCCGCCCGCCGCCAGCCAGATCATGGCGCCCCCTGGGTGAAGACCGACGCGCCGGCCTCGCGGCCGGCCGCGTCGGAGAACCAGGACGGGTCGAATTCAACCCCGGCATCCGCCCATTCCCGAGCAAAACCCGGCAGGGCTCCGCAGCCCGCGAAGCCTCGATGGCGGTCGTGCCGGAACAGGTCCTGCAGCTGTATGCGCCCGCTTTCCATGCCCGTGACCTCGGCGATCGACGTCACCACGCGCTGCCCGTGCGCCAGCCGCGCCTGCTGCACAACGATGTCCACGCTGGCGGCGATGTGTTCGCGCACGGCCGTCAGCGGCAGGTCCAGCCCGGCCATCAGGATCATGGACTCCAGCCGCCCGAGCGCATCGCGCGGGGAATTGGCATGCAAGGTGGTCAGGGACCCCTCATGCCCCGTATTCATGGCGGTCAGCATATCGAACGCCTCGGCCCCGCGGCACTCGCCCACGACGATCCGATCCGGCCGCATGCGCAGCGCGTTGCGCACGAGTTCGCGGATATCGATGCGCCCGCGGCCTTCCTGGTTGGCGGGGCGTGCTTCCAGCGCCACCAGATGATCGTGGCTCAGGCAGAGCTCGGCGGCGTCCTCGATGGTGACGACGCGCTCGCCGTCCGGGATCTCGTTGGACAGGATGTTCAGCAGCGTCGTCTTGCCGGACCCCGTTCCGCCGGACACCACCAGGTTCTTGCGCGCGCGCACGCACAGCGCCAGGAATTGCGCCATGGCGCCGCTCAGCGAGCCCGCGGCGATCAGGTCCGCCATGCCGGGACGCTGCCGCGGGAATTTGCGTATGGTGAGGCTGGCGCCCTTCATCGCGACGGGCGGAATGATGGCGTGCACGCGAGAGCCGTCGGACAGGCGGGCATCGACCATGGGCGAGCTTTCGTCGATGCGCCGGCCCAGCGGCGTGACAATGCGCTCGATGGCCCAGCGCACCGACTCTTCGCTGGTGAACGCCGCCGGATGGCGCGACAGCCTGCCGCCGCGCTCCACGTAGATCTCGTCGTAGCGGTTGACCATGATCTCGGTGATGTCGCTCGCGGCCAGCAGCGGCTCCAGCGGCCCCAGGCCGACCGCCTCGTCCAGCACCTCGCGGCATAGCGCCGCGCGGTCCGCGCCGGGAGGAAGGTCGGTATCGGTGGCGACGATGTGGGTCAGCAGGCGCTCGGCCTCGGCGCGCAACATGCCGTCGCTCATGCCGGCCACGTCGCGCCGGCGCAGGTCCAGCGCTTCCAGCAAAGCGGCGTGCAGCCGCCGGCGCTCTTGCAGCCTTGGTTGCTGCGGCCGGGCCTGTGGCGGCGCGGGCGGAGGCTGCGGGACGGCGCCGGCCAGAGTTCGGCTCGTTTCGGCGGGGCGGGAAACCTCGGCGCCCTCTTCCGCGGCAGCCAGCGCCACCGGCGACAACGCCACGCGAAGCCGGCAGGGCCCGATCAGGATGTCGTCATCGGGCAGGACGGGAGCATGGCGCACGATCCGCACGCCATTGACCAGGGTGCCGGCCAGCGTGCCCAGGTCTTCCAGCACGATAGCGGCATCCTCTCGCAGCAGTCGGGCATGCTGGCGCCCCACCCGCCAGTTCGCGATACGCAGGCCGCAGTGTGCCGCCCGGCCGATCAACAGCGGCGCCGCCGCCTCCATGCGGCGCACGGCCGCGTCCTCGAATGTCATTTCGATGTCGAGCATGGCATCACTCCTGGTGTGGCGCGGCGCCGGAATCCCGCGCCACGCCCTGAAGCTCCCCCGCCACCCATTGGGAGCCCGCGCCCGAGTAGGGGTCCCACCCCGAAGCCGCTGCGGGCACCGCCGTCCCCAACCGGGGAGGCTCGGGAAATGCCGCCTCCAGCGCATCGCGGCCGCGCCGCACCCGGTCCGCCATGGCCGGCTCGCCTTGCGAAATGATCTTGGGCGTCACGAATATCGCCAGTTCGGTTTCGCGCAATTGATAACGGCGCGAGGAGAACAAGGCGCCCAGGATGGGAATGTCCTGCAGCCAGGGCAGCCCGTCGACCTCGCTGCCGCGCTCGCGCGACAGAAAGCCGCCGATGACCAGGGTGTTGCCCGACCGCACGTTGAATTCGGTGGACGCGCGCCGGGTACGAAGCGCGGGGCCGCCGGGCACGCTCAGCGAGGTATCGACCGAACTGGCCTCCACCTCGATCAAGGAACGGATGACCCCGTTGCGGTCGATGCGGGGCGTGATCCTGAGCGACACACCGTAGGGCTTGAACAGCGTCGTGGAATTGCCGCGAGAGTCGGTCGAGGCGTACGGCACTTCTCCTCCGGCCAGGAAGGTGGCGCTGGCGCCGCTGCGCGCCAACAGCTGGGGCTGGGCCAGCATGACGGCCTCGCCGCTCTGGGCCAGCGCGGCGATCCGGGCCGACAGCAGCGCGTTCACGCCGAAATAGCCCGCCGCCGCGGAAGCCGGGCCGGTGGTTTCGATCACGCTTTCGCCCGGGCGGCGCACGCGTCCCAACGACCCCGCGTCCCAGGCCATGCCGGCGTTGATGCCCCCCTGGCTCATGCCGTCCCAGCGCACGCCCATCTCCCTCAACCTGGAGGTGGGAATCTCAACGACCTGCACGTCCAGCAGCACCATGCGGTCCCAGCCCACCTGCCCGGTGAAATCCAACACCGCCGGATAGCGTTCGGCCAGGGCCGCGATCCGGGCGCGGTCGTCGTCGGAGAGATCGTCGCCCTCGATCAGGATGCGCCCGCCCACCTCGGCGCTGCGCGCGCCCGGAATGCGCGCCAGCAGGGCCTGCACCTCGGCCCGCAGGCGCGGCGCGCCGGCCGGCACGACCCGCAGTTCGTAGGCCTGGGGCCGGCCCGCCCCCGTCCAGACATGCAGCGAAGACACGCCCTCGGCGCGAGCGAACACCACCACTTCGCGGCCTTCGGCCGCCACCGCCCCGAGCACCTGGCCGTTGCCGATGGCCACCCGCCGCACGCCCGGATGCGACAGGATCCGCGTTTCGCCCACCTGGAGTTCGATCGCTTCGGCCGCCTGCGCCGACACGCCCGCCAGGCATGCCGCCAGGCCGGCCAGCAACAGCGCAACGAGGCGGGCGATCATGGCCGTTCCCCTTGGATGCCTGCAAGGCGCGCGCCGGAAGCATCGCGCCAGGCGGCGCCTTCGGCCCCATCCAGCCTGTCGCCGTAGAGGATGGCCACGCCCGGCGCGGCCTTGGGCTCCGGATCCAGGCCGATCAGCGAAGCGAGATCGCTCTGCGCCTTGCGACCGACCGCCGCCGAGTCATCGCGATGGCGCAGCAAGGCCGTGAGCGCGCCGGCCTGGCGCGCCGCCACGAAGCGCATGGCTTCGTCGGGGCTGGCGGCCAGCGTGATGTTGCCGGCGCCGCGGCCTTCGCTGGCGGCCTCGCCGCCGACGGCCAGCACGCGCATGCCTTGCAGCACCGGCACCGTCAGCTCCCGCTGCCGGTGCGAGAAGCTCGCGTAGATGTCGATGGCGTCGCCCACGCGCAGCATCTCGCCGAGTCCGCCCAGGTCGGAGGCGGCCACGGTCAATGCGCGCTGCCCGGCCTGCAGGCGGGATGCAAGCGCCGGTGCCGGCGCGTTGAACGTCAGATGGGCGCGAAGCAAGGGTTCGCCGTTGGCGACATCGGCCTGCAGGGTGGCGCCCAGCACGGACGCCAGGTCCAGCGGATCGATGCTGGCGCGGGAGGCCCATTGCTCGGGGATGTCGCGCACCGCCAGATGCGACTCGTCGAGTTGCGTGCCCGCGGGCAATTCATACGCGGCGACCAGCCGACTGACCATGGGCACGCGCGCCTCGGCCTCCAGCACCTGGATCCGCTGCTGCACATGCTCGCGCACCGCCCACGCGGACACCAGCCCGGCCGCCAACGCCAAGGCATACACGCCGGTTCGGCGCAGCCGCAGCGCGGCCTGGGTGATCGTGGCCCTCATGGCGCCCACCCGCTGACCAGCAAGCCGCTGCCCGCCTCCAGCGGCACCAGGGAAATGCGCAGGCGCGCCTGCCCGCGTGTCCACCACGGCGGCCCGTCCTGGGACGGCGGGCGCCGCCACCCGTCGCGCTCCAGGCCCGCTTCCAGCCGCGGCGCCACGCGCTCGGGCGGCAGCTCGTACTGCCAGATGCGTTCCGTGACCGTGGCGCCCTGGTCCTGCACGGCGATATCCAGCCTGAGCCGCCCGCCCGCGGGCAGCCAGGACGGCCCGGGCCGCTCGGCCCAGGCTCCGGGACTGGCCGAGGAAACGCTGCCCACCGTGCGGCGCGGCCCCAGGGCTTCCATCTGGACGACCCATTGCTCGTGCCCCACCCGGCCGGACAGGATCGCCTGGCCCGGCAGGATATTCAGGTCGGCCAGCGCCGGCTGCTGGTTGGAAAGAAAGCGGATCAGTTCCGCGATGCCCTGGGGCGCGTCGAACACCAGCACCTGGGCCGGCATGCCGTGCAGCCACACGCTTTCTCCCAACCGCTCATGCCGGGATCCGGGAGGAAGGCGCAGCGCCGCCAGCGTGACGGGGCCCTGCCCGGACGCAGGTAGCGCCTGGCCCCAGGCCGAGCCGGGCCACGCGCCGGCCAGGCACGCGAGCACGCCGGTCAGCCACAGGGGCGCTGCCTGCGCGGCGGCCCGGGCACGCCGGCCCGGCAACGCGCCGGCGCGGCCTGCGCGCATAGAAGATGAAAGAGATGAAGGCGATGCATTCACTTGCGTTGCTCCCCGCGCGCGCCCAGCCTGTCGGCGGGCACCACGTCTTTCCAGGCCGATAGCCAATCCAGCGACAGCCGCGGCCGGCGCCAGGGGCCGTCCAGCCTGTCGATGAGACGATCCAGGCGCCGGGCCTGGGCCAGCGAATCCGCTTCGGCCCGCCGCCAGGGTTCCCGCGCCTGCGCGATGCGGCGCTGCGCGTCGGCATCGCCAGAGGCATGCCCCGCGCCGCCGGCCACGTGGGTCTGGCGGGTGACGCGCAAGGGCTCCGGCCCCGCCTGGCGCGCCACGCCGGCCTCCACCGACAAGAGCCGCAGGCCCGCGCCGAACCAGGCATCCTGCAAGGCGGACACTCGCGGTGGCGCCACCCCGGCGAGCGGCCTGGCGCCGACGGCCAGCGTCGTGCCCGTCTTCATCGCGGCCAGGTCTTCGAGCGGCTGCCCCAAGGCGGCGGCCATCACGGCCTTGCGGCTGACCTGCGCCATTTCCTGGGCCGAGAATTGCAGCCCGCCGATACGCGCCACCGCCCATGCCAGCACGGCGAGCAGCGGCAGCATCAGCAGCGCTTCGACCACGGCCTGGCCGCGCTGCCGCGACGCGAGCGGACTCATGGCGCCTCCTTGGCCCGGGCCGCTTCCTGCGGTGTAACGGCGGACAATCGCGCCTGCCAATACGGCCGGAAAAGCGTGGCCAGCTCGCCCTGCCCATCGGCCCGGCGCTCGGGCCTGGCGAAGTAGGTTTCGGCGGCCGACATCACGTGGACGCTGCCGGACCGGCCCAATGCCGCATAGCTGAAACGGCCCATGGGCCCCGCGACCGGGCCGTCCGCGTCCGTGGTTTTCAAGGCAGCGCCGGGGAGCCTGACCGCCACGGCGAAACGCAGCGGGTCGCGATGACGCGCCAGCGCGACCTCGCGATACGCGGGTAAACCGCCGGCGGGCCAACGCTGCGCGCCGGCCATGGCATAGGAGTTGGCCAGGGGATTGGTCGCGCCGCTGAAAATATCCCACGAGGTGGACTGTTCGACCCAACGCCAGAAGTCTTGCTGGGAGAAATCGAGAGGGGGTTCCTCCACGTAATCCACCCATTCCGGCGCCTGGCTTTTCTCGCCTTGCGCCGTGCCCCACCCCATGGCGTATTCCCGGTAGTAGCAGCCGATCCACCGGTTCGAGCGCAGGGCATGGTAGGACTGCGTGTCCAGGGCACCCCAGCGGCCGTCGGGGCCGAGCCAGGTGGATCCGCGGCGGCGCAGTTCATGCCGATGCAAAGGGCAGCGCGGGCTGACCATCCAACCATTGCGGCGCGTGGCGCTGCGGCTATCGAGAAAACCGTAGCGCCCCGCGGCCTGCTCGACGGCGGGCCGAAGGCCGGCCTGGCGCGTGGCGAGGCGGCGTTCGACGTAGCCGGGCCAGCCGTCCGACAGCACGCGCAGCACCGGACCTTGCCGCCACGCGCCTTTGCGAGCGCTGCCGGCGACCGCCTCCGGAAAATTGACGGACAGCACCTTGCGCATGATGCGCTCGCGCGACGCGGCAAGTTCCGCGACGGCGGCGGCCGCGGCGGCCTCCAGCACCTGGCGGACGATACGGTCGTGCTGGCCGAATGCGGCTGCCAGCTGCTGTTCGGCGCCGGGCACGGTTTGCGCCGCCTGATAGGCCAGCCCCATGTCCGGCCCGAACAGCATGGCGATCAGGCCCGCCGGCGGATTGCCGCGCGCACGCTGTGCCTGCATCGTGCGCGCGTACTGCGCGGATGCCGCCAGCGTGACGAGGTGCGCCATGGCGACCTGGTGAGCGATCTGCGTGCGGTTGACATAGGCCAGCGCATTGAGCGCGCGCGCCTGTTCCAGCGCGCCGCTGTAGGCGGCGGCGTCGGCGGCGTGCGTGAGCCGCGCCCGCGACTCCACGGTCTGCCCCAGGTTGTAGAGGACGATCAGGGACGCGGCCGCGACCGACGCCATCAGCAGACCCAGCGCCAGCGCCTGCCCATGCTGGCGATGCAAGGACGCGCTTGCGGGCGTGCTCACTTCGCGTCCGCGGCGTTGCCGGTAAAGGACTTGAGCGAACGGGCCTTGGTCTGCGCGGCCGCTTTTTTCGCCGCCTGCTGCGCCGCGCGCGCTTCGTTGCCGCCGTCTTCCCCGGCGAGTTCACGCGCCATGGCCGCGGTCTGCGACCGCACCACCTGGCCAAAGTACTGATACACCGCAATGGCCGCCACGGCCACCAGCGCCACGACCACGATGTACTCTGTCATGCCCTGGCCCAACTGACGTTTCCGATACCCCGACATATCCGCTCTCCGACACAGTGAAAGTAGGCTTCAGTGTCGAATTCCCCGCCGGGAGCGACAATTCGCGGATACCGAGGCGGGCAAAAATGTCGCCGTCGCATTGACGGGCAGAAATCTTGTAACCCTCTAATATTCCAGGGTTTTCCCTATTGCCCAGCCTGCCACCCAGCAGTAGATTTGAGTTGCCGGGCTGTCTGACACCCATCGCGTGCGAAGCCGGGCAGGAGCGCCTCAGACTCACCATGAGCTGGGGCGCTCTTCCATTTGTGCGACCGCGTTTGCGGCGGCGCATCGGTATTGGGGGAGGCGTAGGCACAACCGTGCTGCCACATCACCACAGCCGCCCTCTCACCTCCCGTGAAACCGCCGGACAAACGCGTCGGGAATCAGGCCTATCCAGCCGCCTTCCCGCCCGCCGCTCGCAGGCCCGTCATGTCCAGGCGCCGGAAGATCCAGGCCGACAGCAGCGTAATCGCGCCCACGCAGAGAAAGCTCAGCGAGAACGCCCAGCCCAGAGCCGCGCGGCCCTCGGCGGAAAACAGGCCCACCAGCCCACCGCCTATGGTGACACCCAGGCCGATAGCCAGCATCTGAACCATCGAGAACAGGCTGTTGCCGCTGGCCGCGTCCCGCTTGTTCAGGCCCTTTAGCGTGACGCTGTTCATGGCGGCGAACTGCATGGAATTGGTCGCCCCGAAAAGCGCGAGTTGCGCCACTTGCAGGCCGAGCGGCCAGCCGGGAGCGATGGCGGCGAACGACATGATGGAAGCGCCCACCAGCACCGTGTTCACCAGCAGGAACGCGTCGTAGCCGAAACGGCGCACCAGCGGCGCGATCCAGGGCTTGGACACCGTTCCGGCGATGGCCGCGGGCAGCATCATCAGGCCGGATTGCAGGGGCGTATAGCCCAGCTGCAGCTGCAGGAGCAGCGGCAACAGGAACGGCACGGCGCTGCTGCCTATCCGGCACACCAGATTGCCCGCAAGCCCCACGCTGAAATTGGGCTCGCCGAACAGGCGCAGCTGGAACAGCGGGTTCTCGCGCCGCCTGGCATGCAGCACGTAGAGAAGCACGGTCAGGGCGCTCAGCGCGAACAGCGCGGCCGACCCGCCCAGGCGGCCTTCGCCGGCAGGCAGGTCCAGCGCGAGCGAAAAAGCCACCATGCACAGGGACAGCAGGCCGCAGCCCAGCACATCGAAAGGCGCCACGTCGCTCAAGGCATCCTCGGGCAGATAGCGCCGGACGGCGAACAGGCCGGCGATGCCGATGGGCACGTTGATCATGAAAATCCAGTGCCAGCTCGCCGCCTGCACCAGCAGGCCGCCCAGCGTCGGCCCGAAGATCGGCCCGACCTGCCCCGCGATGGAAACGAAGGCCAGGGCCGAGATGTACTGATCCCCCGGCACCGTGCGCAACACTGCCAGCCGGCCGATCGGCAACAGCATGGAGCCGCCCACGCCCTGCACGACGCGGGCGATGGTGAGCTGCGTCAGCGTCTGCGCCAGCGCGCAGAATACCGAACCCAGGGCGAAGACCAGGATCGCGGCCAGGTAGACGCGCCGCGTGCCGTAGCGGTCGGCCAGCCAGCCCGATGCGGGCGTCAGCATGGCCATGGTCAAGGTGTAGGCCACCACCACGGGCTTGAGCGCCAGCGCCTCTTCGCCCAGGCTGCGGGCCATCGCCGGCAAGGCGGTATTGACGATCGTAGTGTCCAGCGTCTGCATGAAAAAGCAGGCCGCGACGACCCAGAGCAGGGCGCGCTGTGAAGGGGGCTTGGGCATGGCAAGCATCGTACCGCGCCCATGCCGACGGGACGCTGACAGCGGCCGCCCTGCCGCCCGTGGATTCAGGCGATCCGCATCAGGCCGTTGTCGATCACCAGCGCGTCGCGCTCTACGACGCGCGCCCGGAAGGAGCCGTCCCGCCAGGCCTCCACCCGCAGCGTCTCGCCGGGGAACACCGGCCCCGACAGGCGCAGCGCCAGCGACCGCAGGGAGCCGCCGCCGGCCGCGGACTGCAACTGCCTGAACACGGCCTGCGACACCATGCCGAACGTGCACAGGCCGTGCAGGATGGGCCGCGGGAAACCCGCCGCCCTCGCCACCTCGGGATCGCTATGCAGGGGGTTGTAGTCGCCGTTGAGACGATAGACCAGCGCCTGTTCGGGCCGGGTGTTCAACGGCACGGCCCAATGCGGCGCGGACTCGGGCACGGCATGCGCGGTCCGCGCCTGCTTTCCGGCTCCCGGCATGCCGCCGTCGCCGCGCAGGACGTGGGTGGCGAAGGTCCGCGCGACGAGGCGTCCCGACGCCGCCTCCGTCAAGGTCTTTTCCGAATACAGCAGCAGGCCCTTTTCACCCTTGTCCACGACTTCGACGACCCGGGTCTTGCCTGCCAGTTCGCCTTCGGGCGGAATCGGATGGAAGAGCTCCATCCCCTGCTCGCCGTGCAGCAGCCTCACCGTGTCGGCGCCGATTTCCGGCGCCTTGAGCCAGAACCCCGGATAGCCCAGCACCACGGCCATCCACGGCAACGCGAGCGGATCGTGCTGTCTGCCCACGTGCGCCAGGTCGGTCAAGTCCAGCGGGTCCTGCCCCAGCCCGATCGACAAGGCGTACAGCATCGTGTCGCGCGCGGTGTAGCGCTGCCTGACTTCCGGCAGCTCGTAATTCAGCAATTGCTCGTAGCTCAAGCGCATGGCGCCCCTCCCCGTGGCCCGGAAATCGATTGCGCGGCGTTCGCCGGCAGCATCAGATCGGATCCCAGCTCATCACGTCCGGCGAGCGCTCCAGCGGATAGAAGTGCTTCTGCATCGCCGGAATCGCGATCTCAGCGATGCGCTGCGGCGTCCAGCCCTCGCTGAAATGCACTGAGCGCAGGGGGCGCGGCTGGCTCATCAGCATGATCTCGTTGGCGCGCACCGCGAAGATCTGCCCGCTTACCTCGCGCGCGGCATCGCTGAGCAGGTACACGGCCATGGGCGCGATCTTTCCCGCTTCCATTTTCTTCAGCTTTTCGACACGGTCCCGCTGCTGCGGCGTATCGGTGGGAATGGAGCTGGTCATGCGGCTCCAGGCCGAGGGCGCGATGCAATTGGAGCGCACGTTGTACCGCCCCATGTCCAGCGCGATCATCTTGGACAACGCCACGATGCCCAGCTTGGCCGCGCCGTAGTTGGCCTGTCCGTAATTGCCGATCAGGCCGGAGGTGGAGGTCATGTGGACCATCGCCCCGCCCTCCTGCTCGCGGAAATGCGCGGCCGCCGACCGGCTCACGAAGAACGTGCCGTCGAGGTGGACGGCGATCACCGAGCGCCACTCGTCTTCGCTCATCTTGTGGAACGAGCGGTCGCGCAGATTGCCGGCGTTGTTGACCACGCCATCGATGCGTCCGAACTCGTCCATGGCGCACTGGATGATGGCATTGGCCGACGCATGCGTCGCCACCGAATCGAAATTCGCGACCGCCATGCCGCCCGCCGCGCGGATCTCGGCGACGACCGCGTCGGCCGGCGCCACCGGCGCCTCGTCGGCCGACAGGTTGTCGCCATTGAGCGCGACGCCGATATCGTTGACCACCACCTTCGCGCCTTGCGCCGCCAATTGCAGCGCGACCTCGCGGCCGATACCGCCGCCCGCGCCGGTCACCACCACCACCTTGCCTTCCATCATGCGTTCCATGCTTCCCTCTCCTCGAAGCCAAACATCGTTGTCCTACTCGGTCGTTACGTTGGCGCGGCGCACCACTTCCGCCCACTTCTTGCCTTCGCTGCCGATGAAGGCGGCGAACTCCGCGGGCGAGTCCGGCTGGGGAACCGCCCCCTGATCGCGGATCTGCTTCTGCATGTCGGGCGTCTGGATGATGTCGACCACCTGCTTGTTGATCTCCGTCACGATCGCGTCCGGCGTCTTGGCCGGCGCCCACAGGCCGAACCACGAAACGACCTCGTAGCCGGGCACGCCGGCCTCCGCCACCGTGGGCACGTCGGGCAACTGCTCGCTGCGCTGCGCCGAGGTCACCGCCAGGACCTTCAGGCGCCCTCCCTTGATGTGCGGCAGCGCCGAAGGCAGGTTGTCGAAGATCATGGAGATCTGCCCGCCCAGCAGGTCGGTCACCGCGGGAGTGCTGCCCTTGTAGGGAACGTGCACCATGTCCACGCCGGTCATCATCTTGAAGGTCTCGCCCGACATATGGAGCGTGCTGCCATGGCCGGACGACCCGAAGGTGAGCTTGCCCGGATGGCTCTTGCCGTAGGCGATCAGCTCCTTGACGGTGTTGTACGGCGCGTCCTTGGGCACCACCAGCGCGTTGGGCACCATGGCCGTGCGGGTGATGGGCGCGAAGTCCTTGATGGCGTCGTACGGCATGGACTTGTACAGGCTGGGATTGATGGCATGGGTGCCGATCGTGCCCATCACCAGCGTGTAGCCGTCCGGCGCCGCGCGCGCAACCTGCGCGGTGCCGATGTTGCCGCCGGCGCCCGGCTTGTTCTCGACCACCACGGATACACCCCAGCGCTCGCTCAGCCGCTGGCCGATCACGCGCGCCAGGATGTCGGTGGTGCCGCCGGCCGAGAACGGGACGTTGATGGTGACCGGCTTGCCGGGATAGCCCTGCGCGCCTTGGGCGCTGGCCACGCTCGCGCTGCCCAGCACCGCCGCCAATCCCAGGATCGCCAAGGCTTTCAGGGGGCTCTTTCGCGCCAGGAATGCGGGCGCGTCGCTGTTAGTCGTTTTGTGCATTGTCTCCTCGCTTGTTTTCGGTTTTCCGTGGCGGCCCGCTTTAGTCCAGCAGCGCGAGCTCCTGCCCTTCTTCCACCTCGTCTCCAACCGCCACCAGGACCCTGGCGATACGGCCGCTTGCTTCACTTTCGACGGGAATCTCCATTTTCATGGACTCGACCTTGAACGCCTCGTCGCCCGGCCCGACCTGCGCTCCCTCCTCCACGCAACAAGCCACGACGCGGCCCGCCACGCTCGACACAATCTTCTTCATGCTCGCTCCTTTGTCGCCTCGGTTGATATCAATGCCTGCAAGCCGTCCACGGTCATCGCGCCCGCCTGGAACCGCTCGGACTTGAGCACCTGCAGAATCATCGGAATATTGGTCTTGATGCCTTCCACCCGGGTGTCGCCCAAGGCCTCGATCAACGCGCGCGTGGCGCCCTCGCGGGTATCGGCATGCGCGATGATCTTCGCGACCATCGGATCGTAGTGACTGGAAACCCGGTTCCCGGCGGCATAGCCGGTCTCCACCCTCAGGCCGGGCCGGGCGCCCGGCAGGTCGAACGTCTTCAGCACGCCCGGCGACGGCAGAAAGCGCACCGGGTCCTCCGCGTAGACGCGCGCTTCGATCGCGTGCCCCCGCAGCGCCGGCCTTTTCCCCGCGACCGAGGCCAGCGTCTCGCCCGCGGCCAGGCGGATCTGGGCCTGCACGATGTCCACGCCGGTCACGGCCTCGGAGATCGCGTGCTCCACCTGCAACCGCGTGTTGACCTCCAGGAAGGAGAAGCCGCCGTCCGGCGTGTAGAGCATCTCCACCGTGCCGATCACGTCGTAGCCGATCTCGCCCAGGATCGCCGACAGCCGGTCCGCCATGGCCGCCACGGCCTTGCGGTCGATGGCGGGCGCGGGCGCCTCTTCGATCACCTTCTGGTAGCGGCGCTGCGTGGAGCAATCCCGCTCGAACAACGACAGGACGTTCCCGTAGCGATCCGCCAGGAACTGGAATTCAATGTGGCGCGGCGCCTGGATGAACCGCTCCAGGTACAGGGAAGCATCGCCGAACGCTTTCTCGGCCATGCCGCTGGCGCGCTCCCAGCTGCCCGGCAGGGAGCGGACGTCCTCCACCGGAACCATGCCGATGCCGCCTCCGCCGCCCGCCGGCTTGATCAGCACCGGGAATCCCAGGGCCTCGGCGGCGCGGCAGACGGCCTCCAGGTCGTCGCGAGGCAGGATGGCCGTGCTGCCGCCCGCGGGCAGCCCGTGCCGCTGCATCAAGGCGCGCGCCGCCGCCTTGTTGCCCAGCGCGTCGATCCATTTGGGAGACGGCCCGATGAAGCAGTGCCCGGCCGATTCGACGCGGCGGGCGAACTGCGCGTTCTCCGACAGGAAGCCATAGCCCGGATGCAGCGCATCGGCCCCGCAGCGCGCCATGGCGTCGAGCAGCGCATCCTGGTTGAGATAGCTGTCGCGGGCGGCCGCCGGGCCGATGCAGACGCTCTCGTCGGCCCGCCCCACATAAGGCAGGTCGGCGTCGGCCTCGGAGTAGACCGCGACGGACTGCAGGCCCAGCGCCTTCACGGCGCGCAGGATGCGCGCGGCCGCTGCCCCGCGATTGGCGATCAGTATTTTTTTCATGGGCGTCGCCTCAGGGCCGGTATCCCGTGGCCACCAGGCCCGGCCGGCGCAGCGGCGCCGCCAGATTGGCGAACTCCACCAGCCGCGCCCGCGTGGACGCCGGATCGATGATGTCCTCGATCACGAACGCCTCGGCGCTGCGGAACGGCGACGTCAGGCTGCGCACCCGCGCTTCGATCTCCGCACGCTTGGCCTCCGGGTCGTCCGCCGCTTCGATCTCGGAGCGGTACGCGACCTCCAGCCCGCCTTCGATGGGCAGCGATCCCCATTGGGCCGACGGCCAGGCGTAGCGGAAGTTGAAGCGGCTGGAATTCTGGTGGCCGCCCGCGGCAACCCCGAAGGCCCGCCGCATGATGAGGGAGAACCACGGCACCGTGGATTGCGACACGGCGGTCAAGGCGCGCACACCGGCGCGCATCACGCCGTCCTTCTCGGCTTCCAGGCCGATCTGGAAGCCCGCGATGTCCACCATGTTCACCACCGGCAGGTGGAAGTTTTCGGCCAGGTCCACCAGGCGGATGAATTTCTCGGCGGTGTGGCGGTCCCAGCCGCCGCCGTAGTGATAGGGGTTGCTGGCGGCGAACAGCACGGGCCAGCCGTCGATCCGCGCCAGGCCGCCCACGATCGCCTTGCCCCAATGCCGCCCGATCTCGAACACGCTGCCCGGATCGAACAGGGTGTCCAGGATGGGCCGGATCTTGTAGACCTTGCGCGTGTCCTTCGGTATCGCCGTCCGCAGCCACTCCTGGTCGGCCGCGGCGGCGGGAACCTCGCCCCGGGGCGCCACCTCGTGCACCGACGCGGGCAGATACGACAGGAAGCGGCGGGCGGCCAGGAACGCCTCGTCCTCGGAATCCACCTCGTCGTCCACCACCCCATTGCGCGTGTGGATGCCGCTGCCGCCCAATTCGTTCTTGCTCAGGTGCTGGCCGATCTTGGCCACCACCGGCGGCCCCGCGATGAATAGCTGCGAGGTGTCCTTCACCATCACCGAATAATGGCTGCCGGCAACCCGCGCCGCGCCCTGGCCGGCCACCGACCCCAGCGCCAGCGACACCACGGGCACCTGGGTCAGGTTGCGCGCCACGTAGGCCCAGATCTTCATCTTGGGCAGCAAGGCATGGCCCATTTTCTCGATGTTCTTGACCGAGCCGCCCCCGCCCGTGCCGTCGATCAGGCGCACCAGGGGCAGGCGCAGGTCGAACGCCATCTGCTCGGCGTACATCATTTTGTCGCCGACCGCCCCGTCGTTCGCCCCGCCGCGCACCGTGAAGTCGTCTCCCACCACCACCACGGGCTTGCGGTCGAGCGTCGCGCGCCCCATGATCACGTTCGACGGCACCACGTTCGTGAGCCGGCCCTGCTCGTCGTATTCGCCGCTGCCCGCCAGCCCCCCCACTTCGAGGAACGACTCGCCGTCGACCAGCCGGCCGATGCGCTGGCGGATGTCCAGCTTGCCCGCGTCATGCTGGCGCTTGATCTTCTCCGGACCGCCCATGCGCAGGGAGTATTCCTTGCGGCGCTCCAGTTCTTCCAACTCGTGAGTCCAACTCATTACCGCCTCCAATTGCGGCGCCCGCCTCTCGGCTCAGGGCGCCAATTCGATCCACGCATCGTCCAGGGTCAGGGCCACCGCCGTCCGCGCCTGCAGGGTGGCGAAATCCAGCCCCCGCGCCATCGCCCGCACGCGCAACCCGTCCGGCGTCACGTCGATGATGGCGAGGTCGCTGTAGATGCGATCGACCACGCCCTTGCCGGTGAGCGGATAGCTGCATTGCGGCACGATCTTCGGCCGGCCGTCGCGGTCCACGTGCTGCATCATCACGAAGATGCGTCTGGCTCCCGCGACCAGGTCCATCGCTCCGCCCACCGCGGGGATCGAGTCCTCGCGCCCGGTATCCCAGTTGGCCAGGTCGCCGTCGGCCGACACCTGGAACGCGCCCAGCACGGTCAGGTCGATATGGCCGCCGCGCATCATGGCGAACGACACCACGTGGTCGGTGATGGACGCCCCGGTCTCCAGCGCAACCGGTTCCTTGCTGGCATTGAGCAGGTCCCCGTCGATCTCCTGCCCGGGCGCCAGGCCCTTCATGCCCAGGATGCCGTTCTCGCTGTGCAGCACGACGCCGCTGTCGGAAGCCAGGTAGTCCGCCACCAGGGTCGGCATGCCGATGCCCAGGTTGACGTAGGACGCGGGCGGAATGTCGCCGGCGACGATCTGCGCCATGCGTTCGCGCGATAAGGTTTCAATTGGCATTGCGGCACTCGACGATGCGTTGCACGAAGATCCCCGGCGTCATGACGTGCTCGGGCGCAAGACTGCCCAAGGGCACGATCTCGTCGACCTGCGCGACGGCGAGCCTTGCGGCCATGCACATCACCGGCCCGAAATTGCGGCTGGCGTAGCGGTAGGTCAGATTGCCCGCCTGGTCGCCGTACTGCGCCTTCACGAAAGCCACGTCGCCCGGCAGCGGCGCTTCCAGCACGTAGCCGCGGCCGTCGATGCTGCGGGTTTCCTTTCCCTCCGCCAGCCGCGTGCCGTACGCGGTGGGCGTGAAAAACGGGCCGATGCCCGCGCCGGCGGCGCGCAGCCGCTCGGCCAGCGTGCCCTGCGGCACGACCTCCAGCTCGATGCGGCCGGCGGCATACCATTCCCCGAACGCGGCCGCGTTCGGCTTCTTCGGATTCGACGAACGCGCGAAAGAGCAGATCACCTTCCGCACGCGCCCGGCCCGGATCAGCTGGCTCAGGCCGGCTTCGCCGTTGCCCGCGTTGTTGTTGACGATGGTCAGCTCGCGGGCGCCCGTCTCCAGCAGCGCCTGCAGCAGTTCCGTCGGCACGCCCGACGCCCCGAAGCCGCCGATCAGCAGCGTGGCGCCGTCCGCCACGCCGGCGACGGCGTCCTCCAGCGAGGGCACGATCTTGTTCAACATGGATTCCTCCAAGGCTATGGAACCGCGGACGCCTACAGCGCGTCCCGCGTACCGAGGATCGCGGTGGACTGGCTGGACAGGGTGCCGCCGTTGCCGTGCACCAGCGCCAGGCTCGGACTGTTCAGCTGGCGCTCGCCGCACTCGCCGCGCAGTTGCCGCACCGCTTCGACCATGAGGAACACGCCGTACATGCCCGGATGCACGCACGACAGCCCGCCGCCGTTGGTATTGACGGCCAGCCGTCCGCCGGGCGCGATCGCGCCGTCGTCGACGAAAGCGCCTCCCTCGCCCTTCTCGCAGAACCCCAGGTCCTCCAGGAACAGAATGGTATTGATCGTGAAGGCGTCGTACAGCATGGCCAGATCCATGTCCTTAGCGCCCACGCCGGCCATCTCGTAGCAGCGCCGGCCGGACTCCAGCGCGGCCGTGACCGTCAGATCGTGCATGGACGACACCTGCCGGTTCCACACGGCCGTGGCATTGCCCAGCACGTACACCGGCGCCTTGGCGCAGTCCCGCGCGCGGTCCGCCCGGGTCATCACGAATGCGCCCGCGCCGTCGCTCACCATGCAGCAATCGCGCACCGTGAAGGGATCGCACACGCGGCGCGCATTGGCCACGTCCTCCAGCGACAGCGCGTCCCGCATCGTCGCCTCGGGGTTCAGCTGCGCCCACTTGCGCGCCGCGACGGCAACCTCCGACAGCTGCTTGCGCGTGGTGCCGTACTGGTGCATGTGGCGGCTGGCGGCCAACGCGTAGGCCGCCGCCGGCATGGGCGGATCGTAGGGAGTCTCGAAGGGCTGGGGATCCAGGAACTTGCGCCCCCGGGTCAGGTCCGCCCGGTTGAACTTGGCCGTGCGCTGGGTGCTGCCGTAGCAGACCAGGACGGCGTTGCACTGCCCCGATTCCAGTGCATGCATCGCGGGCAGCAGGTGCGCCACGTAGCTCGACCCGCCTATCATGGTGCTGTCCAGGAACGTGGGCCGGATGCCCAGATACTCGACGACCGACATGCCCCACATGGGCGACAGGGAACTGCAGGTCGTAATGCCGTCGATGTCCTTGAGGCTCAGGCCGGCGTCCGCGATCGCGGCCATCGCCGCCTGCGTCAGCACTTCCTGCTCGGTATAGCCCTGGGCCTGCCCCAGGCCGGCCTGCCCCACGCCGACGATGGCCGCGCGGCCACGCAAATCGCGCAAGCTCATGCCGCCACCTCCGAGGGCTCGAACACGATCTGCGCCGCGTCGCCGATCATGGCGATGCGCGCCTGCACGCGCATGCCGATGCGCACATGCTCGGGCGCAACCGCCCTCACCTGGCTCATCATCCGCACGCCTTCCTCCAGATCGACCAGGCACACGTTGTAGTCGCCGCCCTGCTCGGGCTTGCGGGCCACGGTGGTGGTGGCGTAGACCACGCCGGCGCCCGAGGGCGCGAACCAATCCAGCGCCGCGCCGCCGCAATGCGGGCACACCCAGCGCGGATAGAACACCGCGTGGCCGCAGCCCACGCAGCGCTGGATCTCGAACCGGCCGGCCGCCAGGCCATCCAGATAAACCTGCTCGGGCCCCACCCCGGCCCGTGCCTTGCTCTGCATCTCCACCCTTGTCTCCTGTTGTCTCGCCTGGCGGTCCGGCCCCTTGCGCTATCGGCTGGGGATTCCGGCTTGCCGCCTTGCGGATCCGAACAACCGTCCAGGGTCGTTCAGCACTGCGGGCCAGTGTAGGGACGCGGATTCAAGAGATAAACGGACCCAAGGGCAAATCACCTTTAACTTTCTGCGATGGAATCGCTAAGATGGCGTGGGTTCCCGCGCCAGATCGCCATGTACATACTGATTGACCATCTCAAGCATGTCCTCAATTTCGTGCGTGTCGCCGACAGCGGCAGCTTCACCGCCGCCGCGCACCGCCTCGGGGTATCGCCGGCCGCCGTGAGCAAGAGCGTGTCCCTGCTGGAAGGCAAACTGGGTGTGAAGCTGCTGAACCGCACCACGCGCAGCCTGTCACTGACCGACGATGGCGAGCTGCTGTTGCAGCGTTGCCGCCTCATCCTGCTGGAAGTCGAGGCCACCGAAGCCGAAGTCACCGGCGCCAGCCTCACCCCGCGCGGCAAACTGCGCGTGCATGCGCCCGTGGGCATGGGAAGAAAAGTCATCATGCCGGCCCTGCTGTCGCTGACGGCGCGCTACCCGGGCCTGTCCATCAATTCCGATTTCAGCGACCGCGTGCCCAACCTCGCCGAGGAAGGGCTGGACGCCACCATCCGGATCGGCGTCACGGCGGATTCGCGGGTCATCGCCAAGACCCTGTCGCGGTTGCGCTACGTCACGTGCGCCAGCCCCGCCTACCTTGCCGCGCACGGCACCCCGGCCACGCCCGCGGACCTGGAACGGCACAACTGCCTGGCCTACGTCCAATGGCAGACCGGCCGGTATCACGAATGGGACTTCCAGAAAGGCGAGGAGCGCTACACCATCACCCCCGCGGGCAACCTGAACGTCAACCACCCCGAAGCCATCCTGGACGCCGTGGTGGCCGGCGCGGGCATCGCCCGCATGGCCAGCTTCATCGCCGAAGCCGCGGTGCTGGACGGCCGCCTCAAACTCATCCTGACCGACTGGATCGCCCCCGGCACGCCTGTGCAGCTGGTCTACCTCCCCAACCGCCACCTGTCGCCGCGCATCCGCGCCTTCGTCGAAGCCATGACCGAGGCCCTGCCTCCCAAGCTGCCTTGGGAAACGGCGATGGGATTGTAGGGAGGGAGCAGCCTGCAGAAGCAGCCGGGGCGCCCAGAGGGCGCCCCGAATACGCGATTTTCCCGCGCCGCGGGATTACAGCAGCAGCGGCGAGATCTTGCTGCCGTCGACCGATACGCCGGCCATGAGGCCGGCGTTGTTCAGCACGAAGCCGACGATGGGCTGCTGCGCCGTATTCGTATCGATACTGCCGTTGACGCCCACGTTGGCCACCGCGACCGTCGCATCCGCCCCCACCGTCCAGCCGCTGCTCTTGCGGAATTTCTCCAGGGCGCCGTCCGTCATGAACAAGATCACCATGGCCTTGGACTGGGCGCCGGCCTGCAGGCCGATGGACCCGCCGGTGACGCTGTAGTACCCGCTGTCGGCGCCCTGCACTCGCAGCACGCCCGATCCATGCTGCGCGCCCACGATGAAGCTCGCGCTCAGCACGGCGGGAAACACCAGCACGCCGCGCGCCTGCTCGACCAATTGCCTGGCCTGGGATGACGATTCATACAGCTTGGACAAAGTCGCGTTGGCCGCGGCGTCCAGCTCCTGCTTCTTCTCGGCAGCCGTGGCCGTCGACTGCGAAGAGGTCGTCGTGCAACCGGCGAACAGCAGACTGGCCACGCCGAGCATCGCGGCGGCCGCGCCGGTCCGGCGCAACTTCGTAAACGAATCAAGCATGTGGCGCTCCTTTCTTGTTATCGAGGCGGTCCGTCCGGTGTGCCCTGGACGACTGCTGCCATCCTACCCTGTTTTGGGTGCGCCACGGTTCAGACGGCACGCTGCAACGAGCACGGCCTCCCCCGGAAAATTCCGGCCGGCCATCAAACCGGCCCGCGATCGATCAGCGAAAGCGCTTCGTTTACGGCGAACAGCTTTGCGTTGACATGCGGAACGCCAAAGCTTTTAAGACGAGCGGTGTGCATCGCCAGATAGGCCTGCGCGCTGGAAGCGTCCGCGAAAAGGTAAATGCCCCCTGCTTCGCCGGAGCTCTCGTTCTCAGTCCATATTTTCCAGAGCAGTCCGCGCTCTTCCGCAATCGATCGCGCCAAGCCTTCCATGGCCTCGCTCATTTCCTGGCCCCAAGGACCTGTGTAGGGAAAATCAACCTGGAGTATGTAGCGCATAAAGATCCTTGCTTTCGTTTCCGCTGACTCTGCCTGGCGCAATGCCGCTTCCAGGCTCATGATAGGCGTCCCGAAACTCGGCATGCAACTCTGGGGCCGGCAAGAACAAGGACTGGAGAGATTCGGACTCGCCACCCAAAAACGGGCCGGCTCGGCGGCCCGCCAACGGCGGCAAACCAACAGCGGACGAACCGGCTCAGTCGAAACTGACCAGAAAATGAGCGCTCGTGTAAATACCGTCGACGACCGCACCGACATTCGGAATTGCCCCCGACAGCGTCACCGTCACGGGTTGCGGCACTTGCGGAGGCGAGAGCTTCCATTCCCAAGCCAACGTGCGACTCGTAGCGGAATCATTGGTGCCCGTCGACTCCCGCGGCTTCGAGCCCAGACATTGCGCAAACTCACCCGCGAGCCCTGTGTACAGGGCGAACAGGCGCCCCTGTAGCTCCGTCGTCATGGCGACCTTCTCGGGAACCGGCGGCAGCTCGACATGACACGACGCCGACCTGACCGGCTCACCGCCCCGATAGGTCTTCTCCCGGATGTAGCACATCTTGAAAGGCGCCCCGTCCACCTTGGCCTTCCAGCTCTGACGCTGGAATGGGGCTCCCGGCCGATTGGACGTCGGGACCTCTTCGCCGAGCAGGCTTTGCCAGCGGTTCGGCTTCTCCGTGGCGAGCAGTTTGATGGTGGAGCATTGCGAGTCTGTCATCGAGAACGCGGGTGGGGTTCCAATCGGCGCAAGCCCCAGTGCTGCTACCCCCAGGCCAAACCGCAACGCGTTCACCGCAGGCTGGATTTTTGCCATGCCCATCTCCAATTCCGCGCCGGTCGTTACGGTCAGCTCCGCGCGCCCCAATCCCGTTGACTCAACGCCGAACACAAATGATCGGTGCGGCGGTCTTGCCGGTCAATCGGATTGACTCACGCTTTTGGATTAGTTCGATGGGCTTCCGGATCTCGTGGCCCCCAAAACAGAAAACGCCGATGACTTGAGCTTCAGGCTAGGACAGGGTTTTATAACCCTGGCCTGCCAGTCTCCGTCCGACATTTCGCCAATTGGCGGAGCGATGTCGTGGCGGAATTCGCTGCCCTCCCGTTTGCCGTGCAGCGGCAGATCGTAATGAAGGTCCACGCGCTTGTTGGGTACCTGGACCGCGACCCGAAGGAAGCTGCAAACCTAGGGTCACCCTATACTGGCCCTTGCGAGCCGAATAGCGTCTATTTGAGAGGGGCCGGAGCAAAACTCATTCCCAAGATTTCGAGAGTTTGCATCGCCGATTGACCATCAAAAGCCGGAGGAAAAACCTTGTCAGAATATATGTTGCGGGTTCGAGCGGAACGAGAGAACGGACTCGCCCAATTCGCCTGGATAAATTTCCAGAAAGATGGCTCGATTTCGGTAGGCCTAAATGAACGTGTTTTCAGTCCTCCTGATTTGGACGAGCAATTTGGAGTCTGGAGCGCCTTCAATCGTCGGCAAATTGAGTATGTGGTTGGGCACGACCCCCGGGCCTTAAAGCCGATCAACGGGGCCCATCTAACTTTCCATCCCCCGGGCCACTTCCATTTAACGAAAGGAAAGGGCCAGAAGCCGTTCCAGGGTATCGCGCTCGTAGACTTGGCCGTTCGCCAAGATGGGCACATGCCTTGGGCCAGGATCGCGTCTAAGCCTGTTTCAAAATTACAGCCGGCGGCGAAGGGACGGCCGGGAATAGCGGCCGAGGAACTGATACTTCCCAAGCGAGCGGGCGAATATTCAATGGGGTTGAGCATTGACTTTCTGGATCCCAACCTAAGCTACAATCTCACTAGTCCTCAAAACCAGAAGCACGTCGCGTGGCATTCTCGGTTGATCCTGATCTCTGTCGAACATCTCGATCCTCAGAAAATCTCGACGATTGGCTGGATTCATCAGTATTAAGAAAGGATGGCCAGCCCACAGCCGAGCGCGTGTGCTCCTTTGCGTCAATTCAGGATGCCCGCTCGGCTCATGGCGATAAAACCAGTCACGGGGCCCCCACTCTTTTGGCTGGTGTGATGGCTGGCCGCTCCCGACCCATCACACCGACAAGCAACGCGGGACGCAGGGCTGGTAGCCGCCAGGCCCAGAAGCGGCTCGACTGCGGCTCGGTGACAACCACCGAAAAGTACTTCCGGCGGCGCAAAGGCGACAGGCGGCGCCCACGCGGTAAGTCGAATTGCGGAAATCCGCCGAGATTGCGGAAAAGAAAACGGGTCTCGGATTGCTCCGAGACCCGCATCTTTCTTGGTAGGCCCCCCGAGAGTCGAACTCGGCACCAACGGATTATGAGTCCGCTGCTCTAACCAGGCATGAGCTAGAGGCCCAGGAAACGATTACTGCCCTTCCAGGAAGCTCTTCAGCTTGTCGGCCCGGCTGGGGTGACGCAGTTTACGCAGCGCCTTCGCCTCTATTTGGCGGATGCGCTCGCGCGTGACGTCGAATTGCTTGCCCACTTCTTCCAGGGTCTGGTCGGTGCTCATTTCGATACCGAAACGCATGCGCAGGACCTTGGCTTCACGCGGGGTGAGAGAGTCTAGCACTTCCTTGACCACGTCGCGCATGGAACCGTGCAGCGCCGCGTCCGAAGGCGCCAGCGTGGAGGTGTCCTCGATGAAATCGCCCAGGTGCGAGTCGTCGTCGTCGCCGATGGGGGTTTCCATGGAGATCGGCTCCTTGGCGATCTTCAGGATCTTGCGGATCTTGTCCTCGGGCATGTCCATCTTCTGCGCCAGGGTCGCGGGATCCGGCTCGGCGCCGGTTTCCTGCAGGATCTGGCGGCTGATCCGGTTCATCTTGTTGATCGTTTCGATCATGTGGACCGGGATGCGGATGGTACGCGCCTGGTCGGCGATGGAACGCGTAATGGCCTGACGGATCCACCACGTTGCGTAGGTCGAGAACTTGTAGCCGCGACGGTATTCGAACTTGTCCACGGCCTTCATCAGGCCGATGTTGCCTTCCTGGATCAGGTCCAGGAACTGCAGGCCGCGGTTCGTGTACTTCTTGGCGATGGAGATCACCAGACGCAGGTTGGCCTCGGTCATTTCGCGCTTGGCCTTGCGGGCCTTGGCTTCGCCGGTGGCCATGCGCTTGTTGACGTCCTTCAGGTCCTTCAGCGGCAGCACGACGCGCGTTTGCAGGTCGATCAGCTTCTGCTGCAGTTCCTGCACGGCGGGGATCTGGCGCTCCAGCGTTTCGGCGTACGGGTGGCCGGCGGCCACTTCGTCCACGACCCACTGCAGGTTGGTTTCGTTGCCCGGGAAGACCTTGATGAAGTGCGTGCGCGGCATGCCGGCACGGTCCACACACGTATGCAGGACGGCGCGCTCAAGCTGGCGCACTTCCTCGACCTGCTGGCGCAGCGTGTCGGCCAGCTTCTCGACCATCTTGGCCGTGAAGCGGATGCCCATCAGTTCATTCTGGATGGATTCCTGGGCGCGCACGTAGATGTCCGACTTGTAGCCGTCCTTTTCGTAGGACTGGCGCATCTTGTCGAACTGCTTGCCGACCTCGTCGAACTTGGCCAGGGCCTTGACGCGCAGGTCTTCCAGCTGCTTGCTGGACATGCCGCCGGCGGGGCCGTCGTCGCTCTCGTCTTCGTCGGCGGTGACGCCGGCGCCGGCGTATTCCTCGCCGTCTTCCGGATCGACCAGGCCGTCAACCACTTCGTCGATCTGCGCCTGGCCTTCGCGCACGCGCAGGATGTGGGCGAGGATCTCGTTGATCGTGGTCGGGCAGGCCGAAATGGCCATGACCATGTGCTTCAGGCCGTCTTCGATGCGCTTGGCGATTTCGATTTCGCCTTCGCGCGTCAGTAGTTCCACCGAGCCCATTTCACGCATGTACATGCGGACCGGGTCCGTGGTGCGGCCGAAATCGGAGTCCACCGTGGTCAGCGCGGCTTCGGCTTCGTCTTCGACGTCGTCGTCGTTGGACGCAACCGGCGCGTTCTCGCTCATCAGCAGCGTTTCGGCGTCGGGGGCCTGGTCGTAGACCGCGATGCCCATGTCGCTGAAGGTGCTGATGATGCCGTCGATGGCTTCCGCGTCGACCAGGTCGTCGGGCAGATGGTCGTTGATTTCGCCGTACGTCAGGTAGCCGCGGTCCTTGCCCAGCTTGATCAGCTGCTTCAGGCGATTGCGGCGGGCTTCGTACTCTTCCGGGCTGACAGGGCCGCGGGCGATCAGATCCTTGGGATCGGCCTTGCCGCGCTTGCCGCCGCGCTTGGGCGGCTTCAGATCGGGCAGGACTTCGCCTTCGCCGTCCATCGGATCGTCGAAACCGTCGGAATCGTTGTTGGCATTCTTGGCGGGGCGGCCCGGGCGGCGGCCGCTCGGGGCCGGACGCGCGCTGCCCACCAGGTCGGCCAGCTTGTCTTCGGCCTTCTTGGCGCGAGCCTTCGTCACCTTTTCAGGCTTGTCGGCGCCGGCAGCAGTCTTGGCCGCCTTCTTGGCGGCCGTCTTGGCAGCGGGCTTGGCGACCTTCACCGCCGTCTTGGCGGGCGCTTTTTCCGCCGCCATGCTTACCGCACGCTTGGCCGTCTTGGCTTCGGTTTCGGTCGCATTCATTGCAGAGGAGGATTTGCCGGTGGATTTGGTCATAGTCGCTTCCGTGGTCGTCGCAACCCGATTGGGCATGTTGCACCGCATTTAGCCACCCTGGACGGCTGCCCAGCGCGGCGGTACTACGGGTAAATCTGGTGAAACCGGCCGAAATCACGCGGCTGCGTTGTTCGCAGCGCCGGCTCTTGCGAGCCCGCCTTGCGCCGTTCCGGTTCATGACCGTAGTGGCGCTCGGCGTGCGTGGCCTCATCCTGCGGGGGATCCCGGGCGTTGGGGGGGCTGCCTGCCTATAAATAGGCGTTGCTTGCTTATCGGGTCTTTGCCCAAAGCAGCTGAGTAGACACAGCACCCATACCACTAACGCTACACGGAGATAACCGCCGCCGAACTGCCTGAATTCACCGCTCAGCTATATTAAATTAACTATGTAACAAATTTGACGCGCGCATCCGTTTTTATTTCCGGAGGACATCCCGGGGCGCCGCGCCAAACCTCTACATCAATTAGATTCCGGCAGCCGGAATAGATTCCGCCAGCCGAAGCATTCGTACTGCCAACTCGTTTGCCTAACGCTCGCAGTGCCAGGATTACCACCAAATTCAGCACGAATCCAATGCCAATCAACCGTAAACACCACAATCCGCCGGCCTGCCGCCTTGGATCAGAAATCCGCGGTGGGAATGTCCGCACCGCGGAAAACCCTTGATTTTAGCGTATTTAGCGTAATCCAGCACCTTTGAGCACCGTGATGCGGCTGGAAAGCTCCAAATAGCGTTTGCGCGCCTCTTCGGTCGCCAGCCCGCTGGCGGCCAGCTTGGTCATTTCGGACCTGGCCGCATCGAATTCGATGCGGCGCAGCGCGTCGTCCCATTCGGTCTGCGGATCCGGCAGGTCTTCCTGGGACAGGATGTCGGCCCGCAGGCCCTTGAGCACCGTCGCCAGGTCCGAATCGGGATCCGCGGCCTCCAGCAAGGCGCCGACATGGCGGGCGCCGCTGGACTGCGCCAGCATGATCAAGTCCCTGACCAAACCTAGATGGGGGCCATGGTCGATGACTTCAAGCTGCTGGTCTCCCATGGAGTCCACCAGCTCGGGATGCGCCAGCAGCAGGCCCAGCAGGCGCTTGGCCAGCGAAGGCATGGTGCGGCGGCCTTCGAAACCGCCGACGTCGTCGTCGCGCCGGCCCTTCCAGCCGCCCTTTCCGCCTTTCCAGTCGCCCTTGCCCTTCCAGTCGCCTTTCCCTTTCCAGTCGCTCTTGCCTTTCCAGCCCTGGCGGCCGCCCTGGCCGGCGCCCGGAGCAGCGGACTCGCCATCCTGGGACGGAAAATGGCCGTAGTCCGCGTAATCGGACTCCTCGGCCGGAATGTCGTGGAACTCGTGCCCGCCGAAGTCATAGCCCATGTCCGGCGGCGCCCCGTCCTGGCCCGGCGCCTGGCCGGAAGCCACGCCCCCTTCGCCAGGACGCGGCGCCGGCGCGAAAGGCTTGGCCGGCTGCTGCGCCAGCACCTGCGCCATTTCCTCGGGCGTCAGCTGCACCAGCTTGGCCATTTCCCGCTCGATCTGCACGCGCAGCGCGCATTCGGGAATGGCGGCCAGCAAGGGCTTGGCTTCGTGCAGGCAGCTCGCCCGCCCTTCCGCCTCGTCCATGTTGTGCCGCGAGCCCAGCTCGTCGAGCAGGAAGCGCGACAGCGCCACCGCGTCGCCCAGGCAGGCGCGGAAAGCCTCCGCGCCCAGCTCGCGCACGTAGGAATCGGGATCGTGCTCCGACGGCAGGAACAGGAAGCGGATCGCGATGTCGTCGCGCAGCACCGGCAGGCACGCCTGCAGGGCCCGCCACGCGGCGCGGCGTCCGGCGCCGTCCCCGTCGAAGCTGAAGATCACCTTGTCGCTCGCGCGCAGCAGCTTCTTTACATGATCCGGCGTCGTGGCCGTGCCCAGTGTGGCCACCGCGTTCGCGATGCCTTGCTGCGCCAGCCCGACGACGTCCATGTAGCCTTCGACCACGATCACCTGCCCTTCCTGGCGGATGGACTGGCGCGCCTCCCACAGCCCGTAGAGCTCATGGCCCTTCGAGAACAGCGGGGTCTCCGGAGAATTCAGGTACTTGGGCTCGCCCTTGCCGATGATGCGGCCGCCGAAGCCGATCAGGCTGCCTCGCGCATTGCGGATCGGGAACATGATGCGTTCCCGGAACCGGTCGTAGCGCCGGCCGTCTTCGGATTCGATGACCAGGCCGGATTCCACCAGCACCGGATCTTCGTAGCTGGGAAAGACCTGCGACAGGCCGTGGCGGTCCGTGCCGGACCATCCCAGGCCGAAATGCGCCGCGATCTCGCCGGTCAGGCCGCGTTGCTTCAGGTAGCGGATCGCCGCGGGCGACGCCCTCAATTGCTTGAGGTAATGCGCCTGGGCAGCGTCCAGCACTTGCGTATGGCGGGATTCCTCGGCCTTGCGGCGCGCGGATTCCTGCTGTTGGCGAGGGCTGCGGTTTTCTTCGGGGACCGTCATTCCCACGGAGCCGGCGAGCGTGCGCACGGCTTCGGGGAAACTGGCGCCCGTGTGTTCCATCAGGAAAGTGATGGCACTGCCGTGCGCGCCGCAGCCGAAGCAGTGATAGAACTGCTTGGTGGGGCTGACAGTGAACGAGGGGCTTTTTTCGTTATGAAAAGGGCACAGGCCAAGCAAGTTGGCCCCGCCCTTTCGCAACTGCACATATCGCCCGACTATGTCGACGACGTCGACTCGGGCGAGCAAATCCTGGATGAATGATTCTGGAATCAATAGATTCGGGAATCAAAAATCAATACAGGCGCGGGGGCAGTTGTTGGCTACGGATGCGCTTGTAGTGGCGCTTCACAGCGGCGGCGTGCTTGCGCTTGCGCTCAGCCGTGGGCTTCTCATAGAACTCGCGCGAACGCAGCTCGGTGAGCAAACCGGTCTTTTCGATGGTGCGCTTGAAGCGGCGCAGAGCGGCTTCAAACGGTTCGTTTTCCTTCAGTCGAACGATAGGCATAAAGTGATTGGCCTGCTTGTAGGGTAACAAAAGTTGATGACAAACCTGGCTTGCTTACCAGCTACGCTGCGCGGATCCAGGAGCGCGAAAAGCCTTCGATGACATGAAAATCATACCAAGGCACCGCGTACAGGGAACCGGATTCCAGCTGGCCGTTTCCGTTACCCAAAGACTACCCAAAGAGTAACAAGCCAAGTTCGGTTTAGCGGTAACCAGCGATTCTAGCATGGCCGAGGTCATTTTGACTACTGGGGGGACAGTCTGGCGCACTGGGCCGCCAGGCGCCCCGCCCTGCCGGCCGGCGGCTTCAGCCCTGGGAACCCTTGCGGATCCAAGCTTCGAGCTGGTGCGGGCGCAGGCTGTCGTAATCTTCGAAAGGCTGGTGAATCCACGGGTTCGTGGGCAACTTGTCGACGTAATAGTCGGGCGTCGCCTGGGAATGCCCCTTCCACCACAGCACGGCGCTGCGCAGTTCGGTGATCTCGGTGAATTGGCTCTTCAGGTGATCGTAGACCTTGGAGAAGGTCTTGCCGGTATCGACCATGTCGTCCACCAGCAACACGCGCCCCGACAGGGTGCCGCGCGTAATGGTGATGAACTGGGCGATATCCATGTCGCCCTGCTTGGTGCCAGCCGCTTCGCGGTAGCTGCTGGTGGCCAGAATGCCCAGCGGGACGTCGAAAATACGGGACATAACGTCGCCAACGCGCATTCCGCCGCGCGCCAGGCAAAGAATCTTGTCGAACTTCCAACCCGATTGATGCACCTGCAAGGACAGGCGCTCGATCAGGCGGTTGTAGTCGTCCCACGTCACCCACAGATGGCTGTCATCATTGGTCGGCGTGCTCATAGGCAAGCATCTCCTGCTTAAAAATACGAAAAGGCCGCCGCCGGTGTGAGACCGGCGGCGGCCTTGCGAATAATAACCCGATGTCAGCCCTTCAGGGGATGACGCAGCACAATGGTTTCATTGCGGTCGGGGCCGGTCGACACGAGGTCGATGGGCACGCCGCACACTTCCGCCACGCGCTCCAGGTAGCGACGGGCCGCCTGGGGCAGCTTGTCGTACTCGGTGATGCCAACCGTGGATTCGCTCCAGCCCGGCAGCTCTTCGAGCACCGGTTGCGCCTGGGCGACCGCATGCGCGCCATAGGGCAGCACGTCGCGGAATTCGCCGTTGACGCGGTAGCCCACGCCCAGCTGGATGGTTTCCAGGCCGTCGAGCACGTCCAGCTTGGTGATGCACAGGCCGGAAATGCCGTTCAGGCGGACGGAGCGCTTCAGCGCGGCGCCATCGAACCAGCCGCAGCGACGCGGACGGCCCGTGACCGAACCGAATTCCTTGCCGATGGTGGCCAGGCGCGTGCCGATCTCGTCGACCAGTTCCGTGGGGAACGGACCCGAACCGACGCGGGTCGTGTAGGCCTTGGTGATGCCCAGGACGTAGTCCAGCTGCTGGGGGCCGACGCCGGCGCCGGCCGACGCCGCGCCCGCCACGCAGTTGCTGCTGGTGACGAACGGATAGGTGCCGTGGTCGACGTCCAGCAAGGCGCCCTGCGCGCCTTCGAACAGCAGGCGCTGGCCGGCTTGTTGCATGGCGAACAGGTTGCTCGACACGTCCTTGACCATCGGGGCGATGGCCGGAGCCAGCGCCATGGCCTGGTCGCGCACTTCATTGGCGGAAACCGCCTCGGCGCCCAGGTACTTGGTCAGCACGAAGTTGTGGTAATCCAGCACTTCGGCGAGCTTCTCGTCGAACAGCTGCGGATTGAACAGGTCCTGCACGCGCAGCGCGCGGCGGGCGACCTTGTCTTCGTAGGCGGGGCCGATGCCGCGACCGGTCGTGCCGATCTTGCCATCGCCCTTGCGCGCTTCGCGCGCCTTGTCGATGGCGACGTGGTACGGCAGGATCAGCGGGCAGATCTCGGAGATCTGCAGGCGCGAACGGACGTCCAGGCCGGCGGCCTCAAGCTCTTCGATTTCCTTGAGCAGGGCTTCCGGGGACAGCACGACGCCGTTGCCGATGAAGCAGGTGACGCCGGGATGCATGATGCCCGACGGGATCAGGCGAAGAATCGTCTTCTTGCCGTTGATCCACAGCGTATGGCCGGCATTGTGACCGCCTTGGAAGCGGACCACGCCCTGGACGGATTCCGCCAGCCAGTCGACGATCTTGCCCTTGCCCTCGTCACCCCATTGGGTGCCGATTACGACTACGTTCTTGCTCATGTTACGAATCAATATCGAGTTTCTCGGGAAATCCGGAAATCTCCCCGCGGCCCCCTCGTTTCCGAGAGGGAGTTAGTCACAGCGTTCTGACCGTCCAGGCGCCATCCTGCAGCGCCAGCTCGCGATCGCAAACGAATTCGTCCTGATCCTGCTCGTGCCCGGGCAATACCTGAACGACAATTTCACCCGACCGGCGCAGGCGGCGAACCGCCTCGGTCAGGGCGGGGGCCTGCCCCCAGGGCGCGCGAACCGCACGCGCCCGTTCCGCCGGCGCCAAACCCGCCGCCAGCTTGCGTAAATCCAGGCTGAAACCCGTGGCGGGACGCGCCCGGCCAAAAGCGCGGCTGACGTCGTCATAGCGTCCACCGCTGACCAGCGCGTCGCGCCAGCCTTCAGCATACAGCGCGAACTTCACGCCGGAATGGTATCCATAGCCCCCGACGTCGGCGAGGTCGACGCCGAACGCCACGTTGGGCATCGCGTCCACCACGACCTGCAGCGCATCCAGCGCGGCGACCACGCCGGGCAGCAGGGGCAATTCGCGGCGCGCTTCCTTCAGCACTTCCGGACCGCCGTACAGATTGGGCAGCAGCTTCAGGGCCTGCAGCGTCTCGGCGCGCATGCCCGGCGCGCGCGCCGACAGCTCGACCAGGCCGGGGACGTCCTTCTCGCGCATCAGGAGGATGACCTCCTGCGACAGCGCGCCCAGGGTGGCATCCGACTCCAGGATGGCGCGCAGCACGCCCGGATGGCACAGGTCCAGCCGGGGGTTGCGCACGCCGGCGATCGCCACGGTTTCCAGCACCAGTTGGATGATCTCCAGGTCGGCCTCGAAACCGGCATGGCCGTAGATTTCGGCGCCGATCTGCAGCAGCTCGCGGCTGGCCAGCAGGTCGGCCGGGCGGGCATGCAGCACGTTGCCGCAGTAACACAGGCGGGTAACGCCCGCGCGGTTCAGCAAGTGCGCGTCGATGCGCGTGACCTGAGGAGTCATGTCCGCGCGCACGCCCAGCGTGCGGCCGGACAGCTGGTCGATCAGCTTGCACGTACGCAGATCCAGATCGCTGCCCGTGCCGGACAGCAACGAATCGATGTATTCGACCAGGGGCGGCGCGACCAGCTCGAAACCGTACGTGCGGTACAGATCGAGAAGTTCGCGGCGCAGTTCCTCGATGCGCCGGGCCTCTGCCGGAAGTACGTCGGCGAGGCTCTCGGGCAGCAGCCAGTTACCCATGAATGTTTACCTGATGAACGCCAAGTGATGCGTGGGCGTCGCCCAAACGAAAAGCGGCTGAGGGGCGTAAGCCCGCTCAGCCGCTGCGGAATGTTTTCTAGCTTACGCGGTATTGTACATGGTTCAGCGGCCAGCGCCAGCCGGAATTGCCCGCCCGGCAAGCCGTCCCTCATTACGCCGGCACCTCGCCGTCGCCCGCCCGAAAACGGCAAGGCCCCTTGGAAATCCAAGGGGCCTTGCGTTGCGTTGCTACCGTCGCCGCCTTACTTGGCCGGCACGGTGACCGGCGCCAGGGCGTCGCCAGACGGGTCCTTCATGAACTGGAAGAAGCTGGAGCTGGGGTCGACCACCAGCACGTCGCCCGGCTTCGAGAACGAAGCGCGATAGGCTTCCAGGCTCTTGTAGTACGTGTAGAACTGCGGGTTCTTGCCGTAGGCCTGCGCGTAGATCGCCGCGGCGGAGGCATCGCCCTCGCCCATGACGCCCTGTGCCTTGGCATAGGCCTGGGCCACGATCACTTCCCGCTGGCGATCGGCTTCGGCGCGGATCTTCTCGCCTTCGGCGGCGCCGATGGAACGCAGCTCGTTGGCGACGCGCGTACGCTCCGCTTCCATGCGGCGGTACACCGATTCCGAAATCTCCGGCGCGAACTCGATGCGGCGCAGACGCACGTCGACGATCTGCACGCCCAGGGGCTCGGCGCGCTTGGCCACGTTGGTGAGGATCTCGGCCATGATCTTGTCGCGTTCGGTCGAGACCACGTCGCGCACCGTGCGCACGTTGACCGAAGCGTTGAGCGCGTCGCGGATCAGCGCCTGCAGGCGTTCCTGCGCGACGCGTTCGTTGCCGCCCGTGGACACGTAGTACTGGCGGGGATCCGCAATGCGCCACTTGACGTAGGAATCGATCAGCAGGTTCTTCTTTTCGGAAGTCTGGATGCGTTCGGCTTCGTTGGTTTCGATGGTCAGAATGCGCTTGTCGAGCGTCACGACATTCTGGAACGGCGGCGGGGCCTTGAAATACAGGCCGGGTTCGCTGATGGTCTTGCGCACTTCACCCAGCGAGAACACCAGGGCGTAGTCGCGCTCGCGCACGACGAAGACGCAGGAAGAAAGAGCGGCCAGCACGATGAGCAGGCCGACCAGGATGGGCATGAGACGTTGCATGATCAGGACTCCTCCGGGTTAGCGCGACGTACGGTCGCGGGGCAGCGTGTTGCTATTGCTGCTGCCGGAAGGCTGAGGCGCCGGCGCCGCGCCGCTGCGCGGCGGCTGGGCAGGCTGGCTGGACAAGCCCGACGATCCGATACTGCCGGCGCTGGACTTGCTGGCGTCCTGGGCGGCCAGATGCATGATCTTGTCCAAGGGCAGGTACAACATATTGTTGTTGCTCTTGGTGTCGACCATGACCTTGCTGGCGCGCGTGAAGATCTCCTGCATGCTCTCCAGGTACATGCGCTGGCGCATGACCGCGGGCGCCTTCTCGTACTCGCCGAGAATGCTGGTGAAGCGCGAGGTATTACCCTGGGCGTCGCCGACGACCTTGGCCTTGTAGCCCTCCGCCTGTTCGATCATGCGGGAAGCCTGGCCGCTGGCCAGCGGCACGACCTGGTTGGCGTAGGCCTGGCCTTCGTTGATCTGGCGTTCGCGGTCCTGGCCGGCCTTGACGGCGTCGTCGAACGCGGCCTGCACCTGTTCCGGCGGCTGCACGTTCTGGATGGCGACGGTGCTGACCTGCACGCCGGTCTGGTAGCGGTCCAGGATCTGCTGCATCAGGGTCTGCACTTGCGTGGCGACCGCGGTACGGCCTTCGTACAGCACGAAGTCCATCGACTGCTTGCCCACGACTTCGCGCATGGCCGTCTCCGATGCCTGGCGGACGGATTCATCGGGATCGCGCGTCATGAAGAGGTAATCGGGCGCGCCATCGGCGCGCAGCCGGTACTGGACGACGAACTGCATATCGACGATGTTCTCGTCCGTCGTGAGCATCAGCGCTTCAGGCAGGACCTTGTTGCGCGCGCCGCCACGGAAGCCGACCTCGAACGTGCGCAGTTGCGACACGTTGACCATCTCGTGGCTCTGGATGGGATAAGGCAGGCGCCATTGGAAACCGGCCTGGGACGTGCTCTTGTACTTGCCGAACTGGGTCACGACCGCGACCTGGCCTTCCTGCACGATGTAGAAACCGCTGGCCAGCCAGATGCCGGCCGCGACCAGGGCGACGACGCCCAGGCCGATACGCGTTCCGCGCGGAGAAGGCGGCGTCATGCCGCCGCGGTTGCCGGGGCGGTTATTCCCGCCCCCGCCCTTGCGACCGAACAGGGATCCGATGCGATTGTTGAAATCGCGCCAGACCTCGTCCAGGTCGGGTGGGCCGTCTCCGTTGCCTTGAGGCCGCTTCGGCGGCGGCTCGGAGCCGTTGTTGTTCCCACGACCCCAGCCGGGGTCATTCAGATTGAAGAGTTTGATAATTCGCGGCATTGTTTCCCACAATCTGTCCGGTCTCCGCAATTGCCCCGCGCAACGCGTCCAAGCCGGCGCGCTCGGTGGCGCTTACAAATACTCGCGCAATCGTACCATGTGCATCGCGCTCCACCCTGGGTTCCAATCCCGCCCGGTCTATCTTGTTGTATACAAGAATGGTTGGAACCGAGGCGGCGCCGATTTCCGCCAGCACTTTGTTGACCTCGAAAATCTGCTCATCCCGCTGGGGACTGGCGGCATCGACCACGTGCAGCAGCAAATCCGCATGCACGGTTTCTTCCAGGGTGGCGCGAAACGCCGCGATCAGGCCGTGGGGCAAGTCGCGGATAAAGCCCACCGTATCCGATATCACCACCGACCCGGCGCCTTCGATCCAGATGCGACGCGTCGTCGTGTCCAGGGTGGCGAAAAGCTGGTCCGCGGCATAGGCGTCGGCGCGCGTCAGCGCGTTGAACAAGGTGGATTTGCCCGCGTTGGTGTAGCCCACCAGCGATACGGAAAGCGCGCCGCCCCGGGCGCGCGCCCGGCGCTGGGTTACCCGCTGGCGCTCGACCTTGTCCAGCCGCTCGCGCAACACCTTGACCTTGGCGCCGATCATGCGACGGTCCATTTCGAGCTGGGATTCGCCCGGCCCCCGCATGCCGATGCCCCCGCGTTGACGCTCCAAGTGGGACCACAGGCGGGTCAGGCGCGTGGCCAGATGCTGCAGCTGGGCCAGTTCGACCTGCAGCTTGCCCTCGTGGCTCTTGGCACGCAAGGCGAAGATGTCCAGGATGAGCGCGACGCGGTCCACCACGCGCAGGTTGAACGCGCGTTCCAGGTTGCGTTGCTGGGCGGGCGACAGGGGCTGATCGAACAGAACGATATCGGCGAGCAGCGCCTGGGCCATGGCCACGCCCTCATCGGCCTTGCCCGAGCCGATGAAGAACTTGGCGTCGGGACGGTCGCGGCGCGCGGTCAGCGTGCCCACGATTTCGGCGCCGGCGCCCTTGGCCAGCATCGCGAACTCTTCCGCATGGGCCGCGAAGTCCGGATCACCCAGATCCACGCTGATGATCAAAGCGCGCATACATGCACCATATTGGAGCCAAAGCGAAAATGCCCGCCGACGTCAGCCGTCCGGCGGGCAATAAAAGGTAAAGCTGGAGCGAGATTACTCAGCAGGGACTTCCACCTGAAAATTCACGGCGCGCGCGGGGACGACGGTGGAAATGGCGTGCTTGTAGACCATTTGCGTGACCGTATTGCGCAGCAGCACCACGTACTGGTCGAAGGATTCGATTTGCCCTTGAAGCTTGATGCCGTTCACCAGGTAGATCGACACGGGGACATGGTCCTTGCGCAGCGTGTTCAGGAACGGATCTTGCAGAGTTTGCCCTTTATTGCTCATTGGCCAGGCTCCATTTGTTTGTTATTGAATGGTGGCGTACTTGTGTACTGGTGGGGTACGCCGAAACATGTACTCTACAGGGTTTTCCCGGCCCGTGCTACTTGGCCGGGATGCAAAAAGTGACACCAGAGTTTTCCGGCTGGAACGCCCCGGCCTTCACGCCCTCAGGACCTCCGCGAGCGCCGCCAGCAGCAATTCGGACTGCGCGTCGGTGCCCACGGTAATGCGCAGAAACTGGTCGATGCGCGCATGACGGAAATGGCGCACGATGATGCTGCGCTCGCGCAAGGCGGCGGCGAGGTCCGCGGCGTCCCTGGCCGGGTGCCGCGCGAACACGAAATTCGCGGAAGAAGGCAGCACCTCGAAGCCCAGCGCCTGCAGCCCCGCCGTCATCCGCGACCGGGTTTCGATCACGGCCAGGCGAGTCTTCTCAAAGTACTCCGTATCTTCCAGGGCCGCTACCGCGCCCGCCGACGCGAGGCGATCGATGGGGTAGGAGTTGAAACTGTTCTTTACGCGCTCCAGCCCTTCGATGAGCGCCGCGCTGCCGACGGCGAAGCCTACCCGCAGCCCCGCCAGCGAGCGCGACTTGGATAGCGTCTGCACGACCAGCAGGTTGTCGTAGCGGGAGACCAAAGGGATGACGGACTCTCCGCCAAAATCCACGTAGGCCTCATCCACAACGACGACGGCGTCGGGATTGCCGGCCACGATGCGCTCGACCTCGGCGGCATCCAGCGCGCGGCCCGTGGGCGCGTTGGGATTCGGGAAGATGATGGCGCCCGCCGGCCCGGCGCGGCCGGGCAGGTAGTCTTCGACGTCGATGCGGAAATCGGCCGTCAGCGGCACCGTTTCGTACTGGATCCCATACAGGCCGCAATAGACCGGATAGAAGCTGTAGGTGATGTCCGGGAAGCGCAGCGGACGCTCATGCTTGAGCAGCGCCAGGAACACGTGCGCCAGCACTTCGTCGGAGCCGTTGCCCACGAACACCTGGCCCGGCTGCGCGCCCACGGTGTCGGCGATGGCCTGCCGCAGCCGGTCGGAGGACGGGTCCGGGTACAGCTTGAGCGCGTCGTCGCAGGCCGCGCGGATCGCGTCGAGCACCTTGGGCGACGGCCCGTAGGGGTGCTCGTTGGTGTTCAGCTTGACCAGGTTCTGAAGCTTGGGCTGCTCGCCCGGGACATACGGACTGAGCGTCCCGACCACGGGACTCCAGAAGCGGCTCATGGATCAGCTTTCCTGCGCGTAAGGGTTGTGCGACGACTTGAATTCGATGCGCAAAGGCGTGCCGGCCAGGTCGAACGCATTGCGGAAACGCGTTTCCAGGTAACGGCGGTAAGAGTCCGGAATGGCATCCAGCGCATTGCCGTGGATGACGACCAGCGGGGGATTCTGCCCGCCCTGGTGCGCATAGCGCATCTTCGGACGGAAAATGCCCTTGCGAGGCGGCGGCTGCTGCTCGACGGCGGCCTGCAGCTCGCGCGTGAGCTTGGGCGTGGACAGCTTGGCGAACGCGGCGGCATGCGCGGCATTGATGGACTTCAGCAGCGGCTTCACGCCCTGCCCGCGCAACGCCGAAATGGTGTGCATGCGGGCGAACGACAGGAAGCGCAACTTGCGCTGGAACTCGCGCTCGATGCGTTCCTTGGCTTCGCCGTCCAGGCCGTCCCACTTGTTGATGGCCACGACCACGGCGCGCCCGGTTTCCAGCACGAAGCCGGCGATGTGCGCGTCCTGTTCGGAGATCTCGGTCTGGGCGTCCAGCATCAGCAGCACGACGTTGCTGGCCTCGATGGCCTGCAGCGTCTTGATGACGGAGAACTTCTCGACCGCTTCGAACACCTTGCCGCGCTTGCGCAGACCCGCGGTGTCGATCAGCGTATAGCGGCGGCCGTCGCGCTCGAAATCGATCTCGATGGCGTCGCGGGTCGTGCCGGGCATGTCGAACGCGATCACGCGCTCTTCGCCCATCAGGGTGTTGATGAGCGTGGACTTGCCCACGTTGGGGCGGCCGACGATCGCCAGCTTGATGCGGTGATCGTGCTCGCCTTCCTCTTCCGCTTCTTCTTCGGCGGGCGGCTCGACCAGGTCCTGGAGGGCCATTTCGATCAGGTCGACGATGCCGTCGCCGTGCGCCGCCGAGATGGGATAGGGTTGCCCCAGGCCCAGCTCGTGGAATTCGGAGATCGCGGCGCCGGCGGTGGCGCCCATGCCTTCCGCCTTGTTCACCGCCAGCAGCACGCGCTGCTGGCCGGATTTGCGCAGCAGCTTGGCGATTTCGTGGTCATGGGCGTTGATGCCTGCCCGGGCGTCCACCAGGAACACCACCACGTCGGCCTCGGCGATGGCCTGCCGGGTCTGGCGCGCCATTTCCAGCAGGATGCCGTCCTTGGCGACGGGCTCGAAACCACCGGTATCGATGACGATGAAGGGGGTCTCGCCCACCCTGCCCTCGCCATAGTGGCGATCGCGGGTCAGGCCGGAATAATCGGCCACCAGCGCGGCGCGCGATCGCGTCAGGCGGTTGAAAAGGGTCGATTTCCCCACATTGGGGCGACCGACCAGGGCGACGACAGGCTTGAAAGACACGGTGTAAGGCTTTTCTATAGGATTAGTTGGCGCCGAGCAGGACGAGGTTGCCATTGCCCGTCTGGACCAGCACGCCTTGGGAGGTGGTTTGCGGCGGCGAAACGACCGCGCCGCCCCCCACGGACAGGCGGGCCATCAGGCTGCCGTCGCTGCGCGACAGGAAATGCACGTAACCGTCCAGGTCGCCGACGGCGAGCGCGCCGCCCAGCAGCGCCGGCGCGGTCAGCTGGCGGTTCTTCAGGGCGGCCTGCTTCCAGACATTACCGCCATTATCCAGGGCGAAGGCGTTGACCACGCCGTTCTGGTCCGGGGAGTAGGCGAAGCGGTCGTCGAGGGTCAGGCCGCTCACGCTGGAGAAGTCCTTGGCCCACAGGGCGCGGCCGCCGGCGGTGACGTCGAAGCAGACGATGCGGCCCTGGTAGGCCACGCCGCACAACAGGTTGCCGGCGATGCGGGGCGCGCCGACCACGTCGGTCAGGCGTTCCAGGTCGCTGGCGCCGCGCGGCGTGGCCACGGTGCCTTCCCACTGCACGTTGCCGCTGTTGGAGGCGATGGCCATCAGCTTGCCGCCCGGCAGGCCGGTGATGACCAGACCTTCGGCCAGGACCATCTGCGACACGCTGCGCAAGGCCAGCGCGGGGCCGGGACGCTGCACGTTCCAGACCCGCTCGCCGTTGTTGGCGTCGAACGCCTGGATGCGGTAGTCGCCGCTGCGGACCACGACGATGCCGTAGCCCACGACGGGCGGAATCGATACGTCGCTGGTGGCGCGGACCTTCCACTTCACCTTGCCGGTGTCGTCGAAGGCGATCACGTCGCCGTCGGGCGAGGCCACGGCGGTGGTGGTGCCGTCGCTGCCGACGCCGGCCGACAGCTTGCCGTCAGTCTTGGCCTTCCAGATGGGACGGCCGCTTTGCAGGTCGAACTTGCCGACCGAGCCGTCGGGCGTGGCGGCGTAGACGGCATCGCCCAGGACCGTGGGCGCGAAGCCCAGGCCGGATCCGCTGCCGACCGAGGCGGACCAGACTTGCCGCACGGACATGCCGGCCTTGTATTCGGTTAGGGGCGCCGGATCGTAGCGGCCGTCGTCATGGGAAAACATGCCGCATCCGCCCAGGGCAAGCAGGCTCGCCAGGACCAGGGCGCCGCGCCACGTACGGCCAGGTGCAAATTTACGCATTACAGTCACGCTCCGCTCAGGGCATCCAGTTTCAGTTGCACAACCTGGGTCAAGGGATTCGTCGTGCCCAGGCCATCGATGGCGCTTTGCCAGGCCGTCCGGGCCTCGTCGCGCTTGCCCTGCGCAGCGAGGATATCGCCGCGACGGTCCGCGTACAAGGCGGCGAAGGCCGGCGGCGGGTTGTTGAGTTGCGCCAGCGCGGCATCGTACTGCTTCTGGTCGAGCAGCATGCCGGCCAGGCGCAGGCGGGCCACGGCCTGCATGGCGGGATTCTTGCCCTGGGCGGCCAGCCATTCCAGCTGTTCGCGGGCGCCGGCTTCGTCCTTCTGGGCTTGCAGCGCCTGGGCCGCCACCAGCGCGCCGCGCGTGGCGTAGCCCGTGGCGGGATATTCCTCGCGCAGCGTCGCGGCCGCGGTCTTGATGCGCACCGCCGAATCGGCGCCGCCCAGGCGGGCCGCGTCTTCCAGCGCTTCGAAGTAGCCCATCGCCTGGTTGGCGCGGTGCGCCTGGTAGGCCTTCCAGCCCCACCAGCCGCCCCAGGCCAGCGCGACCGCCGCCACCAGCGTGACCACCAGCGTGCCGTAACGCGCCCACCAAGCCTTGATCGCGTCGAGTTTTTCCTGTTCTTCCAGATCGTATGCCATGCATTAACCCTTGATGTTCAATACGTCGGCCAATCCCGCCAACGGGACTTGCTGCTGCGCGGTTTCGCCCTGCTCTTCGGAGCGCAGGTACTTGACGCTCGCGGCCTGTGCAGCCACTTCATCGGCGCCAAGGATAACCGCAACCCGGGCGCCGCTGGCATCGGCGCGCTTGAATTGGGACTTGAAGCTTGCGGAACCCGCATGCACGATGACAGACAGGCCGGCATCGCGCAGGTCTTCCCCGACCCGGGCGGCCAGGCGCTGCGCCTCTTCGCCCTGGTGCACGACGTAGACGTCGCACTCGGCCGGCTGCTCGACCTGCACGCTCTGCTCCCAGAGGTCGAGCAGGCGTTCCATGCCGATCGCGAAGCCCACGGCGGGCGCGGGCTTGCCGCCCAGCAGCTCGACCAGGCCGTCATAGCGGCCGCCGCCGCATACGGTGCCCTGGGAACCGAGGCGATCGGTGACCCACTCGAACACGGTCAGATTGTAGTAATCCAGCCCGCGCACCAGGCGCGGGTTCAGGCGATATTCGATGCCGGCGTCCGTCAGGCGCTGGCACACGCCGTCGAAGTGCGCGCGGGACGCTTCGCCCAGGAAGTCGAACAGGCGCGGAGCGCTGTCGGCCATTTCCTGCATGGCGGGATTCTTCGTGTCCAGCACGCGCAGCGGGTTGCTGTACAGGCGGCGCTGGCCGTCTTCGTCCAGGATGTCGCGGTGCTTTTCCAGGTGCTCGATCAGCGCGGCGCGGTGAGCGGCGCGTTCGGCCGGCTGGCCCAGCGAGTTCAGTTCGAGGCGCACGTCGGTCAGGCCCAGCAGCTTCCACAGGCGGGCCAGCATGACGATGAGTTCGGCGTCCACGTCCGGGCCGGCGAAGCCCAGGGCCTCGACGTCGATCTGGTGGAACTGGCGGTAGCGGCCGCGCTGCGGGCGCTCGTGGCGGAATACCGGGCCGATGGAGTAGACGCGCTGCGGGCGGTCGTAGAGCATGTTGTGCTCGATCGACGCGCGCACGATGCCGGCCGTCATTTCCGGCCGCATGGTCAACGATTCGCCATTGAGCGCATCGGTGAAGGTGTACATCTCTTTTTCGACGATGTCGGTCACTTCGCCGATACCGCGCGCGAACAGGCGCGTATGCTCAAGCACCGGCGTGCGCACATTGCGATAGCCGTAGCCGCGCAGCCAGCCGCGCACGATTTCCTCGAATTGTTCCCAGCGGGCGCTTGCCCCCGGCAACAGGTCATTCATGCCGCGTATGGCGGCGACTTTCTGGAAAGCTTGAGTCATCTTGATCATGCCGCGTCGCGCGCCGGCGCGCGAACGGCTACACCCTTACTTTAATGAGAGGCGGGCGCGCCATAACGGCGCGCGACGTAGTCTTCGACGATGGCCTGGAACTCTTCGGCAATGTGGTCGCCCTTGAGCGTCACCGTGCGCTCGCCGTCGACGAACACCGGCGCCGCCGGCACTTCGCCGGTGCCCGGCAGGCTGATGCCGATATCGGCATGCCGGCTCTCGCCGGGTCCATTGACCACACAGCCCATGACGGCGACGTTCATGCTCTCGACGCCGGGATACTGGGCGCGCCAGACCGGCATCTGGCGGCGCAGATACCCCTGGATGCTGTCGGCCAGTTCCTGGAAGAACGTGCTGCTGGTGCGACCGCAACCCGGGCACGCGACCACCATCGGCGTGAAGGCGCGCAAGCCCATGGTCTGCAGGATTTCCTGCGCCACCACGGCTTCGCGGCTGCGATCCCCGCCGGGTTCGGGCGTCAGCGAAATGCGGATGGTGTCGCCGATGCCCTGCTGCAGCAGCACGGCCAGCGCGGCCGTGGAGGCCACGATGCCCTTGCTGCCCATGCCGGCTTCGGTCAGGCCCAGGTGCAGCGGGTAGTCGCAACGGGCGGACAGGTCGCGGTAGACGGCGATCAGGTCCTGCACGTGGCTGACCTTGCAGGACAGCACGATGGCATCGCGGCGCAGTCCGAGTTCCTCGGCGCGCTCGGCGTTGCTGATGGCCGACACGACCAGCGCGTCGCGCATCACCGCCTGGGCTTCCCAGGGCTGCGCGCGACGGCTGTTCTCGTCCATCTTGCGCGCCATCAGCTCGTGGTCCAGGCTGCCCCAGTTCACGCCGATGCGCACGGGCTTGTCGTAGCGGCAAGCCACTTCGATCATCTGGGCGAAGTTGTCGTCGCGCCGCTTGCCGCCGCCCATGTTGCCCGGGTTGATCCGGTACTTGGACAAGGCCTGGGCGCATTCGGGAAACTGCGTGAGCAGCTTGTGGCCGTTGTAGTGGAAGTCGCCCACCAGCGGCACGTCCACGCCCATGCGATCCAGCTGTTCGCGGATGGCGGCGACCTCGCGGGCCGCCTCGGGCGTATTCACCGTGATGCGCACGAGCTCGGAGCCGGCCTGGGCCAGTTCCTTGATCTGTATCGCGGTGGCGATGGCGTCCGCCGTGTCGGTGTTGGTCATGGACTGCACCACGACCGGGGCGTCGCCGCCCACGATCACGACGCGATCGCCCCACTTCACCGCCACCGAACGCGTGGCGCGGCGCTCTGCGGCCCCCACGGCGGGAGGCGGCGCATCCTGGCAAGGCAGAGAAGAATCTTGCATCGGCGAAACCGGTTTACTTGGTCGACTTGGGCAGCCAGTCGGACGGCAGCCAGTGCTGCGGCAGCCAGCCTTGCCAGAAGGCGTAGGCCACGCCGGCGGCGAGCACCAGCACGATGGCGATGAGCCAGCCCCAGGAGGTCGAGGACGAACGGTCGTCGTCGGCGCTGGACTGGGGAATGGAGTGCGCCGAATGCAGGGCGCCGGGGCTGAGCTTCACCGGGCCGGTGACGCGGGCCTTGGGATCCAGCGAGTCGACGATGGCTTGGGAATCCGCGCCCAGCAGGCGCGCGTAATTGCGGACCAGGCCGCGCAATGAAACGCCGGTGGGCAGGGCCGCCCACTCTTCGTTTTCAAGAGCTTCGATCTGCTTGGTGGAGAACTTGATGCGGCTGGACACCTCGTCCAGCGACCAACCCTTGGACTCGCGCAAGGCGCGCAATGCCGAACCCACGCTGCCCGCTGCGCCGGCGGGCGTTTCTGAAACTGCAGAAGCGAAATCCTGCGTCATGCATGCACCTGTTTAATTGGTATGGTCTGGCGCTGTGCGGCGTTGCGCTCGGTAATCCGGGTGCGGTCGCGCACTTCTCCGGCCAGCTGGCCGCAAGCCGCATCGATGTCGTCGCCCCGGGTCTTGCGAACGGTGGTGATGATGCCGGCGTCCATGAGACGCTGGGCAAACACCTTCACCCGCGCCGAGTTCGAGCGCTTCAGGCCGGACTCGGGAAAGGGGTTGAACGGAATCAGATTGAGCTTGCACCGCAGCTGGCGTGCAATGTGGATCAGTTCTTTGGCGTGCTGGTCGGTATCGTTGATGCCGTCCAGCATGCAATATTCAAAAGTGATGAAGTCGCGCGGGGCGAACGCCAGGTAGCGTTCGCAAGCGGCCAGCAGCTCCTTCAGCGGGTACTTCTTGTTCAGCGGCACCAGCTCGTCGCGCAGCGCGTCGTTCGGCGCGTGCAGCGAAACGGCCAGGGCCACGGGACAGTCCTGCGACAGGCGGTCCATCATGGGGACCACGCCGGAGGTGGACACGGTGACGCGGCGGCGCGACAGGCCGTAGGCGTTGTCGTCCAGCATCAGGCGCAAGGCGGGCAGGACCTGGTCGTAGTTGAGCAGGGGCTCGCCCATGCCCATCATGACCACGTTGCTGACCACGCGGGTATCTTCGGTGGCCTTGGCGCTTGCCAGGCGGGCGGTGCCGATGTCGGCTTCCAGCACGCGCTTGGCCCACCACAGCTGGCCGATGATTTCGCTGGTTTTCAGGTTGCGGTTGAAGCCCTGGTGCCCGGTCGAGCAGAAGCGGCAATTCACCACGCAGCCGGCCTGGCTGGAAATGCACAGCGTGCCGCGGTCGTCCTCGGGGATGAAGACGGTTTCGATGGCATTGCCCTGCCCCACGTCGAACAGCCACTTGCGGGTGCCGTCGGACGAGCGCTGCTCGGTATTGACGGGCAATGCCTCGATGCGGCAATGCGTCGCGAGCTGGCCGCGGAAATCGCGGGCAAGGTCGGTCATGGCGTCGAACGAATCGGCGCCGCGCTGATGCATCCAGCGCTGCAGCTGGCGGGCGCGAAACGGCTTGCCGCCCCACTGCCCGACGAGCTCGGACAGGGCGGAGCCGTCCAGCCCCAGCAGATTGATTCGTTCGACGGATTCCATGACCTGGGTAACGCTAAAAATCTAAAACAGTGCTTTCGCGGAAATCAACGGCTGTGGATGTTGATTTCGGGGAAGAAGAAAGCCACTTCGACGGCGGCCGTTTCCGGAGCGTCGGAGCCGTGCACGGCGTTGGCGTCGATGCTGTCGGCGAAGTCGGCGCGAATGGTGCCGGGAGCCGCCTTCTTGGGGTCCGTGGCGCCCATCAGGTCGCGGTTCTTGGCGATGGCTTCTTCACCTTCCAGCACTTGCACGAAGACCGGGCCCGAGACCATGAAGTCGACCAGGTCCTTGAAGAAGGGGCGTTCCTTGTGCACGGCGTAGAAACGCTCGGCGTCGGCGCGCGACAGCTGGGCCAGGCGGGCGGCGATGACCTTCAGGCCGGCTTGCTCGAAGCGGCTGACGATCTGGCCGATGACGTTCTTGGCGACGGCGTCGGGCTTGATGATCGAGAGGGTGCGTTGAATGGACATAGAGAACTCCGAAAACTGATTTCTGACTGGTTTCTGATCAATTGCCTGGCGCGGCTCTGCGCTTGTCGGTGTCACCCTTGAAGCGTCATCGCGCTGCTGGCGCGCAGGCGGCTCGGAACACAGGGATGTTCCGGACCGGCCTGAACCGCTGGGCCAAGGCAGGGATTCGACACTGCCCACCTGTCGGACTCGACCCGGATTTGCATCGGGGGCTTGCGGATACGCGTTTTCAGTTGCGTGTTTCCGAAGGAATCCTCAATGAATTCAGGGACTTCTAAAAGGTTTACAGTAACCCGGTATTCTAACACGCCGAGAAGACCGCATTACATCTTAAAATGAGCGGTTTGCTGCCCGCATCCTTAGGCCGGGCGCCCCTGTCTGCCGGAACCTGTAATGACTCAAGCTGCTCCCCCGAACGCCGCGACACCCGCGAGCGACACCCCGGAACTCTCCAAGAGCTTCGAACCCGCCGAACTCGAATCCCGCTGGTACGCCGAGTGGGACAAGCGCGGCTACTTCCAGGCGGGCCAGCACGTAAAAACAGGGACGGAAAGCAAGCCCTACGTCATCCAGTTCCCGCCTCCCAACGTGACGGGCACGCTGCACATGGGCCACGCGTTCAACCAGACCATCATGGACGGCCTGGTGCGCTACCACCGCATGCTGGGCGACGATACCGTGTTCATCCCCGGCACCGACCACGCCGGCATCGCCACGCAGATCGTCGTTGAAAGACAGCTGGACGCCGAGAAGGTTTCCCGCCACGACCTCGGCCGCGAAAAATTCGTGGAGAAGGTCTGGGAGTGGAAGGAAAAGTCGGGCAACGCCATCACCGAGCAGGTCCGCCGCCTGGGCGCCTCCGCCGACTGGCCGCGCGAGTATTTCACCATGGACGACCGCATGTCGCGCGGCGTGGTCGAAACTTTCGTGCGCCTGCATAAACAGGGACTGATCTACCGCGGCAAGCGCCTAGTCAACTGGGATCCGAAGCTGCTGACCGCCGTGTCCGACCTGGAAGTCCAGTCCGAAGAGACCGATGGCCACATGTGGCACATCCTCTACCCCTTCGTGGACGGCCCCCAGACCATCGTCGACAAGGACGGCCAGACCGTCACGCTGCGCGGCCTGACCATCGCCACCACCCGGCCCGAGACCATGCTGGCCGACGGCGCGCTGTGCGTGCACCCCGAAGACCCGCGCTACAAGCACCTGGTCGGCAAGGAAGTCGAGCTGCCGCTGTGCGACCGCAACATTCCCATCATCGCCGACGATTTCGTCGACCCCGAATTCGGCACCGGCTGCGTCAAGATCACCGGCGCGCACGACTTCAACGACTACGCCTGCGCGATGCGCCACGATCTGCCGCTGATCGTGATCTTCACGCTGGACGCCCACATCAATGAAAACGGCCCCAAGCAGTTCCAGGGCATGGAGCGCTACGAGGCGCGCAAGGCCGTGGTCGCCCAGCTGGAGGCCGAAGGCTACCTGGTCAAGGTCGAGCCGCACAAGATGATGCAGCCCAAGGGCGACCGCACCGGCGTCGTGCTGGAACCCATGCTGACGGACCAATGGTTCGTGGCCATGAGCAAGCCCGCCCCCGAAGGCACGCTGAACCCGGGCAAGAGCATCACGGAAGTCGCCCTGGAAGTGGTGGCCGACGGCCGCATCCAGTTCTACCCGGACAACTGGACCACCATCTACAACCAATGGCTCAACAACATCCAGGACTGGTGCATTTCGCGCCAGCTCTGGTGGGGCCACCAGATCCCGGCCTGGTACTCCGACGACGGCCAGGTGTTCGTGGCCCACGACGAGGCCGGCGCCATCGCGCAGGCGCGCGCGGCGGGCGTGACGGGCGATCTCAAGCGCGACCCCGACGTGCTGGATACCTGGTTCTCGTCCGGCCTGGTGCCCTTCACCACGCTGGGCTGGCCGGAGAACACCCCCGACCTGCAGCGCTACCTGCCCTCCAGCGTGCTGGTCACGGGCTTCGACATCATCTTCTTCTGGGTGGCGCGCATGGTCATGCTGACCACGCACCTGACCGGCCACATCCCCTTCAAGCACGTGTACGTGCACGGCCTGATCCGCGACGCCGACGGCCAGAAGATGAGCAAGTCCAAGGGCAACACCCTGGACCCGGTCGATCTGATCGACGGCATCGACCTGGACGGCCTGGTCGCCAAGCGCACCTACGGCCTGATGAATCCCAAGCAGGCCGGCGCCATCGAGAAGGCCACCCGCCGCCAGTATCCGGACGGCATCCCCGCTTTCGGCACCGATGCGCTGCGCTTCACCATGGCCGCCTACGCCACGCTGGGCCGCAACATCAACTTCGACCTCAAGCGCTGCGAGGGCTACCGCAACTTCTGCAACAAGCTCTGGAACGCCACGCGCTTCGTGCTGATGAACACCGAGGGCCATGACCTGACGGGGCCGGACGCGGGCGAGCAGTCCTTCGTGGACCGCTGGATCATCAGCCAGCTGCAGGCGCTGGAGGCGGACGTCGCGCGCGGCTTCGCCGACTACCGCTTCGACAACGTCGCCAACGCGCTCTACCGCTACGTCTGGGACGAATACTGCGACTGGTACCTGGAACTGGCCAAGGTGCAGATCCAGACCGGCACGCCCGCCCAGCAGCTGGGCACGCGCCGCACGCTGATCCGCGTGCTGGAAGGCGTGCTCCGCCTGGCCCACCCCATCATCCCGTTCATCACCGAAGAGCTGTGGCAGAAGGTGTCGGTGGTGGCCGGCAAGCGCAAGGAAGGCGTGGCGGACAGCGTCAGCGTCCAGCCCTTCCCGCAGGCCAACCCGGCGGCGGTCGACACCGCGGCGGAAGCCGACGTGGCCGAACTGAAGGCCCAGGTCGAGGCGGTGCGCGCGCTGCGCGGCGAGATGAACCTGTCGCCGGCGCAGAAGGTGCCGCTGTGCGCCCAGGGCGACGCGCCGATCCTCAAGCGCAACGCTCCCTACCTGGCGGCGCTGGCCAAGCTGAGCGAAGTCGAAGTGCTGGACGCGCTGCCCGACGCCGGCGCGCCGGTGCAGGTCGTGGGCACCAGCCGGCTGATGCTGCACGTCGAGATCGACGTGGCGGCCGAGCGCGTGCGCCTGGACAAGGAAATCGCCCGCCTGGAAGGCGAAATGGCCAAGGCCAATGGCAAGCTGTCGAACGCCAGCTTCGTCGAGCGCGCGCCGGCGGCCGTGGTCGAGCAGGAAAAGGCGCGCATGGCGCAGTTCGGCGAAACCCTGCAAAAGGTGCGCGAACAGCGCGCCAAGCTGGGCAACTGACCGCAGCCCGCGCGCCTGAACCCCCAAGGCCCCTCGATGCATCGAGGGGCTTTTTTCTACACCCCGCCGTCCGTCATCCTGTACCAGGTCACAACGGCGTTCACGTACAGCCGCCGCAGGCCGTAGAGCGGAAACGGCACCACCGGCGTGAGCGGAACCGGCAAGGCGTTGGCGTCGCCCTTGGCCACGTATTGCGCCATCGCCCGGCCCATGCTGGTCTGCAGGCCCACGCCGCGCCCCTGGCAGCCGATATCCACCAGCAGGCCGGGTTCGGGTTCATGCAGGTGCGGAAGGTAATCGCGGGTCACGGCCACCCGGCCGCACCAGCGGTACTCGAACGGCGTGCCCGCGACCTGCGGGAACAGCTTCAGCATCACGCGCTCCAGGTGCGCCCAATCCTGCTCTCCCCTGGGCTCCCTGAACGGGCCGCGCCCGCCCATCAGCAGCCTGCCCTGGTGGTCCAGACGGAAATACAGCAGCAGGTTGCGCGTATCGGACGTGACCTGGCCTTCGGGCAGGATGCCGGCGCGCACGGCCTCCGGCAGCGGCCGGGTGGCCACCTGGAAGGTGTTGGCATCGATGATCGACTGCTTCAGGCCAGGCAGCAGATCGCCGCCATAGGCGTTCGTGCACATCACCACCCGATCGGCGGTGACGCTCGGGCCGCCGGCCGTGGCCGCCGTCCATTTGCCGCCCGCGCGCGCCAGCCGGGTGACGGGCGTGTCCGTATGGATGACGGCGCCCGCGTCGAGCGCGGCGCGCGCCAGGCCCCGCGCATAGCTCAGCGGCTGGATGGCGCCCGCGCGCCGATCCACCCAGCCGCCCAGATAGCGGTCGGTGCCGATCAGGCCGGCCACCTGGGCGCGGTCCAGGGGCTCGACGTCAGCGCCCAGCTTCGCCCATTCGGCGGCCCGGCCGTGCGCCAGCCGCAGGGCCTGGGCAGTGTGCGCGCCCTGGATCCAGCCCTTGCGCACGAACGGCACGTCCATGGCGTGCCGTTCGATCAGATTGAATACCGAGTCCGCCGTGGCGCCGGCAAAGCGCACCAGGCGTTCGCCGCGCTCGGCGCCGAACATGGCGATGAGCGCATCGGGGTCGTACTTCAGGCCCGGAATGACCTGGCCGCCATTGCGGCCCGACCCGCCGAAGCCGATTTCCCGCGCCTCCAGCAGCACGACCCGCACGCCGCGCTCGGCCAGGTGCAGCGCCGTGCTCAGGCCCGCGTAGCCGCCGCCCACCACGAGCACGTCGGCCTGCGTGGACGCCCCGAGCGGCTCCGTGGGCGGAGGCGCCGCGGCCGTGGCGGCCCAGAGCGAAGGGGACAGCGGAAATGGCGCTTGCGGCATGGTCCTTCCTTACATGGGATGCAACACCCGGCGCAGGAAATCCTGCGTCCGGGGATGCTGCGGATGATTCAGCACCTCGCGGGCGGCGCCCTGCTCCACCATGACGCCGCCGTCAAAGAACATGACGCGGTCGGCCACCTCGCGGGCGAAGCTCATTTCGTGGGTCACGACGACCATCGTCATGCCGGCCTCGGCCAGCTTGCGCATGACGCCCAGCACGTCGCCGACCAGCTCGGGATCGAGCGCGGAAGTCGGCTCGTCGAAGAGGATGGCCTTGGGCCGCATCGCGAGCGCCCGCGCAATCGCGACGCGCTGCTGCTGGCCGCCCGACAGTTGCGGCGGATGCGCGTTCTCCTTGTCCGCCAGGCCTACGCTGGCCAGCAGTTCGCGCCCCCGCTCCACGGCCTGCGCGCGCGGCTCCTTCTTGACGAAGATCGGACCTTCGATGACGTTCTCCAGCGCCGTGCGGTGGGGAAACAGGTTGAAGCGCTGGAACACCATCGCCACCTGCGTGCGGATGGAGACGATGGACGGCGAGTCGCAGTCGACCAGCTCCCCGTCCACCGTGATGCGGCCGGCGTTGTAGCGCTCCAGCCCGTTGATGCATCGCAGGATGGTGGACTTGCCCGACCCCGACGGGCCGATCACGCACACGACCTCGCCTTTCGTGACCTCGGCGTCGATGCCCTTGAGCACTTCGAGCGAGCCGAAGCTCTTGCGGACTCCCTGGAGTTCGATCATTTGGCGGCGCTCCTTTTTTCCAGATGGCGCACCAGCAGGATCAGCGGAACGCACATCACGAGGTACATCAGCGCCACCAGCGAGAACACGGTCGCGTTCTTGAACGTGGAGACGGCGATCAGCTTGCCCTGCAGGGCAAGTTCGGCCACCGTGATCGTCGACGCCTGCGACGAATCCTTGAGCATCATGATCATGATGTTTCCGTAAGGCGGCAGCACGATCTTCACCGCCTGCGGCAGCACCACGCGCCGCATCGTCATGCCCCAGCTCATGCCCATGGCCATGGCCGCCTCGATCTGGCCGCGGTCGATGGCCTGGATGCCCGCGCGGAAGTTCTCGGCCTGGTAGGCGGAATACGCCACGCCCAGGCCGATGATGGCCGCCTGCACCGCCGTCAGCGACACGCCCATGTCGGGCATCACGAAGTAGATGTAGAACAGCAGCACGATGATGGGAATGCCGCGCAGCAGGTTGATCACCCCGCCGCTGAACTTGGACAGGTATCGGTTCCCCGACACGCGCATCAACGCCCACACCAGGCCCAGCACCGTGGACAGCGCGAGCGAGCCCAGCGTGACCAGGATCGTGAGCTTCGCGCCCTGCAGCAATATCGGCAGATACTCCGCCGCGTCCTTGAAGAATTCCGTCATGACTTACCACCCCAACAAGACAGCCGGCGAGGACGCCGCCATGGCTCGCCCGCGGGCGCGAAGCCGCGCCCGCGGGGTAGCCGCGAGGCGTCCGGTTGCTTGAGGCCGGGCCGGCATCAAGCGCCGGACAGCCCCCACTTCTTCAGGATGGCGTCGATGGCGCCGTCCGCCTTCAGCTTGACCAGCGCCTTGTTGATCCGGTCGAGCAACGCGGTGTCTTCCTTGCGCGTGGCCAGGCCCAGGCTGCCCATCACCGTCGGCTGATAAGCCTGCGCCATCTTCAGGTTGGGATAGTTCCCCTGGGTCAGGATGTAGGCCGCGATGGGATAGTCCATGAAGCCGCCCTGGATGCGGCCGGCGTTGGCGTCGCGCATCATGTCGGGCGGGTTGTCGTAGAGCTTGACCTCTTTGAACACGCCGCTCTTCTGTATCGGCTCGACGAACGCGGTGCCGACCTGCACGCCGACGGTCATGCCTTTCATGTCGGCGAAGGACTTGTATTCCTTGTTGTCGGTCTTGAGCACCATGAGCCCCTCGCCGTAGCGGTACACGGGCTCGGAAAAGTTCACCACCTGCTGGCGCTGCGGCGTGATGAACATGGCCGCCGACACGATGTCGATGCGTTTGGACGTCAGTGAGCCGATCAGCGCGGAGAACGCCATGGGTTCGATCTGCACCTCGAATCCCGCCTCTTTGCCCACCGCCTTCACGATGTCGACCATCACGCCTTCTATGCTGTTGGTCTTGGTATCGAGAAACGTGAAAGGACTGCCGGTGGGCGTGGAGCCCACTTTCAATACCGTCTGGGCTTGCGCGCCCGCGGCCATGGACAATGCAGCAACTACCGAGACAGCCAGAGTTTTGAATTTCATGACACTTCCTCGTCGTGGCAAAGAGAGCCGGCCGCGCCCTGCGCGCCCGGTGGCGCGACGATCCCCAGTGTCGTCGCGCCGCTATGGATGCTGTGCGCTCATGGCGCCTGTTGCGTATCGTCCCCCGCGGCTTGAGTGATGTTGGAAATGGCCCAGATGACCTCGGTCGTCTGCGACCCGGGATTGCGCCAGCGGCGAGGCGTGCTGCTGGCATAGCAAAAACTGTCGCCTTCGTTGAGCAGCACGACCCGGTCGCCCACCCACAGTTCGAGCGAACCCTTGACCACCACGCCGATCTGCTCGCCCTGCCCGGTCACGAAGAGCTCGTTGCCGGTGGAGCCGCCCGGCTCGATGGTGGCGCGGCAGAGATCCATGCTGCGGCAGGCAGGCGGCGTGTACATCTCTTTGCTGATGCCCTTCTCGCTCAGGTCGATGTAGCGGTGCGTGCCCGCGCGGGCGACTCGCCCGCCGTCCTCGGCCTGGGTATGTTCGGCGTTGCGCAGCAGTGAATTCACCGACACGTGGAATTCGCGCGCCAGCAGATGCAGAATTTTCACGGAGGCGGAGCTGAGGCCCCGCTCGATCTGGCTCAGGAGGCCCAGCGAGATGCCGCAGGCGCGGGCGACCTCCGCCAGCGACCGGCCCTGCTGCTTGCGCAACTGGCGCAGTTGCTGGCCCAGCCACAGGTCGACCGCGGATTCCGGACGGCCGGACGAGGGCTTCGCCGCCTGCATCGAGGCGGTGGAGCGGCGCGCGGGCACGGATCGGGCGGGGTCGGAGCGGCTCATATGAAAATTTCATTTTCATGTAATTTTCAATGCTAGGGAGCGGCGCACGGCCTCACAAGCTAGGAACATCCCTAGCGCTCAGGGGCCAAACCGGGAAGGAGTTAGGACGCGCCCGAGGCCTTGGCGGGCCGGGCGGGCTTGCGCTTGCGCCGGGGAGTTTCCGAGGCCGGATCCCAGGTGCCGGCCAGTTCGGCCAGGTAACGCTCGTCGGCCTTGTCGAGCCATCCGCGGGCGCGGGCGGACTCGATCAGCTCGGGCCTGCGCGCCACCGTCAGGGCGAGCGAACGCTCTCGCCGCCAGCGGGCGATATTGGCATGGTGGCCACTGAGCAGCGCGGCGGGCACCGGCTCGCCTTCATACACTTCGGGACGCGTGTAATGAGGGCTGTCCAGCAGGCCGGACAAGGTGTCGTTGAAGGAATCCTGCAGCGCCGAGTCGCCGTCGTTGAGCACGCCGGGCAGCAGCCGGACCGCGGCGTCGATCACCGCCAGCGCGGCGATTTCCCCGCCGGACAACACGAAGTCGCCCAACGAGATTTCCTGCGTGACGCAGCGGTCGATGAAGCGCTGGTCGACGCCTTCGTAACGGCCGCAGATCAGGATGATGCCGTCACCCGCGGCCAGGGATTCCGCCCCGGCCTGGTCGTAGCGCCGGCCGACGGGCGCCAGCAAGGCGACGGGCGCGCGGCCCAGGCCTTGCGCGGCGCGCGCCTCCTGGGCGGCATTGACGGCGGCTTCCAGGGGGCCCGCCATCATCACCATGCCGGGGCCGCCGCCGTAGGGGCGGTCGTCCACGGTACGGTGCACGTCATGCGTGAAATCGCGGGGATTCCAGGCATGCAGGGACCACCGGCCCTGGGCATGCGCCCGGCCGGTGACACCCAGGTCCCGCACTACCCCGAACATTTCGGGAAAGAGCGTCACGACGTCGAATCGCATCAGAAATCCGCGGGCCAGTCGCTGTCGATGCGGCGAGCGGCCAGATCGACGGCTTGAATGTGCGCGCGCACGAACGGAACGAGCATTTCGGCGGGTCGGCCCTTGGCGTCCAGCACGGGCTCCGGGCCTTCGGCCCCGGCCGTCTGGCGCAGGACTTTCAGCACGGCGTGGGCGCCGTTGTCCAGGACCTCGTCGACCACGCCCAGGAGCGCGGGTTCACCGTTGGCGCTGGAGTACAGCGCGCAACCGATGAGATCGACCCAGTAGTATTCGTCTTCCTCGGTCGCGGGGAAGGCTCCCCGCGGCGCCCGCACGGAACAACCGCGCAGGGCTTCGGCCTGGTCGCGATCTGCGACACCCGCCAGCTGGGCCACCACGGTGGCGCCTTGCGAACGGGATTGCACGACCTTGTATGCGACAGGCGCAGACGTGACAGCGCCCCGCGCCAGTTCAGGCACAGGGCGAGTCAACCACCATTGAGATGCTGAGAGCAGCACTTCGGCGTTGGCCGAATGCGGCTGCACTTTAACCCAGCCTTTCACGCCGTAGGCCGCGGTGATGCGGCCCAGCTCGATCAAATCCGTCGGCGCCGCGTTGGAGGTTGCGGCATCAGGCATGTATCGTGCTCTTGGTAGCTATGAAGCAGCTATGAATGGTAGCTTTAAAGCGTAGTAAAGCCAGCAGGGCTGAGGCTTGGCGACGCGGGCATTAAGCCGCGGCGGAAACCTTGGCCGAGTAGTCTTTGACCAGACGCTCGACAGCGGGCGACAGTTGGGCGCCGTTGCTGGTCCAGTGCTGCACGCGATCCAGCGCGATGCGCAGGTTTTCCGTGCCTTCGCTGGCGACGGGGTTGTAGAAACCCACGCGCTCAATGAAGCGGCCGTCGCGACGGTTACGCGAATCGGTGGCCACCAGGTTGTAAAACGGACGCTTCTTGGACCCACCGCGGGCCAGGCGAATCACCACCATAGGTAATCCCTTGAATTAGTTGTGAAAAACGGGAAATTCTAGCACTTAAACCAGCCAGCTGGCAAATAGGAGTGCGGGAATCTTGCATAGCGGCGGGATTTGTATCCTAAAACACCACATCCAGGTATTCTACAAAAACGGGCCGGAGCCCGCCGCAGCCCAAAGTGTAGCCGCCCGGCCGCGCTTGTGTCTGTCTCAGTGCGTTCAAAGTCAGTGCGTTTGAAGAAAAACCCGATTTTTGGAGATCGGTTTTATGTCATCGTACGCAAGATCCCGCGCTTTGCTCCCCCCTGCCGCGCTTCCGCGGCGCCGCTTCCGCGCTTTCTTCAAGCCATCTCCCTGAGGGCGGGTCCTCCGCCCCTCGCCGCCATTTCCGCTTTTCCCCGCGTTTGTCCCCCAAACTTCCTCTATTCGGAGGGTGCACCATCATGAAGAACCAGAAATCCGTCTTCACTCCTGTCGCGCGCCTGGCCATGGCGGGCCTGCTGGCGGGCACGCTGGCGATGCCGCTGGCGGCCTCCGCCCGCGTCGTCGGCGCCGCCCTCACGACCGCCACGGGCAAGGTCACCGCCGTGGACCAGGCCAGCCGGACCATCACGCTGCAAGGCGAGAACGGCAATACCGTGGAGATCATGGCCGGCCCGAACGTGCGCAACTTCCAGCAGATCAAGCCCGGCGATACGCTGACGCTCGACTACTACGAGTCGGTGGCGGTGGCGGTGCGTCCGGCCGGCTCGGGCGCCCCCGAGGTCGTAACGGAAACGTCGAGCACGCGCAGCCCCAAGGGCGCCATGCCCGCCGGCGCGGCCGGCCGCCAGACCACGATCACCGCCGAGATCTGGCACATCAACAAGAGCGCCAACCTGGTCACGCTGAAGGGCCCGCAAGGCGGCATGCGCACCATCCAGGTGCAGGACCCCGCCCTGCAGGCGCGGCTCCAGCAGCTCAAGGAAGGCGATCTGGTCGACTTCACGATCACCCAGGCCGTGGCCGCCGCCGTCCGCAAATAGCGGTTCCGCGCGGCAAAAACAAAAGGGCCCGCCGGAAAGCGGGCCCTTTTGCCTGTGGGGTCTGCCCGGCACGGCGGGCCGGTCAGCGCCGCCGCAGGAAATGCACGCCGCGGCCGTCGACTTCCTGCTGCGCCACCAGGACGTTGCCGGTCTGGCGGGCAAAGGCCTGGAAGTCCCGGATCGCGTTGCGGTCCGTGGTGACGACGCGCAGCACTTCGCCGCTGGCCATCTGCGCCAGGGCCTTCTTGGCGCGCAGGATGGGCAAAGGGCAAGTCAGCCCGCTGGCATCGATCTCCTGCTCGAAGGACGGCGCTTGCGCGCCGGCATCGGGACCGTTCATCACAGACGCTCGTCCACCCACTTCTGCACGCTGGCGATCGCCGCGGGCAAGGCGCTCACGTCGGTGCCGCCGCCCATGGCCATGTCCGGACGCCCGCCGCCCTTGCCGCCCACCTGGGCGGCAACGAAGCCGACCAGGTCGCCGGCCTTGATGCGGTCGGTCAGGTCGGCGGTGACGCCGCCCACCACGCTGATCTTGCCGTCGGCCGAACCGGTGGCCAGCAGCACGACCGCCGGCTTCAGGCGATCCTTCAGGTTGTCGACCATGCCGCGCAGCGCCTTGGGATCCACGTCGCCGATGCCGGCGGCCAGGACCTTGATGCCCTTGACGTCGACGGCGGCGCTGGAGGCCAGATCGTTGCCCGCGCTGGCAGCCAGCTTGCTGCGCGATTGTTCGAGGTCTTTCTCAAGCGTCTTGATCTGTTCCTGCACCTGCGCAATGCGGGCGGGCAGATCGGCCGGCGTCGAGCGCAGCATGCCCGCGACCTGGGTCAGCAAGGCATTCTGGTTCTGCACCCAGGCCAGGGCGTTGTCTCCGGTGATGGCCTCGATGCGGCGCACGCCCGCGGCCACGCCGCCTTCGGAGACGATCTTGAACAGGCCGATGTCGCCGGTGCGGCCGACGTGGGTGCCGCCGCAAAGCTCGCGCGAGAAGCCGATGTCGAGCACGCGCACCGTGTCGCCGTACTTTTCGCCGAACAGCGCCATGGCGCCGCCCTTGACCGCGTCGTCATAGGCCATGACCTGCACCACAGTGGGCTGGTTGGCGAGGATTTCGGCGTTGACGATGGCCTCGACGCGGGCGATCTGCTCGGCCGTCAGGGGCGCGTCCTGCGCGAAATCGAAACGGGTCTTGTCGGGGTCCACCAGCGAGCCGCGCTGCTGCACGTGCGCGCCCAGCACCTGGCGCAACGCCTTGTGCATCAGGTGAGTGGCGGAGTGGTTGCGCACCGTGCGGGCGCGGCGCACCGCGTCCACGCGGGCCAGCAGCGTGTCGCCCACGGACAGGGTGCCCGATTCCAGCAAGCCGTGGTGGCCGAAGACGCCGGCCTGGATCTTGAGGGTGTCGGCGACGGCGAAGCGCAAGCCGGCTGCTTCGAGCAAGCCGGTATCGCCCACCTGGCCGCCCGATTCCGCATAGAACGGCGTGGCGTCGAGCACGACGACCGCATTCTGGCCGGCCTGCACCTGCTGGACCTGCGTGCCGTCGACGTACAGGGCCGTGACCTTGACGTTGTCGAGTTCGAGCTTTTCGTAGCCTTCGAAGCGCGTGTCCGCGCCTTCGTAGCTCAGGCCTTCGGCCATCTTGAACTTGCCCGCGGCGCGCGCCTGGTCGCGCTGGCGTTCCATGGCGACTTCGAAGCCGGCCATGTCCACTTCCACTTCGCGCTCGCGGCAGATGTCGGCGGTCAGGTCCACCGGGAAGCCGTAGGTGTCGTACAGCGTGAACAGCGTGGTGCCGTCCAGCTGGCCGCCCTTGGGCACGTTGGCCAGGGCGGCATCCAGGATGCGCATGCCGTGTTCCAGCGTTTCGCCGAAACGCTCTTCTTCCTGCTTGAGCACCTGGGCGACGCGGTCGGCCGTGGCGGCCAGCTCCGGATAGGCCTCGCCCATCTCGGCGACGAGGTCGGGCACCAGGCGGTGGAAGAACGGCTTGGTCTGGCCCAGCTTGTAGCCATGGCGCAGCGCGCGGCGCACGATGCGGCGCAGCACGTAGCCGCGGCCTTCGTTGCTGGGGATCACGCCGTCGACGATCAGGAACGAGCAGGCGCGGATGTGGTCGGCGATGACCTTCAGCGAGTTGTCTTCCAGGTCCTTGATGCCGGTTTCGCGCGCGGCGGCGGCGATCAGGTGCTGGAACAGATCGATTTCGTAGTTGGAATGCACGCCTTGCAGCACGGCGGCGATGCGTTCCAGGCCCATGCCGGTGTCGACACAGGGGCGCGGCAGGCGCGGCATGTTGCCGGCGGCGTCGCGCTCGAACTGCATGAACACCAGGTTCCAGATCTCGATGTAGCGATCGCCGTCTTCCTCGGGGGACCCCGGGGGGCCACCCCAGATCTCGGGGCCGTGGTCGTAGAAGATTTCCGAGCAGGGGCCGCAGGGGCCCGTGTCGGCCATCTGCCAGAAGTTGTCCGACGCGTAGCGGGCGCCCTTGTTGTCGCCGATGCGGATGATGCGCTCGGCCGGCACGCCGACTTCCTTGGCCCAGATGTCATAGGCCTCGTCGTCTTCCTGGTACACGGTGACCCAGAGCTTCTCGGCGGGCAGCTTGTAGACCTGGGTCAGCAGCTCCCAGGCGTACTGGATGGCGTCGCGCTTGAAGTAGTCGCCAAAGCTGAAATTGCCCAGCATTTCGAAGAACGTATGGTGGCGGGCGGTGTAGCCCACGTTCTCCAGGTCGTTGTGCTTGCCGCCCGCGCGCACGCTGCGCTGCGAGGACGTGGCGCGCGTGTAGGACCGCGATTCCTTGCCCGTGAAGACGTCCTTGAACTGGACCATGCCCGAATTGGTGAAGAGCAAAGTCGGGTCGTTGCCGGGGACGAGCGACGACGAAGGGACGATGGTGTGTCCCTTGGACTTGAAGAATTGCAGGAACTGCTGGCGAATCTCGGAGGATTTCATCGTGGATGAAGCAGGATTTAGGCGAATTTTTGATTATAGAGGGTTGGCGGCCATACGCGGCAATGAGGGGCGCGGGGCTCAGCGCACGCAGACGTAGCCGGTGGTCCAGCCCTCGGTTTCGGTCCATTTGCCGCCCGCGGAAACGATGACCGCGCTGTAGCCGGCCGGGCACGAGCAGGCGCCCGTGCGCGGATTGGCCGTGGAGGCACCGGTGTAATGGTAGCAACCCAAGGGGTAATTCAGGCTGTACGCCCCGCCGAAGCCCCCGCTGGCCTGCGTCCAGACATTGGACTGGCAGGTCAGCAGCTCGCCCTCGGGGGAATTGGCCATCGTCCCGTTGGCGGCGCCGCAATACTGCCCTGCGGCGGCTCGCGCGCCCACCGAAAGATAGCCTCCGACCGAGGCCGAGGACGCGACGCTCAGCGAGCCCTGGAGCTGGGGATCGCGGGTATCGCGGATCTTCACGAAGCGCTCCAGGTCCGGACCGGCGGCTCCCGCGCCCGCGGCCGCCCAGACCGCCACGGTGCCCGGCGCATAGGCCGGCATGCCCGCCGCCAGGGGGTTCGCGAAGTTGAAGGCGGCCCCGCGCAGCCTGCCCGGGGCGCCGGGCCACACGGCGCCCCCGTAGCCGTCCGCGGCCTCGATCACGGCCGCCATGCCGATCAGGTCGGGCAATTGCGTCCCTGTTTTCAGCAGCGGCTGCGCGCCGTAGGCCAGCCCGTCCAGCCGGCATTGCGCGCCCGGGCAGGCCGCCGCCCTCGCGATCCGCAGCTGCGCGGCGAAGCCCAGCGCCGAGCGGTCCGGAAAGCCACCGGGCAGGAATCCCGCGGCGCGCAGTTCGGCCACGGTGGGTGCCAGCGGGTCCGCGAACAACGGCGCGCCCTGCCCGTTGCGCGGCGGTTCCCCCTTGGCCAGGGCCGTGAAATGGGTGGACAGCGCCTGGTCCAGGGCCAGGCGGATCTGGGTGAGCCACGTGCCCGTGGAACGCGCCGCCGCATCCTCCACCCGCTGCACCAGCTGGTTGGAGGCCCAGATGGCGGCCATCGCGGCCAGGGCCAGCGCCAGCGTCATCCCCAGCAGCGAGAATCCGGAGTGCCCCGGACGCGCGCGCGCGATTCGCGGGAAGGCCTGCGGCGGATGCGGGCGCGAACTCATTTGGCGGTGAACACGAAGGTGTTGACGTCGCCCTGGCTGCATTGGGCCTGGGCCAGGGCGGCCCGGTAAGGCACGGCGGGCGTGGCCAGCGAATCCTTCACGATCCGGGAGCCGCCCTGCGCGCCGATGGAGATGGTCTCCGACATCCGTTGCAGCACCGAGGCCAGCGCCGGGCAGGCGGCATGGCTGACGTTGGTGAGGGTGATGGAGAACGCCGAGCCCAGCCCCGCGCTGCCGAACGCGGCCGCCGCCACCTCGATGACGCCGTTGCTCCCCACGCCGTTGCCGCCCAGGCCATGGGCGATGCGCGCCCCGGCTCCGGCGCCCTGCACCGACAGGACGCTGGAATCCCGCAGGGCATTGGCCATGGCGCCGGTGTCCAGGCCGGCATAGGGCGCGACGCCGCCGCCCAGCCCGTTGATCTTCATGCTGGCGATGAATCGCTGCAGTTCCTCACCCACCTTGGGCACCTTGTTTTCGATGACGTAGGCGCCGATGGCGGGAATGCCGACGATGGCGATCAACAGGACGATGGCGGTGACGATGGACACCTCCATCAGGGAGAAGCCCCGCTGCTGCAAGGCGCCGTACGGGGATTCGTGGATGAGCTGCATGGTTGTCTCCTTGGTGTGTGTAGCGCCGGCGCCAGGATGGCTGCCGGCTCCGCCGCCCTACCGGCTGGCGTAGAAATTGGCGAGCCCCTGCCGCAATTCGTCGATTACGCCGTAGTGCCAGAGCGTGATGCCCAGCACGGCCGACACCGACGAGATCAGCAGCGACCAGCGCAGCACCGCGGCCTGACGCCGAACGCGCGCCAGCAGGCGCGCCTCGACGCGCCGACGCGCCCGCGCCAGCCCGGCTTCCATGCCCAGCGCGTCGATCATGTCGGCCATGTACCACCAGGTGTCGGCCTCCAGCAGCCCCGTGCCGAATATCTCCGGGCCGGCCAGGCCGGCGTCGATGCGCCCGAGCATGTCCAGCAGGTGCGCGTGCAGCCAGGGCGCCGCATCGCGCGTCTGCACCGCCAGCGCGCGCCGCAGGCGGGTATCGGCGGAGCCATGCTGCCGGACCAGTACGGACAGCAGCGCAAGAAAGCGGATGCCGTGAAAATCGCGGTAGAGCCGCCAGATCAGCCAACGATCCAGCCGCGCCCTGAGCGGACCCGTGAAATGCGGGAGCGACCACAGGCTCAGCGCCGCCAGGCCAAAGACCAGCGCCAGCCACAGCGGCAGCCAGGTCCGCAGGCCGCGGGCCAGCGCGAACAAGGCGCGGGTCAGGCGGGCGTAGTCCTCGGGCGGCACCGCCTGGAAAACCTGTTGCAGCCGCGGCACGGTGAAAAAGGGAATGGCGCACAGCAAGGCGAACGCCACGGCGGCAGCGGCGACGCCGGCCGCGGCCGCCGACGCGAAGGCCAGCCAAGCGTCCGCCGCCAGCCGGACGGCGCGCGCCAGGTCCCGCAACGCGGCCGCCAGCTCGCCGCCCTCTTCCTGCACGCAAGCCAGCAGCAGGCATTCGCTGGCGGGCAGCGTGCCGGACCACGCGGCGCCCAGGTCGCCGCCCGCCTCCTGGTAGGCGGCCGCCCAATGCCGCGACAGGCGCCCGCGCACCGTGTCCAGGCCATGCCGGCGCGCGTCGTCTTCGAAAATGTCGCGCAGGCTCTTGCGCCCCTGGGTGCCCTCGACCAGATCCGCCAGGTATTCGTAATAGTCCGCGCGCTGGGACCGGAAGCGCGCCGCGTCCAGGCGCAGCAGCGGGGCGAGACCGGCGAGCCCGCGCCAGCCGGGCGCCTGCGGGAACGGCTCAGCCATGGCCGCCCCCGCCGGATGCCGCGCCCGCCCGGACCACGGCGGCGGGCAAGTCGAAGCGGCGCAACAGGGAGCGCGGATCGACTTCGCCCACGCTGGCCCGATACAAGGCGGTGTGCAACGCCTGGGCGCCGCGCGTGGCCGCCACGCGCCAGGCGGCGGGACCGGCCGCCTGCGCCTGCCGCTTCAGGCCCTGGTTGTCGCGCGTGCGCACGCGTTCGAGGAATCCGTCCACGCGCTCGGGCTCGACCATCTCGGCCGCGACGCAGCGGCCCGCCGTGCCGTTGAGTTCCGGCAGGTGGGGACGCCTGCAATCGGGGCAGCCCGCGACGTTGCGCACGCGCAGCGCCGCGGCATCCAGCTGGAAGGCTTCGGCCATGCGCGCGATCCATGCCCGCCAATCGACATTCGGCTCCGCGCCGCCCGTCCACAGGTTGTCGGCCGGCAACGCGCAGCGGGCGCACAGGCGCGGCAGCAGGGTCTGGTAGACGAGCAGTTTCAGGATGCCGGGCGACGCCAGGAAATCCCGCGACACGCCGATCGCGTCCGAGGCCAGGCGCTCGGGGATCATCACGGCGCTGGCCGCGTGGGTCGTGGTGTACAGGCTGACGCCGGAACTGGCCAGGTCCATGAACGCGCGCCCGGTCTCGACATCGCGGATTTCGCCGAGGAGCAGGTCATTCATCGCGGACCGCTTGATGGTCTTGAGCTTGGCATCGAACGCCGGCCAGGCCGATTCGGCCAAGGCTCCGCCCAAGGTGTTCTGCAAGGCGTTGCCGATCAGGTATTCCACCGGGTCTTCCAGGGTGACGACCTTGCGGGTGGCGGCGATGCCCCGCATCAGCGTGGCGATGGTGGTGGATTTTCCCGAGCCCACCACGCCCGCGAGCACGATGGCCCCGCCCTCGCGCTCGCGGGCGCGCAGCAGGATCTCGACCTGCGCCGGCAGGTAGCCAAGCGCGAGCAGGTCGCCATCGGCGGTCGCGTCCAGCCGCAGGATGCGCAGGCAGACCGACGGCCCCGCGTCGGCGGCCAGCGACGCCCAGCGCAACATGACCGGCGCGCCGTCCACGTCCAGGGCGATGCGCCCCTGCTGTTCCAGCGCCGGATCGAACACCGCGCCGTTGCCGCCCCGGACGTCCATCCAGGCCACGGCCAGGACTTCCAGCAGCGTCGCGTTGGACAGGCCCGCGAAGCGCTCCGTGCCCACGTATTCGCCGCCGATGGTGTAGCGGATCTCGCAGGTTTCGCGCCGCCGGTCGATGTTGATGTGCACGTCGCTCGCCCCCTGCGCCACGCCCCAGCGCACGATGTCCAGGAACAGCGCGGCGAGGGCCGAGACGCGCGCTTCCTGCCGCGCGCCGGCCCGCCCGGCCAGCCCCGGCGCGGCAAGCTGGCCGCGGGCCACCATCAATAGCAGCGGCGCCGGCAACTGATAGCGCGGCACCCGCGCCAACCGGTATCCCTGCGCCGTGATCATGCGTTCGATTTCGTCGATCTGGTCGCCCAGCGTGTAGTCCTTCACGGCGAAGACGGCGACCTCGCCGCTTTCCAGCAAGACCGGACACAGCCTGCCCGCCAGCGCGGCCAGGTCGAACTCGCGGCCCAGGGCGCGCGCGTACGCCGGCGCCATGCGGGCGATGTCTTCCGGCGTTCGCAGCTCGGGCGGACGGGCTGCCGAAACGGCAACCGGCAAGGCGGGCGCCGTCATGGGTGGGCCCTGCCGAGATCGAGGCAGGCGATGCGTTCGAGGCCATCGCGGCTCAGCCGCACGCAGGCGTCCTCGATGGCGAGCAGCTGATAGGCGCCCGCCACGGCCGCGCCCGCGATGGGCGCGCCGCGGCCCGACTGGTAGCGCAGCACCGCGCCATTGACGTTGAGATCGACGCGCAGGCTGCGCGCCATGCCGAAGATGGCCAGCACGCGGATGTCGTCGAGCGAACGGGCGGCGGGCGCCGCCGGTCCCGACGCGGGTGCGGATCCTGCGCCCGCCGGGCAGATGCCGGGAACGCGGCAGTCCGCCAGGGCGGCCGCGGCGTCGGCGCGCAGCAGCATGCGCACGGTTTCGGCTTCCGGCCAGGCCTGCGGTTCTTCCGTGGCCGGCGGTGGAAGCTGGGCGCGGACGCCCGACGCAAGCGCGACCGCCAATACGATCCCCGCGGCTATCCCCGCGACCAACCGCGCCGCATGCCCGCCGCGGGCGGCGCCTGCCCTATTGCTGCTCATAGAGTTCTCCCTGCAATTCGGCGATAAGCGTGCTCGCGGCCAGGCCGGGCCTCGGCTGTGGCCGGATTTCCAGCGACAGGCGCGACCACCGCGCCGTTGAAATGGCGTCCGGCAACAAGGCGAACGAACGCAGCGGCCCGCGCAAGACCAGGGCCCGCCGGCGAACGCCGGGCCGCTCCGGCCGCTGGCTGGAGGCATCCTGGGCCGCGGGCGGCGCCACCATGGGCAGCGGCGAGGCCGCCGCCAGCGCGATCGCGGAAAATGCCGGCTGCAGACGCTGCAAGGCGGCGACCAGCCCGGTATCGACCTGGAGGCCGGTGGGCAGCGACAGGTCGGCCAAGCGCGCCTGACGCGCAGCCATCCGCCAGGACAGCGTCGCTCCCTCCATCGGCTGGAACGACAGTTCCCAGCCGGCGGGCCGCAGCGCATGCAGCGCCTGGTTCGTGGCAGAGGAGCGGACCCGGACGTAGGCCGCCGAGCAGCCCCAACCGCGCGGCTCCGCCGTGCACTGCGCGCGGCTCAGCGCCCATCCCGCGACCTGTATGGGCAGCCGGCCCAGGCCGGACAATAGACGGCCCACTTCGGAAGGCGCGTGGGCCGCCGTGGTTTGCAGCAATACGAGGTAGGGATCGGGCTGGGACGGGCCCTCTTCGGCGCCGTCGGCCGCCGGCGCTTCGCGCCCGCGCCATTGCGTTTCCAAGGCGCTCCATAGGGCAGGCGCAAGAGCCGCCAGCCCTACGCACGCCAGGAATAGCCGCAAGGCCAGCGGCACCTCGGCCCAGCGGCTCGGCAGCGCGACCAGCCGGGCGGCCGGATCCACCGCCTGCTGAAGCGCGGCCCAGACCGCGCCGGCCTCGCGCATGGGCAAGGCGGGCCGCTGGGCCAGCAACAGCGATTGCTCGCGCAGCGCCTCGTCCAGGGACGCGAACACGCGGTCGGTCTGGGACAGCACCGTGCCACGCTGGGCCGCCACCAGCCAGTGTCCGCCGTCCGGCAGTCGGATCAGGCTATGCCCGCCGTCGGGATACAGCAGGGCGAAGAGCTGTGCAGCAGCCTGGACGCGGGCCTCGCCGCGCCCTCGCGCAAAACCGGCGCGCCACCCGCCGCCCCGCCGCGATCGCACGCGTCCGTAGCCCGCCATGGTGGCGGGCGCCCCGCCCACGACGTAATGGCTGGCCCGCAGACGCCGGCCGCGAGCACGGGCCAGCGCGGGCACGTTGGAGCCGATCAGCGCGTGCCAGCGCAGGCCGAACGCCAGCGTTCGCCCCGCGCCGGGGCAGTCGAGCAGCAGCGTGAGAGGAGTTCGGTCCATGCCTAGTACCCCTCTTCGACCTGGGCCGTCACCAGCACCAGCGTGGTGGTGCGTTCTGACGAGGCGCTGTCCTGGCCGCCCGCGATCAGCGGCGCGCCGGGCGCGAGCCGCCGGCGTTCGTGCTGGTCCTGGCTGCGGTCGAAGCCGGAAACGATGATGGGCTGCCCGGGGCGCAGTTCGATCTGCTGCACCGTGCCGTTGCCGTCGATCGTGATCTGCTGCACCTGGACCTGGTTGCCGCGCTCGCCGAAGGTGATGGTTTTCAAGGGCTGCGCGACCGCGTTGTCGTAGGCGAGCGAGAGCAGGATCTGGCCGTCTTCCTGGATGTCGGGCAGCAGCGTCAGGAACGAGCCGACCGTTTCTTCCTTCTGGCTGATGGAGACGGCCGGCAGCGTGCCATTGGCGCCGCCCGGCGCGGTTCCGGCCACGGCGGTGCTCTGCACCCGGTCGATGTAGGAAAACGTGGTTCTCACGGCGTGCGTGACGGGCCGGCGGTTCAGCGTCAGGACGGGAACCCGGCTATGCCGCACGACGGCCCCCATCTGGCTGAGCGCGGAGACGATGGCCTGCGAACCCCGGAACGGCCCCTTGCCCACCGAGGCATCGAGCACGCCGTCGCCGCCGCCGCCCGGCAGCGCCAGCCGGGCCGTGGCGCCGGCCGCGGCATAGACGGCGCTCCAATCGATGCCGCCCGATACCGCGTCGTTGGCGATGACGGTGATTTCCTCGAAGACCAGCCGGACGCGGCGCGTCAGCGCCTTGTTCTCGCGTTCGAGGTAGCGGGCGACGCGCTCCAGCGCTTCCGGAGTATCCGTGACGACGAGGGACGTGGCGCCCTCGACCGCGTCGGCCACGACGCCGGAACGGGTCAGCAGCGGCATGATGTTGGCGCGCAGGACGGCCAGCGCATTGTGTTCGCCGGCGGACAGCGTGGTGTTGGACGCGCTTTCGAAGCCCTCGCCTTCCGCGCTGCCCGAGCGGCCCAGCCGGATGTCGACCTTGCTGGCAAGCGAGAGCGCGCGCAGGTCGAACACGCGGCTTTCGGTGCGATAGAACTCCAGCGCGTTGTGCTCGTAGCGCCAATGCACGGAATAGCGGGCCGCGAGGGCATCGAGCAGATCGGCCAACGGCTGCCCGCCCGCGCGGATTTCCAGGCTGGCGGGCGCGGGAATCGCGAGCGCGCCGCTGGCGGCCAGCCGCGGCAGGAAGAAGTCCAGCGGCAGCAAGGCATCCGGCCGCACGCGCACGGCGATGCCCGTGGCGGCGGTCAGGCGCTGCGCGACCTCGGGCAGATCGGCGTCGTCGGCCAGCATCAGCGTGGTTTTCACGTTTTCCCGCAAGGCGGGAGGCAGCAGCACTTCACGCGCCAGCGGCTGAGGTTTGCCGGCCAGCCAGGGCATGGCGACCTCCTGCGCGGCCAGGCGCGAGGCGCGGTCGGTCAGGCCATCGGCGAAGGCCTGGTGGCGGGCGGTGGCGCCGGCCTGCCGTTCGACGGCGGCGCGGCGGTGGTCGGCGGCCTGCTGCGAGATCGAGCATCCGCCCAGCATCCCCGATGCCACGGCGCAGGCAAGCAGTCTGCGGTTCATGCGGCGGCCCCTCCCGGCGCGGCCATGCGCGTGCAGGACTGCGCCAGCGGCACGACGCGCAGCACCTTGTTGCCGTAGAAGCAAGGTTGCAGCGGCTTTTCCGCGAGTTCGGTGGCGCCCAGCAGCTCGCGCACGGCCGATTTGAAATCGCCGGAGAATTCCGCCGTGGCGGACAGCGGGATGTCGACGTCGACCGCCCAATGCTGCGGCTGGAACGTCCACCCCGCCATGCCAGCCCAGCGCGCCAGCACGGCCCGCAAGGTGGCGTCCGGCGGCGCGGCGCGATAGCGCGCGGGCGGGACGCCCGGGCTATCCGGGGCGCCGGGCGCAACGGCGGCGGCTGGCGAAGCCGCGGCCGGCACGGCGGCGACCGGCTCCGCGACCGCGGCCAGGGGAACGGCGCCTGGCGAAACGGCGGCGGATTCCGGCAAGCTGCGCGGCGCGAGGGGTTGCGGCGCGTCCGGCGCCCGCTCGACGCTTGCGTCGGCAAGCGCCTGCAGGCGCTGCGCCCGGGCCGACAAACGCCCTCCCCGGAACGCCAGCCGGTTCCATCCGCCCGTCAGCACCACATAGGGGTCGCGCCGGAAATACGGCAAGGCGCGTTCGCCATCGCTGCCGATGCCGAAGATCGCCGGCAAGGCCTGCCCGGGCGCGAATTGCAGCCAGGTTTCCTTGCCGTCGTCGAACACCTGCATGGGCGCCACGGCGGGATCGCCGGACAGCTGCCAGTCGAAGCGGAAGCCTTGCGCGGCCGGCCGCGCCGCCTGCCAGGACGATCCGGCGGCGCCCTTGTCGGACCATGTGCAAGCCCCCAGGCAGGACAGGCCTGCCGCCATGAAGAAGAGTCGAAACATGCCTCACCGCGAGCGAAAGGCGCACCGGAAGCGATGCGCATGCACGCATGGTGGATGAGCGCCCCCGGCCTCGCCAGACTGGCATGTACGAATGGATGCTTTGGTCCCGCTGCCTTCGCCGGGCGAAAAAAAACCCGGTCCGAGGACCGGGTTTCCGGGCGGCGCGGGCGCCGCCGGATTGCCTTGCCGAGATCAGCGCTGCGCGGCGATGCTGCGCGCCTGCGAAGCGGCGTTGTTCAGCGCCGCCACCGGCGGCACCTTGCCTTCGAAGGCTTCGTTGAGCTGCTGGTTCAGCACGGGCTCGATGCGCTCGTAGTTGGCCATGCGGAAGCCGCGGCTGTTGGTGCCCGGCTGCGTGCGCATGGAGGCGATCAGCGCCTGGACGCCGGGGATGCGGTCGTAGAACGAGACGTCCGAAGCGCGGAAGGCGGCTTCCGTCAGCGGCAGGTAGCCGGTGCGCTGGTGCCATTCGGCGGCGATGACGGGCTTGGACAGCCAGGCCAGGAACTGGGCGGTGGCCTTTTCCTCGGCCTGGGGATGGCCTTCGAGCGCCCACAGCGCCGAACCGCTCACGAACGGCTTGCCGCCGTCCTTGGTGACCTGGTCGTAGTAAGGCAGCGGCGCGACGCCGAACGACAGCGACTTGGTGTTGAGGAACTGGCCGAAGGCGCCGGTATTGGAGGTCAGCACCGCGCATTCGCCCTTGGCGAACAGCTTGTCGCTGGCGTTGTCGCCCGAGTGCGCCACGAACAGCAGCGAACGCTTCCAGCTCACCATCAGCGAGATGTGGCGCATGTAGAGCGTGTCGAACTGCATGGCCGGCGCGGCGGACTTCTTGGTGACGGCGTCCAGCCCGTTGTTGTTGCTGGTGAACAGCTGGTTGTTGATCGGCGCCAGGTTTTCCAGGTGGACCGTGACCTGCTCGCTGGAAGCGTAGGGGCAGTCGATGTCGGCCACGTCGCGCAGCTTCAGCAGTTCGGCTTGCAGCGCGGTCCAGGTGCGGGCGGGCTTGTTGGGGTCCAGGCCGGCCTTCTTGTAGGCGGCGGTGTTGTAGAACATCACCGGCACTTCGGCCATCCAGGGGAACGCCAGCAGGCGGCCCTTGCTGTCGCGCGTGAAGCTGCTGGTGGCCGGCACGAACCAGTTCAGGTCCTTGATCGGATACTTGGCCAGCAATTCGTACATCGGCAGCACGGCCTTGTGCTGGGCCACGACTTCGGGCGAATGGTTGTCGGTCAGTTGCAGCAGGTTCGGGCCCTTCTTGGCCTTGACGGCGGAAACGGCCTCTTGTTCCAGCGCGCTGGCCGAGGCGAAGCCGCGCAGCGTGACGCGGACCTGGTCCTGCTCCTTGTTGTATTGCTTGGCGAGCTTTTCGAACTCGGCCTTGTTTGCGTCGGTCAGCGTGTGCCAGACCTGTATTTCGACCGCGGCGGCATTGGCCGCTCCGGCCATCGCCATGGCGGCGCCGAATACCCATGCGCGCCGGTTGGCGAACATCGCGCGGGCAATGCCCGCCAATTGCAGATTCTTCATAGGTTCACAGACCAAGAAAAGGAAATTCCGGTTCTGGCCGCCGTCCGCTGAGCAGATCGGCCAATGCCCGGCCCGAGCCAACGCCCATCGTCCAACCGAGCGTACCGTGCCCTGTATTGACGTACAGGTTGGGGATACGGCTGCGGCCGATGATGGGCACGTTCGAGGGAGTGGACGGACGCAAGCCCGACCAATAGCTGACGCGCTCGAAATCGAGCGCGTCGGGAAAAAGTTCGCGCGCCAGGCGGGTCATGGCTTCGCAGCGCCCCGTATTCAGGCTGCGGGAATATCCGGACAGCTCCGCGGTGCCCGCCATGCGCAGACGGTCGCCCAAACGAGAGAATACGACTTTATGGCTGCTGTCGGTCAGGCTGACCGTGGGCGCGCCGTCCGGCTTGAGCACCGGGAAGGTCGCGGAATAGCCCTTGGCCGGGTAGACGTTGCAGGGGATGCCCAGGGGACGCAACAGGCCGGGACTGAAACTGCCCATGGCCACGACATAGGCATCGGCCGACAAGGCGCCGTAGCGGCCGTCGGGCCCGATGATTTCGACGCCCTGCACCGTGCCGCCGGTGGTCAGCAGGCGCGTGGCGCGGGTGTTGTAGTGGAACTCGACGCCGGCGCGGGCGCAGTGCTCGGCCAGGGCCACCGTGAACAGGTGCACGTCGCCGCTTTCGTCCTCGGGCGTGTAGTCGCCCCCGACGATGGTCTGGCGATGCGGCGCCAGGGCGGGCTCGATGGCGATGACCTCGTCGGTCGACACCACGCGCCGCTCCACGCCGAAGTCGCGCATCAGGCCGGCGGCGCGTTGCGAGTTCTCGAATTCGTGCTGGTCGCGGTAGAAATTCAGGATGCCGCGCTCAAGATGGTCGTACTGGATGCCCAGGTCGGCGCGCATGCCGCGCAAGGTGGCGCGGCTGTATTCGGCCATGCGGACCATGGCGCGGATATTGGGCGCCAGGCGGCCGGGCAGGCATTCGCGCAGGAAGGCGAGACCCCACATCCATTGCCGCCAGTCCAGCTGCGGGCGGAACAGCAGCGGGGCGTTGTCCTGGAACATCCATTTAAGCAGCTTGAAGGGCGCCTGCGGATTGGCCCAGGGCTCGGCATACGACACCGAAATCTGGGCGCCGTTGGCCAGGCTGGTTTCCTGCGCGGGACCGGTGCAGCGATCGATGACCACGACGTCGTGGCCCGCCTGGTTCAGCCACCAGGCGCTGGAGATTCCGATGATGCCGCCACCCAATACCGCTACTTTCATGCCCGCATTGCTCCTTGCGTGCCAGCTCGGTCCGCGGACCCGATGTCCGCGACCCATGGCAAGCTGCTGCCACGGCAGTTTACCCCGGCGATTTCGCCGCGCCTACGGAATAAAAAGGGGCGGAAGTCACAAACCTTTCCAGGCCCGTTCGTTCCGCCCCTTTCATTCATGCCCTGTTACTCAGGACGCGGCTTTCGCCAAGTCGGCTTCGGACGTGAAGGCGTCCGCGTAGAACTCTTCCGGGGGCAGCCCGTTCTGGCTGCTGAACTCGCGCCTGGCCGCGTCCACCATCAGCGGCGTGCCGCAGGCATAGACCTGATGGCCGGACAGGTCGGCGATGTCCTGCAGGACGGCCTCGTGGACGAAGCCGGTGCGGCCGGTCCAGCCGTCTTCCTGGAGGGCGTTGGACACCACCGGCACGTAGCGGAACGCCGGCAGCTGGGCCTCCCACGACTGCGCCAGCTCGTGCATGTAGAGATCGCGCGGACGGCGCCCGCCCCAGTAGAGCGCGACGGGACGATTGATGTTGTTGTGGATCATGTGCTCGACGATCGCCTTGACCGGCGCGAAGCCCGTGCCGCTGGCCAGCAGCACGATGGGCTTGTCGCTGTCCTCGCGCAGGAAGAAGGAGCCGAAAGGCCCTTCCAGGCGCAGGATCTCGCGCTCTTTCATCTGCGTCTCGCCGGCGCCGAAGACGTGGTCGGTGAAGACGCCGCCCGGCATGTGGCGGATGTGCAGTTCGAGGGGGCTGCCGGTATGCGGGGCGCCCGCCATGGAATAGCTGCGACGGCGGCCGTCCTTCAGGATGACTTCGATGTACTGCCCGGCGTAATAGCGGAACTGCTCAGAAGCCGGCAGCTGCAGCTTGATCACCGTGACGTCCGGCGCCACGCGTTCCAGCGTCTGCACGCGCGAGGGCAGCTTGCGGATCTGGATGTCGCCGGCCAGGCGGACCTCGGTGGACTCGACCACCATGTCGGAAGCCGGACGGGCCTGGCAGAACAGCGTGTAGCCGTCGGCCAGTTCTTCGGGCGACAGGATCTGCGCCGGATACTGCCCGGCATCGAACTCCCCGGAAACCACGCGGCCCTTGCAGGTGGAGCACGCGCCGTTGCGACAGCTATAAGGCAGGACGATGCCCGCGGCCAGGGCGGCATCGAGCACGGTCTGGCCGGGCTCGACCGGGAATTGATGCTGGCTGGGTTGGATGATGACCTGGAAGCTCATGATGAAACAGTTCAGGGTTGACGCGGCGCCGGCCGGCAAGGCGGGCGCCGCGTTCGGCCCGGCCTCAGGCCGGGAACTTGCGGATTTCCTTGACGCGGTTGGCGTCGTCCACCAGCACGACCTGCGGCTTGTGCGCGGCCGAATCGGCTTCGGACATCGGGCCGTAGGTGCAGATGATCAGCAGATCGCCGACCTGGGCCCGGCGCGCGGCGGCGCCGTTCAAGGAAATGGCGCCGCTGCCGCGGGCCGCCTTGATGATGTAGGTGTCGAAGCGTTCGCCGTTGGTGACGTTGTAGAGTTCGATGCGTTCGAACTCGCGCATGCCGGCAGCGTCCAGCAGGTCTTCGTCGATGCCACAAGACCCTTCGTAGTGAAGGTCGGCTTCGGTGACCGTGACGCGGTGCAGCTTTGCCCGCAGCATAATGCGTTGCATGATGGGAATATCCTGGTTTCGCGGCCCGGAACGCGAAGTGTTGCAAGAGTTGATGCCCGGCACCCGGTTTTGCCGTTGGAAGCCGGTATTCTATAGTTTTTGCCGCAGCGGGACGGCCCGCTGCCAGCGACCGGCTGCTGGCGGTCGCCATGAAAGCCCTGCCCTGGGCGCCGCCTGAGCGCTGTGGGCGGGCATCGGCAGCATCGCCCTGAACGTGCCGGGCCTGGCAGGCCTGAAGCTGTCTTCGGCCCGAGCGCGGCCCGCGCCGGCGCGGCCTAGAAATCCAGTTCGATCTCCACCCCGTCGCCCACTTTCAGGCGGGCCCCGGCGGGCGCGTCGACAATGGCGTTCTGGCCGAATACCACCCCGATTTCCAGATTGCGGTAGCCCGCCAGCGTGCGGCCCGGCTCTTCATAGCGCTGGGCGGTGCGCTGGTCGATGTCCGGAATCGAGCAGCGGGTGCAGGGCTTGACGAACGCCATCTTCACGCCGGCCGCGACGATCATCGCGGTGTGGTCTTCTTCGAAGGGTTCCCATTCGCCCTCCACCACGATATTGGGTCGGAAGCGGTCCATCGGCACCGGCTCGGCCCCCTTGGCGCGCAGGCGCGCGTTGAGGTCGTCCAGCGAGGCCTGGTTGGCCACCAGCAGCGGAAAGCCGTCGGCGAAGCCGAAATGGTGGTCGCCCGAAAAACTGTCGGCCAGGTCGGGATGCGACTCGGTCCAGCGCGAGACCCAGTCGAGCTTGGCCGGCCGCCGCGCGGCCGCGTCGACCTTGTACAGGCGGCACGGCGTTCCGAGGAATTCGGAGAACCAGCGTCCGGCGGCCTCGCTTTCGCGCCGGGCCGCGATCGTGTCCTTCCAGACGGTGACGTCCTGCGGGCCGCCTTCCAGGCCGGAACCGTCCAGCGCGACGTCCAGATCCGGCATGCCGGGCGCGGACAGGCGCAGGGCATCCGCCGTGATCGCCGTGCGAACGAGCGCCATGGCCGGCCACTGGCGCTGCGTCATGAACGCCCCGTCGTCCCCGATCAGCATCCAGCGTCGGTCGTGGGCCAGGCCGGCGCGATCGATGGGGGATTCGTTCAGGTCGATGCCCGCGCAGGACTTGAGCGGGTAGATATGCAGGCTGAGGATGCGGGCGGACATGGCGAACCGGGTTCCAGGATGGCGGGATGCGCCAAGAATAGCAGAGGAGGGACGGATCCCCGCCTCCCGTGCTGGCGGCTTGCTCGGGCATTTTTCCCTACGCATGGCCCGCGGGCGAAAAAAAACCCGGGCGATCCGCTGCCCGGGTTTCCTGTCGGCGGGTTCAGCCGCCGACCAGCTTCAGCGTGTCCAGCGGCGTGACCGCCTTGAACCCCTTGCGCGTCGCGATGTGTTCGGGACGCGGCGTGAGCCCGTATTTGGGCGGGCTCAAGGTGTTCTCCATGCTGTTGTAGACCATGAACACGTTGGCGCGCGGCCACGGCGAGATGTTGCTGTTGGAGCCGTGCATCGTGTTGCAGTCGAAGAACACCACCGAACCGGCCTTGGCCGTCATGGAGCGGATACCGCCCTGCTCCACCAGCAGTTGCAGGCTGACCGGATCCGGCACGCCGTATTCCTGCTTTTTCAGCGACTGCTTGTAGTGATCGTTGGGCGTCTCGCCCACGCACGAGATGAACTGCCGGTGCGAACCCGGCACCAGCATCAGCGGACCGTTGCACTCGTTGTTGTCGGTCAGCAGCACCGAGCAGCTGAGGGCGCGCATCGAGGGCATGCCGTCTTCGACGTGCCAGGTCTCGAAGTCGGAGTGCCAGTAGAACTCCTTGCCCTTGAAGCCGGGCTTCATGTTGGCGCGGGACTGGTGGATGTACACCTCGGAGCCGAGGATCTGGCGCGCCACGTTGACCAACCGGGGATCGCGCACCAGGCGCGACAGGATCGGATTGAGCACGTGCACCATGAAGATGGAGCGCACGGCATTGCTGCCCGGCTCGGTGATGGACTCTTCCCGGCGGATGATCGAGGGATCGCGCGTCATGCGTTCAACTTCGGACGACAGCGCGCGGATCTCGTCTTCGGAGAACAGGTTCTCCAGCAGGAGGAAACCGTCGCGCTCGTACTGCCCGACTTGCTCGGCATTCAGGGCGCTGGCGTATTTGCCGTCCTCGTAAACCACCGGATCCTGGCGGGCGATGATGGCGGAACTTCGATCCGTACGCGAGGCGTACGGATCCTGTGCAGCTGAGATCATGCGAACCTCCTTGTATCAGGCGACCTGGGCCTCGGCCTCGGGCAGTGCGTAGACGCCTTCCTTGTCGTGCACTTCCTGGCCGGTCAGCGGCGGGTTGAAGACGCAGATGACGCGCAGCGGCTCCTTGCCGCCGCACAGCCAGTGCTCGTCATGCTCGTTCAGGGCATAGACCACGCCGGGTCCCAGGTCGTATTTCTTGCCGTCGGCAATGGTTTCGATGGAGCCGTCGCCCTCGATGCACCACACCGCTTCAAGATGGTTCTTGTAGTGGATATGGGTGCGGCCGCCCGGGAAGATGGTGGTTTCGTGGAAGGAAAACCCCATCCCGTCCTTCTTCAGCAGCACGCGGCGGCTGACCCAGGTATCGGTGCGGACCTCATCGGCGGTGCCGATCACATCTTTGACATTGCGTACGATCATTGACGTTTTCCTCCAAATTTCAGGATGCGGGCGGACTGCCCCTCTTCGGCGAGCGCCTCCGCCACGCTGGCCTCGATCACCTCCAGGCCCTTGCCCAGCAGCTCTTCCTCGATCGTCAGCGCGGGCAGCAGCTTCAGCACTTCGTCCTGCGCGCCCGAGGTTTCGATCACCACGCCCTTCTTGAAGGCGTTCTGCGCGATGCGGTTGGCCAGGGCGGGCGTGGCGTTGCACACCAGCCCCTGGATCAGGCCGCGGCCGCGCACCGACAGGCCGGCGTTGGGATAGCTGTGAACCAGGTTCTCCAGCCAGTCGCGCACCTGGCGCTCCTTGCGCTGGATGTCGGCGGTGAAGGCGGCATTGGTCCAGTAGGTTTCCAGCGCCTGCGTCGCCGTGACGAAGGCCAGGTTGTTGCCGCGGAACGTGCCGCTGTGGGCGCCCGGTTTCCAGACGTCCAGTTCGGGCTTCATCAGCACCAGCGACATCGGCAGGCCGAAACCGGACAGCGACTTCGACAGGGTGATGATGTCGGGGCGGATGCCCGCGGCCTCGAAGCTGAAGAACGTGCCGGTCCGGCCGCAGCCGACCTGGATGTCGTCCACGATGAGCAGCATGTCGTGGCGCTTGCAGAGCTTCTCCAGCTCTTTCAGCCAACGCAGGGTGGCGACGTTCACGCCGCCTTCGCCCTGCACCGTCTCCACGATGACGGCGGCAGGCTTGTCCATGCCGCTGCTGGGGTCCTCCAGCATGCGCTCAAGGTAGGCCATGGTGTCCACGTCCGGACCGAAGTATCCGTCGTAGGGCATGAACGAGGTGTTGCCCAGCGCATAGCCGGAGGCTTCGCGGAATTTCATGTTGGCGGTCACCGCCAGCGAGCCGCCGCTCACGCCATGGAATCCGTGCGTGAACGAAATGACGTTCGAACGCCCCTTGACCTGGCGCGCGATCTTCAGCGCCGCCTCGACGGCGTTGGTTCCCGTCGGGCCGGTGAACTGCAGGGTGTACTGCCAGTTGCGCGGCTTGAGCAGCACGCGATCCACCGTCTCCAGGAAACGCTTCTTCGCGCTGGTGGCCATGTCCAGGCCATGGACGACGCCGTCCGACTGCACATACTCCAGCAGCTTTTCCTTGAGAACAGGATTGTTGTGGCCGTAATTGAGGGTGCCGGCGCCGCTGAAGAAATCGATGTACTCGGTGCCGTCTTCATCGATCAGCGTCGAACCCCTGGCCTGGCTGAAGATCACGGGGAACGACCGGATGTAGCCCCGCACCTCCGACTCCATCCGGTCAAAGATTTTCAAGTCCATATGATTAATCCTCCCTTTCATCTCATAAGTTGACAGACGGCCAGCTCCCTCCGGGTGCTTTCGCGCATCCGGATCGGCCAACCATCCCGGTAGTCGATAAGACCGCTGGGCTTGCGCCACCCCTAAGGGGTCGGCAAGGCGAACGGACCTATCCTCAACAACATCTCATCGTCATGGTCCGCGCCGCCGAAGAGGTGCCGGTCGAAGAACGGCTGTTCGGAGACGTGGGCGCCCAGTTCGCCGGCCAGGCCGGCGAAACTGCGACGCGATGCCTGGTTGTCAGGCCCCACCGTGGTTTCGAGATAGCGGACATGCTCAAGACCCTTGCGGCGCAAGAGTTCGCGGAGCATGGCGCGGCCCAACCGATGGCCGCGTGCGCGGGTGTGCACCGCGACCTGCCAGACGAACAGGACGTCGGGCCGGGTCGGGATCACATAAGCGGAGATAAAACCGTCGATACGCCCGCCGGAGCTTTCGGCCAGGACGCAGGTGTCGCGAAAGTGCTCGGCAAGGAGCAGGTACGCGTAGAGGGAATTCAGGTCGAGTGGCGGGCACTCGGAAATGAGGCGGTGGATGGCGGCGCCGTCTTTGCGGTCGGGCAGACGCATGGTATGGGTCTGCGCGCTGACCGCCGGCGCCACGGCACTTGAGAGGGTTGGGTAGTCCAGTTCGTTTTTCTTCATGCGACGATTCCCGATTCTGGGGGTGCCCCGCCCGTGGGCACTTCAAGGATGGGCGACGACACATCGCCATGCGTGTCGACGGCGGCCTGGCCATCCTGCTCCATGAGCGCGACGATGCGCTCCAGGGACAGCGTGATGGTGGCCTGTTCGAGTTCCGGCAGCGCGTTGAGCGCGTCGGCAAGATGCTTCTGCAGTGGAGAAGGCGCGCCCTGCGCCAGCTCGCGCCCGGCTTCCGTGGCCGTGACGAACACGATGCGGCGGTCTTCACGGCCGCGCTCGCGGCGGATCAGGCCCTTGTCTTCCAGGCGATCCAGGATGCCCACCACGGTGCTGGGGCTGACGTGCATCTCGCGGCTGATGGCCGTGGCCGTCATGGGGCCGTTGCCGATCACCGTGCGCAGGCACATCAGTTGCGGCGCGGTGATATGACTGACGGCGGACAGCTGGCGAGAGTGCAGCGCGATCGAGCGCGTAATGCGGCGCAGGGCCCGCAAAATGCGCAGGTCGTACTGCTGGGTGGGATCGGATTTCGCTGCGTCAGTCATGGGAAAAAGTGGATTCGGTCAAATTCATTTCTATACGAATGATATGCGCACGATCTATTCGAGTCAAACAAAAATCCCCCTGCACGATGTAAATAAATGAATACGAGTTTGCTGCGGATGACAGCAAGATTCATGGACTTGCGGCCCCGGCGCGGTAGCGGAATTTCCCCTGCGCGGCCCTAGGTGGAAGCCCCTACAAGAAACACATGTTTTTTAATTGAACAGAGATTTATCATGTGTTTTTTTCAGAATCGCCGCCCGATATGTCCCTCCCGTCGGACCTGCTCCTCGCCCTCCAGGAAAAGCTGGAACACTTGCCCCCGGAACTGCAGCGGGCGGCGCGCTGGGTCGCGGCGCATCCGGCCGAGGTCGGCCTGTGGTCGATGCGGCGCCAGGCCCAGGCGCTGGGCGTCGCGCCCGCCACGATGCTGCGGCTGGCGCGGGCCGTGGGGTTCTCCAGCTACGAGGATTTCCGCCTGCCCTTCCAGCAGGCGCTGGCCGGACAGGGCAAGCCGGGGCTGCGCGACCGCGCGGCCGCCTTGCAGGCCGCCGCGGGCGAGCCCGCCGCGCCCGGGCACGACGTACTGACCGAATATCAGGTGCAGGCCGTGGGCTCCGTGTGCGCCCTGAACCCGCCCTCCGCCTTCGACGCGGCGGTGCAGACCCTGCTGGAAGCCCGCCAGGTGGGCTTTCTGGGAACGCGTTCCGCCTTCGGCATCGCCTTCCAGATGCGCTATGCCTACCAGCTGGTGCGCCGCAACAGCGTGCTGATCGACGGCCTGGGCGGCGCCCCCGCCGAACAGGCCGACAACCTGGGCGCCAGCGACGCGCTGATCGTGATTTCGCAGGCGCCCTATCCCACCGCCACCGTCCAGCTGGCGCGCCAGGCGGCCCAGCGCGGCGTCGCGCTCATCGCGCTGACCGACGACCCGCTCTCGCCACTGGCCGTGGATGCCCGCCACACGCTGCGCTTCGCCCCGCCCGATCGCGACGGGGTGCAGGCCCGCCCCGCCCGCCACGGGCCCGGTTCGTTCTTCCATACCACCGCCGGCCTGCTGGGCCTGGCCGAACACCTGATCGCGCGCCTGACGGCGCGCGGCGGAGACGAGGTGCTGAACCGCCTGACCGAGGTGGAGCAGCGCCTGCTCACCGACAACATTTACTGGAACGGCGGCCAGCCCCGCCGGCCGGCCTGACGCCCGGATTCGTCTTCAACTCCTGATCAGTGGAATCGCCTCATGAGCCAAACCCACGTCCTGCATCGATCCCTACGCCAGACGCCCCCTGTCGCCGTGCGCGGCCAGGGCGCCTGGGTCTATGACAGCGCCGGCCGCGCATATCTCGACGGCTCGGGCGGCGCCGCCGTTTCCTGCCTGGGCCACAACCATCCCGACATCCAGGCCGCCATGCATGCGCAGATCGACGCGCTGGCCTATGCGCACACCAGCTTCTTCACCACGGAAGTGGCCGAGCAGCTGGCCGACCGCCTGGTCGCCGACGCCCCGGCCGGCATCTCGCACGCGTACTTCGTGTCGGGCGGCTCGGAGGCCGTGGAGGCGGCGCTGAAAATGGCTCGCCAGTACTTCGTCGAGATCGGCCAGCCCGAACGCCGCCACATCGTGGCGCGCCGGCAGAGCTACCACGGCAATACGCTGGGCGCGCTGGCGGTGGGCGGCAACGCCTGGCGGCGCGCGCAATTCGCGCCGCTGCTGATCGAGGTCGAGCACGTTTCGCCCTGCTATGCGTACCGCGACCAGCGTGAAGGCGAAAGCGCCGAACAGTACGGCGAGCGCCTGGCCCTCGAACTGGAGCAGACCTTCGAACGGCTGGGCCCGGGCACCGTCATGGCCTTCGTGGCCGAGCCCGTGGTCGGCGCTACGGCCGGCGCGGTCACCGCCGTGCCCGGCTACTTCCGGCGCATCCGCGAGGTATGCGACCGCCATGGCGTGCTGCTGATCGCCGACGAAGTGATGTGCGGCATGGGCCGCACCGGCACGCTGTACGCGGTGGAGCAGGAAGGCGTGACGCCCGATCTGATCACCATCGCCAAGGGCCTGGGCGGCGGCTATCAGCCCATCGGCGCCGTGATGGCGCAGCAGCGCGTCGTGGGAGCCATGCAGCAAGGCAGCGGCTTCTTCCAGCACGGCCACACCTACCTGGGCCATGCGGTGGCCTGCGCGGCGTCGCTCGCCGTGCAGGACGTGATCCGGCGCGACGGCCTGCTGGCGCGCGTGCGCGAGCAAGGCGCGGGCCTGCGCGCTCGGCTCGAACACGCGCTGGGCGCCCATCCGCACGTGGGCGATATCCGCGGCCGAGGCCTGTTCATGGGCGTCGAGCTAGTGCGCGACCGCGCCAGCAAGCAGACCTTCGATCCGGCGCTGTCGCTGCATGCGCGCATCAAGCGCGAGGCCATGGCGCGCGGACTGATGGTCTATCCGATGGGCGGCACCATCGACGGCCGCCACGGCGACCACGTGCTGCTCGCGCCGCCCTTCATCGTCACGGAGGATGAACTGGACCAATTGACCGAACGCCTGGCCGGCGCCATCGACGCCGCCATCGAGCAGGCGCGCGCCTAGGCGCCGGCTGCCGGCGCGGCGGGGGGAATCCGCCGCGCCCCTGCCCGCCTCGCGCGGGCGCGTGAAGATTCGCACAGGGCGTTCCGCGGGCTCGCGGGATGCGCCAACCGCCGGCAAAGACCGGCAATCTCACGGGGAAAACCCCCAAAAGGAGTTTGCATGACCACGTCCGTCAAACACCCCTTGGGCCATCGCAATGCCTGGACGCTCGCAGCCGCGGGCCTGGCCACGGCATTGCTGTCCGCGGCGCCGGCTCCTGCCGCCGCCCAACAGAAGTTCGTCAGTATCGGCACGGGCGGCGTCACCGGCGTCTACTATGCCGCCGGCGGCGCCATCTGCCGCCTCGTCAACAAGGACCGCGCCAATCACGGCATCCGCTGTTCGGTCGAATCGACCGGCGGCTCGGTCTTCAACGCCAACACCATCAAGGCCGGCGAGCTGGACCTGGGCGTCGTGCAGTCCGACGTCGGCTTCAACGCCTACAACGGCGAAGGCCAGTTCAAGCAGGCGGGCCCCTATCCGAAGCTGCGCTCCGTCTTCTCGATCCACCCCGAACCGTTCACCGTCGTGACGCGCAAGGAAGCCAACATCAAGAGCTTCGAAGACCTGAAGGGCAAGCGCTTCAACGTTGGCAACCCCGGCTCGGGCACCCGCGCCTCGATGGAAGAACTGCTGGCCACCATGGGTTGGACGATGAAGGACTTCTCGCTCGCGTCCGAACTGCGTCCGGACGAGCACGGCTCCGCGGTGTGCGATGGCAAGATCGACGGCTTCTTCTATGGCGTCGGCCACCCGTCCGCCAACATCCAGGACCCCACCACCAGTTGCGGCGCCAAGCTCGTCTCGCTGACCGGCCCCGCGGTGGACAAACTAGTCGAAAAGTACCCGTACTACGCCCACGCCACGATCCCGGCCGGGCTGTATCCGAACAACCCGGACGAGACCAAGACGTACGGCGTCACCGCCACTTTCGTGACCTCGGCCGACGTGCCCGACGCCACCGTCTACACCGTGGTCAAGGCCGTGTTCGACAACTTCGACGACTTCAAGAAGCTGCACCCGGCCTTCGCCAACCTGAAGGCCGCTGACATGGTGAAGAACGGCCTGTCGGCGCCCCTGCATCCGGGCGCCGAGAAGTACTTCAAGGAAAAGGGCCTGCTCTAAGGCCGCGGTACCGCCAGTCCGGCATGCCCGACGGACCCGCCCCGCGCGCGGTCCCGGCGGCTGCCGCCCCTTGCGCGCCGCAGCCGCGCGCAAGGACACAACGCGCGCCTTTCCGTGGCGCGCACCATGCAGGGGAAATTCATGACAAAAGAGCCGCAATCGCCGGCCCCGGACCTGGAACAGCTGGTCGCCGATGCCGACCGCGGAGGCCGCAACGTGCGCGGCGTCGCGGGCGCGACGCTGGCCGCGGGCGCGCTGATCTGGTCCCTCTTCCAGCTCTGGTACGCGTCGCCGCTGCCGTTCTCGCTGAACTGGGGCATTTTCAACGACACCGAGGCGCGCGCCCTGCACCTGGGCATCGCCATGTTCCTGGGCTACCTGGCCTATCCGGCCAGCAAGCGGTCCGCGCGCGATCGCATGCCCTGGTACGACTGGGCGCTGGCGTTGATGGCCGGCTTCTGCGGAAGCTATCTCTATGTGTTCTACAACGAACTGGCCGGCCGGCCGGGGCAGCCCACCCCCATGGACGTGGCCACCGCCGCCATCGGGCTGGCGCTGCTGCTGGAAGTGACGCGCCGCGCGCTGGGCCTGCCCATGACGGTGTTGGGCCTGGTGTTCGTCGCCTACGCGCTGGCCGGCCCCTGGCTGCCCGACGTGCTGGCCCACCGGGGCGCGTCGCTGGAACGCCTGATGTCCCACATGTGGCTCACCACCGAAGGCGTCTACGGCGTGGCGCTGGGCGTGTCGGTGTCCTACATTTTCATCTTCGTGCTGCTGGGCTCCATGCTGGACAAGTGCGGCGCCGGCAACTACATGATGCAGGTGTCGTTCGCGCTGCTGGGGCACCTGCGGGGCGGCCCGGCCAAGGTGGCCGTGGTGTCTTCCGCCGTCAACGGCCTGGTATCGGCCTCGTCGGTGGCCAACGTGGTGACCGGCGGGATCTTCACGATACCCCTGATGAAGAAGGCCGGCTACGGCGGCGTGCGCGCCGGGGCGATCGAAACCGCGTCCTCGGTCAACGGCCAGATCATGCCGCCGGTGATGGGCGCGGCCGCGTTCCTGATGATCGAATACGTCGGCATCCCCTATACCGACATCATCCGCCACGCGATCCTGCCGGCCGCGATCTCCTACATCGCCCTCTTCTACATCGTCCACCTGGAGGCCCTGAAGCTGGGGATCCAGCCCATGATGGCCTCCGGGCCCGCGCGCACGCCGCTGCAGAAGCTGGCGGGATGGGGCATGGGCATCAGCGGCACGCTGGTGGTGATGGGCGCCGTGTACTACATCGGCACCGGCATACAGGCGGTGGCGGGCGCCGCGGCCACCTGGCTGCTGCTGGCCATCCTGGCCGCGCTCTACCTGTGGCTGCTGCGCATCGCGGCCCGCCACCCCGACCTGCCGCAGGACATCGACATCAACCATCCGGTGCGGCCGCAGCCCTGGCCCACCGTGCGCGCCGGCCTGTACTTCCTGATCCCGATCGGCATCCTCGTGTGGTGCCTGAGCGTGGAAGAGCTGTCGGCGGGCCTGTCCGCGTTCTGGGCGGCGATGGCGATGCTGTTCCAGATGGTGACGCAGCGCCCGCTGATCGCCTGGTTCCGCAAGCAGCCGGCGGGGCCGGCCTGGCGCCAGGGATGGCGCGACGCCGTCGGCGGCCTGGAAGAAGGCGCCCGCAACATGATAGGCATCGCCATCGCCTGCGGCACCGCGGGGCTGATCGTCGGCGCCATCACCCTGACCGGCCTGGGCCTGCGCATGACGGCCTTCGTCGAGCTGGTGTCGATGGGCAACGTGCTGCTCATGCTGATCTTCACGGCGGTGGTGTGCCTGATCCTGGGGCTGGGCATGCCCACGACGGCCAACTACATCCTGATGGCCACGCTGATGGCGCCGGTGGTGGTGGAACTGGGCGCGCAGAACGGGCTGGTCATCCCCCTGATCGCCGTGCATATGTTCGTGTTCTATTACGGCATCATGGCCGACATCACGCCGCCGGTCGGCCTGGCCACGTTCGCGGCCGCCGCGATCTCGGGCGAGGATCCGATCAAGACCGGCATCCAGGGCGTCACCTACGCGGCGCGCACGGCCATCCTGCCGTTCATGTTCGTGTTCAACCCCATGCTGCTGCTGATCGACGTCAGCTACGGCTGGGAACTGGCGCTGGTGGTAGCGGGCGCCACCCTGGCTTCGCTGACCTTCGCCGCGGCCACCATGCGCTGGTTCCGCACGCGCTGCACGCTGCTCGAAGTCGGAGTCCTGCTGCTGGTGACCTTCATGCTGTTCCGCCCGGACTGGTTCATGGACCATTTCGCGCCGCGCCACGAAAGCCGTCCGGCCGCCGACATGCAGGCCATCGCGGCCGCGCTGCCGGACAACGGCCGCCTGACCGTGGTGCTGCGCGGCATCAACCTGGAAGGCGACGAACTGACCAAGACCGTTGCCGTCGCCCTGCCCGAACTGGCCTCCGGCGCCGACGCGCCGGACGCGGGCCGCAAGCGCATGGCCGAAGCGGGGCTGACGCTGATGAGCCTGGGCGACCAGACGCAGATCGGCGGCCTGCGCTTCGGCAGCCGCGCGCAGCGCGCCGGCTGGGAACAGGGCTGGGACGTGGTGGAAGTGAAAATGCCGAACCCGCATCGTTGGTCCGACTTCTGGGTCTACCTGCCCGCGCTGCTGTTGCTGGCGGGCATCTGGGTGCGCCAGGGCCGGCGCGACGGCGGCGCGCCGGCCGGCCGGCTGCGCGCGAATCCTGCCTGATCCGGCCGATCAGTCCGGTTGCGCGCGCCGCCAGGCCGGCCATGCGCCGAGGGTGAGCGCGCGCAGGAACCACTCCACCGGCCCATAGGCGTGCCGCCGCAGCCACCAGGCGGACAGCGGCAGCTGGGCCGCGAAAATGGCCACCGCGATGACGAAGCACGCCAGGGGCGACACCGTGGCGAACAGCCGCAGGCCCCAGGCGGTGAAGAGAAAGGCGCAGACCACGGACTGCATCAGGTAGTTGGTCAGCGCCATGCGGCCCGCCGGCGCGAGCCAGGCGCCGAGCCGCGCGCCCGGCCGGGTGCGCAGCGCCAGGAGGAAGGCCGCCGCGTACGACATGCTGAGCAGCGGCGCGGTCAGCAGATCGGCCGCCAACCCCGGCAACTCCCAGGCCGAGCCGGCCGAAGGCAGCCCGGTAGTGGCATAGACCGCCGAGCCGGCCAAGCCCGGCAGCAGCCCCAGCGCGCACAGCAGGCCCAGCGCGCGCGGCTGGCGCCAGGGATCGGCAAGCGCCTGGCGGCGGCCCAGCGCCAGGCCGGCCAGGAACATGGCGAAGACGAACGGCCCCTGCACCAACAGCACCGTGAACCAGACGGCCTCGGTCAGCTCCTTGACGTGCTGGGCGATGGTGGTGCCGATGGTGCCGCGGTAGGCCTCGATGGCCGATAGCGCGTCCGCATGGTACTGGGCCGCGTAATCGGCCGGCAGCGGATCCAGGAACGCCAGCCCGCCCAGCACGGCCCACAGCGTGGCGGCCAGCACGATGAGCCACAGCGAGACGCGCAGCGCGCGCCGCGGATCCATGCGCCGGCACAGCAGCAGCCCCAGGCCCAGCAACGCGTAGGTGACCAGGATGTCGCCCTGGTAGAACAGCACCGCGTGCGCGCCTCCCAGCACCGCCAGCCCCGCCAGCCGGCGCAGGAAACGCGGCGTGAACGCGGCGCCGCCGCGTTCGGCCGCCGCCATCTGCAAGGTGAAGCTGTAGCCGAACAGGAACGAGAACAGCAGGTAGAACTTGGTCTCGAACAGCCAGGCGATCAGCCAGCCCACGGCCAGGTCCACGGGCCGCGAATACACCGGGTCGGGGACGCCGGCGCCGTAGAACGGCGATGCGAACACCCCGATGTTGACCACCAGGATGCCGAACAGCGCGAAGCCGCGCAGCGCGTCCACCTGGGCCAGGCGCCCGGGATCTCCCATCGCGCCGGCCTCCGGCTGGACGCGCATCGCGGGGCTAGCCCAGCACCGGCGACAGCACCGGCTGCTTGGGCCGGACGTCCAGCGCGCGTCCCTTGCGGGCCCGCTTGCCGACGTAGGGCGCCAGCGCAGCGCCGGCCAGGATGTCCTCGGTGTGCTTGTTGCGGTAGATGCCCGCGGCGCGCAGGCCGCCCGCGCCGATCGGCACGGTCTGGTCCAGCTTGTCCGAGGGGTCCAGGCCCATCAGGATGGTGCCGCGTCCGCCGCCCGACAGGGTCTTGACCTCATCCAGCCCGAAGACCAGGAACTTGCCCTTGTGCGACAACAGCGCGAGCTGGGTGGCGCCCGCGAACAGCGGCACCGGCCGCAGCAGTTCGTCGCCCTCTTCCAGCGTGATGAACTGCTTGCCGGCGCGCTGGCGGCTGACCATGTCGGAAAGCTTGGCGGCGAAGCCGTAGCCGCCGCGCGTGGCCAGCAGCCAGCGGCTGTCGGCGGCCGCCGCGATCGTGTGGACGATGCGCGTGCCCGGCCCCAGGTCGATCATGGTGGTGACCGGCTGGCCGTCGCCGCGCGCCGAGGGCAGCCCGGAAACCGGCACGGAATAGACGCGCCCGTTGTCGCCCACGGCGATCAGCGTATCGGTGGTGCGGCACTCGAACGCGCCGTACAGGTCGTCGCCCTGCTTGAAGCCGAATTGCGCGGCATCGTGGCCATGGCCCTGGCGGGCGCGCAGCCAGCCCTTCTGCGACACGACCACGGTGACCGGCTCGTCCAGCACCTTGGTTTCGAGCACGGCGCGCTCGGCCGTCTCGATCAGCGTGCGGCGGTCGTCGCCGTATTGCTTGGCGTCGGCCTCGATCTCCTTGATCAGCAGACGCTTGAGCGCGGACGGGTTGTCCAGCAGTTCCTGCAGGCCGAGCTGTTCCTTGCGCTTGTCGGCCAGCTCCTGCTCGATCTTGAATCCTTCCAGGCGGGCCAGCTGGCGCAGCCGCATTTCGAGGATGTCCTCGGCCTGCCGCTCGGACAGGTTGAAGCGCTCCATCAGCGCGGCGCGCGGCTCGTCCGATTCGCGGATCGTCTGGATCACTTCGTCCACGTTCAGGTAGACGACCATCCGGCCTTCCAGCACGTGGATGCGGTCGATGACCTTGTCCAGGCGGAAGCGGGTGCGGCGCACCACGGTGTTGGTGCGGAAGGCCAGCCACTCGACCAGGATCTCGCGCAGGCCCTTCTGGCGCGGCCGGCCGTCTGTGCCGATGCACACCAGGTTGACCGACGCGCTGCTTTCCATGCTGGTCTGCGCCAGCAGCGTGTTGACGAATTCGTCGCGGTCCACGCGCGAGGTCTTGGGTTCGAAAACCAGGCGCACGGCGGCGTCCTTGCCCGATTCGTCGCGCACCGCGTCCAGCAGGTTCAGCATGACCGCCTTGGCCTGCGTCTGCTCGGGCGTCAGGCTCTTCTTGCCGGTCTTGACCTTGGGATTGGTGATTTCCTCGATTTCTTCCAGCACCTTCTGGCCCGAGGTGCCCGGCGGCAATTCGGTAACCACCAGCTGCCACTGGCCGCGCGCCATTTCCTCGAACTGCCAGCGCGCCCGCACCTTGAGCGAGCCCCGGCCCCCCGCGTAGATCTGGGCGATGTCCTCGGGCGGGGTGATGATCTGCCCGCCGCCGGCGAAGTCCGGGCCCGGAACCAGGGCGTGCAGCTCGCTATCCGGCAGTTGCGGATGGCGGATGAGCGCCACGCAGGCCTGGGCCACTTCGCGCAGGTTGTGCGGAGGAATCTCGGTGGCCATGCCGACCGCGATGCCCGAGGCGCCGTTGAGCAGCATCACCGGCAGCCTCGCCGGCAGCATCTGCGGCTCCTGCTGGCTGCCGTCGTAGTTGGGCACGAAATCCACGGTGCCCTCGTCCAGCTCGTCGAGCAGCAGCTTGGCGATGGGGGTCAGGCGGGCTTCCGTGTATCGCATCGCGGCGGCGTTGTCGCCGTCGCGCGAACCGAAGTTGCCCTGGCCGTCGATCAGCGGATAGCGCAGCGAGAAATCCTGCGCCATGCGCACCATGGCGTCATAGGCGGCCTGGTCGCCGTGCGGGTGGTATTTGCCCAGCACGTCGCCCACGACGCGCGCGGACTTCACGGGCTTGGCGCCGGCGGACAGGCCCATCGCCTGCATCGCGAACAGGATGCGGCGCTGCACGGGCTTCTGCCCGTCGCCGACGTCCGGCAGGGCGCGGCCCCGCACCACGGAAACGGCATAGTCCAGATAGGCCTGCTCGGCGTAGCGCGCCAGGGTAATGGCGGCATCGCCCTCGCCGTCCGGCGGGGTGGCATCGAACAAACCGGGTTGATTGCTGTCGGTCATGATGGTTTCAGGTAGACAATTTCGTCGAAGCGGCGGGCGCGGACGGCATCAGCTGCGTGTCGGCGACATGCGCGCGCAGTTGCCCGCGCACGGCGTCCAGCGTGGCGGCGTCCTGTCCGCGCTTGGGGATGATCACACCCTGCAGGGTGCCGAGAATGACGTAGAGATGGTCCGGGGTTTCCTCGACCCGGCGCACGTCGGCCCAGTCCATGCGCCCCGAAGCGGAGGCGGTGGAATCCGAGATGCCTTCCCGGCCGAAGTCCAGCTGGTGCCGCCCGAGGAATAGATCGTCGGGCTGCCTGGCCAGCATGCGGCGCGTGTTCTTCTTCACGAGCGTCGGCAGCACGTACTCGTAGGCCAGCGCCAGCACCCCGAGGATGCCCAGCCCCACCGCCAGCCCCTGGAAATACACCGGCAGCAGATGGCCCCAATTCGGGCCCTGGCCGTCCCAGGTCTGCCAGACCAGGTAGGCCAGCAGGGCCACGATCATGAAGATCGCGAAACGCAGATGCGAGCGGTAGCGGCGGCGGCGCAGTTCCGGGCGCTTGTACACGTAGGCGGCGAAGTCGGCGTAGTCGTCGGCGGTCAGGTCGACGTCCATGCGGGCCTGCCCGGACTCGGAGCCGGCCATCAGATGTCCAGCTCCGCCAGGTTGCCCTTCTCTTCGATCCAGGCGCGGCGTTGCGAGGATTCGCCCTTGCCCATCAGCATGTCGAACATGCGGGTGGTGTCGGCGGGCGTCTGGTCGCCGTAGCCCACGGGCAGCAGCCGGCGCGTATCCGGGTTCATGGTGGTTTCCCACAGCTGCTCGGGGTTCATTTCGCCCAGGCCCTTGAAGCGGCTGACCGCCCAGGCGCCTTCACGCACGCCTTCCTTGCGCAGCTTGTCCTGCGCGGCCTCCAGCTCGCCATCGTCCAGGCAGTAGATCTTGCGGGCCGGCCGCTTGCCCTGCGCCGGCACGTCCAGCCGGAACAGCGGCGGCTTGGCGACGTAGACGTGCCCGGCTTCCACCAGCTTGGGGAAATGCTTGTAGAACAGCGTCAGCAGCAGCACCTGGATGTGCGAGCCGTCGACGTCCGCGTCGGAGAGGATGCAGATGCGGCCGTAGCGCAGGCCGGACAGGTCCGGCGTATCGCCGGGGCCGTGCGGGTCCACGCCGATGGCGACGGAGATGTCGTGGATTTCGTTGTTGGCGAACAGGCGGTCGCGGTCGACCTCCCAGGAATTGAGCACCTTGCCGCGCAGCGGCAGGATGGCCTGGAATTCCTTGTCGCGGCCCATCTTGGCGGACCCGCCGGCCGAGTCGCCCTCGACCAGGAACACCTCGGTGCGCGAGGCGTCGCTGGATTCGCAGTCCGTCAACTTGCCCGGCAGCACGGCCACGCCCGAGCTCTTGCGCTTCTCGACCTTCTGCGCGGAGCGCTGGCGCGCCTGGGCCTGGCGGATGGCCAGTTCGGCCAGCTTCTTGCCGTATTCGACGTTGCTGTGCAGCCACAGGTCGAGCGCGCTCTTGGAAAAGCCGCCCACCAGGCGCACCGCGTCGCGGCTGTTCAGGCGTTCCTTGATCTGGCCCTGGAATTGCGGGTCCAGCACCTTGGCCGACAGCACGAAGCTGGCGCGCGCGAACACGTCCTCGGGCAGCAGCTTCACGCCCTTGGGCAGCAGGCTGTGCAGTTCGGCGAAGCCCTTGACCGCGCCGAACAGGCCCTCGCGCAGGCCGGACTCGTGCGTGCCGCCGGCGGGCGTGGGGATCAGGTTGACGTAGGACTCGCGCACGGCGTTGCCGTCTTCCGTCCAGGCCACCACCCACTGGGCGCCCTCGCCTTCGGCGAAGTTCTCGTGGTCGGCGCCGGCGTACTGCTGGCCTTCGAAGAACGGCACCATCAGTTCCGCCCCCGACAGCGCCTCGGACAGGTAGCCGCGCAGACCGTCCTGGTACTGCCAGCTGCGGGTGTCGCCGGTTTTCTCGTTGATGAGCGAAACCTTGACCCCGGGCAGCAGCACGGCCTTGCTGCGCAGCAGGTGCGTCAGCTCGCCCAGCGGAATGTTGGGGCTGTCGAAATACTTGGCGTCCGGCCAGACGCGCACGCGGGTGCCGGACTTCTTGCGGCCGCCCGGATCGTAAGGCGCCAGGGGCTCGGCCACGTCGCCGCCCTTGAAGACCAGCCGGTTGACCGCGCCGTCGCGCCACACCACCACTTCCAGCCGCGTGGCCAGGGCGTTGGTGACGGAGACGCCGACGCCGTGCAGGCCGCCGGAGAACGCATAGGCGCCGCCGCCGGCCTTGTCGAACTTGCCGCCCGCGTGCAGGCGGGTGAACACCAGCTCCACGACGGGCGCGTGCTCTTCGGGATGCAGGCCTACCGGAATGCCGCGGCCGTCGTCTTCGACGGAAACGCTGCCGTCCGCGTGCAGCGTGACCTGGATCTGCTTGCCGTAGCCGGCCAATGCCTCGTCTGCGGCGTTATCAATGACCTCCTGCACGACGTGCAGGGGGTTTTCGGTTCGGGTGTACATGCCCGGGCGCTGGCGCACGGGCTCCAGTCCCTTCAGGACGCGAATGGACGCCTCGGTGTAACGTGGAGTGGCCAAGTTATCCCCAACATCTGTGGAAAAAAACCGACATTTTACGGATAAGCCCAGGTTCTGCGCGGCTCCCGGTGGGATGCGCACGACCTGACCACCTCCGAATTCGGTAGGATGATGACAGTCACAGCCGGCGCATCGGGGCCGCATGGCCCGGATCGCAACAACTGCGCCGCAACATGCTACACAAATCCGGCAAAACCTGTTGTTATTAACAGTGGTATGCCTGTTGTTATTGACAGTGGTATGCTTTAGTCCATTCCACAAACAAGAACAACGGCAAGGCGCGTCCCTTTTTTCGCGCCCTTTGCTGCCGAACCGAGAATCACCATCATGAGCGACCAAATCAAGAACGTCAGTGACGCAAGCTTCGATGCCGATGTGTTGAAGTCCGGCCAGCCGGTGCTGGTGGACTACTGGGCTGCCTGGTGCGGCCCCTGCAAGATGATCGCCCCGATCCTGGAAGAGGTCGCCAACGAATACGCCGGCCGCCTGACGATCGCCAAGCTGAACGTGGACGAAAACCAGGGCACCGCCGCCAAGTACGGCATCCGTGGCATTCCCACCCTTATGCTCTTTAAAGACGGCCAAGCCGCCGCCACCAAAGTTGGCGCGCTGTCGAAGTCGCAACTCACCGCATTCCTGGACGGCGCGTTGTAAACTGCGTGCTGTGAACGAAGGCGCCGCCCTGGTGGCGGCGCTCATTCCATACCGCGCGAGCCCGTCCGTGGCGCGCCGCCAGAACCCTCCTTTACTTTTCCCCCACCACTCACCGCGATGCACCTCAACGAACTGAAGGCGCTGCACGTCTCGCAGCTGCTGGAAATGGCCGCCGGCCTGGAAATCGAGAACGCCAACCGCCTGCGCAAGCAGGAACTGATGTTCGCCATCATGAAACGGCGCGCCAAGCAGGGCGAGCAGATTTTCGGCGACGGCGTGCTTGAAGTCCTGCCCGACGGCTTCGGCTTCCTGCGCTCGCCCGAGACCTCGTACCTGGCCAGCACGGACGATATCTACATCTCGCCGTCGCAGATCCGCCGCTTCAACCTGCATACCGGCGACTCGATCGAAGGCGAAGTGCGCACGCCCAAGGACGGCGAGCGCTATTTCGCCCTGGTGAAGGTGGACAAGGTCAACGGCGTGGCGCCCGAAGCGATCAAGCATCGCATCATGTTCGAAAACCTGACGCCGCTGCATCCGAACCGCGTGATCCGCCTGGAACGCGACATCAAGAGCGAGGAAAACCTCACCGGCCGGATTCTCGACGTCTTCGCCCCCATCGGCATGGGGCAGCGCGGCCTGATCGTCGCCAGCCCCAAGTCCGGCAAGACGGTGATGATGCAGCACATCGCGCATGCCATCACCACCAACTACCCCGACGCGGTCATGATCGTCCTGCTGGTCGACGAACGCCCCGAGGAAGTGACCGAAATGCAGCGCACCGTGCGCGGCGAAGTGGTGGCCTCGACCTTCGACGAACCCGCCACCCGCCACGTGCAGGTCGCGGAAATGGTCATCGAGAAGGCCAAGCGCCTGGTCGAAATGAAGAAGGACGTCGTGATCCTGCTGGACTCGATCACCCGTCTGGCCCGCGCCTACAACACCGTGGTGCCGGCCTCCGGCAAGGTGCTTACCGGCGGCGTGGACGCCAACGCCCTGCAGCGCCCCAAGCGCTTCTTCGGCGCCGCCCGCAACCTGGAGGAAGGCGGTTCGCTGACCATCCTGGGCACGGCGCTGATCGAAACCGGCAGCCGCATGGACGAAGTCATCTATGAAGAGTTCAAGGGCACCGGCAACTCCGAAGTCCACCTCGAACGCCGCCTGGCTGAAAAGCGCGTCTACCCCTCGATCAACCTGAACAAGTCCGGCACCCGCCGCGAAGAGCTGCTGATCGCTCCGGACCTGCTGCAGAAGGTCTGGGTGCTCCGCAAGTTCATCCACGACATGGACGAAGTCCAGTCGATGGAGTTCATCCTGGACAAGATGCGCGCCACCAAGACCAATGCCGAATTCTTCGACATGATGAAAAAGAAGTAGTCCCCCCCCCGAAGCGCTGCGCGCTTCCCCCCCCGGGGGGGCGCCGCTGCGGACCGGCGGAGCCGGATCCGCGCGGCCTGGCTCTTGGGGCGGCCGTTTTTATTGCCGCGATCGGCACTAAACCGACGGCTCAATTACCCAGAAAGTCCTCCAGCCGGCCCGGCGTCTCGGGACGCTTGGTCTGCTTGTCCGCCACGGACTTGCCCGCGGCGTCGATCGGCTCGATCTTGGGATCGTCCCAACTGCCCGTCACGGCGTATTCCATGGTCATGGCGCGCGCCAGCGGCTGCTTCAGCAGCCACTGCGTCACGAATGCGCCCAGGCCGATGAGCGGGTTGACGGCCAGCGCCGTCACCATGGCCGCGCCGCTGGCGTCCAGGTTGGGAATCACCACCGCCTTCAGGTCCCAGCGTTCGCGGATGATGTTGACGCCCCCCGCCAGCACGATGGCGGCCACGGGCCCATTGATCTTGTAGCCTTCGGTGGACGCCACGCCGCCCGCCACGTTCACGCGGCCGCGGATGGTATCGAAGGGGAATCCGTCTCGCAGCAGGTTGCTCGGGTTCACGTCCAGCCGCGCCAGCCGCTGCAGCGATTGCAGGGACAGCAGTTCCAGCAGCCGCGCGGTGCGGGAGTTCACGTGCATGAAGCGGCCCTTGTCCAGGCTGACGTCGACTTCGCCCGTCAGGTCTTCGATCTTGTGCGTCCAGGGGAGGTTGCGCCAGGTGGCCTTGCCCGTCATCGAGCCCTGCCCGCCGGAAACCACCTTCTCGAAGCCGATGCGGTCCATGAACTTGCCCACGTCCTCGTACTTCACCGACGCGTCCACCGTGAGCCCCCGGTCCGCGCCTTCCAGCCGCCAGTTGCCGGTGGCGTTCAGGGAGGCCGCCTCGTTGGCGATGGAAAGCTTGTCCAGCCGCCATTGGCGGCCGCGCTCCAGGTTGGTGCCCACCACCTGCAATTCGCCCAGGTTCTTGCCGTACAGCCGGAATTCCTTGGCCTGCAGGTCTATCGCGGGGATGTCCGACAGATCGTTGCCGGACGAGAGGGCCTCGTCCGCCTGGTTGGTGTCGCCCTCGCCGCCCAGGGACAGGTGTTTCAGGCGCGCCGTGATCCGCCCGGCGATGGCCCCCGAGGCCTCGCGCCATTCCAGCGAGCCCGCGGCCTGGCGGGACTGCAGGTCCACGCGCCACTGCGCCGGCCCGGGCCGCGTGGCGTAGAGGGTCAGGTCGTTCAGGGTATAGCCGCCGGTGCGCAGCACCTCGGCCGCCAGGCTGATGCGCTCGGGTTCGGGCAGCATGGGCCGCGCGGCCGTCTTGCCCTTCGCCCCGCCCTTGCCGGCGGCCGGACTGAAGCCGTCGGACACTTTTTCCCACGCGTCCATGTCCAGTTCCGGCAGGCTGGCGTTCAGGCTCAGGCCCCGCTCCGGCAGGCTGGCCGGGCGGCCGATGCCCAGCGCGCCGCGCGTGAAATAGGACGGCAGGCCCTCGGACGGCGCGCGCTCGAACAGCGCGTTGATTCCGTCCCCCAGGCTGGCGGTGAGCCAGCGCCGGTTCTGCGCGCCCCGATCCTGGGCGGGCGACCATTGCACTTTCAGCAGTTGCGACGACTGGGCCGGCTTGCCCACCGGGGCGGGCATGTCGATCGCCATCCCCACCAGGTCGGATTCGACTGAGATATCCACCGCCCCACCCCGCTGGTAGCCCACCTTGCCCTTGTAGGCCGCCTTGCCCGAAAAGCGCGACATCGACGGCGTATTGCTCAGCTGAGTCAGGGACGAGCCGGCCAGCGTGCCGTCGAAACGCAGCGCGTCCGACCCCTGGGTCAGCCGGCCGAAGATCCGGGCGGGGCCGCCCAGGAACTGGGCCCGGATTTCCTTGGTCTCGACGCCCTTCTCCGAAAATTCCAGGTCCCCGTGCATCTGGCTGAGCAGGGGCATTTCCGGCATGAACGTGAAACTGTTGTCCGCGAACTGGATGCGCCCCTGGACCTGCGTGTCGTCGGTGTTCAGCAACGGCACCTTCAGCTTCAGCCCCACCCGCCAGTCGCCCGTCCCGCGGGCTTCTTCCAGCGCGCCGTCCAGCAGTTCGCCCAACGGCGAATTCGCCGCGAGCGCCAGGTAGGCCGGCACCGACCCCGAGGTGTCGCCGGTCAGCAGCAACTCGGAGTTCTCCTCCATGTTGGGAATGGTGGCGGAAACCGCGCCCAGCGTCACGGTCTGGCCCGATCCCACATGGGCCACCGCGCCGCCGGCGCTGTCCAGCGCCAGGCTGACCTTGTCGATGCGGAAGTTGCCGGACAGGTTCTCCAGCATCGGCCAGCCCTTGCGATGCGCGCGCGCCGGCGCGTAGTCGACCTTGGCGCCGGCAAAGGCGCCCGCGATGACGAATTCGCCCTGGGAGGCGGGGTTGGCGTAGGGGAAATCGTCCAGGTCGCCCTTGAGCGTGATGGCGGCGGATTGCATTTCGCCGGCGGGCAGGCCGGTCGCCAGCCATTCGCGCGCGTCGGCGTTGACCTCCAGCGGCAGGTAGCGGTGAATGGCGGGCATGGCGCCGCGCACCATCGTGCCGCGCATGTCGACGCTGCCCGCGGCCGTCTTGCCTTCGCGCCGCCACTGGCCCTGGAGGCGCGCGTCGATGTCGTCGTTGGTCAGTTGCAGCTGGGCGACGTCCACGAACCAGTGCTCCGCGTCCGGCCCCTTGATGCTGGCGTCCAGCGCGATATTGCGCGCCTTGAGCGTGGGGTCCGCGAACACGCCCGGCAGCGTCACGGCCAGCCGTTCGGCCTTTGCGCTGACCGACACGTCGGCGGCGCCCGGACTGCGCGCCAGCGGCACGCCGTCGAGCTGCACGAAATCGCCGGGCAGGCCGTGGATGCGGGCTTGCGCGTAGCCGGCCTGGAAACCGGGGCCGTCCGCTGCGGCGCTCCAGCGCGCGCCCCGGACCGCGGCGTCCGCGGTCAGCTCGGTGAATTTGCCGCGTTCCAGTTGCAGCCAGGCGCGCGTGCTGATGCGGCCCGCCACCGGGGGGAGATCGAACCACGGCGCCCAGGCCTGCGGTTCCGCATCGTCCACCTGGGCATACAGCTGGCCGCTCCAGCTGCCGGGATTCGCGGCATTGACGGCGAATAGACTGCGGTTGAATTCGCCGCGCAGTTCGACATTGCGCGCCAGCGCGTCGCCGGCGGCCGCCCGGACCACGAAACGGTGCGACAGCGCGCCATTGCGCGCCAGGAAGTCGACGCCGGAAAGCGTCAATTCGGGCGCCTGGCGCAATTCATCCTGCCAGCGGATGGTGGCGTCGCCGATCCGCAGCTCCCGCTGCGCGGCAAGCCAGCGCAGGGCGGGATGGTCCAGGTCCGATTCGCGGTCGCTGGCGTTCAGATCGATGTCCTGCCCCGCTACCCACAGGTGATTGGACGCGTCGCGCCGCAACGTGATTTCGGGCCGCTCGACCTGCAGGCTCACCAGCGTCGGCGCCAGCGCCAGGATGCTGCGCCAGCCCAGCACCGCGGACACGGACGGTAAAGTCAGCACCGGCGCCACTTCGTCGTCGTAGACCTGGACCGAGGACAGGTCCAGCCGGGGATTCAAGCCTCGCCAGTTCGCCTGGATGGCGCCGATCTCGACCCGCGAGCCCAGGGCGCGGCCGGCGTAGGCTTCTATCTCGGGCCGCCATTGGTCTATTCTGGGAAGCACCCAGTACCGCACGCCCAGCACGCCGACGGCCACGACGACATAAATGGCCAGCACGGCCCAGAATAGCCAACAGCACGCTTTTCTCGCTGCCGGGCCGCCCCAGGACGAGCGGCCCCCATTGGGGGCGGCGGGCCCGGATTGCGGGCCCGGTGTGGGGGCCTTGTTTGAAACTGACACGGATCGGTGGGCAGGAGAATTGTCTTGCGGTATCGTCCCCACTTATACCTGAAACGCGCCCATTCCGCCGCCCCTTTCGCCATGTCCACGCCTCCCCTGCTCGCCCCCGCCCTCGCCTGGTCCGGCCACCTGCGCCGCCGACTGGACGCCCACCCCGATCTGGCCGCCTGGCTCGAACAGGCCGTGCTCCAGCCGGTCACGCCCGCCCGCATCGCCGGATGGCAGTCCGAGCTGGCCGGTCCGGACGCGCCCGCCGTCCTGCCGGTGGACGCCTGCCGCATGGTGCTGCGCAGATTGCGCGAACGCGTCTTCAATGTGCTCATCGTGCGCGACCTGGCGGGCCAGGCGCCGCTGGAGGAAGTGGTGGGCGCCATGACCGCGCTGGCCGATACCGCGGTGGCAGCCGCCTACCGCAGCGTGGCCGCCGACCTGGCCGCGGTTCACGGCGTGCCGCGCGACCCCGCCACCGGCAAGCCGCAGGAAATGCTGATCGTCGGCATGGGCAAGCTCGGCGGATGCGAGCTGAACGTGTCCTCAGACATCGACCTGATCATGCTGTACGGCGAGGAAGGCGAGACCGACGGCCCGCGCCGCATCAGCCATCACGAGTTCTACGGCCGCCTGACGCGGCGGATGATGCCCGTGCTGTCGGAGGTGGACGCCAACGGGCAGGTCTTCCGGACGGACCTGCGCCTGCGCCCCGACGGCGACTCCGGCCCCCTGGCCTGGAGCCTGGACGCGCTGGAACACTACCTGATCGGCCAGGGCCGCGAATGGGAACGCTACGCCTGGCTCAAGGCGCGGCTGATGCCGGCCCAGGCGTTCGAAGGCAGCGACAGCGCCGCCCAGGCGCGCCAGCTGGAGAGCCTGCGCGTACCCTTCGTCTACCGCAAGTATTTCGATTTCGATGCGCTGGCCGCGCTGCGCGCCTTGCGCGAGCGCATCCGCCAGGACTGGCAGCGGCGTGCCCATGCGCGCAGCGGCATCGACAGCGCGAACAACATCAAGCTGGGCGATGGCGGCATCCGCGAGATCGAATTCGTGGTGCAGGTGGCGCAGTTGATCCGCGGCGGCCGCATGCCGGCGCTGCAGAAGCGCGGCCTGCTCGAAGCGCTGCACGCGGAACGCGTGGCGGGCCTGATGCCCGAGGAAGACGCGCGCCGCCTGGAGGAAGCCTATCGCTACCTGCGCCGCACCGAGCACGCGCTGCAATACCGCGAGGACGCCCAGACCCACCTGCTGCCCGGCGACCCGGTGCAGCGCGCCGCCCTGGCCGCGGCGATGGGCATGAGCCCCGCGGACTTCGAAAGCACGCTGGCCGCGCACCGCGAGTTCGTCTCGCAGACCTTCCGCAACGTGTTCCGCATCATGGGCATGGGCGAAACCGAGGAACAGCCGCCGGCGCCGGGGACGGCCGAAACCGCCGCCTGCCTGGACGACATCGATGACAACTGCGAGCTGGCCGAACAGATCCGGCAGGCGTTCGGCGAATCGGCGCAGGACCTGCTGCGCCGCACTGAAACGCTGCTCAACAGCCATCGCATTCGCAGCCTGCCCGAAAGCAGCCGCAAGCGGATGGACGCCCTGCTGCCCGCCGCCCTGCGCGCCGCCATCCAGACGCCGGCGCCGCTGGACGCCACCGTGCGCCTGTTCGACCTGATCGAAAAAATCGCGCAGCGCAGCGCCTACCTGGCCCTGCTGGCCGAGTATCCGGACACGCTGGCCCGCGTGGCCCGCATGGTCGCGGCCAGCCCCTGGGCAGCCCAGTACCTGACGCAACATCCCCTGCTGCTGGACAGCCTGATCGACTGGCGCACGCTGTTCGAACCGCTGGACTTCACCCAGATCGCGCGCCAGCTGGCCGCCGACCTCGACGCCTGCCGGCTGCCCGACGGCGACCCCGACATCGAGCGGCAGATGAACCTGATGCGCGACGTGCAGCGCCAGGCCAGCTTCCAGTTGCTGGCGCAGGATCTGGAGGGCGAGCTCACCGTGGAAAAGCTGGCGGACCAGTTGTCCGCGCTGGCGGACCTGCTGCTGAACGAAACCATCCGCCGCGCCTGGCCGCTGGTGAACCGCAAGGAGGGCGCCCCGCCCCGCTTCGCCGTCATCGCCTACGGCAAGCTGGGCGGCAAGGAACTCGGCTACGCCTCGGACCTGGACCTGGTGTTCCTGTTCGACGATCCGCGCGAGGACGCCGCCGAGGTCTATGCCAAGCTGGGCCGGCGCATGACGTCGTGGCTATCCACCATGACCTCCTCGGGCCGCCTGTACGAAGTGGACCTGCGCCTGCGGCCGGACGGCGACGCCGGCCTGTTGGCGGTATCCGTGGAAGCGTTCGAGCAATACCAGCACAAGCATGCCTGGGCCTGGGAGCACCAGGCGCTGACCCGGGCGCGCCATGCGGCCGGCGACGCGGGCATCGGCGAACGCTTCGAACGGATCCGCGAGGACATCCTGGTGCTGCCGCGCGACGCGGCGGCGCTGCGCGAGGAAGTGCTGGCGATGCGGGAGAAAATCAACGCGGGCCACCCCAACAACAGCCCCATGTTCGATCTGAAGCATGACCGGGGCGGCATGGTCGACGTGGAGTTCGTTACCCAGTACCTGGTGCTTAGCCATGCGGGCACGCATCCGCAGCTGGTGCGCAACCTGGGCAACATCGCGCTGCTGCGCCTGGCGGGCGAGGCGGGCCTGATCGCGCCGGAACTCGCCTCCCGCGCCGGCGACGCCTACCGCACGCTGCGTCGCGTCCAGCACCAATTGCGCCTGCAGGGCGTGGAAAAGGCGCGCGTGCCGCCCGAGCAATTGCAGCAGGAACGCGCCGCCGTGGACGAACTCTGGGCAGCGGTGCTGGGGTGACCCGTCCCCGGGCGGGGCGCCGCCCCGCCGCGCTTGCGGCAACTCGTCGTAAAATAAGGAGTTTTCCGCTATTTTCCGTTCGCAAGCTATGTCCGATCTCGTGCGCCCCCAACTCGACCTGCCCGCCGGCCGCAGCAAGGTGCTGCTGCATTCGTGCTGCGCGCCCTGTTCCGGCGAAGTCATGGAAGCCATGACGGCCTCGGGCATCGACTACGCGATTTACTTCTACAACCCGAACATCCATCCGGTCAAAGAGTACGAAATCCGCAAGCAGGAGAACATCCGCTTCGCCGAACAGCACGGCATCGAGTTCATCGACGCCGACTACGACATGGACAACTGGTTCGATCGCGTCAAGGGCCTGGAAGACTCGCCCGAACGCGGCGAGCGCTGCACGGTCTGCTTCGACATGCGGTTCGAACGCACGGCCCTCTACGCGCACGAACATGGCTTCGACACCATCACGAGCTCCCTGGGCATCTCGCGCTGGAAGGACATGAACCAGATCAACGGCTGCGGCGAGCGCGCCGCGGCGCGCTACGACGACCTGGTCTACTGGACCTACAACTGGCGCAAGGGCGGCGGTTCGGCGCGCATGATCGAAATCAGCAAGCGCGAGAACTTCTACCAGCAGGAATACTGCGGTTGCGTGTATTCGCTGCGCGATACCAACCGCCACCGCCGTTCGCAGGGCCGCGAGCGCATCCACATCGGCGTGAAGTTCTACGGCAAGGAAGACCTGATCAACGACGAAACGCTCTGATCCGCGCAGGGCTACCGGCTGCGCCAGCCGCGCTGCGCGGGCGCTAGCGTTCCTGGCGCCGGTATTCGGAGGGCGACACGCCGAAGCGCTTGCGGAACGCGTGGCTGAAGCGCGCCGCGTCCGAAAAGCCGAAGCGGTAGGCGATGTCGCCGATCGGCCGGGCCGCCTGGGCCGCATCGCACAGCGTGTCCCGGCAACGTTCCAGCCGCGCGCTGAGGATGAAATCGGCGGGCGTGGTGGAGGCCAGCGCGAAGAGGTTGTACAGGTAGCGCCGCGACACCCGGAAGGCCGCGGCCGCGCTGGCGGGCGACAAGGCCGGGTCATGCAGGTTTTCGAGGAGGTGCTGCTGCACCCGGCGCAATTGCGCCAGCCGCAGTTCGGCCTGGTCCTGCTCGGCCAGCGCGCCGGCCTGTTCGCTGATGTCCAGCCCCATCATCTGCAATACCGCGTTGGCGGCATCGCGCGACGCGCTCTCCGATAAGTGCGCATGTTCGTTCAGCGCCACCCGCAGCAAGTCCATGGCCATGCGGCCGCAGCCCTGACGGGCGCTGAAGCGGCGCGCCACGGCGTTCTGCATGAACGGTTGCCAGGCGTCGACGTGCTTGCCCGGCACTTGCATCACCAGGAAATGCGCGCCCTCGTCCACATCGACCTCGTACGGACGGGTCGTGTCGTAGATGCCCCATTCGCCGGGCATCAGCAGCGCGCCGCGCCTGGCCTGGCGGATTTCGCTGCGGCCCGACAACTGCAGCGTCACCTTGTAGCCCGCCGCCACGGACTGGTCGGCCTGCAGCTTGCTGCGGCGCACGCGTTGCGCGCTGCTGCGCAGCTCGCTGACCTGCATCCAGCCCAGGGAGTCCACCGCCACGCTATTGCGGAAACGCGCGGGAAACACGGCGGACACTTCCAGGGGGACGAAGGTATCGCTGACACTTTCCTGCCAGCTGGCGCAATCCAGGAAATGCCTGGGCGCGCTGCGCAAAAGGGTTTGGGACATGACGACTCCGGAATGCTGCCTCTTTCTAGCATCGGCCGACGGGAGGGAGTATCGGTAACAACCCCTAAGTTGCCGGCCCGCTAGGGTTTTCGGTCGCTGCCGTAGGAATATTCGGCCAGGGGGAAGCCCCGCTGCGCCAGGGCCTTCGCCAACGCGTGGCGCACCGGCACGACATCCTCGTAGCGGCGCCGCCTCGCCTCGGCGACCTCTTCCTCGCCGTAGGGGCGGAAATCCGCGGGCAGTTGCGCGGGGCTGAATTCCTCCAGCACCCAGTTCAGCACGGCTGCGAGCTCCGCGTCGTTCAGCTGGGACTGCGCCGCGCCGGGCACGCGGATCAGGTATTCGCGGCCCGCCGGCATGTGCACGAACGCGCCGACCGAGTCGCGGAAATCCGGGATGCCGTGGCGGCTGCTGCCGCGTCCGTCCACGCGATGGCAGCCCGCGCACTGCAGGACGTAGTCGGCGCGCACGCCCTGCCGCAATCGCTGCGCCTCCGCCGGGTCCGCCCCGGCCTGGGCCGCGGCGGTTTGGACCGCCCCGCCTTCGCCCGCGGCGGCGCGCGCCGCGCAGAGCAGGATGGCGGCGACGCAATGCCGCCCCCATCCCCGCCCCGGCCGCCCCATGCCCGGCTTCATGGCTTCGGCTTGGCCAGGCCCACGATCACCGAGGTCGTGCAATGGAAGATGGAGGATTCGTTGGACATGCACCAGTTCACGTCGTTGTGCAGGAACATCTGGTAGCCCGGGCGCTCGCGCTCGGCGGCCGCGCACATGCACTTGCCGCAGGCCGCCTTGCCGCAACAATCGTTGTAGCTGATGAGGTAGTCCTTGCCGTCCAGCGGATTGTGGCAGGTCCCCACCCACGACACCGCCGACGGCGAGGTGCCCGGGGGGCAGGACGTCATACTGCCTCCGCAGCAGGAACACAGGAAGCCGTCCACCGCGCAATAGCGCCAGTAGTCGCAGGCGGTATCGTCCATCTGCGGCTTCTTGGCGTCGGCCGGCGCCGAGCGGGCCACGGGCAGCACCGGCATCAGGAAAGCGGTTCCGACCAGCGCCTTGCCGATGCGGTTGAGCACGCTGCGCCGGGAAGTGGCGTGCGCGACGGAGCGCGTGGCGCGCTCTCCAAGTTTATCCAGCCAGTGCATTGCCGCTCTCCTTGCGGGAAATCCGGGTTTCTTCCAGCGTGCCGGCGGCCAGGAATTCCTGCACCGACGCCACGCCCAGTTCCTTGGCCGTGAACAGGCTTTCGAGCTGTTCGCGGGAATTGATCAGGCCCTTCGCGCGCAAGGTCCCGTTTTCGTCGATCAGCACCGCGTAGGGAAGCTTGCTGATCTGGAACTTCATGCCCAGCTCGGCCGACAGCAGGTAGGGGAAGCGTTCGAGTCCGGCCTGCTTGTAGAACGCCAGGTGCTCCGGCATTTCGCCGTCGCTGGCCAGGACGATGCGCAGCCAGGCGCTCTCGGTGCTGGCCACCGACTTCAGGATGGGCAGCAACTTCTTGCAGACCGGGCAGGTCGGCGAAAGAAAGAACAGCAGCTGGCTGTGTTGCCCGCGTTCGCCCACCGCGATGCGGCGGCCCAGCAGATCGGCGAGCTCGAAGCGCGGCGCGGGCTCGCCCACGCCCGGGCCTTTGTCCATCGTCAGCGCGCCCATCGGCGCCACGCGTTCATACAGCACGCCGATCTGCCGGGACAGCGCCAGGATGACCAGCACCAGGCAGAGCACCACGCCCCACAGCAGGAAGTTGGAAATGATCAAGGCATCCATGTGAAACTCCTTCAAAGATTCCGCAGCTTGAGATGCGAGGCCAAGAGGTGATTGGCGGTGAAGTACAGGCCCACGGCCGACATCGCCAGGCCGAAGACGGCGGCGGCGTCCACCCATTGCAGGCCGCGCGAGCCGTCCGCGACGGCCAGGAGCGCGGGCGCCGCCCACAGCGCCAGGACCGCATTGCGCAGCACCAGCCACCACGACAGCCCCGCGCCCTGCCCGCGGCGGCCGGCGCCGCCGCAGCCGCAATCGATGTCGCGATGGCCGCGCAGCAGGTTGAAGGCCAGCGCCGCCGTGGCCGCCGCCAGCAGCAGCAGGGCCAGCGCCGCGCCCTCCGGCTGGCTCGACGGCGCCAGCAGCAGGACGCCGGCCGCCGTTTCGGCCAGGGCGTAGGTCCACGCGAAAGCGCGGCTCCAGCCCTCGGGCAGCAGCCGATAGGCCGACACGGCCGCGGCGAACCCGGCCATGTCCCTGAGCTTCTCCAGCGCGCCCAGGAGCAGCACGCAGGCCAGCGCCGCGCTCGCGGCGTAGAGCAGGACGGGATCGTTCATCGCGCGCCTCGCGGTTGCGGTTCGACCTGCAGCGCGGTCTCGCCCGCGCCCTCGATCGTGCCCATGAGGACGGGCGCGGCCGGCGCGGCGTCGTAGATGTTCACGTTGCCGCCGTCCAGGGTATAGAGGCGCGGCTGGTCGTCCTGCGACACCGACATCGACAGCGCGTTCCTGCCCGGCACGCGCGCCACCCGCTTGTGCGTTGCCAGGTCGTAGACCCAGATCTCGGCCGCGGGCGTCTTGTGCGTGCCTTCGGCGCCGTCCGGATGCATGCCGACGTAGAGTCGTTTCGTCGCCTGGTTCACGGCCAGCAGGTTGTAGCCGCCGGGCCGCCAGCCCTGGTCCTTGCCCGAAGCGTCCAGCAGGGACCAGCGCTGGCCAAAGGCGGCCTGCGGCCCGCTGAAGTCCGCGCTGTACACGTTGCCGTTGTAGGAAACGAAATAGAAGGTGTTGCCGAGGTTCTCGGTATGGGTGAAGACCGGATCCTTTTCCGGATCGAACATGGGCTGGCTGCGCTGCTGCCCCGAGGGCTTGCCGGCCGCGTCCAGGTCGACCGTCAGCAGCGCGCCGTCGCCGCAGATGCTGGCGAAGCTGCGCGGACGCGAAGGCAGGACGATGATGCTCCAGCACCCCGCGGCGGCCGTGACTTCGTCCGTGAACTGCCGCGCCTTCAGGTCCACCACCGTGACCGAGGACGCCGGCGTCGCGTTCTGCACGAACAACAAGCCGCCGTCGGTGCTCTGCTGCAGGTAGTTGCGGTAGTTCAGCGCCTGCGCGCGCTTCTTTGGAATCGGCACCTCGTACTTGGGCGTCAGCGTCTCGGCGTCCCAGGCTTCGATCAGGTCGGTCCGCTTGCCGCGGTTGAGCCGCTCGTAGTAGGTCGTCATCACGTAGATGTCCTTGCCGTCCGCCGATACCGTCATGTGGCCGTTGAACGACGCGGGCACGAGGCCCAGGAACTTCATGGTGTCGCCGTCGTAGATGTTGACGCGGCTGTCCACCAGGTGATTGAAGACGGCGTCCATCACGTACAGCCGGTGGGGCGTGGCCGGCGGCAGGCGGGTGCCGCCCTTGAGCTCCTCCACGGGCAGGTCCGCCCGGGCGAGGCCGGCCGTGGCCGCCAGGGCGGCGCACAGCGCCCATTGCCCGGCCCGCGATGCGCATGATCTGGCACGAAGCGCACTCATCGATATTCTCCTGGTCTCATGATCCGAATTCCTAGAACGCGTAGACGTAGCGCAGCTGCACGCCACGCATGCGCGGCCCGTTCTCGACCTTCAGGTCGTGGATGTACTGCATCTGAATCTGGTTGGCGTCGTTGATCTGGTGCGTGAGTTCGACCGCCAGTTGGTGGTTGCGCGCGCTCGTGGCCACGGTTTCGCCCGAGGACGTTTCCCGGCCGCCGGTCTCGTAGCGGTAGCGCACGCCCGTGTAGGTGTCGGGCGTCAGGTTGGTCGAGGCCAGGGCGAAGAAGCGGAACGACGGATCCTTCTTCAGCGTCTGCCCGTACCAATCGGTATTGCGGCCGTAGATCTCCACTTCGGCGATGGCTTCGAGGTAGGTGGATTCGCCTATCCCCTTCACGAAGGAAAAGTCCTGGATGGTGGACCAGCGGTTCTTGCCGGGCGACACATCCGGACGCGACCCGTCGTAGCGCCCCACGGGCGCCACGATGAACGGCTCCCAGGCGAACCAGGTCTTGGTCTGCTCGTTGTTGTAGAGCCAGATCGCCGACCCCAGGGTCACGTCGCCGATGCCCGTCTGGTGGTCGCCCGGCGCGCCGGGCAGGTCCAGCGAGGTCCGGTACATCGGCACGATGAATTCGAGCTGCACCGTCTTGCCGTAGAAATCGCGGTAGTGCATCTGGCGGTACACCAGCGCGTTCACGTCCACCGAGGCGCCGTCGACCCGCCGGCCCTCGGAGTACAGCCCCGACGAGCGTAGCCCCGCCATATACCCCGCGATCAGATTGGTGCCGACCGGCGCGGGTATCCAGTCGCGCGCGCTGGGGTCTCCCGCCCATGCCGCCTGGGTCGCGCCGGCGCATGCCAACAGCAGCGCCGCGCGTCTCCGGTTCCGGCAAACCGTCTTCCCTGCCATGCTCTTCCCCTTGGTGTCGGGACGACGCGGCCGCCGGTATCTCCCGGCTTGGGTCCGCGCCGCCGCGGTTCTAGTACGCGATGCAAACGGACTTCTTCTCCAGATACAGGTCCAGGACGGCGCGGCCGTGCTCGCGGCCGATGCCGGATTGCTTGAACCCGCCGAAAGGCATGTTGGGATCGAGCATGTTGTGCGTGTTCACCCAGACCGTTCCGGCATCGATGCGCGGGATCAGGCGCTGGACCCGGGCCAGATCGTTGCTCCACAGGCTGGCTCCCAGGCCGAAGGCGCTGTCGTTGGCCAGCCGCACGGCGTCGTCCAGGGTGTCGAAGGGCTGGGCCACGACGACGGGCCCGAAGATTTCCTCGCGCGCGATCCGCGCGTCCGGCCGCAGATCGGCGAATACCGTGGGCTGCACGAAATAGCCCGGCCCCTCGCCCGCGCCGCCGCCGGCCAGGACGCGCCCGCCCTCGGCCTGCCCGATGCCGATGTAGTCCATGACGCGCTGCCGGTGGCGGGCGGAGACCAGCGGACCGATCTGCGTGGCCGGGTCGAAGCCCGAGCCCAGCTTCATGCCGGCGGCCAGGTCGGCCAGGCCCTGCACGACCTTGGGATACAGCGTCTTCTGCACGTACAGGCGCGAGCCCGCCGTGCACACCTGCCCCTGGTTGAAGAAGATCGCGGCCGCCGCCCCCTGCACGGCGCGATCGAGGTCGCAGTCGTCCAGGATGATCACGGGAGACTTGCCGCCCAGTTCCAGCGACACCCGCTTCATGTCGTCCATGGCCGCGCGGCCGATCAGCTTGCCCACCTCGGTCGAGCCGGTGAACGCGATCTTGTCGACGCCAGGATGCGCCACCAGCGCCGCGCCCGCCGTCTCGCCGCGGCCCGTCACGACGTTGACCACGCCGGGCGGAAAGCCCGCCTCCAGCACCAGCTCGGCCAGGCGCAGCGCGGTCAGCGGCGTTTCCTCGGCAGGCTTGAGCACCACGGTGCAGCCGGCCGCCAGGGCCGGCGCGATCTTCCAGATCGCCATCAGCAGCGGGAAATTCCAGGGAATGATCGCCCCCACCACGCCCACCGCCTGCGGCAGGGTCTGGGCGCTGTAGCGCACGCCGGGCGGAAACGGAATGGACAGCGACAAGGTGTCGCCGGTGATCTTGGTGGCCCAACCCGCCATGTAGCGCAGCCATTGCGCGCCGGAGCCCACTTCCAGGCCCTGCGCCACGCCCAGCAGCTTGCCGTTGTTCAGCGTTTCCAGCCGGGCCAGTTCATTGCCGTGCTGCTCGACCAGGTCCGCCAGCTTCAACAAGAGGCGTTCACGCCCGGCGGGCAGCATGTCGCGCCAGGGGCCGGAATCGAAGGCCCGCCGGGCGGCCTGCACGGCCAGGTCGATCTGGGCGGGGCCCGCGTCGGGCTGGTGCGCGATGATCTCGCCGGTGGCGGGATCGTGCACGGCGATGGGCTCGCCCTCTCCCTCGCGCACCGGCTTGCCGTCGATGAGCATGGATTCGCGGATGGCGCCCAGTTCCGGGCGGTCGGCCCCGGCATGGCCGGCGGGGGAAGCGCTTGCAGCAGGCATTCGGAACTCCAACGTAAGGGTCGGAGCCAGAATAGCAACGGCATCCGCCGCTGGCTTGTCGGACCGTGCATGGCGATTTGTCATTCTGCGCATGGGTGTGAGCCCCCACGCTGCGCATGCTGCGCATGCTTGCTGCCCCCCGCGGGGGCTGGCCCGCCTTGGGGCGGCCCGGCGGCGGGCCGGCCCCCACGCTGCGCATGCTTGCTGCCCCCCGCGGGGCTGGCCCGCCTTGGGGCGGCCCAAGGCAGGCCGGCGGCGAAAAGGCTCCTCACGGCCGCGCCAGGCAAAAAAAACCCGGCGCGACGCGGGCTGCGCGTTCGTGCCGGGCCGTGCGCAGCCCGTTTCCGGGGCGCGCCGCGCCTCGCGCCGCTCAGTCCAGCATCAGCACCGTGGCGCCGGTGGTCTTGCGCGAAGCCAGCGCGGTCTGCGCCTCGCCGGCCTGCGCCAGGGGATAGCGCTGGTCGATGCGGACCTTGATCTTCTTCTTCAGGACCAGGTCGAACAGTTCTTCGGACGCGGCCTGCAGCTTTTCCAGCGTGTTCACGTGCACGCCCAACGACGGGCGCGTCACGTACAGGCTGCCCTTCTGGTTCAGCGTCGCCAGGTTGACGCCGGCCACCGGGCCCGAGGCATTGCCGAAGCTCACCATCAGGCCGCGCGGCTCGATGCAGTCCAGCGAGGTTTCCCAGGTGTCCTTGCCCACGCCGTCGTACACCACCGGCACCTTCTTGCCGCCGGTCAGTTCGAGCACGCGCTCGGCCACGTTCTCACGGGAGTAGTCGATGGTTTCCCAGGCGCCGTTGGCGCGGGCCAGCTCGGCCTTCTCGGGGCTGGAGACCGTGCCGATCAGCTTCACGCCCAGCGCCTTGGCCCATTGGCAGGCGATCAGGCCCACCCCGCCGGCGGCGGCGTGGAACAGAATGGTCTCACCGCCCTGCAGGCGATAGGTCTGGCGGAACAGGTATTGCACCGTCAGGCCCTTGAGCATCAGCGCGGCGGCCTCGTCGAAGCCGATGCCCTTGGGCACCTTGACGACCTGTGCGGCCGGCACGTTGCGCGCCTGGGCATAGGCGCCGATCGGGCTCTGGCCGTAGGCGACGCGGTCGCCCTTCTTCAGGTGCTTGACGTCGGCGCCCACGGCGGTCACGACGCCCGCGCCCTCGAAACCCAGGCCATGCGGCAGCGGATGGGGATACAAGCCCGTGCGGAAATAGATATCGATGAAATTCAGGCCGGCGGCGTGCTGCTGGATCGTGACTTCATTGGCGGCGGGCGGAGGCACTTCCACCTCGACCAGCTTCAGGACTTCGGGACCACCGTGCTGCTCGATACGAATTGCCTTGACGAGATTGCTGGCCATGCTGGCCTCCTTTTTTCTATGGAAATAATGCGAACTGAACGGGACTAGCGGATTCAACGAGGCGGCCGCGTCTCGCCCTGCCTGGCGGGCGCCGGCCTCGCGGCCCCGCCCCCCATCAGCGCGAACACGCCGGCCAGCACCAAAGCGGTCCCCGCCATCTGCCACACCGTGATGGGCTCGTGCAGGAACCATGAAGCAAGAAACAGCACCGACACCGGCCCTATCATGCCCAGCAGCGAGGCGGTGGGCGCGCCGATCAGCGCCACCGCCCACATCAGCATGAATACCGGCACCACCGTGTTCAGCGTGGCGTGGATCACGGAATATCCGTAGACCCCCGCGGGCTGGATGAGCATGGACGGCGGATGCACGACGAAAAACTGAATGATGCAGGCCACGCAGGACACCAGCATGGCATACGCCACCAGGCGCGTCGCGCCGATCCGCTTGATCAGCTCCCCTGAACAGATCAGGTACACAGAATAGCTTGCGGCGGACCCGAAAACGAATAAAGACCCTAACAGCACCTCGCCTCCGCCGAAGGACAGGTCGTGGGCGAACACCAGCACCACGCCGGCGTAGGACAGCACCATGGCCATCCATTGGCGGCGCTCGACCGGGCGCTTGAACCAGAAGGCCGACAGCAGCACCACGAGCGAGGGCGACAGGAAGAGAATGAGCCGTTCCAGGCTGGCGGTGACGTAGCGCAGCCCCAGGAAGTCCAGGAAGCTCGACAGGTAGTAGCCCAGCAGCCCCAGCACGCAGACCTGCAGGCGCTCCTTGAGCGTCAGTGTGACGATTTCGCCGCGCGCGGCGCGGCGGGACTGGTGCCAGGCCACGGCCGCGAAGAACGGCATGGCGAACAGCATGCGAAAGGCGATGAGCGTGACCGCGTCGATGCCATAGCGGTACGTGAACTTGACCACGATGGCCTTGGCCGAAAACAGGATCGCGCCCAAGGTCGCCATGAGGAAACCGGCCGCGCGGCTGGACGGACGGAATTGCGGCAAAAACCCGGCGTAGCGATTCATGCGATGATTTTATGTTCAGTGCAAAAATAAATGCACGCTTCGCCCTACGCCTTTCTCGCATGACCCGACATCGCGCCCTGACCTACATCCACATCGCCGCCGTACTTTTCGGACTGACCGGCGTATTCGGCGAACTGATCCAGGCCAGCGCCGCCGTGATCACCCTGGGACGCGCCGTCTTCGCGGTAATCTCGCTGGGGCTGTTCGCCCGCATGCGCCGCAAGCCCCTGCTGGGCGCCCTGACGCCCGCCCAGCTCTTCGTGCTGGTCATCGCGGGCGCCCTGCTGGCGGGGCACTGGGTTACGTTCTTCATTTCGGTCAAGGTCGGCGGCATCGCCATCGCGACCCTGGGCTTCGCCAGCTTCCCCGCGTTCATCACCCTGTTCGAGGGCCTGATCTTCCGCGAGCGCATCCGCCTGGCGGAATGGCTGCTGCTGGGGCTGGTGACGGCCGGCCTGGTGCTCGTCACTCCCTCTTTCGACCTGGCCGACCAGGGCACCATCGGCCTGGCCTGGGGCCTGCTGTCGGGCCTGACCTTCGCGCTGCTGGCGCTGAGCAACCGGCGTTCGGCCTCGGGCATGGACCCGATGCAGGTGGCGTGCTGGCAGAACCTGATCGTCGCCCTCCTGCTGCTGCCCTTCGCCGCCGGCCAGCTGCCCGCCCTGCCGGCGCTGGACCTCTTCTGGCTGGCGCTGCTGGGCATTTTCTGCACGGGCCTGTCCCATTACCTGTTCGTCTCCAGCCTGACCCGCCTCAACGCCCGCAGCGCCGGGCTGGTCATCGCGCTGGAGCCGGTCTACGCCATCGCCTTCGCCTGGGCCCTGTTCAGCCAGGAGCCCACGCCGCGCATGATGGCGGGCGCCGCCCTGATCGTGGCGGCCATCGTCTGGTCGGGCCTGCGCAAGCAGCCGCCGGCCGAACCGGCGACGAAGATACAGCCTTGACAATAACTGACTAGGCAGTAAAATTCGGCGCATGAATGCCGCGCCTCCCCCCTCTACGCCCGATACGCCCGTCCATTACCGCAACGATGCCCGCTGCATGATGGAGGACAACGCCGGTTTCCTGATCAAGCAGGTCTACAACTCCCTGAACCGGATGCTGGACCAGGAAATGGCGCCGCTGGACCTCACCGCAATGCAATGGCGCCCCATCGCCATGGTCTTCCTGGGCCGCGCCGATACGCCGGCCGAACTGGCGCGGCTCAACGGCATGGACACGGGCGCCATGACCCGCGCGCTGGACCGGCTGGAGGCCAAGGGCCTGCTGCGCCGCAGCCGCAGCCAGGAAGACCGCCGCGTGGTCAAGATCGAGCTCACCGAACTGGGCGAGGCCAAGGCCCGCGAAATCCCGGCGAACATCGCCCGCTCGCTCAATCACCATCTGCGCGGGTTCTCGACCGACGAAGTCTCCCAACTCATGCACTTGCTGCGCCGCATGCTCGCCAACGGCTCCGCCTGACGCTCGCTACGCCACCGCCCCGCCCCCATTGAATGGGGTTTTATTTGGCATAATAATTGCCTAGGCAAATACAGATTAATCAATTACTTTCAGCAAACAGTCAGGATGAAACGCCTTCTTTCTACCGTATTGGTGCTGGCCCTGAGCGGTTGCGCCCTGATGGAACCCGGGCCCGACCCCGTGGCGGCGCTGGACGCGGCCAAGCTGGGGCTGACCGGCCAGGACGCCGCCTGGCCCACCACGCAATGGTGGCAACGCTATGGCGATCCGCAGCTCGACACGCTGCTGGATGAAGCGCTGGCGAACAATCCGTCGATGAGCGCGGCCCAGGCCCGCCTGGCCAGGGCCAACGCCGCGGTCAGTTCCGCCCGGGCCCCGCTGCTGCCGCGCGTGGACGCCAACTATTCATTGACCCGCGAGCACCTCTCCAAGGACTACATCTACCCCGCCCCGCTGGGCGGTTCCGTCGTCAGCGACAACCGGCTGGCCCTGGACTTCAGCTACGAGCTGGATTTCTGGGGCAAGAACCGTTCGCGCCTGAAGTCGGCGGTATCGGAGCAGCAGGCCGCGGCGGCCGACGCGCAGGCGGCGCGCAACCTGCTGGCCAGCGCCACGGTGCGCGCCTATCTGAACCTGCAGAATGCCTTCGCCCAGCGCGAGGTGCTCAAGCGCGTGCTGGACCAGCGCGCCGAAGTGCTGTCGCTGACCCAGGGCCGCTATCAGGCCGGGCTGGATACGCAGGTGGAGGTCAAGCAGGCGGAATCGTCGCTGGCCGCCGGCAAGGTGGAACTGACCCAGGCCGAAACCACGATCGCGCAATTGCGCAACCAGGTCGCGGCGCTGGCCGGCGCCGGGCCGCAGCGCGGCCAGTCGCTGGCGCCGGTGGCCCTGACCGCGCCCGCCGGCGGCCTGCCCGCCAGCGTGCCGCTGGACCTGCTGGGCCACCGCCCCGACGTGGCCGCCGCCAAATGGCGCGCCGAAGCCGCCCGCCATGCCATCGACAGCGCCAAGGCCGAGTTCTACCCCAACGTGAATCTGGTGGCCTTCGCCGGCTTCCAGGCGATGGGCACCGGCAACCTGCTGGGCGCCGACGCCCGCATGGCGGGCTTCGGTCCGGCCATCACGCTGCCGATCTTCCATGGCGGCGAACTGAACGCCAACCTGGCGGGCCGCCGCGCCGACGCGGACCTCGCGGTCTCGGACTACAACCAGACCGTGCTGGACGCGGTGCGCCAGGTGGCCGACGCCCTCGACGGCCTGCGCCTGCTGGACCGGGAAAAGGCCGAGCAACGCCAGGCCCGCGAAGCGATCGACGCGGCCTACGACCTGGCCGTCAAGCGCTACAAGGCCGGCATGGGCAACTACATCTCCGTGCTGATCGCGCAGACCGGCGTGCTCACCCAGGCCCGCCTGGATACCGACCTGCGCATCCGCGCCTACCAACTCGACGCCAGCCTGGCGAACGCGCTGGGCGGCGGCTACGTCCCCGCCACCGGCTCCGAGCCCGCCGCGAACCCCATCCATTGAACGATCCCCGGATTCAGACGTCATGAACGCTGCTACCCCCGCCGCCAACCCCGCCCGCAAACGCCTCCTGCTGCTGGCCACCGGCGCCTTCATCCTCATCGCGATCGCTTACGGCATCTGGTGGGTCCTGTTCGGCGCCCACTTCGAAAGCACCGACGACGCCTACGTGCACGGCAATCTCGTGCAGATCACGCCCCAGGTGCCGGGCACGGTCGTCGCCATCGAGGCCGACGATACGGAAACCGTCGCCGCCGGCCAGCCGCTGGTGCGCCTGGATCCCGCCGACACCGACGTGGCCCTGCAGCAGGCCCAGGCCAAGCTGGCGCAGACGGTCCGCCAGGTGCGCACCATCTATGTCCAGAACGATGCCCTGGCCGCGGACGTCGACCTGCGCAACGCCGACATCCTGCGCGCCCAGGCCGAACTGACCCGCGCGCAGAGCGACGTCAACCGCCGCCAGCAGCTGGCCAAGTCGGGCGGCGTCAGCGGCGAGGAAATCCTGCACGCCGAGGCCGCGCTCAAGGCCGCCCAATCCGGCCTTGCCCAGGCCCGCGCCGCGCTGGCGGCCTCGCGCGCCAAGCTGGCGACCAACCAGGCGCTGACCCAGGGCACCACGGTGGCCGATCACCCCGACGTGCGGCAGGCGGCCGCCGGCCTGCGCAATGCCTGGCTGGCGCAGTCGCGCACGGTGCTGCCCGCTCCCGTCGCCGGCGTGATCGCCCGCCGCAGCGTGCAGGTCGGCCAGCGCGTAGCCCCCGGCTCCGCCCTGATGACGGTCGTGCCGCTGGACCAGGTCTGGGTGGAAGCCAATTTCAAGGAAGGCCAGCTGCGCAAGATGCGCATCGGCCAGCCGGCCAAGCTGGTGGCCGACCTCTACGGCAGCTCGGTGACCTATCACGGCACGATCGCCGGGCTGGACGCCGGCACCGGCAGCGCCTTCGCCCTGCTGCCCGCGCAGAACGCCACCGGCAACTGGATCAAGGTGGTGCAACGCGTGCCGGTCCGCATCGCGCTGGATCCCGGGGACCTGAAAAAGCACCCCTTGCGAGTCGGCCTGTCCATGGACGTGGAAGTCGACGTGGGCAAGCAGGACGGCGAGCCGCTGACGCAGGCCGAGCGCAAGGAGCCGGTCTGGTCCACGCGCGCCTTCGAGCCCGCCCACGATGAAGTCGACGCCATGATCGGCAAGATCATCGAGGCCAATCTCGCATCATGAGCACGGCCGCCCAGCCCGCGGACGCGGGCCCCTCCCCCCAGGCCGCCCGCCCGCCGGGCGCCCATCCGCCGCTGGAAGGCGCGACCCGGATCATCGGGTCCATCGCGCTGTCCACGGCGGTGTTCATGAACGTGCTGGACACCTCGATCGCGAACGTGTCCATTCCCACCATCTCGGGCGACCTGGGCGTGAGCACCAGCCAGGGCACCTGGGTCATCACGTCCTTCGCCGTCGCCAACGCGATCACGGTGCCGCTCACGGGCTGGCTGACGCAGCGCTTCGGCCAGGTGCGCCTGTTCCTGATTTCGACGCTGCTGTTCGTGCTGGCCTCGTGGCTGTGCGGCTTCTCGCCGTCGCTGGAAGCCCTGATCGCGTTCCGCGTGCTGCAAGGCGCGGTCGCGGGCCCGATGATTCCCCTGTCCCAGGCGCTGATGCTGGCCAGCTTCCCCAAGTCCAAGGCGGGCATGGCGCTGGCGGTCTGGTCCATGACCACGCTGGTCGCCCCCGTCGCCGGGCCGTTGCTGGGCGGCTGGATCTCGGACAACTACACCTGGCCCTGGATTTTCTACATCAACGTCCCGGTGGGCCTGCTGGCCGCCTGGATCAGCTGGCGCATCTACGGCGACCGGGAGTCGGTGACGCGCAAGCTGCCGATCGACAAGGTCGGCCTGGCGCTGCTGGTGGTGTGGGTCGGCGCCCTGCAGATCATGCTGGACAAGGGCAAGGAGCTGGACTGGTTCGCCAGCCCCACCATCATCGCCCTGGCCGCGACCGCCTTCGTGGCCTTCGTCTTCTTCCTGATCTGGGAGCTCACCGACGCCCACCCCGTGGTGGACCTGCGGCTGTTCAAGATCCGCAACTTCACGGTCGGCGCGCTGACGCTGGCGGTGGCCTACGGCGTCTTCTTCGGCAACGTGGTGCTGCTGCCGCTATGGCTGCAAAGCAATATGGGCTACACGGCCACCTACGCGGGCCTGGTGACCGCGCCGGTCGGCCTGCTGGCCATCCTGCTCACGCCCATCGTCGGCAAGATGCTGGCCACGCGCGACCCGCGGCAGATCGTGACGGTGGCCTTCATGATCTTTGCCCTGGTGTGCTTCATGCGGTCGGGATTCAACACCCAGACCGACGTGCGCACCCTGATGATCCCTACCATCATCCAGGGCGCGGCCATGGCGGCCTTCTTCGTGCCGCTCACCTCGATCACCCTAGCCAGCATCGAGCCGTGGCGCATCCCGGCCGCCTCGGGCCTGTCGAACTTCCTGCGCCTGACGGCCGGGGCGTTCGGCACGTCCATCGCCACCACGCTCTGGGAAAACCGCGCCACCATGCACCATGCCCAGCTGACGGAGGCGGCCAAGCCCGGGCAGCAGGCGTTCGACCACACGGTGAATACGCTGCAGAACGTGGGGATGTCGCACCAGCAGGCCTTGAGCACGGTCGACGCCATGATCAACGGCCAGGCCTTCACCATGTCGGCGGTAGACGTGTTCTACGCATCCGCGATCATCTTCCTGGCGCTGACGGGTCTGGTGTGGTTCGCCCGGCCGAAATCGGCCAAGGCTGGCGGCGGCGGGGCCGCCGAAGCGGCCGCCGGCGCGCACTGACGCGCCGTCCGGGCCTCGGGCGCGCAACGCGCCCGGCCCGGGGCCGGCATCATTCCTTCAGCAGCGCCTGCCAGTCCAGGCGTTCGATGATGTCCGCCGACAAGGCGCTGATGGGCGACAGATTGAACACCGACACGCCCCGCGCGCGCCACTGCGCGGCGGCGAAGCGGAACGACGGCTCGATCAACAGCGAGAAATTGCGCGCCAGCCTGCTGGCCTGGGGGGTGGGCCCCTCGTCGTAGAAGCGCAGGCCGTTCTGCAAGGTCAGGTCCAGCCCGTGCACGTACACGTGGCGCGCGCCCCCGGACACCAGCACCTGCAGCGCCGCATAGGCGACGGTGTCGGCGTCGAACACGCCCAGCGCCGCGTCGAAGCTGAATCCCAGCCCCTGCTTGGCGTCCAGCAGCTTCACGTCCGGCGTGGCCGCCGCCATGCGCTTGAGCACGGCCGGCGCGGCGCTGCGCTGGTAGGCGCGCTCCGAGATCAATTCGATGATGCAGATGCGGCATCGGATCGATTCCTGCGGGATGCCCTGCATGATGTACCGCAGCACCTGGGGCACCACGTACAGCGTCAGGTCGCGCGACACGATTTCCCGCACCAGGTCGATGCGGTCCCTGACGAAATTCTCGTCGATGATGCAGTAGTACTTGAACGGCAGGTCGAACTTGCGCGCCAGCGCGATGGCGCCGTTCACGCCCATCGCCGAGCGGATGTCGAGCCGGTCGTAGGGAATCTCGGCGACGGACGGGCCGCTCAAGATGAGATGCACCGTTTCGTCGCGGGGATCGTAGCCCTGCTCCAACGGCGTAATGGGCACCGAACGGCCGAATGCCCGGAAGCCGCAAATGGCGCCGGAGCGGTCGCGCCAGATCCGGACGAACGGCCACAAGTGCTGGTTGTGCCTCTGCGTGCGCGATCGCAACAAGCGGAATAGCTTGCGCACAAAACGATCGGCCCGTCCGCCGCCCACGTGGGCGACGGAGGAGGAAAAAGCTGAATCTTCCATCTACTAGCCTGACAGGCCTTACCGGCGAAATGCCCTTAGCCGCCCTCGATCAGCGACGCGATCGCGTTGCCGACATCGGCGGTCGAGGCATTGCCTTGCATGTCCCGGGTGCGCGGGCCTTCCGCCAATACCGTCTCGATGGCTTTCACGACGGCGGCGGATGCCTCGGGGTAACCCAGGAAGTCGAGCATCAGCGCGCCGCTCCAGATCTGGCCGATCGGGTTGGCGATGCCTTTGCCATAGATATCCGGCGCCGAACCGTGAACCGGCTCGAACAGGGACGGGAACTTGCGCTCGGGGTTCAGGTTGGCCGACGGCGCGATGCCGATCGTCCCGGTGCATGCCGGGCCCAGATCGGACAGGATGTCGCCGAACAAGTTGGAAGCCACCACCACGTCGAACCAATCGGGATGCTGCACGAAGTGCGCGCAGAGAATATCGATGTGGTATTTGTCCCAGCGCACGTCGGGATAGTTCCCGGCCATGTCGGCCACGCGCTCGTCCCACCAGGGCATCGAAATGGAAATGCCGTTGGACTTGGTGGCCGCGGTCAGGTGCTTGCCGCGCTTCTGCGCCAGCTCGAAGGCGAACTTGAGGACGCGGTCGGCGCCGATGCGGGTGAAGACGCTTTCCTGGATGACCACTTCGCGCTCGGTGCCCGCGAACAGGCGGCCGCCGCTATTGGAGTACTCGCCCTCGGTGTTCTCGCGCACGATGAAGAAATCGATCTCGCCGGGCTGGCGGTCCTTCAGCGGCGACGGCACGCCGGGCATCAGGCGCACCGGGCGCAGATTGATGTACTGGTCGAATTCGCGGCGGAACTTGAACAGGGATCCCCACAGGGCCTCATGGTCGGGCACCGTGGCGGGCCAGCCAATCGAGCCGAAGAAAATGGCTTCGTGCTGGCCGATCTGCGCCTGCCAGTCGTCCGGCATCATCTTGCCGTGCTTGGCGTAGTAGTCGCAGCTCCAATCGAAATGGTCCCACTGGAAGCCGATGCCGAAGCGCTTCGCGACGGCATCGAGCACTTTCAGGCCTTCCGGGACGACCTCCTTCCCGATCCCGTCCCCAGGGATTACTGCAATTTTATGTTTCTTTGTCACCGCGTCGTCCTCTGTTTCTTTCGGGATGCGTAACCCGGCATGATAGGCACAAACAGCCCAGCCGCAACCCCATTATTTACAAACCGATAAAGTCTGAAAAGCTGCCGTTACAAACTAGCCATTTCAACTCGCAACAGGCTGCCGCCCCGCCGCGGCTGGCGCCGTTGCCGCCTCAACGGCGGCCCTTGGACCCCAGCAAAGACCCCAATATGCCGCGAGTCAGCTCGCGCGCGATCGATCGGACGGTGCTTTTGGCCATGGTCTGGACGATACCGTCGCGCTTGCCGCCGCGCGGCCCGGTCGATCCGAACAACACGTCGTTCAGGCTGTCCATCAGCCCGCCGCCGCTGTCGCCGGCCGGCGCCTGGCCCGACTCGTTCTGTCCGGCTCCGGCGGGAGCCGCCGGCTTCGCCGCGCGTCCGGCCAGCACCTCATAGGCCGACTCGCGGTCGATGGCCGTCTCGTATTTGGAGGCCAGCGGGCTGCCCTGCCGCAGCGACTGCCGCTCGGCGTCCGTGGCGGGGCCGATCCGGCTCGCCGGCGGCACGATGAAGGCGCGCTCGGTCGGCATGGGCCGGCCCTTGGGATCCAGCAGCGACACCAGCGCTTCGCCCACGCCCAGTTCGGTAATGGCGGCCTCGATGTCCAGCCCCGGGTTGGGCCGCATGGTCTGGGCGGCCGTCTTGACCGCCTTCTGGTCGCGCGGCGTGAAGGCACGCAGCGCGTGCTGGACCCGGTTGCCGAGCTGCCCCAGCACCGTGTCCGGGATGTCCAGCGGATTCTGCGTCACGAAATAGACGCCCACCCCCTTGGACCGAACCAGCCGCACCACCTGCTCGATCTTGTTGAGCAGCGCGGCCGGGGCGTCGTTGAACAGCAGATGGGCTTCGTCGAAGAAGAACACCAGCTTGGGCTGGTCCATGTCGCCGACCTCGGGCAGTTTCTCGTAAAGGTCCGCCAGCAGCCAGAGCAGGAAAATGGCATACAGGCGCGGCGCCTGCATGAGTTTGTCGGCCGCCAGGACGTTGACCATGCCGCGGCCCTGCGCATCCGTGCGCATCAGGTCGGCCACGTCCAGCATGGGTTCGCCGAAGAACTTCTCCGCGCCCTGGGACTCCAGGGCCAGCAGGCCGCGCTGGATGGCGCCGATGCTGGCCGCGGACACGTTGCCGTAGCGGGTCTTGAGTTCCGCGGCCCGGTCGGCGACGTTCTGCAGCATGGCGCGCAGATCCTTCAGGTCCAGCAGCAGCTGGCCTTCGTCGTCGGCCACCTTGAACACCAGGGTCAGCACCCCTTCCTGCGTGTCGTTCAGTTCGAGGATGCGCGACAGCAGCAAGGGCCCCATATCGGACACGGTGGCGCGCACCGGCAGGCCCTGCTCGCCGAAGACGTCCCAGAGGGTGACGGGGCTGGCCGCCCAGGCCGGCGCGTCCAGGCCCAGGGTCTTCAGCCGCTCCAGCAGCTTCGGGCTGGCCGCTCCCGCCTGGGAAATGCCGGTCAGGTCGCCCTTGACGTCGGCCATGAACACCGGCGTGCCGATGCGGGAAAAGGATTCGGCCAGGACCTGCAGCGTCACGGTCTTGCCCGTGCCCGTGGCCCCCGTGATGCACCCGTGCCGGTTGGCCAGCGCGGGCAGCAGCGCCAGCTCCGTCCGGGCGTTCTTGGCGATGACGATAGGGGTGGGCATGTGCAACTCTCCGAACCGGGAAATCAGATGGATGCCCAAGTGTAGAGCCTGCCGCGCGGATTGTGCGCGTGGCAATATCGACACAAGCGGGTCTTGCCCGGACGCGCGGCCCGCCGTCACGGTAAAATGCTTCTTTTGCAGACAATTTATCCTGGGAAGCCATGGCCGGACACAGCAAATGGGCCAATATTCAGCACCGCAAAGGGCGCCAAGACGCCAAGCGCGGAAAGCTCTGGACCAAGATCATTCGTGAAATCACCGTGGCGGCGCGCGCCGGCGGCCCCGACCCCGACAGCAATCCGCGTCTGCGCATGGCCTGGGACAAGGCCACCGACGCCAACATGCCCAAGGACAACATCCAGCGCGCCATCCAGCGTGGCGCGGGCGGCGCCGACGGCGACGCCTACGAGGAAGTCCGCTACGAAGGCTACGGCATCGGCGGCGCGGCCGTGATCGTCGACTGCATGACCGACAACCGCACCCGCACCGTGGCCGAAGTGCGTCACGCCTTCGCCAAGAACGGCGGCAACCTGGGCCAGGAAGGCTCGGTGGCCTTCATGTTCAAGCATTGCGGCCAATTCGTGTTCGCGCCCGGCACTTCGGAAGACCAGGTCATGGAAGCCGCCCTGGAGGCCGGCGCCGAAGACGTCACGACCGACGAGGAAGGCGTGATCGAAGTCGTCTGCTCGCCGGCCGACTACGCCGCCGTGCGCAGCGCCTTCGACGCCGCCGGCCTGAAGGCCGAAGTCGACGGCATCGTGATGAAAGCCTTGAACGAAACCGAACTGGCCGGCGAAGACGCCGTCAAGATGCAAAAACTGCTCGACGCCCTGGAAGGCCTGGACGACGTGCAGGAAGTCTATACGACCGTCGTTTTCGACGAAGCGCAGTAAATCCTCCTTCAGAATCACCCAACATGAAACTCCTGGTTATTGGCTCGGGCGGCCGCGAACATGCCCTCGCCTGGCGGCTGGCCCGCTCCCCGCGCGTGCATAAGGTGTACGTCGCCCCGGGCAATGGCGGCACGCAACGAGCCGAGCAGATGGAGAACATTCCGTTCACCAACGCCGAGGAACTGGCCGATTTCGTGCAGCGCGAAGGCGTGGCCCTGACCGTCGTCGGCCCCGAAGCGCCGCTGGCCGCCGGCGTCGTGGACGTGTTCCGCGCCCGCGGCCTGAAGATCTTCGGCCCGACCAAGGCCGCCGCGCAGCTGGAAAGCTCGAAGGACTATGCCAAGGCCTTCATGGTCCGGCACAACATCCCGACCGCCCGCTACGAAACCTTTACCGACCCGGCCAAGGCGCATGCCTATATCGACCAGGAAGGCGCTCCCATCGTGATCAAGGCCGACGGCCTGGCCGCGGGCAAGGGCGTCGTGGTCGCCGCCACGCTGGAAGAGGCGCACGCCGCCGTCGACGCCATGCTGGGCGACGGCTCCATGGGCGAGGCCGGCGCTCGCGTCGTCATCGAGGAATGCCTGGTGGGCGAAGAAGCCAGCTTCATCGTCATGTGCGACGGCCGCAACGTGCTGGCGCTGGCCACCAGCCAGGACCACAAGCGCCTGCAGGACGGCGACCAGGGCCCCAACACTGGCGGCATGGGCGCCTATTCCCCCGCGCCCATCGTCACCCCCGAACTGCACCACCGCATCATGCGCGAAATCATCCTGCCGACCGTGCAGGGCATGGCGCGCGACGGCCTTCCCTACACCGGCTTCCTCTACGCCGGCCTGATGATCGCCCCCGGCGACGATCCCGACCGCGAGATCAAGACCCTGGAATTCAACTGCCGCATGGGCGATCCGGAAACGCAGCCCATCATGATGCGCGTGAAGAGCGACCTGCTGGACGCCCTGGAACACGCCGTCGACGGCACGCTGGACCAAGCCGACATCGTCTGGGACCGCCGCACCGCGCTGGGCGCCGTGCTGGCCGCGCACAACTACCCGAACACGCCCCGCACCGGCGACGTCATCCGCGGCCTGCCGGCCGACGCCGAGGACTGCATGGTGTTCCATGCCGCCACCCGGCTCGACGGCGACGAAACCAAGACCACCGGCGGCCGAGTGCTGTGCGTCACGGCGCTGGGCGACTCGGTCAAGATGGCCCGCGACCGCGTGTACGAAGCGATCGACGGCATCCACTTCGACGGCCGCCAGTACCGCAGCGACATCGGCTGGCGCGCGCTCAAGCCCTCGCAGCAGAAGCCCAAGTCCAACGCCTAACCGGAACCGACGATGAAAGCCTTGCCCGTCTCCGCAGTCAGGGATTACCTCACCGGCTTGCAGGCCCGCATCGTCGGCGCGCTGGAAGATGCGGAAGGCGCCGCCTTCCGCGCCGATGAATGGGTGCGCCCCGAGGGCGGCGGCGGGCTGTCGCGGCTGCTGGAAGGCGGCGAACTGTTCGAGCGGGCGGGCGTGCTGTTCAGCCACGTCCAGGGCACCAGGCTGCCGCCGTCGGCCAGCGCGCACCGACCCGAGCTTTCCGGCCGCTCGTGGGAGGCCATGGGCGTATCCATGGTGCTGCATCCGCGCAACCCCTATGTGCCCACCACGCACATGAACGTGCGCATGTTCCTCGCGGCCGCCCGGCCCGGCCACGACGAAGCCGACGTTTTCTGGTTCGGCGGCGGCATCGACCTGACCCCCTACTATCCGTTCGAGGAAGACGCCCGCCATTTCCATACCGTCTGCCGCGACGCGCTGGCCGGCCACGGCGCCGACTACTACCCGCGCTACAAGCGCTGGTGCGACGACTATTTCTTCCTGAAGCACCGCAATGAAACGCGCGGCATCGGCGGCATCTTCTTCGACGACCTGAACGCCCCCGGCTTCGACGCCTCGTTCGCCCTGACCCGTTCGGTCGGCGACGCCTTCCTCGACAGCTACCTGCCCATCGTGGAGCGCCGCCGCGGCACGCCCTATGGCGAGCGCGAGCGCGATTTCCAGGCCTACCGCCGCGGCCGCTACGTCGAGTTCAACCTGGTCTTCGACCGCGGCACGCTCTTCGGCCTGCAATCCGGCGGGCGCACCGAATCCATCCTGCTATCCATGCCGCCGCTGGCGCAATGGCGCTACGACTGGCAGCCGCAAGCCGGCACGCCCGAAGCGGAACTGGCCGCCTACCTGACCCCGCGGGACTGGGCTTGAAACGCATCGGGCTCCTGGGCGGCAGTTTCGACCCCGTCCACGTCGCGCACATCGCACTTGCCCGCAGCGCGCTGCAGGCGCTGGGCCTGGCCGAAGTGCAGCTCATCCCGGCGGCCAATCCCTGGCAGCGCGCCGCGCTGCATGCCACCGCGCAACAACGGCGCGACATGCTGGAACTGGCGATCGACGGCCACCCGGGGCTGGCCGTCAACCCGATCGAAATCGATCGCGGCGGCGCTACCTACACCATCGACACGCTGCGCGCGCTGCCCCAGGACGCGCGCTACGTCTGGCTGCTCGGCGCCGACCAGCTGGCGAATTTCTGCACCTGGCGCGATTGGCAGGACATCGCACGCCAAGTCGACCTGGCCGTCGCCACCCGCCCCGGCACGGCGCTCAGCGCTCCGCCGGCGCTGGCCGAACACCTGCGGAGCCTGGGTCGCGACCTCCAGGAACTGCCTTTTTCCCCCATGCCCGTCTCGGCTTCCCAGATCCGCCAGCGCCTGGCGCAGGGCGAGTCCACCGAGGGCCTGCTCGATCCGGCCGTCACGGCATATATTGCGGCGCACCATCTTTATCGATAACCCCACCCGCCGGGCGCCGGAATGCGCCACGGACCCAGCATTGCGCTGACCGCGCGCGGGTTATATTTACAGCTATGGATATACAAAAACTCCAACGCGCCGTCATCGACGCCCTCGAAGACGTCAAAGCGCAAGACATCAAGGTTTTCAACACCACGCATCTGACCAGCCTGTTCGATCGCGTCGTGATTGCAAGCGCCACCTCCAACCGCCAGACCCGCGCCCTGGCCTCCAGCGTGGCCGACCGCGGACGCGCGCTCGATCTGTCCGGCATCACCATCGAAGGCGAGGACACCGGCGAATGGGTCGTGGTCGACCTCGGCGACGTGGTCGTGCACATCATGCAGCCCGCCATCCGCCAGTACTACAACCTGGAGGAAATCTGGGGCGGCAAGCCGGTGCGCGTGAAGCTCCTGCCCGAATCGACCCGGCCGGCGCCCATCGTCAGCGACAGCGCCTACGACAGCACCGATTACTGAGCACGCCGTGAAGCTCATCGTGGTGGCCGTGGGCACGCGCATGCCGGACTGGGTGCAAACGGCCTGGGACGACTACGCCAAGCGCCTGCCCGCCGATTGCGCGCTGGAACTGCGTGAAATCAAGCCCGAACCCCGCACCACCGGCAAAACCCCGGCGCAAATGATGGCCGCGGAAGCCAAGCGGATCGAAGCCGCCCTGCCCGCCGGCGCGCTGCGCCTGGCGCTGGACGAGCGCGGCCGCGACCTGACCACCATGGCCCTGTCGCAGAAGCTCGAACAGTGGCGGGCCGGCGGACAGGACGTCGCCTTTCTCGTGGGCGGCCCCGACGGCCTGGACGCCGGACTGAAAGCATCCTGCAGCGGCCAGCTGCGTCTGTCCTCGCTGACGCTCCCGCACCCCATGGTGCGCGTGGTGCTGGCGGAGCAGCTCTACCGCGCCTGGGCCATCATGACCAACCATCCCTACCATCGCGCCTAGCCGGCCGCGCCTGGCCGGCCGCACCTAGCCGGCCGCACCGTACCACAGGCCGGGCCTCTTCCCTTCCCGCCGACGCATGACCGACACCGCCGACCTCCAAGCCTCTCCCGCGCGCCTCTATCTCGCTTCGGCCAGCCCCCGCCGGCGCGAACTGCTCACGCAGATCGGCCTCGCCCACGAAGTGCTGCTGGTGCCCGCCCCGCCGGGCGAGGACGAACCCCAGCATCCGGGCGAAAGCGCCGCCGACTACGTCCAGCGCACCGCGCGCGACAAGGCCTTGCGCGGCCGCGACTGGGTGCGCGAGCACGGCCTGCCGCGCCTGCCCCTGCTGGCCGCCGACACCACGGTCATCCTGGCGGGCCAGGTCCTGGGCAAGCCCGCGGACCGGGACGACGCCATCCGGATCCTGCGCGCGCTCTCCGGCTCGGCGCACGAAGTCCGCACCGCCGTCGCGGTCTGGACGGGCGAGCAGCTGCTGGAGGCCGTTTCCATCACCGAAGTGCGCATGCGCGAACTGACCGACGACGAAATCGGCCGCTACTGCGACAGCGGCGAGCCTTACGGCAAGGCCGGCGCCTATGGCATCCAGGGGTTGGCGGGCGTGTTCATCTCCCATATCGCCGGCAGCTACACGGGCGTGATGGGCCTGCCCGTGTTCGAAACCGCCGGCTTGCTGCGCGCCGCGGGCATCCAGACGCCCTGATAGAAAAACCCCCGAGGACCGTCCAGGCCCGCGGGGGTTTTTCAATGAGGAAAGGCGCTCAGCCTTGCTGCAGCGGTTGGCCCAGGACGGGCTGCCGCGCCTCGACCGCGGGTTGCGGCGGAGGAAGTTCGCCTTCCAGCGCGGCGTGCAATTGCGCTGTGTCCAGCTCGCCTTCCCAGCGGGCGACGACCACGGCCGCCGTCGCATTGCCGACCAGGTTGGTCAACGCGCGGCATTCCGACATGAAGCGGTCCACGCCCAGGATCAACGCCATCCCGGCGACCGGCACCGAGGGCACCACCGACAGGGTGGCGGCCAGGGTGATGAAGCCCGCGCCCGTCACGCCCGCCGCGCCCTTGGAGCTCAGCATCGCGACGAGCAGCAGCAGAATCTGGTCGCCCAGCGATAGCGGGATATCGCAAGCCTGCGCGATGAACAGCGCCGCCATCGTCATGTAGATGTTGGTGCCGTCCAGGTTGAACGAGTAGCCGGTGGGCACCACCAGCCCCACCACCGACTTCGAGCACCCCGCCCGTTCCATCTTCTGCATCAGGGTGGGCAGCGCCGCCTCCGAGGAACTGGTGCCCAGCACCAGCAGCAGTTCCTCGCGGATGTAGCGGACCAGCTTCAGGATGGAGAAGCCGTTGTAGCGGGCAACCAGGCCCAGCACGACGACCACGAACAATACCGAAGTCGCGTAGAAGGTGCCCACCAGCATGGCGAGGTTGACGACGGACTTGATGCCGTACTTGCCGATGGTGAATGCCATGGCGCCGAAGGCGCCGATGGGCGCGGCCTTCATCAGGATGGCGACGAGCTTGAAGATCGGCTGGGCCAGCGCCGTCATGAACGTCAGTATCGGCTTGCCGCGCTCTCCCACCATGGCGAGCGAGATGCCGAACAGCACGGCCACGAACAGCACCTGGAGGATATCGCCGCCCACGAACGGGCTGAAGATGGTCGTGGGAATCACGTTCATCAGGAAGCCGGTGATGGTCGAGTCGTGCGCCTTGGCCACGTAGCCCGAGACCGCCTTCTCATCCAGGGTCTTGGGATCGATGTGCATGCCCGCGCCGGGCTGCACGATATGGCTGACGATCATGCCCACGATCAACGCCAGCGTGGAGAAGATCAGGAAGTACAGCATGGCCTTGCCCGCCACGCGGCCGACCTTCTTCAGGTCGCTCATGGCGGCGATGCCGGTGGCCACGGTCAGGAAGATCACCGGGGCGATGATCATTTTCACCAGTTTGATGAAGGCGTCGCCCAGCGGCTGCATCTGTTGGCCGAGTTCCGGCTTCAGCGCGCCCAGGGCCACCCCGACCACGATGGCGAAAATCACCTGCACATAAAGGATTTGATAGAACTTGAGCTTGCGCGCGGGCGCGACTTGATCCACGTCGATCATTGGGATTTGTCCCCACCAAGGCCCCTTGCTCCGGGCGACAGGGCGCGGCGGGCGACGGGGCGTTATCTGTTTTATGGCTCCGCGGCATCGCCGCGGGCCCATGTCACCGCGTGGAGGCGCCGCGCGGCTTGCTCCTTCTTATGCAAGCGCCGTGCCAGCCCTGTCCGCCCCAGCGATGTCGGCGCAAGCCATTGATAACGCGACGATTTTTTCCCATCCCCCCCAGCCCTTTCCCTGGTTGGATGGCGAATTTCCACACAAAAACGATATAGAATGTGCGAAAACCCGCACACGCCATGTCCCGCCCCGACTTTTCTCCGCCCCACGCCTCCCAGGCCGGGGAGCCGCCCTCCCTGTCCGTGCCCCGGCGGCGCAAGCACGCCTGGCCGTGGCGCGTGGCGGCGATTCTGCTGGGAGTGGGCGTCGTCTTCGGCGTGCTGCATGCAGCCACCCTCTGGGCCCGCGACGGCGCCCTGAAAAATGCCGCGACGCAGGCGCGCGGCACCGCCCAGGTCAACGCGGCCTTGTTGCGCAACAACCTCGACAAATTCCGGGCATTGCCTTTCGTGCTCACCCGCGATGTCGACGTGCGCGCCGCGCTCCAAAACCCCGCTCCCGGACAGATCGAATCCCTGGACGAAAAACTCGACACGCTCAGCCGCGGGGTCGGCGCCTCCGCGATCTACGTGCTGGACAAGAAGGGCTGGGCGATCGCCGCCAGCAACTGGCGGGAACCCGCCACCTTCGTCGGCGTCGACTACCAGTTCCGCCCCTACTTCCAGGGCGCGGTCACTCATGGGTCGGCCGAGCATTTCGCGCTGGGCACCATCAGCCACGAGGCCGGCCTGTACCTGTCGCGGCGGGTCGACGACGTGGGCGGCGCGATGCTGGGCGTGGTCGTGCTGAAAGTGGACTTCCGCGAACTGGAAGCGGACTGGCGCCAGTCCAACGCGCCCATCTTCGTCACCGACGAACATGGCGTGGTGCTGCTGGGCAGCATCGCCGACTGGCGCTTCGACGTCCTGGCACCACTGCCGCCCGGGCTGGCCCAGACCCTGCGCACCAGCCTGCAATTCGGCGATGCCCGCTTCCAGCCGCTGCCCGTCCAGCCACCGTTGCAGGCGGTCAGCACCGGCCAACTGGTCCGCGCCGACACCGCCTTGCCGCAGATCCCGGCCGCCGCGCCCCTCCTGCACACGACGCTGCCCATCGTCGAATCCCCCGGCTGGACGCTGCACCTGCTGTCGCCGGTGCAGGCGGCCATCAACCAGGCCACGGCCAATGCGCAATTGGGCGCCCTCCTGGCGCAAAGCGCGCTGGCCGCCCTGATCGGCATCGTCTTGCTGCGGCGCCACCGCCAGCGCGAACGCGCCCACCAGCAGGCGGCCATCCATGAACAGCTGACGTCCCTGGTCGACGAACGCACGTCGCAACTGCTCAGGGTGAACGAACAGCTGGTCGACGAAATGGACGAACGCCAGCGCACCGCCGCGCGCCTGCACACCATGCAGGAGGAACTGGTGCAGGCCAGCAAGCTCGCCCTGCTGGGGCAGGTCGCCGCGGGCGTCGCGCACGAGATCAACCAGCCTGTCGCCGCGATACGCGCCTATGCCGACAACGCCGCGGAATTCCTGCGGCGGCATGACGACGGCTCGGCGCGGGAAAACCTCGGCACCATCGCCGCCCTGACCGATCGCATCGGCCACATCACTGGCGAGCTTCGCGCGTTTTCCCGCAAGGCCGGCGCCTCGGTGGGGCCCACCAGCCTGAAAGACTGCCTGGAAGGCGCACTGCTGCTGGTCGGCCCCCGCGCCCGACGCCAGGGCGTCGCGCTGCAACGGCCGCCCGAAATGCAGAACGACCTCGTGCAGGCCAACCGCATCCGGCTGGAACAGGTGCTGGTCAACCTTCTGCAAAATGCGCTGGAGGCCCTGGAAGGCCGGACCGACGGACGCATCGTCATCACCCAGCAGGACCTGGGCGCCACGATCCGGATCCAGGTCGCCGACAACGGCCCGGGCCTGTCCGCGCAAGCCCGCGCCCGCCTGTTCACCCCTTTCCATACGACCAAGCCGGAAGGACTGGGGCTGGGCCTCGTCATCTGCCGCGACATCGTCGCCGAGTTCGGCGGCGAGCTGAACGTGGCGCCGCCCGCGAGCGCCTCCTCCGATTCCCAGGCGCCCGACGGCGGCGCCCTTTTCGTCCTGACCTTGCGCAAGGCGCCCGGCCAGGACACTGCTTCGAGCCCCTCATGACCCGAGCCTCCGATTCCCCAGCCCCGGCACAGGCCGCGCCCGACGATGGCCTGCGCCAGCCGCTCCCGCCGCATGCCGTCTTCATCGACGACGACGACGAACTGCGGCGCGCCAACGCCCAGACGCTCAAGCTGCACGGCATCTCCGTGGATGCCCACGCCAGCGCCCGCGCCGCGCTGCCGGCGCTGACGCGCGCCTTCGACGGCGTGGTGGTGAGCGATATCCGCATGCCCGACATCGACGGCCTGCAGCTCTTCCGGCGCGTGCGCGAGATCGACCCCGACATCCCCGTCATCCTCATCACCGGCCACGGCGACATCGCCACGGCGGTGCAATGCATGCACGACGGCGCCTACGACTTCCTGGCCAAGCCCTATGCGGCCGATCGACTGATCACGGCGATCACCCACGCCGCGGAAAAGCGCCGCCTGGTACTGGAGAACCGCCGGCTGCGGGAAGCCGCATTCGCCGTCGAAGCGGACGAAGTGCCCTTCATCGGCACGACGCCCGCCATGCAGCGCATCAAGCAGACCCTGCGCCACATCGCCGACGCGGACGTGGACGTGCTGGTCGAAGGCGAAACCGGAACGGGCAAGGAAGTCGTGGCCACCGCGCTGCACCGCCTGAGCCGCCGGCGAGACCGGCCGCTGGTCGCGATCAATTGCGGCGCCCTGCCGGAAAGCGTCATCGAAAGCGAACTCTTCGGCCATGAGGCCGGCGCGTTCACCGGCGCGCAGAAGAAGCGCATCGGACGCATCGAGCATGCCAGCGGCGGCACGCTGTTCCTGGACGAGATCGAAAGCATGCCGCTGGCCGTGCAGGTCAAGCTGCTGCGCGTGCTCGAATCGCGCCAGATCACGCCCCTGGGCAGCAATGACGTGCGCAACCTGGATCTGCGCGTGGTCGCGGCCACCAAGGAAGACCTGGGCAGCCCCGCCATCCGGGCGACGTTCCGCGAAGACCTGTTCTACCGGCTCAACGTGGTAACCATCCGCATTCCTCCGCTGCGCGAGCGCCGCGAAGACATCCCGCTGCTGTTCGCCCACTATCTCGGCCATGCGTCGCGCCGTTTCCAGCGCGACATCCCCGAAATGCCGGCCGCCATCAAGCAGCATGTCATGACGCACGATTGGCCCGGCAACGTCCGCGAGCTGGCGCATTTCGCCGAACGCGTGGTCCTGGGCGTACTGAACACGCCCGTACCCGACGCGGCGGCGGCCACCGCCGCCGCCTTGAGCCTGCCGGAGCGCATGGAGCGCTTCGAAGCCCAACTCATCCGCGAAACCCTGGAAGCACACCGGGGCGACCTCAAGGCCACGCTCGAATCCCTGGGCATTCCCCGCAAGACCTTCTACGACAAGCTGCAGCGCCACGGCATCGACCGCCAGCAATACCTGCCCCAGTAAGATCGTCAGCTGCCGCTGCCCGGCTCGCTCACCAGCCCGCTTCCACCGGCCAGGCACGCATTAATACCGGATCTTCCGCCGCCGCATAAACAAAAACCCCTCGCCGGCAATGCCGGCGAGGGGTTTTCTTTTGATGGGTATGCGCCCTGGCAGGCAAGGCGTCGCCCCAAAGACAAAACCCCACAGGGTGTACCTGTGGGGTTTTGAGCAATAAAAGCCTGACGATGACCTACTTTCACAGACGTCCGTCCACTATCATCGGCGCAAAGTCGTTTCACTGTCCTGTTCGGGATGGGAAGGAGTGGGACCAACTCGCTATGGTCGTCAGGCGTAACTGGTTGAGCGGCTGCTAACGCAACTGCTCCAATCTTGGAAGAAACACAACGTGTGGGTAATCAGAGACTAGCTCGATGATCACGCGCACAGTGGGGTGTAATTGGTGTTGGCTGGCCGCCGACGGTGCGGCCAGATTTGTA
>NZ_BCTQ01000011.1 GCF_001571365.1 Achromobacter denitrificans NBRC 15125 | reverse complement strand
CCTTGTTCAGCGTGGCGCTGGGGCGCATGGCCTGGCTGGCGCGGGCTTCGTCCGGCTGGTAGTAGCCGCCGATGTCCACGGGCTTGCCTTGCGCGGCCTTCAGTTCGGCCAGGATGGCGTCTTCGCCGTCGGCCAGGGCGCGGGCGGCGGCGGCGAACTGGGCTGCCAGCTCGCGGTCGTCGGTCTGCGCGGCCACGGCCTGGGCCCAGTACATGGCCAGGTAGTAGTGGCTGCCGCGGTTGTCCAGGCCGCCGACCTTGCGGTCGGGCGACTTGTTCTCGTCGAGGAACTTGGCGGTGGCCAGGTCCAGCGTCTTGGCCAGGACCTGGGCGCGGGCGTTGTCATACGCCTTGCCGAGGTGGTCCAGCGAGGCAGCCAGCGCCATGAATTCGCCCAGCGAGTCCCAACGCAGGAAGCCTTCTTCCAGGAACTGCTGCACGTGCTTGGGGGCCGAGCCGCCCGCGCCGGTTTCGAACAGGCCGCCGCCGGCCACCAGCGGCACGATCGACAGCATCTTGGCGCTGGTGCCCAGTTCCATGATGGGGAACAGGTCGGTCAGGTAGTCGCGCAGCACGTTGCCGGTCACCGAGATGGTGTCCTGGCCGGCGCGGATGCGCTTGAGCGAGAACTTGGTGGCTTCGACCGGGCTGAGGATGCGCAGGTCCAGACCGCTGGTGTCGTGGTCGTTCAGGTACTGCTTGACCTTGGCGATGATCTGGGCGTCGTGGGCGCGGTTTTCGTCCAGCCAGAACACGGCGGGCGTCTTGGTGGCGCGGGCGCGGGCGACGGCCAGCTTGACCCAGTCCTGCACCGCGGCGTCCTTGGTCTGGCACATGCGCCAGAGGTCGCCGGCTTCCACGGCCTGCTCCAGCAGCACCTTGCCCGAGGCGTCGAGCACGCGCACGGTGCCGGCGGCCGGGATGACGAAGGTCTTGTTGTGCGAACCGTATTCCTCGGCGGCCTGGGCCATCAGGCCCACGTTCGGCACGCTGCCCATGGTGACGGGGTTGAAGGCGCCATGGGCCTTGCAGTCCTCGATCACGGCCTGGTAGACGCCGGCGTAGCTGCGGTCCGGGATCACGGCCTTGGTGTCCTGCAGTTCGCCGGCGGCGTTCCACATCTTGCCCGAGTCGCGGATCATGGCCGGCATGGAAGCGTCGACGATCACGTCGCTGGGCACGTGCAGGTTGGTGATGCCGCGGTCGGAGTTGACCATGGCCAGCGCCGGCAGCGTCTTGTAGGCGGCGTCGATGTCGGCCGTGATGGCGGCCTGCTGGTCGGCCGGCAGGCTCTGGATCTTGGCGTACAGGTCGCCGATGCCGTTGTTGGGGTCGAAGCCGGCCTGCTTCAGCGCGTCGGCGTGCTTGGCCAGCACGTCCTTGTAGAACACGGACACCACGTGGCCGAAGATGACGGGGTCGGAGACCTTCATCATGGTGGCCTTCAGGTGCACCGAGAACAGCACGCCCTGGGCGCGCGCTTCATCGACCTGGGCCTGCAGGAAGGACGTCAGCTTGGCGGCGGACATGACGGCGGCGTCGATGATCTCGCCGGCCTTCACCGGGGTCTTTTCCTTGAGGACGGTGGTGGCGCCGCCGGTGGCGACGAGTTCGATCTTCACGTCGCCGGCTTCGGCGATCAGCGCCGACTTCTCGGTGCCGTAGAAGTCGCCTTCGCTCATGTGCGACACGTGCGACTTGGAGTCGGCCGACCAGGCGCCCATCTTGTGCGGGTGCTTGCGGGCGTAGTTCTTGACGGACAGGGGCGCGCGGCGGTCGGAGTTGCCTTCGCGCAGGACCGGGTTCACGGCGCTGCCCTTGACCTTGTCGTAGCGGGCCTTGACGTCGCGCTCGGTGTCGTTGGCGGGGGCGTCCGGGTAATCCGGCAGCTTGTAGCCCTGTTGCTGCAGTTCCTTGATGGCGGCCTTCAGCTGCGGCATGGACGCGCTGATGTTGGGCAGCTTGATGATGTTGGCTTCAGGCTGGACGGCCAGGGCGCCGAGTTCGGCCAGGGCGTCGCCCAGTTTCTGGCTATCTTCCAGGTAGTCGGGGAACACGGCGATGATGCGGCCGGCGAGCGAGATGTCGCGGGTTTCGACCGTGATGCCGGCGGGTTTGGCGAAGGCCTGGACGATGGGCAGCAGCGAACGGGTTGCGAGCGCCGGCGCTTCGTCGGTGAGGGTATAGATAATCTTCGGAGTAAGAGACATGATCCTTGAATCTGTTCGGCAGGCGCTAGGCGCAAACCCGAACATGCTATGCGGCGCGAGGCCGGTAGATGTTGTCGAGAGTGGGTTCGTCTGGGCAGGCGCGCTGGCCGCGATCGCCTGTCCAACATGGCCGGCGCCCGCCCTTTTTTGTCTGGTTGGCCGGGTGGGGGCCGGTGATACCGGCCGGCTCCTGGTCCGCCTCTAGGGAGGTGCGACTGCCACGAACCTTACATTGTAATACCGTGCTACCCCTGGCGCGCAGCAAAACCCGCCGATTTGACCGGCGCATGCGCATATGCGGGGGTAAATTAAACGGGGACACATTAAATCGGGCGATCCCGCGCCGGCAGGGCGGGGCGCGGGCGGGCCGCGGCGGCCGTTTGACAAAGCGCGGCGGTTGGAGGAAGCTACGCCCCATGCATTTCCGCGCCGTTCGCATTTCGCTGATTATTACCATCATTCCTGGAATGGTGGGTTAGCGCGCGACCGCAATGTCATAGCCACCCGCCCCACGAGGCGGGTTTTTTGTGGCCGCCTCTGCCGGGCAAGCACACCGAAGCAGAGAGCCAGATGCACCACACCCCGCAAGCCCCGCAAGCCCAACCGCAGGCCGCCGCATTCCAGGACGGCAAGGCCTCGCCGATGGAATACCTGAGGCAGATCCTGACCGCCCGGATCTACGACATCGCCCGCGAAACCGAGCTGGATCCCGCCCGCGGCCTGTCGGCCAGGCTGGGCAACCCGGTGTTCTTCAAGCGCGAAGACAACCAGCCGGTGTTTTCATTCAAGGTGCGGGGCGCCTACAACAAGATGCGCAATACGCCGCAGGCGGCGCTGGACCGGGGCGTGATCACGGCGTCGGCCGGCAATCACGCGCAGGGCGTGGCCATCTCGGCCGCCAAGATGGGCGTGCGCGCCATCATCGTGGTGCCGCAGACCACCCCGCAGGTCAAGGTGGATGCGGTGAAGGCGCATGGCGGCCCCACCGTCACGGTGGTGCAGGCGGGCGATTCGTATAGCGACGCCTATGCCCACGCCCAGAATCTGGCGCGCGCGCAGGACCTGACCTTCATCCCCGCCTTCGATGATCCCTATGTGATCGCCGGGCAGGGCACGGTGGGCATGGAGATCCTGCGCCAGCACGCCGGCCCCCTGCATGCCGTGTTCGTGCCGATCGGCGGCGGCGGGCTGGCGGCGGGGGTCGCCACCTACATCAAGGCGGTGGACCCGGGCGTCAAGGTCATCGGCGTGCAGACGGAGGATTCCAGCGCCATGTCCCTGTCCATGCAGGTGGGAGAGCGCGTCAATCTGCCCGAAGTGGGCCTGTTCTCGGACGGCACGGCCGTCAAGCTGGTGGGCGAGGAAACCTTCCGCCTGTGCCGCGAGTATCTGGACGAGATCATCCTGGTGGATACGGACGCGGTCTGCGCCGCGATCAAGGACGTATTCCTGGATACCCGCAGCGTGCTGGAACCGGCGGGCGCGCTGGCGGTGGCCGGGTTGAAGAAGTACGTCCAGCGCGATGGCGTGCAAGGCTTGCCGATGGTGGCGGTGACCTCGGGCGCGAACATGAATTTCGACCGCCTGCGTTTCGTGGCGGACCGCGCCGAGGTCGGCGAGGCCCGCGAGGCGGTCTTCGCCGTGACGGTGCCCGAAGAGCGCGGCAGCTTCCGCCGCTTCTGCGGCGTGATCGGCCAGCGCAGCGTGACGGAATTCAACTATCGCATCGCCGACGCACGCACCGCGCATATTTTCGTCAGCGTGCAGATCGCCCGGCGCGGCGACGCGGCGGAGATCATGGCGGCCTTGCAGGATCAGGGCTTCTCGGTCGGGGACCTGACCAACAACGAGCTGTCGAAGCAGCATATCCGCTACATGGTCGGCGGCCGTTCGCCGCTGGCGGGCGGCGAGCGCCTGTTTCGCTTCGAGTTTCCGGAACGGCCCGGCGCGCTGATGAAGTTCCTGGCCGCGATGGCCCCCAACTGGAACATCAGCCTGTTCCACTACCGCAACCAGGGCGCCGACTTCAGTTCGGCGCTGGTCGGCATCCAGGCGCCGTTGGCCGACAGCGGCGCGCTGGACACGTTCCTGCGCGAGCTGGGCTACGCGCATTTCGAGGAAACCGCGAACGAGGCATACCGCCAGTTCCTGGCCTGAGCGTTCAGCCGGGCGCGCAGCCCGGCTTGCGGGGCAGGGCCGCCGCCGGCTGCAGGCGCAGGGCGGCGCGGCCCTGCGCCTGGGTCAACTGCAAGGTGGCGGCGCGCCAGGCCGGCACGTCGTCGTAGGCGATCTCGGGCGCGGCCCCCGGCCGGGATTGGGCGTCCGGCCGGTCGAACTGGATGGCCGGCAGGCCCACGCAGGCGTCCTGGATATCCAGGCGCGCCAGTTCGCGGCCGTCGCTCATGCGCACGGCCCGGAACGCCAGCGGCGTGGGCACGAATTTGGTGATGGCGGGCACGATCTGCCGGTAGCCGTGGGCGTCCGTGACGTAACGGGTGGGTTCGACCTCGACGGCGTCCCTGCCCGGCGGGATGGCCAGGTAGGCCACGCCGTCGGCCACGTCCAGCAGCTTGCCGCGGCCGATATTCAGCGCCGTCAGCGGCGCGTGGCGGATCATGACCGTTTCGCTCCAGGACGTGTACACACGCGTCCATCCGGGCAGGCGGGCGTCTTCGAAGCGGGTCGTGGCGATCCGGTCGCGTTGCGGATCGCTGGACAGGGACAGCCGGGTCACGCGCAACGCGCCGTTGGCGACTTGCAAGTGGGCCAGGGCCGTGGAAGCGCTGGAGCTGGTGAAGTAGGCCAGCACGGCGTCGGTTTCCAGCGCCTTGGCCGTGCCCGCGCAGAAGAAGGCGCGGGCGGCGACGTCGTTGCCGGCCGGATACAGCAGGGGGCCGACGTCCTTGCCGCAGAGCGCGGCGCCGCGATAGGTAATCGTGGTGCCGCGGGTGGCCTGCCGCTGGCCGGTATTCAAGTCGTTGCGGCTGCCGGCGGCGGTCTCGACCACCAGGCCGTGGTTGTCGTAGATCACGGCGGCGCCGGCGGGGGCGGCAAGCAGACCGAGCGCGAACGCGGCAAGGCGGTTCCTCGTCATCGGCGGGTTCCTGGTATGGGGGAGGGATGAATATATACCCTGCGCGGCCCGCCCGCCGAGGGCGCCCGGCCTATTGCGGGCCCAGCTTGCGGATCAGGCCGTCGAGCATGTCGAGTTCGGCCGGCAGCAGGTCCGTCAACGGCGCGCGCACCGGCCCGGCGTCGTGGCCGACCAGCTTGGCGCCCGCCTTGACGATGCTGACCGCGTAGCCCGGAACGCGGTTGCGGATCTCCAGGTAGGGCAGGAAGAAGTCGTCCAGCAGGCGGTTCGTGGTGTCGTGGTCGCCCGCGGCGACGGCGCGGTAGAACGCCATCGCCGTGCCCGGCACGAAATTGAAGACGGCGGACGAATAGACCGGAACGCCCAGCGCCCGGTAGGCCGCGGCGTAGACCTCGGCCGTGGGCAGCCCGCCCAGGTACGAAAAGCGGTCGCCCAGCTTGCGGCGGATCCGCACCATGGCTTCGATGTCTCCCACGCCGTCCTTGAAACCGATCAGGTTGGGGCAGCGCTCGGCCAACTGGGCCAGGCTGTCGGCGGACAGGCGCGACTGCGCGCGGTTGTAGACGATGACGCCGATCTTCACCGACTTGCACACTTGCTCGACATGCGCGGCGATGCCTTGCTGTGAGGCTTCGGTCAGGTAGTGGGGCAGCAGCAGGATGCCCTTGGCGCCCAGGCGCTCGGCTTCCTGCGCATAGGCGATGGCGCTGCGAGTGGGGCCGCCCGCGCCGGCCAGGATGGGCACCTTGCCCGCGCAGGTCTGCACGGCGGTGCGGATGACGTCGGAGTATTCCTGCGGCGCCAGCGAGAAGAACTCGCCCGTGCCGCCGGCGGCGAACAGGGCGGTCGCGCCATAGGGGGCCAGCCATTCCAGGCGCCGCGCGTAGGCCGGGGCGTTGAAGTCGCCGTTGCGGTCGAAGTCGGTGACGGGAAAGGACAGCAGGCCGTCGGAAACGATGTGCTTGAGTTCCTGCGGGGTGGTCATGTCGCGCTCATCCTTGGGGCGGGCGCCGCGGCGCCGGAATGGGCAGCGGCGGATAGGCTTGAAGAGATACGTCATCGTACAACATGGAAATTCCCGCTACAAGCGATGATTCATTGGGAGGATTTTTGTTTTCGAGGGGAAACCCGCAATTTATTTTTGAAGATATTCGGCGTTATTCTCTCAGTTGTACGATAACTACATGCAAAGGCAGGCGCCCCGCGCCCGTTCCCCCGGGAGCGCGCCCGGCCGGCGGCAAGCCCCGCGCATCCCATGATCGAGAGGAGACAGCATGAACCCCAGTAAGAGGCAATTCCTGGGCGGCGCCGCGGCGCTTTGCCTGGCGCCGTGGCTGCCCGCCAGGGCGCAGTCCGACTGGCCCACGCGGCCGGTCCGCATCATCGTGCCGTATCCGCCCGGCGGCTCGTCGGACATCATCGCCCGCATCCTGGCGCCCCGGCTGAGCGACGCCCTGAACCAGACCGTGGTGGTCGAGAACAAGCCCGGGGCCAACGGCAATCTCGGCGCTGGGCTGGTAGTGCAGGCCGCGCAGGAGGGGCATACGGTGCTGCTGTGCGACGTCGGCGCGCTGGCGATCAGCCCGTCCGTCTACACCAAGCTGTCCTTCGATCCCTCCAAGGACCTGCGCGCGGTGGGCATGCTGGCCTATTCGCCGCACGTGCTCGCGGTGCATCCGGACGTGCCCGCGCGGACGGTGCCCGAGCTGGTCGCGCTGTCGAAGAAGCAGCGCCTCAACTTCGCGGTGACGGCCATCGGCAGCGCGCCGCACCTGGCCGCGGTGGCCGTGCAGCAGGCCACGGGCGCGCAATGGGAGTACGTGCCCTACAAGGGCGGTTCGCAGGCGGTGACCGACACCATCGGCGGACAAACCCAGATCATCATGAATGGGCTGCTGGCCACGCTGCCCCACATCAAGGCCGGCAAGCTGCGGCCGATCGCGATCTCCAAGCGGGAACGCATGCAGCTGGTGCCGGACATCCCCACGATTTCCGAGCAGGGCGTGGCGGGATTCGAGTCCGGCACCTGGCAAGGCGTGATGGCGCCGGCCACCACCACGGACCCGGTCGCCAGCCGCCTGTCGGAACTGATGGCCCGGATCGTCAGCCAGCCGGACGTGACGGCACAGCTGAACGAACAGGGGGCGGAGATCGTCACGCGCAATCCCGCCGAGCTGGCGCAGTTTTTCAATAGCGAGCGGGCACGCTGGGCCGCGGTGGTGAAAAGCACCGACATCCGGCTGGACTGAGGCGGGCGGGCGAGCCTTCCTGGACAGGCCCCCGCAGGCGGGCGCACACTGGAAGCGGCCCGCGCCCGTCCAGGCCCCGGCGCGGCGCGGGCAGACGGCCGCGTCGCGCTTTCCGGAACCGCCGCGGCCCCGCAGGGGGGGAGCATGCAGTCATGAAATTCCCATGGGCGGTGGCGTTGCTGGCGGCGGCCTGCGCGCAGGCGGCGGCGCAAGGCGGCGCGGCCGAGGTGCCGCGGCCCGCGCCTTCGGCCCGCGTCATTCCCGATAGCTGCGTGGGCGCGTCCTGCCCGCGACTGGTCAACCCCGGCGCCTCGACGGAACCCTGCCTGGGCATCGGCTGCGCCACGGCGGGCAGGCCCCCGGGGCCGCCGGCCCCGCCCTCCAGCGGCCCGAGCCGCCAGCCGGGCTGGGTCAGCCCTGCGCCGTCGCGGCTGCCGCCCATGCCCGCGCAGCGCGGCGTGCCGACAGGGCCGCTGACGCCCGCGCCGCCGCTGCCGGTGCCGCGCTGAGTGAGGGTGAACGGCAGGGGCGGCCTCCGGTGTTCCTGGGTCGGCAGAAAAACCGGAAAAAAAACCGGAAGAATTACGCGTTTGGCTGGATATATTTTCCCATTGCTGGCTGTCTCCGACACTTCCCATGCGCCGGTCAGGTTTGCGTTTCCGCTTGAATCCCTGCCGATCCTGCTTCCCGCGCTTTACGGGACGGAGGAATAGCGCGCGACGGCGTATCCGGTCAACCCGCGCCGGCCCGCGCACCCGCCATCCGCATATACGCCCGATAGGGCTCCGACGAAGCAAGCGCTTCCAGCAGTTCGCGCAGGATGCCCTGCACGATCTTCACCGCCTGGGTCAGCGGACGGCTGGACGCGGTGGCCAGCATCAGGCGGGTGGACAGGCCGGGGTTGACGATCCGGCGGGCGACCAGCTGGCCGCCGGCCAGTTCGCGCACCACGGCGGGCACGCCCAGCACGGTGTGGGCCAGCCCTTCGAGCACGATTTCCTTCATCAGCTCCAGCGCGTCCATCTCGAACGCCACGTTCAGCGGCAGGTCCGCCTGCGCCGCGGCGTGCTCCAGGGTGCGGCGCAGCCCGTGGTTGCGGGTCGGAAGCGCCAGGGGCAGGCCGCGCAGCTGCGCGAAGTCGATGGCGGCCTGGGCCCGGGCGGCGGGCGCCAGGCTTTGCGCGGGCGACACCAGCACCAGGTCCAGCTCGGCCAGCGGGTCGACCACGATGTGCTGCGAGCGCCGCGCATCGTGCAGGACGGCGATGTCCACGCGCGCATTGGCCAGCCATTCATGCACGTAGCCGCTATAGCCGGTGATGACGTTCAACTGGATGCGGGGATGCCGTTTCCACACTTCCGCCACCAGCGGCATGCCCACCATATGGCACAGCGTGGGCGTCAATCCCAGCGTGACCTGGCCGGAGGGCGAGTTCTGCTCGTCGTGGAATTCGCTCACGACGCGGGTCATCTGCGCCAGCAGCGGGCGCAGCCGGTCCAGCAGCTTTTCGCCTTCGGGCGTGAGCGACACGCCGCGACCGTTGCGGTAGAGCAGGGCGCAGCCGCATTCGTCTTCCAGCTTCCTGACCTGCCGGCCCAGCGCGGACTGGGCGATGCCCAGCACGGAGGCGGCCTTGGAGAAGCTGCCTGCATCGGCGACGTGGATCAGGTTCTCGATCTTGCGTAGGTCCATCCCGGGTGCCGCGGCCGCGCATGGGGCGGGCCGGCGTTCCTTCCTCGTGTGCGTTTTATGTATATCTGATAGGCAGAGTATGCCTATATGGCAAGGCTGCGGCCACCCTAGAATTCCCGGGAAAAGGGCGCCGCGCGCGCCCGTTCCCATCCATTCCCCAGTCCTTTTCCTTTTTCGGCCCTCCATGACGCCTTCTTCCGCATCGAACACGTCCGCCCACGCCTTGCTCAAGGTCTTCGCCGCGAATGGCATCGATCGCGTTTTCGTGGTGCCGGGCGAAAGCTACCTGGGCGTGCTCGACGCGCTGCACGATTTCCCGGGCATCGACGTGGTGACCTGCCGGCACGAGGGCGGCGCCGGCTTCATGGCCTGCGCCGACGGCAAGCTGACGGGGCGGCCGGGCGTGGCCATGGTGTCGCGCGGCCCGGGCGCCGCGAACGCGGCCATCGGCGTGCACGCCGCGCAGCAGGACGGCGTGCCCATGATCCTGCTGATCGGGCAGGTGCCGGCCAGGGACCTGCGCAAGGAAGCCTTCCAGGAAATCGATTACCAGAAGATGTACGGCGCCATCGCCAAGTGGGTGCACGAGGTGGCGCGGCCCGAGGACCTGGCCTGGGCGGCGCTGAAGGCCTTGCGGGTGGCGACGTCGGGCACGCCGGGGCCGGTGGTGCTGGTGGTGCCGGAAGACGTGCAGCAGGCGGCGGTGCCGCAGCCGGACTGGGCGGCCGAGCCGGCCAGCCCGACCCAGCCCGCGCCCGCCGCGCTGGCGCGCCTGCAGGCCTTGCTGAGCGCGGCCCGCAAGCCGCTGATCATCGCCGGGGGCGGGTTCAACGCGCCGGGCGGCCGCGAGGCCTTGCGCCGGCTGGCCGAAAGGCACGGCATCCCGGTGGCGGTGTCGTTCCGCCAGCACGATCTTTTCCCCAACACGCACGCGCTGTACGCCGGCGACCTGGACCTGGCCACGCAGGCCGCGCAGGTGGCGGCATTCGATTCCAGCGACCTGATCCTGGCCCTGGGCACGCGCCTGGGCGACATCACCACGCAGGGCTATGCCTTCCCGGGCTATCCCAGGCCCTCGCAGACCCTGGTGCACTGCCACCCCGACGCGCACGTCGTGAACCAGCACTTCACGGCCGACGTCGGCCTGGTGGCCGATCCCGTGGCCACGGCGCTGGCGCTGGCCGAGCTGCCGGTCTCGGAGGCGGCCGCGGCGCGCAGCGACTGGGCCGCGTCGCTGCGCGCCATCCGCGAGCGCGCGGCGGCCTGGCCCAGCCCCGTGGCGGAAGACGGCGTGCCCTTCGTGTCGGTGGTGCGCGCGCTGGCCGAGCAAGCGCCCTCGGACCTGATGGTCTGCCTGGACGCGGGCACTTTCGCCGCGCCGGTGTACCGCCATTTCCCCTTCGCCGCCCCGCAGCGGCTGATGGCCTCGCAGTCGGGCGCGATGGGCTATGGCACCCCGGCGGCGATCGTCTCGCAATTGCGCTTTCCGTCCCGCAAGGTGGTCTGCCTGGTGGGCGACGGCGGCTTCATGATGACCGGCAACGAAATGATCGCGGCGGCCGAGCGCGGCCTGCCGGTGTTCTTCATCGTGTCGAACAACAACTGCTACGGCTCGATCCGGCTGCACCAGGCGCGCACCTATCCGGGACGCTACACCGGCACCAGCCTCGCCAGCCCGGACTTCACGATGATCGCCCGCGCCTTCGGCATGCGGACCGAGCGCGTGACCCGCGCCGACCAGGTGGCCGGCGCGGTGGCCCGGGGGCTGGCCTCGACCGCGCCGTGCCTGGTGGAGGTGAAGACCAGCCTGGGCGCCATCCTGCCCGCCGGCGTCGGCAGCGAGGCCGGCGTCGACCTGCTGCGCCGCGGCGACTGAGCCGGCTCAATCGCGGTAGCCGGGGTCCTTGCGGTCCATCAGCCGCAGCATGGCCGGCCATTCCAGCTCGCCGAACGGCCGGCGCGTGGTGGGCTGGTACAGGTGCCAGGTCTTTTCGATCACGGCCGGGGGCGGCACGCAGAGTTCGCGGTTGGCGGCCAGGGCATCCACCTGTGCCTTGCACGCCATTTCCAGCCAGTACAGGGTGTTGAAGGCCTGCGCGATGGTGGGACCCACGGCCAGCAGCCCGTGGTTGCGCAGGATCATCGCCTCGGATCCGCCCAGGTCCGCCACCAGGCGTTCGCGCTCGTCCAGGTCGATGGCGACGCTTTCGTAGTCGTGATACGGGATCTTCGCGAAGCGCATGGCCGTCTGGGTCAGCGGCAGCAGGCCGCAGCGCAGCGCGGACACCGCCATGCCGGCGCGCGTATGCGTATGGATCACGCACTGCACGTCGTGGCGCGCCGCGTGCACGGCGCTGTGGATGACGTAGCCGGCGGCATTGATGCCGTATTCGCCGGTATTGGCCAGCGCCCGGCCGTCCAGGTCGATCTTGACCAGGCTGGACGCGGTGATTTCGTCGTACATCATGCCGTAGGGATTGATCAGCAGATGATCGTCCGAACCGGGGATCCGGGCCGTGATGTGGTTGTAGATGAGGTCGCTCATCCCGAAGTGCGAGACCAGCCGGTAGCAGGCGGCCAGCTGGACGCGGGTATCCCATTCCTCGGGGCTCATGGCGGAAGCGGCGGGCATGGTTGTCGTCTCCTGTTCAGTCCGTGGCTTTGACGTTGAAGTCGCGGACCACCCGGCCCCACGACTCATATTCGCTTTTCATCAGCGCGCCGAATTCGGCGGGCGTGGCGGTGGTGCGGACCTGGGCGCCCAGATCCGCCAGCTTGTCGCGCACGGCCGGGTCGGCCAGCACGGCGTTGACCTCGGCCGCCAGCTTTTCCTGGATCGGCGGCGCGATCCCCGCCGGCGCGATCAGGCCCAGCCAGGCGCCCATGTCGAAGCCGGGAAATCCCTGTTCGGCGACGGTGGGCACGTCGGGCAGGCTGGGGACCCGTTCGGGGGTGCTGACCGCCAGCGCCTTGAGGCGGCCGGCCTTCACCAGCGCCAGCGAAGACACCATGGTGTCGAAGGTGGCGTAGGTCCGTCCGCCGACGATGTCGGTCTGCGCCTGGCTGCTGCCCTTGTAGGGCACGTGGATCATGCGGGCGCCGGCCTTGGCCAGCAGGACGGAGGTGACCAGGTGGCTGGTCGTGCCCACGCCGGTGGTGGCGTAGGTGTATTGGTCCGGCCTGGCTTTCACGGCCGCGAGGAATTCGCCCAGGTTGCGGGCGGGGTTGTCGGGGCTGACGACGAACAGGTAGGGCAGCCAGGTCAGCAGCCCGATGGGCGCGAAATCCTTGCGGGCGTCGTAATTGAGGTTGGGGTAGACGTGGGGGTTGATGGCCTGCGGGGCCGAGGCGCCTATCATCAGCGTGTAGCCGTCGGGCCGGGCGCGCGCGCCCAGCCCCGCGGCGATGGAGCCGCCGGCGCCGGGCTTGTTCTCGACGATGAACTGCTGGCCCAGGCGCTGCGCCAGGCGGTCGCCCAGCATCCGCGCGACGGTGTCGGTGGCGGTGCCGGGCGGAAAGCCGACCAGGATGGTGACCGGCTTGGAGGGATAGGGGTCCTGCGCGCAGGCCGGCGCCGACGCCCAGGCCGCGCCGGCCAGCAGGGCCGCCAGCGCGGCGCGGCGCCATGACGGCTTGCCCGCGTGAAGGGCGGATGGTGTTCCGCCTCGCGTTATCGCATTGCGCATCGTAGTCTCCAGTCATTGTTCTGATGGCGGGAGAGCGCCTGCGCCTGCCCGCAACGGGTCCCTGTCGGGCAGCCCGTCGCCGATCAAGGTCGCACAAGGGCCTGCCGCCTTCAATGTCGTTGGCGGCCAAGCAGATAGCGCGAAATGGCATAGAGGGCGGACGCCTCGCGGGCGTCCGCCCGGGGGATCAGGCCGTCAGGCTGATCCAGGTGGTCTTCAGGTCGCTGTACTTGTCCAGCGCGTGCAGCGATTTGTCTCGGCCGAAACCGGACTGCTTGACCCCGCCGAAAGGCACGGTGATGTCGCCGTCGGCATAGCAATTCACCCACACGAGCCCGGCGCGCAGGCGGCGCGAGAGGCGGTGGGCGCGCGACAGGTTCGCGGTCCAGAGCCCGGCGCCCAGGCCGTAGACCGAATCGTTGGCCAGCCGGACGGCGTCGTCCTCAGTGGAGAAGCGCTGGGCCGCCAGCACCGGGCCGAAGATCTCCTCGCGCACCAGGCTGTTGCCCTGGTCCGCGCAATCGAAGATGGTGGGCTCGATGTAGTAGCCGCCGGTGGCGCCGAGGGCCTGGCGGCCGCCCATGCGCAGGCGGGCGCCTTCGGCGGCGCCGGCCTCGATGCGGGCGAGCACGCCGCGCATCTGCCGCTCGTCCACCATGGCGCCCATGGCGGTGGCGGGGTCCAGCGGATCGCCGGGCTGCAGGGCGGCGGCATGCGCGGCGACCTTGGCCATGAACGCGTCGTAGATGCCGTCCTGCACGTACAGGCGGGAGCCGGCGATGCAGACTTCGCCCTGGTTGGAGAAAATGCCCAGCGCCGCGGCGAGCGCCGCGCGGTCGAGATCAGGGCAGTCCTCGAACACGATGTGGGGCGACTTGCCGCCGCATTCCAGCCAGACGCGCTTCAGGTTCGACTGGCCCGAATACTCCATGAAGCGCTTGCCCGTGGCGGTGGAGCCGGTAAAGGCGATGCAGTCCACGTCGGGATGCAGCCCCAGCGCCTGGCCGGCCTGGGCGCCCAGGCCGGGCACCACGCTGAAGACGCCGGCGGGAATGCCGGCCTGCTCGGCCAGGGCCGCGAGGCGGATGGCCGACAGCGAGGCCTGCTCCGCCGGCTTGAGGATGACGCTGTTGCCGGCCGCCAGCGCGGGCGCGACCTTCCAGGCGGCCATCATCAGCGGATAGTTCCACGGCACCACGGCGGCGACCACGCCCAGCGCTTCGCGGGTAATGGTGGCCAGCGCGTCCGGGCCGGTCGGGGCGATCTCGTCGTAGATCTTGTCGATGGCCTCGGCGTACCAGGCGTAGCAGCGCGCCGTCTCCGGCACGTCGAAGGCGAGCGCATCGCGTATCGGCTTGCCCATGTCCAGCGTTTCGAGCAGGGCGAGTTCTTCGCGGTTGGCGTCGATCAGCGCCGCCAGGCGCAGCAGCCGCTCCTTGCGCTGGCGCGGCGCGAGGCCGCTCCAGACGCCGGCCTCGAAGGCCCGGCGCGCGGCGCGGACCGCGCGGTCCACGTCGGCCGCGCCGCAGGCCGCCACGTCGGCCAGCTTGCGGCCGTCGATAGGGCTGGTGGCGGGGAAGGTGGCGCCGTCGGCGGCGTCGCAGTACGCGCCGTCGATGTAGGCGCGGCCGTTGAAGGACAGGGCGGCGGCCTTGGCGCGCCAGTATGCGGTGTCTTGGGTCATGGTCATGCCTGCTTGGCGTTGGCGCGCGCCACCATGGCGTCGAGCAGCACGTTGCAACCCGCTTCCAGGTCGGCGGGCTTGGCGTCTTCGATCTCGTTGTGGCTCACGCCGTCCTTGCAGGGCACGAAGATCATGGCGGTCGGCGCCACGCTGGCCATGTAGACGGCGTCGTGTCCGGCGCCGGTCACGATGTCCATGGCGGCCAGGCCGCGGCGGGCCGCGCCGTTGCGCACCTTGCCGACCAGGTCCGGGTCGAACGGGGTGGGCGGGAAGTACTGCACGTGCTTGACGTCCACGTCCACGTTATGGCGCTTGGCGATCTCGGCGCAGATTTCCAGCCAGCGGCGGTCCATCTCCGTGAGGGTGGCCTCGTCTTCGTGGCGCAGGTCCACCGTCATGCGGACCTGGCCGGGGATGACGTTGCGCGAGCCGGGGTGCGCGTGGATCTCTCCGACGGTGCCGCGGCCATGGGGCTGGTTGGCGTTGGCGATGTCGACCACGGCCTGCAGCAGGAAGCTGGCGGCGTACAGCGCGTCGCGGCGGATCGGCATCGGGGTGGGGCCGGCGTGCATTTCCATGCCGGTAATGGTCACGTCGTACCAGCGCAGGCCGAGCGAGCCGGTCACCACGCCCACTACCTTTTCCTCGTGTTCCAGGATGGGGCCTTGCTCGATATGCGCCTCGAAGTACGCGCCTACCGGGCGGCCGCCGACGGGGTCCGCGCCCGCATAGCCGATGGCGGCCAGCTCGTCGGCCACCGACTTGCCGTCGCGGTCCGTGGCAGTCAGCGCCACTTCCAGCGGGAACTTGCCGGCGAACACGCCGGAGCCCATCATCACCGGCACGAAGCGCGAGCCTTCCTCGTTCGTCCAGATCGCCACTTCCAGCGGCGCCTCGGTCACGACGCCGTGGTCGTTCAGCGTGCGCATGACCTCCAGGCCCGCCAGCACGCCGTAGCAGCCGTCGAACTTGCCGCCGGTGGGCTGGGTGTCGATGTGGCTGCCGGTCATGACCGGCGGCAGGTCATTGTCGCGGCCGGCGCGGCGCGCGAAGATGTTGCCCACCTGGTCCACGCGCAGCGTCATGCCGGCATCGCGCATCCAGCCGGTGACGAGGTCGCGGCCCTGGCCGTCCAGGGCCGTCAGCGCCAGCCGGCAGTTGCCGCCCTTGGGCGTGGCGCCGATCCGGGCCAGATCCATCAGCGACTTCCACAGCCGCTGCCCGTCGATAGAAATAGTCGTCGTCATGTCGATAGCTCCTGCTTGTCAGTGGGCCGCGCGGGCCAGCGCCGCGTCGCGGATGCCCGTCAGCGTTTCGCCCGGCGAGATGCCGTTGGCGTCGTAGCGGATCTCCAGCAGCGCCGGAAGGTTCTCGCGCTGCGCGAAGGCCAGCGCCCGTTCGAAGGCCGGGCCGAAGTCGGCCGTGCGCTCCACGGCCTCGCCGTGGCCGCCGTAGCCGCGGATGATCTGGGTGAAGTCCGGGTTCTCGAAGGACAGCGCGATGGCGCGGGCCGGGAATTCGCGTTCCTGGTGGGCGCGGATCGTGCCCCAGATGCCGTTGTTGAACACCAGCACGACCACGCCCAGGCGGTATTGCAGCGCCACGCCCAGTTCCTGCATGTTCATCTGGAAGCAGCCGTCGCCCGCGTAGCACACCACGGTGCGGTCGCGGTTTTCGAGTTTGGCGGAAATCGCGGCGGGCAGCCCGTAGCCCATGGACCCCACGGTGGGGGTCAGGCTGCTGCCCGGGCCGGCGTAGCGGCGGTAACGGTGCGGATACAGGGCGTAGTTGCCCGCGCCCACCGTGATGCAGGCGTCCGGCGGGATGTGGGCGTCGACGTAGGCGGCGGCCTCGTCCAGGCTCATCGGGCCGGGCGAGGGCAGCGGGGCGAGGCTGTCGGTCAGTTCCTCGTGGGCGGCGCGCACGGCTTCTCCGCGCGGCGAGGCATGGCCGGGAACCAGCGTGGCCGCGGCGGCGGCGAAGCTTGCCACATCGGCCACGATGGCCTGGGTGGGCGAGAACACGCGGCCCAGCTCGGCCGCGTCGGGGTAGACGTGGATCAGCTTCTGGCGGGGCAGCGGGCTCTCGATGACGGTGTAGCCCTCGGTGGTGGCTTCGCCCAGGCGGGTGCCGACCGCCAGCACCAGGTCGGCGTCGAGCAGGCGCTGGCGCAGCGCGGGCGTCATGGCCCAGCCCACGTGGCCGGCGGCATTGGGATGGCGCTGGTCGAAGGCTTCCAGGCGGCGCCAGGCGGTGCCGACCGGCAGCTCGAAGCGCTCGGCGAAGCCGGCGATCTGGTCGATCGCGGCCTGGTGCCAGCCATTGCCGCCCAGCAGCAGGAACGGGCGCTCGGCCGCGTCCAGCAGCTGGGTCATGCGCGCCAGGTCCTCGGCGCCGGGATGGCTGCGCACCCGGGTGTAGCGCGGCAGGTCGGACACGCTGGCCCGGCCCCACAGCGTGTCCTCGGGCAGCGCCAGCACCACCGGTCCGGGCCGGCCGCTGGTGGCCACGGCGAACGCGCGGGAAATGTACTCGGGGATGCGGTCGGTGCGGTCGATCTGCGCCACCCACTTGGCCATCTGGCCGAACATGCGGCGGTAGTCGATTTCCTGGAAGGCTTCGCGTTCCATGAAGTCGTTGCCGACCTGGCCGACGAACAGGATCATCGGCGTGGAGTCCTGGAAGGCGGTATGCACGCCGATGCTGGCGTTGGTGGCGCCCGGGCCGCGGGTCACGAAACAGATGCCGGGCTCGCCGGTCAGCTTGCCGTAGGCCTCGGCCATGTAGGCCGCGCCGCTCTCCTGGCGGCAGACGATGGGCTCGATGGCATCGGTGTGCTCGTTGAGCGCGTCGATGCACGGCAGGTAGCTTTCGCCGGGAATCATGAACACGCGGCGAGCGCCATGGATGCGCAATTGCTGCATCAGGATCTGGCCGCCGTTGCGTTCGGGGATTGCGGCTGGCGTCATTCGGAGTCTCCTTGTTGCGGGCTGGCCTGCGCGCGGCGCGCGGCGGCCCAACGTTCGAATTGGTGGTGGCGGGCCAAGAGGCGGCGCGCGGTGTTGTAGACGGGCGGATCGATGCGCTCGGCGTCGTTGCGGCCGGCCCGCTGCGCCTCGAAGCGGGACACGCAGTCGTGCGCGGCCGCGACTTCGTCGGGGGCAGGGGTGAAGACGGCGTGGATCATCGGCACCTGTTCGGGCACGGTGGCGCACTTGGACTTCAGGCCCAGGCGGCGCGCCCAGCGCAGGTCGGCTTCCAGCGCCGGCAGGTCGCGGTAGTTGAAGGGGCAGTCGATCGGCAGCACCCCGGCGGCGGTGCAGTCCACCAGGAAGCGCGCGCGCAGGTGATGCAGCTCGATGCCGTCCTTGCCGCGTTCGGCGCCCAGGCTGGCGGTCAGGTCTTCGGCGGCCAGCAGGCTGGCGGAGACCCGCGGGCTGGCGGTGAGGATCTCGTAGGCGCGGTGCACGCCCAGCGCGGATTCCAGCGTGGGAACGATCTCGGTGCTGCCGGCGGGCAGCCCGAGCTCGGCTTCCAGGGCGGTGATGGCCTGGTCCAGCGCCGCGATCTGCGCCGCGCTTTCGGCATGCGGCAGGAACACCGCGTCCGGGGCGCCGGGCATGATTCCGCGCAGGTCCGCCAGGCCGTCCTCTTCCAGCTTGTTGATGCGCGCGGCGGCCACCACGCCCTGGGCGCGGCAGCGCGGGAACAGCGCCGCGATGCGGACGCGGGCGGCCGGCCGGTCGCCCGGCGCGGTGAACTCTTCCAGGTCGGCGACCAGGGCGTCGGCGCCGCTGGCCAGGGCGGCCGCTTGCGCGCCGGCATCCATGCCGGGCACGAACATCCAGCTGCGGCGCAGGGCCGCGGGGCGCAGGGTGGGTTTAGCAGGGTTCATTGCACATGCCTCGGCAGGAAGAGCACCAGTTCAGGAACGAAAGTGAGCAGGAGCATGACGGCGGTCATGGCCAGCATCATCCAGGACAGCGGGCGCAGCGTCTGCATCATGTTGATGCCGCCGATCTTGCAGGCGGCCATCAGGTCGACCCCGACCGGCGGCGTATTGGCGCCAATGGCCATATTGATCGACAGCAGGATGCCGAAGTGCACCGGATCAATGTTGTAGTGCGCCAGGACCGGCATGACAACGGGGGCCACGATGATGATGACCGGGATCGCCTCCATGAAGGTGCCCAGCAGCAACAGCACGACCGTGAGCACGAGCAGCACCGCGACCCGGCTGTCGGTCCAGTCGACCAGCAGCGTGGACAGGGCCTGCGGCACCTGCTCGGCCACCAGCACCCAGGCGAACAGGCCCGAGGCGCCGATGATGAGCAGGATGGACGCGCTGCTCTCGCCGGTGGACTTGAGGTTGTCCCACAGCGACTTCAGGCTCAGCGTGCGGTACCAGAAGAAGCCGACCAGCAGCGCGTAGACGATGGCGCTGGAGGCGGCCTCGGTGGCCGTGAAGATGCCGAAGCGGATGCCGCCGATGATCAGCACCGGCACCATCAGCGCCGGCAGCGCGTCGATGGCCGCGGCGCGCAGCTCGGACCCGCTGAACGGCTGGCCGCCGGCCCAGTTGTGCTTGCGCGACTGCCAGATGGCCACGCCGATCAGCGACAGCCCCAGCAGGATCCCCGGGATGATGCCGGCCATGAACAGCTTGCCCACCGAGGTGTCGGTGATGGTGCCGTACACGATCAGCACGATGCTGGGCGGAATGATGGTGGACGTGGCCCCGGCGCTGCCCACCAGCGCGCAGGAAAAGCCCTTGTCGTAGCCGCTGCGCGCCATGGCCGGCAGCAGCAGGCTGCCGATGGCGACCACGTCGGCCACGCCCGAGCCGGACAGCGCGCCGAACATCAGGCAAGCCAGCACGGCGACGACGGCCAGGCCGCCTTTGATGTCGCCGACGATGGCCGCGCATAGGCGCACGATGCGCTGGGTCAGGCCGGCGCCGTTCATCAGCTGGGCGGCCAGGATGAAGAGCGGAATGGCCAGCAGCGTGAAGCTGTCCAGCCCCACCACGTACTGCTGCGCCGCGACCATCAGGGGCGCGGAGTCGTAGACGGCCAGGTAGGCCAGGCAGGAAAGCACCAGGCCGAAAGCGATGGGCATGTCGATCAGCACCGTGACCGTGAACACGCCCATCAGGAAGAGAGCACCCGAAGACATTATGTCAATCCTTTACTGCGGTGGCGGGCACCGGGGAGAACAGCTGCGCCAGGTGCACGACCACGGTGATGGCGCAGGCGAAGGGCAAGGCCAGGTAGACCGTGCCGGCCGAAACGTCCAGCGCCGGCAGCGTCTGGTCCATGGTCAGCTCGGCCAGCTGCCAGCCGGCATAGCCCAGCGCCGCCAGGCCGACGATGATGAGCGCCTGGTTGATGCGCTCGAACGCGGCCAGCACCCGGGGGTTGCGCACCATGAAGGGCAGCAGGCCCGCCATCAGGTGCGAACGCTCGAAGCTGCAGGTGACGCCGCCGATGAAGGCCGACCACACCAGCACCAGGCGGGGCAGTTCCTCGGCCCAGTGCGGCGTGGTGTGGGTCACGAAGCGGGCGAACACCACGTAGGAGATCAGGATCGCCAGCAAGGCCACCGCCAGGGCGGCGAAGGCCTTGCTGATGCCCGACAGGATCGCGGACAGTCGGTTGAGCATTACTTGGCCTCGCGGTACTTCTGCACGAGGGCCATCAGCTCGGGGCCGTAGGTGACCGAGTAGGTCTTCCAGACGGGCTCGACGGCGGCGGCGAAGGCGGCCTTGTCGACCTCATTGACCTGCATGCCTTTTTCTTTGAGCTGGGCGATGAACTGCTGGTCGCCCTCGCTGATCATCTTGCGCTGGGCGTCGCGCCACTTGTCGGCGGCGGCCTGCACCACCTGCTTGTCCTCGGCCGAGAGCTTGTTCCAGACCGGCTTGGAGACGATCAGGTTGGCCGGGCCCCAGACGTGGCCGGTCAGCGACAGGTACTTCTGCACTTCGAAGAACGACGAGGTGTAGATGATGGAGAGCGGGTTCTCCTGGGCGTCGAACACCTTTTGCTGCAGGGCCGAGTACAGTTCGCCGAAGGCCAGGGGCGCGGGGTTGGCGCCCAGCGCGGTGAAGGTATCCAGGCGCATCTTGTCCGGCGTCACGCGGGTCTTCAGGCCCGCCAGGTCGGCCGGCTTGGCGACCGGGCCGCGGTTGTTGGTGACGTGGCGGAAGCCGTTCTCCCACCAGGACAGGATGACCAGGTTCTTCTTGTCGGCCAGCTTGGACAGGGCGGCGCCCAGTTCGCCGTCGAAGGCCTTGTAGGCCTGCCCGGAGGTGGTCCACGTGTAGGGCAGTTCGACCACGCCGAACTTCGGCTCGATCGGCTGCAGCGAGCCCGAACCGATGATGGCCGCGCCCTGGCTGCCGATCTGCAGGCCTTCCAGCATGGTCTTTTCGTTACCCAGCTGGCCGCTGGGGAACAGCACGAAATTGACGCGGCCGGCGGTCTTTTCCTTCACTTCGGCGGCGAAGCCTTCGGCCGCCTTGTTCCAGCTGTGGCTGGGGGCCAGCACGTGGCCGAGCTTGATGTCCAGGGCGTGGGCCGACAGCGGGGCCAGGCCGGCCACGGTCAGCAGGGCGCCGCCCAGCAGGGCGCGCAGCGCGCGCGGCGCGGGGGCGAATCGGAAAGCGTTGGTCATGGCGAGACTCCAGTAGCGGATGGTTAGGGCGGGGCGGGAGGGGAGGAATGGGCGGGGCGGGCCCCGTTCAATAGGATTGGGCCCGCATCGAGGCGGGGCGGCCGGGCAAGGGGACGCGGGTGCCGGTGTCGGACAGGCCCTCGTCGCCGACGGCCAGCACCTGCATTTCCGCGTCCAGGAAATTTCCGACGTAGAGGTAGCGGCTGTCGGGGCTGAAGGCGACGCCCTCGGGCAGCGCGCCGACCTCGATGGCGCCGGCGCGGGTGACGCGCAGGCCGTCGATGCGCAGCAGCACGATCTGTCCGCGGGGGTGGTGGAACCACTCGTCGGGCGGGTTGTTCGAGCCTTGCACGATGGCGACCGCGGCGTAGCGGCCGTCCGGGCTGATGGCGATGCCTTCGGGGCCGTCTTCCACCATGACGCGGTCGATCACCCGCGGCGGCGTGGCGGTCAGGTCGATCACGCTGACGGAGTCGGCGTGGCCGTCCGACGCCGTCGGGCTGCCCATGTCCACCACCAGCGCCAGCGCGCCGTCGGGCGACACCACGAGATTGAAGGGCACCAGGCCGGTCGTCAGGTCCTCGGCGGGGTCGTGGGTCACGCGGGGCGCGGCATTGCTTTCATCGATGCGCAGCACGCCCAGGCGGTGCGTGTCGGTCTTGACCACGAAGGCGCGGCGGCCGTCGGCGGAGAACGACACGGCGACCACGGGCGTGCCGACGTCGACTTCTCCGCATACCTCGACGCGGCCGCCGGCGATGCGCAGCACCGATACCGAGCGGCCCGCCTTGTTGGCGACCAGCGCCAGCGAGCCGGCGCGATTGATGGACAGGCCGGACGGCTGCAGGCCGACTTCAAGCCGCTGCGCAATCGCCGGCGGGCGGGCCGCCAGGTCGATCACGTACAGGTCGCGGCCCGGCGCGGGCTGCCAGCCGGCGCCGTCGTCGCGCGCGGGCCAGGCCATGGAATCGGCGATCAGGCCCAGGCGCTGGTCGGGCGCGACCGCAAGGTTGACCGGCGGGCCGAACAGCGAGTTGGGCAGCGCCAGCGTGGCGACCGGCTCGGGGCGGGCCGGATCGGCGCCGGCATCGAAAATGCTCAGGGTGTCGTGGCCGGGCGCGAGGAACCGGATCCTGCCGTCGTTCCAGGTGACCTTCTGGTCGTTTCCGACGAGCAGCAGATGGGGGGAGTTGGCCTGGGTCATGCCGCCATTTCCTGGAGATCGGGCACGGCCAGCGTGGCGCCGATGAGCTGCCGGGTGTAGGGGTGGGTCGGGGCGAAGTAGACCTGCTCGGCGGGGCCGCGCTCGACCACGCGGCCGCCCTGCAGCACCACGATCTCGTCGGCGATGTGCTGCACCACGGCCAGGTTGTGGCTGATGAAGAGGTAGCCCAGGCCGCGCTCGCGCTGCAATTCCATCAGCAGGTTGAGGATCTGCGCCTGAACGGAAACGTCGAGCGCCGAGGTCGGCTCGTCGCAGATCACCAGTTGCGGCTCCAGCATCAGCGCGCGCGCAATGGCCACCCGCTGGCGCTGGCCGCCCGACAATTCACGCGGATAGCGCGAGGCGAAGGCCGGCACGAGGCCGACGGCGTCCATCATGCGGCGCACCGAAGCCGCGCGCGCGCCGGCGTCGCCGATGCCGTGCACCTGCAGCGGCGCGGTCAGGATTTCGCTGATGGTGCGGCGAGGGTTGAGCGAGGAATACGGATCCTGGAACACCATCTGGATGCGCCGGGCGCGGGCCCGGGCGGGCATGGCCGTCAGCGGCTGGCCGTCCAGCAGCGCGCGGCCCTGGGTGGGCGCCAGCAGGCCCAGCATCAGCTTGGCGATGGTGGACTTGCCGCTGCCGGATTCGCCCACCAGGCCGACGGTGCGGCCGGCCGGCACGTGCAGGTCGATGTCGTGCAGGATGCGGGGCGCGGGGCGGCGCGAGAACAGGCTGGCGCGACCGTACTGGAACGACAGGCCGTCCAGGCTGATGCTGGCGCCGCGGGAAGAATGGGCGTTCATGCCGGGACTCCATGGCGCATCGCGCCGGGTTTCACGCAGTAGCAGCGGTGGCCGTCCTGCACGCGGGCCGCGAATGGCTGGCCGCAGCGCGGCTCGGCGACCGGGCAGCGGTCGCGGAAGGCGCAGCCGGTGATGGCGGCGTCCAGCGAGGGCACGGCGCCGGCGATGGTGGGCAGCTCGGCCCGGGGCGCGGTGCGGCCGGGCTGGGGGATGCAGTTCAGCAGCATCGCCGTATAGGGATGGCTGGGGCGCTCCAGCACGGCCTGCACGCTGCCGGCCTCGACGATGTCGCCCGCGTACATCACGATGACGTGGTCGGCGATGCGCGCGACCAGGCCCATGTCGTGCGAAATGAACACCAGCCCGAGGCCGAATTCGGCCTGGATGTCGCGCAGCAGGTCCAGCAGTTCGGCCTGCACCGTGACGTCCAGGGCCGTGGTGGGTTCGTCCGCGATCAGCAGCTCGGGGCCGCACATGAGCGCCATGGCGATCATCACGCGCTGGCGCAGCCCGCCCGAGAGCTCGAACGGATACTGCCGCATGCGCTCCCCGGGGTTGGCGATGCCGACCCGGCGCAGCAGGTATTCGGCGCGCTCGGCGGCCTCGCGGCGGCTGACGCGCTTGTGGCGGCGCAGCACGTCGATCAGCTGGGTGCCTATCGGGAACACCGGGTTGAGCGAGGTCATCGGATCCTGGAAGATCATGGCGATGCGGGCGCCGCGCAGTTGCGCCAGCGCCGCCGGCGTCAGCGCGGCCAGGTCCTGGCCGGCGAATTCCAGCTTCGCCACGCGGCGGCGGGCGGCCGCCGGCAGCAGGTCCAGCAGCGCCAGCGCGGTCAGCGACTTGCCGCAGCCCGATTCGCCCACGATGCACAGCGTCTTGCCGCGTTCCAGGCTGAAGTCCACGGCGCGCACCACGTGCTTGACGTGGGTGGGCGTGTGGATGTCGATGTGCAGGTCCTGGACCCGCAGCAGGGGTTGGGCGATGGCGTTCATGTCAGCCCTTCTTCATTTGAACGGCGCGCAGCGACTCGCCCGCCCGGTTGACGCACAGCACCAGCACGAACAACACGACGCTGGGAATGACCACCAGCGAAGGCTGGAACAGCATGTTTTCTTTGCCCTCGGCGATCATCAGGCCGAGCGAGGGCATTGGCGCGGGCACGCCCAGGCCCAGGAAGGACAGCGAGGCTTCGAGCGTGATGGCCATGGCCGCGTCCACCGTGCCGATGATGAGGAGGTTGCCCACCAGATTGGGCAGGATGTCGCGCCAGATGATCTGCAGATGGGTGCAGCCCTGCAGCCGCGACGCGGTGACGAACTCGGCGTTGCGCAGGCCGGCCGCCATGGTCCGCGCCACCAGCGCGTACCGCTCCCACAGCAGCAGGCCCAGCACCAGCACCACGACGGTGAGCGATGCGCCCACCACCGACACCACGGCCAGCGCCACCAGGATGATGGGCAGGGCGAGGCGGGCGGTGATCAGGAAGGACACGGCGCGGTCCACCGGGCCGCCGAAGTAGCCGGCGACCACGCCCAGCGTGGTGCCGATGAGCCCGCCCATCAGCGCCACAGACAGGCCGATCAGGGCGGACACGCGCACCCCGTACAGGGCGCGCGCCAACACGTCGCGACCGAGCTGGTCGGTGCCCAGGATGTGGTTCCAGCTGCCGTCCTCGCCCCACACGGGCTCCTGGAGCCGGGCCAGCAGATCCTGCGTATATGGATCGTGCGGAATCAGGTAGGGGCCGATCAGGCCGGCCAGCACCAGCAGCGCGAGCATGACCAGGCCGAAGCGGCGGCCCAGCCGGGCGGCGCGTTCGCCGCGACCGGGAGCGGGAAGCGTAGAGGCGATACTGCTCATGATGACACTCGCACGCGGGGGTCGAGCCAACCGTTGATCAGGTCGGCGACCAGGGTGAGGACGATGTAGATGAGGGCGAAGATCAGGATCAGCGCCTGCATGGTGGGGAAATCGCCGCGCAGGATCGAGGTCCAGGCCAGCAGCCCGGCGCCGTTGATGGCGAACACGGTCTCGATCACCACCGAGCCGGCCAGCAGCGTGCCCATCTGGGCCGCCGCCAGCGACACCAGCGGGCGCAAGGCGTTGCGCAGCGCGTACTTGAGCACCACGCTGGGGCCGCCCAGGCCCATGGCGCGGGCGGTGCGGATGTAGTCGGTGGCGAGCACGGTTTCCATTTCGGATTTCATCAGGCGCAGCATGGCGGGCATGGCGAACAGGCCCAGCGCCGTCACCGGCATCACGTAATGCTTCCAGGAGTCGAAGCCGGAGGCCGGCAGCCACTGATTGCGCACGCTGAAGACGATGATCAGCAGGAAGGCCAGGCAGAACGGCGGCATGGCCTGGGCGCAGGCCGACAGCAGCATGGTGAGGCGGTCGGCCAGCGAGCCCTTGCGCAAGCCCGCGATCACGCCCAGCGGAATGGCCAGCAACAAGGCGAACAGCATCGCGGTCAGGCCCAGCTTGGCGGTGGCGGGGAAATGCTGGCCCAGCAGTTCGGCCACGGGGCGGCTGAAGTACAGGCTGTCGCCGAAGTCGCCGCGGGCCACGCCGGCCAGCCAGCGGCCATACTGCACCAGGATGGGATCGTCGAAGCCGTGCAGCTGGGACAGGCGCGCGGCGTCGGCGGCGCTGCCTTCGCCGGCCAGCCGCGCCGCCGGATTGCCGGAGGCGAACACCAGCGAGAAGCTGATCAGCGACACGAACACCACCAGCAACGCGGACACCAGCAGGCGGCGGAACAGGAATGCAATCATGGGTCAACCTTTGTCGGTGAGCGCCGGCGGCCGCCTTCCGGGCGCGAGGGCGCCGGGAAGGGGAACCGCGCCGGCGCGGCCGGCAATCCGGATCAGTTCCAGGAGGCCTTGTAGAAACGCGGGAACTCGTCGCCGTCGACCGAGAAGTTCAGGTCCTTGGCCTGCACGGCGTTGAGCGAGTGGTTCCACAGCGGCACCCAGTACGCCTGTTCCGCCACGATCTTCTGCGCCGCGCCGTAGTTCTTGGCGCGCAGCTCGCGGTCGACGCTGGTGTCGGCGGTTTCCAGGTACTTGATGACCTCGGGGTTGCGGGCCTGATCGTCCGGGCCGCCGCGGAAGAAATTGCTGGTGGACAGCGCCGCGTCGGCGATGCCGTAGGAGCCCCAGTTCGAGGACAGCATGGCGATCTTGCCTTCGCGCCAGTTGGTCATGGCGGTGCCGTACTGCTGTTCGACCAGGTTCAGCTTGATGCCGGCCTGCGCCATCTGCGCGGCGGCCGCGTCCAGGATGGCGCGCGGCGGCGCGGAGATCACCAGGTCCAGCGTGACGCCGTTGGGATAGCCGGCCTGGGCCAGCAGCTGCTTGGCGCGGGCGGGATCGAACTTGTAGGACTGGACGTCGGCCGCGCAACCGAACTGCGCCGGATTGCAAGCCGCGTCGATCACCTTGGACGCGCCGCCCACCAATGCCTTGCGGATGGCCTCGCGGTCGATGGCATGGTTGATGGCCTGGCGCACTTCCTGCCTGGCCAGGGGCGACTTGCCGTCGTCGAAGCGCGGATTCAGCGAGATGTAGCTGATGCGCATGATGCTGCTGCTCTTGACCGTGACCGTGGGCTGCTTCTCCATGCGCTTGGCCACGTCGGGCGGCACGCGCCAGATCCAGTCCAGGCCGCCGGACAGCAGCTCGGCGTATTGCGTGTTGGCGTCGGGCAGCACGCGCACCACCAGCTTCTGCACCGCGGGCTTGGGGCCGAAGTAGTCTTCATAGCGCTCGTACACGTAGCGGCTGCCCGGCAGGCTCTCGACCAAACGGTAGGGCCCGGTGCCGATGGGCTTGGCGCCCATGTCGGACTGGTTGGCCTCGTAGTACTTGCGCGGATAGATGGGCAGGTTCTCCGACAGCATCTCCAGCGCCAGCGGGTACGGCGTCTTCATCTTGATGCGGACCGTGTCGTCGGACGCCTTTTCCACCTTGGCGATCCACGCGACCTGGTTCTGGAAGCGCGCCTTGTAGCCTTCGGAGGACACCAGGTTCAGCGTGTACAGCACGTCGTCGATGGTGAGCAGCGTGCCGTCGTGGAACTTCACGTCCTTGCGGATCGGCAGTTCGATGGTGGTGTCGTCCACGAACTTGTAGCCGGTGGCGATGGCCGGGCCGAATTCCCCCGTGTCCTGGTTCTTCTGCAGCAGGCCGGAGAAGACCATGCGCGCCAGCGCCAGGCCCGGGCGGTCCGATTCCTTGTAGGCATCCAGCGTGGCCGGGGCCGCGTCGAAGGCGATGTTGAGGGAATTGTCGGCCTTGTTGGCCTGGGCGGGGTGGGCGCCGAGCGCAAGTAGCGCCGCGCTCACCAGCTTTACGGTACGGGTCAGCTGCATGTTTTCACCTTGATATGTTTTAGGTATATGACTTACGGGGACTGCGGGTGCTGCGGAACTGCGTATCTGCGGGCAAGCCGCTCCCCTTGCCGCGGGCGGCGCCAGGGCGCCGGCGGTGCATGCACGGTCGGAGGGGAGGGGCGGGCGCCAGGGCGCCCGGCGAGGGTTAGCGGGTCATCGGTTCATCGGATCCCAACGCTGCCGAAGTCTTCCCGCAGGCGCGCCAGGATGCCGACCAGGTGGTCGTGCATGGCATGGCGGGCGCGGATGGGATCGCGGTCGACGATGGCCGCGAGGATGCGTTCGTGCTCTTGCTGGGCTTCGCTCCACACCTTGGTGGTCACGAAGTGTTCTTCCAGCCGATGGAATACCGGGCTCAGCGTGCTGAGGTGCCAGATGTGGGAAATCGCCGCGGCCAGGGCCGCGTTGCCGCAGGCCGCGCCGATCGCGCCGTGGAAGGCGCGGTCGTGCACGCTGGGCGATTCGGTCAGGGACATGCTTTCGTGCGCCGCGCGGATCGCGGCGATCTGCGCCGGCGAGGCCTTCTGCGCCGCCAGGGCCGCGCATTCGGGTTCGATCAGCAGGCGGGTCTCCAGCAGGTCGAACGGCCCGATGTCGGTGGCCTCGGCGCCGTCGGCGGGCGCGGACGCCTGCGGCGGCTGCAACTGGCCGTCTTCGCGCAGCGCGTTGACGAACACCCCGGTGCCCACGCGCACTTCCACATAGCCCTCGATTTCCAGCGCGATCAGCGCCTCGCGCACGGAGGCGCGGCTGACCTGCAGCTGCTCGGCCAGCTCACGTTCGGCGGGCAGCCTGCCGCCTGCGGGGAAATCGCCCGCCTTGATGCGCGCGGCGATCTGGTCGGCAATCATGCGATAGAGGCGGGTGGAGGCTACGGCCTGGAGAGCGGTCATCGTTGCGTCGGGGTGGTGGGTCGGGACGTAGAGCGTAATGGGTCTGCGCGGACTTGTCTTGCCATGGGCGGCTTGCCGCCTTAGGGCCTGGCTATCTGGTGGCCCAGTGGTCAGGCCACTGGACGAAATGTACCGGCGGCATCCCGGCTTGTGAACCGGGAAGATCCGCAATTTATTGATTTCTAGGGAAAACCACTACGGGAGCCCAACTTCCGGCGGGCCGCCGCCCGGCGTGTCGCGCGCGGCGGCGGGGACGCGCCTTCAGGCCGAGGCCAGGCCGCCGAAGAAGCGGGCCGCGTTCGATTCCAGCCCTTCGATGTAATAGCCGCCTTCCTGCACGATCAGGCAGGGCAGCCCCAGGGCGCCGGCTTCCCGGCCCAGCCGCTCGAAGCCGCTTTCGCTGACCGCGACCTTGGCCTGCGGGTCCTTCTCGAAGATGTCGAAACCGAGGGACAGGACCAGCGCGTCGGGCTGGAACAATTCGATGGCGCGGCGCGCCTGGGCCAGCTTGTCGAAGAACACCGATTCCGGCGAGCCGTGGGGCATGGGCAGGTTGATGTTGTAGCCGTAGCCTTCGCCAGCGCCGCGCTCGTCCTCGAAGCCGGCCACGACCGGATAGAAATTCCGCGGATCGCCGTGGATGGACACGTACAGCACGTCGCTGCGCTCGTAGAAGATTTCCTGGATGCCCTGGCCATGGTGCATGTCGGTGTCCAGGATGGCCACGCGCGGAAACCGCGAGATCAAGTGTTGGGCGGCGATCGCGGCATTGTTCAGGTAGCAGAAGCCGCCCGCGGCGTCGCGCCGGGCATGGTGGCCGGGCGGCCGGCAGATGGCGTAGGCCTGGCGGTCTCCGGCCAGCAGTGCGTCCGCGCCCGCGATCGCGCATTGCGCCGACCAGTAGGCGGAATGCCAGGTGTGCGGCCCCACCGGGCAGCTGCCGTCCGCGAGGTAGCGGGCCGCCTGGGCGAGCACGCCGCGCAGCGAGTTGGGCTCGCGCACGAAGACGTTGGACACGACCTCGTCGCCCCAGTCCTCGGGCAGCTGCTTCCAGTCGGCATGGGCGCCTTGCAGGAAACGCAGGTAATCGAGCGTGTGGACGGCGGAGATCGCGCCGGCGCCCCGGTCGGGCGGGGGCTGCACGTCGAAGCCCAGCCGGCGGGCGGCCTGCGCCAGCGCGTCCAGGCGCGAAGGCACTTCCTGCGGGGTGCGCATCTTGCCCCGCGAGAAATAGGTCTGGGGATGGTGCAGTTTCTGATCGTCGTGGAAATACGCCTTCATGCTTGATGCCCCTCGCTCTGGAAGTGGTTGCGATGATGAACTTATACGGCCGCGGCGCCCAGGCCGGCAATATCGAGCAGCCAATCGATGAATTCCCGGACCTTCTCGCGCTTGGCCTCGCTGGCGCGGTACGACAGAAAATGCGTCTCGCGCTGGACCTCGGGAAACTCGCCGCAGCCCAGCTCCACCAGCTCGCCGCGCCCGATTTCCCTGGCCGCCAGCCGGGCGCTTTCCAGCACCACGCCCATGCCGTCCACGGCCGCGGCGATGGCCATGGCGGCCCGGTCGAACGAGGGCCGCGGCGTGTCGGGCAGATGCAGGCCGTTGGCCGCGAACCAGTCGCTCCAGGTCACCCGGCTGAGTTGCGAGTCGATCAGGGTCAGGCGCGAAATCAGTTGCCGCGCGGGTAGGTCGGAGCGCGCCAGTTCGGGCGAACACAGGGGAAGGATGGGCTCGCGCCCCAGCGCCACGGTCTGCATGCCGGCCCGTTCCAGCGCGCTGCCGTAAGAGACCGCCACGTCGATTTCGTTCGCGCGGGTCAGGTCCAGCGGTTCGGCGCCGGTGGTCAGCCGGATCGTGATGCGGGGATGCGCCTGGGTGAAGTCGCTCAGGCGCGGCCCCAGCCATTTCGCGGCGAAGCTGGGCGCGCAATGCAGCGCCAGCACCTGGGCTTGCGGGGCCAGCGCCACTTCGGCGCAGGCGGCTTCGACCACGTCGAACACGCGGGTCAGGCTTTCCAGCAGGCGCACGGCCTCGGGGGTGGGTTCGACTCGGCGGTTGCGGCGCAGGAACAGCTTGCGGCCGAAATACTGCTCCAGCTCCTTGACTTGGTGGCTGATGGCCGAGGGCGTGAGGTGCAGTTCCTGGGCGGCCAGCGCAAAGCTCTGCAAGCGCGCCGCGGCTTCGAAAGCGCGCAGCAAGACGAAGTTTGGAACGCGTCGCACGGGGCCGCCTTTCAGGTGAATGGGATTCATCTTTCCATGAACAACCATCGTTTGTCAAAGGATTGGGCGGCGCCGAACATAGTCTCCACCCCGAACAGCAGAAAGGAGCAGCCATGTCGGCCGTATTGGAAAAAGCGCGTCCCGCCATCGATCTCAATGGCCGGATCTCCATCTATCAGCCTGAGCAGGAAGGGCTGATCTATCCCGAACTGCCGGTGTTCGCGTCCCACGCGGAGCATCGGCGGCATCTGAAGGAACGCCTGGCGGTGGCCTGCCGCGCATTCGCGCTGCAAGGCTTCGACTACGGGTTCGCCGGACACCTGACGGTGCGCGATCCGGAAAACCCCGGCGTGTACTGGACCAACCCCATGGCCGTCCACTTTTCGCAGGTCAAGGTATCGAACCTGATACTGGCCGACCACGAAGGGCGCGTGGTGGAAGGGCGCCATGCCGTGAACCGCGCCGGCTTCGTGCTGCACGCGGCGGTCCACGAGGCGCATCCGGACATCGTCGCCATGTGCCATGCGCACACCGTCCACGGCACGGCGTTCGCGGCGCTGGGCCGCCCGCTGGAACCCATCAGCCAGGATGCCGCGGCCTTCTACGAAGATCACGTCGTCATCGGCGACGAGGCCGGGCAGGTCGCGGTGGAGGTCAAGGCGGGCCACAAGGTGGCCAACGCGTTTCGCGGCGTCAAGGCCGCGATCCACCAGAACCACGGCCTGCTCACGGCCAGCCGGCACAGCATCGAGGCGGCCGCGTTCTGGTTCATCGCGCTGGAACGGTGCTGCCAGCAGCAGATGATGGTCGAGGCCACGGGCATCAAGCCGCGCCTGGTGACCGAGGAGCGGGCGCGCTACAGCCGCGAGCACGTCGGCAGCGAATACATCGGATGGCTGCACTTCCAGGCCATCTGGGACCAGTTGGTCGCGACCCAGCCCGACATGCTGGATTGACGCCGGGGCGCCTTCCCGCGCCCGCCCGCCCGCGCCGCGTCAGACGGCGCGCAGACGATATCGACGGAGACAAATCGCCATGAGCATTTCCAGCCACGCCGGGTATGCGCCCCGGTCCGAAGAGGCCATTTATTCCAAAGTGATGTGGCGGCTGCTGCCGTTCCTGTTCCTCTGTTATCTCTGCGCCTACCTGGACCGCGTCAACGTCAGCTTCGCCAAGCTGCAAATGCTCAACGACCTGGGCATGAGCGAAGCGGTATACGGGTTGGGAGCGGGCATTTTCTTCGTGGGCTACCTGATGTTCGAGGTGCCCAGCAATCTCATCCTGCTACGCGTGGGGGCCAGGCGCTGGATCGCGCGCATCATGGTGACCTGGGGGCTGATCTCGGCGGCGATGATGTTCGTCACCACGCCCACCAGCTTCTACGTCATGCGTTTCCTCTTGGGCGTGGCGGAAGCCGGGTTCATTCCCGCCATCCTGCTCTACCTGACCTACTGGTTCCCCTCCAGCCAGCGCAGCAAGGTGACGGCGCTGTTCCTCACCGGCATTCCCATGTCGGGCGTGGTGGGCGGCCCCTTGTCGGGCTGGATCATGTCGTCGATGGGCGGCGCGCACGGGCTGGCGGGCTGGCAGTGGCTGTTCCTGCTGGAAGGCATACCCACGGTGCTGATCGGCGTGGCGGCATTCTTCTTCCTGGACGACCGGGTGGCCGACGCGAAATGGCTGAGCGAGCAGGAGAAGGCCCTCATCGAACGCAATCTGCGCGAGGACGGCGCCGGGCAGAACAAACTGCATACGCTGCGCGACGGCCTGCTCAGTCCGCGCATCCTGCTGCTGAGCGCGATCTACTTCTGCTTCACGATGGGCCTGTACGGCGTGAGCTTCTGGCTGCCGTCGCTGGTCAAGGCGGCGGGCGTGTCGGACACGATGGACATCGGCCTGCTGTCGGCCCTGCCGTATGCCGCCGCGACCCTGGCGATGATCCTGGTGGGGCAGAGCTCCGACTCGCGGGGCGAACGGCGCTGGCACCTGGCGGTGCCGGGCGTGATCGGGGCGATCGCCTTGTGCCTGAGCGTGCGCTATGCCAACAACACCGTCTTGGCCATGATCGCGCTGACGGCCGGCACCATGGGCGTGATGACCACCATCTCGCAATTCTGGGCGGTGCCCCCGGCGATCCTGGGCGGCGCGGCGGCCGCGGCGGGCATCGCGCTGGCCAATTCCGTCGGCAGCATTTCCGGCGTGATCAGCCCCTATCTGATCGGCTGGATGCAGACCACCACGGGGTCGACGGGCGGCGGCATCGTCGGCATCGCCGCCAGCATGGTGCTGGGCAGCCTGTTGACCTTCCTGGTTCCGGCCAAGGACGTCAATACCGCGCCGGCGGCGCGTTCCTGAGGGCGCGGGGCCATGCATCCGCGCGCAAGTTCCGGCGAGGATCGCCGCGGCCGGGCGCCGGCGGCCCTACAGGATTTCGCCCAGGCGTTCGAGCAGGTTGCGGCGGGCGCGCTCGGCGTGCTCGTCGGACAGCGCCACGGCGCGGGCCCCGTCGCCGGCGTTGATGGCGTCGGCGATGGCCTCGTGTTCCTGCCAGATCGATTCGCGCTCGGTGGAGGATTGCAGCACCTCGCCCATCACGCGGCGCAGGTGCACCCAGTGCAGATGCGCGCTGTCGGCGATGAGCGAGTTGCCGGAAGCCTGGTAGACGGCGTTGTGGAAGGCGATGTCGGCGTCGATCATCGATTTGACGTCCTTGCCGCGGGAGGCTTCCTGGCCCTGCGCGATCAGGCGCTTGTCGATGCGCGCGCCGCGCTGGACGGCGAGCTTGGCGGCCAGCGCATCCAGCGCGCCGCGGACCTCGTAGAGCTTGCCGATCCACTCCAGGTCCAGCGGGGCGACCAGCACCCCGCGGCCCGGCGCGTCCTGCACCAGCCCGTCTTTCTTGAGCAGGCGCAGGGCCTGCAAAACGGGGGAGCGGGAGACGGCGAATTGCTCGGCGATGTCTTCCTGCGTGAGCCGGGTGCCGGGGGCCAGGGAGCCGTCGCTGATGGCGTCCAGCAACACCCGGTAGACCTCGTCCACGTAGTCGGGCCGGACCTGGATTTTGTCGAATTTGAGCGTCATAAGCCTGTGCATTTGTACTTTGAATTCAGAGTACAGGTGGGCATGCAGAGCGTCAATCGTCGCGTTTGATCGGTGTTAACCCGAATGATCAATGCGTCCAAACGCTTTTAAAGTCTGTATACAGACTTCGGTATTCTGAATTTACGATCAGCCAACCAACGCGGCGCCAGCCGCATTCAGGAGACGGGACATGAGCAAATTGATGGATAAGCGCGACGGCGCGGCAGGCACGGGCGGCGCCGGCCAGGGCACGGTGAAAAAGCTGATCCCCTATGGCGGCTACTACACCAACCGGACGGTGGGCCACGATCCGGAGCTGACCGAAACCGGCCCGGGCACGCCCACGGGCGAGTACATGCGCCGCTTCTGGCATCCGATCTGCATGTCGATGGAACTGACCGACACGCCGCGTTTCCTGAAGATCATGACCGAAGAACTGGTGGCGTTCCGCGACGGCAGCGGCCGGGTGGGCGTGCTGCATGCGCATTGCGTGCACCGCGGCGCGTCGCTGGAGTACGGCGCGATCCAGGAGCGCGGCATCCAATGCTGCTACCACGGCATGGTGTTCGACGTGGACGGCACCTGTCTGCACGTGCCGTTCCCCGCCGGCGAAGAGGCCGAAGCCGAGAAATACGCGTGCTCCATCCGCCAAGGGGCCTACAAGGCCGTGGAGCGCAACGGCCTGGTCTTCGCCTACATGGGGCCGCCGGACGAAGAGCCGCCTTTCCCCGAGTGGGAAGGCGATTTCACCGTGCTGCCCGGCGACGAACTGGTGCCGTTCAGCAATTTCCAGCATTGCAACTGGCTGCAGGTGCAGGACAACGCGGCCGACAACTATCACCCGACGGCCCTGCATGCCGGCAAGAACGTGGTGGGGGGGCATTACCAGGGCACGACCTTCGACGAAGTCGGGGCGGCGTCGATGGAAGTGGCGCCCGATATGCAATTCATCCCGGTGCAGAACGGCCGCAGCCTGGCCTGCGCGGGCGCGCGCCGGGTCGACCGCGACCGCCTCTTCATCCGGGTCCAGCACCAGGCCCTGCCGAACTTGAGCCTGCACGCCTACACCTCGGAAGACGGCTCCAGGAAGAAACTGTTCAGCCGCTTCCACATCATCCGCTGGACCGTGCCGGTGGACGACGAGAACAGCAAGATGATCGGCTGGCGCGTCATGGGGCCGGGCATCGACACGCGCGGCGTGGGCAAGAAGGAGTGGGTGGGCTACGAGACCATCGACTTCCTGGAGGGCCAGGTGGCCATGCGGCGCCCGGAACGCTTCGGCCAGTACAAGCTGGAAGACATGCCTCCGATTCCCGCCAACCATCGCGAGCGGGCCAATTACAAGGAAGCGCAGTACGCGCCCGGCGACTACGAGGCCATCATCAGCCAGCGGCCGATCGCGGTGCATGCGCTGGAGAACCCCACCAAGTTCGACGCCGGGCTGTATATGTTCCGCAAACTGCTGCGCGACGCGGTGCGGGGTTCCAACCCCGCGGCCGGCCCCGCCGGATTCGCCGAATGGCTGCGCTCGGTGGCCGGGGCGCCCAACAGCTACTGCTCGGGCAACGTGCTGGAGATTCCGCAGGCGGCCGACATCAAGGACGAGGTGGCGCAACGCCGCCGCATTTCCAAGGGCATCGTCGCGATCCTGACCGAATGCGAGCACCTCAGGGGCGAGGAGCGCGCCGCCCTGGTGCGCGAGCGCCTGGAAGCGTTGGAACGGTCGGCCCGCGAGGGCTGAGGACGGCGGGATTCGCCGGCGCCGGGCGCGAAGGCGCCCTCGCCATCCGGCGGGGGCGCGGCCCCGAGGCAAAGCGTGAGGAGACAAGAGGATGAAGAGCGAAACGGCGGCCGACCAGGCGGCGGAGCTGGACGTGTTCCTGAGGCAGGTCCGCTATGAAGGCAGGAACATCCATTCATACGAATTCGTGGATCCGGAAGGGGGGGAACTGCCGCCGTTCTCGGCGGGGGCGCATATCGACCTCCACCTGGGCGACGGCGTGCTGCGGCAGTATTCGCTGTGCAATCCGCCCGGCGAAAGGCATCGCTACGTGATCGCCGTGCTGCGCGACGCCCAGGGGCGCGGCGGTTCGCAGCGCGCCCACGACCGGCTGCGCGTGCAGGACCGCGTGCGGATCAGCCGTCCGCGCAACCATTTCCGGCTGGAGCCGGACGCGCGCAAAGTGGTGCTGCTGGCCGGCGGCATCGGCATCACGCCGATCAAATCCATGGCCCATGCCTTGCAGGCGGCGGACGCGGACTTCGAGCTGCACTACTGCGCGCGCGACGCGGGCGCGGCCGCCTTCGGCGGCGAGCTGGCCGCCATGCTGGGCGAATCGCGCCTGCGCCTGCATTTCGATGACGGCGATCCGGCACGCGGCCTGGACATCGCGGGCTTGCTGGACGGCGCGCCGGCGGCGGGCACGCATCTCTACTATTGCGGCCCGGCCGGCTTCATGGCCGCGTGCGCGAAGGCGGCCGCGCATTGGCCGACCGGCACCGTTCATTGCGAGCATTTCAAGGCGCCCGAGCGCGTGCCCGATCCGGCATCGCCCGCCGCCGACGGGAGCTTCCGGATCGAGATCGCCAGCACCGGGCAATGCCTGGAGGTGCCCGCGGACCGCAGCATCGCCGACGTATTGCGCGCCGAGGGGATCGGCATCGAAACCTCGTGCGAGGCCGGTCTGTGCGCGACCTGCAAGGTGCGCTACCTGTCGGGCGAGGTGGATCACCAGGACTATGTGCTGGATGCCTCGGACCAGCAGCACTACCTGACCGTGTGCGTGTCGCGGGCCAAGAGCGACTTGCTGGTGCTGGACATCTAGGGCCTGAGGCCCGCTCGACACGCAGGGAGACGCACATGATCCTGGCCGATTACCTGACCGCGCGATCCGGGCCGTCCCCCGAGCACGGATTTCTGCTGCTGGGCGAAACGGGGTTCTCGATGCCGGCGGCTTCGTGCTCCGCGTCGCCGTTCGCGCATTGGATGCGGGACGAGGCGCTGCCTCGCGCTGCCTGCCTGCTCCTGGAGCAAGGCCTGCACCTGTCGCGCCTGAGCGGCCTGGTGCGCGCCGCGCCCGGGAGCGCGTGCGGCCCGGATGCCGAGGCCGCCTGGATACTGGCGCGCAGCGACCAGGGGCTGGTGTCCATCGTGGTCCGCGCCGCGGCCGGCGCCGGCGCGCCCCGGCTGCGCGAGGACGCCGCGCTGGCCTTGAGGCAGGCCGCGCGCTATCTCGCGGGATATGCCGTGGTGCCGGTGCAGGGCGGCCCGGGCGAGGACGCTATGGAGGGCTACCGGCGCTTCGCGCAGGACCGCGGGCGGGGGCAGGTCCGCGCGGACACGCTGTATGCCAGCCGCGATGCCGGGTCCGGGACGATGTTCGCCTGCGCCTGGCTGGGCGGCGATCCGGCGGACGCTTGAATGGGCCGGCCGACTTACGCGGCCAGGCGCGGATTGAAGGCGTCGTTCAGCGCGTCGCCCAGCAGGTTGAGCGACAGCACCGTCAGCACGATGGACAGGCCGGGCAGCGCCGCCAGGTACCAGGCGGTGCGCAGCATTTCGCGGGCGTCGCCGATCATGCTGCCCCAGGAGACCGCGTTGGGGTCGCCCATGTTCATGAAGGACAGGGCCGATTCGATGAGGATGGCGTTGGCGACCAGCACCGAGGTGGTGACGATCACGGGCGGCAGCGCGTTGGGCAGGATTTCCAGCAGGGCGATGCGGAAATGGCTGAAGCCGATGCTGCGCGCCGCCTGCACGAATTCCGCTTCGCGCAGGGAGCGGAATTCGGCGCGCACCAGCCGCGCCACCACGGGCCAGGAGGCCACGCCGATGGACAGGGCGATCACCGCCACCGAGGGCCGGCCGATGGCGACGATGACGACCACCAGCAGGAACGAGGGGATGGTCTGCAGCAGTTCGGTCGCGCGCATGAGCACGGCGTCGACCCAGCCGCCCGCATAGCCCGCGGCCGCGCCCACCGCGATGCCGATGGCCAGGCTCAGCAGCGCGGCGGTCACGCCCACCGCCAACGATACGCGGGCGCCATGCGCGAGGCCGGCGGCGATGTCGCGCCCCATGGTGTCGGTGCCCAGCGGAAAGGCCGGATCCTGGCCGGGCCACAGGATGGGCGGGCCGACCATGTCCAGCGGATCGTGGGGAAAGATCCAGGGGGCCGTGACCGCGGCCAGGAGGATCAGCAGCAGCAGGAAGCCGCCCGCCACGGCGGCGGGATTGGCCAGGAGGCGGCGCAGCGCGCCCGAGCGCGGCCGGGGCAGGCTGGGGGCGGGTGCGGGCAGGGAGGAAGCGTTCGCGGACATGGCGGATAAGATCGGGAGCGGGGGTTCAGCGGACGCGGATGCGCGGGTCCAGCAGGGCGTGCAGCAGGTCGACCAGCAGGTTGGCGAGGATGACCAGCAGCGAGGACAGGACCAGGATGCCGAGCAGCACGACGTAGTCGCGGGCCATGACGGATTCGTAGGCCAGGCGGCCCAGACCGGGCCAGCTGAAAACCGTCTCGACCACCACGGCGCCGCCCAGCAGCGTGCCGAAGTTCAGCCCGGCCACCGTGGTCACGGGGATGAGCGCGTTGCGCAGGATGTGGCGGCGCGCCACCGCCCAGGGCGTGAGGCCCTTGGCCCGGGCCGTGCGCACGAAGTCCTGGCGGCTGACTTCCAGCATGGATGCCCGCGTCAGTCGCGCGAAGATGGCGACGTAGAATCCCGCCAACGCCAGCGTGGGCAGGACCAGGTGGCGCGCCACGTCCAGCGCATGCGCCAGGCCGGTGGCCGAGGAGCCGATGGTGGAGACCCCGCCCGGCGGCAGCCAGCCCAGTTGCACCGACAGCAGGATGATGGCCATCAGGCCCAGCCAGAAGCCGGGGGTGGAGTACAGCAGCAGCGCGGCCAGCGAGAGCACGCGGTCGGGCCAGCGCCCCACGAAGCTCGCCATCAGCGCGCCCAGCGCGATGCCCGCCGCCAGCGCGCAGCCCAGGGCGCTGAACATCAGCAGCACCGTGTTGCCGAGCCGGCTGAAGATCAGGTCCGACACCGGCAGGTTGTACCGGGGCGAGATGCCCAGGTTCAGCTCGAACAGGTTGCGCACGTAGGCTTGCAGCTGCCGCAGCACGGGCTGGTCCAGGCCGAAGTGGCTGCGCATGGCGGCCATGCTGGCCTCGGTGGCGGACCCCGATTCGGCGGCGATGACGTCGGCGGCGTCGCCCGGCACCGCCTGCAGCAGGAAGAAGCTGAGCAGGACGACGCCGACGACGGTGGGAACCGCCTGCAGCAGGGAGCGCGCGAGCGTCTGGAGGGCGCGTAGGGTAGTCATGGCGGCGCAGTCCGTGGCGGCTTATTGCAGGTACACGTCCGCCAGGTTGGACTCCACCCCGTCGGCGGTCAGCGAGTGGTCGTGCACGCGCTGGTTCGCGATGGTGATGAATTCCGGCTGGTACAGGTTCAGATCGGGCACCTCGCGCGCCACGATCTGCTGGAATTCCTTGAACAGTTCGACGCGGCGCGCCGGATCGTTCTCCACCGCAGCGCCTTCCAGCAGCGCGTCCACCCGCGGGTTCTGGTAGTGCGTGCCGTTGGAGAACGGAACGCCCTTGATGAAGTTCCGGGACCAGTACAGGCGCTGCACGCCCACCGTGGGGTCGAACAGGTTGCTGGCGCCGTTGGTGGTGAAGGCGAAATCGCGGTCGGTGTAGACGCGCTTGATGAAGGCGGACGCATCCTGCGAGCGGACCACCGCCGCGATGCCCACGCGGGCCAGCGTGGTGCGCAGGTAGTCGGCCAGGCGGGCGCCGTCGGAGCCGATCGGGTTGTAGTCCAGCGGCACGCGGAAGCGCACGCCGTCGGCGCCCTTGGGATAGCCGGCCTCGTCGAGCAGCGCGTTGGCGCGCTTCAGGTCGTACGGATAGGGCGTGGGCGCGGGGTCGTTGTAGGTCTTCAGGCCCGGGGCGATGGGCGAATAGGCCACCTGGCCCACGCCGTAGTTCACCACCTTCAGGATGACGTTGCGATCCACCGCGTGCGCCACCGCCTGGCGCACCTTCTCGTTCTTGAAGTGCGGATCGTCCAGATTGAATTCCAGCCGGGTGACGTTGTAGGAATAGCTGTTGCCCTTGGTCTCGAAACGCAGCGACGGCACGGTTTTCAGCCGGGCCAGGTCGGCCAGCGGCACGGGCGTGCGATAGCCCAGGTCCACCGTGCCGGTCTCGAAGGCGATGGCGGCGGCGGCCGGATCGGCCACGATGCGCACGATCAGGCGGTCGATGTAGGGCTTGGGCTGGTCCCAGTAGTCCGGATTGCGCTCGTACACGATATGGCTGCCGCGCACCCATTCCTTGAACTTGTAGGGGCCGGTGCCGATCGGCGCCGACGTGGCCGGGTTGGACAGCGGGTCGGTGCCGTCGTAGACGTGCTTGGGCACGATCGGCGTTTCGGTGGCGACGAAGGCGCGGATCAGATACGGCGCGGGCTTGGACAGCCGCAGGACCACGGTATGGTCGTCCGGCGTTTCGATGGCGGTCACGTTGGCGAAGGTGTTGCGGCCGCGCGGGTGGATGCGCTTGAGCAGGTCGATCGAGTAGGCCACGTCGGCGGCGGTGAAGGGCTTGCCGTCATGCCACTTGACGCCCTGGCGTAGCGTGAAGGTGTACACGGTGCCGTCCGGGCTGACCTGCCATGCCGTGGCCAGCTGGGGTTCGGGCTTGAGGTCGTAGTCGTACTTGAGCAGGCCCTCCGTCACCTTGGCGCTCACGCTCAGGATCGGGGTGGCGACGTTGCCCACGGTCACCAGGGCGGTGGGCTCGGAGGGCAGCAGCAGCGTCAGGGTGCCGCCGCGGACCGGTTCGGCATGGACGGCGGGGGCCAGCGCGAGCAGCGCGCCGGCCAGGGTCAGGTGGAGAAAGGAACGGCGAGGAAAGGTCATGATGGGCAACGGATATCGAAGTCTGGGAAAAGCGCCCGGGCGGAGCCCGGGAGCATGAGGGCGAGGCGGCGGGCGGGCTCAGGGCCGGGCGGCCGCCTGCCGGTAGGCATGGAGCGCCTGGCCGGCGCTGACCAGCCCGTCGCGCACGTCGCGTTCGAGCCGGGCGGGGTCGCGGGTGGCGGGGTCGCCCAGTCCGCCGCCGCCGGGCGTGTGCACGACCAGCCGTTCGCCGGCGGGCACCAGTTGCCTGCCCTTGGCCTGCAGCGCGCGGCCGCCGGCCAGCGCCAGTTGGCCGCCTGCGCCGGCCTGGCCGCCCAGGGCGCCGCGCGCCGGATGCCGCACGCGATCGAAGGCGGCGGCGATGATCATCGCGGCCTGCGGATCGGCATGGCGCAGCTCGATGGTCTGTCCCAGGCCGCCGCGCAACGCGCCCGCGCCGCCGGAGTCCTGGCGGTACTCCTTGCGCTTGAAGACCAGGGGGTTGGCGCTTTCCAGGATTTCAAGGGAAACGTTGCGCACGCCGCTGGGATAGGACGTGGCCGACAGCCCGTCCTTGCCCGGCCGGGCGCCGGTGCCGCCGGTCGAGAAGCTGGTGGCGTTGAAGCGCGGGCCGGCGAGCAGCGCGGCCTGTTCCGCCGCGCTCGCCCCGGCCAGCGGCTCGCCGCCCACCAGGTGCAGGTTCCACAGGGACGAGGCGCCTTCGGCCGGCACCTGGTCCGGGCGCGCCTGGCGCAGCGCGCCGAAGACGGCGTCGGGCAGCAGCTGGCCGATGATGTGCCGGGCGGTCACCGCCGCCGGAAAGCGCGCGTTCAGGATGGAGCCTTCCGGCGCGGACACCTCGACCACCGACAGCGAGCCGGCGTTGTTCGGCACGTCGGCGCCGATCAGGCAGCGGATGCCGAAGGACGTGTAGGCGTCGGTGTAGGCCTTCACCACGTTGATGCCGCGGGCCACGCTGGGCGAGCTGCCGTCGAAGTCCACCAGGATGCGGTCGGCCTCGATGGTGACGCTGGCTTCCAGCGTGATGGGGGCGTCGTAGCCGTCGATCACCAGCGTGTTGCGCCAGCTGCCCTGGGGCCATAGGGCGATGGCCTGGCGCATGGCGCGCGCCGACTGCTCGATGATGTAGCCGCCCAGCGCTTCCAGGTCGGCCAGGCGGAACTCCGCCAGCAGCGATTTCAGGCGGCGGCCGCCGATATCGTTGCAGGCCACCAGCGCGTACAGATCGCCCTCGACCTGCTCGGGTTCGCGCACGTTGGCGCGGATGATGGCGAGCACGCCCGGATCCACCTCGTGCTGGCGGAAGAAGCGCAGGATGGGCAGGAACAGCCCTTCGTGGTAGACCTCCAGGCCGTCGGCGCTGCTGCCGATGCCGCCGATGTCGATCACGTGCAGGGTCGAGGCGAACAGCGCCACCAGCGCGCCCTCGTGGAACACGGGCGACACCATCGTCATGTCGAAGAGGTGGCCGGTGCCTTTCCACGGATCGTTGGTGAGCAGCACGTCGCCGTCGCGCAGCGATTCGGGCGGGAAGACCTTCAGGAAGTGCTTGACCGACTCGGCCATCGCGTTGACGTGGCCCGGCGTGCCGGTCACGGCCTGCGCGATCATGCGCCCGTCGGGCAGGAACACGCCGGCCGACAGGTCGCCGGCTTCGCGCGTCGCGGTGCCGAACGCCGAGCGGATCAATACCTGGGCCTGTTCTTCCACCACCGACAGCAGCCGGTTCCAGGCCAGCTGGTAGCGGATGCGCTGCTGGGCGGCGGGTTTCGAGGGCGTGCTCATGATGCGATTTCCTTGTCGTTGGGGAGGCGCGCGGCGCGGAGGTCGTCCAGCACCAGCGAGCCGAGGCGGCTGCGGCGGGCCTCGAAGCCGGCGGGCACGAAGGTGGTGGTTTCGTCCTCGACCACCAGGGCCGGGCCCGTCACCTTCTGCTCGGCGTCGAGCGCGGCGCGTTCGAAGCAGGGCGCCTCGATCCAGCCGTCGCCTTCGAAGTCGTAGAGCCTGCGCGTGCCCGCCTGGCGGGCCGCGGTGGCGGGGCCGTCGGCGATGCGGTCGGCTTCGGGCACGCGGCGCTCGCCGGCCTGCGCGGCGATGGACCAGCTCACGGCCTCGACGGCCACGTGGGGCAGGTTGCGCCCGTAGAGTTGGGCATAGCGTTGCGCGAAGGCCTCCGCCAGCCGCGCGCCGGCGGCGGCGTCGAACGGGCCGTCGGGCAGGTCCACCGGAATTTCATGGCCCTGGCCGCTGTAGCGCATGAAGACCACGCGCTTGTGGCGCAGGGCGACGTCGGGCGCCGCGCGCCGCACCACCGCGTCCACGCCCGCGGCCAGCTCGTCCAGCAGGGCCTGCACCGCCGCATGGTCCACCTGCGCGAGGCGCTGGTGGAAGCTGCGCACCGCCTGGTAGGCGATGGGCGCCCACAGAAAGCCCACGGCGGAGCCCACGCCGGCCGATTCCGGGATCACCACGCGAGCGATTCCCAGCTTGCGCGCCAGGCCGGCCGCGTGCAGCGGCGCGGCGCCGCCGAACGCGATCAGCACATGCTCGTCGGCCGATTTGCCCAGCTCCGAGGCATGCACGCGCGCGGCGTTCGCCATGTTCTCGCTGACCACTTCGACGACGGCATGCGCCGCCTGCGGCGTGTCGAGTCCGGCGGGCGCGGCCAGGTGCGCCTGGATCGCCTCCCGCGCCAGTTCGGGACGTAGCGCAACCTTGCCCACGGCGAAGCGTTCCGGCGTGAGGGTGCCCAGCACGGCGTGGGCGTCCGTCACGGTGGGCAGGGTGCCGCCGTTGCCGTAGGCCGCGGGGCCCGGCGCGGATCCGGCGCTGTCGGGGCCGACCTGGAGCGAGCCCAGGTGATTGATTCGCGCGATGGAGCCGCCGCCGGCGCCGATCTCCACCATCTCGATCACGGGAATGCGGATGGGCAGGCCCGAGCCTTTCAGGTGGCGGTGCACGCGTCCGAACTCGAAGCTGCGGCTGACCTGCGGCTCGTAGTCGTCGATGTAGCAGATCTTCGCCGTCGTGCCGCCCATGTCGAAGGACAGCGCGCGCGCCGCGCCGGTCTGCTGCGCGATCTGTTGCGCCAGGATGGCGCCGCCGGCCGGGCCGGACTCCACCAGCCGCACCGGCTCTTCGATGCCGGTCTGCAGGGTGGCGATGGAGCCGCCCGAAGTCATCAGGAACGGCTCCTCGCGCAGGCCGCGTTCGCGGGCCGCGTCGTTGAAGCGCCGCAGATAGCCGGACACCTGGGGCTGGACGTAGGCGTTGGCGCTGACCGTCGACAGGCGCGGATATTCGCGGATCTCGGCGCAGACGTCCGAGGACAGCGAGATCCACAGCCCGGGCGCATGGGCGCGCAGCAGCTCGCGGATGCGGCGCTCGTGTTCGGGATGGGCGTAGCTGTGCAGCAGGCAGACCGCCACGCTTTCGATGCCGGCCTCCGTCAGCTCGCGGGCCAGCGCGATGACCTGCGCTTCGTCCAGCGGCGTCAGCACGCGGCCTTGCGCGTCCACGCGCTCGGTGATGCCGTGGCGCCACGGGCGCGGCACCAGGGGCTCGGGCTTGTCCAGGAAAATGTCGTATTGCGCGTAGCGGTCTTCCAGGCCGATTTCCACCAGGTCGCGGAAACCCGCCGTGGTCAGCAGGGCGGTGCGGGCGCCCTTGCGCTCGATGAGCGCGTTGGTGGCCAGCGTGGTGCCGAGAATCAGCAGGTCGATCCGCGGCCAGCTCGCGCCGGCCCGGTCGAGCAGTTCCTGGATGCCCTGGAGCACGGCGGTCTCGGGCGTGTCCGGGGTGGTGAGCAGCTTGGCGGACCAGCGGCGGGGGCCGCTTTCCAGCACGATGTCGGTGAAGGTACCGCCGACGTCGACGGCGACGCGCAAGGCGGGCGCGGCGTCCGGGGCAGAGGGAGTAGGCATATGCGGCAACGGGAATCCGGTCGTGGGGGCCCGCGAGACGGAAGCGGGCCAAGACCGGTGATGCTAAGCAGTCCCGGCCGCGGCTTGAACGACGGATTTCGAGTTTGCATATGCGGAAAAAAGCGCGGGGCGTCTACCCGCGCGGATCAGCCCGGGCTGCCCGACAGCGCCAGCAGCAGCGCCAGGCAAAGCAGCACGCCGAACGCGGCCAGCGCATAGGGCAGCAGCATCACGTAAACGCCGCGCTCCTGGCCCCGGCCGTGGGCCAGCCCGGCGGCGATCGACATCCGGACCGGCGAGAAAATCCCCAGCGAGGTGCCCGAGACGTGCAGCAGCGCCGCGGCGCCCGGCACGCTCAGGCCGGCCTGCAGCGCCAGCGAGAGCTGGGACGACATGAACAGGCTGTTGGGCGCGTTGCCGCTATTGGCCAGGATGCCGAACGCGCCGGCCAGGATGGGCGTGATCAGGACGGTCCAGTCGCGCAGGCTGGCGAACAGGCCGTCGGCGAAGGCCTGCGAAATGCCCGCGCCCGCGAGCACCTCGGCCATCATCGCGAACAGGAAAACCGAATACACGGCATGGCGGCCGGTGGTCCAGGCGGCGCGCGCCTGCCCGGCCAACACCCGCGGCTGGCGCCGCAGCGCCGCCATGGCCAGCGCGCCGGCGATGAGCCAGCTGCCCGCGTGCAGGAAGGGTTTCCAGGCGGGTAGGTCGGTGAACGGGTTGAACGCGCCCAGCGCGGACAGGCCGCGGTTCAGCCCAGGCAGCAGCCTGGTCGCCACCAGCCAGGCGATCATCAGGATGTAGGGCAGGGCGCTGCGCGCCGCGGCGAGCAGCTGCGCGCGGCCGGGGCGGCGGTCGAGCGCGAAGCGCAATACGATCAGCGGGCCGTAGGCCGACAGCAGCGCGGTCTCGGGCCCGAGCACGGCGGTGGCGGCGGCCAGCGCCGCCAGGCTGGCGGCCATCCAGCCCGCTTCGCGCCAGCATTCCGACGTGGGCGCGCGCAGGCCGGCGCGCGCCGCGGTGCGCCAGTACAGCGCCATCCACAGCGCCATCAGCAAGGCCACCGGCACCATGCTGTAGAGCGCCAGCTCGAAAGCCGGCACGCGCGCATAGGCCGAGGCCAGCAGTGTGCCGCTGCCCATGGCGCCCCAGGGGATCAGCGTCTGGCTCAGCAGCGCGAACACCATGGTTTCGCGGGGCTGCAGGTTCAGCGGCCGGATCAGCAGGACGGTGCCCAGCATGCCGACGCCGAAGCCGGTGGCGGATTCGGCGAAAGGGCCCACCAGGAAACAGGCGAAGAACAGCAGCCTGCGCCGCGCCAGCGCGTCGCCCGGGCCGGGGACGGCGGCGCGGGCGGCCGGGGCGCGGCTCTGCGCGGCCATGTGCCAGAACAGCAGCCCGCCCAGGATGTAGGGCGTGATGATGCCGCCGATCCAGAGGCCGCGCGCGAGCGCCAGCCCCAGCTCGCCGCCGCCGAACGCCGCGGGGGCCGTGGACAGCGCGACGGGGATCGCCGCAGCCAGGCCCAGGATGGCCGCGGCGGTGGTGCTCAAGCGTCCGCTGGCGATGGCGGCGATGACGGTCAGGGCAGGCAGGGACCAGAGTAGGTACGTCATTGGGGAAATGTCCGCGAGGCGTGGGCCGGGTGGCGCGATGCGCGTAGCAGTGTATGCCGACAGCGCGCCGGCCGCTGCCGCGGGCCAGCGGGGCGAAGGGGAATTCCTGCACCAGGACGGGCCGCTTTGGAAGACGGCGGAAACGTACGCTGCGTCCTGCGTCTGGGCTGGTCCATGTGCTGTCCGACTGGGCGCCGTGCCGCGAGATCATCGATGCCGTGTTCCCGTCGCGCCGCGGCCTCTTGCCGTCGGTGCGCAGCCTGATCGATTTCCTGGTGGAGCGTTTCCGGCAGATATAGGAGGAGTAGACCGCGGCCGGCGTCAAGAAAAAGCGATCGCCGATGGACGAAACGCTGGGCTCTGCCGGTGGGCGGAAGTGCGCCGCCAGCGGCCGCACAAACAGGAACTATGGGGCTTGATAATCCTATAAATAGGACGCTGATAACCAAATTAGGAACTTACGCTGGTGTCGTTCTATTTTTAATATGAACGCAGCCAATCCGGCTCACTACGGCCCAGCGCCACCGGTTATCAATCAAGGAGAGTTCCATGTCCGCACCCGCCAACTTCAATGGCCAACGTCCCGTCATCGACCCCGCTGACGCCGTCATGCTGCTGGTCGATCATCAGAGCGGCCTGTTCCAGACCGTGGGCGACATGCCCATGCCCGAGCTGCGCGCCCGCGCCGCCGCGCTCGCGTCGATGGCCACGCTGGCCAAGATGCCCGTGATCACCACGGCGTCCGTGCCGCAAGGCCCGAACGGCCCGCTGATCCCGGAAATCCACGCCAACGCGCCGCACGCCAAGTACGTGGCGCGCAAGGGCGAGATCAACGCCTGGGACAACCCCGAATTCGTCGAGGCCGTGAAGGCGACCGGCCGCAAGACCCTCATCATCGCCGGCACGATCACCAGCGTGTGCATGGCGTTCCCCGCCATCAGCGCCGTGGCCGAGGGCTACAAGGTGTTCGCGGTGATCGACGCCTCGGGCACCTATAGCAAGATGGCGCAGGAAATCACGCTGGCGCGCGTGGTGCAGGCGGGCGTGGTGCCGATGGATACGGCGGCCGTGGCCTCCGAACTGCAAAAGACCTGGAACCGCGAGGACGCGCTGCAATGGGCCGAGGTCTATACCAAGGTGTTCCCGGCTTACCAGCTCTTGATCGAAAGCTATGGCAAAGCGCAGGAAGTGGTGAAGAATAACGAAGTGCTGGATTCGCAGCGCTAAATCCGGACACGCCGTCCGGGCGGCCGGCCCGGGCGGCATCTTCACCCAACAGGAACCCAATGAAAACCTGCATCCATCGATTCCTGCTCGCGGCCTTGCTGGCCGGCGGCGCCGCGCAAGCTACCGCCGCGGGCGTGGACTACCGCATCGACCCCGAACACACCGAGGTCGTGGTGACCTGGAGCCACCTGGGCTTCTCCACGCCATCGGCGCACGCGGGCGGCATCCAGGGCGTGATCCGCTACGACGCGGCCCAGCCTTCCGCCTCGTCCGTCAAGCTGGACGTGCCGCTGGCGAGCTTCACCTCGCACATCGCCAAGCTGGACGAAATGCTGCGCGGCCCGCAGTTCTTCGCCGCCGGCCAGTATCCGGCCATCGGCTTTGAGAGCACCTCCGTCGAGGACAAGGGCAATGGGCGGCTGCTGATTCACGGCAAGCTGCGCATCAAGGACCGTGAAAAGCCCGTGGTGCTGGAGGCCCGCCAGAACAAGGCCGGCGTGCACCCGATGGCGCAGCGGCCGGCGATCGGCTTCGACGCGTCCACGGTGCTCAAGCGCAGCGATTTCGGCGTGGAAGCCTACGCGCCCGACGTCAGCGACGAGGTCCAGCTGCGCATCACGGTGGAAGCCGTGGCCGACGCGGCGCGCTGAACGCCGCCGCAATTCAGACCGCGACGCACACCGCGGTTCAAGCTGCCACGCCGTAGCGTTCGGCGATGCGCAGCAGCAGCGCATCCAGTTCCTGGAGGATGGGCCGATGGTCGTCGACCCGGCGCACCAGGGCCGAAGGCATGGCGGGCAGGTCGATCTCCACGAACGCGATCTGGGGCGTGGCGTAGTAGCTGGCCGCCCGCTTGGTCAGCATCAGCAGGCCCTCGCGCGTGTTCACCGCCGCGATGCCTTCCCGGATCGTCCGCACCACGGGGCCGTCGCCGATGGGCCGGCCCTTGGGCGTATGCCGGGGAAAGTGATACTCCTGCCATTCCTCGTTCACCGAGCCCGGCACCATGCGGACCAGGCGCTCGTCTCCCAGCACTTCCGGATCCAGTAAAGTCGCCGCCGCGAAGGGGTGGTCGTGCGGCACGCAGAGCATGCGCTGGTCGCGCAGCACGATGGGGCCGTGGCAGAGCCCGTCCGCGCCCAGCGGCAAGCGGCAGAAGGCCACGTCGACCGTGCCGTCCGCCACGGCCGCATAGTGCGTCACGTAGGTCAGTTCCAGGAATTCCAGTTCCACGTTCGGGTGGGCCGCCTTGAATTCCGTGACCAGGGGGCGGTACAGCTCGTAGAAGCCGCCGCCCAGGAAGCCGATGCGCAGATGGCGCGGTTTGCCGGAGGCCTGGCGCTTGCAGTCGTCGATGGCGCTTTTGAGCATGATCACGGCGGGCCCCGCGCCACGCTTGAGGGTGACGCCCAGCGGGGTCAGCGCGACGCGCCGGCTGCTGCGCTCGAACAAGGGGCCGCCCAGGGTCCTCTCCAGCGCCTTGACCGCCTCCGATACCGACGACTGGCTCATGTGCAGCGCCTCCGCGGCGCGGCCGAAGTGCAGGGTGTCGGCCACCATCAGAAAACAATCGAACTGGCGCAGATCCATGGCGTGGGGGCTTTCCTGGCGTGGAGGGGGAGGGGTATATCAATCGGAATTAACGATTGATGAGCCGAATAATACCGCTTGTTCCCGTTCGGCGCGATCGGCAGAATTCGGCCTGCTGATGCTGAATCATCGCTCGATTTATAACGCCACGGAGACAGGAATGCAGGAATCCAGGCCGGAACGGCCGAAAGCAAAAGGATCGGCAGAGCCGATTGAATTCATGGTGGAAGGGGATTGCGTGCGCGGCACGCTCTACCTGCCCGAGTCCGCGACGGGCCCCGTGGGCGCGGTGGCGCTGGCGCATGGCTGGTCGATGGTGGCGGGCGGAGACCTGGAGGATTACGCCGCCGCCGTCGTCAACCAGGGGCTGGCGGCGCTGACCTTCGACTTCCGCAATCTCGGTCGCAGCGACGGCCAGCCGCGCCAGGAGATCGACCCGCAGCGGCAGATCCAGGATTTCCGCTCGGCCATTTCGTATCTGCGCCGGCGCCCCGAGGTGGACCGGGAGCGCATCGGCATCTGGGGCAGCAGCTATAGCGGCGGGCACGCGCTGACCGTGGCCGCCATCGACAAGCGCGTCAAATGCGTGGTGAGCCAGGTGCCCACCACCAGCGGTTTCCTGGCGGCCCAGCGGCGCGTGCGCTACGACAAGGCGCAGGCGCTGCAGGCCGCGTTCGAGGCCGACCGCGAAGCCCGCGACGCCGGCCAGCCGCCCGGCACGCTGCGCATGGTCGATGCGGATTCCGAGGCGCCGGTGGCCTATCCCGGCCGCGACTCGTACGAGTACATGACCGGGGAGGCGCGGCGCTGTCCGGCCTGGGTGAACGAGGTCACCTTGCGTTCGCTGGAACTGGCCCGCGCCTACGAGCCGGCCGCCTACATCCGCCGCATCGCGCCCACGCCGCTGCTGATGATCGTGGCCACCGGCGACGGCCTCACGCCGGCCGACCTGCAGCAGGAAGCCTTCAACGCGGCCTACCAGCCCAAGCAGCTCCTGCTGCTGCCCGGCGGCCATTACTCGGTCTACACCGAACACTTCGACCGCACCAGCCGCGAAGCCGCGGACTGGTTCGCGCGCCATCTGCGCTGATCCCCCAAGGACGACAACAATGACGACGATAACAATGGAGACACAAGACCGCCGGCGCCGCCTGGCCTCGCTGCGCGCCGCGGCCGTGGGCAATGCCCTCGAATGGTTCGACTGGACGCTGTACGGCACGTTCTCGGCCTATCTGGCCATGAACCTGTTCGACCCGTCGGACCCGACCTCGGCGCTGCTGGCCACACTGGGGGTGTTCGCCGGCGGCTTTCTCGCCCGCCCGGTGGGCGGCTGGCTGTTCGGCCGCATCGGCGACCGCTACGGCCGCAAGTTCACGCTGGTGCTCACGATGTGCCTGCTGGCGTCGACCAGCCTGGGCATCGCCGTGCTGCCCACCTACGAGCAGGCCGGCGTGCTCGCCTCGGTCCTGCTGTTCGCCTGCCGCCTGATGCAAGGCCTGGCCCACGGCGGCGAGTCCGGCGTGGCCTACACCTACGTGGCCGAAATCGCGCCCGCGTCCCGGCGCGGCTTCTGGTCCAGTTCCGTGTTCGTGAGCGTGACGCTCGGCGTCATGGCCGCCACGGGGCTGGCCGCGCTGCTGACGTCCTGGCTGGGCAAGGCGGCGATGGAGGAATGGGGCTGGCGCGTGGGCTTCGCGATCGGCGCGCTGCTGGGCGTGTACGCGCTGTTCCTGCGGCGCAGCGCGAGCGAGAGCGACGTGTTCGAGCACCAGGCCGAGCAGGGCGGCGGCCTGAAGATCACCAAGCGCCAGGCCTGGCTGATCGCGCGCAACATCGTCATGATCGCCGCCGCGTCCAACGCCACGTACTACACCTGGGTCACGTTCGCGCCGGCCACGGCGATCGCCACCAAGGGCATGGATCCGTCCGGCGCCTATACCGCCAGCCTGATCGCCCAACTGATCTGCCTGCTGTGGCTGCCGGTGTGCGGCTGGCTGGCCGACCGCTACGGTCGCAAGCCCATGGTGATGGCCTTCGGGCTGGGGGTGGCGCTGGCGGTCTTCCCCGTGTCCCACCTCGTCACGGACCAGCCCTGGACGCTGTTCGTGGCCCAGCTGATCGGACTGCTGGTCTGGGCGCTGCTGGCCGCGATCTTCCCGGCCGTGGTGGCCGAGCAGGTGCCGACCGGCGCGCGCGCCATGGGCGTGGGCTTCATTTCCTCGCTTTCGGTCGCCATCTTCGGCGGCACCGCGCCCTACATCAATACCTGGCTGGGCGCGCACGGGCTGGATTGGGTCTACACCGCCTACGTGGGCGCGCTGGGCCTGATGGCGTTCGTCGGCGGTTTCCTCATCAAGGAAACGGCGGGCATGAACCTGAACGATATCGGCCTGCCCGGGCAGCCGCGGCAAGACCTCGCCGCCAAGCGCCCGGCGTTCAACTGATTTCCAACTTTCCATCTTTCTTTACATCGACTTATGAGCAACATGAACTATCCGGATCTGGCAGGCAAAGTCGCAGTGGTCACGGGCGCCGGCGGCGGAATCGGGCGCGCCGTGGTCGCGGCGCTGCGCAAGCAGGGCGTGACCGTGGTCGCCACCGACCGCGATCTGGCGGCGCTGTCCGACGTGGACGCCGACCGCCGGGAACTCGACGTCACGCAGCCGCAGGCCCTGCATGCGCTGGCGCAGGCGGTCTCGGCGGAGCACGGCGCGCTGGACATCTGGGTGAACAACGCCGGCTTCATGGAACGCATGCCCGCGCTGGAGCTGGACGAGGCCGGCTGGCAGCGCACCCTGGACATCAATCTCAAGGGCACGTTCTTCGGCGCCCAGGCGGCCGCGAAGCAGATGATCCCGCAGGGCGGCGGCGCCATCATCAACCTGTCCAGCTATGCGGGCGTGAAGCCGCGTCCGAACTGCGCGGACTATGCCTCGGCCAAGGCGGGCGTGGCGCACCTGACCCAGTGTCTGGCGCTGGAGTGGAGCCCGAAGGGCCTGCGCGTCAATGCGATCGCGCCGGGGTTCATCGAAACGCCGATGAGCAGCTGGATGCACGCGGACGCGGCCACCTACGCCGAATACATCGAACGCCTGCCTGCGCGGCGGCTGGGGCAGCCGGCGGAGATCGCCGACGCGGCGCTGTACCTGGCCTCGCAGGCTTCCGCCTACGTCACCGGCCACGTGCTGCTGGTCGACGGCGGCGTATCCCGGACTTGAGGAGCAACGCCATGGAATCCACTTACTGGAGCGGCAAGGCCGCCGTGGTGACGGGCGCGGCGCGCGGGCAGGGCGCCGCGGAAACGCTGCGCCTGCTGCGGGCGGGCGCGGTCGTCCATGCGCTGGACGTGCTGCCGGAAGGCGACGCGGTTTGGGCCGAACTGCGCGCCTCGGCGGGCGCGGACGCGCAACGGCTCAGGATCCGGGTGGCGGATGTGACGAGCGAGGCCGGCTGGGTCGCGCTGGCCGAGGAAATCCGGCTGGCGGGTGTTCCGCTCTACGGCCTGGTCAACAACGCCGGCGTCACCTTGCGCAAGACCGTGACCGAAACCACGCCGGGCGAATGGCGCCGGCTGCTGGAGATCAACCTGGAGGGTCCTTTCCTGGCGATCCGCGCGCTCGCGGGCCTGATGCCGGCCGGCGCTTCCATCGTCAACACCTCGTCCACGGCGGGGCTGACGGGTTACTTCAGCGCGGCCTATACCGCCAGCAAATGGGGGTTGCGCGGGCTGACGCGAGCCGCCGCGCTGGAACTGGCCGGGCAGGGCGTGCGCGTGAACACGGTTTGCCCCGGCCTGGTGGAAACGCCGATGATCATGCAGCCCAACGCCGTGCACGACGCGGGCCGGGCGCGCCTGTTCTATGAAGGCAATCGCGATGCGACGCCGCTGTCGCGGGCCGCGGAGGCGGACGAGATTGCCGGGGCGGTCATGTTCCTGCTGGGGCCCGACGCCTCCTTCATCACCGGTTCGGACCTGCCCGTCGATGGCGGCATGACCGGGGGCGGCGTGTACTGGCGTATCGGGAAAGCCACCGGCAATCTGTAGACGCGGCATGCCGTGGCCGGCGCGCGACCGGCCACGGCTCTTTGCCTTACTGGCCGCCGCCGTAGATATTGCCGGCGATGCCGCCGGCCGCGGCGCCGATGGCCGCGCCCGTCCAGCCGCTGCCGCCGGCGATCGCGGCGATGCCCGCGCCCGCCGCCGCGCCGATGGCGGCGCCGGAGAGGGTGCCCTGCTGCTTGGAGCTCATGTTCGTGCAGCCGGCCAGCGATACCATCGCAAAGCCTATGAGAATCGATCGGATCATTTTCATGGCGGACTCCTAGGGCGCGCGCTTCGTGCCGGGCACGACGATTTCGAACCAGAGGGTTTCAACCACCGGCCGATCCATCTTCGCGGGGTTCGCCGCGTACCAGTTGTCCAGGCTTTCGCGCACCGAATCCAGCGTCTGCGCCTGGAGGCCTCGGGCAAACCGGGGGATCAGGCTCTGGGCATCGGTGGGCGCATGGCGCCGCTGGTACGCCTGTTCCACTTGAAGAAGATTGGCCATCCCGAGGAGGTAGGCTTTCTTCAGATTCGCATCGGACTCCGACCATTGCTTGCCGGTGATGATGGGAGCCCCCTCGGGCGGCGCCGCGTTGCCGGGGGCGGCAACCAGCAACGAGAGGGCAAGAGCTGCCGGACCGAACAGGTGTTTCACTTTCATCGCATCGCTCCTCTGGGGAACAAAGACAGAAAAACAACGTCCTGACGCCTTGCACGCGGCTCGCTCGGCGGGGCAAGCGATATGCGGTACCGATTAATTTAGGCCCGAAAACAGGCTCGCGCAAGAGGCGGGAAACCATCGCCGGGGCAAATCCGCGAGACTTCCGCGAAGCCTTCGCAAGCCGCTATCCGGCTTGGGCGGGATTGGTGTAGAGTTTCATTAAACAAAACATAGTTTATTTAATGAAACGAAAACCATGAACCAGATACCCCCGATCCCCGAAACTACCTTGGCGCTCCATCTGTCGCGCCGGCGCGGGCAGCCTATCGCGACCGCCACGCGCGAGCGGCTGGCCCAGGCCATGCTGGACTGGTTCACCGCCGGATGGTCGGCCAGCGCAACCGCCGCGGCGGACCGCTATCGCCGCGTGGCGCAGGACTGCCATCCCGGGCCGGGGCCGGCGCCGGTGTTCGGCGGCGCGTCGATGCATTCCAACGGCGCCGCCTTGGCGAACGCCGGCATCGCCCACATCCGCGAAATCGACGACGCGCACCGCGCGGCCATGCTGCATCCCGGCGTGGTGTCCATCACCCCGGCGCTGGCGCTGGCCGCCGGCGGCGGCCTGACCCGCCGCCAAGTGGCCGACGCGGTCATCGCCGGCTACGAGGCGTCCTTGCGGATAGGGGAAGCGCTGGGGGCGGGACATGCCGCGGGCTTCCACGCCACGGCGACCGCGGGCGCCATCGGCGCGGCCGCCGCCGCCGGCGTGGCGCTGGGCCTGGAAGGGGAACGGCTGCACCATGCGCAGGGCATCGCGGCCACGCAGGCGGCCGGCCTGTGGCAGATGGCGGACGACGGCGCGCACGAGTCGAAATCGCTGCATCCGGCCTTCGCGGTGCGCAACGGGCTGGCCGCGGCCTATGCGGCCCGCGCGGGCCTGCCGGGCGCGCTGCGCTACGTCACGGGCGCGCGCGGGCTGTACCGGCTGCTGGGCGGCGACGGGCCGCTGGAGGCGCTGGACGGCGGGCTGGATGCGCCGGAGCGCCTGAACACGGCCACCATCAAGGCCTGGCCTTGCTGCGCGCAGCTCTTCACGCCGCTGGACGCGATCCGGGACCTGCTGGATGCCCATGGCACCACGCCCGGCGAGATCGAGGCGGTGGACATCGAGATCTACACCCATGCGCTGAAGATCGCCGGCGTGGACTGGCCCGCCCGGCCCGCGGAAACCTGCTTCAGCCTGCGCTATGTGGCCGCCAGGTTGCTGCTTGCCGGCAAGCTGGGGATCGAGGACATGGAAGCGCCGGACCTCGGAGCGGCGGACCTGCTGGCGATGGCGGGCCGGATTACGGTGCGGACCAGCGACGCGTTCCAGCGCGAATTTCCCCAACTGCGTCCCAGCCGCGTCACGCTGACGCTCAAGAACGGCCGCAAGCTCGACACGCTGAGAAAGCTGCGCCGCGGCGACCCGGAGGATCCCTACACCTGGACGGCGCTGCAAGCGCGCATGCGCGCCTTCGCGCCCGCCATGGACGATGCCGCGGCCCGGGCCATCGCGGCCTGGTGCGAAGGCTTCGCGGACGCGGGGCGCGACGGCGAGGTCTGCGCGCCGCCGCCGGCGCTGTTCGGCGGCCCGGCGCGGTAGGCGGGGGAAGCCGGTAGCGGGCCGGCCGCGCTTGGGCGACCGGCCTTCAGGCAGCCGCTATCAGCTTGCGGCTTTCGGCGTCCAGGCCGCGGGCGGCGCCGTGCGGAACCCCTGCTGGGCCAGTTCGTGGCGGGCGATGTCGACCGCCTTGCGCTGCGCGGCCTCGTTGTGGCGCGAGGCCAGCCCCAGCACCACCAGCGCGCCGACGAAGGTGTCGTCGCCGTCGAAGACCGGCACGGCCACGGAGGCCATCTCGGCCACGCGTTCGGAGCGGGTCATGGCATAGCCCTTCTCGTGGATGTCGCCCGCCAGCGGCGTGGCGCCGCCGGTGAAGGCGCGCAGCACGTGCGCCGACGAACCGCCGTCCTTCAGGCTGATGCGCTTGCCCACTTCCACGTGGTGACGCACTTCCTTGGACGTGTTCTCGCGATACAGGCAGATGCGGTCGTCGCCGCTGCGCACGTACAGCGCCACGGTTTCTCCGGTCTGCTCCATGACGTTGCGCAGCACCGGCTGCAGGCGCGAACCGAGGTCGAAGGTGTCGCGGTACAGCATGCCCATGTGCAGCAGCGCCGGTCCCAGCGCGTAGGTGCTGCTGTCGTAGCGATGGATCATCCGCGCCTTGATGAAGACGCCCAGCAGGCGCAGCAGGGTGGCTTTGTCCAGGCCGGTGCGGTCGGCCAGGTCGCGCAGCGACAGGCGCAGGCTGTCTTCGCCGAAACACTCCAGGATGGAGATGCCGCGTTCGAGCACGCCGGCGGGCGGCTTAGGGGAATTCTCGCTTGACACGGTTTCCTATGCTTCCTTATAGTTTCGATCAATAAAACACATTTTAATCAATGAAATGAAAAACGGCTACCGGACCAGGGACCGCCGCGTTCATTCACCAGGAGACAGCGTTGCAGGGCCCGGGTTTGCGCCCGGGCTTGCGATCCACCGCATTATGCCCAATCAGATCGATGCATTTCTGGCGGCGCTGGCCGCCATCGTGGGCGGGGACCACGTCCTGACCGGGCCGGCCGACACCGCCCGGTACGCGGCCGACTGGCGCCGCAACTTCCCCGGCGCGGCGCGGGCGGTGGCGCGCCCCGCCAATACCGGCCAGGTGTCGCAGGTGGTGGCGCTGTGCGCCAGCCACGGCGTGGCGGTGGTGCCGCAGGGCGGGAATACCGGCCTGGTCGGCGGGTCCACGCCCGATGCCTCGGGCCGCGAACTGGTGCTCAGCCTGGACCGCATGACGGCGGTGCGGCGCGTGGACCCGCTGGACAACAGCATCACGCTGGAAGCCGGCTGCACGGTGCTCGCGGCGCAGCAGGCGGCGGCCGACGCGGGCCGGCTGTTCGCGCTGTCGCTGGCCTCGGAAGGCAGCGCGACGGTGGGCGGCGTGGTGTCCACCAATGCCGGGGGCGAGCAGGTGCTGCGCTACGGGAACACGCGCGACCTGACGCTCGGGCTGGAAGTGGTGCTGGCCGACGGCCGCGTGCTGGACCTGCTGGGCACGCTGCGCAAGGACAATACCGGCTATGACCTGAAGCAGCTGTTCATCGGCGGGGAAGGGACGCTGGGCGTGGTGACCGCCGCCTCGTTCAAGCTGTACGCGCGCCCGGCCAAGGTGGTGACCGCCTGGGTCGCCGTGCCCACCGCGCAAGCGGCGGTGGACCTGCTGGGGCGCCTGACCGGGGCCGTGGGCGAGCGCGTCACGGCCTTCGAACTCATCGGCCGCCAGACGCTGGCCCAGGTGCTGGCGCATCCGCTGGACGGCATGCGCAATCCGCTCGCCATCGACACGCCATGGTCGGTGCTGTTCGACGTGTCCGAAACCTCGGCGCACCTGGATCCGGAGCCGGCGGTGCACGCGGTGCTCGAAGCCGCCATGGAGGCGGGCGCCGTGACCGACGCGGTGATCGCCGCTTCCGGCCGCCAGGCGCACGAGCTGTGGGCGCTGCGCGAGCACGTGCCGGAGGCCCAGCGGCTGGACGGCCCGTCCATCAAGCACGACATCTCGGTCGCGGTATCGCGCATCCCCGAATTCATCGCCGCCGCCGGCGCGGAACTGGAGACCCTGATGCCCGGCATCCGGATCGTGTGCTTCGGGCACGTGGGCGACGGCAACCTTCATTACAACCAGAGCAAGCCCGCCGGCATGGACGACGCCGCGTTCCGGGCGCGCGAGGACGCGGTGCATGAAGTGGTGCACGGCGTGGCCGCCCGCCTGGGCGGATCGATTTCCGCCGAGCACGGCATCGGCCGGCTCAAGCAGCAAGCCTTCCTGCAGTTCAAACCCGCCGTTTCCGTGGACCTCATGCAGCGCATCAAGCATGCGCTGGATCCGCGCGGCACCTTCAACCCGGGCCGCCTGTTGCCGCGTCCCGCCCACCAGCCTTCCTAATCATCCAGGATCCCGCGTCATGTCCGTTTCCGTTTTCGATATGCAATCGCTCCAGCACCTCTGGAGCACCGATGAAGTGCGCGCCATCTTCTCCGAGGAGAACCGCATCCAGAAGTGGCTGGATTTCGAGGCGGCCCTGGCCGAGGCCCAGGCCGAGCTCGGCATCATCCCGGCCGAGGCCGCCCGCGAGATCCGCGCCCAGGCCAAGGCCGACAACATCGACATCGCCCAGATGTCGGCCGAGATCCGCCGCATCAAGCACTCCCTGGTGCCGGCGCTCAAGCAGTTGCAGGCGCGCTGCGGCGGCGACCACGGCGAGTGGCTGCATTACGGCGCCACCACCCAGGACGTGGTCGACACCGGGGTCGCGCTGCAACTCAAGGAAGTGCATGCCGTGATCATGCGCGACGTGACGGCCGTGGGCCAGGAGCTGGCGCGGCTGGCCCGGGCCCATCGGGACACGCCCATGGCGGGCCGCACCCATGGCGTGCAGGCCTTGCCCATTACCTTCGGCCACAAGTGCGCCGTGTGGCTGGACGAGCTGTCGCGCCATCACGACCGGCTGCGGGAATGCGAGCCGCGCGTGCTGGTCGGCATGGTGGTGGGCGCGGTCGGCAGCCAGGCTTCGCTGGGCGAGCAGGCGGCGGAGGTCGAGCGCCGCACGCTGGCCAAGCTGGGCCTGGGGGCGCCGGACATCAGCTGGGCGCCGGCGCGCGACCGCTATACGGAATACGCGCTGCTCCTGGCGATGCTGGGCGCCACCTTGTCGAAGATCGGCAACGAGCTTTTCAATATGCAGCGCAACGAATTCGCGGAAGTGGAAGAAGCCTTCTCCGCCGGCAAGCTGGGCTCGTCGACGATGCCGCACAAGCGCAACCCGACCTCGGCCGAGAACCTGGCGGGCCTGTGCCGGCCGCTGCGCGCCAGCGCGGCCTTGATGCTCGAAGGCATGGTGCAGGAAGGGGAGCGCGACGGCATCGCCTGGAAGATCGAATGGAAGGCGCTGCCCGAATGCTGCCTGATCGCCGGCGCCATGCTGTTCCAGGCCAAGAACCTGCTGGCCGGCCTGCGGGTGGACGCGGAGGCCATGGCGCTGAACCTGGACCGCATGCGCGGCTACCTGCTGTCCGAACACGTGATGCTGGAATTGTCGGAGCGCGTGGGCAAGCAGACCGCGCATGAATGGATCTATGAAGCGTCCATGCACGGCATCACCAACAAGCTCGATTTCGCCCACGCGCTGCGCCAGCACCAGGAGCTGGCCAGCCTGCTGGGTGAAGAGGAGATCCAGCGCCTGACCGATCCGGCGGGCTATCTGGGACAGTGCGCCGCCTCGGTGGACCGGGTGGTGGATACGCATCAAGCCGCCTGGCTGGGCGCCTGAGGCGGCCGCGGGCATACGAAAAACGACAGGAGACAAACACCATGCGAATTTCTTCCTCGAACCCGCCGGGCAGGCGCCGCGTGCTGCGCTCGGCGGTAGCCCTGGCGCTGGCCGCGGGCGCGCTGGCCGGCGCCGGCGCCAACGCCGCCTATCCCGAGCGCCCCATCACGCTGGTCGTGGGTTTCCCGCCGGGCGGCGGGGGCGACCTGTACGGGCGGCTGATCGCGACGGCCATGGGCAAGACCATCGGCCAGACCGTCATCGTCGAGAACCGGCCGGGGGCGGGCGGCAACATCGCCGCCAGCCAGGTGGCCAAGGCCGCGCCCGACGGCTACACCGTGCTGCTCGCCATGAGCGGCAACCTGGCGGTGTCGCCGGCGCTCAAGCCCCAGACCCTGCCGTACAAGGTGCCTGACGATTTCGCGCCGGTGGGCCTGATCCTGGAAGCGCCGCATGGGCTTTTCGTGGCGACGCAATCACGCTTCAAGACCGCGCAGGAAGTGATCAAGGCGTCGCGCGAGAAGGAACTGACCTTCGCGTCCACCGGCACCGGCGCCGCCGCCCACATCGGCATGGAAACCATCAAGGAACTGGGGCACCTGAAGCTGCTGCACGTGCCCTACAAGGGGTCCGGTCCGGCCATCACGGACATGATAGGCGGACAGGTGGACATGTTCTTCGCCACGGCCTCGCCGCTGGTGCCGCAGGTGCAGCAGGGCCAGCTGCGCGTGCTCGCGCTGACCGGCGGCCAGCGCAGCCCGGTGCTGCCCGACGTGCCCACCTTCAAGGAGCTGGGCATCGACATGACCATGACGCAGTGGTACGGCCTGGCCGCGCCGGCCGGCACGCCGCCGGACGTGCTCAAGGTGCTGTCCGACAACCTGTCGCGCGCGCTGAAGGATCCCACCGTGCAGAACACCATCCGCAAGGACGCGGCGATGGAGCGCGACCTGCCCCTGGACCAGTTCCGGCAGTACATTGTCGAGGACATCGCCAACTACCGCAAAGCCGCCACGCCCGACCTGCTCAAGCAGATCGGCCAATAGCAGGCCCCTCATTTTTCCCTACATTCCCGGAGATTCATCCATGCTGCAGAACTGGACCGAGACCCTCGCCAACAACCGCAAGGCGGGCGAGCAACTGGGCAAGCACAACCCCCAATTGCTGACGGCGTTTCGCGCGCTGAACCAGGCGCAGGGCGCCACCGGCACCCTGGACGCCAAGACGCGCGAGCTGATCGCGCTGGCGGTCGCCGTCACCACGCGCTGCGACGGCTGCATCGCGGCGCATGCCGACGCGGCCCGCAAGGCCGGCGTGACCGAAGCCGAGCTGAGCGAGGCGCTGGCCACCGCCATCGCGCTGAATGCGGGCGCGGCCTACGTCTATTCGCTGCGCGCGATGGACGCGCTGTCGGCCGGCCAGGCCTGAAGGGAGCGGCGGCATGTACACCACCCTGATCGACGCGCAGACCCTGGCCCGCGCGCTGGCCGGCCCGGGAAGCGAGGGCATCCTGGTCCTGGATTGCGGTTTCGACCTTACCGATCCCGGCGCCGGGCGCCGCCAGTACGAAGCCGGCCATCTCCCCGGCGCGGCCTACGTGCACCTGGACGACACGTTGAGCGGAGCCAAGACCGGCGCCAACGGACGCCACCCGCTGCCGGACCGTGAGGCCCTGGCCGCCGCGCTGGCGGCGCTGGGCGCCGATGCGGACACGCAAATCGTCGCCTACGACAACGCCGGCGGCATGTATGCCGCGCGCTTGTGGTGGCTGCTGCGCTGGATCGGCCACGACGCCGTGGCCGTGCTGGACGGCGGCATCGGCGCGTGGAAGGCCGCCGGCCAGCCGCTGTCGACGCAACCGCCCGCGGCCCGTGCGCCGGGCGGGCTGTCGGCGCGCGCAGGCCGCCCGCGCACGCTGAGCTACGCGCAGATGCGCGAGGCGCTGGCGACCGGCGACCGCGTGGTGCTGGACGCCCGCGCGCCCGACCGCTATCGCGGCGAGAACGAAACGCTGGACAAAGTGGGCGGCCATATCCCCGGCGCCCGCAACCGGTTCTTCCGCGACAATCTCGATGCCGAGGGGCGCTTCCTGCCGCCCGACGCCTTGCGCCAGGCTTTCCTGGACCGCATGGGCGGCCGATCGCCCGAGGCCGTGGTGAACCAGTGCGGCTCCGGCGTCACCGCGTGCCACAATCTGCTCGCCATGGAAATCGCCGGCCTGACCGGCGCGGCCCTGTACCCCGGCTCGTGGAGCGAATGGAGCGCCCAGCCGGACGCGCCCGTCGCCACCGGCCCCGACGCCTAGAAACATGAACCGCGACACCCCCCGCACGACGCCGCGGCCGGATACCGGCCGCAAGCCCCACAGCGCCCACTGGGGCGTATTCTCCGCCGCCTGGAAGGACGGCGTCCTCGACGTCCGGCCGCATCCCGGCGATCCGGATCCCAATCCGCTGATCGACAACTTCACCAACGCGCTGGACCATCCGGTCCGCGTGACCGCGCCCATGGTGCGGCGGGGCTGGCTCGAACGCGGCCCGGGGCCGGACGCGAGCCGGGGGCGCGACGGCTACGTGCGCATGGAGTGGGACGAAGTGCTGGATCTCCTGGCGCGGGAACTCGCCCGCGTCCGCGACCGGCACGGGCCCGAGGCGGTGTTCGGCGGTTCCTACGGCTGGTCCAGCGCGGGGCGCTTCCATCACGCGCAAAGCCAGGTGCACCGCTTCCTGAATACCGCGCTGGGCGGCTATGTGCGCTCGGTCAACAGCTACAGCGCGGGCGCGTCGGCCGTGATCCTGCCGCACATCCTGGGCAGCATGGACGACGTGGCGCGCCGCAACGTGACCTGGGAGCAGATCGTCGAGCACACCGACGTGGTGCTGGCGTTCGGCGGCATGGCGCTGAAGAATTCGCGCGTGGCCAGCGGCGGCATCAGCCGCCACATCGAGCGGGAATCGATGCGCCAGGCCGCGGCGCGCGGCTGCCGCTTCATCAACATCAGCCCGCTGGCCTCGGACTTTCCGGCCGACGCCCGGGCCGAATGGGTGCAGGCCGTGCCCGGCACCGACGTGGCGTTGATGCTGGCGCTCACGCACGAGCTGGTGGCCAACGGCCTGCACGATCAGGCCTTCCTGCGCACGTTCTGCGAGGGCTGGGACGTCTTCGAGGACTACCTGCTGGGCCGCCAGGACGGCCAGCCCAAGACGCCGGCCTGGGCCGCGCCCCTGTGCGGCGTGCCGGCGGAACGGATCGCGGGCATCGCCCGCGGCCTGGCCGGCAAGCGCGTGCTGGTCTGCGTGGCGCATTCGCTGCAACGCGCCGAGCACGGCGAGCAGCCGGTCTGGATGGGCGCGGTGCTGGCCGCCGCGCTGGGCCAGTTGGGCCTGCCCGGCGGCGGGTACGCCTACGCGCTCGGCACGCTGGCGCACTACGGCAAGCGCAGCAACGCCGTGCCGGTGGCCTCGCTGCCGCAGGGCGTGAACGGCGTGAAGGCATTCATCCCGGTGGCGCGCATCGCCGACATGCTGCTGCATCCGGGCGAGCCCTTCGACTACAACGGCAAGCGCATGCCGTATCCGCACATCCGCCTGGCGTACTGGGCGGGCGGCAATCCCTTCCACCATCACCAGGACCTGGCGCGGCTCAAGCGCGCCTTCGCGACCCTGGACACGTTCGTGGTGCACGAGATCGGCTGGACGGCCACCGCGCGCCACGCGGATATCGTGCTGCCATGCACCATGACGCTGGAGCGCGACGACATCGGCGGCGCGCCCACCGATCCCCTGATGGTGGCCATGCACCGCCTGGCCGAGCCCAACGGGCTGGCCCGGGACGACTACGACATCTTCGCCGACCTGTCGGCGCGGCTCGGCACGCGCGAGGCCTTCACCGAGGGCCGCAGCAGCCGTGAGTGGCTGCGACACCTGTACGCCAAGACCCAGGCGGCGCTGCGGGAACGGGGCCTGGACGCGCCGGACTTCGACGGGTTCTGGGAGCGCGGCGAACTGATCCTGCCGCAACAGGACGACGACGGCGGCATCCTGCGGGCGTTCCGCAACGATCCCGCGGGCAAGCCCTTGCCTACGCCCAGCGGCAAGGTGCAGATCAGCTCGCCCGTGGTGGCCGGGTTCGGCTACGCGGATTGCCCCGGCCATCCCGCCTGGCTGGCGCCCGAAGACGCGCCCACGCCGGCGCATCCCCTGTTCCTGGTCGCCAACCAGCCCGCCAGCCGGCTGCACAGCCAATTGGATTTCGGCGCGCACAGCATGTCGCAGAAGCGCGAGGGCAGGGAAGTCTGCTCGCTGCATCCGCGCGACGCGGCCGAACGCGGCATCGCCGAGGGCGACGTGGTGCGCCTGTTCAATGCGCGCGGCGCCTGCCTCGCGGCGGCGCGCCTCACGGAGGACATCCGGCCCGGCGTGGTGCAGCTGCCCACCGGCGCCTGGTACGACCCGCAGGACGCCGACGCGCAGCGCCCGCTGTGTGTGCATGGCAATCCGAACGTGCTGACCCGCGACGTCGGCACCTCGTCCCTGGCGCAGGGCTGCTCCGGCCAGCTGACGGCAGTGCAGGTGGAGCGCTATACCGGGCCGGCGCATCCGATCCGCGCCCATGAGCCGCCGGCGATCAGCGAACGCGCGTGATCGGCGAAGGTCCGCGCCGCCGATCGATGGCCGGCGCCGATGGTACGAGGGGAGTTTTGTAACGCGGGGTGAGCCGCGCGCCCGCCGCGCCCAACACCTTCCCGCCCGGCGCCGAGCGGCGTCCCCGCCGCAAAAGGGCAGGGCGCCGATGCGTCCCTACCCGGTAACCCGCTGTGTCCCGGAGTTCACGTTCCCGGGCGGCGGGTTACACCTACTGCCAAATTTCATCAAATAACACAGCTTTCGCGGGGCAACTGATTTAGTTGTACACATTGCTTACGGCGGCGCCCGGCAGCACGACGCCTCAAGACCGTCAGCGATAGAAGACAAATAAATCGGAGGAGGAGTCATGCGTACGTTGAATCGCAAGGCCGCCGCATTGCTGGCGAGCGGGTTGATGGCGTTGCTGGCGGGCTGCGCCGGAACGGGAGGCAAGAAAGACACGATCGCCATGGCCGGGCTGTCCCAGCCGGTGGAAATCGTGCGAGACCGCCACGGCGTGTCGCATATCTATGCGCAGAACCAGGAAGACATGTTCTTCGCCCAGGGCTTCAGCGCCGCGCGCGACCGGCTCTGGCAGCTGGACCTCTGGCGCCGCCAGGGCGAGGGCAAGATGGCCGAACAGTTCGGCCCCCGCTTCGTCGAGCAGGACCGCGCCGCGCGCCTGTTCCTGTACCGCGGCGACATGCAGGCCGAATTCGCCAGCTACCACCCGCAAGGCAAGGCGATCCTGACCTCGTTCGCGGCGGGCATCAACGCCTACGTCGACTGGGTCAAGGCGCATCCCGACCAGATGCCGCCGGAATTCAAGCTTACCGGCACCGAGCCCGGCTACTGGAGCCCCGAGACCTCGCTCATCCGCATCTACGGCCTGACGCGCAACCTCACCGAGGAAGTCCGCATGGCGCAGCGCGTGGCCGCGCTGGGGCTGAATGCCGTGCAGGGCCTGAGCACCTTCGAGCCGCCGCTGGCCTTGCAGGTGCCGGCGGGCCTGGACGTGAAGCTGCTGGACAACGCGGTGCTCGCCAACTACAACCTGGCGCGCAACGGCCAGAAGTTCGTGGCGGCGGATTTTCCGCGCAGCCCGCTGGCGCAGGCGCAGCGCGAGGAACTGGCCCGCAGCCTGTCGGCGGGCATGCTGGCCTCGATCGATCCGGCCTTCGATCCGATGGCGACCCGCTATGAAAGCAACAACTGGACCATGAGCGGCCAGCACACGGCCACCGGCAAGCCCATCCTGGCGGGCGATCCCCACCGTTCCATCACCATGCCCTCGCTGCGCTACATGGTGCACCTGAACGCGCCGGGCTGGAACGTGATCGGCGCCGGCGAACCCGCGCTGCCCGGAGTCTCGATGGGGCACAACGACCGCATCGCCTTCGGCCTGACGATCTTCGCGTTCGGCGACGAGGAAGACCTGTACGTCTACGACACCAACCCCGCCAACCCCAATGAGTACCGCTACCGCGGCGGCTGGGAAAAGATGCGGCAGGTGGACGAGTCCATCCCGGTGCGCGGCCAGGCGGCCGCGACGCGCCAGTTGAAGTTCACGCGCCACGGGCCGGTGATCCATGAGGATCCGGTGCGCCGCAAGGCCTATGCGCTGCGCGCGGCCTATCTGGAGTTTCCGGGCACGGCCGCCTACCTGGCCAGCCTGCGCCTGAACCAGGCGCAGGACTGGAACGAGTTCGTCGCCGGCATGGAACGGCACTACACGCCCAGCGAGAACATGGTCTACGCCGACGTGGACGGCAACATCGGATGGTTCGGCGGCAGCATCGCGCCGATACGCCCGCGCGCCGACTGGTCCGGCATGTTGCCCGTGCCCGGCAACGGCGATTTCGAATGGCGCGGCTTCCTGCCCGGCAGCGCGCTGCCGCGAGCCTACAACCCGCCCGAGGGCTATGTCGCCACCGCCAACGAGTACAACCTGCCGGCGGACTACCGCTACAAGGAAATGTCGGCGCGCACCTGGGCCGAACCCTACCGCGTCCAGCGCATCCGCGAGGTGATCGCCGACGGCAAGGGCATGACCGTCCAGAACTCGCAGGCGCTGCAGTTCGACAACCTGTCGATCCCGGCCCGCACGCTGGGCGGCTACGCCAAGGCGCTGAACTCGGCCGATCCGGGCGTGGGCCAGGGCCTGAGCCTGCTGAAGGATTGGGACTACCGGGTCGGCACGGACAGCCGGGCCGCCACGGTGTACGAGTTCTGGCTGCCCGAGGTGGTCAAGCGGGTGTCGGACCTGTACGTGCCGCCTGCCGGCCGCAGCGTCTTCGGCGAACTGTCCACGCGCAAGACGCTGGAGAAGCTGGCCGCGCCCGACGCCGCCTTCGGCCCGCGGCCGGAGCAGGGCCGAGACGCGTTGCTGCTGGCGGCGCTGGCCGACGGCATGGAGAAGTTGCGCGCCAAGCTCGGCGCCGATCCGGCGCAATGGCAGTGGGGCAAACTGCACCACATCCAGTTCGAGCACAGCCTGGCCGCGCTGTTGCCGGCGGAAACCGCCAAGGCCTACGGCACGCCGCGCTATCCGGTCGGCGGCGACAACGACACGGTGCATCGCGCCACGTTCCGCAAGAGCGACTTCCGCCAGACCAGCGGGGCCTCGTACCGCCAGGTGATCGACGTGGCGGACTGGGACAACTCGCGCGTCCAGAACGTGCCGGGCCAGTCGGCCGACCCGCGCAGCCCGCATTACCAGGACCTGCTCAAGGGGTGGGCCACCGGGGAGTATTTCCCGATGGCGTTCAGCCGCGCCAAGGTGGACAGCGAACAGTCCGATACGCTGACGCTGCGGCCGCCCGGGAAGTAGGGGAGTTGCAACCTAAGCTGTCCGCCTCCGCGGACAGCCTGCGCCGGGGCGCGGCCGCGTTGTCCGATTGACAAGGGTGCTTACGCACGGTTGCCGGTCGGACCCGCCCGCGCCAGTTAAGGTCTGAGGTTCCCGACCCTGGAGATAGAAGCGTCCGATGCATTCCTCGCCGTCATACCGAACCGCCGCGCACCCATCCCCATCCCGTTCCCATTCGCCCCTGACCTGGCTGCAAGAGCGCAAGCAGTTCGTCCGGGCGCTCCTGTCCAATCCCGCCGCCATCGGCGCCGTGGCGCCCTCGGGCCCGGCGCTGGCGGCGGCCATCACCGCGTCGATCCCCCCCAACGGCGGAAAAGTCCTCGAACTGGGCTGCGGCACCGGCGTCTTCACGCGCGAAATGCTGCGCAAGGGCGTCGACCCCGCCCGGCTCGTCCTGGTGGAACAGGACGAGGCCATGAGTTCCAGCCTGCGCGCGCAATTTCCGCAGGCGGCCGTGCTGCAGGTCTGCGCGCAGGAACTCTCCCGCGACAGCCATCCCGAGCTGGACGGCATCGGCGCGGCCATTTGCGGCCTGCCGTTGCGGAACATGAGCGGGGCGCATCATCACCGCCTGCTGACGGCGGTGTTCGACGCCATGGAAGAGGGCGGTTCGATGGAGCTGTTCACCTACGGCATGCGCTGCCCGGTCGCGCCCGGCGTGCTGGACGCCTGCGGCCTGTCGGCCCGGCGGATCGGATTCGTGCCGTTCAACCTGCCGCCCGCCTCGGTATTTCGCGTGAGCAGGCGGCCCTGATCGCCTTCCGGCATCCCTGAAACTTGGTATTTTGCGGCCCGCGACGCGTAAAAGCGGAACCGGCCGCTCTCTCGCGTTACTCAGGGCGCGAGTGGGATGAGGTGGGGGCCCGCGGCAGCCTTGCGGCGCGCGGCCCGGACCTCGGCCCAGGCCACGTTCCGGAGGTGATGCCAGATGGTCCAGCTATCCAGCTTTCTTGCCGCGTCGGTGCAGGGCGGGCGGGTGCAGCTCGACGACGCCGCGCAGACCGCGCAGGGCCGCGGCGTCTTCGGGCGCCTGAAGGATCGCATCGTCATGGGTTCCGACCAGATCAAGGAATCCAATCTCAAGGCGAACATGGTATTTGCCCAGGCCCTGGCCGGCGAATACGGCCACAAGGCCGCGGCGGCCGCGGTAGACCGGGTGATAGGCAGGGACTACACCGCCACGCTGGACAAGGCCAAGATCGACAAAATGGTCTCCGTGGCGCACGGGCTGTCGGGCATGGGGAAGGCGCGGGACCAGGCGCGCAACGTGTGCCTGAACTCGTGGCCGATGGTCACCTCGGGCCTCTCGGTCGTGCGCAGCGGACATTCGGCCGTGGCCATTGCCAACACCTTGTCGCCGAACGCCTGGAGCCACGGCAAGGCATACGTGAGCTGGTGGCCGGCCAAGAGCGACGTGCAGGTCGCCCATAACCGGCTGCTGGAAAGCCTGCCGGGCGTGGGCGGGCATTTCGCGGCCAGGCCGGGCATGAGCGCGCCCGACTACGACAGCGACCGCGGCGATGAAATCTCCGAGAAGACCAACCTGAACCTCCAGCGCGGGCAGGCCGCCCGCGATGTCCTGAGGGCCGCCGATAGGTTTACCTACGACGGCGCGTCGGATCCGCTGGGCGCCGCCCTGCAGGCGCACGCCGAAGCGCTGGACGGGCTGGGTTTCGGCGAGGACGTGACGCGCGAGGAACTGCAAGCCGCCGCCGGGTTCTTCCCGCGCGATTCCCAGGAACGGGTGTCCGACAGGACCTGGGGCGCGGGCGCGGAGAAAATCTTCTTTCCCCTGGCGGGGCGCAACGGCGAACATGGCAACGATGGGGTGTCGCCGCGGACCTCTCTGTTCGGCCTGGCCGAGCACGATATGCTGGCCGACGCGAACCAGCTCAAGTCGGACGCCGCGCAAGGCCGCATCGGCTATTCCATGTTCAGCACCACGCAGAATTGCGCGGCGGTGGCGGCGCGTTCGCTGCAGGCAGGCGGATCCAATATCTACGTGCCGTTCGAGGCCAGCTGGATTTCCGAGGATCCCAACAAGACCTACGACTACGCGCGGGAATTGCAGGGCGCGATAGACCTGCTCAATGAGCAGGCGGGGAGCGTCAAGGCACACTGCGCGTCCGCGTGGAGCAAGGCCCCCGCCGAGGCCGATACCATCGCCCAGCTACGCGTCGCCTTGCACGCCAGGGCCCACGACCTCGACGCCTACGACCAGACCCGCCAACAGGCCCAGGGCGCGGCCGCCGACCAGCGCATCCGCGGCCTGGGCGCCGACGTGGGCCATGCGCGGGACAAGCTCCAGAAGGCGGAGCGGGAACTGAAGGGCCTGGAGAACACCATTCCGGCGATGGAGAAAGAGGTCGCGGCGCGGTCGGACAGGATCGATCGCACCGCGGCAAGCCTGGAGGCCCGCGCCGAGAATCTGAATCCGGAAAACACCAAGGAAGTCGTGAAACTGAAAGCCGACCGGGATAGCCACGACAAAAACGTCAATGCCCTGAATCGCAGGCGCGAGGAGCTATCGGCGCAGGTCGGGCGGAAAGCCAGATTGGAACAGCGCATTCCCGCCTTGCGCGACGAGCACGAAGCCCTGTCCGGCCTGCTCAACGATCGCACTGCGTTTCCCGTCGAGGCGGCGCAACTCAAGCTGCCCGGGGAGGAGGGGTACTACGCGGCCCAACGCCGCGGGCTGCAATCCTGCGTGGACGGCCTTGCGCAGCAGTTCGACGCCCGATTGCAGGGCCTGGACGCCCGGCAGCAATGCCAACTGGCGCCGCTGAGCGGCGCGGTCGCCGACTTGCGCGCAGCGGTGGACGCCGGGGCCGGGATGCAGGCGCTGATGTCCAAGGCCAAGCCGCTCGTGGAAACCCTGCATGCGCTGAAAGACGCCGCGCCCGCCGCGGACCTCGTCGCCATGCTCGCCGCCGGCACCCTGGTGGAAGCCTGCGAAGTCCTGGTCACGCTCGACCAGGACCAGCACGCCTGATCCCGCCTGATCCCGTATTGAAAAGAGAGAATTCCATGCCCAGCCCATCCTGCCTTGCCTTGTTGCAGGCCTTGAGCAAGACCATCGGCCTTGAGCTCGCGTTCGACGAACGCCGCCACTGCATGCTGATGCTGGATGAAGACATCCTGATCTCCATCCGATGCCTGGACGACGACACGCTGGGGCTGTACGGCCTGTTGTCGGAATTTCCCGAGCCTTTGCCGGCGCAAGACCTGATGCAGCTCCTGTCCATGAACTTCCTGCTGATGGAACGCTGCGGCATGTCCATCGGCGTGGACCGCGCGACCGACGCCGTGCTGTTGCTGGAGCGGCTGCCGGTCGAGGCGGTGACCGCCGAAGCCATCGGCGACAGAGTGGCCCAGTTCGCGGACCAGGTACGCAAGCTGATCGATTGGCTGCGCGCTCGGGACCAGTCCCGGCAATCCGGGGAAGCCGAAGCACCGGTTGCCGAACCGTTCATGCCGGCATTCGGGCAGATTGTCTGAGGCGGCAGCGGGAGAGGCTTGCCTCGGGGGGGCTGAAGCCCTCAGGCCGCGCCGTGCGCGGCGATGTTGCGATACTGTCCTTTGAAATACAGCAGGGGCTGCGTAGCGGCAGCTTCTTGCAGGTCCAGCGCTTTTACCTCGCCAATCACGATCAGGTGATCGCCCGCGGCGTGCTCGGCGTAAATCTCGCAATCAAGCCAGTGCAGGCTGCCGGCAATGATCGGATTACCCAGCGGCGATTCCCGCCACTCCACTTCGCGCCACTTGTCCGCGCCCCGCTGGGCGAACTGGTTGGAAATCCTGACTTGCTCGTCCGACAGGATATTGACGACGAATCGACCCGCCTGGCGAATGCCGGGATAGCTGGCCGAACTGCGCATGACGTTGAACGATACCAGCGGCGGATTCATGGACACGCTATGGAACGACTGGCAGGTAAAGCCTATCGGCTCGCCTTCGATGCGCGAGGTAATCACCGTGATGCCCGACGCATAATGTCCGAGCGCTTCGCGAAAGCGCAACGGCTCGATCGCAGTACTGGAAAATGACATAGTAGGGTTTAAAAAATTCTCCGTGCCTGGTCGTCGCGAACCGCTCGCGACGACCATTTCCCGCCTCGGAATCAGTTCGCCAGTTCCCTGCGGACGATTTCCGCGCCGGCGCTCAACGCGCCCAGCTTGCCCCGCGCGACGCCGCGAGACAGGGGCGCCATGCCGCAGTTGGTGCAAGGATAGAGCTTGTCGGCATCCACGAACTGAAGCGCCTTGCGCAGCGTGTTGGCGACTTCCTCGGGGGTTTCAATGGCGTTGGTTGCCACATCGATGGCGCCCACCATCACTTTCTTGCCCCGGATGAGTTCGATCAGGTCCATCGGCACGCGAGAGTTCTGGCACTCCAGCGAAACGATATCGATACTGGACTTCTGCAGCTTGGGAAAAGCCTCTTCGTATTGCCGCCATTCCGATCCCAGCGTCTTTTTCCAATCCGTATTGGCCTTGATGCCATAGCCGTAGCAAATGTGGACGGCGGTTTCGCACTTAAGCCCTTCAATGGCTCTTTCCAAGGTGGCAACGCCCCAATCATTCACCTCGTCGAAGAACACGTTGAACGCGGGCTCGTCGAACTGGATGATATCGACACCAGCCGCTTCCAGTTCCTTGGCTTCCTGGTTGAGAATCTTCGCGAATTCCCAGGCCAGCTTTTCGCGGCTTTGATAATGGCTGTCGTAAAGCGTGTCGATCATCGTCATGGGGCCCGGCAACGCCCACTTGATCGGCTGCTTGGTCTGCTGGCGCAGGAATTTGGCATCTTCCACGAATACCGGCTTGCGGCGGGCCACGGCACCCACGACGGTCGGAACGCTCGCATCGTAGCGATCGCGAATCCTGACGGTCTTGCGGTTTTCGAAATCAACGCCGTCCAGGTGTTCGATAAACGTCGTCACGAAATGTTGACGCGTCTGTTCGCCATCGCTGACGATATCGATGCCCGCGTGCTGCTGTTCCTGCAGAGACAGGCGCAGGGCATCCTGCTTGCCCTCGATCAAGCCCTCAGCCTGCAGTTTCCAGGGCGACCAGAGTTTCTCGGGCTCTGCAAGCCAGGAAGGCTTGGGCAAGCTGCCGGCGGTCGAGGTGGGGAGCAATTTCTTCACAATAAATGCCTTGGTGTTTTAATGGGTCAAAGAGGGTAGTTGGCGGACCATTGCCGGAGAATCGCCTGGTACGGTTTGATGAAGTGTTCCTCCACAAACCGTCCCTGCTCGATGGCCAGCTGGCTACGTTCCTCTCGGTCATAGACAATCCGGGTCAACGAATAATCCTGGTGCTTCAAGCTGGGCTGATAGGATTTCCCCGCCACGGAATTCGCGTTGTAGATCTCCGGACGGTAAATCTTCTGGAAGGTATCCATCGTGCTGATGGTGCTGATCAGCTCCAGGTTGGTGTAATCGCCCAGCAAATCGCCGGAAAAATAGAAAGCCAACGGCGCGGCGCTGTTCGGCGGCATGAAGTAGCGAACCTTCATTCCCATTTTCTTGAAATACTCGTCGGTCAGGGAATACTCGTCCTGCAGGTATTCGACGCCCAATACCGGGTGCTGATTTTCAGTCCGGTGGTAGACCTTGCTGCTCGAAACGCTCAGGCAGATGACGGGCGGCTTACTGAAGTGCTCTTTGTAAGTGCTTGAATTGACGAAGCATTTGAACAACTTCCCATGCAGGTCGCCAAAATCTTCCGGCGTGCCGAATTCGGGCTGATTCTTGTTGTGTTCCAGCAGCAGCACGCTGAAGTCGTAATCGCGCACGTAGGAGGAGAAGTTATTCCCTACGATGCCTTCGATGCGTTCATTGGTTTTGCGGTCGAGAATGCTCGTCTTCAATATTTCTATCAAGGGGAGGGCATTGCCGCTGCTTGCGCCGTCAATACTCATCTCGACGGAAATGATCTCAAGGCCGACCGTATAGCGATCGCCCTTGGGATTGTCCCAATGCGCCAAGGCATTGAAGCGATTGTCTATCATCCTGAGCGTGTTGCGCAGGTTCTCCTGGCGACTCGTTCCTCTGGCGAGATTGGCAAAATTGGTCGTGATCCGCGTATTGTCCGAAGGACGATAGTCTTCGTCGAAACAAATGCTCTTGATGGCAAATGTGAAATCTTTACTCATTGTGATCTGCTGCCCTAATTCCTGAGATATAACCCGCGTCTATTTCCTGCTTTTTCAACACTGCTCAATGTTCTCTGTTTTTTTTATTCAGCAGTCTTGACATCGACGAGACAGGAGGCGTAGTTTAGGTTGGCCTATCCATGAATAAAAGTGAATTGATTTCATGGAGCCATTAGCCAAGCTCATGGATTCAAGGGCGAGCCGATCCGGCCTTGCGGCCGGGCGCGGCCCGACGCTCTCAAGTTCGGAACGCGCGGCCGCGATGCATCAAGCCGTGGCGGGCCTTTTTGCCTGTTCGATAAACGCGCGCAGGTAGTCGATACCCACGTCGGCCTCGCGGGCGCCCAGATAGATGTGCTTGGCGATGCCTTTCTTGCCCAGCCGGACCGGCACCACATTCATCTTGTCCGCGTACTCCAGCACCAGCCAGCGCGGCAGCGCCGCCACCCCGCGGCCGCTGGCGACCATTTGCAGCATGATGTCCGTCGTCTCGATGGCCTTGTGGCGCTTGGGACTGATGCCGGCCGGCGTCAGGAACATGTTGTAGATGTCGAGCCGGTCGACCGGCACCGGATAGGCCACCAGCACTTCGTTGGCGAGCTGTTTGGGGGTGACGTACTCTTCCTTGGCAAGAGGGTGGGCGCCGGCGACGACCAGCACTTGCTCGTAGTCGAAGACCGGCTCGAACACGAGCCCGGGCTTGTTCAGCGGATCGGGCGTGACCAGCAGGTCGATTTCGTAGCCGAACAACGCCCCGATGCCGCCGAACTGGAATTTCTGCTTCACGTCCACGTCCACGTCCGGCCAGGCAGCCAGGTAAGGGGAGACGATCTTCAGCAGCCACTGGTAGCAGGGATGGCATTCCATGCCGATGCGCAGCGACCCGCGCTCACCTTGGGCGAACTGACGCAGGCGCTCTTCGGCCAGGTTCAGTTGCGGCAAGACGCGGTTGGCCACCGCCAGCAGGTATTGACCGGCTTGCGTCAGCCTCAGGCTGCGGCCTTCGCGCAGCCAGATGTCGGTGCCCAGCTGCTGCTCCAACTTTTTCATGCTGTGGCTCAAGGCTGACTGCGTCACGTGCAGGACGCCAGCGGCTGCCGTCAGCGAACCCTGTTTTTCCACTTCCTGGACGATGGACAAATGGATGCGATCAAGCATAATCAATGATCAAAATTCATACTTCGTTGAGATAAAACCATTTTACTTCATCGTTTCGCAACCTTACGATTCGGCGGTCCAAGGATCTTTTGAGAGCGAATCATGACCATCATCCACAATCTCGGCTTCCCGCGCATCGGCGCCAAGCGCGAACTCAAGTTCGCCCTCGAATCCTATTGGAAGGGCGAATCCTCGCGCGACGCGCTCAAGGCGCTGGGCGCCGAACTGCGCCAGCGCCACTGGCAGAACCAGGCCGGCCTGGATCTGGCGCCGGTGGGTGACTTCGCCTTCTACGACCAGGTGCTCGACATGAGCTTCACCCTGGGCAATCTGCCCGAGCGGGTGCAAGGCTTCCATGGGGACGAACTGGACAACTATTTCCGCGTGGCGCGCGGCCGTTCGGCCAAGGGCGCCGAAGAACACGCGGGCTGCTGCGGCGGCGTGGCCGCCGGTGAAATGACCAAATGGTTCGACACCAACTACCACTACATCGTCCCCGAGTTCACCGCGGCCACCGAATTCAAGCTGGACGCCTCGCGCCTGCTGGAACAACTGGCCGAGGCCAAGGCACAGGGTGTCCCGGCCAAGCCGGTGATCGTCGGTCCGGTAACCTACCTGGCGCTGGGCAAGGCCAAGGACGAATCCGACAAGCTGGCTTTGCTGGACCGCATTTTGCCGGTCTACGCCCAATTGCTGGACACCCTGGCCGACCAAGGCGTGCAGTGGGTGCAGATCGACGAACCGATCCTGGTCACCGAACTGGATGCGGCCTGGCAAGCGGCCCTGGCGACCGCCTATGACGCGCTCAAGGCCAGCCGCGTCAAGTTGCTGCTGGCGTCGTACTTCGGCCAACTGAAGGACAACGTGGCATTGCTGGCCAAGCTGCCGGTCGCGGGCGTCCACGTCGACGCCATCAACGGCCGTGACGACGTGCAAGCCGTCATCGCCGCCTTGGCCCCGGAACAGGTGCTGTCGCTGGGCGTGATCAACGGCCGCAACATCTGGAAGACCGACCTGACCGCCGTGCTGGACTGGGTCGAACCGATTGCCGCCAGGCTCGGCGCGCGCCTGTGGGTCGCGCCCTCGTGCTCGCTGCTGCACGTGCCGGTGGACCTGGACAACGAGCGGAAGCTCGATGCCGAGATCAAGTCCTGGCTGGCTTATGCGCTACAGAAACTGGATGAGCTGCGCCTCCTGGGCCGCGCGCTGCGTGAAGGCCGCGGGGCCGTCAAGGCGGAACTGGCCGACAATGCCGCCGCGCTGGCCGCTCGTCGCGCCTCGCCGCGCGTCAACAACCCGGCCGTGCAGGCGGCCGTGGCCAGGATCGACGCCAAGCTCGGCGAGCGCAAGCACGCCTATACCGAGCGCGCCGGCAAGCAGGCCGCGCTGCTGAAGCTGCCGGCGTACCCCACCACCACCATCGGCTCCTTCCCGCAGACGGCCGAGATCCGCCATGCCCGCAGCGAATTCAAGGCCGGCCGCCTGGACGCCGCCGGCTACAAGGCCGCCATGCAGGCCGAGATCGCCCGCAGCGTGCGCGAGCAGGAAGCGCTGGAACTGGACGTGCTGGTCCACGGCGAAGCCGAACGCAACGACATGGTCGAGTACTTCGGGGAACAGTTGCAGGGCTATGCCTTCAGCCAGTTCGGCTGGGTGCAGTCCTACGGCTCGCGCTGCGTGAAGCCGCCCATCCTGTTCGGCGACATCAGCCGCCCCAAGGCCATGACGGTGGAATGGATCACCTACGCCCAGTCGCTGACGGATAAGCCGATGAAGGGCATGCTGACCGGCCCGGTCACCATCCTGAACTGGTCTTTCGTGCGCGACGACCAGCCGCGTTCGGTGTCGTGCAAGCAACTGGCGCTGGCCATGCGCGAGGAAGTGCTGGACCTGGAGAAGGCCGGCGTGCGCGTGATCCAGATCGACGAAGCCGCCCTGCGCGAGGGCTTGCCGCTGCGCCGCGCACAATGGAAGGAATACCTCGATTGGGCAGTGGAATCCTTCCGCATCACCGCCAATGGCGTGGAAGACGAGACCCAGATCCATACCCACATGTGCTACTCGGAGTTCAACGACATCATCGCCTCGATCGCAGATATGGATGCCGACGTCATCACCATCGAGACGTCGCGTTCCGACATGGAGCTGCTGGATGCCTTCGACGACTTCAACTATCCCAACGAGATCGGCCCCGGCGTGTATGACATCCACTCGCCCAACATTCCGAGCCAGGACCATATCGTGCAACTGATGAAGAAGGCCGCCGAGCGCGTGCCGGCCGAACGCCTGTGGGTCAACCCGGACTGCGGCCTGAAAACCCGCCAGTGGGCCGAGGTGATTCCGGCGCTGACCAACATGGTCGCCGCCGCCAAGACGCTGCGCGCTTCCTGAGACCGAGTCAGCCGGGGCGATGTACCCCTTGCGCTCGCATCCGGCGATGCAGGGTCGAGCGCGAGATTCCCAGCCTATGCGCGGCCAGCGTGACATTCCATTCGAAACGGGCCAACACGCTGGCCAGGTCCAACGCGGAGCGCGCCTCCGTATCGGCTGCCTTGTCCCCGCCGGGCCGGAAGGCGGGCGGCAGGCAGTCCGGTGAAACCTCATCCGCGTCGCAAAGCGCCAGGGCGTAGCGCGCCACATGGTGCAATTCACGAATGTTTCCGGGCCACGGGTGGCGCAGCAGCGCGGCGCGCGCGGCGGCGGACAGGCGAGGGCAGGGCACGTCGGCCGCAACCGCGGCCTCCTGGAATGCATGGTCGATCAACGCGTTGAGATCGTCGCGCGATCGCAGCGGGGGCAGCCGCAAGGCCGCGCCCTGGATGCGGAAGTGCAGGTCGGCGCGAAAAGCCTGGTCGCGCACCATGCCTTCGATATCGCGGAAGCTGGCAGCGATCAGGTTGAAGTCCACGCGCACCGGTTGCGACGCGCCCACCGGGACGAATTCCTTGTCGGAGAGCACCTGGAGAAACCGGCTCTGCAACGCCAGCGGCATGTCGCCGATCTCGTCCAGAAAAAGCGTGCCGCCATCCGCTTCGAGGATACGCCCTCGGGCGCCTGCCTTCGACGCGCCGGTGAAGGCGCCGGCGCGATAGCCGAACAGTTCGCTTTCGATCAGCTCGGCCGGGATCGCGGCGCAATTGATCGACACGAATGCGCCCGCGCGGCGCGGTCCGGCCTCGTGAAGCGCGCGCGCCAAGGCCGACTTTCCCGAGCCGCTATCTCCCTGCAGCAAAATGGGCAGCCCACGGGCATACAGCCGTTGCGCGATACGCATCTGTTCTTGCGTGTCGGTATCGGCGCCCGCGATCTGGGCGAGCGTCGGCGCCGCGCTCCGGCCGGCCGGCGCCGCCGGCGTGCCGGTGGCCAACGGATAGGTGGAACGCCGGCGTTCCCGGTGGTCGATCTGGATACTGAGGCGCCGGCCGTCGCGCTCGATGAAGGGGGTATCGCTCTGCGCAATCCGAAGCAGGGCGTCGATTGCATTCATGCCCGGCAGGCGTTCGCCAAAGATGCGGGGGCCGGCGCCAAGCATCTCCAGGGTGAACGGCGTGGCATCCAGCACGCGCCCGGCATCGTCCAGGGCCAGACGGCCTTCGCCGGCCGGATCGCAGAAATCCCCCGTGGCCGACAGGCGCACCAACACCCGGCCGGCGTGCCTGATATCGAAACTGCGATTCTCGATGCGGCGGGCCGACGCTTCCACCACGCGCCGCGCGATCTCATGCACCATGCGGTTCGAGGGCTGCAATGAGGTCACGTTGAGCACGGCGGCAAGGTCGCCTCGCTCGCCAAAGATCGGGGCGACGGTGCATGACAGGCCCGACAGCCGCTGGGCGAAATGGTCTTCCATCACCACGGACACGGGCAGGCGCGTCTGAATGCACAAGCCGATGCCGTTCGTCCCCTGCGACGATTCCGAGAACATCGCGCCGGGTTGAATCGACGCCGAGCGGCACACGTCGTCCAGGGTCGGGTCCGAGCGGACCAGCATGAGCGTCCCGCCGGCGTCCGCCAGCATCAGCAACTGCACGTGGCTGCCGAGCTGGCCCAGCATACGGCTGAGTTCGCCGTGCGCGAGCGTTTCCAGGCTCTCGGTGGGCGCGCGGGCGGCATTGAGCTCCGCCTGCGTGAGTACGTCCGGGCGGGGCACGCGGTCGGGGGACAGGCCGTAACGCTCATAACAGCGTTGCCACGAGTCGTGGATCAACGGCGCGGTGTCCATAGGGCAGGGCAGCGTCTGGGACGAGACGAGGGCGCTCATGGCAAAACTCCGAAGAGAATTCGTCCGGATGAGTATAGAAGACGGCCCGGCAGGCACTGCCCGCCGGGCCGGGGTCAGGCAGGCCTCAACGCGCGATGGCCTTGCGCACGGCCGGCATGACTTCCGACGCCAGCCGCGACATCGTCTCCCATTCCCAGGCGCGATTCGCGCCGGCCCCATCCATGGACGCCATCAGCAAGCCATGGAATGGGCCGACGTTCTCACGGAAGGACAACAGTTTGTCCGTCACGGTTTGCGGCGAGCCGTAGACGACCATGCTCTCGATCAGGCTCTCCACCGTCACCGACTCGTCCGCCTGTTTCGGATCCGCTTTCATGACGGCGGTGTAGTTGGCGGACTTGAGGACACGCCAGAGGTAGTCGAAGTAATAGTAGTTGCTGCCTTCCGGATTCATCACCCGGTCGCGGGCCTCGGCGTCCGTCGGCGCGATGAGGATGTTGCGTGAGACGCGCCAGTCCTCGCCGGTCGCCGCGCGTTTGGCCAGCTCGCAGCCTTCCTGGTACTTCTGCCAATGGCTCTTGACCACATATTCCGGGCAAAAATTGGCGCTCATCGGACCGAAACCGCGTTGCGCGGCCACCTTGACGCTGCCGGAATAGGGAGACATCGCCGTCATGGTGATTTCGGGATGCGGCCGCTGGTAGGGCTTGGGGATATAGCCCACCCCAAGCTCGGGGATGACCATGTCCTTGAGCGAGATCTGCCAGTGCTTTCCGGGGATCTCGTATGGCGGATCCTGGCGCCACAATTGCAGGATCGTGCCGATCGCCTCCATCATCCGCTCGTTCCGGTACTCCCCGTCCAGGACCTTGAACAGCTCCATGTCGCTTGCAAGGCCTCCCGGCCCGATCCCGAACATGAGACGTCCGCGGCTCAAATGATCGAACTGCGCCACTTCGGCCGCGACGACCGCCGGATGGTGGTTCGGGAGCGCAATGACGCCGGTTCCGAACTTGATGCGCCGGGTCCGATGGATCAGCGAAGCCAGAAACATGAGCGGCGCCGAGATCGGTTCGGTGGTGCAGGACATGTGTTCGCCGACCCAAAACTCGTCGAAGCCCAGTTGATCCGCATACACGACCTTGTCTGCGTCTTCTTCAAGCGTTTCGGCCATCGGGCGGCCGGGCGGGTGCAGGGGCATTGCGAACATGCCGAGTTTCATAGCGTATCTCCTTGTTTTGCTTTAGGAATTTGAGCGGCCAGGGGTAGCCGCCGCGGTGAAAATCAAGCGCCGAGCGTCGCCAGCGGAACGCTGCGCCCGCCCAGCCAGACCAGCGGATGGGCATCGGTCGCGGCGGACGAGGGCAGCACTACCTCCCGAACCCGGGCGATGAAAAGCGTGTGCGTGCCGTAGGGCATCGTTTGGTCGACGTCGGCGAACAGCACAGCGCGCGCGGCCGGCAGCCACGGAAGGTCTTTCCCGCCAGCGCCCCCGACATCGCGCCAATCGGACTGGGTGAACCGTTCGGCGCGCAGGTCGGACCGGGAAAACGCGTCCAGCAAGTGCGCCTGGTCTTTCGCCAGAAAATTGATGCAGAGCCGCCCGCTCATTTCCAGTACGGGATGGATGCCCGCTGTGCGATTGACCGCAACCAGAACGGCTGGCGGATCGACGGTGACGGAGATCACCGCGGAAGCGGCCATCCCATGCGGTGTTCCTTCCGCATCGCGGCTGGTGATCAGGGCGACCGTGGACGGCACATTGCGCATGGCCTCCTTGAGGCCAGGAATGGGCATATTCATGAAGACTGTCTCCTCGTACGTTCCCGCTCGGTTGGCGGGATGCGTGCGAACGAATATGCAAAGACCGTGCCAGGTCGGTCCGCCTGGGCAAACGCAGGGAATGGGCGGGCGTAGGGTGTGTCACGCTACACAGGGGTGCGACACTTGCTGTGCCATTGCGCCATGACGGAAGGCGCCGATCCGCTTCAATTCGGCGTTGACGGAGCGAGCTTCATATCCTGTGGGCGGAAGGCGACGCGGGTGGTTTGTGGTGGAGCCGCGTCGGGATACGTAATACGCATAATGTGTATTATGTAAAGTAATGGATATGGCCGAAGCGAGGCCGATGCGCCTATCTTCCCCTTCGACCTCAAATCCGGATCGGATCCCCACCCCGGCAGACGCGCGGTCTGCATGGAGAGTTCCCCTACTTGGCTTCACCTGCGGGATCGACCATGGATTGCCGCTGCGCCACCAGCAAGGCATCGCTCTGATCGATGCGTATGGTTCCAATCCGCGGGAACTCGAAGTCGATGATGATATAGAGCGCCGCAGTCATGACGACCGCGTATATCACCTGGTGCAGCAACGTCCTGCGCTTGGAGGATGCCAGGTTCAATCCCACCAGGCCGGCGGCAACCAGCGTCAGGAAACCCAGGAAGACATAGGCCGCGACGGGAGGATGCACCTTCTGCGCCACGGTCTGAGCGGAGGCGACGTCGAACATGTCGTTGACCGCTCCGACGTAGGACGTGGCAAAAGGCGGCACGCTTGCGCGCGCGGCCTGCATCGAAGTGGTCCATATTTCCTTCTGCAGTGTCCCGATGCGCGCGGCAATCGTATCGCGCTGCTCCAGGTCGGCCACGTTGCGATAGTAGTCAATGCGCAGATCCACATACTGCCGGAATTGCTCGCGCAGCCGGGGTTGGTCGCCCGCATTGACCATGTCGATGCGCAGCCAGGCGGTTCCGATGGCGTTAACCTCCTGGACCAATAGATCGCGGCGCTCCGCCATGCGCTGGGCGGCGCCCGAGAAAGTGAAGGCCACCAACAGCCCCAGCAATGCGAACACCGAACCTTCGATGACCGCCGCGCCCGAACCGCCTTTCTCGTCGGCATGGCGTCCTAGCCACTTGCCAAGTTGAATCGCCACCAATAGCAGAGCGAAGAAAGCGACAGCCAGTCCAGCAAGAAGAAGGGAGTAGTTCATTCAATCACCCTGCGCGTCAGTGTTATCGATGAAAGCCGTCTTCATTGCGGAGGCTCGCCCTCTTCTGGCGACATCCAGGAGGCAGCGACGTCGTGGCCAGGCCAACCGCAAGCACCTTGAATGTATCCTCTGATGGCCCTCGTAAGAGGCATGGCTCTGCCAGTCAGCGCTGGAAAATTTGCCGGACGGCAAACCTCTAGTCAATAATTCAATAATAGTTGTATGATCGAACTATGAATGAAGATCAAGCCATCTCGGCGCTAGGCGCCCTTGCCCACCCCCAGCGGTTGCGGACTTTCCGCGCACTCGTGGTGGCCGGCCTGCCCGGACTCGTGCCTAGCGTCCTGGCGGACCAGTTGGGCGTTGCGCGCAACACCTTGTCCTTCCACCTGAAAGAGCTCGCGCATGCGGGCCTGGTCAGCGTCGAGCAGCAAGGGCGCAACCTGATTTATCGCGCCGATTTCTCGCGGATGAACGGGTTGCTCGGCTATCTCACCGAGCATTGCTGCCAAGGCACGCCGTGCGAGGTTTCCAACTGCTGCTAGGAATTTCCATGTCGCACTCCCCTTTCAACGTGCTCTTTCTTTGCACGGGTAATTCCGCGCGTTCGATCCTGGCCGAAGGCCTGCTCAACGGCCTGGGCGGCGATCAGTTCCGGGCGTATTCCGCCGGCAGCGCGCCTCGGGGCGAGGTTCACTCGCTGGCTCTCGTCACCCTCGCATCCTATTCGCTGCCGATGGACGGGTACCGGAGCAAGAGCTGGGACGAGTTCGCCACCGCCGAGGCCCCGAAAATGGACTTCATCATCACGGTGTGCGACGACGCGGCGGGTGAAGTCTGTCCCGTATGGCCGGGCCATCCGATGACGGCGCATTGGGGCGTGCCGGACCCCGCCGCGCACGAAGGCAGCGAGGAAGAACGCCTCAAGGCCTTTCACGATGCGGCACGCACGCTGAAGCGCCGCATCGAACTGTTCCTGTCTTTGCCGCTCGATCGCCTCGACGCCCTGTCGCTCCAGGCCGAGCTGCGCGGCATCGGCCAGTCCCGGGGGTAAATCGATGTCGTCCAGTACGCAGGCGGCGCCGGCACCGCGCCAGCGCTCCGGGATGAGCGTGTTCGAGCGCTACCTCACGCTGTGGGTCTTTCTCTGTATCGTGCTGGGCGTGACGCTCGGCCAGCTCATGCCAGCGATGTTCCAGGCCATCGGGCGCTGGGAAGTCGCGCAGGTCAACCTGCCGGTCGGGATCCTGATCTGGGTGATGATCATCCCGATGCTGCTCAAGGTGGACTTCGGCGCGCTGGGGCAGGTCAGGCAGCATTGGCGCGGCATCGGCGTGACGCTGTTCATCAACTGGGCCGTCAAGCCGTTTTCGATGGCCTTCCTGGGCTGGCTGTTCATCCGCCAGGTCTTTTCCCCGTGGTTGCCGGCCGATCAGCTGGATAGCTACATCGCGGGCCTGATCCTCCTGGCCGCCGCTCCGTGCACTGCCATGGTCTTCGTCTGGAGCCGGTTGACCGGCGGAGATCCGGTGTTCACGCTGTCCCAGGTGGCGTTGAACGACACGATCATGGTGTTCGCCTTCGCGCCGGTCGTGGGGTTGTTGCTGGGCCTGTCGGCCATCACCGTGCCGTGGGATACGCTGCTGGTGTCCGTGGGGCTGTACATCGTGATTCCGGTCATTCTTGCCCAGCTCTGGCGCCGCGCGTTGCTGCGTCGCGGGCAGGCGGTTTTCGAGGCGGCGCTGGAGCGGATCGGGCCGTTCTCGATGGCTGCCCTGCTGCTGACGCTGGTGCTGCTGTTCGCGTTCCAGGGCGAGGCCATCATCGGCCAGCCCCTGGTGATCGCGATGTTGGCCGTGCCCATTCTCATCCAGGTGCTCTTCAATTCCGGCCTGGCCTACTGGCTCAATCGCCGCGTGGGAGAGACGCACGACATTGCGTGCCCCTCCGCGCTGATCGGCGCATCCAACTTCTTCGAACTCGCCGTCGCCGCCGCGATCAGCCTGTTCGGATTCCAGTCCGGCGCCGCCCTGGCCACCGTCGTGGGCGTGCTCATCGAGGTGCCGGTCATGTTGCTCGTCGTGCGTATCGTCAACCAGAGCAAGGGTTGGTACGACGCCGGCGTCAAGCGGAACTGATCCGTGCCTGGCGCCCCTGTCCGGGTCATCGGCACCCTGGGAACCACTCAAACGCTGGCCTGGGCATCTTCCTACTATTTGCCGGCGATGCTGGCGGATCCGATGGCCCGCGATCTGGGCGTGTCCGCGCCCACGGTCTATGCCGCCTTCTCGGTCGCCATGGTCGCATCGGCATTGGCAGGCCCATGGGCGGGGCAAGCGATCGACCGTCATGGCGGCCGGATCGTCCTGGTCGGCACGAGCCTGCTGTTTGCCCTCGGGCTGGGCATGCTCGGAATCGCCCAGGGGCTCTGGACGATGCTAGGGGCGTGGATCGTCATTGGGATTGCAATGGGGGCCGGCCTCTACGAAGCCGCCTTTTCCAGCCTGGTGCGCCTTTATGGTCATCAGGCCCGCGGCGCGATCACAGGCATTACGCTGATTGCCGGGTTCGCCAGCACCGTGGGATGGCCGCTATCGGCCTGGATGGAAACGCAATTCGGCTGGCGCGGCGCGTGCCTGGGCTGGGCCGCCCTGCATTTATTGGTCGGCTTGCCGCTGAATGCCTGGCTCCCCAGGGCGTCGACGCCCTCGAAGGCGGCAAGCCTGGATGCGATGGCCGCGGCGCCGGCCGACGCCTCCCCTGCTCCCGAACCGAGGCGGCAAGGCTACGCGACCGCCCTCCTCGCTTTCGTGTTCGCGGCGACGTGGTTCATCAGCACCGCCATGGCCACGCACCTGCCGCGGATGCTGGAAGCAACCGGCGCCACGCTCACCGCCGCGGTGGCCGTGGGCGCGCTGATCGGTCCGGCGCAGGTGGCCGGACGGCTGTTGGAGTTCGGCTTCCTGCGCCAGGTTCACCCCTTGCTGTCGGCGCGCCTGGCCGCGCTTGCGCATCCGGCCGGCGTTGCGGTGCTGCTGACCGGCGGCGCGGCGATGGCCCCGGCGTTCGCCATTCTGCACGGAGCGGGCAACGGCATCCTGACCATTGCCAAGGGCACTTTGCCCCTGGCGCTATTCGGGCCTCAGGGGTACGGCGCGCGCCAGGGCTGGCTGATGATGCCGGCGCGGGGCGCGCAGGCGCTGGCACCGTTTCTCTTCGGGCTTGCGCTGGACGCCTGGGGAGCCAGGGCGCTGTGGCTGTCCGGAGGCATCGGCCTGGCCGCCTTCGGCGCGCTGCTGGCATTGCGAGCGCGCCCTGCGGCCGCTTGAAGTTCTTGGGTTTTACGTCAACAGAGGTCATCCATGTGTTTCACCACGATTTCTCACAGGCCGGCCCACGGGGCATCGCGCAATGTCCCGGGGCCGATTCGCCACTGCGGCGCGGAGCCGGCGGCGCCGGCGATCGACGCGGAGGGCGATCGTGTCTGAGGCGCTTGCCGATTTGCCCGGCATCGAGCCGTCATTGTTCGAGCAACCCGATGCGGCCAGGCTGTTCTCGCCCTTGCGGGCCACGCACCCGCCCCGCTTCCTGCTGCTGTACGGATCGTTGCGCGAGCGCTCCTACAGCCGCCTGGTCGCCGAGGAAGCGGCGCGGCTGTTGCAGGCGCTGGGGGGCGAAACCCGGCTGTTCAACCCCGCCGGACTGCCGCTGGTCGACGATGCCGGCGAGGATCATCCCAAGGTCCGCGAGCTGCGCGGGCTGGTGCAATGGGCGGAAGCAATGGTGTGGAGCTCGCCCGAGCGTCACGGCGCGATGACGGGCTTGATGAAGACGCAGATCGACTGGATCCCGCTATCGGTCGGCGCCCTGCGCCCGACCCAGGGCAAGACGCTCGCGGTCATGCAGGTCTCGGGCGGATCGCAGTCCTTCAACGCCGTGAACCAGATGCGGGTCCTGGGGCGCTGGATGCGCATGCTGACCATCCCGAATCAATCGTCGGTGGCCAAGGCCTACCAGGAGTTCGACGATGCGGGGCGCATGAAGCCCTCCCCTTACTATGATCGCATCGTCGACGTCGTCGAGGAGCTGATGAAGTTCACTCTGCTCACTCGGGATGCCGCGCCGTATCTCGTGGACCGCTACAGCGAGCGCAAGGAAACCGCCGCGGCCCTGTCGAACCGCATGAAGCAAAACGCCATCTAGGGGGGCAAGGCCGCTTACGCGTCGGGGCGGCCGACTGCGCCGAGCATGTCGATTCGCCGCTGGTGGCGCCCGCCTTCGAACGCCGTGCCGAGGAAGGCGCGGACGCAATCGCAGGCGATCTCGAACCCGATTATCCGGCTACCCAGCGCCAAGACGTTCGCGTCGTTGTGCTGGCGGCTCAGGCGCGCCATGGTGTCGTTCGTGCACAGGGCCGCCCTGACCGTGGCAAACCGGTTGGCGGCAATTGAAATCCCGATGCCGGAGCCGCAAATCACGATTCCCCTTTCGACTTGCCGGTCCGTGATCGCTTGCCCGACGGCATAGCCGAAATCGGCGTAGTCGACGGAGGCGCTGCCGTTCGTTCCCAAGTCCAGCCAATCGACCTCGCCGAACGCCTGTTTGAGCTGTTCCTTGAGGTCGAAGCCGGCATGGTCGGATGCAATGGCGATTTTCATCTTGTGTCTCGCGGGTTCGGTCGGTGATGGAAAGCGAAGGCAGCAGCCACGATGGTTTCGTAATGCCGGCGGCGTTCAGGCATCCACGGCGATCACGACGCTCGATGCCTTGAAAATGGCCGTCACCGGCTTGCCGACGCTCAAGCTGAGGCGGTCCACGCTGCTGTTGGTGATGATGGACGCGACCTGGGCTCCGCCGGGGGCTTCGACGATCACTTCGCTGTTGACGGCCCCCTTCTCGATCGCCTTGACCGCGCCGGTGACGCAATTGCGGGCGGACACCTGCGCCGCCGAGACATCCACCATGAGGAGGACCGAGGATGCCTTGACCAGCCCGATGGCGGCTTTACCCACCGAGAGATCGAGCGACAGTGCGCTGCCGTGCGTGATGATGGCCACGATTTCCAGGCCGTCGGCGGTGCGCAGCACGACTTCGTCGTTGACGGCGCCCCTGGTTACGGAAACGAGGTTGCCGGAGAACTGATTGCGGGCGCTGGTTTGCATGATGGCTCCTGAAGGGTCTGCTCGGTGCAAGTGTACGTGCAAAGGCGTGGGAGTTTTCACAGACCTCGTCGGGGTTTGATCTGCGTCGTGGCCATCCTGGCAACATGGTCGGATGCAGGCTCGTTCGGTCGGGAATGGAAAGCGCTCGGCCAGGCTAGAACTTATACAGGGCGTAAGCGATGAAGCCGGCCCCCAGCGCGAGATGGATGCCAATCCCGTGGCGCCCTTGCAGGATCGATGCGGGTCGCCTAGCGCGGACCAGGCAGGCGAGCATGCCCGAATGCGCCAGCAGCAGCCCGACGGGCCACAGCGACAGGTAAAGCAGTACACCGAGGGCATCGGGGCCGTAGCCGTCGCCGTAACGAGGCGCGTCGTAAACGGCGACGCCGATTGCCCAGGCCGCCAGCGCCAACACGCTCATGACGAAACTGATCCGGTAATAGAGAAACAAAACAGTTACCTCCTGTCGCCATACGATCGGACGCAAGATACTAACTCGCGCGGCGGGATTTCGAGGCTGGCGCGGCGATCGCCGACATCGGGGCGGCCAAATCGACGGTTCCCTGCTCGCCAGCAGGGATACTCCGCCGGTATCCCCCCGGGGGGGATATGATGCACGCATGACGAAACCCGACCCCCACCACCATCACGACGCCGTCGCCAAGCGCCTCAAGCGGGCGGAAGGCCATCTGCGCAGCATCCTGCAAATGATGGAAGCGCACCGTTCCTGCCTTGAACTCGCCCAGCAGCTGCACGCCGTCGAGAAGGCGATTTCGCAGGCCAAGAAAATCCTGATCCAGGATCACATCGATCATTGCCTGCAAGACGCCGTGGGCGAGCTGGACGCGGATCGGCAGCGCGCCATCGACGAATTCAAGGCCATCACCAAGTATCTGTAAGGCACGCCATGCTGTCGTTTTCCGAACTGATCGCCCAGGGCGCGTCGCACGCCTGGCTGTTCATTCCCAGCGCCATCCTGCTCGGCGCCCTGCACGGGCTGGAGCCGGGCCACTCCAAGACGATGATGGCGGCCTTCATCGTCGCGATTCGCGGAACGGTGTGGCAGGCCGTGCTGCTGGGCCTCACCGCGACGATTTCGCATACCCTCATCGTGTGGGGGATCGGCCTGGGCGGCATGTACCTGTGGCGCGGCGTCGCGGCGGACGAACTGGAGCCTTACTTCCAGCTCGCTTCCGGGGTGATCATCGTGGCGCTCGCTGCCTGGATGTTCTGGAGAACCTGGCGGGAGCAGCATGCCGCGGACCATGATCATGGACATGACGCGCATGCCCACGGCCCGGCGCGCCGCGAGGTCGACACCGGCCACGGCCGCGTCGCGCTGGAAGTGTTCGAGGACGGCGTGCCTCCCCATTGGCGGCTGAGCACCTTGCGAGGCGGGACCTGGCGGGCCGAGGACGTCGCGGTCGAGACCGAACGAAGCGACGGCCGCCGTCAAGCGTTTCGATTCGCACAGAAGGACGGCTATCTCGAATCCGTCGAGCGGATACCCGAACCGCATGATTTCATGGCGCGCCTGACCTTGTCCCACGGCGGGCACGCCCACAGCTATGACCTCGCTTTCATGGAGCCGGACTCGCATCGGCAAGACGCCATGCACGAAGCACTGCGCGGACTGGATGCCGCGGGCGAAGGCTACCAGGATGCCCATCAGCTGGCGCACGCCAACGACATCCGCCGCCGGTTCGCCAATCGCAGCGTGACCAACTGGCAGATCGCCCTCTTCGGACTGACCGGCGGCCTTATCCCCTGCCCCGCGGCCATCACCGTGCTGCTGCTGTGCCTGCAACTCAAGGAATTCACCTTGGGAGCCGTGCTGGTGCTGTGCTTTTCGATCGGACTGGCGATCACCCTGGTGACGGTCGGCGCGGTGGCGGCGCTCAGCGTGCGTCACGTTTCCGAGCGCGCGCCCTGGTTCAGCGCGATCGCCCGGCGGGCTCCTTATCTGTCGAGTGTGTTGATCATCGCGGTCGGCATCTACGTGGGCATCCACGGGTGGCTGGGGTTGCCCTAGCCCGCAAGTCCGCGGGAAAGGCCGGGAAAGCGGCCGCGGCATCCCTGAAACTTGGTATTTTGCGGCCGGCAAGGCGCCAAAACGGAACTCGCGCGCGACTCGCGTCACTGACGACCGAGTTGTATCAACAGCCCGGCGGACGGCCAGTCCGCCCCGCACCGAGACCGATATGCCCTTGTATTGCGCTGCCCGCCCGAACTCCGCCTTGTCCGGGCGTCCCTATCCCGCCATGCGCCCAGTGGCTGCGGCATTGGCGGCCTTGTTCGCCTGGGCCGGCGCGCCCGCGCAGGCCGAAAACAAGGGAGGCATGCCGAGCTTCGAAGGCGGCGGGGGCGGCGCCGGCAGCTACGCGTCTTTCGGCATGGGCGAGAATGGGCTGGGAGGCAGTGCCGGGCCGGCGACCGGAGGTCATTGGGGCATGGAGATGCGGGGGCCGGGGTCGGTGACCGGGCCGGCCCTGAACGGAGGGTATGGCCTCGACGGAAGCCGCGGCGAGGTGGACCTGCACGGCGCGGGCGGAGGGGGCGGCGGCGGCTCGGCCCTGCGTATCATCAACACGAGCGGCGGGGACAACGTCAATAGCCGGATTTCGATCACCGGCGGTCGCGGCGGCAACGGCGGCGATAGCGCCGCAGCAGACAGCGTGGGGAGGATCGGCGCGGGTTCGGGCGGCGGAGGCGGCGGCGGGGATGCCATCGAACTCTTCTCCAACCAGTCGTTCCGGTTCGTCAATGACGGCATCGTCACGGGCGGCGAAGGCGGCAACGGCGGCCTGTCGAGCGTGACGAATGGCTTGGCGGGCGGCGGCGGCGCGGGGGGCAATGGCATTACCACCCTCTCCGCCACGGGCGTCGTGATCGAAAACCGGAGCGCCATTACGGGGGGCAACGGCGGCAATAGCATGTCGGGTTCGCCCACCGCCCCCGGCTCCGTGGCGGGGGCAGGCGGAGCGGGTGTGGTCCTGGGCAGCGGAACGCTGAACAACACATCGAGCGCTTCCATCCGGGGTGGCAATAGCGGCTTTTCGGGAGGAATGGTCGGCCTTTCCATGAACAACCATGGCGGCGCCGGCGTCTCCATGACTGGCGGCGTCCTGACGAACGCCGGGTTCATCAGCGGCGGCAATGGCCTGGCCGGCGGCGCGGGTGTCGAGATGACCGGCGCAGGCACCATCGTCAATGCCGGAGCCATCCAGGGCGGGATGATCGGGGGCGGCACGCGCGCGGATTCCGTCCTCATGTCGGGCGACGGCGGCCGCCTGGAATTGCGTGACGGCTACTCCTTCCTCGGCCGGGTAAACAGCACCGGCATCGGCAACGTCCTGGCGCTGGGCGGGGATGTCGACAGCAGTTTCAACCTGACGCATTGGGGCAACGGCTATCTGGGCTTCTCCAGCACCATGGAGAAGACCGGAAACAGCACCTGGCTGCTGACGGGCCAGGCGACTCAAGCGCCGAACTGGACGGTGAAATCCGGAACCCTGAGCTTCACCTCGGGCGCCCAGCTCGGAGGTTCCAGCTCCACGATCGCGTTGGGCAACGCCACCCTGGCCTACGCCGCTGTCGGCGGCCAAGCAACGCTGAACGCGGCCGTTTCGATGACCGGCGCCGTCGGCACCATCGGCGTCGCCAGCGGCGGCGTTCTGGTGGTTTCCCAAGCCGTAAGCGGCTCGACGCTCAAGAAAGACGGTCCGGGCACCCTGAGCCTGAAGGGGCCCGCGCAGTACGGCACGCTGCTGGCGTCCGACGGCCTGGTGATCCTGGACAATCCGGTGTTGCCGCAAAGAATCGGCAGCAACGCCGTGGTGTCCATCTATACCCGCGGCGACCAGACCCACACCGGCGACATCCTGGGCCTGGATCTGCGGCGCGGCGTGATGATCAAGGACGGCCTCGGCACGTTGACGCTGGCGGGCGCCAACGTCCTGGATTGGCGCATCGTGGTGGGCGGGCTGACCGCCTCGCCCGACCGTTTCCAGGGCGACGTGGACATGCTGCTCGGCTCCCGCTTCACCCTCGATGGGGCAACGGACGGCAGCTATGCGGGCAAGCTCGGCGGCGCCGGGACGTTCACCAAGCGCGGCGCGGGCAGGCTCGATCTCCTGGGCGACAGCAGCGCGTTCACCGGCCCGACGCAGGTGGAGCAAGGCACCCTGAATCTGGCGGCCGCCGCCAGCCTGGGCGGCGGCGTGGTCGTGAATGGCGGCGCGACGCTCGGCGGCAGCGGCACCGTGGGGTCGATGCACGTGCTCCCGGGCGGCACGCTTTCGCTTGCGGACGGCGATTTCAAGGTGAAGGGCGATGCCGTTTTCCGGCAGGGCTCGACATTTGCGGTGCGCGCCGATCCGAATGGCACGCCCGGCCGGCTGGTGGCGGACGGCCAAGTCGACCTGCAAGGCGGCAACGTCCTGCACGTCGGCGTGGGCGACGGCTTCGCTATCGGTTCCACCTACCCCATCGTGTCGGCGGACCGGGTGCAAGGTCGTTTCGACGGCGTCAGCTCGCAGTACGCCTACCTGACCGCCGCGCTCGACTACAGCGATGCCAAGGCGGTGAACCTGCGGCTCGTGCGGCGCGACATCCTGCCGCCGATCGTCGTGCCTCCCGACGTCACCCCGCCCATCCTGACGCCGCCCGCGCCCCGGCCGATCCGTTTCGACGACCTGGCCACGACGGCAAACCAGCGGGCCGTGGGCCTGGCGCTGGAGTCCTTGCCCGGCGACAACCCGATCTATCGCGCGGTGCTCGGCCTGCCCGTGGGCGCGCCGCCGCAGGCGCTGGCCGCCTTGTCGGGCGAGTCGCATGCCAGCACGGCCAGCGCTCTCGCCGGCCTCGGCGCGAACGCCCGGATGATTCCACTGGCGCAATTGCGGCGCGGCCTGGGCGCGACGATGACGCCCGGCTCGCCCACGGCCAGCGCGGGCGCCAGCGACGCGCCCCTGTCCGTTGCCGCCCTGCCCGGTTCCGACGCCCTGCCCGCCTGGGCCCAGGTCGTGGGCCAGTGGCAGCGCAGCGGCGGCGAGGACGGCATCGCCCGCACGCGCCAGCACACCGGCGGCGTCTATGCAGGCGCGGATCGCGCCATCGGCAATGGCTGGCGCCTGGGCGGCGCGGTCGGGGTCACGAACAGCAAGCTCAAGGTGGACGATCTGAACAGCCAGAGCGACATCGACAGCTACAGCGCCACCGTGTACGGCGGGCGCCGCTACGATGCCGGCCCGGGCCATATCAATCTGCTGCTTGGCGCGGCCTATACCTGGCACGACGTTTCGAGCAAGCGCAATGTGGGCTTTGCCGGCGTCAACCAGGAACTCAAGGCGGATTACGGCGCCAGCACCGGCCAGCTCTTCGGTGAAATCGGCTACGGGCTGCCCGTGAGCGACCGCGCCGTGCTCGAACCGTACGCCGGCGTGGCCTTCAACGACCAGCGCGTGCGCGGCTTCAGCGAGTCCGGCGGGGCCGCGGCCCTGTCCGGCGACCGCCAGCACGATCAGACCACGACCACCACCCTGGGCCTGCGGGGCACGATGCAGTGGGATAGCCTGGCGTTCACCGTGGGCGCCGGCTGGCGCCACGCCTTCGGCGATGTGAACCCGGCCTCGACCCTGGCGTTCGCCGGCAGCGACGCGTTCACGGTGGCGGGCGCGCCCATCGCCCGCAACGCGCTGGCCGCCGAACTCGCGGGGCAATGGCGCGTGTCGCGCGGCATGGCCCTCACGCTGGCGTACGACGGCGAATATGGCGGCGGCAACAAGCAGCATGCCGGCACGCTGCGGGTGAACTGGCGGTTCTGAACGCCGCCGGGCCTAATGCCCGGCGTCCGCCGTCCTGCCCAGGCGGGGCAGGACGCGGATATAAATGAGCTCGCTCACCAGTTCCACCAGGGTCTGCGCCACGATGACCGCCGGCAGCAACGGCACCGCGCCGGGGATCGCCAGGCCCAGCGGCAGCACGACCAGCGAGTTGCGCGTCGCCGCGCTGAACGAGATCGCCCGGGCCTGCTCCGGCGGCAGGCGCCAGAGCCTGCCGATGCCCCATCCGATGGCCGGGGCGAGCACGGCGTACGCCACGTAGACCGGGGCCACCGCCCTCACCTCGTCGAATGCCAGCCCGAGCTGGGGGGCCACCGCGGCCACCACGACGAACAGCACCAGGGCCGTCGCGGGCACGGGCAGGAGCCCGAGCAGGTCCAGCGCGCGTTTCGCGGCGCGGTCTCGCGCCGCGGCGGCCTGGCAGATAGCGGCCAGCCCCAGCGGCACCGCGATCAGCCAGATGAATGCGTGGATGAAGGGTTCCCATTGGACCAGGCCGGCGGCCTGCTCGCCCAGGAATGCGCCCAGGTAGACCGGCAGCAGCAGCATTTGCAGGCCCAGCAGGATCGGGGTCGAGGCCAGCAGCGGGCGGGCATCGGCCCGCCCCAGGTGCGCGAAGGTCACGACGTAGTCGATGCAGGGCGTGAGCAGCACCAGCAGCACGCCTATCCTGGCCAGCGGCGCGCCGGGCAGCCAAGGCAGCAGGCCCGCGACCAGCAGCGGAACCGCGATGAAATTCGCGGCCAGCAGCGCGCCCAGGAAGCGGAGGTTGCCCAGCGCCCGGCGCAGTTCGGTGAGCGGCACCTGCAGGAAGGTCACGAACAGCATGAAACCGAGCAGCGGGTCGATCGCGGGCGCCAGGACCGTCGATGCCGGGACCTGCCAGGCCAGGAGCGCCGCGATGGCGACCGCGCCGAAATAGAGGGCGGCCTGCTGTCGTTCCAGGAAGTCTCTGAGGTGCTGCAAAGGCATGTCGTGGCGTGGAGGGAAGCGGGAGGCAGCCATCATAGCGTCGCGCCGCCGCGACGGAACCGGCGCCCGCCAAATGCGGTACGCTTCGCGCCATGAATTTTCTACTGCTGCCTTTGATGGCGTTGGCCGGCGCCGGCCTGGCCCTGACCGCCGTGTTGCACGTGGCGGCCCTGGCCGGCCATATGCCCGCCCTGTTCCAGTCCTTTTCCGGCGACCGCGGCGTCGTCGCGATGGCGGGCCTCTTCGTGGTGTGGGTGCCCGCCGTGTTCGTCGCCCAGCGCATCGAAGGCACGGGCCGGCGCGGCTTTTCCTGGAAACGGCTCTTGTCGGGCTGCCCGGCCGGCCTGCGGTACGGCATGCTGGCGCTGTTCGTGTACGCCTTCGTGAATTTCTTCATCGCGCTGGGTGGCGCGGCCGACGACGAACTTCGCGGCATACGCATTTTCTCCGGCCATGCGATGCTTTTCTACGGCGCCGCCCTCTGCGTTTTCGTGTCGGCGTGGCGGCTGCCGGGATTATTGGTCCGCGCCCGCTGCCCGGCGGGCCACGACGTGGATCGCGGCGACCGCTACTGCCCGGCCTGCGGCCTGCCCGTGGCGCGGAGCGACGATCCGTCGGCCTAGGGCGTCTGCGCGCGCCACCCTGGACGGACGCCGCAATAGGGAGATAATAGCCATCCCACCCATGCCGAAAGAGGACGCCGATGTCTCGTTGGACCTTTTACTCCGCCCCTGGTACCTGCGCGCTAGCCACCCATATCGCGCTGCACGAAGCGGGCGCCGAATTCGATCTCGTGAAGCTGGATTTCGCCGCGGGGCAACAGCAGAGCGCCGACTATCTGCGCGTCAATCCCAAGGGCCGCGTGCCCGCGCTGGCCACCGAGCACGGCGTGCTGACCGAAACCCCGGCGCTGCTGGCCTTCGTGGCGCAGCGCTTTCCGCAGGCCGGCCTGGCGCCGCTGGACGATCCCTACGCGTTCGCCCGCATGCAGGAACTGACGAGCTACCTGGCCTCCACGGCCCACGTGGCGCATGCGCACAAGCGGCGCGGCGCGCGCTGGGCGGACGATCCCGCGGCGCACGAAGCGATGCGCGCCAAGGTGCCGCAAACCATGACGGCCTGCGCCGCCTATCTGGAATCGCTGATCGTCGGCCCCTGGGTCGGCGGCGAGCGCTACAGCGTGGCCGACGGCTATCTGTACACCATCGGCAGCTGGCTCGAAGGCGACGGCGTCGACATGGCGCAGTTCCCCAAGCTGAGCGCCTACCTGGCGCGTGTCGGCGAACGGCCGGCGGTGCAGCGCGCGCTGGCCGAAGCCAAGGCCTGAGGGCCTGACGGGGCGGGCCGCGGCCTTGCCGGCCGCCCCTCGCCTGGCGCGCGGCGCTCTGCCCGGCGCCGCGTCCGCCCGGGTTTACTCGGCCGAGAGGTCGAGCTTGCGGATCCAGTCGCCAAAGCGCTGGATTTCCGACTGATAGAAGACGCCCAGTTCCTGCGGCGTGCGATACGTGCCTTCGGCGGATTGCGCGTCCAGGCTCTTCTGCACGTCGGGGTTGGCCAGGGCGGCTTTGTTGGCCGCGTTCAGGGTGGCCACGACGGCGTCCGGCGTGCCCGCCGGCGCGAACAGGGCATACCACTGCGAGAATTCCAATCCCGGATAGCCGGCTTCCGCCATGGTCGGCACGTCGGGCAAGGCGCGCGTGCGGTTCGGGTGCGCGACCGCCAGGATCTTGATCCGGCCCGAGGCTTGTTGCGTGGTGGCCGATGCCGTGCCGACGAACGCCAGGTCGACCTGGCCGCCCATGGCATCCGTCACGGCGGGGCTGTCGCCCTTGTAGGGCACGTGGACCATGTCCAATCCGGTGGCGGCCTTGAAGGCTTCGCCGGTGAGATGGCCGGTTCCGCCCACGCCGCTGCTGCCGAACGAGAGGCGATGGGTCTTGCCGTACTTCAGCAGGTCCTGGACGCTGTTGATGCCCAGGCCGGCGTTGACCACCATCACCACGGGCACCGAGGCCACCATGGCCACCGGCTTGAAATCCTTGCTGGCGTCGTACGGCTGCTTCTTGTAGAGCGTGGGGTTGGTGCCGTGCGTGGCGCTATTGCCCATCAGGATGGTGTAGCCGTCCGGGTTGGACTTGGCCACCGCGGACGCGCCTATCATGCCGTTGGCGCCGCTCTTGTTGTCGACCACGATGTTGGTCTTCATGGTTTCGCCCATGTAGCGGGCCATGAGGCGCGTCAGGTAGTCGTTGGCGCCGCCCGCCGCGTAGGGCGAAATGAACTGGACGGGGCGGTCCGCCGGGTATTCGGCCAGGGCCGGCGCGGCCAGGCCCGCCACCAGCAACCCTGCTCCGATGCGGCCGGCGAGCCGCAATCCAAAAGGACGAAAGTTCAACATCCGGGGTCTCCTCAGACTGTGCGTGGATTCTTGGAATATCGGAACCGGCTTGCCCTCCGGTTCACGCTGTCCGCAGTCTAAGAGGCCTGGCGGCCGCCCCGCCCCCCTCGCCCGCCGGGCCCGCAGATTCGAGTCCACGCTGTGGAATTCCTGCCGGACCGGCGCTGTTCCGCCACCCATTCCGCCCGGTCTTCCCGGGCCGCAGTCCGCATTGTGGAAGCCGGGCTGCGCGGGGAGCCGGCTCACGCCAGCGCCAACGTGGGCATGGCGTACGGGACTCGGTCCCGATCCACATAGCTGCGCAGCTCGGCCTCGATGGACCGCACCGTGTCGTCCAGGCAGCGCACCACCATTTCCAGGCGGTCGTGTCCCAGGCGCGATGCCAGCGTGGAGACGCTGACGCCGGCCGCGGGCGTGCCGTCCGGCGCGCGGATCGCCATGCCGACCGAATGCACCGGCGGCTCGTCCATGACCTTGTTGGTGGCGTAGCCCCGGCGTCGCGTGCTCTCGATGCTGGCGCGCAAGGCGGCCTCGGTGAAGCGCGGGCTCTTGCGGCGCGTGCGTTCGACGTTGATGCGGCAGATGCGGTCGATCTCGTCGTCGGGCAGCGCGCTCATGAGGGCGAGCCCGCTGGCGCCGACGTTCAGCGGGCGGTGCCGGCCGACGTCGTGCACGAACATCTTGATGGGGAAGGAGCCGTCCGCGCGCGCCACGCAGATGCCGTCGAAGCCCGAGCGCACGGTGAGGAAAACCGTATCGCCGGTGTGTTCGGCCACCGCGTCCAGGTAAGGCAGGCAGATGTCGCGCACCGCGACCTTGGGCGCGGCGGCCAGGCCCAGCTCGTAGGCCAGGCCGCCGAGGTAGTAGCGTTTGGTCTGCAGGTCCTGGCGGATGAGTTTCTCGGCCACCATGCCCTGCAGCAGCCGGTGCGCCGTGGGGCGCTCCAGCCCGGTGCGCCGGTACAGCTCGACGAGCCGGCTGCCGCTGCGGTTGTTGACGGCGATGATACGCAGCAAGGCGATGGCGCGCTGCAGGGATTGGGTGCCCGGGGCGCCATTGGCGCCGCCGGTGCTCGACTGGGTCATGAATGTCTCCTCGCCGGTGCTCCGGCCGCGGGCGCGTTCTGGAAGGTCTACATAGCGGACGCGTCCCTGGGGTGAATTGTGCCCTCATGCCCGGGCCGATTGAAGCCTGAGTTCACCATGCGGACTTCTTTTGGGCTTGCCGCGGCCCCGTCGACACGGTCCGGCGGCCAAAACGCCGCAACATACAGCCCATCGATTCCACTACCGCAATGGGAAGGCGCATGGCGCAAGAGCAAGAACTGATCGTCCGCCTGGAGGCAGGCGTGCTGTGGCTGACGCTGAACCGTCCGGAGCGCCGCAACGCGCTCAGCCCCAGCCTGTATGAAGCCCTGCTCGACGCGCTGGACGGCGCCGCACGCGATCCGGCGGTCGGCGCCGTGGTGCTGGCCGGGGCCGGCGGGGCCTTTTGCGCGGGCGGCGACGTGGCCCGCATGCGCCGCCAGGCCGACGCGCCCCCGCCCTCTCCCGCGCAGCGCATCGCCGACATGCGCGGCCGGACCCGCATCGTCGAACAGTTGCACGGCATGCCCAAGCCCACCCTGGCGATGATCCGGGGCGCGGCGGTCGGGGCCGGATTGTCGTTGGCGCTGGCCTGCGACCTGCGCTACGGGGACGGATCGGCCAGGTTGCGCACCGGCTTCGTCGGCGTGGGCGTGCCGGGCGATTTCGGCGGCCATTACTTCCTGCCGCGCATCGTGGGGCCTGCCAAGGCGCGGGAGCTCTATTTGCGCTCTCCGATGCTGTCGGCCGCCGAGGCGGCCGGCATGGGCCTGCTCCACGAGGTGTTCAGCCCCGAACGGCTGGAGCCGGAGGTGGCGGCGATCGCGCGCGCCCTTGCCGGCGGGCCGCGGCCCGCCATCGGCCGCATGAAGGAGAACCTCAACGACGGCCTGGCGCTGAGCCTGGCCGACATGCTTGACCGCGAATGCGAACGCCACGTCGAATGCGTGGACAGCCCGGACCACCGGGAAGCCGTGCTCGCCTTCGTGGAAAAGCGCCCTCCCCGTTTCCAACGTCCGCGCGAGGCCGCCCCCGGCCTGGCGCCGGAATGAAGTTTCCCCCATCCAAGGAGTTTCAATGTCCCTACTCTGCAAAGACCGCGTCGTGATCGTGACCGGCGCCGGCCGCGGCATCGGCCGCGAGTACGCGCTGCAGTTGGCGCGGCAAGGCGCCTGCGTCGTGGTCAACGACCTGAGCGTGTCCCGTTCCGGCGAGGATACCGGTGAGAGCACCGCCGCCGCGGTGGTCCGCGAGATCGTCGAAGGCGGCGGCCAGGCCGTCGCCAACCACGAGAACGTGGCCGACTTCGCCGGCGCCCGGCGCATGATCGAGGCGGCGCTGGACCACTTCGGGGCCTTGCACGGCCTGGTGAACAACGCCGGCATCCTGCGCGACCGCACGCTGTGCAATATGAGCGAGGAGGAATGGGATGCCGTCATCGACGTGCACCTGAAAGGCACGTTCGCCCCCTGCCGCCACGCGGCCGCCTACTGGCGCGACCTCTACAAGCAGACCGGCGAGCCGGTCAACGCCCGCATCGTCAACACGTCGTCGTCGTCGGGGCTGTACGGCAACATCGGTCAGATCAACTACGGCGCGGCCAAGGCCGGCATCGCGGCCATGACCATCATCGCGGCGCGCGAGCTCAAGCGCTACGGCGTGACGGTCAATGCGATCAATCCCCATGCCCAGACCCGCATGACCGAAGGCATACGCGAGCGCAGCGCCGAGGAGATCGAGGCGCGCCACCCGCGCTGGATCGCGCCGGCGGTGGCCTGGCTGGCCAGCGCCGACAGCCACGACGTCACCGGGCGTATCTTCGAACTGGGCGGCGGGCACCTGGCGGCGATGGAAGGCTGGCGCCGCGGCCCGGCCGCGGATCCGATCGACGACGTCGCGCGCATCGGCCCGGTCATGCGCGACCTGGCCGAGCGGGCGCGGCGCAACGTCGATATGAAAGGCCATGATCTGGACTGACCCGGGAGCCGGCTGTGATCGATAAACAAGTGAGTTCAGTGGCCGAGGCGGTGGCCGGCATCAAGGATGACTCGGTCATCCTGGTCGGCGGCTTCGGCTCGTCCGGCCGTCCGGCCGACCTGATGGAAGGCCTGCTGGACCTGGGCGTCCGGGGGTTGACCATCGTCGCCAACAACGCCACGGTGGGCGACGACATCGTGAGCGAATTGATGAGCGCGGGCCGCATCCGCAAGGTGGTGTGTTCGTTCCCTCGCGGCCTGAAGGGCCGCACGATCTTCGACGAGCTGTACGCGGCGGGCAAGATCGAACTGGACCTGGTGCCGCAGGGCACCCTGGCCGAGCGCATCCGCGCCGGCGCCGCCGGCATCGGCGGCTTCTATACCCGCACGGCCGCCGGCACCCGCCTGGCCGAGGGCAAGGAAACCCGCGTCATCGACGGGCAGACCTACGTGCTGGAGCATCCCATCAAGGGCGACGTGGCCCTGCTGAAGGGCCTGCGCGGCGACCGCTGGGGCAACCTGGTCTATCACCGCGGCGCCCGCATCAACAACCCGGTCATGGCCGGCGCGGCCAGGCTGGTCATTGCCCAGGTGCGTGAAATCGTGCCGCTGGGCGCGCTGGACCCGGAGCACATCGTCACGCCGGGCGTATTCGTGGACCGTCTCGTGGAGTTGCGCAATGAACGCCAAGCTTAGCCGCCAGGACATCGCCCGCGCCGCCGCCGGCGACATCCCCGACGGCTCCTGCGTCAACCTCGGCATTGGCCTGCCGACCCTGATCGCCGACTACGTGCCCGCCGACCGCGAGCTCATGCTGCACAGCGAGCAGGGACTGCTGGGCCTGGGGCCCGCGCCGGCGCCGGGCGAGGAAGACTACGACGTCATCAACGCCGGCAAGTTTCCGGTGACGCTGCTGCCGGGCGCCTCGGTGTTCAGCCACAGCGAATCGTTTTTGATGATACGCGGCGGGCATATACAGATCGCCTGCTTGGGCGCGTTCCAGGTCGCGGCCAACGGCGACCTGGCCAACTGGACCGTCGATGCCCCCGGGCAGATCCCGGGCGTGGGCGGCGCGATGGACCTGGCCGCCGGCGCCGAGCAGGTGTGGGTGCTGATGGAGCACTGCACCAAGCACGGCGAGCCGCGGATCCTGGAGCGCTGCGCCTATCCGCTGACTGCGCCGGGCTGCGTGGACCGCATCTACACCGACCTGGCGGTGATCGACGTCACCCCGTCCGGGCTGGCCGTGCGCCGCCTGGCCGACGGCTGGACGCTGGACGCCTTGCAGGCGGTCACCGGCGCCCCGCTCACGCTGGCCCTGGACGGGCTGGCCTACCGCAATTCCGCGATTCAAGGAGAATAAGGTGCAAACCGCAGTTACCCGCATGCTCGGCATCGAGCATCCCATCGTGCAGGGCGGCATGCAGTGGGTCGCCCGCGCCGAACTGGTGGCGGCCGTCTCGAATGCCGGCGCCCTGGGCGTCCTCACGGCGCTGACGCAACCCAGCCCCGAGCACCTGCGCCGCGAAATCGCCCGCGTTCGCGACATGACCGACCGCCCCTTCGGCGTGAACCTGACCTTCCTGCCCACGCTCAAGCCCGTGCCCTACGTGGAATACCGGGACGCCATCATCGAATCGGGCGTGAAGATCGTGGAGACGGCCGGCAACAACCCGCAGGAGCACATGCCGGTGCTGAAGGCGGCCGGCGTGCGCGTGATCCACAAGTGCACCACCCCGCGCCATGCCCGCAAGGCGCAGGACATCGGCGTGGATATCGTGTCGATCGACGGTTTCGAGTGCGCCGGCCACGTCGGCGAGAACGACATCCCCGGGCTGATCCTGATCCCGGCCACGGTCGCCCAGGTGACGGTGCCGGTGATCGCCTCCGGCGGCTTCGGCGACGCGCGCGGGCTGGTGGCGGCGCTGGCCCTGGGCGCCGAGGGCATCAACATGGGCACGCGCTTCATGTGCACCCAGGAATCGCCGGTGCACGAGGCCATCAAGCAGGCCATCACGCAGTCCAGCGAAACCGATACCCGGCTGATCCTGCGCAGCCTGCGCAACACCAGCCGCGTCTGGCGCAACCAACTCTCGGGCGAGGTCGTCGAACTGGAACGGGCCGGCGCGGGCATCGACCGCATCGGTCCGCTGGTGGCGGGCGCCAAGGGGCGCGGCGTGTACGAGAGCGGCGACGTCGAAGGCGGCATCTGGACCGTGGGCATGATCCAGGGCCTGATCGACGACATCCCCAGCTGCGGCGACCTGGTGCGCCGCATCATGGACCAGGCGCACGGCCTGGTGACCGGGCGCCTCGCGTCCCTCCTGTGAACCCGCGCGCCCCGAGCGCCGGGGCGCGCCTTCTACCAAGGCAGCCTATGCTGATTCTAGATACGCCATACGACCTGGAAGCCCACGTCGGAAAAGTCCTGGGCCTGACGGACTGGGTGGAAATCACCCAGCCGATGATCGACGATTTCGCCCGCTTGTCGGGCGACGACAACTGGATCCACGTGGACGTGGAGCGCGCCCGCCGCGAACTGCCGGACGGCAAGACCATCGCCCACGGGATGCTGACCTTCTCGCTGATGTCCGGCATGGGCAGCGAGGTGGTGCAGGTCCGCGAACGCGGGCGCGGCATCAATTACGGGTCCAACAAGGTCCGCTTCACCGCCCCCGTGCAGGTCGGCGCGCGCATCCGCCTGGAACGCCGCCTGCTGGCCTTCGAGCGCATGGAGGGCGCGGTGCGCCTGACCTACGGCAACAGCATGTACCGCGAGGGCCAGGAGCGCCCGGTCATGGTCGCCGAAACCCTGAACCTGATGTACGAAAAGGGCAAATGATGCGCACCGACGACGCCAGCGGCAACGGCGCGCCCTATGCGCGCTACGTGCAGCACCTGAAAGCCGGGGAACTGGCCTACCAATACAGCCCGGCGGCCGGGCGCGCGGTGTTCTTCCCGCGGGTCCGCTGCCCCTACTCCGGCCAGGATTGCCTGGAATGGCGCCTCAGCGCCGGCACCGGCACCGTTTACTCCACCTCCGTGGTCTACCCACGCAAGGGCGAGCCCTACAACGTCGCGCTGATCGACCTGGACGAGGGCTTTCGCATGATGAGCCGCGTCGAGGGCGCCGACCCGGCGCAAGTGGCCATCGGCCAGCGCGTCCGCTTCCACGCCGTGTCCGAAGCGGACCTGGACGACCCGATTCCCGTTTTCACGCCGATGGAGCCCGCGCGATGAACACCGATTTCCGACCCGGGCGCGCCGTGCTGGCCGGCGCGGCCGAATCCGACCTGGGCGCCGTGGGCGAAGCCTATTCGGCCCTGGACCTGATGGCGCAAGGCGTGTACCGCGCGCTGGACGACTGCGGCCTGTCCGTGCAGGACGTGGACGGCCTCTTCTGCGCCACGACCCAGAGCCGCCTGGCCGGGCTGGCCCTGGCCGAATACCTCAAGCTGCCGGAAGCCTATATCGACTCGACGTCCACCGGCGGTTCGTCCTTCATGGGGCACCTGGCGCGGGCCGAGGCGGCGATCGCGGCCGGCCTGTGCGAAGTCGCCGTGGTGGCCTACGGCAGCACCCAGCGCTCGCTCGGCCGCAAGAACACCAGCCGTCCCGAATGGAACCCGTACGAGTCGCCCTTCAAGCCTTTCCTGCCGGCGACCGCCTACGCCATGGCGGCCGCCCGCCACATGCATGAATTCGGCACCACCCGCGAGCAGCTGGCCGAGGTGGCGGTGGCGGCGCGGCGCTGGGCGCTGCTGAATCCCGCCGCCTGGGAAAAGGAAGCTCTGACGGTGGAACAGGTGCTGTCTTCGCGGATGGTCAGCCATCCGCTCACCATCCGCGACTGCTGCCTGGTTTCCGACGGCGGCGGCGCGGTGGTGCTGACCACGCCCGCGCGGGCGCGCGGCCTGAAGACGGCGCCTGTCTACCTGTTGGGCTCGGGGCATTGCAGCACGCACCTGACCATCAGCAATATGCCGGACCTGGTCAATACCGGCGCGCGCGTCTCGGGCAGCATCGCCTATGACCAGGCGGGCCTCACCTCGTCCGATATCGACGTGGTGGGCCTGTACGACGCCTTTACGATCAACACGATCCTGTTCCTGGAAGACCTGGGCTTCTGCGCCAAGGGCGAAGGCGGCGCCTTCGTCGGCAGCGGTCGCATTGCGCCGGGAGGCGGGCTGCCCGTCAACACCAACGGCGGCGGGCTGTCCTACTGCCATCCGGGCATGTACGGGATCTTTCTGCTGATCGAGGCGATCCGCCAATTGCGCGGCGAATGCGGCCAGCGCCAGGTCGAGGGCGCGGAAGTCGCGCTGGCGCACGGTAACGGCGGCGTGCTGTCTTCGCAGTACACGGTGATCCTGGGCGGGCCTGCGACCGTCTAGAGGGGCTGCGCGCCGGCCGGTCGGCTCTTTACAGAAAGCCGATCCAGCGCCCCGCCACCAGGCAGCCCAGCCACAGCAGGAGCGACGCCCCGGCCTGGATGCGCAGGGCGCCGCCGGCCTTGCCCTGGTCCAGCACCCGGGCCCAGGCCGGGCCGCGGCGCACCGCCCAGGCGTTCAGCGCGCCCGCGCCCAACAGGCCCATCTTGGTCAGGAAGGCGGGGTTCTGGAGATATTCCAGCGGCCGCACGCTCAACAGCATGGCGCCGGTGAGCACGGCCAGCGCCAGCCCCGCCGCGGCGGTGCGCGCCAGCACGGGCGCCAGCACGGCCAGCGGCCCGGGCCGGATCAGGCCCAGCAGGCGCAGGTCCAGCGGCACGATGGAGCCGATGAGCAGCCCGATGGACCCGATGTGCGCGGCATTCACCAGCAGGTACAGCGTGCCGGAGCGCCGCAGCCATATCGACGGCGGCAGGGTTTCGAGCTGCTCCAGGGCGAGCCGCAGCAGGTCGGGCATGGTCGCGGCCCGCGGCTCAGGGCTTCCGGATGCGGCTGGGATAGATATCGTAGGTCTTGTCGCCGACCTTGATCTGCACGGCCTTCATGCGCTTGACGGCCGGGTCCTGGTCGCGGTTGCCGATCGCGGTCACGGTGTCGCCGGGCTTGGCCGAGCCCTCCACGAATCCGGCGTCCTTGGTCTGGCTGGGGTTGCCCAGTTCGACGCGCCAGATCCCGTCGTCGGCGCGGACGTCCAGCCAGGGATGGGGCGGCGCGATCTGCACCTGCTGCACCGTGCCCTGCAGGGTCATCTGTTCGGATTCGGCCCAGGACCAGCCGTGATGCGCCAGCGCCGCCATCGGCGCCCCCGCCAGCGCGGCCAGCGCCAGCCCCGTCAAACCTGCGCGCAAGAGTCGTTTCATGTCGATGCTCCCGAGTGGAGATGGGCGCCCTCCCCGCGCCCGGCGCAGGCCCGGCGGGCAAATACCCAGTTTCAGTGATTCACAAGGACCCGTCCGCAATATCTAATCCCCACCCATGAAGTCCAGTAATGAAGATTCTGCAATCTGACGGGAAATGCTGACGCCGACGAACCATTGTGCCGCCCCGGCTGCCCCGTCCGCAACGCCGCAGGCCGATACCGAGATGCCGCTGCGCGATCTGGTGGCCCGGCACGCCGGCGAACTGGAACGGTTGCTGGACGCGCAGGTGCAATGCACCGATCCCGCCCTGGCGCGCGCGTTCGGGCTGCAACTGGAGAGCTACCGCGAGCGCGGGGGCGCTGCCTATCCCTCGTGGCTGTATGGCGTAAGTCTGCGGCTGCTGCGCGACTCGGCGGCCAAGGGGCTGGACGAGCCGGCGGACTTCACCCTGCGCTTCCTGCGCGGGCTCCCCCCTGCCCTGGCCCGGCCGATGATCACCCTGGCACTGTCCAGCATCAGCTACGCGGCCTGCGCCATCTATCTCTGCAAGCCGGCCAGCGCGGCCGCGCAAGACATCTTATTGCCTTCGGATCGCAAGGCGTGCGTGGATAGCAATCTAAGAAATCACTTTAAATAATCCACTTTAATTTGTATTAAAAAATAGCTAATAATCAATGGGTTATTGGGTGTTTTTAATGCTGTTTCACGCAGGAAGTTTTACCCGGGCCAGGGGCTTCCTGCTTTTTTTCGGGAAAACCCGCAGAAACTTTTCCCAACGCCAGCGGGTCGCTTAAATGTTCAGGTGAGTGTCAGGCGTCGATGCCAGCCGCATCCGCGCCCGTCCCTGCCGCCTACCCGAGAGCCCCGATGACAGCCTTCCCTGCGCGTTCGTCCGCGAGTTCCATTCCTTTTTCCCGGGATCCCCTGCGATGAGCGGCGCATCGGACGCGGGGCTGGCGGGCGCGCCGGCCGGCCTGTCGGTGATGGACGCCACCATGGTGCTGGTCGGGGTGGTGATCGGCATCGGGATCTTCGGCTTCCCTCCGCTGGTGGCGCAGCACGCCGCCTCCGAGGCGGGGTATATCGCGCTGTGGTGCGCCGGCGGCTTCGTGATGCTGATCGGCGCGCTCTGCTACGGCGAGCTGGGCTCGGCCTATCCGGGCGCGGGCGGCGAGTATCTATACCTCACGCGCGCCTGGGGCCAGCGCGTGGGCCTGATGTTCGCCTGGGCGCGCTGCACCGTGATCCAGACCGGGGCGATCGCGGTGGTCGCCTATATCTATGGCGATTATGCGCAGCGCCTCTGGCCGCTGGGCGCCCATGGCCCCGCCCTGCACGCGGCGATGTCGGTGGTGGCGCTCACCGCCCTGAATGTGGCGGGAACCCGGTATTCCAAACGCCTGCAATGGACGTTCACCATGCTCACGCTGGCCGCGCTGGCCGCCGTGCTCGTCGCCAGCCTGTCCGCCACCGGAGACAGCCCCTTGCAGGGAGAGGCGCCCGTCGCGCTCTCCGGGCATCCGATCGGCCTGATGGGCATGGGCATGGTGTTCGTGCTCTTGACCTACGGCGGATGGAACGAAGCCGCCTACCTCAGCGGCGAACTTCGCGAGCCGGGGCGCAACATGAGTCGCGTGCTACTGATCGGCACCGCGATCGTCACCGGCGCCTATGTGCTCATCAACCTGGCCCTGCTGGAAATCTTCGGCCTGCAGGGCCTGCGCGACACGCCGGCGCTGGGCGCGGACGTGATGCAACTGGCGGCCGGCCCCTATGCGGCCGCGCTCCTCAGCCTGACGATCTGCGCCACCGCGCTCAGCACCATCAACGGCACCATCATCACCGGCGCCCGGGTGTACTGCGCGCTGGGCCGGGACGTGCCGCGCCTGCGCGGCCTGGCCGCCTGGAGCGCGCGCAACGACACGCCGGTGGCCGCCCTGCTGGTCCAGGGCGCGATCACCCTGGCCCTGGTGGCGCTCGGCGCCTTCAGCCAGAACAGCGTGCAGACCATGGTGGCGTACACCGCGCCGGTGTTCTGGATCTTCATGCTGCTGGTGGCGGCGTCGGTGTGGCGGCTTCGGCGGCTGGATCCCGACCGCCCGCGGCCCTTCCGGGTGCCCCTCTATCCCCTGCCCCCCGTCCTGCTGGCGCTGACCTGCGCCGGCCTGGTGTATTCGAGCGCCGTCTACGCGGGAGCCGGCGCCCTGATCGGCCTGGCCGTCCTGGCGGCGGGCCTTCCCATGTTGCGCCTGCTCAAGCCGGGGCCGGCGCGGCCCTAGCCGCGGCGTCCCGGCGGCCGGCTTTTCGAGTCCCACTACGCAAGGAGCCTTCATCATGCAGATCGCGATCCAGTCCCCCGAGCCCGGCTACCGGGTGGCCGCAGCGCGCTGGCGGCGGGCGGCGCACGCCTCGGCGATGGCCCTGGCCCTGTCTTGGGCTTTCGGCGCCGGCGCCCAGACCGCGCCCGCCGCGACGGCGGCCGAGCAGAAGGAATACGTGCCCGACGTCGGGCAGGACGGCAAGGACGTCATCTGGGTGCCCACCCCGCAGACCCTGGTGGACAAGATGCTCGACATGGCCAAGGTCACGCCCAAGGACCGCCTGATGGACCTGGGCTCGGGCGACGGCCGCACGGTGATCACGGCGGCGCAACGCGGCCTCACGGCCCAGGGCATCGAGTACAACCCGGACCTGGTGGAACTGTCGCGCCGCAACGCCGCGCGCGCCGGCGTCGGCGACCGCGCCACCTTCGTGGCCGCCGACCTGTTCGCCACCGACCTCTCCAAGGCCGACGTCATCACCATGTTCCTGCTGTCGACCATCAACGAAAAACTGCGGCCTCGCCTGCTGGAACTGGCGCCCGGCACGCGCGTGGTGTCGAACACCTTCCGCATGGGCGACTGGGAGCCCGACGCCGAGGAGACCGTCACGAAGGACTGCAGCACCTACTGCACCGCGCTGCTGTGGATCGTCCCGGCCAAGGTGCAGGGCAAATGGGAGGTGGGCGGACAGACGCTGCAACTGGACCAGCACTACCAGAAGCTCTCGGGCAAGCTGGGTTCGGTGCCGATTTCCGACGCGCGGATGCATGGCGCCGAAATCGCCTTCACCGTGAACGGCGTGCGCTACACCGGGCTGGTCAACGGCAGGACGATGAGCGGCAAGGCCGCGGGCCAGGGAGACTGGTCGGCCAGGCGCGGCTAGGCCCGGCCAAGGCGGTCACTTGCGCCATCCGGAGCCCATGCAATAGCATCTGTTGCATGAGACGAGACAGCAAACTTTCCGGCGTGCTCCACGTATTGCTCCACATGGCGGAGGCCCCCGGCCCGATGACCTCGGAGGCGCTGGGCAAGGTGATGCAGACCAACCCCGTGGTGATCCGGCGCATCATGGCGGGGCTGCGCGCGCAAGGCCTGGTGCGCTCCGAGAAGGGGCATGGCGGCGGCTGGACGATTTCCTGCGATTTCGCCGCGGTCACCCTGCGCGACATCTACGAGGCCCTGGGCTCGCCGGGGATTTTCGCCATGGGCAACCGCAGCGAATCCCCCGGCTGCCTGGTCGAGGCCGCCGTCAACGCCGCCCTGACCGACGCTTTCGACGACGCCGAAGCGCTGCTGCTGGGCCGCTTCGGCGAGGTAACGCTGGCGGCGCTGAGCCGGGATTTCCATGCCCGGATGCAGGCGCGCGGGCCGGACTGCCCCACGGCGGCGGCCCACGCCTGAGGCCGCCGGGCCCGCCCCCTGCTAGCGCGGGGGGCGTTGCGGGAAGCTGCGCTCGAAAATGCCTTCCGCGATACGGTTCTTCAGGATTTCGATCGATCCGCCCGCGATCATCCAGCCGCGGCAACGGCGCACGCAGTATTCCACCAGCGATTCGCGGCTGTAGCCCAACCCTCCCAGCACTTGCAGGGCGTCGTTGGCGACGTCGAACCCGACCTGGTTGCAGTACGCCTTCGCGATGGCGGTGTCCGTCGCCGACGGAAAACCAGTATCGGCGCCGATGGCGGCGCGGTAGAGCAGGAGCTGGGCGGCGTCGAGCTTGATGCGCATGTCGGCGAACTTCCATTGCAGGCCCTGGAACTCGCACAGCAGGCGTCCGAACTGCTTGCGTTGCATCGCCCAGTTGCGCGCTTCTTCATAGGCATAGCGGCCCAGCGCCAGCGAACGCGCGGTGTTGCCGATGCGCTCCACGTTGAAGCCTGCGATCTGCTTCTTGAAACCGCCCTCGCCCAGGACCACCATGTCGTCCGGGACGAAAACGTTGTCGAAGAAGATTTCCACCCATTCCTCGCCGGACATGAAGGCCGACCGCTTGCCCAGCTTCACGCCTTCGGCGCGGGTCTCGATGAGCACCGATCCGATCCCGCCCGTGCCCGGGCCGAAGCGCACGTAGGCGAGGATGATGCTGGCGTGGGGCCCGTGCGTGGTGAAGATCTTGGTGCCGTTGATGCGCCAGCCGCCTTCGGCCCGGGTGGCGCTGGTCTTGAGCTCGGTGACGGCCGAGCCGGCGTCGGGCTCGGTCATGCCGACGGAGATCAGCCCTTCCCCGGCGAGCAGCGCGGACAGGTATTTCTGCTTTTGCAGGTCGCTGCCATATTCGGCCAGCACGCGGATGGCGCCGAAGTTGCCCGCCTGCACCACGTCGGCGCTGCGCGGGCAGACCGAGGCGACGGTCTCGATCGCGATGACGGCATCCATCAGCGAGCCGCCCACGCCGCCGTCCTCCTGCGAGACGGTGATGCCGAGGAGGCCCTGCTCCGCCATCTTGCGGGCGATATCCCAGGGATAGTCGTCGGAATGGGCGCGTTCGACCGCGCCGTCGCGCAGTTCGCCTTCGGCGAAGCGCCGCACGGCGCTCTGGAAATCCTGTTGTTCGGGAGTCAGCTTGAAGTCCATCTTGTGTGCTTCCTGGTAAGGGGGATTCTGGAATGGGCGTCAGGCCAGGCGAGCCAGGCCGTCCACCGCGACCACGCCCTCGGCGCGGACGAACAGCGGGTTGATTTCGGCTTCCACGACCTGGGCGCCCTGGGCGCAGGCCAGGCGCGAGAATGCGGCGATGGCATGGGCCAGCGCCTCGCAGTCTCCGGCGGGCAGGCCGCGAAAGCCGCGTATCAGACGGGTTTGGCGCACTTCCGCGATCATCTGGCGGGCTTCGTCCAGGCCGACCGGCGCCAGCCGGATCGCGTAGTCGGGCGAGAGTTCCGCGGCGATCCCGCCCGCGCCGAGCAGCACGGTCGGCCCCACCAGCGGGTCGTGGCGGTAGCCCAGGATCATTTCGATCAGGCGGGTTTCCATGGGCTGGACCAGGATGCCGTCCACGCGGGCGGCCGGGGCCAGCCGCGCCACGCTGTCCAGCATGTCGTCCACGGCGGCGCGCAAGGCGCCGGCGTCGGGGATGCCGACGCGCACGGCGCCCATCTCGGTCTTGTGCGCCAGGTCGCGCGAGCAGACCTTGGCAACCACCGGGTACGGCACGGCATGCTTGAGCGCCGCGGGGTCGGCGAGTTCGCCGCCGGCCACCGGCACGCCGAGGTTGCGAAACAGTGCGCCGGCTTCATGTTCGCTCAGCATGCCCTGGCGCGGCAGTCGCGCCGGCCAGGGAAACGCCTCGCCCGCCGCCGGCGGCTGGCCGCCGGCCGTCAGGAACACCGCCAGCGCGTCGGCGCAGGCTTCGGGCGTGCGGAAGGCCGCGATCCCGCCGGCGCGCAACAGGGCCAGCGATTCCGGCGCCTCGGGCGCCAGGAAGACGGCCAGCGGCTTGTCCACGGGCTTGTCCGCCTCCAGCAGGGGCTGGACGGCCAGGCCGGGATGGAACTGCGCGGACGAACCGACCACGCTCAGGACGGCGTCGCACCAGTCGGCGCGCAAGAGGTGTTCGAGCAGCATCCGGTATTGCGCGCTGGTGGCGGCCAGGGTCAGGTCGATGACCGGCGTTTCCCGGATGCGCAGCCCCTGTTCGGCGATGCGGCGCACGAAATCCGCCGGCGGCGCCGCGGCCACCATGCCGTGCAGCCCCAGGTTGTCGACCACGGTGGCCGCGCCGCCGCCGGTGGTGGTGATCACGGCGACGCGGGCGGGACCGCCGGCGCCGGGGCCGGCCGGCCGGGCGCCGGCATGCCTGGACGCCAGCGGCGCCAGCTCGAACAGCGTCTCCAGGTTGCGCACCCGCATGACGCCGTAGGCCTTGAGGAAGGCGTCCACCGCGACGTCGTTGCCGGCCATGGCCCCGGTATGGGACTGCGCGAGCGCATCGCCCTGCTCGGAGCGCCCCAGCTTGTACGCGATCACGGGCTTGCCGGCGGCGCGGGCGCGCGCCAGGGCCCGGGCCAGCGTCGGGGCGTCGCGCAGGGTTTCGAGGAACAGCAGGATCACTTTGGTGCCGGCATCGTCCACCAGCGCGTCCAGCACTTCGCCCACGGTGATGTCGCTTTCGTTGCCGACCGACACCGATTTGGCGAAGCCGAAGCCGCGCGCCGCCGCGCGCGACAGCAGCGACCCCATCATCGAGCCGCTTTGCGATACCAGGCTGATGTCGCCGGGCAGCAGGGTGTCGGCTTCGAACGCGGCATTGACCGAGAGGATGGCGCCAGTATGCAGGTTCGCCGTCCCGATGCTGTTCGGTCCCAGCAGGCGCAGGCCCAGGGCGCGGGCCCGCGCCACCAGGGCGGCCTGGCGCTCCTGGCCTTCGGGGCCGGTCTCGCCGAAACCGTCCGAATAAATGGTCACCACTCGCGCGCCGGCCCGGGCGCAATCGTCCAGCATGGCCGCGACGTCGCTGCCCGGAATCATGACGAAGACGTGGTCTACCGGGCCGGGCAAGCCGACCAGCGAGGGATAGGCTTTTTCACCGAGGATTTCGGCCCGCCCGGCGTTGATGGGATAGACCGCGCCGGGGAAGCCGTGCTTGCGCATGAAGCGCAACGGCCGGGCGGTGTTCTTGCGGGCGTCGCCGGAGGCGCCGACCAGGGCGATGGACCGGGGGGAAAGGAGCGCGTCTGCGAAAGAGGTGTCAGGCATGGATGAGGCGGATGTCATGGATGGGCGTTGGGAAGGCATCAGGATCGGGGCATGTCGGCGGCCAGGCGCAGCGCGCGCACCGGCATGGCGTCCAGGCGCCAGACGGCGTCGCGGAGGGTCTGGGCCCGGGCGCGGCCCAGCACCGGGCCCGCGAGCTCGTCGAATTTGTCGTTGAGCTCGGCGTCGGACAGCGGGGATTCGGGGTCGCCCTTGCGATAAGGCGCAACGTGTTCGAGCACGTCGCCCGCGGCGGTGGTGACCGCCACGCGCGCCGCGCGCATCTTCGGAAAGCCCGCGGTCAGCGCCGGGTCGGCCTGAAGCGCCAGGCGGCGCATCAGCCGGAGCACCCGCGGGTCCGCCAGGCGCGCAGGCGCGAAGGCGTCCAGCCGCACCGAGCCATGGACGAAGGCGTGCGCCACGACGTAAGGCAGGCTGAATTTGGCTTCGAAGGCGGTGGAGGGCGCGAAGTTGCCGGTCACGTCCAACGCCGTTTGATAGGTATCGACGCGGATGGCGGCGATATCGTCGGCGCCCGCTCCGCGCTCGCGCAGGGCCAGGGCGGCGTCGATGGCCGCGAAGGTGTGGCCGCAGCAGCCGTGGTTCTTCTGGGTGATGGACAGGATGTTGTAGCGCTCGCCCAATCCGGCCGTGGCCACGTTCCAGTCCGGGTCGCGCGCCAGCGCCGCGCCGAAGCCGACTTCGCCTTCCAGGATATCGGGCACGCCGGTGATGCCGTGGGCGGCGCCCTGCCCGGCCCGCACCCCGACCGCGGCCGCGTGGCCGGCATGCAGCGCCTTGCTCATGGCGTCGGAGCGGAAAGCCTGCTGCAGGCCGCTGGCCAGGGTGCCGGCGGTGGCCAGCGCGTGCAGCATCGCTTGCGCGTCGCCCGGGGCGCACAGCGCCGCGGCGGCGGCGGCGCTGCCGAAGCAGCCCACGGTGCCCGTGGTGTGGAAGTAGCGGTAGTGGGCGGGCTGCACCGCGGCGCCGATGCGGGTCGAGATTTCGTAGCCGACGACGATGGCGTTGAGCAGTTCGCGCCCGCCGGCGTCGGCCTCTTCGGCCAGGGCCAGCGCGGCGGCGATCGTCGGGCAGCCGGGGTGATAGATCGCGTCGCGGTAGATGTCGTCGAACTCCACTGCGTGCGACACGCTGCCGTTGATCCAGGCGGCGGTGGCCGGAAAGGCGGTGGTGGCGCAACCGGGCAGGCTGGAGCTGCCGGCGCCCAATTCCGCCCCGTGAGCGCCCAGGAGCTGCAGGCAGGGCTGAGTGCGCGTGCCCGGGTACAGCGCCGACAGCCAATCCAGGAAGGCGCGCTTGGCGTGGTGGATGACCTCTTCCGGCAGCCTGGCCTGCGTATCGCGGGCGCCATAGGCGGCAATCGTGTCCAGCAGCATGCGTGTCTCCATCGGTTGTTGCGGCGCGTCAGCGCGCCTTTCGCTTCTGCCGATCACTCTAGGCTTCCCGGGCCGCGCAGCATTGATAAAAAGGAAAAGGAGCGTTCTTGTTCCCGGGGGGCGGAATTGGAGAAGGTTGCTTTGCCAATTTTTCATACCGGCGGCGCGGCGCGCTACGTAAGCTGCATGCAACAACAACACACACACGCAATGCAAAGGAGGAAGTAATGAGCGAGACAAAGACCCCGCTGGGGTTCATCGGCCTGGGCGTCATGGGTGAACCGATGTGCGCCAACCTGGTCCGCAAGTCCGGGCATCCGGTGTATGTGACCGACATCAGCCCCGCGCCGGTCGACCGTATCGCGGAGCTCGGCGGCCATGGGTGCGCCTCGGTGGCCGAGGTCGCCCGCAATGCGGAGATCGTGTTCCTGTCCCTGCCCAGCATCGCGCAGGTGGAGCAGGTCTGCACCGGGCCGGACGGACTGGTCGAGGCCGCCGGGCGCGTGCGCGTCGTGGTGGACATGAGCACCAGCGACGTGGCGCGCACCCGCCAGTTGGCGCAGACCTTGCGCGGCCACGGCATCCTGCTGATCGACGCGCCCGTCGCCCGCATGCGCGAAGCCGCCCGCCAGGGCACGCTGATGATCACCGTGGGCGCCAGCCAGGAAGACTACGAAGCGGTGCTGCCCTACCTGTCGTGCATGGGCACGGACGTGCTGCTGTGCGGCGGGATCGGCAACGGCCAGGTGGTGAAGATCATGAACAACATGGTGGTGTTCATGACCGTGCACGCGCTTGCCGAGGCGATCACGATCGGGCGCAGCGCGGGCGTGGACGGCAAGCTGCTGCTGGACGCGCTGAGCAAGGGGTCGGCGGACAGTTTCGTCCTGCGCAATCCCGGACAGAAGGCGCTTGCCGCCGAAACGTTCCCGGAAAAGACCTTCCCCACGGAGTATGCGATCAAGGACATCCTGCTGGCGCTGGAACTGGCCAGGCAGGGAGAGGTGGACGCGCGCGCCGCCTCCCTGACGCACGACCTGCTCGAACGCACCCGGGCCGCCGGTTACGTCAAGGAGTACTACCCCGTGATGGTCAAGCTCATCGAGCGCGGCTACGCGTAAGGCCCCCAAGTTCTTCCCGGCGGCGCCTCGCGCGCCCCGCTTCCGATCCGAGACAACCATGACTTCACGATTTGCCCGGTGGGCGCTGCCCGCGCTCGCCGCTCTCAGCCTGAACGCGGCCGCGGCCGATTATCCCGTCAAGCCCGTCACCCTGGTGATCGGCTTCACCGCCGGCGGCCCTACCGACGCGGTCGGCCGCTATCTGGCCCGCCAGCTCGAAGCGGAGCTCGGCCAGACCATCGTCGTCGAGAACCGCGCGGGCGCCAATGGCGTGGTGGCGGTCCAGTCCGTCAAGCGCGCCGCCGCCGACGGCTACACCCTGATGCTGGGCAGCAGCGGCACGCTGTCCATCGAACCCGTCTACAAGCAGAAGGTCGACTATCAGGTGCTGAAGGACTTCCAGCCGGTCGCGCTGGTCGCAAGCTACCCCTACCTGCTGGTGGTTCCGGCGAATTCGCCGTTCAAGAGCGTGGGGGAACTGATCGCGGGCGCGCGCAAGACGCCGGGCGCCCTCACCTTCGCGTCGGCCGGCAGCGGCGCGGTGAACCACCTGGCCGGCGAGTGGTTCAAGAGCGCGTCCAAGGTGGATATCACGCACGTGCCCTACAAGGGCGATTCGGCGGCGATCGCCGACCTGGTCGCGGGCCGGGTGGACATGGCCTTCCTGAGCGCCATCGCGGCCATGCCGCAGGTCCAGGCGGGCAAGATGCGCGCGCTGGCGGTCGCCAGCGCCCAGCCTTCCGCCGTGGCGCCGGGGATCCCGACGGTGGCGCAGGCCGCCGGCATCCCGGGCTTCAGCGCCGAGCCGTGGAACGGCGTGCTGGCGCCGGCCGGCCTGCCGCCCGACGTGACCCGGCGCCTGAACGCCGCGATCAACAAGATCATGAGCACCGAGGAATCGCGCGAGGCCCTGCTGAAGCTGGGCCAGTTCCCGATGACGGGCAGCGCGGACGATTTCGCGCAGCACATCCGTTCCCAGACCGAGCGCTGGGCGCAGGTAATACAGGCCGGCAACATCGCCAAGGCGGATTGAATGGAACAGACCCTGAACTACCCCGAACTCGCCCTGTGGATCGACGGCGTCCCCCGCGCCGCCGGCAACCGCCGCACCCTGGAGGTGACCGATCCGGCCACGCTGGCCGTGCTGGGGCGCCTGCCCGTGGCGACCCCCGCCGATATCGACGAAGCGCTGGACCTGGCCCGGCGCAGCTTCCCGCGCTGGCGCGACACGCCGCCCCTGGAGCGCGCCGCGATCCTGCGCCGGGCCGCGGCCCTGATGCGCGAGCGCGGCGCCCTGCTCGCGTGGCTGATCACGCGCGAACTCGGCAAGCCGCTGCCCGAATCGGAAAAAGAGGTGGTGACCGCGGCCGAGATGTTCGAATGGGCCGCCGAGGAAGCCCGCCGCACGTACGGCCGCATCATTCCCGGCCGGGTCGCCGGCATCCGCCAGATGGCGATACCGGAGCCGGGCGGCCCGGTCGCGGCCTTTTCGGGCTGGAATGCGCCCGCCATCACGCCGTCGCGCAAGATCGCCGGCGCGCTGGCGGCGGGCTGCTCCATCGTGATCAAGCCGTCGGAGGAAACCCCGGCGATCGCGTTGGAGATCGCCCGCGCCCTGGCGGACGCCGGGCTGCCGGCGGGTGTGCTCGGCATGGTGTTCGGCGATCCCGGCGAGATTTCGCGCCGGCTGATCGAATCGCCCGTGACCCGCATGGTCACGTTCACCGGGTCCACCTCCATCGGCCGCGAACTGGCGACGCTGGCCGCGGCCGGGCTCAAGCGCGCCACGCTCGAACTGGGCGGGCATGCCCCGGTGCTGGTATTCGACGATGCCGATCCCGAGGCGGCGGCGGACGCGGTGCTGGCCGCCAAGCTGCGCAACTCCGGACAGATCTGCACCTCGCCCACGCGCCTGTACGTGCAGCACGGCGTGTACGAGCGCTTCGTCGAACGCCTGGCCGAGCGCGCGCGCGGCTGGCGCGTCGGCAATGGGCTGGAAGCCGGCGTGCAGATGGGGCCGCTGGCCAATCCGCGGCGCCTGGCGGCGATGGAATCCATGGTGTCGGACGCGCTGGCGCGCGGCGCGGGCCTTGCCGCCGGCGGCGCCCGGCTCGACCTGCCGGGCTGGTTCTGGGCGCCGACCGTGCTGCGCGATGCCGGCAACGACTGCCTGGCGGCCAATACCGAACCCTTCGGCCCGCTGGCGCTGGTGCATCCCTTCCAGGACCTGGAGGAAGGGCTGGCGCTGGCGAACCGCCTGCCGTTCGGACTGGCTTCCTATGTGTACACGCGGGATTCGGGCATCGCCCGCCAGGCCACCGAACGCATCGAAAGCGGAGTCGTCTGCGTGAACCACTGCCAGGCCTCGCTGCCGGAGACGCCCTTCGGCGGCGTCAAGGACAGCGGGCTGGGCAAGGAAGGCGGCGTGGAAGGCCTGCAGGAGTTCATGCAGGTCAAGTACGTGAGCCAGATGTGAGCCAACCCAAGGAGAAGACCATGAATAAGAAGATCACGCTGCTGATGGCGCTCGCGGCCTGCGCCGGCGCGGCGCAGGCGCAGCCGTCCGACGGCATTTCCGATGGCATCGTGCGCATCGGGGTGCTGACGGATATGTCCGGCGCCTATTCGGGCAACGTCGGCCCCGGTTCGGTGCTGGCCACCAAGCTGGCTGTGGAAGACTTCGGCGGCAAGGTGCTGGGCAAGCCGGTGGAAATCGTGTCGGCGGATCACCTGAACAAGACCGACGTGGCCGCCGGCCGCGCCCGCGAATGGATGGACCGCGAGAAGGTCGACGTGGTGACCGAGCTGGGCAACAGCGCGGTGGCGCTGGCCGTCATGAACATCGCCCGCGAGAAAGGCCGCATGACGATGGTGACGGGCGCGGGCGCCACCCGGATCACGGGCGAGGACTGCTCGCCCAACAACGTCCAATGGGTGTACGACACCTACGCCCTGGCCAAGGTGGGCACCCTGCCCCTGGTCGAGGCCGGCGCCAAGAAGTGGTATTTCGTCACCGCGGACTATGCCTTCGGCCATTCGCTGGAGGGCGACGGCATGCGCTTCGTGAAGGATGGCGGAGGCGCGGTCGCCGGCTCGGTCCGCTACCCGTTCCCGGGGACGGACTTCGCCTCCTTCCTGCTGGCCGCGCAATCCAGCAAGGCGGATGCGGTGGCGTTCGCCAGCGCCGGGGCCGATCTGCAAAACGAGATCAAGCAGGCGCGCGAGTTCGGGCTGGCGGAACGGCAGAAGCTGGTCGCCATGCTGATGAGCATTACCGACGTGCACGGCGTGGGCCTGGAGGCCGCCCAGGGCATGACCTTCGCCGAGACCTTCTACTGGGACATGGACGATGAGACCCGCGCCTTCGCGCAGCGTTTCTTCAAGGCGTCCAACAAGATGCCGACCGCCTTGCAGGCCGGCCAGTACTCGGCCGTGCTGAATTACCTGCGCGCGGTGGAGAAGTCCGGGTCCGACAACGTGGACGTCGTCATGCGGACGTTGCGGACCATGCCCATCCGCGATGCCTTCGCGCGCAACGCGCGGCTGCGCGAGGACGGCAAGCTGATCCACGACACCTATGTGGTCGAGGTCAAGGCCCCCAAGGAGTCCAGGGGCGCCTGGGACTACTACAAGGTCGTCAAGACGGTGCCGGGCGAGCAGGCCTTCATGCCGCTGTCGGAAAGCCAGTGCAAGCTGGTGAAGGCGCCGTGAACGGGACGCCGGCCGAGCCGGCCGCCCTGCCCGTCTACGAGGTGTATGCGATCCGCTACGCCAGCGTGAAGCGGCGGGCGGCCGACAACTTCCTGACCCGCGCCGACGAGCACGACGGACCGATGGCCCTGGACTTCTATTGCTGGCTGTTGCGCGGCGCGGGCCGCACCGTGCTGGTGGACACCGGGTTCAGCGCCTGCTCGGCGCGCGCCCGGGGGCGTGAATTCAGCCTGCCGCCCGAAGCCGCGCTGGCGCGCCTGGGCGTGGCGCCCGAGGCGGTCGAGGATGTGGTCCTGACGCATCTGCACTACGACCACGCGGGCAACGTCGACGCCTACCCGCGGGCGCGAATCCACCTTCAGGAAGCGGAAATGCACTACGCCACGGGGCGCTACATGTGCTTCGAGGCGATGCGGCATTTCTTCTCGGCCGAAGACGTGCAGGCGGTGGTGCGCCGCGTCTATGCCGGCCGGGTGCGCTTCCATGACGGCGATTCGCGCCTGGCCCCGGGCCTGGAACTCTACCGGATAGGCGGCCATACCCCCGGGCTGCAGGTGCTGCGGGTGCATACCGCGAGGGGCTGGGTGGTGCTGGCTTCCGACGCTCTGCACTATTACCGCAACTACACGGACAGCAATCCCTTTCCCGCCATCTTCCATGTGGGGGATATGCTGGAAGGCTATGCGCGCATCCGCTCGCTGGCCGATTCGGACGCCCACATCGTGCCCGGCCACGATCCCCTGGTGGCGCAACGCTATCCGCCGGCCGACGCCGGCGGCGGCATCTACCGGCTGCACGAGCCGCCGGCGTGACGAGGAACGCACTATGCAAGAAGACGACTTCATTCTTCATCGACTGGCCGACGCCGTGAACGGGCGTGAGCGGCTGGTCTGGCGGGGCCGCCACCTGAACACGGTATTCATGCTGGAGTCCGGCGAGTCGGCCCATCTGATCACGGTGGCCGGCGGCCGCATCGCCGAGGTGCGCCGGGGGCCTTTCGTCATGCCGCGCTGGGATTTCGCGCTGCGGGCGCGCGCCGAGGACTGGGCGGTGTTCTGGACGCCCGCTCCGCCGCCCGGTTTCCATGACCTGATGGCGATGATCAAGTTCCGCCGCCTGCGCGCGGAAGGCGATCTCTACCCCTTCATGTCCCATCTGCTGTATTTCAAGGAGGTGCTGGCCTGCCCACGCACTCAAGGAGCATCCTCGTGAATCCGCAACACGCCGCATTCGAGCCCATCGTCGGCCGCTACCTGCAACTGCCGCTGGGCGGGCGCGCCCATCGCGTCTACGTCGAGGAAGCCGGCAGCGGGACGCCCCTGCTGTGCCTGCATACCGCCGGGGCCGATACGCGCCAGTACCGGGCCGTGATGAACGATCCGGAGATCCTCGGCCGCTTTCGCGTCATCGCCTTCGACCTGCCCTGGCACGGCAAGTCCTCGCCGCCCGAGGGCTGGCACGAGGAAACCTATCGGCTGACCTCGCAGGACTATGCCCAGGCCGTGCTCGGCGTGGCCGATGCGCTCGCGCTCGAACGGCCGCTGGTCATGGGCTGCTCGATCGGCGGCAGGATGGTGCTGCACCTGGCGCTGGAGCACGCGCAGCGTTTCGGCGGCGCGATCGGCCTGCAGTCCGGCGCCCACGTGGACCCCTACTACGATCTGGAATGGCTGAACCGGCCCGACGTGCACGGCGGCGAAGTCTGCGCCGGCATCGTATCGGGGCTGGTGGGCCCCGGCAGCCCCGACCGGCACCGCTGGGAAACGCTGTGGCACTACATGCAGAGCGGGCCGGGCGTATTCAAGGGGGACCTGCACTTCTATACCGCCGACGGCGACATCCGCGAGCGCGTCGCCGACATCGATACGCGGCGCTGCCCGCTCTGGCTCCTGACCGGCGAATACGACTATTCCTGCACGCCGCAGGATACCGAGTTCCTGGCGGGCCGCATCGCGGGCGCGAAGTGGCAGATCATGGAGGGCATGGGGCACTTCCCGATGAGCGAGGATCCGGACCGCTTCCTGGCTTATCTGCGCCCGGTGCTGGCGGAGGCGGCGGCCGCCCGCCAGGCGGGGAGTATGAACAGGCCCTAGCCCTGCCGTCCGGCGGCTATGCCGCCGGCTCGGCCTGTGCGGTCAGCGCGCGCAGCAGGTCTTCCACGGGCCGCGCCAGTTGCGCGGCGTCGCGCACGCAGACGTAGAACTGGCGCTCGGCCCATTCATCGCGCAGGCGCAGCAGCACCAGCCCCATCGACGCCAGGTAGTTGCGCGCGATGCCCTCGGGCACGATGCCTATCCCCAGCCCTTCGCGGATCATGCGGCAGCGCGTCTCGAAATTGGAGACCTGCAGCTTGACGTTGGGCGGACGAGAAAGCGTCTGGCCCGCGTAGGCCAGGAACTGGTCCAGCGAATGGCGCGGAAAATACCCCAGCAGGTCGTAGTCCAGCGCCTCTTCGAGCAACAGCTCGCCGCGGTCGGCCAGGGGATGGCCCACCGGGACGACCAGGCCTACCCGGTCGCGGCGGAACGGAAACGACGCCACGCCCGGCATCGGGTGGTCGGCGTGATAGATGCCGATATCGACCGCGGCTTCCGCCACCATGCGCGGGATGTCGTAGCTGTGGGCATCGAGCAGATCCACGCTGACGTCGCTGCGGCCCGCCAGGAAGCGGCCCATCACGCCCGGCAGGAACTGCAGGATGGTTGAAGGATTGGAGGCCAGCCGGATCTTCGCCTGGCCGTTGAGGGAGTATCCGTTGATGGCCTGTTCGGTCAGTTGCACGCTGCGCAGGATGGCCTTGGCGCGCTGGTAGAGCAAGGTGCCCGCGGGCGTCGGCTCCACGCCGCGTCCGTGCCGGTGCAGCAGGGTCCGGCCCAGGTGGCGCTCCAGTTCCGCCACGCGCTTGCTGGCGGCCGAAGTGACGAGGTTTTCGCGTTCGGCCGCTTTCGACAGGCTTTTCTCTTCGACGGCCGCGACGAAGATCTCCAGGGCGGGGATGTCCAGCTTTTTCATACCGGCAATATACCGTGGCGCCAGGCGCTCAGCGACGCTTCCACGTGGGCGACCTCTTCCGCCGTCATGCCCGCGATGTCGTAGAACCGCTGGCGCTGCGCCACCACCTCGCGCACGTGTTCGAGTATCTCGCGGGCGGCGGCTTCCGAGCGCAGGCCGAAGCGCCGGTACTCGCTCAGGCAGTTGTCGAAGGAGCTCTCGCGGCCGGCGGCGCCGATGTGCAGGTAATGGCGCGCCGATCCCTCTTGCGTCACCACGTCGAACAAGGGCGAGAGCCGGTAGCTGTGCGCGCCCTCGTCTTTCAGGAAGCCGACGTTCTTGAGGTGGTCGTCGGTGTTGTGCACGGCCACGTTCAGCACCATGCGGGCATACAGTTCCTTCAGGTCCTGCACGGGGTTGGACGACACGCGGCGCGTGACGTCCGCCAGCCGGGCGTAGGAATACGTGGCCTTGCCGCGCGGCCCGTCGAGCTCGCGCTTGCCGATCTGCACGGACGGGCTGATGAGCGAGGCCCCGCTGAGGAAATGCCGGCGCGCGACGACCGGCTCGGCGCCCGCCGCGGCGGGAAGCCGCTCGCGGTCGAAGCGGTGCGTCAGCAGGACCGCGCCCAGGCGCGTTTCCGCCAGGCGGATTTCCGGCACGGTGAGACCGATGGCCTTGGCCATCTGCAGATTGGCGTATTCGACCCGCTGGCGGTCGTAGGAATCGCCCTTGCGGGGGAACTTGGCGATCCATATCTCGCCTTGCTCGTCGCGCACGATGGTCTTGGGGCGGGCGCCGCCGATGTCCCACGAGCTGCCGAGGATGTCGCGGTACAGCCCCTTGGGCTTGACGCCCTGGTCGATGTCGGTGATGAGGCCGGCCAGCGATTCCAGCTGGCCGACCTCGGGAAGGCGGTAGGTCTTGCGCATATTGGGCGTGAGCTGGCGGGCGCTGAAGAACAGCGCGCCCACGCCCATGCCCCTGCCCTTGAGCAGGACCTCGTCTTCCGTGACGCGGGCGCCGGCGTTGTCGATGCGCATGACGTTGCGCCCCCAGGCATCCGGGGCCGCGTCGAAGATCGCGCCCAGTTTTTCGTAGCGGCTCTCGGTGCGGAACGTGGTGCGGGAGTCGACCAGCGGCAGATTCAGGGGATCGAGCGCGAAGGCGCGCGGATCGGCCGCGTAGGATTGCACGTAGGTGAATTCGGCGAAAAAGTGGTTTTCGTCCGAGTCGTCCAGCGTGAGGATGCCCGCCAGCACCGCCTCGCCGCGGATGTCGACGTAGACGTAGAGCTCGCTTTCGACGGATTTCTGCCGTTTGGATCGTGCCATGTCCGGGGCCCGCCCTTATAACCGGGAGGGATCGGCGCGGTGCGTATGCAGCGTGCCGGCGCTGCCGCGGCTGGGGCGGCGGACCGCGTCGAGCCGCTTGCCCACGCCGTCGAGCTCCGGATCGCCCAGCGCGAAGACCTGCTCGGCATAGCCGTACTGCAGCAGGGCTTCCAGCGCGAGCGCGAGCGATACGCCGCCGTCGCCGCGCTCCAGGCGGGCAATGGTGGCGCGCGATACGCCCAGGCGGTCGGCCAGCGTGGATTCCGTTTCGCCGCGGCGCAGGCGCGCGGTGCGGAGGTTCGCGCCGATGCGCGCCAGTGCTTCAGCGCCATCGAAACTGGGTTCTAGCTTCTTTTTCATGACTCAATAATAGTGCTTTAGGGAAAAAATTGCACTATTAATGAGTCAATCAAGAATTAAGAATGCGCTATTTATGAGTCATAAATCGATGATTTGACTTATATATAGCGCATTCCTGGGGAATCAGACGGCTACCGCCTGCTCCAACCGTAGCGCACCCCGCCCCGTGTCCAGCGTGACGCGGGCGCCCAGCGGCAGGGTCAGGTTGGGGGTGCCGTGCCCGCTGGGCCAGCCCGCCAGCACCGGGATGCCGCGCGCGCGGAACTGGTCCAGGATGAGCGGATACAGCATGCCCTGCGCCTGGGCGTCATCCCCCTGCACGCCCAGGATGCGGGTGAAGGTGCCGACCAGCACTCCCTTGAGACCCTCGAACTTGCCGGCGGCCGCCAGCTGGCTCAGCATACGGTCGACCCGGGGCAGCGCCTCGTTCACGTCTTCGATGAAGAGGATGGCGTCGCGGGTATCGATCTCGTTGGGAGAGCCGATCAGCGCGGCGATCAAGGCCAGATTGCCGCCGACCAGCCGTCCGGTGGCGGTGCCCGGGATCAGCTCCGTGGCGATGGCATCCAGAGGCGGCTCGATCCATGCGCCCTGCCCCACCTGCCCGCCGATCATGGCCAGCAGGTGCGACTCGGTGGGTTCGCGTTTGCCGGCCAGCAGGTCCTGCGCCAGCATCGGGCCGTGGAAAGTGACGAAGCCGGCATGCCGCTGCATGGCCAGATGCAACGCCGTGATGTCGCTGTATCCGATGAAGGGCTTGGGGTGGCGGCGGATCAGGCCGAAATCCAGCTGGTCCAGCAGGCGCCAGGATCCGAAGCCGCCCTGCAGGCACCAGACGGCGCCGATGTCGGGCGAGGCGAAGGCGGCATGGAGGTCGGCCAGGCGCTCGGCGTCGGTGCCGGCCAGGTAGTCGTAGGGAGCCTCCAGCCGGGTGCGGGAGGCCGGCATGACCTGCGCCGCATAGCCGCGCGCTTCCAGCCATTCGGAGGCCAGGTCGCTGGCGTCCGGCGCCGCCGAGGCCGGGGCCACGATGGCGATGCGCGCGCCCGGCTTGAGCGCCGGCACGGCCGCCGCCGCGCCGACGGGTGTCGGGGGCGCGGGCCGGACGGGCGCGGCGGCCGGCGGCCGCGAAGTCGTCGGCGCGCGACTCGCGCAACCGCCCAGCATGGCGGCCGACAGGCCCCAGGCGCCGGCGCCGATCAGGAAATGCCTGCGTCCGCCATCGGGCTTGCCGCCCCGGCCCGGTGCCGAATCCGTCATCGTCATTGCTTCCCCTCAGAATCGTTCGTATGCCAGCCGGTAGCGCCATTGGCCGACGGCCAGGCCCGCCATCGGCAGGCGGCCGATGCGGATGCGGCGCAGCGCCTGCAGGCGCAGGCCCGCGGTGTCGCACGCGTATTCGATGAAACCGGGATCCGGCGTCTTCAGGGCGAAGCGCAGGTGGGATTCGCTCTGCCAGCTGACTTTCATGGGCGTCGCGGGCCGGCCGCCGTAGGCCAGGCCGCGCTGCAGCCGCGCCAGCCCGCCTTCGTCCAGGGTGCCCGACACCTGCGCCACGTATTCCTGCTCCACGTGGCGCGCTTCTTCCCGCAGCTTGCGCGCCACGGGGTATTCCTGCGTGTACACGAGCAGCCCGCTGGCGGCGCGCTCCAGGGGAGTCACCAGCCTCAGGCCGTTGAACATGCGTTTCAGGTAGGGCTGGCCCGAGCGGTCGCCCGGCATCAGGTTCTCGGGCAGGATCAGGTCGCGGGCGGAGCCCGGTTCATCGTTGGCGTACAGGCCGGCCGGCTTGTGCACCAGCAGCGTGACCGGGCGCGCTTCTTCCAGGCGAGCGCCGGGCAGGAGCGTTACGGCCTGGGCCGGCGTGACCCGGCAGCCGGGTTCTTCCACCCGCTTGCCGTCCACGGCGACCCAGCCGCCCTCTATATAGCGTTCCGCGTCGCCGCGCGAGCATCGCTGGTCCTCGGCCACGCGCTTGGCCAGGCGCACGCTGTCGCTCATTGCCGCCCCCGTTTGCCGGCGGACGCCGCGAGAACCTGGGGATCGGAGGGAGCGCCGGGGGCGCGGGCTAAGGGGTGCATCGTCATGGGTATGGCTGGGTGGCAGTGCGTGAATGGCGGGCGCCCGGGCCCGCGTCGTGAGGCAGATGTTACGCCTAGGGTTCCACCTGATGAGATCATCATGCATAAATAGGATAATGGCGTAATCATCATTCTTATAAAGAATCATAAGCCATGGATATCAAAGCGCTGGAAGCGTTCTCCGCCGTCATGCACGCGGGCAGCATCACCGCCGCGGGGCGGTTGCTGGCGCGCTCCCAGCCCGTCATGACGCGCCTGATCCAGGAACTGGAGACCGAGGTGGGCTATCCGCTGTTCGTGCGCAACGGCCCTCGCCTCGCGCCCACGGAACAGGGCTTCCTGCTGTACGACGAGGTCGAGCGGGCGCTGTCGAGCCTGAAGCAGCTGGATGCCCAGGCCGCGGAAATCGCCCGGGGCCGGAGCAAGACGCTGCGGGTGGCGGCCACGCCGGCGCTATCGGCCAACCTGTTGCCGCAGGCATTGCGCACGGTGGATGCGGGCGACATCGCCGGCAATATCTATCTGCACAGCTATCCGGCCGAGCGCGTGGCGCACGCGGTGCTGACGGGCAACGCGCAGCTCGGCGTCACCAGCCTGCCGGTGGAGCACGACGCCTTGCGGGTGCATTGGGCGGGCCAGGCGGCCTGCGTGGTGGTGCTGCCCGAAGCGGATCCGCTGAGCCGGCTCGACGTGGTGCCGCTGCAGGCCCTCGCGCGGCGGCGGCTGGTCACCATGTCGAACCCGTACCGGCTGCGCCGCCAGATCGACGCCGCGCTGGCGCCCGCCGCCGTGCTGGAGACGAATTCATCCATCAACGCCCTGACCTGCGTGGGCGCGGGGCTGGGGGTCTGCGTGATGGAACCGCTGACCGCCCGCAGCATTCCGCTGGCGGGCACGGTGGTCAAGCCGCTGGACACCCTCATCCCCTTCCGCTTCGGCGTCATCAGCGCCCAGTCCGCCCTGCTGAGTCCGGCGCTGGAGCGCCTGGTGCGGACGGTGCGCGCGGTGGCCGAGCAATTGCTGCCCGACTTCGCCGACATCCCGCCGGACGCCGCCGTCTGAACGCCGGGCCGGATCCTGAACGACATCGCGCCATGAATACGTCCACTACGTTCCATCCCGACAAGATCGACCGCCGCCTGCTCGAACTGCTGCAGCGCGACTGCAACGCGCCGCTCGCCGATATCGCCGAGCAGGTCAACCTGTCGGTCACGCCGTGCTGGCGCCGCATCCAGCGGCTGGAGAAGGAAGGCTATATCAAGCGGCGCGTGGCGCTGCTGGACGCGGAGAAACTGAATGTCGGCGTCACGGTTTTCGTGCTGCTGAAAACCAACCGCCACAGCGTGGAGTGGTACAGCAGCCTGCAGACGGCCATTTCGCTGATTCCGGAAGTCGTCGAGTTCTACCGCCTGAGCGGCTCGATCGATTACCTGCTGCGCATCGTGGTGCCGGACATCAAGCATTACGACCAGATCTACCAGAAGCTCATCCGGAACCACGAACTGCTGGACGTCTGCGCGGGCTTCTCCATGGAGCAGATCAAGTCCACCACGATGCTGCCCATGGATTATCTTTAGGGCCAGCCGCGGCCTGCCAGGCCGCGGCCGCGAGGTTCAGGTGGCGGCCTCGGCGCTCACCACCTTCTTCCAGCGGGCGCTGTCCGCCGTGATCACGTCTTTGAGGGCGGCGCCGCTGGCGCAGGCGGCCACGGCGCCCTGCTCTTCGAAATACGCCTTGGTCTCGGGCTTCTCGCAGATGGAGAGGATCTCGCGTTCCAGCTGCGCGCGGCGCTCCGGCTTCATGGCGGACGACGCCATGAAACCCACCCAGATCGGCACGTCCATGCCGTCCAGGCCCGTTGCCTGCGACACGGTGGGCGGATCGCCGAGCTTGGGCAGGTGGGCCTTGGAGAACGTGCCCAACACCCGGGCCTTGCCCGATTCCACCAGCGGAAGGATCGAGCCGGCGCTGGTGAAGACGGCCGCCACCTGCCCGCCGATCAGGTCGATGTTGGCCGGCGCCGCGCCGCGGTACGGCACGTGCAGCAGGTTGATGCCGGCGGCGTGGGCGAAGAGCTCGCCGGTCAGGTTGGACACCGTGCCCGCGCCCGTGGAACCGTAGCTGAGCAGGCTGGGGTTCTGCCTGGCCGCGTCGATCAGCGCGCCCAGCGTCTGGTAGGGGCTGCCGGCGCTGACGGCGATGGACATCGGCGTATCGGCGACGAGCGCCACCGGCGCCAGGTCGCGGTCGACGTCGTAGGAAAGCTTCTTCTGCACGAAGGGCGCGATCGAGATGGCGCCTCCGGTGGCCAGCAGCAGCGTGCGGCCGTCGTCCTTGCTGCGGGCCACGCTGTCGGCGGCGATGATGCCGCCCGCGCCGGCCTTGTTCTCGACGATGACGGGCACGCCCAGCCTGGCGCCCAGCTTTTCGGCCATGTACCGGCCCACTGCGTCCTGCGAGCCGCCCGCCGGGAACGGCACCACGATGGTGACCACCCCTTCCTGGGCTTGGGCGCAAGCCGCCGCGCCCGCCGCCAGGGCGCACGCTGCGACGAATTTGAAAAGATTTCCCCGTGACATTTTTTCTCCGATTGGGATTGCGATTCTACTTGGCACTGCTTTGATGAATGGGTCAGGACAGCTCGTTCATGACGATGTTCACGCCGGTCGAGATTTCGGCCGCGCGCACGCCGTACACATGCAGGGAAATGGCCACGTTCTCGCCGCCGTTGCCGAGCCGGTGGATCTGCGAGATGCCCGCGCTGGCGGTGGTGACGTCGCCCGGACGCCGCGCGCGCTGCCCGGTGCGACGCACGCCGCCGGACGCCGCGCAGGCGTAGAACTCTTCGGTCAGCTCGCCCGCCAGCACCTTGTAGACGCACCAGGTCTTATGGCCATGCACGGGCGAGAACTGGCCCGGACGCCAGACCAGGAACATCATGGCGAATGCGCCGTCGTCCGAGGCATGCAGCAGGTGGCGGGCATACGTGCCCTCCTCTCCCTTGCGCTTGTCCTCGTCCAGCCATTCGAGCCAGTTGTCCACGCGCCCGAGTTCGCGGCGCATGTCGTCCAGGTAGCGGGTGGCGGCGACGGCCTGCGCCTCGGAAAAGCGCGCGAGCGGCGGCGCGGCCGGCTGGCGCTGCGCCAGCTGTGGAAAGGCGGGCATCTGGAATCTCCTCATTCGTCATCCTGGTGCCTATCCTAGGCCCGCGGACGCGAAAAAAAATTCCAGATGCGCGGCTCCTGCGCGCGGACTTTGGAAGTTTTTTCTAGTTGCCCGTTCCTACCATCCCTCCGTACCTGAAACGCCGTCGGCGCTCGCCCTTGGGCGCGGCCGGCGGCCCATCGCAAGCAGCAAGGAGAGGATCGGCATGAACAAGGTGGAACGTATCCGGACAGCATTGGGCGGCGCCGCGCCGGACCGCATTCCGTACAGTTTCTGGACCCATTTCCCGGGGATCGACCTCGACGCGCGGCGCCTGGCGGACACCTCCGCCGCGTTCTGCGCCGACTACGGCCTGGACTTCCTGAAGGCCATGCCCAACGGGTTGTATTGCGTCCAGGACTGGGGCGCGGAGTGCGATTTCAGCGGCATCCAGGGCGGCGGCGTGGCGCGGGTATCGACCCCGCGCATCCGCCGCGCCTCGGACTGGGCGGCGCTGGAGCGCCTGGACGTGGGCGCCGGCGCGCTGGGTCGCGAGCTGCGGCACCTGGAATACCTGCTCGACGCCGTCGGGCCCGGCACCCCGGTCATCGCCACGGTGTTCTCGCCGATGACGGTGGCGGCCAAGCTGTCCGGCGATCTGCACCGCCAGCATGCCGCGCAGGATGCGCCTTCGCTGCGGCGCGGCCTGGAGATCATCGCCGACGTCACCGGCGACTTCGTCCGGGCCGCGATCGGCCTGGGCTGCGCGGGGGTGTTCTTCGCCGCCCAGGACGCCGCGCCGGACAAGTTCAGCGCGGCCGCGTACGCCGAACTGGGCCGCCCCTACGATCTCCAGGTGCTGGCCGCGGCGCGCGAGGCCGGCGGCTGGTTCAACGTGCTGCACATGCACGGGGACGACGTCCATTTCGACCTGCTCAGCGCCTACGAGGTCTCGGCCCTGAACTGGCATATCGGCGAAACCCCGACCCGCATCGAGGACTATCGCCGCGCCGGCGGCACGCGCCCCATCGTGGGCGGACTGCGCCGCCAGGACCTGACCGAGTCGCGCCTGGACGGCATCCGCCGCAGCATCGGGCAGACGGTGGCCGAGACCGACGGGCGCGGCCTGATCCTGACGCCCGCCTGCGTGATCCGTTATCCGGTGGTGCCCGACACCCTGCGCCACGCCGCCAGGCTGATCCGGGAATGGCCGATCGCGCGCGCCCTGTCGCCGGCGCGGGCCGAACGGCCTCACGCGTTGGCGTTGTAACGGCGCAGACCAGGCAACCAGCCGATGCGGCCGTGGCGCTCAAGCGGCCCCGGCTCAGGCGGGGGGAGCATCCCGATCCGCGGCGGCGGATGCCTGGGCCGGCGGTTGCGGTTCCAGGTCCTGGGCGGCGGACGCGGGCGTCTCGTCGATCCAGGCGCGCAGCAGCGTCTGCGTCACGGCCAGGATCACGGGGCCGATGAACAGTCCCACGATGCCGAAGGCGAACAGCCCGCCCAGCACCCCCGCCAGGATCAGCAGCAGCGACAGGTTCACGCCGCGCTTGATCAGCAGGGGCCGCAACAGGTTGTCCATCATCGCGACCACTATCGCCCAGACCAGCAGCACGCCGGCGGCCAGCCTCATGTCGTTCTGGAACAGCCAGGCCACGCCGCCCAGCATCGGCAGGAACGGGCCCAGCTGCGCCAGGCAGAGCATGACCATCAGCGCGGTCAGGACGCCGGCGGCGGGCACGCCCGCGATCCACAGCCCGATGCCGCCCAGCGCGGACTGGACGACCGCGGTGACCACGATGCCAAGCGCCACGGCGCGGACCGCCGCGCCGGCCAGCCGCACCGCCGACATGCCGCGCTGCCCCGCGAGCCGGTTGAAGAAGCGCAGCACGAATTCGGCGGCCACGTCGCCCTTGACGTACAGAATGCCGGCGATGACGACGGTGACCAGCATGTGCAGCATGAACACGCCCACGATGGCGGCGTGGCCGAGCAGCCAGCGCGCCGCGCTGGTGAGATAGGGTTCCAGCCGGGCCAGCAGCCCGCCGGCGCCGGCATCCGACAGCGCCTGCCATTCCGTGGCGACCCGCTGGCCGACCAGCGGGATGCTCCGGACCCAGGACGGCGGCGCCAGCAGCGCGTAGTCCGGCAGGCTCTTGATCGCCGCCATGATGGTGCCGCCGTGCAGCGCCAGGGTGGAGATCGCCTGGTACAGCGGCAGCACGATGACGAACAGCAGCAGGAACAGCATGACGATGGTGGCGATCCAGCGGCGCCCGCCGCAACGGCGCTGGATCCCCAGCAGCACCGGCCAGGTGGCGACGACGATGGTGGTCGCCCACACGAGGCCCGGCAAAAATGGCCGCAGGATGTAAAGACTGCCTATCATCAGCCCGGCAAGGATGACGATGACGAGCAGGATGCGGGCAATATCGACTGATTGACGTGGTGGGTTCACCCGCTGCTCCTGACAGGGCCGGCCGCCCTGGATGGTGGCGCATGGCGACCAGCGGGCGCCCGCCCGGGTGATACGCGCCGATGCGTACCCGATGAATTTATCCGAAATTGCCGCGTTCCAGTGCAAACCTCGTCGCCGGGCACGCAACTTGCCGGCGATGGGTTTCCGCCGCGTTGGCGGCGGACATCTCTATGGAGGTACGCCATGAGGATCCTGACCACGGCCGGCTTGGTGCTGGCCCTTATGCTTGCCGGCTGTTCCGGGACCGGTTCCTACAGTTCGAGTTCGCCGCGCTCCGGCGCTTCGATGTCGGCCAATCCCGCCAACTACCATTCCTCCAGCTTCGGCGAGCCCAACAACGAGCCGTTCCAGGGCGTGTATCCGGGCCATTAGGCGCTCTTGCCCCGTCTCGGCCCTAGTTCGCCGCCTGCGCCCCCTGCGCGCGGATCAGCGAGTACGCGATGTAGTACTTGTAGATGTTGCTGACGTACTGCACGGTTTCGCGTCCGATGCGCTGGGCCGCGACGCGCTCGACGTTGTCGAACCAGACGTTGGGATCCAGCCCCTTGGAAGCGGCCTCCTTGCGCAGTTGGCCGATGCGGGCCGGCCCGGCGTTGTACGCGGCGAAGGCGAACAGCCCTTTGTTCAGGTCCGTCATGGGTTCGCGCGCGTAGTACTGGTCGATCATGAAGCGGATGTACTTGACCCCGGCGTGGATATTGGCTTCCTCGACCCGGATGTCGCCCACCTTCAGGTCCTTGCCGGTGGCCGGCATGATCTGCATGACGCCGATCGCGCCCACCGAACTTTTGGCCTGCTGGTCCAGGCGCGATTCCTGATAGCCCTGGGCCACCATCAGCAGCCAATCGATGCCGTACTGGTCGCCGTATCTGTGGAAGAACTCCGAGAGGCGGTGGAATTTGTCGATCTCGCCCGGATCGGCCGCGGCCTTTACCCATTTCACCGACTTCAGGTATTTCGTCAGCTGCTGGTTGCCGAACGACGTGCCCACGCGGTGCTTCTCCATGAACGGGTTGAGCACCGCCGCGAACTTCGGCGAGTCCTTCCGGAAGGCGAAGGCGATGTCGCTGCCGGTGTCGATTTGCAGGTTTTCATAGACGCGCAGCTCCAGGAATATCTGTTTCCAGAAATTCGCCAGGTAGCGGTCGGCCACGGTGTATTTCACCAGGTCGGCGTTGGCCATCTCCAGGATGTCGTCGGTTTCGAAGTTCCCGGGGGCGTCGCGGATAATCACTGGCTTCAACCCCCTGGCCTGAAGGTCTTCGTTCAGTTTCTTGACGCTGCCGTAGTAGCTGCTGACCGGGTTGAGGAACACCTCCTGCCCGCTCAGGTCGTCCAGCGACTTCAGTTCGGGCGCGCCGGGCGAGGCCACGACGACCTCCGGCACGCCGCTGGCCAGCGGCGCGGAGAAATCCACCGACTTGGCGCGCTCAGGCGTAACCGTGAGGTTGGCGGCGATCAGGTCGCCCTTGCCCGCGAGCAGGTCCGGAATAAGGCGCTCGCGCGAGGTGGGCAACAGCACCACGTGCACCCGGATGTTGCGGTTCTTCAGTTGGGCGTTCAGGTCGTTCTCGAACGCGGTCATCATGTCGGCGATGATGCCGCGCTGGGCGCCTCCCTTGTCCAGGAAGTACAGCGTCCTGTTATAGGGCACCAGCACCCGGACCTGGCGGCGCTTGATCATGCCGTCCAGGTCGCCCGTCCAGGGCTTCACGTTGTAGGCCAGCGACAGCGGATCGCCCTTGGCCTTGGCCTGCTGGGCCGGCGCGGGACCGGCCGGCATCAGGAGCAGCGCGCCGAGCAGCGCGGCAAGAACACGGAATGACATGGTTCCCTCCGGACGAGGAGCTTGCGTGCCAATCGCGCCGCCGAATCGGCAGCCTGATACGTGTGCTTACGATAATCCGAACGGAGCGGTTTGGCTCATGGGCGTGAAAAGAAATTCTGGCGGGCGGCGGGATTTGGCCACATGCGGGTCTAGGTCGCGCCTTTGAGGGCCTGGTCGGCGGCGTCCCTGGCCGCCACCCCCGCGCTCAGCGCCATCAGGTGCCGGGCCATTTCTCCCAACTGCCCATCCTTTGCCTTCAACTGCGCAAGCAGATCTTCCGACCGGGCTTCGGCGGCGGCCAGCCTTGCTTCCTGCGCCAGTTCGCGTTCCCTGGCAGCGGCCGTGCCGGCGCGGATTGCAGCCAATTCGGCTTCCAGGCGCGTCCGGTTCTCCTGCGCCTCGGCGCGCAACGCCTGAGCGCCCTGCTCCGCCTGGCGCCGCTGTTCCTGTTCCTCGGCCAGCGCCTTGCGCGCCTGGGCCAGCTGCTGTTGCGCAGCGGCCTGCGTTTCGTCCAGGCGGGCCTGCAGCCGCTTGACCGCGCCGCGCTCGGCATCCAGTTCGTTGAGCCAGCGGCGTTCGTGGGCCGCGTGGCGGGCTTCCACGGCTTCCAGCGCCTGGGCATGCTGGTTGCGCGATTTCTCCGCTTCGGCCAGCAAGGCCTGCGCTGCGTCGCGGGCGTCGGCCAACTGGCGCTGCTGCTGTTCGAACTGCTCGTCGCGCTGGCGCCGTTGCTGCTCGGCCGCCAGCAGCCGGTCTTCGGCGGCCGCCAATTGCGAGGTGGCGACCCTGAGGGCTTCCTGCAGATCCTGCTCGCGCTGCGCCAGCCCGGCTTCGCGCCGTTGCAGCCGTTCGGCGTCGGCCGCCAGCGTTTCCCCATCCCGCGCCAGCGCTTCCAGGCGCTCGCGATAACGCTCGGCCTGCTCGGCGCGCGCTTCGGCCATGGCGGCTTCCCAGAAGTGCGCGGCCGCCTGGGCGACCGGATCGGGCACGGCCGGCGCCACGGCGAACGCGCCGGGATCCTTGATGCGCGCGCCCAGCGACCGGAACCAGGTTTCCAGGTAGGGGCTGACCGTATTGGGCGAGCCGCGGCCGATTTTCTGGCGCACGCGCTCGATGGTCGGGCGGGCGCCCTCAAGCAGCAAGGCGTCGGCGGCGCTCCAGACGTCTGATTCGGTGATTCCGCTGGCCATGGCCGGGCTCCGTCGATTTTTCGGGATTCAAGGATTAATTACTCACGATAATGGAACCTTATCGGGGGTAAACATCAATCTACGTTAGATATCATACACAATATGTATGATTAATTATAATTCTCGGATCGCGACCGCGATTCCGGCCGCATACCATTCGGATTTCCTTTTTTCGCGTCCTGCACCTATGTCCCTGACCCTGCAACGCTCGCTCCCCGCGCTGGATCCCCAGCTTCTGGACGCGCAGGCCGACGCCGCCGCGCGCGATCTGATGCGCGAAGGCAGTTCGGCCAATACCGCGGCGAGCTACCGCGCCGCGATCCGCTACTGGACGGCCTGGTTCGAGCTGCGCTACGGCCAGCCCTTTGCCCTCCCCCTTCCGGAAGCCGCGGTCATCCAGTTCGTGGTGGATCACGCCCAGCGCTCGACGGGCGAAGGCTTGAAATGGGAGCTGCCGCTGGCGCTGGACCAGGAGCTGGTGCGCCTGAAGGCCAAGGGCAAGCTGGGCCCGCCCAGTCTGAACACTCTGTTGCAGCGCCTGTCGGTGCTGTCCAAGGCGCATGAGTTGCATGGCCATCCCAACCCCTGCCGCGGCGCGCGGCTGCGGGAGCTCTTGGCCCGGACCCGGCGCGCCTATGCGCGGCGCGGCGTGGCGCCGGCCAGGAAGGCCGCGTTGACCCGCGAGCCGCTGCAGGCCTTGCTGGCGACCTGCGACGACTCTTTGCGCGGCCTGCGCGACCGCGCGCTGCTGCTGTTCGCCTGGGCCAGCGGCGGGCGGCGGCGCTCCGAGGTGGCGAGCGCCACGGTGGAGAACACGCGGCGCACCGCCGACGGCTTCCTGTTTTCCCTGGGGCAGTCCAAGACCAACCAGGCGGGCGCGAGCCGCGCCGACGACCAGAAGCCGATCGCCGGCATGGCGGCGCAGGCGCTCGATGCCTGGCTGCGCGCCAGCGGCATCCAGGAAGGCCCGCTGTTTCGCCGGGTGCGCCGCGGCGACGTGCTGGGCGAACCGCTGGCGGCGGCGGCCGTGCGCGACATCGTGCGGGAACGCTGCAAGCTGGCTGGCCTGCCCGGGGATTTTTCGGCGCACAGCCTGCGCTCGGGTTTCGTGACCGAGGCCGGCCGGCAGAACGTGCCGCTGGGCGACACCATGGCGCTCACCGGCCACGCCAGCGTGGCTACCGTGATGGGCTACTTCCGGGCCGGATCCGCGGCCCGTTCGCCGGCGGCGCGGCTGCTGGACGAGCCCGATTCCGGCCCACGGTAAAATCCCGCCCAGCCTTCCCTGCCCGACCCGGTCTCTCCATGCGAATACACCTACGCGGGCTTGTGCTTGCGCTCACCATATTCAGTGCCGTCGTCGCCACGGCGAACGCCCTTTATGCCAGCTACCGCGTCCAGCGCGAGCAGCTCATCGTCAACACGCTGGAATCCAATCGGGTCTACGCCTCGAAGCTGGCGGAGAGCGCCGGCACCTTCCTGCGGACGGCCCAGCGGCAACTGGAGTACAGCGCCCGGCACCTGGCCGGCCGCTTCGACGTGCCCGAGCTGCTTGCCACGGAAGCCGACCGCCTGCAGCAACAGACCGACAGCTTCAATACGGTGGCCATCATCCGGGCCGATGGGACCATCCTGGCCGCCTCGCAGACGCTGCGCGGGTTCGTGGGCACGCGGGTGGACAATCCCGGCAGCCGCGCCGCCCTGCAGGGGCGCAAGCCCCTGATCAGCAAGCCCTATGTTTCGCTGACGGGCAATCTGCTGATCAATGTTTCCCACCCCATCCACGGCGACGAGGGCCGTTACCTGGGCTACATCGCCGGCACCATCTACCTGCGCAACGAAGGCGCCCTGCACACCCTGCTGGGCAGGCATCCCTACCAGGACGGCTCCTACCTCTACGTGGTGGATAGCGAAGGCAGGCTGATCTATCACGAAGACGGCAGCCGCGTGGGGGAAGACGTGACCGCCAACCCGGTGGTGGCGGCCGTCATGCGCGGCCAGGCCGGGGCGCAGCGCCTGGTCAATACGCGGGGCGTGGACATGCTGGCGGGCTACGCGGGCGTGCCGCTGAGCGGCTGGGGCGTGATCGCCCAGCGCCCCGCGAAGGCCACGCTGGAGCCGCTGGAAGAGTTGATCTGGTCCCTGATCCGCTATGCCGCGCCGTTCGCGCTGGCTTGCCTGCTGGCGATCTGGTGGTGCGCGCGCAAGATCTCGCAGCCGCTGTCGCAGTTGGCCACCAATGTCGAACATCGGGAAGTGGGCGTCGCGATGCAGCGGGTCCAATCCGTGAAGGCGTGGTATTTCGAGGCCCAGCGCCTGAAGGGTGCCGTGATCCGCAGCTTCACGAGCCTGCAGGACGAGATAGGCAAGCTGAACCAGGCCAGCATCACCGACCCGCTGACCAGCCTGCACAACCGGCGCGGCCTGCAGGCCGCGGTGGATCGGCTGCGGGCGGCGGGCGCGCCCTTCTCCGTCATCGCGCTGGACATCGATCACTTCAAGCAGGTCAACGACACCTACGGCCACACGGTGGGAGACGAGGTGATCCGCGGCGTGGCGCAGTTGATGCGCGATTGCTCGCGCCCCTCGGACGTGCTGTGCCGCAACGGCGGCGAGGAGTTCCTGATGCTGCTGCCCGCCGCCGGCGCGCAGGAAGCGGCCAATGTGGCGGAGCGCCTGTGCAAGCGCCTGGCAACGAACCGCCTGCATGGCACGGCCGGCATCACGCTGTCGGCCGGCGTTGCGCAATGGCCCTCGGCCGGCGCCGAGGTCGAGGCGGTATTCCAGGCGGCCGACCAGGCGCTCTACGCGGCCAAGCAGCAAGGGCGCAACCGCGTGGTGACGCACGCGGCGGCCTAGCCGGCCGCCGGGCTCAGTCCAGCAGGTGCCAGAGCCCGGGCGCCAGGCGCGACCACAGGTCGGCGCTCATGCCCTCGGGCTTGCGCGTGGGCAGCCCGGTGCTGCGCTTGAGGCGTTCGCCCTTGCACGCGAACACGATGCGGTGCGCCAGGGACGTGTCGCTCACTTCGATGACCGAGCCGGCATAGCGCTGCCGGATGCGGCTCAGATAGCGCGGGTAATTGAAGTTCGACGCGTGGAAGTTGCACACCATCACGCCCGCCGGGGCCAGGGCTCGCCAGCAGCCCTCGTAGAACGCGTCGCTCGTGAGCTGCGCGGGGATGCCATTGATGTCGTAGCCGTCGACCAGCACGGCGTCGTACTCATCCTGGTAGCGCTGGATGAGCTCGGCGCCGTCGCCTTGCAGCACCGCGAAGCGGTCGTCGTCGTGGGGCACCAGGAACGAATCGCGCAAGGCGATGACGTGCGGGTTGATCTCGAAGACGTCGATGCGCGCCGACGGCAGATAGTGGTAGCAGAACTTCGCCAGGGACCCTCCCCCCAGGCCGACCATCGCAATCCGACGGGGCTCGGGGTTCAGCAGCAGGAACCCCATCATGAGGCGCGTGTATTCCAGGTTCAGCGCGTTGGGGTCCTTGGTCCACATGCGGCTCTGTATTTCGTCGCGCGAGAACATCAGCGACCGCGACGTGGTCGTGGCGTAGATGAAGGGCCTAACCGGATACGGACTCGAAGTGCTTTCAGGCATTCCAGGGACTCGCTGTGAGAAGGCGCGCGCCGGCCGGAAGCCGGCGCGCGGGGGCAGGCCGCCGCGCGGGGGCATACGGCGGCTGCGGGAGAAACATGCGGGGAAAGCGGGACTGCCTCGGCGGGCGCGCGGGAAGCGCGCCGCCTCGGGCATGTCGAGGGAGACGCCGCGCGCGGGCGCGGCGGGTCAGGCCTTACGCGGAGGAACGCAGGACTTCGGTGTCTTCGACGGATTCGGCGTCCGCCGGTACGGAGTTGATGTCAGCGTCTTTCTTGGCCTCGGGCGCCTTCCAGTCCAGGGGAGGAATTTCGAAGCGCCACTTCTTGCCGACCAGTTGATGAGACATGAGCGTTCTCCTATTCAGGGCGCATGGCTTCCCCCGCACAAGCGCGATACGCAGGATTCAAGCGTGCCTTCGATGCGGTTCCATGGTGGGAAGCGGGGGGACATACGCGCGGGCAACGCTGGCAAAACCGGACAGGCCGCTGGGCCTGCCCGCCGGGTTTTATCCCTTGGGTTTATTCTTGGGTCTGTTTTTGGTTTTTGGTTTTTTCCAGCAGGAATTTATTGTTATTTTGCTGCCAGATGGCGTATTTTAGCATAGTTTTGACAGAAATAGAACCCCTGTCGCAATCGCCCCGCTTTGTGTCGCGATTCCCTCTGCCGCCGCGTCCGGCGCGCCGATACACTGGCCTCGCCCTTTCCTCTTTTCCGGAAGACGCGCCGTGACCGGATCCCTGATCGAAGGCGGCTGCGACTGCGGCGCCGCCCGCTACCGCCTCGCCAGCCCGCCCCTCTTCGTGCATTGCTGTCATTGCACCGTGTGCCAGCGGCATTCGGGCACCGCGTTCGCCATGAATGCGCCCATCGAGTCCGACCGCCTGATGCTGCTGCAAGGCGAGCTGAGCCGCCACCCGCCGGACCGCAGCGCCGACGACGGCGAAACGTCGGTCGTCGTGCGCTGCAAGGCCTGCGCCGGGTTGCTGTGGAGCCATCATCCCGCCTATGGCGAAGCCGTCGCGCTGGTGTACGCGGGCACGCTGGACCGCGCGGCCGATTTTCCGCCCGGCGCGCATTGCTTCGTGCGCTCCAAGCACCCCTGGCTGCGCCTGCCCGAGGGCGTGCCCGCGGCCGAGGGCTACTACGACATGGATGCTTGCTGGCCCGAGGCCAGCAAGCGCAGGCTCGCGGCGGCGCTTACTCGCGGCGAGCGCAAACCCTGGGTTCCCAAGACCTGAGCTTTTCCTCGCAATCCGCGAAACCCCTCCTCCCCTTCCTAGGGATTTCCCCCGTTTTTGCAGAAATATGGCTGTGAATGCCGCCTTCCGAGCTGTCTGAAAGCTGAACGGAAGTTTGGATTTTTAGACTCCCGCATTCATTGCACAGTCAGCTTTTGTTCAGACGCAAGTCAGACAAAGCGCAACAACGGGAGGACAAGACAATGCAATCCAAACGCAGCGCCGTGCGGCGCGAGGCGTGGGCCGCGGGCACGATGATCGTGCTCGGCCTGGGCGCCATCGCGCAGGCGTCCACGTACAGCCTGGGAACCCTGGCGCGCATGGGACCCGGGATGTTTCCGGCAATCCTGGGCGCGTTGCTGGTGATGCTGGGCCTGATGATCGCCAGGATGGCCGTAGCGCCGGAGGCCGCCGATGATGATGCCGAAGATCTTCCGCCGCCCGAGTGGCGCGGCTGGGGCTGCATCATCGGCGGCCTGCTGACGTTCATCCTCATCGGGAAATTCGGCGGCCTGGTGCCCGCGACTTTCGCGCTGGTGTTCATCTCGGCGTTGGGCGACCGCCAGCACACGCTGCGCAGCGCCGCCCTGCTCGCCGCGGGCGTGACGGTGCTGGGCGTGGCCGTGTTCTCCTGGGCCCTGCAATTGCAGTTCCCGCTGTTCCGCTGGGGTTGAGTCATGGAAATCTTGAACAACCTGATGCACGGGTTCTCCATCGCCTTCGCGCTGGACAATCTGATGTGGGCCATCTTCGGCGTCTTCATGGGCAACCTGATCGGCGTGCTGCCGGGCATGGGCGTGCTGGCGGCGATCTCCATCCTGCTGCCGCTCACCTACACCATGACGCCCACGGCGGCCCTGGTGATGCTGTCCGGCATCTACTACGGCTCGCAGTACGGCGGCGGCATTACGTCCATCATGCTGAACCTGCCCGGCACCGCCTCCCACGCGGTGGCCTGCCTGGACGGCAACCCGCTGGCGCGCAACGGCAAGGCCGGCTCCGCGCTCTTCATGCTGATGTTCTCGTCCTTCTGCGGCGCGTCGGTCGGCATCCTGGCGATGATCCTGTTCTCGCCCATGCTGGTGGACGTGGCGTTCAAGTTCGGCCCCGCCGAGTATTTCTCGATGATGATGCTGGGCCTGCTGGCGGGCGCGACGCTGGCCAAGGGATCGGCGATCAAAGGGGTGGCCATGGTGGTGGTGGGCCTGCTCCTGGGCGTGGTCGGCACCGACGTCAACACGGGCACGATGCGCTTTCACTTCGGCATCCTGGAGCTCTCCGACGGCCTGCAGATCGTGGCGCTGGCCATGGGGCTGTTCGGCGTGGCGGACTTCCTGAAGAACATCAACCGCATCGGCGACGGCGGCAAGGTCACCGCCGGCAAGATCAGCATGAAGTCGATGCGGCCGGAAGCGGGCGACATCAAGCAGTCGCGCGGCGCGCTGGTGCGGGGCACGGCGATCGGCGCGGCGTTCGGCATCCTGCCCGGCACCGGGCCGACCATCGCCTCGTTCATTTCGTACGCCACCGAAAAGAAAGTCGCGCGCGACCCGAAGCGTTTCGGCCGCGGCGCGATCGAGGGCATCGCCGGGCCCGAGGCCGCCACCAGCGCCTCGACGCAGACCAGCTTCATCCCGACCATGAGCCTGGGCATTCCGGGCGATCCCGTCATGGCCCTGATGCTGGGCGCGCTGATCATCCACGGCATCCAGCCGGGGCCGCAGATGATGGTGGAGCACGCCGACATGTTCTGGGGGCTGATCGCCAGCTTCTGGGTGGGCAACGTGTTGCTGCTGCTTCTGAACCTGCCGCTGATCGGCATGTGGGTGCGCCTGTTGACCGTCCCCTTCCGCTACCTGTTCCCCGCCGCGCTGTTCTTCGTCTGCGTCGGCGTCTACAGCACGAACAACAACCTGTTCGACGTGGCGATGGTGACGGTGTTCGGGGCGGCCGGCTATGCGCTGATCCGCATGCGCTTCGAGCCCGCGCCGCTGCTGCTGGGCTTCGTGCTGGGGCCGATGGTCGAGGAGAACTTCCGCCGGGCGCTGCTGCTGTCTCGCGGCGACCTGTCGATCTTCGTGTCGCGGCCCATCAGCCTGGGATTCGTCGTGGCGTGCGTCGGGCTGATCGGCCTGTTGGCGGCCTCGGCGTTCCGGCAGCGCAAGGCGCGCGAGGCGCTGCGTTCCGAACCGGCGGCCTGATCAGGCCTCGGGCGTGAACAAGGGGCCGGCCGTGTGGCCATCGATATGGCCCAGCGGCCGGCCCGGATCGAGCCGGTCGCGCACGCGCTGCTTCAGGACCTTGGCTTCCGGGAAGCCGCCGTCGCTCTTGCGGTCCCAGATCAGGTCGCCGTTGTAGGTGATCTGGAACACGCCGCCCGTGCCGGGCTGCAGCACCACTTCGCCGAGATCGGTCGAGAAGGTGGACAGCAGCTCCTGGGCCATCCAGGCGGCGCGCAGCAGCCATTGGCACTGGGTGCAATAGAGGATGACGATGCGGGGTCGGAGGGCGGGCGCGTTCATGGGCTGATTCTACTTCCGTTCATGGATAATATCGGGTTTTCCCGGGTTCGCAACGAACCCCGAGCCTGCTCATGAAGTCCGCATTATCTCCCCGTGGCCAACGCTGGCTGATCGGCCTCCTGATGGGGCTGGTCACGCTCACGCCGATGGGCATAGACATTTATCTCCCTTCCCTGCCCGCCATGGCGCGGGATTTCGGCCGGCCGGTCACGGCGCTGCAGGCCAGCATCACCCTGTTCATCTTCGCGGTGGGCGTGGGGCAGATGTTGATCGGGCCGCTGGCCGACCGCTATGGCCGCCGGCCGGTGGCGCTGGGCGGCGTGCTGGCCTATCTGCTGGGGTCGGCGCTGGGCGCGGCCGCCAGTTCGCTGGACGTGTTCTACGTTGCCCGCGTCATCCAGGGCCTGGGCGCCTGCTCGGCGTCGCTCGTGGCGTTCGCGGCGGTGCGCGACTGCTTCAGCCCGGCCGTGGGCGCGCGCGTCTACAGCTATCTGAACGGCGCGCTGTGCACCGTGCCCGCGCTGGCGCCGATGGTGGGCGGCGCGATGGCGGTGCATGCGGGCTGGCGCAGCACCTTCGTCTTCATGGTGCTGTTCGCGCTCGCGCTGGCGGGCCTGTTGGCCAGCCGCTTCGAGGAAACCCGCGCCGCGTCCATCCGCGCGCCGGGCGCGCTCTACAGCCTGCGCCGCTACTGGCCCATCGTGGCGAGCGGCCGCTTCCTGTACTTCGCGGCCTTCGGCATGGCCGGCATGGCGATGATCCTGGTGTTCGTGTCCGCGGCCCCCGTGGTGCTGGTGCAGCAGCTGGGCTATTCCGAACTGGGTTTCTCCGCCTGGTTCGGCGGCAACGCGGCCATCAATATCGGCGCGTTCTTCCTCGCGCCCGCTTTCATCGCGCGCTTCGGGCGCCACACCATGGTGCGCGTAGGCATGGCCGCCCTGCTGCTGGCCGCCGGCATGCACCTGGCGGCCTGGCTGTGGCTGCCCTTGTCGGCCTGGGCGTTCATGCTGCCGGTCGCGGTGCTGACCGTGGGCTTTTCGCTGGCGCTGGGATCGGGCCTGAGCCTCGCGCTGGAGCCGTTCGCCGAACGCGCCGGCACCGCGGCCGCGGTGTACGGCCTGTTCCAGATGAGCGGATCGGCGCTCATCGCCACCGTCCTGCTCGACAGCGCCATGCCGCCGCAACTGGCCATGGCCGCGATCGGCGCGGCCATCGTGGCGCCGCTGCTGTGCCTGTCGGCCGGCATGTCGCGCCGCTTGGCGGCGGGCTGACCGGGCCCCGCCGCGCCCGGTTCCTTTTGACGGGCGCAGGCCGTAGTATCCAGGGATACCAACCTGGAGGCGACATGAACATCGATGAAACGGCGGAACAGCCGATCCTGGCGCGCACCGACGAGGGCGGCGTGGTAACGCTGCGCCTGAACCGGCCCGGCCAATTCAACGCCCTTTCCGAAGCCATGCTGGCCGCGTTGCAGGCGCAGATCGACGCCCTGGCCCGCGACACGCAGGCGCGCTGCGTCGTGCTGGAATCCACCGGCCGGGCATTCTGCGCCGGCCACGACCTGCGCGAAATGCGCAGCCAGCCGTCGCTGGACTACTACCGCGAACTCTTCAGGAAATGCGGCAGCGTCATGCAGGGCCTGCAAGCCCTGCCCGTGCCCGTCATCGCCAAGGTGCGCGGCATCGCCACGGCGGCGGGCTGCCAATTGGTGGCCAGCTGCGACCTGGCGGTGGCCGCCGATTCGGCCACCTTCGCGGTGTCGGGCATCAACGTGGGGCTGTTCTGCTCGACGCCCGCCGTGGCCCTGAGCCGCAACGTCTCGGCCAAGCGGGCTTTCGAAATGCTGGTGACGGCCCGGTTCATCGACGCGGCGCAAGCCCGCGACTGGGGCCTGATCAACGACGCCGTGCCGGACACGGCGCTCGACGGGCGCGTGCAGGCGCTGGTGGACGACATCCTCGCGAAAAGCCCCACGGCCATTCGCTATGGCAAGCGCATGTTCTACAAGCAGCGGCAGATGGCCCTGGCGGACGCGTACGACTACGCGGGCGACGTGATGGCCCGCAACATGATGGAGGCCGACGCCTGCGAAGGCATCGACGCCTTCCTGCAGAAACGGCCCGCGCGCTGGCAGGCCTGAGGCGCCGGGCGCCGGCGGCCCGCGGTCGCCGGGACGGGCGCGGGCCCTAGGCCAGCCAGCCCAGCGCCCAGCCGCCGGCCGCGGCCGTCAGCACCACCCATACGGGCGACCACCGGGCATAGACCAGCAGCGCGAACAGCAGCAACGCCAGGGCGAAGTCGGCGCGGCCCAGGATGCCGCTGACCCAGACCGGGTCGTACAGCGCCGACAGCAGGATGCCGACCACGCTGGCGTTCACGCCGGCGATCATATTGCGCACCCCCGGCCGGCGCCGCAGGCTTTCCCAGAACGGCAGCGCCGCCGCCACCAGCAGCGCGCCCGGCAGGAAAATGGCCACCAGCAGCGCCAGGCCGCCTGCCCAGCCCGACAAGGGCCCGGAAGACATGGCGCCGAGGAACGCGGCGAAGGCGAAGAGCGGGCCGGGCATGGCCTGCGCCGCGCCGTAGCCGGCGAGGAAATCGGCATTGGAGACCATGCCGCCGGCGACCGACGCGGATTCCAGCAGGGGCAGCACCACGTGGCCGCCGCCGAACACCAGGGCGCCCGCGCGGTAGAAGCCGGCCAGTTGTGCCGCCAGCGGCTCTCCGCTGAGCGCGGCCCAGGCGGGCAAGGCGGCCAGCAGGAAGACGAACAAGCCCAGGGCGATATAGCCGGCGCGGCGGGACACGCCTTGCGGCTCGGCCGTGAGCGCGGGCCGCGCGGGCACCTGCAGCGCCACCGCGCCGATGACGGCGCCCAGCACGATGGCGCCCAGTTGGCCAAGCGCGGTGGGCAGCGCCACGGTAATCAGCGCGGCGGCCACCGCCAGCCCCGCGCGCGGCCGGTCGGGGCACAGCGAGCGGCCCATGCCCCAGACCGCTTGGGCGATGATCGCCACCGCCGCGACTTTCAGGCCATGGATGGCGGCCGAGCCGGACAGCCAGCCGAAATGCGCCAGCCCCAGCGCGAACAGCACCAGCGCCACGGCCGTGGGCAGCGTGAATGCCACCCAGGCGGCCAGCATGCCCGCCCAGCCCGCGCGCCGCAGCCCGATGGCCATGCCGACCTGGCTGCTGGCCGGCCCGGGCAGGAATTGGCACAGGGCGACCAGGTCGGAATACGCGTAATCGTCCAGCCAGCGGCGGCGGTCCACGAATTCGGTGCGGAAATAGGCCAGGTGGGCCACCGGCCCTCCGAAGGACGTCAGGCCCAGCCGCAGGAAGACCAGGAAGACTTCGAGACAGGAGCCCGGGCCGGACGGAGCGCGGGTCGACGTCGCGGACGGGCTGGCGACGTGTTCGTCATGGGGAGGAGGCAGCGGCATGGGACTGGGCTTCATCGGCAGGCGGGGCATGCGTATCCTGCCCCTGTTCAAGCTTATAGCCGGGCGGCGTTGCGGATTCAACCGCTACGCCGCCGGACATGGCCCAGGCCGAAATGTCATTCTTGGCACTTCCGGGCTAGGCCATTACGCCGCATCCTGGCGCTATCGAGATGGTCTCGACGATACGGATAGGTAGGAACATGACTCAACGATTGAATTACTTCGAAACCTCGGCGGAACTCACCAAGAAGTACCTGGAATTCAGCACCGCGGTCAAAAAGACGGCGATGGCGCGGGAATTCGGCCACCTGGTCGACATCCGCGCCTCGCAGATCAACGGCTGCGCCTTCTGCGTGGACATGCACGTCAAGCAGGCCAAGATCCACGGCGAGCGCGAATTGCGCCTGCATCACCTGGTGATCTGGCGCGAATCCACCCTCTTCTCGCCGCGCGAGCGCGCCGTCCTGGCCTGGACCGAGGCCGTGACCACGCTGGGCCCCGAAGGCGTGCCCGACGCGGTCTTCCAGTCGCTGCGCGAACAGTTCTCGGAAGCCGAGATCTCGGACCTCACGCTGATGGTGATCGCCATCAACGGCTGGAACCGGCTCAGCGTGTCGTTCCGGAACGTGCCCGGTTCGGCCGACGCAGCCTACGGACTGGACAAGGCCGGGCTGAAGTAGGCATACGACCTGGGCGGGCGCGCGCCGCCGCCGGGCGCCACGAGCGGGTCCGCGCACATTTCCGGGCATCTCTCCGGGCGCTACATCAGCGCCCGGATGCGCAGGCCCAGCTCGCGGGCCTGCGCCTGGGACGCGATATTGGTGAAGCCGAGCAGCAGCGCCTGCTGGCCGTCCGGCGACGCGGACCAGCGCGACAGCGCTTCGGCGTACAAGCCCTGCTCCAGCATCCGCGCCGCCAGTTGCCGGTCGCCCTGCCCCGGTTCCATCCGCGCCACCAGGTGCATCCCGCCAGGCTGCGGCTCGATCCGCAAGCGGCTGCCGAGCGCGTCGGCCAGGCCCGCGGCGGCCGCGTCGCGCCGTTCCGCGTACAGCTTGCGCATGCGCTGGATATGGCGGCCGAAATGCCCCTCGGCCATGAAGGCGGCCAGGATGGCCTGCGTCAGGGCCGGCGCGCCGCCGGACAGCCAGCATAGCTGCTCGAAGCGCGCCGCCTGCGCCTCGGGCACCACCAGGTAGGCCAGCCGCAGGCCGGGAAACAGCACCTTGCTGAAGGTGCCGGCATACAGCACGCGCCCTTGCGCGTCCAGGCTCTTCAAGGCCGGCAGCGGCCGGCTGACGTAGCGGTACTCGCCGTCGTAATCGTCCTCCACGATCCAGGCCCCGCAGCGTTCCGCCCAATCCAGCAGCGCCTGCCGCCGAGGCAGCGAGAGCGACATGCACAAGGGGCTCTGGTGGGCCGGCGTCACCACCGCGCCGCACGCGCCCGGCGCCCGGTCCAGGCCGGCGCCGACCAGGAGCCCGTCCTGGTCCACGGGCACGGGGACCGGCCGCAGGCGCGCCTGTTCCAGCAGCATCCGCGTGGGCGGATAGCCCGGATCCTCCATCCAGACCTCGTCGCCCGGCTCGAACATGGCCTGCAGGACCAGGCGCATCGTGTGGTTGTAGCCCGAGGTGATGAACACCTGCGACGGCTGGCAATGGATGCCGCGCGCCACTTGCAGGTAGGCGGCCGTCGCGCCGCGCAGGGCCGGCAGGCCGCCGGTGGGCGGATAGGCCAGTTCCGGCGCCTGCAAGGCGCGCAATTGCCTCGCCCCCAGCCGGGCCCAGAGCTTGCGCGGGAACGCGTCCAGCGCCGGCACGCCCATCTGGAACGGCAGGACGCCGGAGGACCGCGGCCAGGGGGATTCGTCGGCCGTGGCGCGCGCGGGCGGCGGCGCGCTGGCCGAGGCCTGCGGCTGCAGGTCGGGCGACACCACCGTGCCGGCCTGGCCCCGCGGCTGGAGGTAGCCCTCCGACACCAGCAGCGAGTACGCGACTTCCACCGTGCCCCGGGCCACGCCCAGTTCCCTGGCCAGCGCCCGCGCCGACGGGATGCGGTCGCCGGGCTTGAGCGTGCCCTGGGCGATGGCGTTGCGGAAGCGCTCGTAGACCTGCCGGTACAGCGGTTCGGCGCCGGCGGCCGAGGGCGGCGCGGCGGGCGGGGTAGTGTGAATCATGGCATAGTCAGAAAATCAATTTATGGCCCTTCTAATTATGTCATGCGCCTCCTACCATGGCAGACATGACATACCCCGACGACACCCTATTGCGCCACCTCGACACGCCGGACGCGCTGCGCGCCTGCCTGCCGCTGATGCGCGAATTGCGCCCGCACCTGCACGAAGAAGCCGATTTCATCGAACGCATCGGCCGCATGCGCCAGGAGCGCTACCGCCTGCTGGCGGCCGTGCCCGAAGGCCATGCGGTGGCGCTGGCCGGCTACCGCTTCCAGGAAAACCTGATCTACGGCCGTTTCCTCTACGTGGACGACCTGGTCGTCTCGCCCGACCGTCGCGGCGAGCGCTGGGGCGCCCGGCTGCTGCAGGCGCTCGAAGACATCGCGCGCGAGCACGGCTGCGCGCGGCTGGTGCTGGACACCGGCCTGGCCAACGCCCTGGCCCAACGCTTCTATTTCCGGCAAGGTCTGTTGACCGGCGCCATCCGCTTCGGCAAGACACTCGACACCTCCATCGCATGAGCATCCTACGCATCATCTGCAGCCCCCGCGGCTCCGCCTCCGAAAGCTATCGCCTGTCGCAGCGCATCGTCGACCGTCTCGTCGAGACGGCGGACGGAACGCCGCCGCCCGTGGTCGACATCGACGCCAACCTGCTGCCGCACGTCGATCCCGGCTACGCCATGGCCTTGGGCTCGCCCCAGGATCCATCGGAAGACGAGCTCGGCCGCGGCGCGCTGCGGCAGTCCGCCGACCTGATCCGCGCGCTGCGCGAGGCCACGCATCTGGTCATCGCCACGCCGATGCACAACTTCACGGTACCCTCTTCCCTGAAGGCCTGGATCGATCACATCGTGCGGGTGCGCCACACCTTCCGCATCACGTCCGAGGGCAAAGTCGGCAACCTCGCCGACCGCCCGGTGTACGTCGCGGTTTCCTCGGGCGGCGATTTTTCGGGCGGCGCCCATGCCCAGCCCGACTTCCTCACGCCCTATCTCCGCCACGTGCTGGGCACGATAGGCCTCACCGACGTGACCTTCTTCTCGGTCCAGGGCACCGCGCGCAGCGCGGAGGCGCTCGCTGCCGCGCGGGCGCGGGCCGAGGCCGAAATCGCCGGGCATGCGTTCGGCGCGCGCGCGGTCGAGGCCTGGTAGGCAGGCGCCATTGCGCGCGCACCAAGCCGCTCTCATCCTTACGGATACCCCTTCCTGCAAGCGGCTCCGCCCGTTTGCGGGATTAAATCGGGGCGCATTGACTTTGCCGAATGGCGGGCACTACGCTTTTCGCGGAACGCTTTCCGCTTAGGGATTGCGGCCTATATCCGCCCTTCGGGCTTTCGTGCAGGAGCGCGCCATGACCTTGCCGTATCGACCGGGCTTTCTCGCCGCCGCCGTCCTGGCGCTGTATGCGCTGATGGCGCCGAGCGCGGAGGCGGCCTGCGCCGACAAGAAGATACTGGCGATGGCGAAGGACGGGCGTTCGGTGCAATCCATCGCCAAGGCCTGCAATATGCCCGCCGCCAAGGTGCGCGGCGTGATCGACGGCGACGATGCCGACAAGGCGCCGCCGCCGTCGTCCAGGGCGGCGCCCTCCTCGTCCGCCACATCGTCTTCCCCGTCCTCCGCGCCGCCCGCCTCGGCCGCGGCGCGGAACGATCGCGCGGAGCGGAAGGACAAGACCGCCAAAGGCGAGCTGTTCGACTCGCCCGAAATCTCCAGGAAGCTGCCTTCGGGCGCGGGGCTGGTGCTGTGCGACTGCCAGGGCTCGGTGCCCTACGGCGAGAAGGCGCCGGAACTGCGCTGCCAGAGCGGCACCTCGATCGCCACGCCCTGCGCCGGCTATTGCCCGCCCACCGGCATCGCGCCGTGGCGGCGGATATGCAGCTGACGGCTGGGGCGTGAGCTGCGCTAGCGGTCGATGCGCAAGGCGTCGGACGCGCGCGGCAACGGCGGTTCGACGCGCAAGGCCAGGCGCGGCGGCCGCACCCGCAGCTTTTCCCTGGCCCGGCCCTCTCGGTTGGTGCGCCGCCAGTCTCTTCCCTATTGCTGGACGGCGTCGAGGACCAGGCTGGCGCGCACCTGGTCGATGCGCAGGCCGTCTCGCCGCGTGACCTCGAAACGCCAGTCGCGCCAGGAGATGGCCTCGCCCGTTTCGGGGATCCGGCCGCCCGCGCGCAGCAGGCAGCCCGCCAGCGTCGCGTCGGGATAGTCGTCGGCCAGCGCCGGCGCTTCCAGCAGGCGCGCGGCCTCGTCCACGGCGAGGCGGCCGTCCAGCAGCCACGACCCGTCCGACAGGCGCAAGGACTCGGCGTTGTCTTCCAGATGCTCGGGCAGGTCGCCGGCCACCGCCGTCAACACGTCCATGGGCGTGACCAGGCCTTCGCACACGCCGTGCTCGTCCACCACGATCAGCATGTGGTCGCGCGAGGCGCGCAGCTCGTCCAGCACCTTGAGCACCGGCATGGTCTCCATCACGTAGCGCGGTTCGCGCGCCAGCTCCACCAGGTCGATCGGGCCCGGATTCTGCAGCAGCGGCAGCACGTCCTTGAAGTGCAGCACGCCCAGCACGTTGGCAGGGTCGCCCGCGCACAGCGGCAGGCGCGAGTGGCCGCTGCCGAACTTGCGCACGATGGCCTGCGGCGTATCGGCCACGTCCAGCCAGGTGATGTCGCCGCGGGGCACCATGATGGACCGGACGTCGCGCCCGCCGATGGACAGCACGCGTTCGATCATGGTGCTTTCCTCGGGCGCGAACGCGGGCTCGTCGCCCACGCCGTCGACCAGGGCGACCACCTCGTCCACCTGCCCGCCCGCCTGGCCGGCGGGCCGCGCGCGCAGCAGGCGCAGCACGGCTTGCGCGGTGCGCTGGCGGCGGCCCAGGGCGTGCGTGCCCTTGGCGCGGTTGCGGCGCGCCAGCTGGTTGAACAGCTCGATCAGGATCGAGAAGCCGATGGCGGCATAGAGGTAACCCTTGGGCACGTGGAAGCCCAGGCCTTCGGCCACCAGGCTGAAGCCGATCATCAGCAGCAGGCCCAGGCACAGGATCACCACCGTGGGGTGGCGCGCGACGAAGCCCATCAACGGGCGGCTGGCCAGCATCATCACGGCCATCGCCACGACCACGGCGATCATCATGATGCTCAGGTCCTGCACCATGCCCACGGCGGTGATCACCGAGTCCAGCGAGAACACGGCGTCCAGCACCACGATCTGCAGGATCACCTGCCAGAACACCGCGTGCTGCGGCTTCTGGCCCGAGTCGTGGCTGGCGCTGCCCTCGACGCGCTCGTGCAGCTCCATCGTGCCCTTGAAGAGCAGGAACAGGCCGCCCAGGATCAGGATCAGGTCGCGGCCGGAGATCTCCGCGCCCATCAGCGTGAACAGGGGCGCGGTAAGCGTGACCACCCAGGCGATGCTCGCCAGCAGGCCCAGGCGCATGACCATGGCCAGCGTCAGGCCGATCATGCGCGCGCGGTTGCGCTGTTCGGGCGGCAGCTTGTCCGCCAGGATGGCGATGAATACCAGGTTGTCGATGCCCAGCACAATTTCAAGCACGACCAGGGTCGCCAGGCCTAGCCAGGCGGTGGGGTCGGTCATCCAATCGAAAATCATCAAGGTTCCACGGAAAGCGTGTCGCGACGCCGAATGGCGTCGCCAGGATCAAGGGGAAGCAGGCGCGGGTGCGCGCGGACGGCGGCGGGCGGCGCGCGGCAGCCCAGGCGTGGCGTGGGCGCCGTGGCCAGGATGAAATCGTGGGACGGACGCGCGGCGCGGGCCGCGGCGTCGCGGGGAGTGGGCGTAGGGCGCCAGCTGGGTGGCGCCGCCCTAGGAGGAGGGTCTTCGGTCATAGATGGCGGACGGCCGGGGCTGCCTGGGGCAGCGTTGAGGCGGCGCATCCACCTTGCTCTCTTTCTTACTGGAACCTGAATATTACCTGAAATCAGGGGCCTGCCTGGGCGGCCCCCTCGCGCGTTTTCCGATTTTTATTGGTGTTTACCCCTAGGGGACGGTATACTCGCCGCACTTTCAACCCTTTAGAGATCAACGTGGACAACGACGGATGTAGTCGCAACACGACTGCACGCGCCGCTTGACGCAGGATCCGCGGACCTGATCCGCGCCGGTCCTGCCCAGAGCCAGGATCCGGCACCCCGGCCCCGATGCACGCGCATCCCGGCCGCCGCCCTTCCCCGTACTGCTTACCGACCCGATACGCCGGCATCGCCGCGCGCGTTTCGGACCGGTTCGGCTGCGCGTGCATGTGGACCTTCCACCGTACTCCCCCGACAAGGAGACGAGCATGCGCGTCAAGAAATTCCTCCCCTATCAGTTCACCATCGTGAGCCTCGGCGCCACGCTGAACGTCCTGCGCAAGCAGCTGTATTACGAGCTGCGCGAACTGGATCTGCGCGTGCTGGCCGTGCGCATGTCGCGGACGGAGTCCGACCAGCTGGCCTCGACGGTCGTGACGCTGGAGTGCCCGCCGCACCAGCGCTCGCAGCTGGGCGCGATCGCGCTGCGGCTGGGCCGCAGCCCGGACGTGCGGCGCGTGCACTGGCAGCACGAGTCGGGCGCCGCCATCGCGGTGCTGCCCGCCTGAAGCCCCGCCGGCCCGGCCGGTGTCATCAAGAATCCGCATCTATCACCGATGATGGCGCGCGCCGCCGTCATCGCAGGAGTCCCCATGAAGAATTTCGAAAACATCCAGTACCTGACCCTGGCCAACACGCTGGTCAGCCTGCTCACCGCGTTCGTGCTGGGCGCCATCGTCGGTTTCGAGCGCCAGTTCCGGCAGCGCACGGCCGGGCTGCGCACCAACGTGCTGGTGGCGGTGGGCGCGGCGATCTTCGTCGACATGGCGTTCCGGGTGGGCGGCTCGGACGGCGGCGCGCGCGTGATTTCCTACGTGGTGTCGGGCGTCGGCTTCCTGGGCGCGGGCGCCATCATGCGCGAAGGCGGCAGCATCCGCGGCCTGAATACCGCGGCCACGCTGTGGGGGTCGGCGGCCATCGGCGCCTGCGCCGGCGCCTCGCTGATGCTGGAGGCCGTGGCCGCCACCGCCTTCGTGCTCGCGGCCAATACCCTGCTGCGCCCCGTGGTCAGCTACGTCAACCGCCAGCCGGTCGACGCCCAGACCACGGAAGTCACCACGGTCATCCACCTCATCGCGAACGTGGAGCAGCGCCAGGCCGCCATGACGGTGCTGGAAGACGTGCTGGAAGCCGAACAGCTGCCCCTGTCCGAACTGAAGATCGATCAGTTCGGCGAGAACGAAGTGGAGATCGAGGCGGCGCTGAGCGAGGCCTCGGTGGACGAGCTGGACCTGGACCGCGTGGTCGCCAGCATCGCCGCCTCGCCCGCGGTGCGCACCGCCTTCTGGGCGGCCCGCACCGTCTGAGGACGCGCCGCCCGGCGGCTCGACGGCCCTGCCTCGGCTTCAGGCCGCCTGGCGCAGGGCCGCCGCGGCCGGATCCCAGCCGCGGCCCGGCACGGCGGCCAGCAACGCCTGGGTATAGGGATGGGCGGGCCGGCTGAACACCTCGGCGCAAGGCCCCTCCTCCACCACGCGGCCGTCTTTCATCACGGCCACGTCATCGCACACCCGGGCGGCCACGCGCAGGTCGTGCGTGATGAACAGGATGGACAGGCCCAGCTGTTCGCGCAGCTTCGCCAGCAAGGCCAGCACCTGCGCCTGGACGGACACGTCCAGCGCGGACACCGGTTCGTCGGCGATCAGCACCCGAGGCCGCATGGCCAGCGCGCGCGCCAGGCCGATCCGCTGGCGCTGCCCGCCCGAGAACTCGTGCGGATAGCGCCGCAAGGCATCGGGCGACAGGCCGACGAGTTCGAACAGCTCGCGGACCCGCGCCAGCGCCTCGGCCCTGGGCGTGCCATGCACGATGGGCCCGCGCGCGACGATGTCGCCCACGCGCTGCCGCGGGTTCAACGACCCGTAGGGATCCTGGAACACCATCTGCACGCGCCGGGCGTGCGCCCGCCGCGCGGCCGTGCCGTGGAACGCCAGCGGCTCGCCGTCCAGCGTGATGCGGCCCGCGTCGGGCGGGGCCAGGCCCAGCAAGGCGCGCGCCAGCGTGGATTTGCCCGAACCGCTTTCGCCCACGATGCCCAGCGTGGCGCCCTGGCGCAAGGCCAGGGTCACGCCGTCCAGCGCGCGCGTCTCGCGGGCCGGACGGCCCAGCCAGCCGCGCTTGCGATACGTCTTGGAAAGCGCCTGCGCGCTCAGGATGGCGGGCGCGCGGACCTCGGAAGCCGGCCGCGCCGCGCCGGCCGACAGCGGCGGCACCGCGCCGATGAGCGCGCGCGTATAAGCATGGCGGGGATGCTCCAGCACCTGTTTCGCCGTGCCGCTTTCCACCAGTTCGCCGCGTTGCATGACCGCGACCCGGTCCGCGATCTCGGCCACCACGCCGAAGTCGTGGGTGATGAACAGCACGGCGGTGCCCTTGCGGCGCTGCAGGTCGTGGATCAGGCTCAGGATCTGCGCCTGCGTCGTGACGTCCAGGGCCGTGGTCGGCTCGTCCGCGATCAGCAAGGCGGGCTCCAGCGCCAGGGCCATGGCGATCATGGCCCGCTGCCGCTGCCCGCCGGACAGCTCGTGCGGATAGGCGCCCAGCGCCCGCGCCGGGTCCGGCAGCCGCACCGAATCCAGCAGCGCCAGGGTGCGGCGCCGGATCTCGGCGCGCGCGAGACTGGCATGGGTGCGGAACACTTCGGCGATCTGGTCGCCGATGGTGCGCAAGGGATTCAGGGCCGTCATCGGTTCCTGGAAAATCATGCCGATGCGCTTGCCGCGCAGGCGGCGCAGCGCGTCTTCCGGCAGCCGCAGGAGATCCTGCCCTTCCCACAGGACCTGCCCGGCGCCGGCGCGCACGCCCGGCGGCAACAGCCCCAGGATGGCGCCGGCCGTGAGCGATTTGCCCGATCCGCTTTCGCCGACCACGCAGAGGATTTCGCCGGCGTTCACCGACAGCGACAGGCCCTTGATGGCGTGCGGACGGTCCGCGCCGGGCGGCAGGTCCACGGTGAGGTTGTCGATGCGCAGCAATTCGGCCATGAGCGTTCCGCAGAAATGAAGCAGCCGATGATAGGCCCGCGTGCACCCGTCCCGGAAATGCCCATTTCTCATTTGCTCATGCCGCCTTGCCTCCGCGCGCCAGACGGGCGTTACGCCTCTTTACCTGCCGGGCACGGGGCTTGCTCCCCACGCGGGGATCGCATTCCCCGGAACGCCCCATGCCCGCCTCGCACTATATCGACGCCACCACGCTGACCGTGCTGACCGTCAACACCCACAAGGGCTTCACCAGTTTCAATCGCCGCTTCATGCTGCACGAACTGCGCGACGCCCTGCGCGCGGCGGGCCCCGACATCGTCTTCCTGCAGGAAGTGCTGGGCGAGCACCAGGGGCATGCGGAGCGGCATCAGTCCTGGCCCGCCCTGTCGCAATACGAATTCCTGGCCGACACGCTGTGGACCGATTTCGCCTACGGCCGCAACGCGGTCTATCCGGCCGGCCACCACGGCAACGCGATCCTGTCGCGCTATCCCATCGAACGCTACGAGAACCACGACGTCAGTCTGGACGGACATGAACGCCGGGGCGTCCTGCACTGCGTGTTGCGGCTGCCTTCGATGCGCGCGCCAGTGCATGCCATCTGCGTGCACCTGGGGCTGCTGGAGCGGCACCGCAGCCGCCAGCTGGCGCGGCTGTGCGAGCTGGTGGCCGACGGCGTGCCGGCCGACGAGCCCTTGCTGATCGCGGGCGATTTCAACGATTGGCGGCTGCGCGCCGACGGCCCGATGCGCGACTGCGGCACGCGCGAAGTCTTCACCTCGCGGCTGGGTCGGCCGGCGCGCACCTTCCCGGCGCGCTGGCCGCTGCTGCGGCTGGACCGCATCTACGTGCGCAGCGTGCGCGACTGGCAGCCCGTGCCCCTGGCGCCGCGCGTGTGGTCGCGACTGTCGGACCACGTGCCGATCTGCGCGGAGATCGCGCTATGAACCTGAGCTGGCGCGAGTCCAATCGCTATACGCTGCTGGAGAACGGCAGCGGCTACTTCCCCGCCGTGCTCGAAGCCATCGCCGGCGCGCGCGAGGAGGTGCTGGTGGAGACCTTCATCCTGTTCGACGACGCGGTCGGCCAGGAGATCCAGCGCGCCCTGATCGAGGCGGGGCGGCGCGGCGTGAGCGTGGACCTGACCGTGGACGGCTACGGCTCCGACGAACTGGACGAGGCGTTCATCGGCGCCATGACGGACGCCGGCATCCGCGTGCACATCTTCGATCCGCGGCCGCGCTTCCTGGGCGTGCGCACGAACGTGTTCCGCCGCATGCACCGCAAGATCGTGGCCGTGGACCGCCGCTGCGCCTTCGTCGGCGGCATCAATTTCTCGGCGGACCACCTGCCCGACTACGGCCCCGAAGCCAAGCAGGATTACGCCGTCCGGGTCGAGGGGCCGCTGGCCGCCGACATCGCCGACTACGCCCGGGCCGCGCTCGCGGGCGGCCGGCCGAGGCGGCTGGTCAGGCGGCCCGCCCGCTGGGACCCCATGCCCGCGGGCGACGGCGGCGGCCGCCTGGTGGTGCGCGACAACGTGGAGCACCGGACCGACATCGAGCGCTACTACCGCGCCGGCGTGCGGGCGGCGCGCCACGACGTGCTGATCGCCAACGCCTACTTCTTTCCCGGCTACCAGCTGCTGCACGACCTGGCCAACGCGGCGCGCCGGGGCGTGCGCGTGCGGCTGTTGCTGCAGGGCGAGCCCGACGTGCTGGTCGCCCGGCTGGCGGCCTCCATGCTCTACGACTACCTGATCGACGCCGGCGTGGAGATCTACGAATACTGCAAGCGGCCGCTGCACGGCAAGGTGGCCTGCGTGGACGAAGACTGGACGACGATAGGCTCCAGCAATCTCGATCCGTTGAGCCTGGCGCTGAACCTGGAAGCCAATGTGGTGGCGCGCGACAGCGGGCTGAACGCGGCCCTGCGCCGCAGCCTGGACCGCCTGATCGAACAGGATTGCAAGCAAATCGAGCTGCCGGCGCATTCCACCCGGCGCCTGCGGCGCCTGTGGATCGGCGTGGTGGTCTTCCACTTCCTGCGGCGCTTCCCCGCCTGGGCGGGCAGCCTGCCGGCGCACAAGCCTCGCCTGCAATCGCTGCCGATGACGACGGAAAGGGAGACGGCATGAGAGTGTTCCGATCTTCCCTGACGCGGGCCTTGCGGCACCGCTGGCCCCGGCTCAAGCGCATCCTGCCGGCCCTGGTGCTGGTGGTGGTGGCGGCCCTGCTGATCCATTTTGGCCGAAGCGTGGACTGGCCGCAGGTCTGGGTGTCGATGCGCCGGATTCCCGGCGGCAGCATCGCCCTGGCCTCGGGGCTGGTGGTCGCGGGCTATCTCGCCTACGGCGCCCTGGACCTTCTGGCCAAGCGCTATACGCATCACACCCTGCCCTGGCCCAAGGTGCTGGGCGTGGCGATGACGAGCTACGCGCTGAACCTCAATCTCGGCGTGCTGCTGGGCGGACTGGGCGCGCGGCTGCGCCTGTATGCCCGGCTGGGTTGCCGCAAGTCGGTCGCCACCCGCGTGGCGCTGTTCTCGGCCGCGTCGAACTGGATCGGCTACGGCTGGCTGGCCGGCGCCCTCCTCGCCCTGGGCAGCGTGCCCGTGCCGGAAGGCTGGGGCGTGGGCACGGCCGTGCTGCGGCTGGCGGGGGTGGCGATGCTGGCGCTGGCCGCGGCCTACCTCGCCTTCTGCGCCCTGTCGCGGCGCCGGACCTGGACCTGGATGGGCCAGCACGCGGCCCTGCCCGGGACCGGCATGGCGCTGGCGCAGAGCGCGGTGGCCGCCACATCCTGGGCCATCATGGGCGCCATTGTCTACGTGTTGCTGCAAGGCAAAGCGAGCTATCCGGCGGTGCTGGGCGTGCTGATGTGCACAAGCTTCGCCGCGGTGATCATTCGGGTGCCGGGCGGGCTGGGCACGACGGAAGCGATTTTCGTGGCGGCGCTGGCGCCCCGCATTCCAGCGCCGGAGGTCCTGGGCGCGGCGCTCGCCTACCGGGCGCTGTATGCCTTCGCGCCGCTGTGCCTGGCCTTGCTGGCCTTCCTGATCATGGAATGGCGTCTGCGGCACCGGCGGCGTGCCCCCCAGACGACGGCGGCAGCCGCCAAGCCGCCGTCGGGGCCGGAAAAGCAGGCCGGCCAGGCGTTCAGGGCTTGGGACTGAGCAGGTCCGACAGCGCGTTCCCCAGCTCCTTCACCGCGCCGGTCACGCCTTCGGCCGCCCCTTCCGCGCCCACCCCGACAGCATGCGCGAAGCCCTGGGCCACCTGCGCCGAGAAGCCGCGAGTGACCGAGAACTTGGGGTTGTCCAGGTTTCCGGCCAGCGCGAAATTGAAGCGCAGCACGCCGGTGTTGTCCTTCAGGGCCGCCAGCACGGCCTTGCGCGGCAAGGAGAACAGCGAGCCGTCGCCGCTGAATTTCAGGCCATGCAGGGCCACGGTGCCCGAGGCCCGAAGCTCGCGGTCGGCGATGGCGGTTTTCATATCCAGGTCCATCGTGCCGGCGGCCAGCGATCCGGCGCCATTCTCGGCCAGATAGGGAGCCGCGTGACGGATGCCCATATTCCGCACCGAGACGGTCATGTCCGCGTCCGTTCCGCCCACCACCAGCCAGCCCTGCGCCCGCACCACGCTCTTGACGCCGCGGTCCTCGTCCAGGTTGCCGCTGAATTCCATCTCGCTGCGGGTGCCGTCGCCGGGAATGGCCATGGGATGCAGGCGCGCCTGCACGCTCGTGAACGGGATTTTATGGGGCGGCCGGGAGATGGCGGCATCCTCGAACACCAGTTTGCCGTCGCGCAGTTGCAGGTCGGCGACGTGTATGGTGTTGCCCCGGGCCGCGCGACCCTGGCCGCGCTCACCGGTGCGCAGCGCGGCCTGCAGGGCCGGGGCGATGTTCATATCGCCGTTGGCCTCGCGCACGACCGCGAAGTCGAATCCTTCGACCACCACCCGCTTGAATACGGTTTCCTGGCCCAGCAGCGAGGACCACTCCGGTTCCAGCACGACGCGGCTGGCGCGCGCATCCGCCTGGCCGGTCGCGCCGCTCACGATCACGTCGGTGAGCACCACCTGGGTGAATCCGACCCGGACGTCCGCCACCTGGCCGCGCGGCCCCAGCATGTTGGCGATGCGCTGCTCCGCGATGCGCACGGCGGCGAAGGCCAGCACGGCCGCCACCGCCGCGAGCAGGACCAGCACGCCCAGGGCGTTGCCCCAGGGCGACCGGCGGCCCGGCGCGACCGCGTTCATGCTCATCGTGCGCTCCCGAAGTGAGGGGTGGGACCGGTACTCCCGGCCCCGCCCTCGCGAAGCCTTGCGCCCGGCACAACCTGTGCATCGTCCTGGATCCGTGACGGATCATCAATGGGCAAAAAGGATGAGGCGCCCTCAGCGGCGCCAGTGGTCGGACATCAGGCAGGCGCCGGCCAGCAGGCCGATCAGCGCCGCGCCGGCCACGCTTTTCCAGGCGTTCTCGTGCACGTATTCATCCGCCGCGTGCGAGGCGTCCTTGGCGCGTTCCCAGGCCACCCGCTCCCAGCCCTTCGCCTGTTCGCGCGCGGCCTCCAGCTGCTGCTTGAGCCGGTCGCGCGCGGATTCGATCTCGGAGCCACCGTAACTGGCCGTGCTGCGCAAAAGCGCTTCCGTCCCGGAGATCAGTTCCCGGATGGTGCGCGCGGAGCTGTCCGCCGGATGGAACATGTCGCGCAATCGTTCATGCTTGCTCATAAGGTCTCCTTGAAAAAGTCCGCTTCCAGCCCTGTCCGGCGCGGACGCGGATGGCATCCGCAAGCGCCGTGCCCGAGAGCCGGTCTATGCCCGGGGTCTGTTGCGGATCCAGTCCGGGCAAGGGATTGGGCAGGCTGTCGGGCGGCCAGTGGCCGTTCTTGTCGGGCTTGCGGCCCGCCGGGTCGGGCGGCGGCTGCTCGGCCGGGCTCTGGTCCGGGAACGGCAGATTGCCTTGTCCCGGCTGGGACGGCGTGGGCGATGGGGGCTTGGCCATGATGGACTCCTGAATGGGTTGCAAACCCTGGAAACTGGCGTGGGCGGGCCCGGCTTCAGCCCGCCCACCATTGCTTGATCGTGGCGCGCAGCGCCGCGCCGCCCGCCGCCGCGTCTTCCTTGCGCAGCGCGCGCAGGTAGGCCCCGACCTGCTTGGCCGGTATGTGCGGGGGCAAGGGAGGCATCTCGGGGTCGGTCACCATCTCCAGCACCACGGGCCTGGCGGCGGCCAGCGCGCGGTCCCAGGCGGGGCCGACCGCGTCCGGGCTGTCCACGCGCACGCCCTCCAGGCCCAGCAGGCGGCCGTACTCGGCATAGGAGAACGAGGGCAGCCATTGGGAATCCGCGAAGCGCGGGTCGCCGCCCATGACGCGCTGCTCCCAGGTCACCAGGTTCAGGTCGCCGTTGTTCAGCACCATGACGATCAACCTCGGATCGGCCCAGTCCTTCCAGCGATGGGCGATGGTGATCAATTCGTTGATGCCCAGCATCTGCATCGCGCCGTCGCCCACCAGGGCGATCACGGGCCGCTCGGGATGGGCCAGCTTGGCCGCGAGCGCGTAAGGCACGCCGCAGCCCATCGTGGCCAGGCCGCCCGACACGGAGGCCATCATGCCTTCCTGCAGATCCACGTCGCGCGCATACCAGTTGGCGGCCGAGCCCGAATCGCAGGTGATGATGCTCTGCGGCGGCAGGCGTTGGGACAACTCCAGGAAGGGGCGCTGCGGATTGAGCGGCCGGGCATCGACCATGGCGCGTTCGCGCACGGTCTGGCGCCAGCGCGCCACCTGCTTCTCGATGCGCTCGCGCCAGCGCCGCGCGGTCTTGCGTTCGAGCATCGGCAGCAGCGCCTGCAGCGTCAGCCGGCTGTCTCCGACCAAACCCAGTTCGACCGGATAGCGCAGGCTGAGCTTGCGCCCGTCGCGATCGATCTGCACCGCCCTCGCCTGCCCGTCCTGCGGCAGGAACTCGGCGTACGGGAACGAGGTGCCCACCATCAGCAGCGTGTCGCACTCGTTCATCATGTCCCAGCTGGGCTGGGTGCCGAGCAGGCCGATGCAGCCCGTGACGTAAGGCAGCGCGTCGGGCAGCACCGCCTTGCCCAGCAGGGCCTTGGCCACGCCGGCGCCCAGGCGTTCGGCCACTTCGCGGACTTCGGCGCCGGCGTCGAGCGCGCCCGCGCCCACCAGCACGGCGACCCGCTCTCCGCGGTTCAGGATATCGGCCGCATTGCGCAGCGCCGCCTCGCCGGGCACGCCCGCATGCGACGTCAGGCCGATGCCGGTGCGCACGGTGCCGTGTTCGCGCGGCGGGGTTTCGACCGCCGGCAAATCCTGCACATCGTTTGGAAAAATGACGCAGGTAACCGCGCGCCGCTCCATCGCGATGCGCAAGGCGCGATCGATCATGTGGCGCGCCTGTTCGGCGCTCGCGGCCATATGCACGAAATCGTGCGCCACGTCCTTGAACAGGCTGATCAGGTCGACTTCCTGCTGGTAATCGCCGCCCAGCGCGCTGCGGGCCTGCTGGCCCACCAGCGCCACCACGGGCTGGTGATCCAGCTTGGCGTCGTACAGGCCGTTGAGCAGGTGGATGGCGCCGGGCCCCGAGGTCGCCAGGCACACGCCCACCTGTCCGGTGAACTTCGCGTGCGCGCAGGCCATGAAGGCGGCGCTTTCCTCGTGGCGGGTCTGTATGAATTCCAGCGGCGCTTCCGTCCGGCCGAAGGCGCCTATCAGGCCGTTGATCCCGTCGCCGGGATAGCCGTAGACCCTTCTGACCCCCCATTGGGATAGCCTTTCGAGGACGAAGTCCGACACTGTTTTCATACTTTGCTCCCGTTACGTTACTAGCGTGACTTCCGTTAGCTATTTGGGGCCCGTTGCGGCCCGCGGCCATGGGAGAAAGGGACAGCAAGCCCCATGCCCGCGCCCGGAAATCGGCGCGCGCACCATCCGGGCGCGAGGTTTGGGCACGGCACTTGCGCCTTGCAAAGCTTCGGCGGACGCGTCGCTTTTTTCCCGGCGCCCCGCAACTCACCGGGAGCAGGCATGGCCAAAACGAGAATCCTGATAGTGGCGGGCGAAGCCTTTCCACTGGCCAAGACGGGCGGCCTTGGGGACGCCATCACGGGTATGGCCCGCGCGTTGGCGCAGGCGGGCCTGCCGCTGGCCGTGCTGCTGCCCGCCTACCGGGGCGTGCGCGAGCGCCTGGAGCGCGTCCGGCTGGTTGCCGAGCTGCCCGGCCTGCCGGGCGGCGATGCGCGCCTGATCGCCGGCAGATGCCCGCAATCCGGCCTGGATTTCCTCTTGCTGGAGAACGACGCGCTGTACGACCGCGCCGGCATCTATCTCGATGAACAGGGCCGCGAGTATGCCGACAGCGCGCTGCGCTACGCGGCGCTGGCCCATGCGGCGGCGCGCGTCGCGGGCGGCCTGCCCGGCGTCCTGCACCCTACGCTGGTGCACGCCCACGACTGGCATGCGGGTCTGGTGCCGCTGTTGCTGCGCGCCCAGGGCCTGCATGACGTGCGCAGCGTCATGACCATCCACAACCTTGCCTTCCAGGGCCGGTTCCCGATGGAGTGCGCGGCGGACCTGGGCATCCCCGAGCGCTACCGCGGCAGCGAGAGCGTGGGCGCCTGGGGCCAGTTGAATTTCCTCAAGGCCGGCATCCGCTATGCCGACCGCGTCACCACCGTCAGCCATACCTATGCGCGTGAAATCATGACGCCCGCCTTCGGCTGCGGGCTGGACGATTTGCTGCGCCGCCGCGCCGACGACCTGCTGCCGATTCCCAACGGCATCGACAACATCCTGTGGAATCCCGCCCGCGATCCGCACCTGGGCACACTGCGCTTTTCGGTCCGCGAACTGGCCAACAAGGCCCGCTGCAAGGCCGCGCTGCAACGGGAGTTCGGCCTGGACGTGGATGCGGGCGTGACGCTGATGGCCATGGGCAACCGCCTGACCGAACAGAAAATGGCCGACGTGGCCGCGCAGGCCCTGCCCGACGCGCTGGAACGCCACCCTGGGCTGCAGGTCGCGATCCTGGGCCAGGGCGACCACGGCCTCGAACAGGCCCTGCAAGCGCTGGCGGACCGCTATCCGGGACGTTGCGCCGCCCACATCGGCTATGACGAGGCGGCGGCCCACCGCCTGCATGCCGGCGCCGACATCCTGCTGCACGCCAGCCGCTTCGAGCCCTTCGGCCTGACGCCGCTGTATGCCATGCGTTACGGCGCGCTGCCGATCGGCTCGCGGGTCGGCGGCATGGCCGACACCATCGAGGACCCCGGACCGCGCGCCCCGCTGTCGGCAATGGCATCCGCCAACGGCCTGCTGTTCGACGGCGACAGCCCCGCCGCCATGTGCGAGGCCATCACGCGCGCGGTGCATCTGCGGGGCCACGCCATGCTGTGGCGGACGATGCAGCGCAACGCCATGAGCGCCGACTTCGGCTGGCGTTCCGCCATCGGGCTGTACGCCAGCCTGTACCGCTCGCTGGCGGACCCGGACACCCACGACGCCGTGCCGGCGCGCGCGGAGCGTGCCATCGGCGCCGCTCCGCCGGCGGCGCGGCAACGCTCGGGCGGCGCCATGCCGGCGCCCGTGTAGGGAGGGTAGCGGTGCCGACCTCGACCGCAGCCATCCCCGTCCAGGCGCCCTTGCGCCTGTACCGCGTCCTCGGCGGCGCGCAAGGCCGGCTGCCTCCGGGATCCGTCGCCCGGCCGGACGCCGCGCTGTGCGCCCGCCTGCGCCGCCGCGGTTTCAACGCCCTGCTGCTGCCGGCGCCCTGGCTGCTCGCCCCTGGCGGCGGCACCCGGGCGCCGGTGGATGCGGACCGAGCCCTGCTCGACGCAAGCCCGGTCCCCATCACGCAATGGTTCGACGGCGCGGCCGAGACCTTGTCGAAACAGGGACTGGCGCTATACGTGGACGTGGCGCTGGACCGCTGCGCCCGCGGCGCCGTGGAAGGCACCGCGGGGCCGGACTGGTATCTGCCCCCTGCCGAAGATCCGGCCCGCGATCCCCGGCAACCGGTAGAGGCGCGGGAAGTGCGCACCCTGCGCGACGGCCCGCTGCCGCCCGGCTTCCTGGCGGCCTGGACCGAGCGGCTGGAGCGCTGGGCCCGCCACGGCGTGACGGGATTCATGTTCCAGGCGCCGCACAGCCTGCCGGGCGAGGACTGGGCCACCCTGGCCGCCACGCTGCGGCGGCATCATCCCGGGCTGCGCCTGCTGGCCTGGGCCGCCGGCCTCACGCCGGCCAGGCTGGCGGGCCTGCGCGACGCCCGCTTCGACGGCCTGTGCTCGTCGCTGCCCTGGTGGGACTATCGATCGGAGTGGCTGGCCGAGGAAGACGCCCGGCTGCGCGACATCGCGCCGGTCATCGCCGCGCCGCCGGGCGCCGGGGACGCCGGCCCGGCGGCCTCGGCCCGGGGCCGGCGGGCCATCTGGAGCGCCGCGCTGTGCGCGGACGGTCTGATGCTGGACGAAGCGGACGAGCACACCCTGCCCGACGTGGAAGCCGTGAACCGCTGGCTTGCCGACGCTCGCCCGCAAGGGCCCCTGCGCATGGCGGGCGGACGGGACGGCCGCTGCACCGTGCTGCTGCGCGACACGGTCGAAGGCGCGACGGCGGCGCTGGCCCTCAACCCCTCCGCGCACGCCGAGGCCCTGCTCGACTGGGATGCGCTGGCCCCGATGCTGCCGCCCGCCGACATCGTGCCGTTGGCGCCGCCGGTGGGCGGCACCGCTGGCGGACACATCCTGGCGCCGGCCGACTGCGCCCTGTTCCTGCTCGAACCCACGCAGCCCGTGCTCGAACCGTCGCGGCGCCTGCGCGCGCGCCCGGACGGCGCGGCGAGCCCGCGCATCGCGGTCGAGGCCGTCAGCCCCACGGTGAACGGCGGAGAGTTCGCGGTCAAGTGCATCCCGCATGAACGCATCGCGGTGCGCGCCGACATCTATATGGACGGCCATGAACAGCTGGCGGCCGAGTTGCGCTGGCGGGCGGTCGACGAAACGCGCTGGCGAGTGCAGCCGTTCGTCCGCGGCGAGAACGATCGCTGGGAGGCCGCCTTCCGGCCGCGCCGCGTCGGCGCGCACGAATTCGTGGTCTGCGCCTGGTTCGACGCCTGGGAAACCTTCCGCCACGACCTGGAGCTCAAGCATAAGGCGGGCCGCGACCTGCGCCTGGAGCGGATGGAGGGCGTGCAGCTGCTGCGCGCCGCGCTGGCGCGGGCCGAGGCCGAAACCGACGCCGGAGCGGATCCCGAGTCCGGCTCCCGTCCGGCGCGAGACACGCTGCAAGACGCGCTGGGCCGGCTCGCCGCGCCATCCGCCGACGAGGGAAGCGCTGCGGACATGGAAGGCTCGCCACCGGACGAGGAACAAATCGCCCTGCTGCTCGACGACGGCCTCGCGCGCGCCATGCGCGCGCTGGACGACCGGCCGTTCGAGGCCGTCAGCCCGCAGCCCTACCCGCTCTGGGTGGACCGCCGCGAGGCCTGCTTCTCCAGCTGGTACGAGCTGTTCCCGCGTTCGCAATCGCCGCAGCCGGGCCGGCACGGCACCTTCGACGACGTGATCCAGCGCCTGCCCGACGTGCGCGCCATGGGCTTCGACGTCCTGTACCTGCCGCCCATCCATCCCATCGGCCAGCGCAATCGCAAGGGCCGCAACAACAGCCTGCGCGCCGAGCCGGACGACGTCGGCAGCCCCTATGCCATCGGTTCCCCGGACGGCGGGCACGACGCGATCGAGCCGCGCCTGGGCAGGCTGGAGGATTTCCTCAGGCTGGTGGAAGCGGCCCGCGGCCAGGGCATGGAGATGGCGCTGGACTTCGCGATCCAGTGTTCGCCGGACCACCCCTGGCTGGCGCAGCATCCCGACTGGTTCTCCTGGCGCCCCGACGGTTCGCTGCGCTATGCCGAGAACCCGCCCAAGAAGTACGAGGACATCGTCAACGTCGCGTTCTACGGCGCGCCGCCACGGCGCGTGCGCAAGCTGGCCTTGTGGCGAGCCCTGCGCAACGTGGTGCTGTTCTGGGCCCGGCACGGGGTGCGGATCTTCCGGGTCGACAACCCGCACACCAAGCCGCTGCCGTTCTGGCAGTGGCTGATCGCGGACGTGCACGCCCAGCATCCGGACGTGATCTTCCTGTCCGAAGCCTTCACGCGTCCGAAGATGATGTACCGGCTGGCGAAGATCGGGTTCACCCAGTCGTATACCTACTTCACCTGGCGCAACGACAAGGCGGAACTGGCCGCCTACCTGAGCGAGGTGTCGTCGTCGCCCGCCGCCGACTTCTTCCGGCCGCATTTCTTCGTCAACACGCCCGACATCAACCCGTATTTCCTGCAGACCTCCGGACGCCCCGGCTTCCTGATCCGCGCCGCCTTGGCCGCGCTCGGGTCCGGCCTGTGGGGCGTCTACAGCGGTTTCGAACTATGTGAGGCCGCGCCCCTGCCGGGCCGGGAGGAATATCTGGACTCCGAGAAGTACGAACTGCGCCAGCGCGACTGGCACGCCGAGGGCAATATCCGCGCCGAGATCGCCCGCCTGAACCAGATCCGGCGCGCCAATCCAGCCCTGCAAAGCCACCGCGGGCTGACGCTGGTGGACAGCGGCAACGACCGCGTCCTGGCGTTCTACAAGAGCACGCCCGGCCATGGAAACGTGGTGCTGGCCGCCATCAGCCTGGATCCCTTCAACCCCCAGCCGGCGCGCATCGAGGCGCCGCTGTGGCTGTTCGGCCAGCCCGATACCGGAGCGCTCGCCGCCGAGGACCTGCTGGCCGAAGGCCGCGACACCTGGCAGGGCAAGACCCGCGAGCTGACCCTGCTCCCCGATCAACCCTATCGCGTGTGGCGCCTGTCGCTGCGCGGATGACACCGAATTCCCTGCCATGATCAGCGAAACCCAGCCCATCCAGGACGACGGCCTCTGGTACAAGGATGCGGTCATCTACCAGTTGCACGTCAAGTCCTTCTTCGACTCGAACGACGACGGCGTCGGCGACCTGCCCGGCCTCGTCTCCAAGCTGGACTACATCGCCAACCTGGGCGTCAACACGATCTGGCTGCTGCCCTTCTATCCCTCGCCGCGCCGCGACGACGGCTACGACATCGCCGACTACCGCGGCGTGCACCCCGACTACGGCACCGTGGCCGACGTGCGCAAACTGATCCGGGCGGCGCATGCGCGCGGCCTGCGCGTCATCACCGAGCTGGTCGTCAACCACACTTCCGACCAGCACCCGTGGTTCCAGCGCGCCCGCGCCGCCCGGCCGGGCTCCGCGGCCCGCAACTTTTACGTCTGGTCCGACAACGACAAGGCCTACGCCGACACGCGCATCATCTTCTGCGATACCGAGAAATCGAACTGGACCTGGGACCCCGTCGCCAATGCCTACTTCTGGCACCGCTTCTACTCGCACCAGCCGGACCTGAACTATGACAACCCCCAGGTGCTGAAGGAGGTGCTGTCGGTCATGCGGTATTGGCTGGACATGGGCGTGGACGGGCTGCGCCTGGACGCGGTGCCCTACCTGGTGGAGCGCGAAGGCACGAACAACGAGAATCTGCCCGAGACGCACCAGGTGCTCAAGCAGATCCGCGCGGTGATCGACGCCGAGTATCCGCAATGCCTGCTGCTGGCCGAGGCCAACCAATGGCCGGAGGACGCGCAGGAGTACTTCGGCGCGGGCGACGAATGCCATATGTCCTTCCATTTCCCGCTGATGCCGCGCATGTACATGGCGATCGCGCAGGAAGACCGCTTTCCCATCACCGACATCATCCGCCAGACGCCGGACATCCCGGCCTCGTGCCAGTGGGCCATCTTCCTGCGCAACCATGACGAACTGACGCTGGAAATGGTGACCAGCCGCGAGCGCGATTACCTGTGGAACGTGTACGCGGCCGATCCGCGCGCCCGCATCAACCTGGGCATCCGGCGGCGCCTGGCGCCGTTGCTGGAACGCGACCGCCGCCGCGTGGAACTGATGAACAGCCTGCTCCTGTCCATGCCCGGCACGCCGGTGCTCTACTACGGCGACGAGCTCGGCATGGGCGACAACGTGCACCTGGGCGACCGCGACGGCGTGCGCACCCCGATGCAGTGGTCGCCCGACCGCAACGGCGGCTTTTCGCGCGCCGATCCCGAACGGCTGCCGCTGCCGGTGCTGATGGGGCCGCTCTACGGCTATGAGGCGGTCAACGTCGAAGCGCAGCAGCGCGATCCGCATTCGCTGCTGAACTGGACCCGCCGCCTGCTGGCCCAGCGCCGCCAGAGCCGCGCCTTCGGACGCGGCTCGCTGCGCTTCATCGTCGCCGGCAACCGCAAGATCCTCGCCTACCTGCGCCAATGGCAGGACACGACCATCCTGTGCGTGGCGAACCTCTCCAACGCCGCGCAGCCGGTCGAGCTGCCGCTGCAGGAATTCGCCGGCCGCGTGCCCGTCGAAATGCTGGGCGGCACGCCGTTCCCGGCCATCGGCGAGCTGCCCTATCTCCTGACCTTGCCGCCCTACGCGTTCTACTGGATGGACCTGAGCGTGGACGCCGCCCCGCCGGACTGGCACGCCACCCTGCCCGCGCAGATGCCCGAGTTCATCACGCTGGTGCTGCGCGCGCGCGGCGGCGCCGCGCTGACCGATGCCTCGCGCGAAACGCTGGAAAGGGAGATCCTGCCGCAGTACCTGGCGCGCCAGCGCTGGTATCCGGCGAGCGAGCCGCCCGCCCGCGCCCGCCTGGCTTACGCCACCCCGTTCCGGGCCGCTGAGGGCGAGTATTACTGGGCCGAGATCGAACCCGAGGACGGCGTGAGCGGCCTGCGCGCGCAGGCGCCGTTCGTGCTCTCGTGGGACGAGAGCGCCGTCATCCAGTACGCCATCGCCCGCGTGCGGCGCGGCGCCGAGGTGGGTCTGCTGGCCGACGCCTTTCTTGAGCCGGGCTTCGTGCGGGGCGTGTTGCAAGCGCTGCGCGCCGGCGCCGAACTGGATGGCCGCAGCGGCGGCAAGCCCGGCGACAAGCCCGGCGTCATCCGCTTTCTGCCCGAAGCCGGCCTGGCCGGCCTGGAGATCGCCCCGGACGCCGAACTGCAATGGCTCACGGCCGAACAATCGAACAGCTCGGTCATCGTCGGCGGCCAGCTCATCCTGAAGCTGATCCGCGCCGTGCAGGCCGGCGGGTCGCCCGAGGCCGAGATGACCCGCTACCTGACCCGCGCGGGCTACGCCAACGTGCCGGCCCTGCTGGGCGAAGTGCAGCGCGAGGACGCGGACGGCGTGATCCACACCCTGGCGGTCGCGCACCAGTACGTGGCCAACGAAGGAGACGCCTGGAGCTGGACGCTGGACACGCTGAAACGCACGCTGGCCAACGCCCTGCTGGTCGGGCAGGGGCCGGCCGAGTTCGAGGAAAGCCTGCAGGGGTACGCCGCCATGGCGGCGACCATTGGCGAGCGCCTGGCGCAGATGCATGCGGTGCTGGCACAGCCTACTGACGATCCGGCCTTCCGGCCGCGCCGCGCCAGCCAGACGGATGCCGATGCCCGCGCCCGCCACGTCCAGCGCCTGCTGGACCGCGCGGAACAGGCGCTGCGCGCCCGCTACGACAAGCTGGAAGCCCCGTCGCGGGCGTGCGCGGAATGGTACTTCGAGCATCAAGCCCGCCTGGCGGCTCGCGTGGCCGCCATGGCCCAGGCCGAAACCGGCGCCCTGTGCCTGCGCACCCACGGCGACTTCCACCTGGGCCAGGTGCTGGTGGCGCAGGCCGACGCCTACCTCATCGATTTCGAGGGAGAGCCCGCCAGCAGCCTCAAGTCGCGCCGCGCCCTCGCCTCGCCCTACCGCGACGTGGCGGGCATGCTGCGCTCGTTCGACTACGCCGCCGCAACCATGGCGCGCACCGACGCCATCGGCGGCCCCGCGGACGCCAATGCCGGCGCGGGCGAGACGCCCGGCGCCCCGGCGGCGGCCGCGGAACTGCGCGACGCGCTGCTGGCGCGCTTCCGGCAGCGCGCCGCCGAAGCCTTCCTGCAAGGCTACCGCGACGCCCGCGCCTCCGTGCTGATCCCGCCGGAAGACCAGGAGGCCTCGCTGCTGGCCCTGGCCCAGCTGGAGAAAGCCGCCTATGAGGTCAGCTACGAAGCGGCCCACCGCCCCGACTGGATCTCGATTCCGCTGTGCGCCTTGACCGAACTGGCCCGCCACCTCCTGCTTTCGGCCGCGATCGACGCGGAAGGGAGAACGCCATGAACCAGGACGT
>NZ_BCTQ01000010.1 GCF_001571365.1 Achromobacter denitrificans NBRC 15125 | reverse complement strand
CTCGCGCTCCACCCATCCTACGACTCGCTTTGCTTTTCCAGGGTTTCTAGGTGGGGCAAGCACCATGGCCTGCCGGGCAACCGTAGGATGGGTGCAGCGCGAGAGTTCTTAAGCCAGAACGCAGCTGCCGAACGCGCGGAACCCATGCGGCCATGGGCAGCAGGCCCCGCATGGGTTTCGCGCGCTGGAGAACGGGGTTCTCGTGGAGAGGATCTCGCGCTCCACCCATCCTACGAATCGCCTTGCTTTTCCATGGTTTCTATCGTGCCGCGCAATAGCTTCAGCAGCACCAGGCCGGGCAAGGCGATCACCACCGTCAGCAGGAAGAAGCCCGGCCATCCCATGGAATCGACCAGCGGCGGGGTGAGCGGGCCGGCCAGATAGGTTCGGCCCACCGCCGACAGCGCCGACAGCAAGGCGAACTGCGTTGCCGAGAAGCGCTGGCGGCACAGCGCCATCAGCAGCCCGACGAACGAGGCGGTGCCCAGGCCGCCGCACAGGTTCTCGATCCCCACCCCCGTCGCCATCAACCAGAGGTTCTTCGGGCTGATGGCGATCAGCCAGTACGCCAGATTCGACACTGCCTGCAGCAGGCCGAAGGCCATCAGCGACCGGTACAGGCCCCAGCGCGACATGACCGAGCCGCCGGCCAGCGCGCCGACGATGGTCGCGGCCAGCCCCAGCACCTTGTTCACGGTTCCCACCTCGGTGGGCGAGAAGCCGGCGCCCCGGATCAGGAAGGTGGTCGACAGCGCGCCCGCGAACGCGTCGCCCAGCTTGTACAGCACGATGAGCAGCAACACGGCCAGCGCGCCGCGCCGCGTAAAGAACTCGCGCAGCGGCTCGCCCACCGCCGCCCGCAGGTTGCGCGGCGCGCTGGCGACGTGCTCCGGTTCGGGCGCCCACAGCGTGGCCAGCGCGCACAGCAGCATCAGGCCGCCCATCAGCACGTAGGTATTGCCCCAGCCTATCCATTGGTCGGCCAGGATCAGCGCCAGCCCGCCCGACACGATCATCGCCAGCCGGTAGCCCATGACCTTGATGGCCGCGCCCGCGCCGCGCTCTTCCTTGCGCAGCACGTCGGTGCAGTAGGCGTCGAAGGCGATGTCCTGCGTGGCGGAAAGAAAGGCCACCGCCACGGCCAGCAGCGCCAGCGGCTGCAGCGACGAGGACGGCGACAGCGCGCCCATGGCCATGATGGCGACGGCCAGCAACAGCTGGGTCAGCAGCATCCAGCCGCGCCGCCGGCCCAGCAGCGGCGGGACGTAGCGGTCCACGAAGGGCGCCCAGAGGAACTTCAGGGTGTAGGCCGTGCCCACCAGGGTCAGGAAACCGATCTGCTGCAGCGGCACGCCTTCCACGGTGGCCCAGGCCTGCAAAGTGCCGCTGGTCAGGGCCAGCGGCAATCCGCTGGCAAAGCCCAGGACCAGCAAAGGGGCTACGCGGGGGCTGGTATAGACGTTGGATGCAGCGGTAATGACGGTCTCCTCTGACGCGCTCGCGCGGCGCTAGGGGCGGGCGCCGCGGGCTTGCGGCATTTTAGGGCCTGTTCGCCCGCGCCGCCGCGAGGATGCGTGTCGGAATGTCAGGGCGACGCGAACCGGTAGACCGCCAGGGTGCTGCGCCAGCTGGGGAAGCACTTCACCTCGCGCCCTTCGTTGAAGGTGGCGCGTTCCAGGATGTCCAGGCGCAATTCGCCGGCCAGTTGCTCGAAATCGCGCAGGGTGCACAGGTGGATGTTCGGCGTGTTGTACCACTGGTAGGGCATCTGGCCCGTCACCGGCATGCGGCCGCGCAGGATGGACCAGCCGTGCGGCCAGTAGCCGAAGTTGGGGAACGAAACCACGCCGAAGCGCGCCACCCGCGCCATTTCCCGCAGGATGTGCTCGGTGCGGTGCATGGATTGCAGGGTCTGCGACAGCACCACGGTATCGAATTGCTTGTCGTCGAACAGGGCCAGGCCGTCTTCGAGGTTCTGCTGGATGACTTCGACGCCACGGCGCACGCAGGCGATGACGCAGGTATCGTCCAGCTCCACGCCGGCGCCGCGCACCTGGCGATGGTCGCGCAGGTGCGCCAGCAGCGCGCCGTCGCCGCAGCCCAGGTCCAGCACGCGGCTGCCCGGCTCGATCCAGCTGGCGATGCGCGCCAGGTCGGGCCGCAGGGCGGTATGCGCGTGGCGGGGAGTCACGGGAGTCATTCGGAGCGTCCTTCGTTCTGGACCGCGGCGCCCAGGCCCAGCTCGCGCGCGATGCGTTCGTAGTAGCCGCGCACCACGGCATGGTAGCGGGCGTCTTCCAGCAGGAAGGCGTCGTGGCCGTGCGGGGCATCGATTTCGGCGTAGGTCACCGGGCTGGCGTTCTTCAGCAGCGCCCGCACGATTTCGCGCGAACGCTCCGGCGGGAAGCGCCAGTCGGTCGAGAACGACACCAGCAGGAAGTCGGCCTTGGCCGGCGCCAGCGCGCGGGCCAGGTCGCCCCCGGTGTTGCGGGCCGGATCGAAATAATCCAGCGCGCGGGTGATCAGCAGATAGGTGTTGGCGTCGAAATAGCGGGTGAACTTCTCGCCCTGGTAGCGCAGGTACGACTCGACCTCGAACTCGACGTCGTAGCCATAGCGGTAGGCGCCGTTCTCGGCGGGCGCGCGCTGGGCGCGTCCGAACTTCTCGGCCATGTCGTCGTCGGACAGGTAGGTGATGTGGCCGAGCATGCGCGCCACCGACAGGCCGCGGCGCGGCACGGCGTCCTGCGCGTAGTAGTCGCCGCCGTGGAAATCCGGATCGGTGATGATGGCGCGGCGCGCCACCTCGTTGAAGCCGATGTTCTGCGCCGACAGCCGCGGCGTGCTGGCGATCACCACGCAGTTGGCCACGCGGTCGGGCAGCGTGATGGCCCAGCTCAGCGCCTGCATGCCGCCCAGCGATCCGCCCATCACGGCGGCGAAGCGCTCGATGCCGAAATGGTCGGCCACGCGCGCCTGCGCCTGGACCCAGTCTTCCACGGTCAGCACCGGAAAGGCGGCGCCCCAGGGCTTGCCGGTTTCGGGATTGATACTGGCCGGGCCGGTCGAGCCGAAGCACGAACCCAGGTTGTTGACCCCGATCACGAAGTACACATTGGTGTCCACCGGCTTGCCGGGGCCGACCATGTTGTCCCACCAGCCCAGGTCGGTGGGGTTGTCGGCCGCCTTGCCCGCCACGTGGTGCGAGGCATTCAGCGCGTGGCAGATCAGGACGGCGTTGCTGCGCTGGGCGTTGAGCGTGCCGTAGGTTTCCACCGCGAGCTCGTAGGCCGCCAGCGACTGCCCGCTGGACAAACGCAGCGGCTCATCGAATCGGATGAAGGTGGGAGCGACGAGGCCGACGGAACCGGGATCAGCGGCTTCGGAAGGCGTGACGGGTGCGGGTACGAACCCGCTGGCCGGATCACCGGCCAAATTCTGGGCAGGAGTGGTCATACGGACCTCTTTAGCTGGATTTATTGGAAGGCGCCCGCAAGCGGATCAGGCAAATCGGCGCCGAAACTTTGGATACTGCGGCAAGAATTCTAGCACTGCTTGCGCGCGGCGCAGTAGCAGGCGGCGGCCGGGCCTCGCCGGCCCGGCCTGCCCGGCGGTCAGGCGCCGGCCTCCCAGGGCTCCTGGCCCAGGTACTCGTAGCGCTCGGTATTCACGCGCGAAATCCGCCATTCCACCGGCTGCCGCTTGTACGAAAAGGCGACCCGGCGGATCTCCAGCAAGGGGCTGCCTTCCGCCACGCCGAGCGCGCGCGCCTGCGCGGCCTCGGCCAGGCAGGTGCGCAGGCGTTCGTCGGTCGCGATCACGTTCACGCCGAAAACGTCCTGGTAGAGCGCGTACAGCGTGCTGGCGCGCTCCCGCAGGTGCGCTTCGGTCATGCCGGGAAAGCACGCCTCCGGCAGGCAAAGCTCGTCCATCATGACCACGTCGCCGTTGAGCGACAGCACGTTGGAAAACTCGAACACCATCGCGCCCGCGGGCAGGTTCAGCTTTTCGCGCGCGACGGCCGACGCCCGCTGGCGGCGAAAACGCAGCAGCTCGGTCGTCGGATAGGACTTGTTTCCGTCCTGCCGGACGATGCGGAAGAACTTGAAGAAATGGTGGTTGCGCGTATGCACCGCCACATAGGTGCCGCGGCCCTGATGCCGCACCAGGATGTTCTCGGCGGCCAGCTCGTCGATCGCCTTGCGCAAGGTGCCGATGGAGACGCCGAAGCGTTCCGCCAGGAGTTTCTCGGGCGGGATCGCCTCGCCCTGCTTCCACTCGCCTTGCGCCAGCGCGGCCAGCACGGCCTGCTTGACCTGCGCATACAAGGGACTGCCGAGCGGCACAGTCGATGACAGGCTGGTGTTCATGGGTGCATCGCAATAAATCGGGAGCCCACAGTGTAGCGGCGGGCCCGAAGTCCGCTCAAGTCATACAATTCATATATATGATTTAGTTGACATGGAAGAATGGCGGTCATAAGATTTCCTGGCCCCAGGGTGCATCCGCGTCCGCCGCGTCCGGCAGGCGCCCCAGCCAAAGAGAGGAAGACAAATGATTCACGCCGTATTGCACGATGCGAAGGACACGGTGGCGGTCGCCGTGGTGGAAGGCGTTACCGCCGGAACGGAGCTGAACGCCTGGATCATGGATGAGGACAAGATCATCCACGTGCGCGCGTCGCAGGACATCCCGATCGGCCACAAGGTGGCGATGAAAGACATGGCGGTCGGCGACACCGTCTTCAAGTATGGCGTCGACATCGGCCGCGTGGTGCAGCCCATCGAGGCCGGCCAGCACGCCCATGTGCACAACATCAAGACCAAGCGCTGGTAAGCCCTCCACCTCGCACAGGAAACCACCATGTCCGTCATCACCGCCTCGACCACCTTCCAGGGCTACCGCCGCGACAACGGCCGCGTCGGCGTCCGCAACCACGTCATCGTCCTGCCCGTGGACGACATCTCCAACGCCGCGGCCGAAGCCGTGGCCAACAACATCAAGGGCACGCTCGCCCTGCCCCATCCTTACGGCCGCCTCCAGTTCGGCGAGGACCTGGAGCTGCACTTCCGCACCCTCATCGGCACCGGCTGCAATCCCAACGTCGCCGCCGTGGTGGTGATCGGCATCGAGGAAGGCTGGACCAAGCGCGTCGTCGACGGCATCGCCGCCACCGGCAAGCCCGTCATGGGATTCAGCATCGAGCTGCACGGCGACCACGACACCATCATGCGCGCCTCGCGCTGCGCCAAGGAATTCGTGCACTACGCCACCGCGCTCGGGCGCAGCGAATGCCCCATCGCCGACCTCTGGGTCTCCACCAAATGCGGGGAATCCGACACCACCTCGGGCTGTGGCGCCAACCCCACCGTCGGCAACGCCTTCGACAAGCTCTACGCCCTGGGGTCCACGCTGGTGTTCGGCGAAACCTCGGAATTGACCGGCGGCGAGCACATCGTGGCCGAGCGCTGCGCCAACGACGCGGTGCGCGAGCGCTTCATGTTCATGTTCAACCGCTACCAGGCCATGATCGATCGCTGGAAGACGAGCGACCTGTCGGAGTCCCAGCCCACCAAGGGCAATATCGCGGGCGGCCTGACCACCATCGAGGAAAAGGCGCTGGGCAACATCCAGAAGATCGGCAAGCAATGCCGCGTGGACGGCGTGATCGACAAGGCCGAGATCCCCGACGGCCCGGGCCTGTGGTTCATGGACTCTTCCTCCGCGGCGGCCGAAATGGTGACCCTGTGCGCGGCCTCGGGCTACGCGGTGCACTTCTTCCCCACCGGCCAGGGCAACGTGATCGGCAATCCCATCCTGCCGGTCATCAAGATCTGCGCCAATCCCCGCACCGTGCGGACCATGTCCGAACACATCGACGTGGATACCAGCGGCCTGCTGCAACGCGAGATCGACCTGGGCCAGGCCGGCGACAAGCTGCTGGAATGCATGCTGGCCACGGCCAACGGCCGCTGGACCGCCGCCGAAGCGCTTGGCCATCGCGAGTTCGTCCTGACGCGGATCTTCGAAAGCGCCTGATCCCGCGCGCATTGCCCCGGCGCGTCCGCACGGAGGATTGCGGACGCGTCGTCATGTCCTCGGCATCATCCCGCAGCACCATCGCAACAACACCAGCAGACTCGGGCGAATCACGCCACGGCAGCACAGGCGGTTGCATTCCTACCCGGGCGCCACCCAAGGAGGAAGACAGATGAGTAGCGAACACGATCTCACCCCCGACGCCGCGCAACGCCGGCGCCTGCTCGCCCTCTTCGGCGCCGCCGGCCTCGGCGCCCTGGCGCCGTGGCAAGCCGCGCTGGCGCAGAAAGGCGCCTGGCCCGAGCGGCCCATCAACTACGTGGTCCCCTTCCCGCCCGGCGGCCTGACCGACGTGGCCGCGCGCCAGGTGGGCAAGGCGCTGAGCGACGCCGAACGCTGGAACGTGGTGGTGGAAAACAAGCCTGGCGGCAGCGCGAACATCGGCGCGGCGCATGTCGCCCATGCCGCGCCCGACGGCTACTCCTGGCTGGCCATCACCCTTACGCACGCGGCCAACGTCACGCTCTTCGCCGGCAAGGCCGGCTATGACCTGACCCGGGACCTGACACCTCTGGCCGGGCTCGCCTCCTCGCCCATCATGGTGGTGGTGAACGCCAAGAGCGACATCAAGAGCATGGCCGACCTGGCGAAGGCCGCCCGCGCGAAATCGCTGTCGGCCGGGTCCAGCGGCAACGGCACGCCCCCGCACCTGACCCTGGCGCTCTATCAGAAGATCACCGGGCTGCCCATGATGCATATCCCATACAAAGGCGGCGCGCCGTCCCTCACGGATCTGATCGGCGGGCACCTGGACGTGGTGTTCTCCAACTATCCCGAATCGCTGTCCCACGTGAAGAACGGCTCGCTGCGCGCGTTGGCCATCACCACCCGCGAACGCAGCGTCGACCTGCCCGACGTGCCCACGGTAAAGGAAGCCGGGCTGCCCGACCTGATCGTGGAAAACTTCACCGGCGTGCTGGCGCCCGCGGGCACGCCGCCCGAACTCGTCAAGCGCATCGGCAACGCGATCGTCGCCCAGGTTTCGCAGCCGGCCATGAAGCAGGCGCTGCTGCAGCTGGGCTTCATCCCGCAGCCGCGCGGCCCGGAGGAGTTCAGCGCGTACCTGAAATCCGAGGTGGAGCGCTGGGCCAAGATCATCCGCGACGCCAACATCCAGATTGCCTGACCCGGGAGCCCGAACCGATGCGCATACTCATCTCGGAATTCATGGACGCGCCCGCGGTCGACGCGCTGCGCCAGCGGTTCGACGTGCGCTACGCGCCGGACCTGGTCGAGCGGCGCGACGCGCTGCTCGACGCGGTGCGCGAGGCCGACGGCCTGATCGTGCGCAACCGCAGCCGGGTGGACGCCGCCCTGCTCGGGGCGGCGCCGCGGCTGCGGGCCGTGGGCCGCCTGGGCGTGGGGCTGGACAACATCGACCTGGACGGCTGCGCCGCGCGCGGCATCGCGGTGGTGCCGGCCACCGGCGCCAACGCGCGCGCCGTCGCCGAATACGTGATCGGCACCCTGCTGGCGCTGCTGCGCGGCGCCTATTTCTCGACGGCGGCCGTCGCGGCGGGCCAGTGGCCGCGCAATGCGCTCTCGCAAGGACTGGAGGCGCAGGACCGCACGCTGGGCATCGTGGGCTTCGGCGGCATCGGCCGGCTGGCCGCCCGCCTGGCGCGCGGCCTGGACATGCGCGTCGTGGGCTGCGACGCGGCGCTGCCGCCCGATCATCCCGCCTGGGAGGAAAGCGGCGTGGCCCCGCTGCCGCTGGAGGCCCTGCTGGCGCAGGCGGATGCGGTCACGCTGCACCTGCCGCTCACGCCCGGCACCCGCGGGCTGCTGGACGCCGGCCGCATCGCCCGCATGCGGCCGGGCGCCGTGCTGGTCAATACCTCGCGCGGCGGCATCGTGGACGAAGCGGCGCTGGCCGACGCGCTGCGCGCCGGCCGATTGCGCGGCGCCGCGCTGGACGTGTTCGACGAGGAGCCCCTGCCCGCCGGCGGTCCGCTGGCCGACGCTCCCAACCTGATCCTCACGCCGCACATCGCCGGACTGACGCAGGAAGCCAACACCCGCGTTTCCGACATGGTGGCCGCCGGTGTGACAATAGCCCTTACCGGCGGCGCCGCGGATTCGGCGGCTTCCGCCCCCTGACGAGAAGGCTATGGCTCACATCTATCTGGACGAACTCCAACACCTCGCGGCGGCCGGACTGGCGGCCGCGGGCGCCAACCCCGCGATGGCGGACAGCACCGCCCGCGCGCTGGTCTACGCCGAAAGCCAGGGGCTCGGCTCCCATGGCCTGTCGCGCGTGCCGTTCTACGCCGGCCATCTGCGCGCCGGCCGCGCCATCGGCTCGGCCGTGCCGCGCATCGTGCACGAACGCGGCGGCGCGGCGCTGATCGACGCCGGCTCGGGCCTGGCGTTTCCCGCCTGCGCGCTGGCCGTGGAACAGGCCGCGTCGCGGGCCCGCGAACACGGCGTGGCCTTCGTCGGCGTCGCCAACAGCCACCATTTCGGCGCGGCCGCCTATCACCTCGAAGCCCTGGCCGACGCCGGCCTGGTGGCGCTGGCGCTGAGCAATTCGCCGGCCGCCATGCCCGCCTGGGGCGGCAAACGCCCCCTGTTCGGCACCAATCCCATCGCCGCGGTGTTCCCGCGCCGCGGCGGCGCGCGCCTCCTGATCGACCTGTCGCTGTCGCAGGTCGCGCGCGGCAAGCTGATGATCGCCGCCCGCGACAACCAGCCCATCCCGCTGGGCTGGGCGCTGGACGCCGAGGGCCAGCCCACCACCGATCCCAAGGCCGGACTGGCCGGCAGCATGCTGCCGGCGGGCGGGGTCAAGGGCGCGATGCTGGCGCTCATCGTCGAATTGCTGGCCTGCGCGCTGACCGGCGCCCATTTCGGCTTCGAAACCGAATCGTTCTTCGTCGACGACGGCGGCCCGGCGCGGCTGGGGCAGGCTTTCCTCGCCATCGATCCGGGCGCCCTGGCCGGCAACGAGGCCTATCTGGACCGCGTCGACACCCTGGTCGATGCGATGCTGGAGGACGAAGGCGTGCGCCTGCCCGGGGACCGCCGCCGCAAGCTGCGCGACGAGGCGCTCAAGCACGGCGTGGAACTGCCCGAGGCGCTGATGGCCCAGTTGCGGGAAATGGCGGGCGTCGCCTGAGCCCTCAGGCCGACCGCAACACCCACAGCATCACCGGCGCAAGCAGCAGGAAGGCGACGGTGGACACCAGCACGGCGCCGGCGGCGGTATCGCCTTCCGACGTATAGCGCTTCACGTACATGTAGCTGACCACCGCGCAGGGCATGGCCATCTGCAGGCTGAGCGCCCCAGCCAGCACCGGCTCCAGGTCCAGCGCCCAGACCACCGCCAGGCCCGCCGCCAGCCCCACCACCAGGCGCATGACGGCGACCTTGGCGCCGTTGCGCAGCCCGCCGGAAGGAATCAGCGCCAGCGCATGGCCCAGGCTCAACAGCATGAGTGGCACGGTCACCGCGCCCAGCATGCGCGAGGTTTCGACGATCCAATCGGGCACCGGGACATGCAGCATCCGCAATGCCACCGCCACCACCGAGGCCAGGAGGATCGGGCTTTTCCAGCTGCCCTTGGTATTGACCCCCGGCAGCAGCCGCACGGCCAGGGTGTGCATGACGAAGGAGTTCACCGCGAAGAACGCCACCGCCACCGACAGGCCGGCGTCGCCGAACGCCATCTGCGAAATCGGCAGGCCCAGGTTGCCGGCATTGGGCAGGCTGGCCGTGGGCAACAGCGTGCGCACCGGCAGCTTCCATACTTTCAGCCACAGTGCGCAGACCAACCCGCACAGCAGCAGCGCGAGCAGGGTCGCCACGGCCACGTCCGCCAGCGCGCGGTCGTCCAGATGGGTCGTGACGAAGGTATGGAAAACCAGCGCCGGCGTGGTCACCGAAGTGACCAGCGTGGTGATGAAGGAACCGCCGAACGGAAGATCGCGCTTGGCCCACAACGCCCCGATGCCGACGCAGGAAAGCAGGGGGAGCATCAACACGAGGGTTGAAAAATAGAACAGGGCGATGGCCGCCATACGACTAATTCCGTCAAAGATTGGAAGATTGATGCGTCAATGCATCGTTGCTTGCCGCGCGACCGGCCCGGAACGCAGCATGCAGCGAACCGTCAACCACAAAGCCGCCCGCCCCTCACCCGCCATGTCCGCCACGCCCCGCCACAACGCCCTGTCGGCCCGCCAGGCCGCCTGCCTGCGGTGGGCCGCAATGGGCAAGACCAGCTGGGAAACCGCCCGCATCCTGGGCGTGAGCGAAAGCACCGTGAATTTCCATCTGCGCAATGCCTGCGCCAGGCTCGGCGTGCGGGGCCGGCGCGCCGCGGTGGTCGCGGCCCTGCGCCGGGGCCTGCTGGACCCCTTCACGGCTTGATGGCGACCGAGCGCAGGAACTCGCGCGCCCGTTCGGCCGGCAGGCTTTCCTGCGTGCCCGCCGCCACCGCCTCGATCAACATGGTGTCGGTCACCCACACCTTCGCCTGCAGCCATCCCGGCTTGCCCATGGCCTTGCCGTGCACCTCGATCACTTCGCCGTAGGGCGGCCACTCCATCGGCGGCATGGCTTGCATATTGGTGTAGAGCGAGCGCATCAGCGCCAGGCCCAGCGCGCGCTTGGCCACGGGGTCCGCGGCGATGTCCGGCGGCAGCGGGGCCGAGCCCACGGCGAAAACGGCCTCGCCCACGTTGGCGGTGGCCAGGGTGAAGCGCAGCGTGTGGGTATCGAGCTTCAGGTCCCGGGTATCCGTCATGACCCGGTCCGGAAACGCCGCGCGCACGTGGCCGTCGGCCACGTCCACTTCGCGCCAGTTGTAACTGGGCGTGCACGCCGCCACCAGCAGCGCCAGCGTGACAACCGCGCCAGCTTTCTTGAACATGAAACGAAACAGCGATGAAATCGTCATTAGCGTAGACCCCGATGGTCTATTCATTTCGAGGAAGCCAGAAATTGTCGCCGATTTCCATGACCCCTGCGCCAGACGGCACGCCCTTGGCCAATTATGTCTGGCCGGCCGCTCCCAATGCGCCCCCGCCCATCCTCGGGCCGGGCAACCCCAGTATCTACCTCTTGCACGGACTGAGCGAGCATGCCGGCCGCTACGACCGGCTGGCGCGCTGGCTGACGGCCCGCGGCTGGACCGTGGGCGCCCATGACCACCGGGGCCACGGCCATTCGGGCGGGCGGCCCGCCACCCTGAAACGCGAGGACGACCTGGTGATCGACGCCGCCGACCGGCTCCAGGCCTGGACGGCGGCCCAGGGACGCCCGCCCGTCCTGCTCGGCCACAGCCTGGGCGCCCTGGTCGCGGTGCGGATCGCCCAGCGCGGCCTGGCCGACGTCGACGCGCTGGTGCTCAGTTCGCCGCCCTTCGTCGTCAACGTTCCCTTGTGGGTCCGCCGCACGCTGACCTGGATGTCGCTGCATGCGCCGGACCTGCGGGTGCCCCACGGGATGGCGCCGGCCCGGATCTCGCACGACCGGGCCGTGGTGCAGGCCTACCGTTCCGATCCGCTGGTGCGCCGCCGCATGACGGGCCGGCTGGCCCGTTTCGTGGACGAAGGCGGCCGCGCGGCCTTGCGGGAGGCCCCGCTGCTGCCCTGCCGCACCCTGCTGATGGTGGCCGGGGACGACTCCATCGTCGCCGCCGAAGGCAGCCGCCAGTTCGCCCAGCGGGCGCCCGCCGAACTGCTGACGCTGCGCTGGTACGACACCGCCTGGCACGAGATTTTCAACGAAACCGCGCCGATCGCCGATCCGGTCTACGCCGACCTGGACGAGTGGCTGGCCCGCACCGCGCAGGCATTGTCCATGTCCCCAGTATTGACTCCCTCGGCACAGGAGGCTGGCACCCCGTAAAATCCGCCAACAGCCCCCAACGAGAAGAATCCGTGACCGATACCGCCGCCAACCGACTCACCCGCCTAGAGGCCAACCGCTCGCTGCTGACCCAGACCCTGAGGGGCATCGAGAAAGAAGGCCTGCGCGTGGACGAGCAAGGCCTGCTGGCCCGCACGCCGCACCCCGCCGGCCTGGGCTCGGCGCTGACCAACGAGCACGTCACTACCGACTACTCCGAATCCCTGCTCGAACTCATCACGGGCACCCATACGGACGTCGATGCGCTGCTGGCAGAGCTGACCAACACCCACCGCCACGTCTACGGCGTGCTGGACCATGAACTGATCTGGAATCAGTCCATGCCCGCCACCCTGCCGCCCGAGGCCGACATCCCCATCGCCTGGTACGGCAAGTCCAATACCGGCATGCTCAAGCACGTGTACCGCCGCGGCCTGGCCGTGCGCTACGGCAAGACGATGCAGTGCATCGCCGGCGTGCACTACAACTTCTCGCTCGCCGAAGACCTGTGGTCCGTGCTGGATCAACAGCCCGGCTCCGCCCAGGACCGCCGCTCCCGCGGCTATATCGGCTTGATCCGCAATTTCACCCGCTATTCCTGGCTGCTGATGTACCTGTTCGGCGCGGCCCCGGCGCTGTCCAGCGATTTCCTGCGGGGCCGCGAGCATCCGCTGCGCAAACTCGACGACAGCACGCTGTACCTGCCCTACGCCACCAGCCTGCGCATGAGCGACCTGGGCTACCAGAACAAGGCGCAGTCGTCGCTCAAGCTCTGCTACAACGACCTGGACACCTTCCTGGGCCGGCTGTACGACGCCGTGACGCAACCCTGGCCCGATTACCAGAAGATCGGCACCCACCGCGACGGCGAATGGATCCAGCTCAATACCAACGTGCTGCAGATCGAAAACGAGTACTACTCCAGCATCCGCCCCAAGCGCGCCACCGGCCGCTGCGAACGCCCCATCACGGCGCTGACCGAGCGCGGCGTGCAGTACGTCGAGGTACGCTGCCTGGACATCGACCCGAACTCGCCGGTGGGCATCGACGCCACCACCAGCCGCTTCGTCGACGCGTTCCTGCTGTTCTGCACCGCGTCCGACAGCCCCTTCTTCCCCGCCAACGGCTACTGTCAACGCAGCGCCGACAATTTCTCCACCGTCGTCAAGGAAGGCCGCAAGCCCGGCCTCATGCTCGACCGCGAAGGCCAGCCCATCGGCCTGGCCCAGTGGGGCCACGAACTGCTGGACCAGATCGCGCCCTATGCCGCGCTGTTCGACTCGGCCCTGGGCGGCAGCGCCTATGCCGAGGCGCTGGAGGCGCAGCGCGCCAAGCTGGACCAGCCGGACTCCACGCCGTCGGCCCGCCTGCTGGCCGCGCTGAGCGACAGCGGCCTGTCCTTCCACGACTATTCGCTGGAACTGAGCCGCAAGCATGCGGACACGCTGCGCGCGCAGGCCTTGCCGGCGGACCTGGCCTCGGCCTACGAGCAGGCCGCCGCGCAATCGGTGGCGGAGCAACTGCGCCTGGAGCAGGCCGACACGGAAGATTTCGACACTTACGTCGCCCGCTACCACGAGGCCCTGAAGGCCCCGCGCAAGTAAGGCGCGTCGAATAAGGCGTATCGTTAGGGTTTTGGTCCGCGCCGCCTCCGGGCGGCGCGGACGGCTCTGTCACACCAGGAGGTTTTCCCCATGCGCCGCACCGCAACAATCCTGCTGGCCCTGGCCGCCGGCATGGCGGGGATCGCCCATGCCGCGCCGCCCATGCAGACCGTGGAGTCGGTGGACCTGAAACGCTACGCCGGCATGTGGTACGAGATCGCGAATTTCCCCATGTTCTACCAGCGCGATTGCGTGGGGGACACGACCGCCGAGTACACCCTGCACACCGACGGCACCGTCGGCGTGAACAACCGCTGCCGCACCAAGGACGGAGACATCGACGCCGCCTCGGGGTCCGCGACGGTGGTGGACGGCAGCAATAACGCCAAGCTCGAAGTCTCGTTCGCCAAGCCGTTCAAGGGCGATTACTGGGTGATCGGCCTGGACCCCGACTACCGCTGGTCGGTGGTGGGCACGCCCGACCGGAAGTATCTGTGGATCCTGTCGCGCTCGCCGCAGCTGCCCAAGGAAGAACTGGACAAGGCGCTGGCAGCGGCGAAGGCGCAGGGCTACCAGTTGGACGAGTTGCGCTACACACCTCAAAAGTGAGGGCCCCCACGCCGCGCATGCTGCGCATGCTAGCTGCCCCCCGAGGGGGCGTTTTCCCCTTGGGGCGGCCCGGCGGGGAAAAGGGCCCCCACGCCGCGCGCCACGCGCTTGCTGCCCCCGCTCAGCCCGCGTAGTCGCGCGCCAGGCGGACGACGGTTACGCCGGGCTTGAGCTGGCGTAGCGAGGGCATGACCAGGGTGCACCGGTCGTAGGGCGTGACGATGGGCTGGCCGTCGGCCCAGCCCAGCACCGTTCCCGCCCGCTCCAGCGTCTCCAGCCCGGTCCAGTCCTCGGAAAAGCGCAAGTCCATCGACGGCGCGACCACGGCATCGGTGACTTCCAGCACGCGCTGGCCTGCAGGGTCTTCCCGCAGCCAGCCCGCCGGCAGGTCCGCCGCATCGGCAACGCCGGATTCGAGCAGCATGCGCGCCACCATGTCGCGGGCCACGTCGCGCGAAGCCGGGTCGCCATGGAAACCGCATTCGATCAGCAGTGCGCAGGCCTGCCCGGCGGGATCGCCGAACTGCGCGAAATCGCGCATGCGCACGCCGTCCTTGTGGCCCGCATCCACGATCACGTGCCGCGGCGCCTTCAGGCGCTGCGCCAGCGCGATATTGCGGGGCAGGACCCCGGTCAGCAACAGCGGTTCGCCCGGCTCGTGCATGGAATGCAGGTCCAGCAGCCAGTCCGCCCGCTCGACCCAGGGGCGCAGGGCCGCGGCGCGCCGGCGATCGGCGGTGCCGGCATCCTCCAGGCGCTCGGCGCTCCAGACCCGGTTCATGTCCTCCTGCACGAAGCGCGACGCGTCGTGGCTGGCGAGGTCGAAGCGATCGAACGCGTCCAGGTTGCAGAAGGCCAGCGTCAGGCTGCCGCGGCGCGGGCGCAAGCCGGACGCCAGCAGGTCCTTCAGCGCCCAGGCGCCGCACAGTTCGTTGCCGTGCACCAGCGCCGACACCATGAGCGCGCGTCCGGGCACGCCCGAATCGAAGTGCCACACGCCCGGCGTGCCGGTGTTGCCGGCGCGCTCGGCGCCCAGGTCGGGAACGGAAAGCTTGAATTCCATGAAACGTCGTCCGCTGAGGTTGTGCCGCGCGCCTTGCCGCGCTTACTGGGCTTCGATCTTGGCGGCCTTGACCAGGGCGCCGTACTTCTTGGTTTCGTCGGCCTGGTAGGCCACCGGGTCCAGGCCGGGCTGGGCCAGCTGGCCGCCGGCTTCCTGCATCTTGGCGCGGAACTGCTCCGACTTCAGCGTTTCCGCCAGCGCGGCGCGCAGCTTGGACGCCACCGGCTCGGGCAGGCCCGCCGGACCGTACAGCGCGAACCAGACGCTGATGTCGACCGATTCGAATCCCGGCGTCTCGGCCAGCGCCGGCAGGTCCGGCGCCACCGGCGACCGCTTCTTCTCGGTCACGCCCAGCGCCACGATCTTGTCGCCGCGCACCTGGGGCAGGCCCGAGGACAGCACCAGCATGCCGTAGTCCAGCTGCCCGCTCATCAGGTCGGTCACCAGCGGCGCCACGCCGCGGTACGGCACGTGTTCGGCCCGCGTGGCGGTGGACTGGTTGATCATCTCGCCGGCCAGGTGCAGGGTGGTGCCCACGCCCGACGAACCGTAGTTGAAGCTGCCCGGCGCGGCGCCGCGCAGCTTCTGCAGGTATTCGGCCGCCGTCTTCACGCCGGAATTCTTGCTGGCGGCCAGCAGCATGGGCTGCGAGGCGATCACGCCCAGCGCCGAAAAATCCTTCACGCTGTCGTACTTGACCGCGCTGTTGATCATGCTGGCAATCACCATTTCGTTGGTGGAGCCCAGCAGCAGCGTATAGCCGTCGGGCGCGGCGCGCGCCACGCGTTGCGCGCCGATGGTGCCGCCGGCGCCGCCCACGTTCTCGACCACGACACTCTGGCCCAGGCGCTTGGCCAGCTCTTCGCCGAACAGGCGAGCGGTCAGGTCCACGCTGCCGCCGGCGGGATAGCCCACCACCAGCGAAATGGCGCGGTCGGGGTAATCGGCGTGCGCGGACGGCGAAATGGCGAGGGCGGCGGTGGCGCAGAGCGCGGCGAGCGCGCCGCGCAGCGGATGCTGGACGGATTTCATGGTTTTCTCCCTGGGGTGCTGGCTTGGACGGCGTCGCCGTCTCGTTGTGAAGTGTCGGGAGCTATTCTCGGCCTCCCGGCAATGCCGGCCCGTGCCGAATCGGCATATTGCAGTGCCGATTGGGTTCATGCCCCAGGATGGGGCGCGAGGCCGCGCCTCAGGCCTTGCGGTTCGCGGTGGCTTCCCAGACCGCCTCGGCCAGGTCCGCCAGCCGCGCGCGCGACCGGTACAGCCGGACCTCGAAGGCGATTTCGTCGCTGCGTCCGCCCAGGGCGGCCAACGCGCCCCGGCGGCAATCCGCCGCCACCATGGACCAGGGCAGCCAGGCCACGCCCAACCCCTTGGCCACGGCGCCGTGGGCGGCGTCCAGCGAATCGCTGCGCAGGAACGGCGTCAGGGCATAAGGCGTGGTTTCCAGGCGGTCCCCGACGATGCGCTCCATCGCCAGGCCGCCCGCATAGGTGATCAGCGGCGCGGAATGCCCGCCCTCTTGCAGGGCGTAGCGGGCGCGTCCGCGCGAATCCGCCTGGCTCACGGGCACCAGCTTGTCGGTGCCCAGCGTCATGTAGCGGTAGCGGCCGGGGCTGAGCTGCACCGACAGCGCGGGATGCTCGTAACAGCACAGCAGGTCCACCTTGCCCTGTTCCAGCCGGGCGGCCATGTCCTGCATCATGCCGGTGGACAGTTCCACCTGGGTGCCCTCCGACAACACCTTGGGCGCGCGCAGCCGCAAGCGCGCGATCCAGTCCGCCACCAGCGTGCGCGCAAGGCTGCGGCCGGTGGCGATGCGCAACACGGCTTCGCCGCCCGCGCTCGAACTGCGAATGCGATGGCGCACCTGCCCCATCTGCTCCACCACCTGCACCGCCGTTTTCAGCAGGGCCTCGCCCTCGCCGGTCAGGACCACGGGCTGCCGCTGGCGTTCGACCAGGGGCGCGCCGGCCCAGGCCTCCAGCGCGCGGATGCGCCGGCCGAATGCGGGATGCGTGACGTGGCGCAACTCGGCCGCGCGCACGAAACTGCCGGTCCGCGCCAGGGCTATCAGGTCTTCGAGGAGTTTCAGGTCGGCCATGGGCCAAGCTTACGCCATCAGGCGTTGGCGGCCTGCCTGCCGGCCTGGCCGAGGACCTGCTCGATGAATTGCGCGGTCTTGCGGTAGTGCGCGGCCAGCGTGGCGGCCGCCCGGTCCGCATCGCGGGACACGGCCGCTTCCAGCAGCAGGCGATGCTCCTGGTCCACGCTGCGCTGCGGCCCGTAGGCCGTGACGCCGGCGCGCGCCGGACGCCGGTAGCGCTCGGTCTGCGCATACAGTTGCGCCGACAGGTCCAGCAGCCACGGCGAACGGCACGCGCCGATCAGCGCGTGGTGGAAATCCTGGTGCCGCGCTTCCAGCGCGTCTTCCAGCTCCGGGTTGAGCACGATGGACTCGGCCGCGCGTTGCGCGGCCAGCGTCAAAGCGTGGTAGGCGCCCACCAGCCGCGCCTCCCAGGCGTCGCCGGCATTGGCCAGCGAACGCCGCAGCGCGTCGCAGTCGATCAGGATGCGGGTTTCGCAGGCGTCCCACAGTTCCTCGACGGACAGCGGCGCCACGCGGAATCCGCGCGAGGTCGTCGCCACCACCATGCGCTCGCTGCGCAGCCGGTTCAAGGCTTCGCGGATCGGCGAAAAGCTGCTGCCGTAGCGCTGCTTCAGCGACTCCAGCCGCAACGACTGGCCCGGCGCGAACGCGCCGCCCATGATGTCGCGCCGAAGCAGGCGATAGACCTGCTCCGACAGGGTGATTTCCTCGACCGCCGCGATCCCGTCCGCGCCGGGCTCATCGTCTAGCAGGTTTTTGATTCTCGGCTTCAATGCTGGCTCCAGGCGCGGGCGCGCGAACGCGCCCGCGACGATGCTACACCGCCACCACGGGGTGGCGCAGCGTGCCGATGCCTTCCACGCACGCCACCACCACGTCGCCCGGCCACAGCCATTCCTGCGGCTTGCGGCCCGCGCCCACGCCTTCCGGCGTGCCGGTGGCGATGATGTCGCCCGGCTCCAGCGTGATGCCGGCGCTGATGTCGGAAATCAGGAAAGGCACCTTGAACAGCATGTGGCGGGTATTGGAGCCCTGCTTCTTTTCGCCGTTCACCGTGAGCCAGAGGTCCAGCACCTGCGGATCGGGAATCTCGTCGGCCGTCACGATGCAGGGGCCGAACGGCGCATAGGTGTCCTGCCCCTTGGAGTAGATCCACTGGCCCGCGCGGCGGCAGTCGCGCGCGCTCATGTCCAGCATGACGCTATAGCCGAACACGTACGACAGCGCATCCGCTTCCGCCACCCGCGAGGCGCGGCGGCCCATGATGACCGCCAGCTCCACTTCCCAGTCCAGTTGCTGGGTGATCTTCGCGTTGTGCTCGATGGCGTCGCCCGGGCCGATGACGGTGGTGGGCGGCTTGGAGAAGATGACGGGCTGCTTGGGCAGGTCCGCCGAGGTATCCAGCGTGCGGCTGGACTCGGCCACGTGCTCCACATAGTTCAGGCCGATGCCGAAGATGTTCTTGCGGGGACGCGGAATCGGCGCCAGCAGCTTGACGTTCTCCTGGGGCAACGCGGTGCCCACCGGCCACGCGCCGCGGTGCGCCTCCATCAGGCGCGACGCCTGCTCCACGGCAACCGGGCCCAGGTCGATGAAATCCAGCATGTCGGCGGGCAGCTCCACGCCCGCGTTCTGCCCCAGCAGGGCCAGGTCCACCACATAGCCGTCGGCCAGCGCCCCCAGGCGGGCGGCGGCGGCGGGATGAGCGCGAAACGTTACCAAGCGCATAGTTGCTCCAAGAATCCAGTCAGGGTTGCGTCGGGCCCGGCGGCGCCGGGCGGAAGGAATCAGGCCAGCGTCTGCCTGCCGCCGTTCTCCGCGAGCGCTTCCTCGCGGTACAACGCCAGCGACCGGAGCACCGGGAGATCGTTGAAACAGAACAGGCAGGCGTCGTCGCTGGACGACAGGTTGGCATGCTCGTGCATCGCCCAGGACGGCACGCAGAAAATGTCGCGTTCGGTCCAGTCGTAGCGCTTGCCGTCGATGACGGAAAAGCCGCTGCCCTTGGCCACCTGGTAGATGAAGCTGCCGGTGTGGCGGTGCGCCTTGGTGTGCTCGCCCGGGCGCAGCATCTGCATGCTGGCGCCGATGGTGGGCATGACCGGGCCGCCCGTCGCGGGGTTCACGTAATCCAGCAGCACGCCGTCGTAGGGGCTGCCCTCGGTGGTGCGAGCGTAGCGCCGCAGCGCTTCGTAGGTGGGCTCCCATTCATACTTGAACAGCGGCGAATAGGGCTTGGTCCAGCCGGAGACCTGCGGCCGCAGCGCCGCGTTGCCCCAGGCGGCGCTGGTGTCGTCCACCGGATGCGTGACGGCCTGGTTCAGGTCGGGGTGCACCGCGTAGAAGCCCGCCTCCAGCGCATTGACCAGCGGAATGTCCAGGCCGTCCTGCCAGATGCAGGTGGTGCCATCCTCGGCCACGCCATGCTCGTGCCAGGTGCCGTTGGGCGTCAGCACGAAGTCGTTCGCGCCCAGCGTCATCTTGTGGCCGTCCACCACCGTGAACGCGCCTCGGCCTTCCATGATGAAACGCAGCGCGGAATGGGAATGCGCATGCGCCGACGCCAGTTCGCCGGGCTGCATTACCTGCAGGCCGGAATACAGCCAGCCCACCGCCGCGGCCACGTCGCGGCGGCCGGGATTGTTGAGATAGATCACCCGCCTGCCCGCTTCTTCCGGCGACACTAGCTCCGCCGAACGGAGCACGTGGCCGCGCAGGTCGCGGTAGCGCCACACCACCGGCACCGACGCGGACCGCGGCGCCCAGGGCTCGATCTTGTTCGCCACCGTCCACAACGCGCCCGTCTCCAGCCGAGCCAGCGCTTCGTAATAGGCCACCCGCTCCGGAGAGTCGGCCACATTGGCTCGCCCGGCGACGTTTTCGCGGTAGGCGTCGTAGCGGTTCGCTTCCATCCCTTGCCTCTTTTATAAAACAAACAGGATTTTCGAAAATATTAGAGGCAGGCCCGCGATCCGGCAATGCCACGGGCGCTAGGGTTTTCCACAACCGGCCGCGCCTTGAGAAAAAAATTCAGGGACGGCACATCAAAATACTGTACAAATACACAGTGTGCCGTGATACATTTCGCTCGCCCGAAAAACTGTCGTCCAGGAGAACCCTGTGTCAGAAGCCGCTCATCTCGTCCAATACATCGTCGTCCCCTACCGTGCCGCCGCCGAAGGCGTGGCGCCCGGTGAGATCCGTCCCGCCAGCAGCGAATTCGGAGCCATCCGGATCGCGAATTCCATGGCCTCCAAGTTCGCGGGCGTCGCCGCCTACGAAGTCCTGGTCGACAAGGAAACCGGCGACATGCAATCGCCCCGCATCCTTGCCCAGATCGGAACCGTGCCCGCCCTGGACGACTGATCACCGCCAGGGCCGCCCGGCGGGCGGCCCTGGCGCGGGGAGGCCCGGCGCCGGGGGTGCCCTTTTTGCCGGCGCAGGCCCTTTTTCCCTAGCCGCTCCTAGCTTAAGTCCACGTCTTGATGCAGAATTTGTGACGCGCCCCGGGCGTCCTACTCCACACGGTGTCTCTGCTCTCAATGGATAAGCTTCGAATCGTCCTTGCCGACGACCATCCACTCGTCTTGGCGGGCATCCGCGATCTCCTGGACACGGTCCCCAACCTTGAGATAACCGGAGCCGTCTCCAGCTCGACCGAGCTCATTTCGCATCTTGAGCACACCCCGTCCAACGTCGTGGTCACGGACTACTCCATGCCCGGCGACGATGCCTACGGCGACGGCATGCGCCTGGTCCAGTACCTGATCCGGCGCCATCCCGGCCTGCACATCGTGGTGCTGACCATGGTGTCCAATCCCATGATCATCTCGGCGCTCTACGACGCCGGCGTCGCCGCCGTGGTCCTCAAGCGCGACAACCTCGCCGAGATCGTCACGGCGCTGTCCATGTTGCGCATCGGCAGGAAATACTATCCGCCGGGCTTCCGGCGCGATCCCGCCACGAGCCTGCCGCGCAAGCCCATCGGCGAGTGCATCGACAGCCTGTCCCCCAAGGAATTCGAAGTGCTGCGGCATTTCGTGCGCGGAGAAACCGTGACGGTGATCGCCGAGAACCTGAAGCGCAGCGTCAAGACGATCAGCGGCCAGAAGGCCTCCGCCATGCGCAAGCTGAATGTGCAGACGGACCAGGAACTGGTGGCCTTCTGCATGGAGAGCGGCTTGTTCCAATAGGCGGGAGGCCGGCGGAACACCGAAGAAAATCAAGACGGAATTTGGTCCGGTTTTCAGAATTGTCTTGTTCTTCGCGGCGGGCGCGACTTCTATCATCAATGCATGATTGTCGCCCCCCGCCTTCCCCGGAAGCAGGGCCGCGCCGGCCCCGGCCGGCCCATGCTTCTGCTGCACATGTTTGCCGTGGCGCTGCTCGCGTGCATCCTGGTAGGCACGGCACTCTCCTTCTACCTGTCGTTCAGCGACGAAGTCTCCAAGCACCGCCGCCGCATGAACGCGGCCGCCTATAACGCGCAAGTCTACTTCGACCAGCGCGAAGGCCTGCTGCGCTCCGTGGCCGGCTCCTCCGTGCGCAACACCGACCACATGGCGCCCGCGCGCACGCCCAAGACCTTCGGCGAAACCGGGCAGATCAGCGTCATCCCGCTGCTCAAGGAAAACAACACCTACGAATGGGCGCTCGTCATGACGCCCCGCGACCGCGCCGACATCGCCGCGGCCAATGCGCGCATCGTGTACGCGCCGGCGGAAGAGGCCGCCTCGCAGCGCCTGCCCCTCGAAACCCGGCGCCGCGCCGCGCCCATTTCCACGCGCACCGGCCAATGGCTGGCCGAAATCCTCGCCATGCGCGACCCCAGCCCCAGCGCCAACGGGCGCGAGCCCATCGTCTGGCTGCGCCCGCCCATGGACGACGTGGACCGCTTCTTCCTCTACACGCCGCTGGACACCACCGGCCAGGAACGCACCTGGATCGGCCTGGAAGTGGACGGCATCGCCGCGGTCATCGCCGCGGAATGCGCCAGCGACGGCGGCAGCTACGCTCTCTACGACAGCAACAGCCGCGTGGCCCTGCACGGCGGCCCCCTGCCCGTCACGATCAACAGTCCGCTGACCGCCCGCCTCGGCCAGGACTCGTTCGGCTTCCAGGGCGGCACCTGGTTCCCCGAGAATCTGGTGCTGGTCAAGTCGGTGGGCGAAGCCGGCTGGAAGCTCGCCTATTACGTGCCGATGCGCGACGTGCTGCACCACGGCGCGGCCGCGTTCTGGACGGCCGGCGCCATCTGCCTGTTCCTCATGGCCGTGGTGCTGCTCGCCGTCCGGCACATCAAGCGCAAGCTCGTCACGCCGGCCCTGCGCCAATACGAAGCGCTGGCCGACAGCGTGGCGCTCAACGACAAGATCATCGAGGTCGCGCCGGTGGGGCTCAGCCTGGTTCGCCGCGCCGACGGCGAGCTCATCATGTCCAACGACGCCGCCCGGCGCCTGCTCGACGAGCACGACGGCTGGCGCGAAGACATCCGCCATGCCACCGCCGCGGCGGGCGGCCGCGAGTATCCCCTGAAAGACGGCCGCAGCGTCTACCTGACCTTCGCCGCCATGACCTACCAGTCCGAGGACGTGGTGCTGTGCGGCGTCAGCGACATCACCAGCCAGAAGGAAATCGAACGCACCCTGCGCAACGCCAAGCAGGCGGCCGACAAGGCCAGCGAAGCGAAAACCATGTTCTTCGCCACGATCAGCCACGAAATCCGCACCCCGCTGTACGGCATCCTGGGCACGCTGGAACTGCTGGCGCTGACGGGCCTCAGCGGCCAGCAGCAGCAATACCTGAACACCATCCAGCAGTCATCCTCGACTCTGCTGCGCACCATTAACGACACGCTGGACCTGTCGCGCATCGAAGCCGGCCGCCAGGAACTGGACATCGCCGAGTTCTCGCCCTCCGACATCCTCGAACGCGTGGTGGCCAACTACGCCGCGCGCGCGCAGGGCAAGGGGCTGCTGATCTATGCGATCACCGACATCGACGTGCCCGCCACCGTCCTGGGCGACGCCACCCGCATCCTCCAGGTCCTGAACAACCTGGTGAGCAACGCCGTGAAGTTCACCGAGGCCGGCCGCGTGGCGGTCCGCGCCGCGGCGGTGGTGCCGTCCCCCGGCCGCGTTTCGCTGCGGTTCCAGGTCGCGGACACCGGCGTCGGCATCCCCGCGGATTCCCAGGCCCAGCTCTTCGAACCCTACTTCCGCGCCCACGCCGGCCTGGAACGCGACATCTCCGGCACCGGGCTGGGGCTGGCGATCTGCCGCCGCCTGTCCGACCTGATGGGCGGCAGCCTCTCCGTCGTCAGCGAGGAAGGCCTGGGCACCAGCATCGTCTTCACCCTGACGCTGGACGTGCCCCCGACGCCGGCCCCGGCTCCCTTGCGGCGGCGCGCCGTGTACGTCGACGGCGCCGTTCCGGAAGTCGTCGCCAATCTGTGCGCCTGGCTGAATGCGTGGGGCGCGGTGGCCATGCCCTACCGCGGCTACGCGGACGCGGTCGAATTCGAGGACGCCGTGCTGGTGCAGGCCTGGCCTCCCGCGGCGCAGGAGCCCCGCTGGAAGCATGGCCGCGTCCGCGTCATGGCGCCCGGCTCCGGCCACGAAAGCCTGGTATCGGCCGTCTCCAAGGCCGGCATCACCAGCACCGTCAATCCGGCCAGCATCGGCCGCGCCGTGCGCATGGCCCAGGACGGCATCGAACGGCCGGCGCTGGGCCAGGCCCATGCCCAGAGCGTCTCCCTGGGATTGCACGTGATGGTGGTCGAAGACAACGTCATCAGCCAGCTCATCCTGCGCGAACAGCTGGAGCACCTGGGCTGCACGGTCACGATGGTGTCCAACGGCAGCGAGGCCCTGCGCCACTGGAACGCCCTGGACCACGACGTCGTCATCACGGACCTCAACATGCCGATGATGGGCGGCTACGAACTCGCCCGCTCGCTGCGCAAGCTCGGCTATGCGGGAACCATCCTGGGCCTGACCGCCAGCGCCGCGCCCGAGGCTTCGCGCCTGGGCCTGGACGCCGGCATGGACCGGGTGCTCCTGAAGCCCCTGCCCATCCTGGTCCTGGCGCAAACATTGCATGACCTAGCAGAGGATCTGAACTGAATATGCTGTCTGCCTACAAAGTGCTCGTCCTGGATGACCATGCTTTTCAGTGCGCCCACCTGAAGGACATGCTGGAAGATGCGGGCTTCAATCGCGTGGATACGCTGCAAAGCGCGGGCGACGCTCTCCAGGGCATCCGCGACGAGGGCTACAACCTCGTGGTCATGGACGTGAACATGCCCATCATGGACGGCGCCCAGTTCATCCACGAGCTGGCCCGCCAGGACCTGAACCCCATGCTCGCCATCGTGACCGGCTGCTCCCGCCGGATGGCCAACAGCATCAGCCTGATGGCCAAGGAGCGCGGCCTGGCCGTGCTGGGGGCCTTCGTGAAACCCATCTCCCGCGAGCAGATCGACAACCTCGCGGCCGGGTTGCTGCGCAAGCCGCCCGCCGACACCTCTCACGCCCGCCTGGACACCGGCTATGCCAGCACCCTGCTCGACCGGAAAAGCCTGGAGGGCGCGCTGCGCGACGGCAGCATCCGCGCGTGGTTCCAGCCCAAGAAGTCGCTGTCGTCCGGCAACATCGTGGGCGCCGAGGCGCTGGTACGCTGGCAGCACGAAGAACTGGGCCTGATGATGCCCTCGTCGTTCCTCAAGACCCTGCGCGGCTACGGCCTGGACCACGAACTGCTGATCCGCATGCTGGAAGACGGGCTCAAGGCCTACCGCACCTGGCGCGGCCAGGGGCACCGCATCCCCATCTCGGTCAACCTTCCCACCTCGCTGCTGGACCGCCCGCAATTGCCGGACGAGCTCTACTATATGGTCACGAATTCCGGGCTGCCGGCCGAGGACGTCACCTTCGAACTGCTCGAAGACGACATGACGGTGGCCGCCGGCCAGTACTACATGGGCACCAGCCGCCTGCGCCTCAAGGGGTTCGGGCTGTCGCAGGACGATTTTGGCAAGGGGTATAGCAGCATGTACGGATTGATCTCGACGCCGTTCACGGAATTGAAAATCGACCGCGCCTTCGTCTGCGGCGCGGCCAAGGATGAAGTCAGGGCGGCGGCACTGGTATCCTCGGTGCAATTGGGCAGGCAATTGGGCCTGCAAGTGACCGCCGAGGGCGTGGAAACCATGCAGGACTTGCAATTCGTGCGCCAGATCGGCTGCGACTACGCGCAGGGCTACCTGATTTCCGCCGCCGTGGACGTGGCCGCCTTCAGCCAATTGCTGGCCCACGAGCCCAACCCCAGCTTCACCCCTTGCATTCCGCCCCAGTAAACCCTGCGCGAGATCGGCCCGCATCGTCTATGAAACTGGATACGCCGCTACGAAAAGTCACGCGCGCTTCCCGGCGCATGAATACCGCGCTGTTCGGCATCCTGCCGCTCGTGATGGTCCTGGCGGGCGCCCTTTACTGGGGCGGCCAGCGCATCCTGCAGCAGGAAGAAGACAAGTTCCGGATCGATTTCTCCATTCTCGTCGGCTACGTCAACGCCCAGGAGCGCATGCTCCACGCCCTGCGCACGCAGACCCAGCGCCCCGACTCCCGCAACCTGGTGTCCTCCACCAACGTCAGCGAAGCGGCCGGGTTCGATCCCCCGACCTGGCGGTTTTTCGAAGGCCAGCACGGCCTCGCCTCCATGCCCTTCTCGCTGCTCTGCCAGCAGGAGGATGCCTGTCCGGTCAGCCACGGCGTCTTTTCCGGCATCGGCCCCTACCTGTCCGATTTCTATTCCAGCCACTGGGCCGCCTCGTATTTCCCCGCCGCCCCGGTCTTCGTGGTGTCGCCCGGCCGGCAGGTCAGCCTCAGCGTGCCGGCGGTGGCCACCGATTCGGGCTACGAGCCGCTGACGCGCAAAACCTTCATGACGGTGGTCGAGGCGATCACGGAACAGGCAGGCGGCACCGATCCGGTCGGGCCGACGATGGCCGAGCCCGGCCAGGTCGAATGGATCCGAGACTCCCAGCTGCCCGACGCGATGATAGGCATGCTTCCCACCAGCCTGCCCCTGGGCCTGAAGAACGAGCCGCCCGAGCTCCGGCGCAACGTGTACGCCGCGACACTGCTCACCCGGGGCCGCGTCAGCATTTCCGAAAAAATCCTCCACGTGCCGCTGTACGACCAGTTCTGGCTGGCGCGCAAAGGCAGCGGCGTGCTGTTGGGCCAGAACCCGCCGCCGCAAGCCGACACGCCCGGCTTCCACTACAACGCGGACGGCCTGGTCCTGAAGATCGTCGACACGAGCGGCAACTGGACCGGCTATTACAAGCTGAAGTACAGCAGCCTCTTCCAGGACAATATGTGGCTGCCCGTCGGCGTCCTGCTGCTGCTGATCGCGGGGCTGGGCATGAGCGCGGCCTACCTGCGCTGGTACAACCGGCGCGTCATCCAGCCCGCCGAGGCTGCGCATCGCGACATCGTCGAAAGCGAGGAATTCAATCGCACCGTGCTGGGCACCGCGCCCGTCGCGCTGTGCGTGCTGTCCCGTCCCGACGGGAAGGTGGTGTTCAGCAATGCGCTGGCTTCGCAGTGGCTGGGCATCGAGCCCGGCGAGGAACTGCACAACTCGCCCGACGCCAACCAGCTTTTGCGCCGCGCCCTGGGCTCCGGCTCGCCCGGCACCATCGAAACCTTCCTCGCCTATGACGGCCGGCCGCTGTTCGTCACCTTCGCGCCCACCCGCTACAAGAAGCAGGACGTGGTGCTGTGCGCCTTCGCCGACATCAGCGCGCGCGCCGAAATGGAGCGCACTCTGGCCCTGGCCAAGGAGCAGGCCGACAAGGCCAGCGAGGCCAAATCCACCTTTCTGGCCACGATGAGCCATGAAATCCGCACCCCCCTCTACGGCGTCCTGGGCACGCTCGAAGTGCTGGCCATGACCCCGCTGAGCGACGAACAGAAACGCCACGTGGACCGCATCCAGACTTCCTCCGTCATCCTCCAGCAACTGATCAGCGACATCCTGGACATCACCAAGATCGAATCCGGCCAGCTCGCCCTCGAAATCGATACCTTCGACCCCGGCGAACTCTTCCAGGGCACGGTCGCGTCCTATGCCGGCATGGCCGAGCAGAAAGGGCTGATCATCTACAGCTGCGTCGACACCGCCGTGCCGGAATGCGTGAAGGGCGACGGCGGCCGGATCCGTCAGATCCTCAGCAACCTGCTGAGCAATGCCATCAAGTTCACCGATTCGGGCCATGTCATTGCACGGCTGCGGGCCGAGCACCTCCCCGGCGGCAAGACGCGGCTGGGCTTGCAGGTGGTCGACAGCGGCGTGGGCATCGGCCCGGCCGAACAGGTCCGCTTGTTCGAACCCTTCTACCAGATCGACAGCGGCTCGCACACCATTCGGGGGGCCGGCATCGGCCTGTCCATTTGCGCCAAGCTGGCCGAACTCATGGGCAGTTCCATCCACGTCACCAGCGAGCCCGGGCTGGGCAGCAGCTTCTCGGTGGACATCGAACTGGAAAAGGCCGAGGGGCCTCCCGCCAATCCGCCGCGGCTGCAGGGCCAGCACGTCCACGTGCGCAGCCCCCGCAAGGAACTCAGCGAGAACATCTGCCAATGGCTCGCCCACTGGGGCGCCGACGCCACCGTGGTCCCCGCCGACGGCTACCCCGACAGCGGCCTGGACGGCGTGCTCGTCGACGTGCTCCTGACCAGCCACGCCAAGCCGGCGGAATGGGCGGGCCCGCTCATCGTCGCGGGCGGGGACGACGCGCTGGGCCGGAGCCGTCCGCAAGTGGACCGGCATTCGATGCTGGCGATCGGCCAGGCCATCGAGCGGCTGATGTCCGGCGCCACCGAGATTCCCCAGGACGCCGGCCCGGCGACCTACACGCCCTTGAACCTGCGCGTGCTGGTGGCCGAGGACAATCCCATCAACCAGGTCACGATCCGCGACCAGCTCGAACAGCTGGGCTGCCGGGTCGTGATCGCCCCCGACGGGGCCGAGGGGTTGGCCATGTGGAGCATCGAGCCCTTCGACCTGGTGCTGACCGACGTGAACATGCCCCGCATGAACGGCTACGACTTCGCCAGCACGCTGCGCGCGCGGGGCGTCACGGTGCCCATCATCGGCGTCACGGCCAACGCCATGAAGGAAGAGGAAACCCGCTGCATGGCCGCCGGCATGAACAGCTGGCTGGTCAAGCCCATCGATCTGCGCTCCTTGTGGCGGCGCCTGCGCCCGCACGCCGAAGCGCAGGGCCGGGCCGCGGGCGCGGCCGACGCGTCACGCGCGCCCACGGCGGCGCCAGCGGAGGCCCCGGGGGGCAAGGCGCCCTACATTCCGGCCAAGTACCGCGACATCTTCCTGGAAACCATGACGCAGGACCTGGAAAAGCTGGAGAAATCCGCCCGCGACGCCAACGAGCGCGATATGCGCGCCGTGCTGCACCGCATGCGCGGCGGCCTGGCGGCGGTCGAACTCTCCGACTTGCAGAACCAGTCCGAACGCGTGGAGAACCAGCTGCGCAACGATGGGCTGAGCGCCGCGGCCCGGCAGAATGTGGCCGCGCTGATCGCGGAAATGAAGGCCATGCTGGCGGCCATCTGACGCGCCCGGTCAAGCCGCTCCTCAGATTGAGAATATTCTTATAGAAGGGCTTCTACACGCTCACTAGAATTTCCATTTTCGAGTGCTCAGTCTCCTGTGTCGCATGCGCGCCGAGATCACGGCGTCGTCCATAACCGAGCGGTTGCTGGCAGATGCGATAAATGGAATCCCTAGTGAACCAAGATGCCGTCCTGGCATGCGCGCCGGCCTGGCCGGCATCGGACGGGTTGAATTTCCAACCCGTGTTCTCCTCCGACGGCCTGGTGTGCGAATACACCGCGACCCTCGCCAGCCAACGCCACGGCTGGCGCCGCGGCGCCCCCGGAGAATCGACCCGACTGATGCGCGCAGCCCTGGGCTTCTTCCAAGCTTCCGGCGAACGCATCCCGTTTGCGCTGAACTACGGCTCCCCGCCACCCCCCATCGGCTGGTCGGCCAACGAGGTCTGCGAGTTGGGCGGCGTCATCCTCCACCGCAACGAGCTGCGGGCCGCGCCCGACCGCCTGCCGGCTGACCGCGCCGGCCTTGCCTACCCGGCATCCCTGGTCTCCTTCCATGCCCCCCTGGTCGCGCACCTGCTCGCGCGCTCGCAGATGTTCACCGGCTTCGTCGAGTTCAACGTCGGGTTTCGCCTCAGGCTCACGCCCACCATGGGCCGCGGCGGGCCCAGCGCCAACGGCGCCGTGCAGGTCGTCGGCCTGCATATGCAGGTGCCGCCGGGCGTCTCCGAGCACGCCACCCTGCGCACCCGCTTCGTCAAGCTGCTGGAACGCGCCGACCTGCTCCGCCTGCCGGTGCTGGCCACCAACGTCAACCAGGCCCATGATCTCCACTGGATGCGCATATTCCCGGACGTCCTGCTCCAGGGAGACGTGCTGTGCCCGCCCCTGGGCCCCGACAGCCTGAAGGCGCTGCTCGCGCTCAGCGGCGACAACTGGCGCGACTTCCGCGTCGGCGGCCGCTATCCGCAGTACGACTAGCCTCCTCCCCTCCCGCCGGGCAAGGAAGGGTGCCCCCGCCCTGGGGCCTCATGGCGGCCTTCCCGCCCCCCCAAAGGGGCATTTTCATTTTGCGACGGCCCGGCAATAAAAAGCGCGGACGAAAGACATTGCTTTCGTCCGCGCTTTTCTTGCGCCCGGCAGCCCGGCCGAAGCCGGGCCGCCCCGCCTGCCGCTACCAGAGATAGCGCACGTTCAACATGCCGCCGTAGCCGCGCTGGCTGTCGTTGCCGGCCTGGCCGAAGATATGCCCCGACACCTGCACCGCCTTGCCGACCCGGCCCTCGGCGCCCAGCTTGAGCTCCAGCGCGTTGCGCGCGGGCACCGCGTCGAGCGTGCTGGTTCCCATCCGGACGGACGCGTTGCTGCCGCTATGCAGCCAATTGGTTTCGAGGAAGGGGCGCACCGCCGGCACGCCGGCCTCGGGCTTCGCCGCCGGATACACGCGCACCCCCACTCGCGAGGTCCAGGCGTCGTCGTTGCCGCTGCGCATGCGAGTGCCTTGCAGCGTCGCGTCGTTGGCGTCGTAACGGCTGTACACGAGTTGCGCATTGGGTTCCACCACCACCTGGCCCAGGGCGGAATCCGCCGGGAAAGGCATCAACGCATAGCCCGACTCCAGCGAAGCCGACCAGACGTTGGAGTGATAGCGGGTCGAGCCCAGCTCGCTGCTGATCTGGTTGGAATAACGGCCGTATTGCAGCCAGGTGTCCGCGTAGCCGCCCAGGCGGGTCGCGTCGTTCTGGTACACGGTGGCGTACACGCCCACCGAATAGCCCGACACCTTGCCGCGCGCCCGGGCATGCGCCTTCGCGTCCGAACCCGGCAGCATCAGCGTCGAGGTGGATCGCGTGCGCGCCTCGCCGTAGCCGCCCATCAGGCCGGCATACGCCGCCCCGCCCTGCCCGACCGGCGCCCGCAGCAGGTCGCCGCCGAGCTGCAGGATGCCGCTGTCGGTATCGATGTCGACCTTCCCTTCCCGCATGCTCATCCCGCCGTCATGGCGGCCCTCGGCGCGCGCCCACAGGCGGCGGCCGTCGGACGTCGCGTCGGCGGCATCGGGGTAGGCTGCCGCGCGGTCATGCAGGCTGTGCGAGAAAAGCCGCGTGCTGGCGCGCTGGTTGCCCACGTAGGCGCCGCTTTCCGGCGACACGTTCTTGAATCCGGGCGCCACCGGCGGCGGCAGAATCTCCGGCGGCGTGATGGGCGGCTCCGGCGGGGCGACGGGCGGCGTCACAGGCGGCGTCACCGGCGGGGTGACGGGCGGAACCACCGGCGGGGTGTAGTCCGAAGTCAGGTACCAATCGGGCGCCACGCCGCCGTTGCCGCCGCGCACCAGGCTGTAGTCGTAGCCGTTCAGGGCCAGGGTGGACGAACTCGAACGGTAGCCGGTCGAGCCCGAGTCCAGGCGGAAGGCGTCGGCGCCGGTGGTGCCGCCATTGATCGTCTCGACCACGCGGATGCCCTGCTGGGTTTGCCCGCCCGCGCCGCCCGCGTTCACGATACGCAGAGAGGTCGTGCCCGAGGCGGTTCCGCCGTCGATCACGAGCCGGTCCGTGGGAGACGCGTCGTCGCCCAGCCAGGTGTTGAGCACCAGCGTGCCACCACCCACGTAGTTGTTCACGGTCAGCGTCTTGAAGGCGCCGCCCGCGCCCGGCGCGGTGAACGCCACGGTGCCGGCGTTGTTCAGCGTGCCCAGCGACGAATCGTTGCGGACGTTCCAGGCGCTGGAGCCGTCCAGCGACAGGCTGTTGACGCGGCCCGGGCCGCGCTGGATCACGGCGCCGGTCAGCACCGAACCGCTCTTGAGCAGGATGTCCGCGTTGCCGCTATCCATCAGGACGTCGCCCTTCAGCGCCGAGTTGGTGGCGTCCAGGGTGACCTGCTCGCTCTCGATGACGGTCGACACGCCGCCGCTGGTGACGGTGACGGCGCGCGAGTGCAGCAACACGCCGTCGTCCTCCACCCCGCCGGCGCGCGCCGTGATGCCGGAGTTCTCGATCGTGAAGGTATGGCCGCCGCCGCTGGCCAGCAGGCCGGCGCCGTCCTGGGTGCTGATCTGGGTGCCGTTCCTCAGCGTGACCGCGTTGTTGACGCCCGCGGCGGTGGTGTAGCTCCAGATGCCGCGCGCGTCGGCGCCGGATATGAAGAACTGCGTATTGTCCAGGGTAACGGCCGCGCGGTTGCTCATCGACAGCCCCGTCGCCGTGGCGCCCTCGGTCGTCACGGTCGTGTTGAGCGTGGACAGCCTGGCGCCGTTTCCGCTGGCGAACAGGCCGTAGGCGCCATCGCCGTGCGTCGTCACCGACGAGTCGGTCAGGCTGATCTCGGCTCCGGACGCGCGCGCCAGCGCGCCGACCCCGCCGACGCCAAAAGTCTCGATCTTGACCTTCTTGGCCTTGATCGTGGCCGTGCTGCCATATTCGCGAGATACATAGAGCCCGTAGCCGTTGGTGCGCTGCGTGGTCACGGACCCGTCCTCCAGCGTCACCGTTCCCGCGCGGGCGTCGATGCCCAGATTGGAACTCGTGATGTCGAAGCGGCGGGCCGTCAACGACGTGCCGACGGAGGGCAGCCACACGCCCGTAGCGCCCGTGCTGCCCTGAACGTCGATGGAAACGTTTTCAATTACGGCGGATGTATTTTCGGCATTGATGTTGATGCCGTAGACGTAGGTGCCATTGGTGATGAGCGTCGCGTTGCGGATGTCCGCCGAGGATGCCGGCGCGCCGCCAAACGACCCGCTGAGCACGACGGCGGCATAGCCGCCATTGGGAGCCCGCAGCATGCCGCCGTCCATTTCGAGGCGCCCGCCGCCGCCGATGCTGGCGGCCACGCCGCCGCTGCCGACCTCGACGTCGGTATTACGGAGGGAGATGAGCGAGCCCGCGCCGGACGCATTCAAGCCGCCGCCGGATCCAGCGGGGCCCGAACTGATCGTGGAATCCTCGATCGTCACGGTCCCGCCCTTGCCCGCATAGGCGGCATTGGCGTTCCTGGCCGTGGTAATGCTCAGGTTCTTGGCCGTAACGGTGGCGTTCGCGCCCTCGGCGCTAAGCCCGTAGCCGCCGAGGCTGGTCGTGGAGACGCTGCCCCCGTCCAGGACGATCTTTCCGCCGTCCTGCGCATAGGCGCCGTAGGAATAATCGCCCTGCGTCGAAATCAGGGAATCCGTGACCTCGATCAGGCTGCCCGCACCCTTGGCATGCAGCGCATGGGCATACTGGCCCGCGCCCACGCTCTCGACGATGCTGTCGGCCAGCTTGACGTGTCCCCCCGACGTCGCCCGGACGCCGACGGTATTCCTGGCCGATGCGGAGCCGGCCGTGATGGTGACCCTGTCGCCAATCACGGCGTTGCCGGCAACCGATACGTCGATGGCCGCGCCGGTCCCGGCATAAGTGACGGCATCGCCGCTGTTCAACGTGACCCGCGTCGCCCCGGAGGGGTCGGACACGACGACTTGGCCCAGCTCTGCCGCCCACATCGTCGTGGGAAGCGCGGCGGCGAGCAGGCCCATCATGATAGGGCTGAGCTTGATTTGCATGGGGATATTCCTTGGCCCCTATCCGAGCCGTACCCATACAAATCCGAAAAGGCGTGAGATGGACTACGTACGTACCGGATAGCGGCGAGTACGTTGCAGTAGTCATCATGTTGCGGGCCAGGTAGTACAGAAACTATAGGAATAATCTCAAAGCGAATCGAACAGTTCGCCTAGGAATGCAAACAATTGCAAAGACGACATGTTTGGCTTTCTTTCGCAACAAATAGTGCGAAAATTGGAAAAGATGTTTCTATGGCGGCAAGCGCCGTGGCCAGCTCGCCTGGCGCGCTCTCGCGAAAAAAAATGCCGGCCTGATTGGCCGGCACTTTGATCGCGCTCCCCTGCAAATGGTCGCGCCCGTCGGTTCCGGGGCAGATCCGCAACCTCGGTCGGCAAGGCGGGAGGCTCAGCCTCGGCGGCGCTCAGGCCGCGCCGGGCAGCGCCATTTCGAAACCCGCCTTGGCGAGTTCGAACTGGCATTGTTCGAAACCGGTGGAAGGAACGACCTCCCCGTCGCGGTCACGCACCTCGGCCATGCGCGCGTGAATCTGATGGGCGGCATCGTCGGATTCGCCGATGAAGATGCCGCGTGTCATCGTAATGTTGGCCGCCTCCACGCTGCCGCCGCCCGCGAGCAGAATACAGCGATTGGGCGCGTCCTCTCCGACCAGCGAGACCAGCGCCGGGCTCACCGCCGCGGGCGCCAGCCGCGCCATGGCTTCGGGCGCGAGCACGCCTTCGGTCATGCCGGTGGCGGCGGTGGGCGCCAGGCAATTGACGCGGATGTCGTATTTTTCCCCTTCGAGCGCAAGGGTCTGCATCAAGCCGACGAGCGCCATCTTGGCGGCGCTGTAGTTCGCCTGCCCGAAATTGCCGTACAGGCCGGACGACGAGGTCGTCAGGACGATGCGGCCGTAGCGCTGGGCGCGCATGGTTTCCCATGCCGCCTTGATGCAATGGACGCTGCCCATCAGATGCACGTCCATCACGTCGCGGAAATCCTCCAGCGACATTTTGGAAAAGCTCTTGTCGCGCAGGATTCCGGCATTGTTCACCAGGATATCCAGGCGTTCCCAGCGGGCGATCGCGCGGCCGATGAGGGCTTGCATGGCTTCATAGTCCCGCACGTCGCCGCCTGCCGCCAGGGCTTCGCCGCCATGGCGCCGGATTTCCTCGACCACGGCATGTGCCGGCGAGCCATCGTGCGAACCCGCCACGTCGTTGACCACCACGCGCGCGCCTTGGCGCGCCAGCTCCAGCGCATGCGCGCGGCCCAGGCCGCTGCCGGCCCCGGTGACGATGGCGACTCGGCCCTGCAATAACTTCTTCATGAATGCTCCAAGTGAAAACCGGCCGGTTCAGAATCCAACCGCGTCCCTGCCCTTCAGGCCCAGCATGACGCGCGCCTCGGCCGGGGTGGCGACCTCCAGCGACAGCGCTTCCAGGATGAGCCGGATCCTGGATACTTGTTCCGCGCACGACTTGGCCAGTTGGCCCTTGCCGAGGTAGAGGCTGTCCTCCAGCCCCACGCGGACGTTGCCGCCCATGATGGCGCCCATGGTCACCAGCGGCAACTGGTGGCGACCCGCCCCCAGCACCGAAAAGCGGTAGCCGCCTCGGCCGAACAACCGATCGGCGGTGGTCTTCATGGTCGCCAGGTTTTCCGGGTCGGGCCCCATGCCGCCCAGGATTCCGTAGATGCTCTGGATGAACAGCGGCCCCTGCACCAGGCCTTCGTCCACGAAGTGGGCCAGGTTGTACAGGTGCCCCAGGTCGTAGCACTCGAACTCGAAGCGCGTGCCGCATTCCTCGCCCAGCACCTTGAGGATGTGACGGATGTCGCGGAAGGTGTTGCGGAAGATCAGGTCTTCCATGCCCTCCACGTAAGGCTTCTCCCAATCATGCCGCCACTGCGAAATGCGCCGCGCCGCGGGATGGATGGAGAAGTTCATCGATCCCATGTTCAGCGAACACATTTCAGGCTTGGCGCGCAGCGGATAGGCCAGCCGTTCCTCCAGCGTCATGCGCGTGCTGCCGCCGGTCGTGATGTTGATGACCGCGTCGGTGGCGTCGCGGATGCGCGGCACGAACTGGTCGAAAACCGCCGGATCCGCGGTGGGCCGCCCGTCGCGCGGGTCGCGGGCGTGCAGGTGCAGGATGGCCGCGCCCGCCTGGGCCGCCTCCACCGCCTGCTCGGCGATCTGGTCCGGCGTCAGCGGGAGGTACTCGGACATGGTCGGCGTATGGACCGATCCGGTTACCGCGCAGGAGATGATGACCTTGTCTTGGCTGCTTTTCATGTCGATATCGGTACGTTGGAGTTGAAATCCTGGAAATGCGCCGCGGCTACACGGCGAGCCATTGGGAAACCAGCGTATCGTTCGAGCCGAGCGCTTGCGGACTGCCCTCGAAGACGATGCGGCCATGGCCCATGACGCAGACCCGCGTCGACACCTTCAGCGCGATGGTCAGCTTCTGCTCCACCAACACCACCGACACGCCCTTGCGGTGCATGTCCTGGATGCATTCCCCGACCTGGACGACGATCTTCGGCGCCAGGCCCTCGGTGGGCTCGTCGATCAACATGACGAGCGGATTGCCCAGCAGCGAGCGGCAGATCGTCAACATTTGCTGCTCGCCGCCCGACATGCTTCCGGCCTTGGTGTTGCGCCGTTCCTTCAGGCGCGGGAAGTAGTCGAACATCTGCTCCACTGTCCAACGATGAGCGCCGGGCGCTGGCGGCTGCTCGCCCATGCGCAGGTTCTCGTCGACGGTCAGGTTGGCGAACACCTCGCGCTCCTCGGGCACGTAGGCCAGCCCGGCGCGATTGATCGCATAGGGGCGCTGGCCGGCGAGATCGCGGCCCAGCAGGCGCACCCGGCCGGCCGTGGGCGCGACCAGGCCCATAATGGCCTTCATGGCGGTCGAGCGCCCCGAGCCGTTGCGGCCCACAAGGCTGACGACCTCATCGCGCGCCACCTTCAGATCCACGCCATGCAGGACATGGCTTTTTCCGTAGTGCGCATGCAGGTTCTCGACCTCCAGCAGCGCCGTATCCATCTGGCTCATGCGCTCACCTCGTCGCCGAGATAGGCTTCGCGCACGGCGGCGTTCGCGCGGATCTCGTCCGGCGCGCCGGTCGCCACCACCTGCCCGTAGACCAGCACACTGATGCGGTCGCTCAAGGAAAAAACCACGTCCATATCGTGCTCCACGATCATCAGGGTGCGCCCCGCCGTGGCCTCGCGGATCAGCTCCGAGGTGTAGGCGGTTTCTTCGTGCGACATGCCGGCCATGGGCTCGTCCAGCAGAATGATCCGGGGGTCGGAGGCCAGCGTCATGGCGATTTCCAGGGACCGCTGTTCCGAATAGGCCAGCTCTCCGGCGATGGCCCCCGCCTTCGCCGTCAGCCGGACCTGCTCCAGCAGGCGCTCGGTTTCGGCGCGGATGCGCCGGTCCCGGTCGATGAATTTCCAGAACGCGTATTGCAGGCCATGGGCGCGCATCACCGCCAGCCGAAGATTCTCGAACGTGCTCAGCCGAGGAAAGAGGTTGGTGATCTGAAACGAGCGGGCCAGGCCCAGGCGATTGATCGCCTGCGGCGAACTGCCGCCGATTTCGCGGTCTTCGAATCGAATCGACCCGGAGGTGGGCGCAAGCTGGCCGGACACCAGGTGAAACAGCGTGGACTTGCCTGCCCCGTTGGGGCCGATCAGCGCGTGCCGCTCGCCGACTCGCACGTCCAGGTCCACGCCCCGGATGATCTCCGTCGGCCCGAAGGACTTGCGCAAGTCCTGGATGCTGAGGATGGGTGCGCTCATACGGCTTCCTTCGAATCGCGGACTTGCGGCGCCAAGGCCGCGGGAGCGGTGTCGACGGACTCGCAGGCGGCCAGCCGCAGACGGCAACGCCACGCCAGCAGGGCGGCCGCCCCGAACAACAGCGCGGGCAGCCCCCAGGTTGCGACCGAGGACACCTGCCATGCCTGTCCGAACAGCGTCACGCTCGGCCAGGCGCCACCAGGATCGAGTTGCAGCATGGCGCGGTATTCCTGAGAAAACAGGCGCTGCAGCAGCTCGACGAGGAAGACGGCTCCCGCGGTGGCGGCAGCCGCCGCCCCGAGGGCCAATCCGAACACCGGCATCGTCCGCGCCAGCCCGTAACGCTGGCGCAAGCTGGCCGCCAGGCCCGCAAGCCCGCTTAGCCCGGTAGGCATGAACATCATCACCAGCACGAACAGAATGCCCTGGTAGAGCAGCCATGAGCGCGTCAGGTCCGACACGAAGTAGCCGAAGAACGTCATCAGCGCGGCGCCCAGCGCGGGCCCCAGGAAAACCTGCACGCCGCCGATGTAGGTATTCAGCACGGCGGCGGCCGACAACGCCGGATCGAACACCACGTAGTTCGCCGACTCGTTCGATATCACCTGCAGGCTGCCGGCCACGCCGGAGAACATGGCCGACAGCGCGAACACCAGCGTTGCGACTCCGTGCACGTTGTAGCCGAGGAAGCGCAGCCGGTGGCTGTTCTCGCGCAATCCCAGCGTCAGCCTGCCCAGCGGCGTCCGGGTATAGGCATAGAGCAACACCAGCGACACCAGCACCCAGGCGAGCGTCAAGTAATACACCTGGGTCGTGGATCCGAAGTCGAACCCCCAGGCGGGCATGCGCATGGTCGAAAGGCCGGCTTCGCCGCCGAACACCCCCTTTAGGTGAGGCGCCAGGGAATGGACCAGTTCGGCGATGGCCAGCGTGATCATGGCGAAGTAGGTGCCGCTGCGCTGCGTGGCGAACCAGCCCGCGATACCGCCGAAGATCAGGCCGCCCACGGCGCCGGCCAGCGGCATCAACGGCGTGGGCAACAGCCCCGCGCCGCCCACGGCATTCATGGCATGCACCGTGGCAAACGCGCCCACGCCGAAATACGCCGCATGGCCGAACGACAGCATGCCCGCCTGGCCGCACAGCAGGTTGTAGGCGCTGGCGAACAGCGCGGCGATCAGCATCTGGATCGCCGCATTGAGCAGGCCCTGCGACAACAGATAGGGCAACGCGGCCATGAGGACGAGGCCGGCCAGCCCGGCAATCAAGTGGATTCTCATTGGATCAACCCTTCTCGCCCATGAGACCGCCGGGGCGCAACAACAGGATCAGCAACATCAGCGCGAACGGCAGCGTCGCGGCCAGGCTGGAGAGCTTGAGCGTCATCAGCCCGCCCACGCCGCGCGCCCAGTCGCCCGCGCCAATCAGCGCGAGCGCATCGGCCAGGCTGCCGTCTACCGTCACGGCCAGCGAAGTGATGATGCCGATCAGCAGGGAGGCCAGCATCGCGCCGGCCAGCGAACCCAACCCGCCGACCACGACCACCACGAAAACCATCACGCCCAATTCCAGCGCCATGTTCGGATTGGTGGTGTAGAACGCGCCGGCTACCGCCCCCGCCAAACCGGCCAGGGCCGCTCCCGCGCCGAACACGCCCATGAACACCAGCGGCACGTTGTGCCCCAGTGCTTCGGTCATGTGCGGCTTGTAGATGGCCGAGCGCACCACGATGCCGACGCGAGAGCGCGTCAATACCAGGTAGATCGCGATGAACATCGCAATGGCGATGCCGCCCATCAGCAGCCGATAGAACGGATACTGCATCGCCCCGAGGCTGAACGCCGAGAAATCGAGAGACGAGGGAATGCGATAGTCCACCGGATAGTTGCCGTAGAACAGCTTGATCGACTCGGCGATGATGAACGACAGGCCGAAAGTCAGCAGCAACTCGTGCGCATGGCCGTGCCGGTGCACCCGGCGCAGGAAGTAGCGCTCCACCACCACGCCGATCAGCCCCACCAGCAGCGGCGAGACGACCACGGCAGGCCAGAAACCCAGTGTTCCCTGCAGCGTGTAGGCGAAGTAGGCGCCCAGCATGTAGAAGGAAGCATGCGCGAAGTTGAGCACACCCATCATGCCGAAGATGAGCGTGAGGCCGGCGGAGACCATGAACAGCACCAGCCCGTAGACGATGCCGTTCATCAAAGAGAACAAGAGTTGCTCCATGGCTCGGTCAGCCCGGGCGCTTCATCTGGCAACTGGCCTGGGGCGGCGTGGCGGCTTCCTGCGCCGAGAGCAACAGCGCCGGCGCGAAGCCCATGTCCGTCCCGTCCACTTTCAGCTTCGCGTCGCGCGACACGACCGACACCACCATCGGCATCTGCGCCTGATGGTCCTGCTCGCGCATGCTCATCTCGCCCATGGGCGTCTGGATGCGGGCCGACTCCAGCGCCTTGGCGAATGCATTGACGTTCAGCTTGCCGTCCTGGGGCTGAGTGCGCTTGAGCGCGTCGGCCACCATCAGCATGCCGAAGACCGTCTGCGGCTCGATGAATACGGGCGCGCTGCCATTCTTGGCGCGATAGTCCTCGACGAACTGCCGGGCATCGGCCTGGCCCGCCTCGGCGTTGAAGGTATGCACCACGAAGTTGCCTACGGCCAGGTCGCCCGCATTGGCAAGATTGCCCGGCTGATCCAGGTAGACCGTGCCGTAACGCGCCTTCAGCCCGGCCGCCTTGGACGCCTTCATCAGCAAGAGCAGGTCATTGGACCAGTTGCCGGTGATGACGGTGTCCGCGCCCGAGGCCGCGATCCGCGCGACGTAGGGCGCGAAGTCCTGGATGCGGTTCACGTCGTGCAGCGTCTTGGCCACGACCGTGTAGCCGCCGGCCTGCTGATTGTCGACGGTGGCCTGCTCCATGTCCTGGCCCCAGGAGTAGTTCTGGTTGATGGCGTAGACCTTGGTGCCCAGCGCGTTGGCCTTTTTCATGCCCTCGACCAGCGCCTTGGCGCGGACCTGGGCGTTGCTGGCGAAGCGGAAATGGTAGAAGTTGCACTTTTCGCCGGTCAACTCCAGCGCTTCGGCGCCCATGTTGATGTAGACCATCTCCTTGCCGGCGTTGCGCAGGTTGTACTTGCGCACGTCTTCGGTAATCTGCCCGCCGATGGCCGACGAGGCGCCCTGCACGATGAGATGCACCCCATCGGCCGCGGCCGCCTTGAGTTTGTCGGCCGCGCCGGCGGGACCGCCCTGGTTGTCGTATTCCAGCAGTTGCACCGGCTCGCCGTTCCATCCGCCGGCCTGATTGATCCGGTCCACCGCGAAGCGCACCGCCGCGCGATAGGCCTGTCCCGACGAGGCCTGCGGGCCGGACAGCGTTTCGACCAGGCCGATCTTGACCGGGGCCGCCGCAACGGGGAAGGCGCAGGCCGCAGCCACTACGCTGGCGCCGGCGATGGCGGATATATCGAGCTTGCTCATGGTTTGTCTCCTTTTTTGTAATGAAAGTGCCGGTGGCGGGCCCGGCCGCGCCCTAGAGATGCTCCACGTTCCCGTCCACGCTGATCGCCTGGCCCGTGATGTTGCGGGCGGCGGGTGAACACAGGAACAGCGCCGTGGCCGCGACGTCTTCGGCCGTGACCATGCGGCGCAGGGAAATCTTGCGCAGATACTCCTCGCGCATGGCTTGCACCGACACGCCCGCCGCGGCGGCACGCGCCCCGATCACGCCGTCCATGCGCTCGCCCTCGACCGTGCCGGGCAGGATCGCGTTGACGCGCACGCCATGCGGACCGAGTTCGATGGCAAGGGATTTCATGAACCCGATGAGCGCCCACTTCGTCGATGCGTAGGGCGTGCGCAAGGCATAGCCCAACCGGCCCGCCACCGAACTCATCGCGATCAGGCTGGGGTTGTGGCTGGACGCCTTCAGCAACGGCACCGCGCGGCCGGCGAAATAGAAATGGCTGTTCAGGTTGACGTCCACCGTCCGCTCCCAATCGCCCCGGCCGAGCTCCTCTACCGGCCCCGTCGGGCCGGCGATGCCGACGTTGTTGACCAACACGTCCAAGCCGCCCAGCGCATTCTTCACGTCGTCGAACACGGCATCCACGTCCCGCGGCACCGAGGCATCCGCGGTGCTCGTCGTCAGGCCGGGAGCCTCGGCCGCCAGCCGCCCCAGCGCGACGTGGTCGACGTCGCATACGTGCACCCGGGCCCCCATTTCGCGGAACGCCCGGGCCACGACGGCGCCAATGCCGGACGCGCCCGCGGAAACCAGTACGCGCAGGCCGGGCGGCGGCCGAAGCGAATCCATGAAACTTGTGTGCACCAAAGGCTCCTCCTTTCTCATAACGGCAGTGTCTGACAGATATCGTCGTCCAACTATGTGCATTAGCCACATAGATAATGGCTGGTTGATATACTCATCCCACATAAACCCGCCTATTTCTCGTCTGGCGCCGTTCCCACCCCCGTTGGGCGTCGCTCCCGGTCATGCATCCCTCCGAGCACAAACCGCCTCCGAACCCCGTCCCCGACATGTCACCGGACACGGAGACGGGAACGATTGCCGCCGGCTTGATCGGCCTGCTGCACGAAGACGCTCCGGCCGAGGCATTCGCGGCCCGTCTGGCCGCGATCGAAGCGCTGCCGGACGGCCTGCGAAGCAAGGGCAATCTGGTCGAGCTCGCGCGAACGGCCATGGCCCTGCGCAACCGGCTGGAACAGCATGAGGAACGCGAACGCGGGATGCTTGCGGTCATCGAGTCGGCGCAGGACCTGGCCGGCCGTCTCGATCTGCCCGAGCTGCTCAAGGCCATCGTGGTGCGCGCGCGCAGACTCTTGCGGGCGCACCTATGCTGGTTGACCATCTACGATGAGCAGGCCGACGAATTCAAGGTGGTGGTTGCCGACGGGGCGATTTCCGAGCCTATCGGCCGCATGACCGCGCAGCGCAATCGCGGCGTGGCCGGCGTCGTCATGACCACGCGCCTGCCCTTCTCCACGCCGCACTATCTGCAAGATGCGCGCTTCGAGCACGACCCGGTCCTGGACGATATCTTTCGCGCCGAAGGTGTGACGGCAATGGTCGGCGCTCCCTTGATCAGGGACGACCAGGTGATCGGCCTGTTGTTCGTGGCGGACCGCTACCACCGCACGCACACCGCGCTCAATATTTCCATCCTGTGCACGCTGGCCACGCATGCCGCCGTAGCCATCGCCAACGCCAAGGCATTCGCCGATGCCCAGTCCGCGCTGGAGGCCACCGATCAGGCCAGGGCGGAGCTGGAGCGGCATGCCCACGACGTGCAAGGCGCCGTCGAAGCCCACGAACGCCTCACCTCGCTGCTGGCGCGCGGCGCCACGCTGGGCGAACTGTGCCATTCCATCGCGCAATTGCTGCAAGGCACCGTCCTGGTCCTGGACGAAACCCATCATGTGGTCGCGCACGCCGATCCCGAGGGCCGCCCCAGCGCGGCGGCGGGCGCCTACGCCCCGCACGGCGCCCACAGCGCGGCCTTCACGCAGGCGCTGCGGGACAGCCGCCGCGCGGGCCGCTCCACGATTGCCTATGAAAGCCATGGCGAGCTTTGCCGCGCCATCGCGGTGATCGGCGGCGGCGGCGTCCTGGGCTCGGTCCTGCTGTTCCGCCGGGAAGACCTCAGCGACACCTCCGTCCGGACTTTCGAGCGGAGCAGCAGCGTCATCGGCATCGTGTTGCTGTCTCAGGAGCGCATGGAAGAAAGCCGGCACCGCGACGTCTCCGCGCTATTGCAGACGCTGATCTCTCCCCGCCAGGGCGAGCCGGCGCTGACGCGGCAGCGCGCCGAACGCCACGGGCTGGACATCTCGCAACCCATGGTGCTGGTCCTGCTCGATGCGGGACAGCCGGAGGCCGGCTTTCTGGCGCGGCGCGCGCGCGCCGCGCTGGGCGTGTCCGGCATGGCGCTCGACGAGGTCGACGGCGTGCTGGTCGCGGTATGCGCGTCCACGCGGGCGCAAGCGCTGCGGGAGGCCTTCGCCGATTTCGCCCGCCGTGAACTGGGCGGCGCCCACATCGGCGTCCTCTCGCGCCCCGTGTACAGCGCGGCGGAAATGCCGGCCCTCTACACCTCGTTGCGGCGATCCCTTGCAGTGGCGGCGCGGCTGGGCCTGCGCGGACAGCTCATCGAACAAAACGAAATGGCGCTGTATTCCGTGTTGTTCGAAACGCAGGATCGCACCGGCCTGGACCAGTTCCTGGACTCGACCATCGGCGCGCTCATCGCGCAGGACCGCCGGCGCGGATCGGAACTGACGGCGACGCTGCTGACCTACTTCGACCACAAGCAGAATGCCACCGAGACCGCCTCCCGGCTCGGTATACACGTGAACACCGTCAGGCAGCGGCTGGCGAGCATCGAGCGCCTGGTCGGCGGTTGGGAGGACACGGCGCGCGCGCTCGAAATACACATGGCGCTGCGGCTGTGGAAGCTGGGCGGTTGAACCGCTGTCAGCGGCCGCCAGTTGGAGCCGGCGCGCTAAGGGGCGCGCTGACACGGCCGCGAAAATTCTCGGCGCCTATCGCCGCGCATCGGAGGCGTGGGGAATTCGGGAAAGGGGTAGCTTCGAGGTCGGTGCGAAGCGATGCGCGGCGGATCGCCGCGGCGGGTGCAACGTGAACACTGACTGGGTACACGCAACCCATGGGGAATTCTGTGGCGCGCCCGACAGGAATCGAACCTGTATCAAGAGCTTCGGAAACTCTCATTCTATCCATTGAACTACGGGCGCAGTGCAAGGAGGCGGTATTGTACCTAGTTTTCGGGGAACTGCATGCAGCGGAGCGAATCTTCCGTCAAACTCAGCGAAAACCCCGCCGTCGCATTGGCCCCGTGTCTATGACACCGTTATATAATCCAGCGTTTGCTTGCAAGGCGGGCCGTCATCGCCGCCGACTTGTGCAGTACTGATTTTCTGTTGCCGCCGCCAGGCGCCCCCGGTACCCGTTAGCAGGATTTGGTCATGAGCAACGAGCAGGAACACATAGAAGAGCACTCCTCCCCCATCAAGACCCCGAAGCAACTGATCGTCACGGTCGTGCTGGCTTTCGTGGTTCCCATCGCCATCATCATCCTCCTGGTGAACATGGTGACTTCCGGCGCCAAGGTCGGGGCCGGTTCGGATACGCTGTCCACCGAAGCCGTCACCAAGCGCATCGCTCCTGTCGCGGGATTCGCCCTCGTCGACGCCAACGCCCCCAAGGTCTTCAAGACCGGCGAACAGGTTTTCGCCGCGGTCTGTACGGCCTGTCACACGGCTGGCGTGGCCGGTGCCCCCAAGGTGGGCGACAACGGCGCCTGGGCGCCGTTCATCAAAGCCGGCTACGACGCCATGCTGAACGTGGCCCTGCATGGCAAGGGCGGCATGCCCGCCAAGGGCGGCAACCCGGCGCTGTCCGACTACGAAGTCGCGCGCGCGGTGGTCTACATGGCCAACAAGTCGGGCGGCTCGCTGCCTGAACCCGCCGAGCCGGCGGCCGAAGGCGACAAGAAGGAAGCCGCTGCCGCTCCGGCCGCTGCTGCCCCTGCCCCTGCCGCCGCTCCCGCTGCCGCCGCTCCCGCTGCTGCCGCCGCGCCTGCCCCCGCGGCTCCCGCGCCGGCCGCGCAAGCTCCGGCTCCGCAGGCCGCCGCCGTCAACCCGGCCGGCGAGAAGCTGTACAAGAGCGTCTGCTTCGCCTGTCACGCCACGGGCGTGGCCAACGCTCCCAAGTTCGGCGACAAGGCCGCCTGGGACCCCTACATCAAGACCGGCATGGACGCCATGGTGAAGGTCGCCATGCAGGGCAAGCCGCCGATGCCGCCGAAGGGCGGCGCGGCCGACGCCTCCGAAGACGACATCCGCGCCGCCGTGCAATACATGGTCGACGCCGCGAAGTAAGCGCCTCGGCGCCTCGCCCGAAAAAAAGCCCCTTGAGCGATCAAGGGGCTTTTTGCATGGCGCGGATTTGCGCGCCGGGCCTTCGGGCCATCGGGCGGGCCGCCCCGCGGTGGCGGCCCGCCCGGGCGCCGGCGAGGATCAGGCCGTGGCCTTCGTCAGGGACATGCCCAGCTGCACGCGGCGCTGCAGCCACAGGCTGGGGCGGTAGCGGGGGTCGCCCGTCACGCGCTGCATGCTCTTCAGGATTTCCAGGATGCGGTCCGCGCCGAGCTTGTCGCCCAGCGACAGCGGACCCGCCGGGTAGCCCAGGCCCAGCGTCACCGCCAGGTCGATGTCTTCGGGCGTGGCGATCTGCTGCTGCGCGATGTCGCAGGCGATGTTGACGATGGTGGCCACGATGCGCTGCGCGATGAAGCCGGGCGAATCGTCGATCACCGTGACGGGCATGCCGTCGGCGGCCAGCAGCGCATGGGCCGCGTCGCGCCACTTGGCCTCGGTGGCCGGCGACACCATGATGGTGCGGCGCTTGGCGCCGTCAAAGGCATACAGGGTGTCCAGGCCGACCGTGCGGGCCGCGTCCAGGCCCTGGGCGGAAACCGTGGTGGAGACGTCGTCGCCGTACGGCGTGACGAGGATGAGGGCGTCGGCGTCGGGCGAGGAGCCGGTCACCAGCGTGGCGCCCAGCTTCTCCGCCAGGGCGGTGGCGCGCGCGTAGCCTTCAGCATGCTTGGGGCTGACCCAGACCTTCAGGTTGGCGGGCAGCGCCGGCACGGGAGGCTCGGCCGGCACCTGCTTCTGGCCGTCGGCGTAGACGTAGAAGCCCTCGCCGGCCTTGCGGCCGATCAGGCCGCCGGCCAGGCGCACCGTGGTGATGGGCGACGGACGGAAACGCGGTTCGTCGAAGAACTGGCGGTAGATGGATTCCATCACGGGATGGGACACGTCCAGCGCCGTCAGGTCCAGCAGTTCGAACGGCCCCATGCGGAAACCGGCCTGCTCGCGCATGACGGCGTCCACCTGGGCGAAGGTCGCCACGGCCTCCTGCGCCACGCGCAGGCCTTCGGTATTCATGCCGCGGCCGGCGTGGTTGACGATGAAGCCCGGCATGTCCTTGGCGCGCACGGGCGTATGGCCCATGCGGCGGGCCAGCTCGGCCAGAGCGTCGCCCACTTCGGGCGCGCTGCGCAGGCCGTCGATGACTTCCACCACCTTCATCAGCGCGACCGGATTGAAGAAGTGGTAGCCGGCCACGCGCTGCGGATGCTTGCAGGCGGCGGCGATGGCGGTGATGGACAGCGAGGAGGTGTTCGACGCCAGGATGCAATCCTCGGAGACCACGCCTTCCAGCGCGGCGAACAGGTCGCGCTTCACGTCCAGGCGCTCGACGATGGCTTCCACCACCACCTGGCAGTTCGACATGTCCGTCAGGGCCGTGGCCGATTCCACGCGGGCCAGAGCGGCCTGCGCGTCCGCGGCGCTCAGCTTGCCCTTCTGGGCCAGCTTTTCCCAGGTCTGGCGCAGCGACTCGCGCGCGGCCGCCACGGCCTCGGCGCTGGTGTCGTACAGGCGCACGCGCAGGCCGGCTTGCGCCGCGATCTGCGCGATGCCGCGCCCCATGGCCCCGGCGCCCACGACGCCGATGGTTTGAATCTCCGTCATCAACTCTCTCCTGCCTATTGCCTATATGGGATTGGACTCAGGACCGGCTTTGCGCCAGCGCCTGGATTTCTTCGGCCGACAGCCCCAGCCGTTCGGACAGCACCTGCCCGGTGTGCTCGCCCAGCATGGGCGGCGGACGGCGGTACTCGACCGGGCTGCCGGAGAACTTCAGCGGGCTGGCCGCCATCGGCACCTTGCCCGCCGCCGGATGGGGCAGCTCGCGCTTCATGCCGCGCGCGAGGACGTGGGGGTCCTCGTACACCTGGTCCAGCGTGTTGATCGGCCCGGCCGGGACGCCTACGCCTTCCAGCGCGGCCAGCCAGTGGTCGCGCTCGCCCGTGGCCATGCGTTCGGCCAGCAGGGGCACCAGCTCCTCGCGGTTCTTCACGCGCTGCGGATTGGTGGAGAAGCGCGGATCGGCCGACAGTTCCGGCAGGCCGATCGCGCCGCAGTAGTTGCGGAACTGGCTGTCGTTGCCGACGGCCACGATCAGGTGGCCGTCGCTGGCCGCGAAGACCTGGTAGGGCACCAGGTTCTGGTGCGCATTGCCGGCCCGCTTGGGCGCGGAACCGGAGGTCATGAAGTTGAGGTTCTGGTTGGCCAGCATGGCCACCTGGCAGTCCAGCAGCGCCATGTCGATGTGCTGGCCCACGCCGCTGCGGGAACGCTCGTGCAGCGCGGCCAGGATGCCCACCGTGGAATACATGCCGGTCATCAGGTCGGCGACGGCGACGCCGGCCTTCTGCGGACCGCCGCCGGGCAGGTCGTCGCGTTCGCCGGTGATGCTCATCAGCCCGCCCATGCCCTGGATCATGAAGTCGTAGCCCGGACGGCTGGCGTAGGGGCCGGTCTGGCCGAAGCCGGTGATGGAGCAGTAGATCAGGCGCGGATTGATTTCCTTCAGGCTGTCGTAGTCCAGGCCGTACTTGGACAGGCCGCCCACCTTGAAGTTTTCCACCAGGATGTCGCTTTGCAGCGCCAGCTCGCGCACCAGTTCGGCGCCGCGGGGCGAGGCGATGTCCAGCGCCACGGACAACTTGTTGCGGTTGGCCGACAGGTAGTAGGCCGCCTCGCTGGTGTCGTTGCCCGCCTCGTCCTTGAGGTACGGGGGCCCCCAGGCTCGCGTATCGTCGCCCGAGCCGGGGCGTTCGATCTTGATCACCTCGGCGCCGAGATCGGCGAGATTCTGGGTGCACCAGGGGCCGGCCAGGACGCGGGTCAGGTCGAGCACACGTATGCCGGTTAGGGGAGCGGGACGTTGCGACATCTGTAATCTTTTCGCTAGAAGAGAAATGAGAACGTCCGGCCCGCGCGCTCGCGCGCAAGCCGGACCGGATCACCGTAGGTCAAGCTGGATATTAGCCCGGACGCGCGCTCAGGAATGCGCCTTGATCGTTTCGCGGGCGATCACGAGCTGCTGGATCTGGGAGGTGCCTTCGAAAATGCGGAACAGGCGCACGTCGCGGTAGAAGCGCTCGACCGCGTACTCGGACATATAGCCCGAACCGCCGTGGATCTGCACCGCCCGGTCGGCGACGCGGCCCACCATTTCGGTGGCGTACAGCTTGCAGCAGGCCGCCTGCATGGTGGTGTTCTCGCCCCGGTCGCGCATGCGGGCGGCGTCCAGCACCATGCAGCGGGCCGCGTAGAGCTCGGCCTGGCTGTCGGCGATCATGGCCTGCACCAGCTGGAATTCGGCAATGGGCTGGCCGAACTGCTTGCGCTCCAGGGCGTAGCGCACGGCGTCGCGCAGCAGGCGGTCGGCGATGCCCACGCACAAGGCCGAGATGTGCAGGCGGCCCTTGTCCAGCACGCGCATCGACGTGCGGAAGCCGTTGCCCTCTTCCCCGCCCAGCAGGGCGCTGGCCGGCACGCGGCAGTTGTCGAACACCACGTCGCTGGTCAAGGCGCCGGCCTGGCCCATTTTCTTGTCGGGCTTGCCGATGATCAGGCCGGGCGCGCCGGCTTCCACCAGGAAGCACGAAATCGAATTGGCGCGGCGCTCGGGCGCGGTGCGGGCCATGACGGAGAACAGGCCGGCGATGGGCGCGTTGGTGATGAAGCGCTTGGTGCCGTTGAGCACGTATTCGTCGCCGTCGCGCACGGCCGACAGGCGCAGCGCCATCGCGTCCGAGCCGGCATCCGGCTCGGTCAGCGCGAAAGACCCGACGAGCTCGCCGCTGGCGAGCCTGGGCAGGTAGCGGTTGCGCTGCTCGTCCGTGCCGGCCAGCACGATGGCCTGGGAACCGATGCCGATATTGGTGCCGGCCAGCGAGCGGAATGCGGGCGAGGTCTGGCCCAGCTCGAAGACCACCCGCACTTCCTCTTCCATGTTCAGGCCCAGGCCGCCGTAGTCGGGCGAGATCGACAGGCCGAAGAGGCCCAGCTCGCGCATTTCGGCGACGATGTCGGGCGGCACTTCGCCGCTCGCGGCCAGCTCGTCTTCGGCGGGGATCAGGCGCTCGTGCACGAATCGGCGCACGGCGTCCAGCAACAGGGTCAGGGTTTCGGTGTCGAGGGCCATGATGGAAGTCTCACAGGAAGAAGGCGGAGCCGGGGCGGCGCGTTCAGGCGCGCATGCCGCCGACCAGTAAATCGAAATAGCCGGCGGCAATGCGTTCGGCGCTGTCGCCCTGGCCGGGCTTGTACCAGCGCACCATCCAATTCAGCATGGACAGCACGGCGCGTCCGGCGGCCGGCACGTCCAGCGGCCGGAACACGCCGTCGTCCACGCCCTGGGCGATCACCTCGCGCAGGCGTTTCTCGTAGCCGTCGCGCAGCCGGGCGGCGTCCTCGCGCTCGGGCAGCGCCATCCCGGAATAGCCGATCAGCATGGTGACGAACTCGGCGTGGTGCTGCTCGAAGTAGCGGGCGTGGCCCACCATGAAGGCGCGCAGCCGGTCGGCCGCGCCGACGGCCCGCGCCACGTCCTGGCCGACGGTCTGCGTCAGGCCGCTGAGCACGCCGAGGATGATGGCGTCGTAGATGTCCTGCTTGGTGGTGTAGTAGTGGTAGATGGCCGCCTTGGATACGCCCAGGGCCGCGGCCAGGTCCGACACGGAACTGCCGTCGTAGCCGCTGCGGGCGAAAAGCTTGGCGGCTTCTTCCAGGATGCGTTCGCGCGGCGCCGCCAGCGAGGGCGGCCTGCCGGCGCGGGCGCGTTTCTGGGCGGGAGGGGCGGTGGTCGCCATGACAGCCTTCACAAGGGCCGCGCCGGCGCTGCCCCGGGGTTCGAGCGAACCTCCATTGACAGCGCTTCCGGGCATGCCGTTTAATAAGGATTAATTAATTACCGGACGGTCGGTAGGTAATTATAGGCACACCGGCCAACGATGCTCAAGCCCCCTAGGGACCTTTTTTCGCGACGACGCCCATGCCCCACTCTCTCGTGACTGATTTGTACGGCCAGATGTCCCTGCCGGTCATCTGCGCCCCCATGTTCATCGTGTCCAATCCGAAGCTGGTGGTCGCGCAGTGCACCAGCGGTATCGTGGGCTCGTTCCCGGCGCTGAACGCGCGCCCGCAAAGCCTGCTCACCGACTGGCTGGACGAAGTGCAGGCCGGCCTGGCCGCCCACCGCGAGGCCCACCCCGGCGCGACCGTGGCGCCCTACGCGGTCAACCAGATCATCCACCAGTCCAACGACCGCCTGGAACAAGACCTGGCGGTCTGCGCCAGCCATCGCGTGCCGCTGATCATCACCAGCCTGCGCGCGCCCGGCGACCTGGTCAAAGGCGTGCACGACTGGGGCGGCAAGGTGTTCCACGACGTCACCACCCTGCGCCACGCCGAGAAGGCGCTGGAAGCCGGAGTGGACGGCCTGATCCTGGTGTGCGCCGGCGCCGGCGGGCACGCGGGCACGCTCAGCCCCTTCGCCCTGGTGGCCGAGGTGCGCCGCTTCTATGACGGCCCGCTGATCCTGTCGGGCGCGATCACCTCCGGCGCGCACATCCTGGCCGCGCTGGCCATGGGCGCCGACTTCGCCTACATGGGCACGCGCTTCATCGCCAGCGAAGAGGCCAACGCCAGCGAAGGCTACAAATCCGCCATCGTCGACGCGAGCGCGTCGGACATCCTCTACACGCCGTTCTTCACCGGCATCCCCGGCAATTACCTGAAGGCCAGCATCGCGGCCGCCGGCCTGGACCCCGCCAACCTGCCGCAACCCGAGAGCGGCGCGTCGAACTTCGGCAGCACCCGGGTCAAGCCCTGGAAGGACATCTGGGGCGCGGGCCAGGGCGTGGGCGGCATCGCCAGCGTGCTGCCCGCCCGCCAGATCGTCGACACGCTGCGCCGCGAATACGCGGACGCCAAGGCTGCCCTGAACGGCCGGGTCTACGCATGAGCGGCGGGCTGAAAGTCGTCCGCGAGGGCGCGGTCCTGACGCTGACCATCGACCGCCCGGAGCGGCGCAATGCGCTGGACGTCGCGACCTACGCCGCGCTGACCGAGCAGATCACCCTGGCCGGCGCCGACCCGGCGCTGTCCGCGGTGATCCTGACCGGCGCCGGCGAGCACTTCACGGCGGGCAACGACCTGCGCGACTTCCAGGCCGAACGCGGCGCCGGCGACAGCGCCGGCCTGACGTTCCTGCGGGCGCTGACGATGGCGGACGTGCCCGTCATCGCCGCGGTCGAGGGCTACGCCATCGGCATCGGCGTGACCCTGCTGCAGCATTGCGATTTCGTGCACATCGGGGAAGGCGCCACCTTGCGCATGCCGTTCGTGGCGCTGGGGCTGTGCCCGGAAGGCGCCTCCAGCCTGCTGATGCCGCGGCTGGCCGGCGCCCGCCGCGCCGCCGAATGGCTGCTGCAGGGCAAGGCCTTCTCGGCCCAGGCGGCATGCGAGGCCGGGCTGGCCACGTCCGTCACGCCCGCCGGCCAGGCGCTGGCGGCCGCCCGGGCCACCGCCGCCGACCTGGCGGGCCAGCCGCCGGCCGCGTTGCGCCTGACCAAGGCGATGATGCGGCGCCCGGACCGCCAGGCGATCCAGGACACGCTGGACTACGAAGCCCAGCAGTTCCGCGCCCGCCTGCAGACCGAGGAGGCGCAGGCGGCGTTCGCCAGGTTCTTCAAGAAGTAGGATGGGTAAAGCGCGAGGGATTCCAGGCAAGAACCCTGACATCCGGCGCGCGTAACCCATCAAGCAGCCGCCACGGCAACATCAGCCAGAAACCCTTCCCCTTCAGAACGGCGAATCGGGCCGGAAGTTCGGCGCCCGGCGCTCGCGCAGGGACTGGATCCCTTCGCGCACGTCCGGGCCGCCGAAGCCCATGAATTCCAGGGCCAGCGAAGTATCGAAGCTCGGGCCCGCCATGCGCAGCCAGTTGTTCAGCGAATACTTGGTCCAGCGGATGGCGGTCTGGGATCCGGCGGCCAGCTTGTTGGCCACCTCGAAGGCGCGGCCGATCAACTCGGCTTCGTCCACGCACAGCGACACCAGGCCGATGCGCTCGGCTTCCTCGCCCGTGACGGTTTCGCACAGCATCAGGTAATACTTGGCTTTCGCCATGCCGCAAAGCAGCGGCCAGACGATGGCGGCGTGGTCGCCGGCCGCCACGCCCAGGCGGGTGTGGCCGTCGATGATGCGGGCATCGCGCGCCGCGATGGAAATGTCGGCCAGAAGGCCCGCCACCAGGCCCGCGCCCACCGCCGCGCCATGCATGGCGGACACGATGGGCTTGTTGCAATTGATGATGTTGTAGACCAGGTCGCGCGCCTCGCGCCAGACGCGCGCGCGCACGTCGAAGTCGTCCGCCATCTGCTGCACCAGGTCCAGGTCGCCGCCGCCCGAGAAGCCCTTGCCCTCGCCGCGGATCACCACCACGCGGGTGTCGGGGTCGGTGTCGATGTCGCGCCAGATGTCGGCCAGCTCGCGGTGCAGCCGGTCGTCCGCCGTGGACAGCTTGCCCGGCAGCCCGCCCTTCGCGCCCATGATCAGTTCCAGCACGCCGCCCGGATGCCGGCGCAGCTTCAGGGCCTCGTAGGCCGAATAGTGTTCCAGCGTGATGTCGGTCATTGTCTTCTCCGTGTCCCTTGTCGATATGGCTGGCCGGAAACCGGTCGTCTCCGGGGCGGCCCGTTCGGGGCGGTCCATCTGGGCCAGTCCATCTGGGCGCACTATAGTGGATACCGCCCGCGGCGCCATGCCGATTCATCCCGGAGCCTCAGCCCATGAACACCCCCGTCCCGCCCGCCGGCGGCAAGATCGACCGCGCCGCCCTGCCCGCCCTGTTCGCCCCCCGCGGCGCGGACACGCACAAGGGCAGTTTCGGCACCGTCGGGGTGGTGGGCGGCGGCCCGGGCATGACGGGCGCGGCGCTGCTGGCCGCCCGCGCGGCGTTGAAGACCGGGGCCGGCAAGGTTCTGGTCGGCTTCGCCCAGGACGCCGCGCCCCTGGCCTGCGACCCCTTGCAGCTCGAACTGATGCTGCGCGACGCGCGCTCGCTGCTGGAGGAGGACTGGGGCGTCACCGCCTGGGTGGCGGGCTGCGGCATCGGCACCGGCACCCTGGCGGCCAATGTGTTGTCCGAATTGTTCGTCCTGCGGCGCGGGGCGCCGCTGGTGCTGGACGCCGACGGCCTGAACCTGCTGGCGCGCGGCGAGATCCAGCCGGGCTGGGGCGAGGGGCCGGTCGTGCTGACCCCGCACCCGGCCGAAGCCGGGCGCCTGCTGGGCGCCGGCGCCGCCGACGTGCAGGCCGACCGCCCGGGCGCCGCCCGCGAGCTGGCCCGGCGCTATGGCGCCTGGATCGTGCTGAAGGGCGCCGGCACCGTGGTCTGCCCGCCACAGGGCGAACTGCGGACCAACACCAGCGGCAATCCCGGCCTGGCCACCGCTGGCACAGGCGACGTGCTGGCCGGCATGCTCGGATCGCTGATCGCGCAGAAGCTGCCCCTGGACCAGGCCGTGGCCGGCGCCGTCTGGCTGCATGGCGCGGCGGCGGACGCGCTGGTCGCCCGGGGCGTGGGGCCCATCGGCCTGACGGCGGGGGAACTGGCGGACGCCGCCCGAGAACTGCGCAACAGGGGCTGAAACGGCCGCCCAGCCCCCAAAAACGCGGCCGACGGCGCCCTAAGTCCCCGTCAAATAAACATTTTTACAACATCCTAGGGTTTACCCTAGAAAAGCCATTGCTTTTATCCTAGGGTTATCCCTATAATGGTTTACCCCATGACGAAACGGACTGGAGAAAGCCATGAGCGAACTGACCCTGAACCACACTGCCCGCCTGACCGACGCGCTGGAGCGTGACCTGCTCCGCGGCGCCCTCGAAAACCAACCCAATGCCCATCCGCTGACTGGCCTCAAGAAGGCCGGCCAAGCCGTGATCGGAGCCGTTGCTGCCGTGTTTGCCTTCATCGACGAAGTGAATGATTCGATGAACAAGGCCCGCGCCGCCAGCTCGCGCTTCTCCGGCTCGCAGTGGTAAGTCCCGCAGCGCCGGGCTGAATCGCGACCGATCTCCCGCGATTCGCCTGGCGCGCCGCCGCCGCAAGGCCCGCCGGTTTCCGGCGCCCCTTGCGGCGGCGTCCGGCGTCCCGACCCTCACCGGAACGCCATCGCGCCGCGCCGGCCCCCTCACCCGGGGCCCCCGCGACGCCCTCTGCCCCCTCTTCTCGGCGTTTTCCCTAGCGCCCCATTCGCCGTTGCGCATTGACAGCGCGCGAAGCCCCTACCGATAATCGGCCCCTTGCCGTCGTGCCTGGCGCCAAACCTTCCCTGTGCCCCTTCCGAGCGGCCCCGCCCATCCGGCTGGCGCAGGCGGTTCACGCGCAAGCACGATCCGGTTCGTTCCCCATCCGGAGTTGTCACCCATGAAGTTGCGCACCACGCTGGTCCTCGCGGCCGCCGCCATTCCCTTGGCCGCCGCCCAGGCCCAAACGCTGAAGATCGGTCTGTCCGCCGAACCCACCTCGGCCGACCCCCACTATCACAAGATGACGCAGAACGACGCGTTCTCCGCTCATGTCTACAGCTCCCTGGTGGGCCGCAGCGCCGATATGAAGCTGATTCCCGCGCTGGCCACGTCCTGGAAGACGCTGGACGACACGACCTGGGAATTCAAGCTGCGCGACGACGTGAAGTTCTCCAACGGCAAGCCGTTCACGTCGGAAGACGTGCTGTTCACGGTCTGCCGCACGCTGAACAACGAAACCAACGTGTCGCAGTCCTACATGGACATGACCAAGCGCATCACCGACGTGCAGACGCCGGACGCGCACACCGTCATCATCAAGACCGCCGAGCCCTTCCCGCTGATGCCCGCCGAACTGGCGCGCTCGTTGCCCATCGTCTGGAACGGCATCGTCGAGCACGGCAAGCTGACGTTCGACCCCAAGAAGGGTTGCGGCGTCACGGGCGCCTGGCCCACCGTCGCCGACTTCAACAACGGCAAGGACGCCATCGGCACCGGCCCGTACACCCTGAAATCCTACGTCAAGGGCACCGGCATCGAACTCGTGCGCAACGAGAACTACTGGGGTCCCAAGCCGTACTGGAAGGAAGTCAAGTTCGTGCCGGTGCCGTCCGCCGGCCCGCGCCTGACCGGCCTGCTGTCCGGCGACTTCGACATGATCGAAAACCCGGCCGCGCGCGACCTGCCCCGCCTGAAGGACAACCCGAAGTTCGGCTTCGTGGCCACTCCGTCCACCCGCCTGGTGTTCTTCCAGCCTGACGTCGGCCGCAACCCGAGCCCGTTCGTCAAGAGCACCGACGGCAAGAACCCGCTGCAAGACCTCCGCGTGCGCAAGGCGATCTCCATGGCGATCGACCGCAAGGCCATCACCTCGCGCATCATGGACGGCATGGCCACCCCGGCCTACCAGTACATGCCCGACGGCATGTTCGGCGCGCTGCCCACGGCTCCGGAAATCAAGTACGACCCCGAAGGCGCCAAGAAGCTGCTGGCCGAAGCCGGCTACCCGAACGGCTTCGAACTGACGCTGTCGTCCACCAACGACCGCTACGTCAACGACGGCCAGGTGGCCCAGGCCGTGGCCCAGTACCTGGCCCGCGTCGGCATCAAGACCAACGTGGACGCCATGACGGCCTCCATCTACTTCCCCAAGCGCGCCAAGCGCGAGTTCAGCTTCTCGATGGGCGGCTGGCCGGCGGAAACGGGTGAAGCCTCGGCGCTGTTCCAGCTGTGGGTCGCGTCCCTGGATTCGCCCAACAGCCTGGGCACCAGCAACTACGGCGGCTTCAGCAATGCCGATTTCGACAAGGTCTACAAGCAGGCCATCGTGACGGTGGACGCGCCCAAGCGCGAGAAGCTGCTGCAGGAATCCACCCAGATCGCGCTGGACAACGTGCCGCTGATCCCGCTGCACTTCGAAAGCAGCATCTGGGCCTTCCGCAAGGGCATCACGTACGAAGGCCGCCGCGACCAGTACACGCTGGCCACCTCGGTCACGCCCGACGCCAAGTAATCAGGTCCGCCTGAACGAAAAACGGCTGCCTCGCGCAGCCGTTTTTTTTCCCCCAGGCCCCGGCCTACGCCGTCGCCGCGCCCTGCAGCGCGTGGTCCAGCTCGCGCGACAGCATGTCGACGAAGGCTTCCGCCGCCGGCGGCAGCACCCGGCCCGGCATGACCTGGATCTGCAGGGTGCGCGACTGCAGCTCGGCATTGGAGATCGGCACCGCGATCAGCTCGTCGCGCCGCAAGCTCCAGGCCACCGAGATGTAGCCGCTGAGCATGATGGCGTCCGAGCCGAACACGAAACCGTGCAGGGGCGAGGAGTCGTTGCAGGTCAGCGCCGGCTCCAGCTGCACCGATTCCAGGGCGCAGCCCATTTCGAACAGTTGCCGCGTCGTGGTGCCCGGCCCGGTAAGCGCCAGCGGATACTGGCTGAGGTCCTGCAGGCTGACGCTGCTGCGGCCGGCCAGGGGATGGTCGGCCGCCATCACGGCATGCACCGGCGCGCGGCGCGAATAGCGCGCGCTGACGCCGCCGATGCGTTCGGCGATGAAGGCCATGCCCAGCTCCACGCTGCCTTCCGACACCCGGCGGCTCACCTCGGCCGGCGAACCGACGTGCAGGTCGAAACGGATGTTCGGCCAGTCGCGGCGAAAGCGCGCCATCACCGAGGGCAGGAAAATCCGCGCCACGCCTTCGACCGAGGCCACCCGGATCTCGTTGCGCGCCGTGCCCTTGATCGCCGCGATCTCCTGGAGCACCGAGTCGGCTTCCAGCATGGTGCGCCGGGCATGCGCCAGCAGCAGCTGGCCCGCCTCGCTCAGAACCATGCCGCGCGCCGCGCGCTCGAACAGCGGCGCGCCGGCCTCTTCCTCCAGCTTGGCGATCTGCCGGCTGATGGCCGACACCGCGACATGCAGGCGCTCGGAGGCGCCGCTCAGGCTGCCCGCCTGGGCAACTTCCAGAAAATACTTCAAGGCGATGCCGTGCACGTTCGACCCTTGTGGCCCGCAGGGAGCGATGAAACGAGCTTTGCCAAATTTGCAAAGCTCCAGATAAATATTCTAATTGTAGAGAAAGCTGCCAAACTCCTAGAATTCGCCCAATAGTCGAGGGCGGCGACCTCCTGGCGCGCCCCAAAAATAAGGGAAAACCCGTGCCAGCAGCCGTTTCCAGCGCCCTTCGCGCCATGGCGCGCGCCTGAGCGCCACCGCCCCGCCATCGCCTATACAATCCCGTCGCTTCATCGGAGTCCCCATGCCTACGCCCAGCCCAGCGTCCCTTCCACGTCCATTCCTGCTCGCCTGTCCGGACTTGTCGGCGGAACGCGCGGGCAACACGGATACGCCGGGCGTCTGGCATTTCGACTCGGGCGTGCCGGGCAAGCACGTCATGCTGAGCGCCCTGATCCATGGCAACGAACTCTGCGGCGCCTGGGCGCTGAAGGAAGCGCTGGCCGCCGGCCTGCGCCCCCGTCGCGGCTCGCTGACGCTGGCGTTCTGCAACCTGGCGGCCTTCGACCGTTTCGACTCCGCCAACTACGCCCCGGCGCGCTTCGTCGATGAAGACATGAACCGCGTCTGGAGCGACGACAAGCTGAGCGTGCCGATCAGCCAGGAACGCCGCCGCGCGGCCGAACTCCGCCCCTGGGTGGAACAGGCCGACTGGCTGCTGGACTTCCATTCGATGAGCAACTCCGACGTGCCGCTGCAGCTCACCGGCCTGGAGCAGCGCAACATCGACCTGGCCCTGGCGCTGGGCAACCCCGCCACCATCATTGCCGACGCCGGCCACGCCGCGGGCGTGCGCATGCGCGACTACGGCCGTTTCGGCGAAGCCGGCGACAACGGCACCCGCTCGCTGCTGATCGAGTGCGGTTTCCATGGCGCTCCCGAGGCGCGCGGCGTGGCCATCGACCAGATGGCGCGCTTCCTCGCGGCCGCGGACACCGTGGACGGCAGCGACCTGCCCGCGGACTGGTTCACCCCCGCCGCGCCCGCGCAACGCGCCTTGCGCGTCACCCACGCGATCGCGGCCAAGAGCGCCGACTTCCGCTTCGCCGAACCCTGGAAGGGCCTGGAGACGCTGGCCGCGGCCGGCAGCCTGATCGGCTGGTCCGAAGGCGAGCCCGTCGTCACGCCCTACGACGACTGCGTGCTGATCATGCCGTCCACCGCAAACCTGCGGCCCGGCGTGACCGTCGTCCGGCTGGCCCAACCCATCGCCTGACGCCCCGCGGCGCCCGCCCGCCGGGCCGCCGCACAAGAACCGACAAAGCAAGGGAAACAACCATGTCCGCGAAGACCGTCTATCGCAGCCTCCTCGCCGCCTGTACGCTGGCCGCCTGTGCGTCCGCGGCCCAGGCGCAGGACGCCTCCGGCACCCTGAGGATCGGCCTGTCCTCCGAGCCGACCTCGATGGACCCCCACTACCACCAGGCCACGCCGAACGACGCGATGACCTCGCACCTGTTCGAGACCCTGGTGGGGCAGGACGCCGGGATGAACCTGATTCCCCGGCTGGCCACGGCCTGGAAGCCGGTGGACGACACCACCTGGGAATTCACGCTGCGCGAGGGCGTCAAGTTCTCCAACGGCCAGCCCTTCACGCCGCAGGACGTCATCTTCACGTTCTGCCGGGTGATGAACAACGAGCAGTCCATCGGCGGCTCGTATCCCGCCGTGGTCCAGAAGCTGGCCGACGTGCAGGTGCGCGACGGCAACACGCTGGTGATCAAGACCCGCCAGCCCTATCCGCTGCTGCCCAACGACCTGAGCCGCATGTCCATGTTGTGGAACGGCATCGTCGAGCACGGCCCGATCCGCTTCGACCTGAAGAACCAATGCGGCGTGACCGGCCCCTGGCCCACCGTCGCCGACTTCAACAATGGCCGTGACGTGATCGGCACCGGTCCGTACACGCTGAAGTCCTACGTGAAGGGCACGGGCATCGAAATGGCCCGCAACGACGCGTACTGGGGCGACAAACCGGCCTGGCCGAACGTCAGGATGGTTCCCGTGCCCGCGGCCGGCCCGCGCCTGACGGGCCTGCTGGCCGGCGATTTCGACCTGATCGAAAATCCCGCGGCGCGCGACGTGAAGCGTATCTCGGAGACGCCCGGCTTCGGCCACGTGATCACGCCCTCGGTCCGGGTGGTGTATTTCCAGTTCGACGTGGCGCGCAACCCCAGCCCCACGGTCAAGGCCGCCGACGGCAAGAACCCGCTGCAGGACGTGCGCGTGCGTCGCGCCATCTCCCTGGCGATCGACCGCAAGACCATCGCGGCCCGCATCATGGACGGCGCGGCCACGCCCGCCAATCAGTTCCTGCCCGACGGCATGTTCGGCACGCTGCCCAACCCGCCCGAGCTGAAGTACGACCCCGCCGCGGCCAAGAAGCTGCTGGCCGAGGCCGGCTACCCGGACGGTTTCGAACTGACCATCTCGTCCACCAACGACCGCTACATCAACGACGCCCAGATCTCGCAGGCAGTGGCGCAGTACCTGTCGCGCGTGGGCATCAAGACCACCGTGGACGCCATGGCGCGCTCCATCTACTTCCCCAAGCGCGCCAAGCGCGAATTCAGCTTCGCCATGGGCGGCTGGTCGTCCGAAACCGGGGAGGCCTCGTCTTTCCTACAATACTGGGTTACCGCGTTCGACAAGGAGCACGGCCTGGGCACCAGCAACTACGGCGGCTACGACAACCCCGAGTTCGACCGCGTGTTCAAGCGCGCCATCGTCACCGTGGATCCGGCCGAGCGGGCCAGGCTGCTGCAGGAGTCCCTGACCCTTGCGCTGGCCGACCTGCCGAGCATTCCCCTGCATTTCGAAAGCAGCATCTGGGCGTTTCGCAAAGGGCTGACGTACGAAGGCCGGGCAGACCAGTACACCCTGGCCATGTCGGCCAAGCCCGCCAAGTAAGCATCCGGCGCCCGCAACCTCTTCTGAGCCCACCAAGGAAATCATCACGTGGCCTTGTTCATCCTACGCAGACTGATCCAGAGTCTGTTCGTGCTGCTGGCCGTTTCGGTCGTGGTCTTCTTCGCGGTGTATGCCGTGGGCGACCCGATCGAACTGCTGGTCAGCCCCGAAGCCAGCCAGGCCGCCCGCGAGGCGATGATCGCCCGCCTGGGCCTGGACCTGCCGGTATGGCAGCAATACACAGGCTTCCTGTGGCGCGCGCTGCATGGCGACCTGGGCACGTCCTTCGTGCACGGCATCCCCGCCATCGAACTGATCGTGCAGCGCATCCCCGCCACGTTCGAACTGGTCATCGTGGCCATCCTGCTGACCTGTGTCTTCGGCATTCCCCTGGGCCTCGTCGCCGGCCTGTACCGCGACCAGCCCCTGGGCCGCGGCATCATGGCGTCCTCGGTGCTGGGCTTTTCGCTGCCGAACTTCTGGCAGGGCATGATGCTGATCCTGCTGTTCGCGGTCTGGCTGGGCTGGCTGCCCGCCACGGGCCGCGGCGACACGGTCACCGTGCTGGGCGTGCGCCTGTCGATCCTGACCGCCGACGGCTGGTCGCACCTGATCATGCCGGCCATCAACCTGGCGCTGGCCAACATCGCCCTGGTGCTGCGCCTGACGGCCTCCGGCGTGGTCGAGGCCCGCAGCCAGGACTATGTGAAGTTCGCGCGCGCCAAGGGCGTGAAGCCCGGGCGCATCGTGCGCCGCCACATCCTGCGCAACATCCTGATCCCGGTGGTCACCGTGATCGGCATGGAATTCGGCAGCCTCATCGCCTACTCCACCATCACCGAAACCGTGTTCGCATGGCCCGGCATGGGCAAGCTGCTCATCGACAGCGTCTACCAGCTCGACCGCCCCGTCGTGGTCGCCTACGTGATGTTGGTGACCCTGATCTTCGTGATCATCAACCTGATTGTGGACATCCTGTACGCCGCGCTCGACCCGCGCGTCCAGCTCGTGACCCCCGCTCAATAATCCGCCATGGCTCAATCTCCCAATCCCGGCCGCACCCGCACCGTCCAGCCCCTGGCCGAGACGCCCAAGCGCGCCGCCATCCTGAAGAAGCTGCACGCGCGCCCCACGGTGCGCGGCTCCGTCATCGCCCTGGCCATCCTGGTCATCCTGGTGGTGTTCGCCCCCTATTTCGCGCCGCAGAATCCGTACGACCTCGCCAACCTGTCGCTCATGGACGGCCGCCTCGCGCCGCGCCAAGCGCTGATGGACGGCAGCATCGCCTGGCTCGGCACCGACGACCAGGGCCGCGACATGCTCAGCGCCATCCTGTACGGCCTGCGCATCAGCCTGATGGTGGGCCTGTCCGCGGTGGTGCTGGCCACGGCCGTCGGCGGCGCCATCGGCCTGGTGGCCGCCTACGTGGGCGGCCTGGTCGACACCGTGCTGATGCGCATCGTGGACTTCATCCTGGGCTTCCCCACCATTCTGGTGGCGCTGGTGCTGCTGGTGGTGCTGGGGCGCGGGGTCGACAAGGTGATCCTCGCCCTGGTGCTGGTGCAGTGGGGCCACTACGCGCGCATCATGCGCAGCCGCGCCCTGCAGGAACGCCGCAAGGAATACGTGGAAGCCGCCGCCAACCTGGGCTTCCCGGCCTGGCGCATCATGCTGTTCCATCTGCTGCCCAACTGCCTGGGCCCGGTCATGGTGTTCGCCACCATCCAGATCGCCACCGCCATCGCCCTGGAAGCGACGCTGTCGTTCCTGGGCGTGGGCGTGCCCATCACCGAACCCTCGCTGGGCCTGTTGATCTCCAACGGCTTCCAGTACCTGCTGTCGGGCGACTACTGGATCAGCCTGTTCCCGGGCATTGCCCTGCTGGTGCTGATCCTTTCCATCAATATCGTAGGCGACCGCCTGCGCGAAAGCCTGGACCCGCGTCGAACATGAGCGAAATCCTCCTAGACGTGCGCGGCCTGCGCACCGCATTCCATACCGAGGCCGGCGCCTGGCTGGCGGTCGACGGCGTCGACCTGACCGTGCGCCGCGGCGAGATCGTTGGCCTGGTCGGCGAGTCCGGCTCCGGCAAGTCCGTCACCGGCTTCTCACTGCTCGGCCTGATCGACCCGCCCGGGGAAGTCGTGGACGGCGAAGTGAAGTTCAAGGGCACGGACCTGCGCAAGCTGAGCGAAGAGCAGATGCGCCAGCTGCGCGGCAACCGCATCGCCATGATCTTCCAGGATCCCCTGATGACGCTCAATCCGGTGCTGCGCATCGGCGAGCAGATGATGGAAGCCATCCTCACCCACGAAGACGTGCCGCGCGCCGAAGCCGAAGAGCGTTGCCGCGAGGCGCTGGCCATGGTCGGCATTCCTTCGCCGGAAAAGCGGCTGAAGAGCTATCCGCACGAGTTCTCGGGCGGCATGCGCCAGCGCGTGGCGATCGCGATCGCCATGCTGAACAAGCCCGACCTGATCATCTGCGACGAGCCGACGACCGCGCTGGACGTCACCATCCAGGGCCAGATCCTCTACCGCATGCAGGAGATCTGCCGCGAGCACAACACCGCGCTGATCTGGATCACCCACGACCTGGGCGTGGTGGCCGAACTGGCCGACCGCGTGGCCGTGATGTACGCCGGCCGCATCGTCGAAAGCGGCCCGGTCGAACAGGTGCTGGACGCGCCGCGCCACCCCTACACCAAGGGCCTGCTGGATTCGATGCCCGGCGCCACCCAGCCCGGCGCCCGCCTGCACCAGATCAACGGCATGGCGCCCAGCCTGGCCGGCCGTCCCTCGGGCTGTCCGTTCCGCCCGCGCTGCACCAGCGCGGTCACGCGTTGCACCGAACAAGCCCCCACCGTCACCACCGAAGGTCCGCGCAGCTATCGCTGCTACGTGCCGATTACCCGCGAGGCCCAGCCGGTATGAGCCAAGCCGATACCCCCGTCATCGAGCTCAAGAACGTCCACAAGCGCTTCGAGCAGCGGCCCGACCTGGCCCAGCGCATCCTGGCCCTGACGGGCCGTCCCATCGACCGCCGCACCGTGTACGCGGTCAACGGCGTGGACCTGTCCATCAAGCGCGGCGAAGTCGTGGGCCTGGTGGGCGAGTCCGGCTGCGGCAAGTCCACGCTGGGCCGCGTCGTCGCCGGCCTGCACGGCCAGACCGAAGGCCAGCTGCTGTACCAGGGCCAGGAAGCCCGTCGCCTGCGCGGCGCCGACAAGCTGGCCTATACCCTGGGCGTGCAGATGATCTTCCAGGATCCGCAGGCCTCGCTGAACCCGCGCCAGCGCCTGCGCCAGATCCTGGGCGAATCGCTCAAGGTCCACAAGCTGGCGCCTGCCGCCCAGATCCCCGCGCGCATCGACCAGGCGCTGAAGGAAGTGGGCCTGGACCCGGAATACCGCGACCGCTTCCCGCACCAGATCTCGGGCGGCCAGCGCCAGCGCATCGGCATCGCCCGGGCGCTGATGGTGGCGCCGAAGTTCCTGGTCTGCGACGAGCCCGTGGCCGCGCTGGACGTTTCCATCCAGGCGCAGGTGATCAACCTGTTCATGGACCTGCGCGAACAGCACGGCTTCACCTACCTGTTCATCAGCCACGACCTGGGCGTGGTCAAGCACATCTCGGACCGCGTGGCGATCATGTACCTGGGCAAGATCGTGGAGATCTCCACGTCGGCCGAGATCTTCGCCCGCGCCAACCATCCCTACACCCAGGCCCTGATGGCCGAGGTGCCGGACGTGGGCCGCCGCGGCCGCAAGTTCACGCCGATCAAGGGGGAAATCCCGTCGCCGCTGAACCCGCCGCCGGGCTGTACCTTCAACCCGCGCTGCCCGCACGCCATGCCCCGCTGCCGCGAACAGGCGCCGGAACTGAAAGAAATCTCGGCGGGCCACTGGTCGGCCTGCCACCTGAACGAGGCGAACGCCTGATGAAACCCTCCGAAATGTCCAACGTCGACCGCATCGCCATCGAGCTGGGCCATGCCGGCCGCAACGCCATCCAGTATGTGGACGAGGATCGCAATTCCGACCGTCCCTTCAAGCTGCAAACCTACCGCCCCTACGGCTACACGCCGGACCGCCCCGTGGTCATCGTGCAGCACGGCGTGCTGCGCAACGGCGACGAATACCGCGACTTCTGGGTGCCGGCCGCCGACAAGCACAAGCTGCTGATCGTGGCGCTGACCTTCTCCAACGAGATCTGGCCCGGCGTGGAAAGCTACAACAACGGCCGCGTGTTCTCGGCCGGCGGCAACCCGCGCCACGTCGACGGCTGGACCTACGCGCTGGTGGGCAACGTCATCAAGGACCTGATCGCCGCCGAGGTCACCGACGGCGAAAACGTCTACCTGTTCGGCCATTCCGCGGGCGGCCAGTTCGTGCACCGCCTGATGAGCAGCCAGTCGCACGCGCCCTTCAAGGCCGTGGCCGCCGGCAACCCCGGCTGGTACACGCTGCCCACGTTCGACCATCCCTTCCCCGAAGGCATGGACGGAGTCGGCCTGACCGAAGCGCACCTGGAAAAACTGCTGGCCTACCCCATGACCATCCTGGCGGGCGACCAGGACATCGCCACGGACGATCCCAACCTGCCGTCCGAGCCGGCCGCCATGCGCCAGGGCCCGCACCGTTATGCGCGCGCGCAGAACTATTTCGAATTCGGCCGCAAGGAAGCCGAGCGCCGCGGCGTGCCGTTCGGCTGGAAGCTGCAGGTCGTTCCCGGCATCGGCCACGACGGACGCGCCATGTCCGCCGTGTGCGCCAGTCTCTGGTTCGACGGGAAGATGCCTGACGATGCCGAACTGGCCCGCCTGGCCGGCCAGCAGGTCGCCTGATCGATCTCTTTCTTCAATCCGCAGATTTCCGCTACCGCCATGTCCACTACTCCCAGCACTGAACAGATCGTCGCCGGCATACAAAGCTGGCTGCAATGCGAATCGCCCTCGAACTTCCCCGAAGGCATCGCCGCCATGGCGCGCATCATCGCCGACTACGCCGCGGCCGCCGGCCTGACGGTTGAGCTGTCGTCGCTGGGCCCGACCACGGGCCCGCTGCTGTATGCGACCAACCGCGCGCCCGGCGACACCCGCCCCGGCATCCTGATCCTGGCGCACATGGACACGGTCCATCCCGTCGGCACGCTGCTGGAGAACCCGGTGCGCATCGAGGGCGACCGCCTCTACGGCCCCGGCGGCTACGACATGAAGGCCGGCATCTACCTGGCGCTGTCCGCCCTGGCCGGCGTGGCCCGCCCCGGCGCGACCAAGCTGCCGGTGGACCTGCTGGTGGTGCCCGACGAGGAAACCGGCAGCCATGCCTCGCGCGCGCACATCGAACGCTTCGCGGCCAACGCCAAGTACGCCCTGGTCTGCGAGCCGGCGCGTCCCAATGGCGGCAAGTGCGTCACGGCGCGCAAGGGCACCGGCATGCTGAACCTGAACGTCAAGGGCCGCCCGGCGCACGCCGGCATGCAGCACGAGAAAGGCCGCAGCGCGATCCGCGAAATGGCGCACCAGGTGCTGGCGCTGGAGGCCATGACCGACTACGAGCGCGGCATCACCGTCAGCGTCGGCACCATCGCCGGCGGCACCGTGACCAACACCGTACCGGCGCTGTGCCGCTGCGTGGTGGACTTCCGCGTCCCCGACATGGGCGCCGCCGAAGACGTGTTGCGCCGCATGCGCGAACTGTGCGCGGTGGGCCCGGACGTCGAGCTCGACATCGACGTGGAACTGAACCGCCCGCCGATGGTGAAGACCGAAGCGGCCGCGCAGTTGCTGGGGCTGGTCCAGGGTTATGCGGAACGCGCGGGCTTCCTGCTGGAAGACGCCCCGATGACCGGCGGCGGCAGCGATGCCAACTTCACCTCCGCCATGGGCATTCCCACGCTGGACGGCCTGGGCGCCGACGGCGACGGCGCGCATACCTTGAACGAGTACGTGCTGATCTCGACCCTGGAGCAGCGCCAGAAGTTCTGGGAACTGCTACTGAAAGAACTCGCCTAAGCGCCCCCCCCCAGGTGCTCCCTTCCGAACGGCGCCGCGGCATGCCGCGGCGCGCAGGTCCTGTCCGTCGGCTACCCGTGGCGCCGACGGCCGCCGCGCTTGCGCTGATGGTCGCGGGCGCCGCGTCCGCCTGCGCCGGCGAAGCGCCCGCCGCACCCGTTCCGGCGGCAACCGCCGCGCCCGGCCCGCAGGGCTGGATCGTCGCCATCGACAACTGGCAGCTGCTGGAAGGCAGCGGCGCCTTCGCGCGCATCAAGCAGCGCACCACCGGCGCCTACGCCGGCGGCGAAGCCGAGGCCGGCGCCGGCTGGCGCCTGGGCGGCGCGCTCGGCGCCACCCGCAGCCGCGTGCGGCTCGATGCGCTCGACGCCAAGGCGACCGTCGACAGCTACAGCGCCACGCTCTACGGGAAGCGGTCTTTCGTCGTCGGTCCTGGCAAGATGAAGCTGCTGGCGGCGGCATCCTACGTCTGGCACGACATGGATACGACGCGGCATTTCGCGCTCCCGGGTATCGCCTCCCAGACCTTGACGGCCGACGTCAGCGCCAACACGGTGCTGGCCTTCACCGAGCTCGGCTATGAAGTGGCGCTGCCCGAAGGCGCCAGTGTCGAACCGTTCGCCGGCCTGGCCTTCCGCGACGTGCGCACGCGCGGCTTCTCGGAATCCGGCGGCTGGGCCGCGATCGATGCGGAAGCCGGGCGGGTCGTCCAGACCACGACGACGCTCGGCCTGCGCGGACAGGCCGGCCTGTCGCTGGGCCCCGTCGTGGGCCGGCTGCATGCCCTGCTGGGCTGGCGCCGCGCGTTCGGCGACGTCGCGCCCGAGACGACCCTGGCGCTGGATGGCGGCAGCGTGCTGACGGTGGCCGGCGCGCCGATCGCCCGGAGCGCGGCGCTGGCGGGGCTGGGCGCCGAACTGGCCTTGTCGCGCTCGGCGGCGGTAGGGCTGGCCTATGGGGGCCAGTACGGCGGCGGCATGCGCGAGCACACCGCCTCGCTGAGCCTGCGCTGGGCCTTCGGCAGCCTCTGACGGCGGCGGCGCGGCCCCTCGGGAGCGCCCCGTTTTCGCCTAGAATTACCCCCCAGTCCGTGCTTTCGCTTCCGTCATCATGTCCGATTCCCCCACGCCCCTCAGCGCCATCGCCTATGGCCTCGCCACGCTGGCCGCCGACGGCAGCATCCTGGACACCTGGTATCCCCGTCCTTCGCTGGCCGACAATTCCCCCGCCACCGGCACCCGCCACCTGACGCCCGAGGAAGCCCGCGCCGCGCTCGGAGAGCACGTGCCGACCGCCCTGGTCCGGGATACCCGCCGCAAGGTGGACATCGTGGCCGTGCGCACCGCCATCGCCTCGCTGGACGAGCCGCCGGTCGACGCGCACGACGCCTATCTGCGCCTGCACCTGCTCAGCCACCGGCTGATCCGTCCGCACGACGCCAACCTGGACGGCCTGTTCAACGTGCTGGCCAATGTGGCGTGGACCTCGGCCGGCCCCTGCGCGGTCGACCAGGTCGACGCGCTGCGCTGGCAATTGCGCGCGTCCGGGCAGGTGCTGGAGATCCGCGGCGTGGACAAGATTCCCCGCATGACCGATTACGTCATGCCCGCCGGCGTGCGCATCGCCGATACGGCGCGCGTGCGGCTCGGCGCGCACCTGTCGCCCGGCACCACGGTGCTGCATGAAGGCTTCTGCAACTTCAACGCGGGCACGCTGGGCGCCTCCATGGTGGAAGGACGCATCAGCGCGGGGGTCATCGTCGACGACGGCAGCGACATCGGCGGCGGCGCCTCCATCATGGGCACCATGTCCGGCGGCGGCAAGCAGGTCGTGTCCATCGGCAAGCGCTGCCTGCTCGGCGCCAACTCGGGCATCGGGATTTCGCTGGGCGACGATTGCGTGGTGGAGGCCGGCTGCTACATCACGGCGGGAACGCGCGTGCTGACGCCGGAAGGCGCGGTGGTCAAGGCCACCTCGCTGGCGGGCCAGCACGGCCTGCTGTTTCGCCGCAACTCGCAGACCGGCGCCGTGGAGTGTCTGGTGCGCACCGCCGCCTGGGGCACCTTGAATCCCGATCTGCATACGGGGCACTGACCCCGCGGCGCGGGAACCACGCTGCTCAGGCGTATTCCGCCGTCCGTCCCAGCTGGTCGTAGACCAGGTTCACGAACAGGTCCGAGCTGAGCAAGCGCGCGGCCGGGCACGAAAAGACGGTCTTGCCGTCCTCGTCCTGCAGGCTGATCGTCTCGGTCCACTGGTTCAGGTCGATGCGCTTGAGCGATTCGTACGGCCATACGGCGCCGCCCATGTGCAGGCCGTCGGCCGACAGGGCCAGTTCCTGCGTCTCCAGGTCCGGGAAGTCGCCGCTGCGGATAAAGCGGAACGCGACGCGCTCGCCGCTCGCGATCGCCTCTTCCAGCACGGGCAGGCGCTGCGCGACGTAGCGCGAGCGGAACGCGTCCATCAACTTGCTGAATTCGCCGACCTCGGCAGGCACCCGGGTCCAGCCGCGCGCCGCATGGGTGCGGTAGGCAAAACTATCGATCAGGCCGCAGGCCGCATCGGGCCCGGAGGCGAGCAGGCAAAGATCCTGGATGTCCGCAAATGCGGTGTAAGTGCGCGCGTCGCCTTGTCGGCAGACAACGCCATGTTCATGCAACTCAAAGCAATCCGGGGTGCTCCCCGTGTGGTTAAACACCGCCAGCGCGATAGAGGCCTGCGGGGTTTTGCTATCGGTCATGCAACTTCCTTATTGGAATTAGGGTGCTTTCGCGGCCCAGGACGTCGCAAAGTCATGCGATCCGTATTCTCCCCTATATGAGAGATACGTGCTTGATGACCCTATTTTCCCGCGTCTTCCCCTTGCAGGGCGGACTCAGGCCCCCGGCGGCACCGGCGCGAACGGATAGTGCGCGATCTGCCCTTGCCCGGCGATGATGGCGGTGGCTTCGGGCACTTCTTCCCAGGCCCCGGGCATCTCGCTCAAGGGCTCCGACAGCAGCAGGAAAGCATCGTCGTCCAGCGCCGCGATCTGCGGATTGTCAGGATACAGCTGGCGCAGATGGCGCACGCAGGTGTTGTGGAACAGCGTGCGCGAATCGGTCTCGCTGGAATAGCGCACGGCGATCAGGCGCTTGCCGTCCAGCGCGCAGACCGTCATGTTGATAGGCTGCGCCACGCCATGCCGCCTGCCCGTCTCTTCCACCGCGCCCACCATGCGGGCCAGCGCCGCCAGCGGGTCTTCCTCCAGGCCGAAGCTCAACGCCAGCAGGAACATCACCTCGGAATCCGTCGATCCCTCCAGCGAGCCGAAATACGCGGGCGCGATCATCAGCATCAGGTCGCGCCTGAGCAGCGGATAGTCGCGGATGACGCCGTTGTGCACGAACAGCCACTGCCCATGACGGAATGGATGGCAGTTGGTTTCCTGCGCGGGCGTGTCCGTGGCGGCGCGGATATGCGCCACGAACAGCGGCGCATGGATCGCGCGCGCCGCCTCGCGCAGGTTGCGGTCGTTCCAGGCGGGATGCACGCTGCGGTAGCGAAATGGCGGCTCCAGCGGCTGGCCCTCATGCTGGCGACCGTACCAGCCCAGGCCAAAGCCATCGCCGTTGGTGGTGGTGGCGCCCAGGCGCGCGTGCAGGCTCTGGTCGATCAGGGAGTGCTTGGCCTTGAACAGCACGCTCTCCATCTGGATGGGACTACCGCTATAGGCTAGCCAACGGCACATGACGCGCTCCTTCTTTCCGGCGTGGATCCCGCGCGCAAACCGCGGGACGCGCAGCCCAGTGTAGGAGCAGCCCGCGATGTTCCACAAGCGTCCCGGGGCCGGCTCCGGGCGGCCGCGCCGCCATGCTGGCCCTTATTTCTTCAGCAACGCCTTCAGCATGGCCATGCGCTCCTTCGGATTCATGGCGGCCGTGGCCTCGTCCTCCTGGATGCGGACGTCGCCCAGGCCCATTTCCTCGATGAAGCGCGAGGGCTCGCGCACCAGGTCCTCGCGCGCGCGACGGCGGCGCTTGCACCAGCTCAGGTTCAGGCTGCGCTGCGCGCGCGTGATGCCCACGTACATCAGCCGGCGCTCTTCCTGGATGCGCGTGGCCAGGTTCTCGGCCGCGCGCGCCGGATCGCCGACTTCGTCGTCCTTGCCCAGGTGCGGCAGCAGGCCTTCCTCGACGCCCGCCAGGTACACGTGCGGGTACTCCAGCCCCTTGGAGGCGTGCAGCGTGGACATCTTCACCGCGTCGGGCTCTTCTTCCTCGCCCCGCTCCAGCATGGTGACCAGCGCCACGTGCTGCACCAGCTCGAAGAGCGTCATGTCGTCTTCCTCGGCCTTGCGCTTGAGCCAGCCGGTCAGTTCCAGCACGTTCTGCCAGCGCGTCTGCGCGGGCCGTTCCTCGAACAGCTCGTACAGGTGGCGCTCGTACTGGATGGCCTCCAGCAGGTCGTCCAGCAGCACGCCGGCGGGCTCGGCGGGCGCCGCGTCCTTGCCGGAGGCCGCGCCGCGCCCCGCGCGCCACTGCATGCGGCGGATGAACTCGGCGAAAGTGCGCAGCGGCTCCAGCTGGCGCGGCGCCAACAGGCTTTCGAGGCCGGTCTCGGCCACCGCCGCCAGCAGCGAGAGCTCGCGAGTGGCGGCGTACTGGCCCAGGACCTGCAGCGTGGCCTGCCCGATGCCGCGCTTGGGCGTGGTGGCCGCGCGGATGAACGCGGGATCGTCTTCGTCGTTGGCGAGCAGGCGCAGATAGGACAGCACGTCGCGCACTTCGGCCTTGTCGAAAAAGCTCTGGCCGCCCGAGATCGTGTAGGGAATCTTGAGGTTGCGCAGCGCCTGTTCCAGGATGCGCGACTGGTGATTGCTGCGGTACAGGATGGCGAAATCCTTCCACTGCGCCTGTCGCTCGAAGCGCGAGGCCGACACCTTCATCGCGATGGACTCCGCCTCGTGCTCCTCGCCGTCCATCGCCGACACCAGGATGGGTTCGCCCACGCCCAGGTCGGACCACAGCTTCTTGTCGAACAGCTTGGGGTTCTTCTCGATCACCTGGTTGGCGGCCGCGAGGATGCGCTGGACCGAGCGGTAGTTCTGCTCCAGCTTGATCAGCTTGATGTTGGGGTAGTCGGTCGTCAGCTTCGCCAGGTTCTCGATGGTTGCGCCGCGCCAGGCGTAGATGGCCTGGTCGTCGTCGCCCACCGCGGTGAACATGGCGCGCGATCCCGTCAGCAGCTGCACCAGCCGGTATTGGCACACGTTGGTGTCCTGGTATTCGTCCACCAGCAGGTAGCGCACGCGGTTCTGCCAGCGGGTGCGCACCTCTTCGTTGTTGGCCAGCAGCAGCGCGGGAATGCGGATCAGGTCGTCGAAGTCCACCGCCTGGTAGGCCGCCAGCGTGGCCGCGTAGCTGCGGTACACGTTGGCCGCTTCCACGTCGCCCGGCGTGATCGCCTCGCGCGCGGCGTCGTCCGGCTCCAGCAGCGCGTTCTTCCACAGCGAGATGATGCCCTGCACGTGGCGCAGCCGCGCCTTGTCCGTGGTGCCCAGCAGTTCCTGGATGATGGCCATGGCGTCGTCGGCGTCCAGGATGGAGAACGTGGGCTTCAGCCCGGCATTGCGCGCCTCTTCGCGCAGCATCTTCACGCCCAGCGAATGGAAGGTGCTGATGATCAGGCCCTTGGACAGCTTGCGGTCCACCAGGGTCTTCACGCGCTCGTCCATTTCGCGCGCGGCCTTGTTGGTGAAGGTCAGCGCTACCACGTTGCGGCCCATGTAGCCGCATTCGCGCAGCAGGTACGCGATCTTCTGCGTGATCACCCGCGTCTTGCCGCTGCCGGCGCCGGCCAGCACCAGACAGGGGCCGTCCAGGTACAGCACCGCCTCCCTTTGCGCGGGATTCATGCCTTGGCCTATGGGTTCGCTTGCGGACATTTGGGTCGGGTCGTCATGCATCGCGGCGGCCGCACAAGACGGGCGCGGCCGACAAGCGCGAGGCCTTTCGGCCGCCCGTCAGCGGGCCGGTAACGCGAGTGAAAATGGGGACGGGCGCAGCCGCCGCAACGGGCCTGCCGCGCCAGCGCGATAGAGGAGAAAGATCATAGAACAATCGGGCCGAAGGCGCATCGGCGCCGCCGTCGTCAGATCTCCAGCGGATCGACCTCCAGCTGCCAGCGCACCCGGGCCTCGTTGGCCAGGTAGGGCAGATGGTGCGACCACGAGGCCAGGAAGGCCTGCAGGGCCGGCCGGCTGCTGCTTTCGGCCAGCAGCTGGGCACGCTCGATGTTGGCCACGCGCACCACCCGCAAGGGCACGGGGTCGTACAGCATGATGGCGTCCAGGCCCGGGAAATCGGCCGCCCATTCGCCTTCGGGCAGGACCCGCGCGCGCTCCAGGAACTCCTGGGCCACCTTGAGTTCGCGCGCCTCGGCGGTCAGCAGCGCCTGGTAGACGAAAGGCGGCAAACCGGTGCTTTCGCGCTCGTGCAGCGCATGGCGGGCGAAACCCGCGTAGTCGTGCCGCAGCAGCGCCTGGTAGACCGGCTGCTCGGGATAGCCGGTCTGGATCAGCACCTCGCCGTTGCCCTGGTGGCGGCCGGCGCGGCCGGCCACCTGCATCAATTGCGCGAACAGGCGCTCAGGCGCCCGGAAATCGTGCGCGAACAGCATCGAGTCCGCGTTCAGCACCCCGACCAGGCCCAGCCGCGCGAAGTCGTGGCCTTTGGCCACCATCTGCGTGCCCACCAGGATGTCCACCTCGCCGGCATGCACGGACGCGAACAACGCCTCGGCGCTGCCCTTCTTGCGCGTGCTGTCGGCATCGATGCGCAGGATGCGGGCCTCGGGGAACAGCTCCGCCAGGTGCTCTTCCACGCGCTGCGTGCCGCGCCCCATGGGCGCCAGGTCCTGGTCGCCGCATTCGGGGCAGGCGCGCGGCACCGGCGCCTGATAGCCGCAATGGTGGCATTGCAGGCGGTGCCCGCGGCCTTCGGTGCGATGCAGGACAGTGAACGCCGTGCAGCGCGGGCAATTGCTCACCCACGCGCAGGACTGGCAATGCAGCACCGGCGAATAACCGCGCCGGTTCAGGAAGATCAGCGACTGCTCCTTGCGCTCCAGACGCTGGCCGATGGCGTCCAGCAGTTGCGGCGACATGCCGTGCTTCATCTGCAGCCGGCGCGTGTCCACCAAGCGCATCGAGGGCAGGCTGCTGGCGCGCGCGCGCGCCGGCAGGGTCAGCCGCAGGTAGCGGCCGCGCTCGGCATGCTGCCAGGTCTCCAGGGACGGCGTGGCGGAACCGAGCACCACCGGGATGCCCTGGTCGTGCGCGCGCCACACGGCGAGGTCGCGCGCGGAGTAGCGCAAGCCGTCCTGCTGTTTGTAGGACGCGTCGTGCTCTTCGTCCACCACGATCAGGCCCAGCTCGCTCATCGGCGCGAACACCGACATGCGCGTGCCCAGCAGCATGCGCGCCTGGCCGCGCTGGGCGCGGGTCCAGGCCTGCAGGCGTTCGCCGTCGGACAGACCGCTATGCATGACGGCCAGCCCGTCCGGCCCGACCAGCGCCTCCAGGCGAGCGCGAAGCGCGCCTTCCAGCTGCGGGGTCAGGTTGATTTCCGGCACCATGAGCAGCACCTGGCGGCCGGCGGCCAGCACGCTTTCGGCCGTCCGCAGGTACACCTCCGTCTTGCCGCTGCCCGTCACGCCGTGCAGCAGCACCGGCTTGAAGCCGTCCAGCGCGCCGATGGTGTCCACGGCGGCGCGCTGCGCGTCGTTGAGCGCCGGCGGCTCGTCGGCGGCGGCCGGCGCGCGCGCGGCCTTGCGCTTGCGTCCGTCCAGCCGCGCCACCGGTCCGCCCGCCGAGCGCTTGCCCTGGTAGGCCGTGGGCTTGCGCAGGGGGGGCGGCAGCGTGGGCAGCATCACCTCCCCCAGCGGGCGCTGGTAATACTCCGCCGCGAAGCGGGCCAAGCGCAGCCAGCCTTCGTCGAAGGGCGGCAGGTCGTCCAGCACCTCTTCGATCGGCCGTATCTGCTTGGGGTCGTATGACGGCTCGGCCGGATTTTCCACCACGACGCCGATCAGCTTGCGGCGCCCGAAAGGCACGATGACCCGCAGGCCGACCGCCACGGGCGCCTCGCTCCGGTAGTCGAAGGGGCCGGGCAAAGGCACGTCCAGCGCCACCCGCACCCAGCAGACCGGTGGAGTCAGGGTTGCCTGCGCGTCAGACATGGGGGATTGGACGGTGCATAAGGAAGGATGAGGGAAAGGATGAGGCCGGCCGAGGCTTCCGGCCCCGTCCCCGCCTGTGGATAACTTTGGGGAAAAGGCTGAAGCAACATCGGAAATTGGAATAAGGCAAGATTTCGCGAACATGTGAAATCTTGTTCAAAATTCAATTTTTCCGTTTAAAAACAGCTATTTATGCAATCTTTCAAGATTGTAAACTAGCTTCTAAAGGGTTTTCCCCGAGAGCAATCTTGCTGTGCACAAGTGCGCGCTGCTTCGGCCCTGAGGGCCGAAGCGTTCACTTACTTACCCTCGCAGCGAACGGCTGTGTTGGTGGACTTCATCAACCAATTCGGCTACGGCTTCCGGCGGAGTGAAGCGCGAAATGCCATGGCCCAGGTTGAAGACATGGCCGCCCTTGCCCACCGGGCCGAAGGCGTCCAGCACGCGGCGCGCCTCCGCGCGGATGGCGGACGCGCCGCCGAACAGGGCCATCGGATCGAGGTTGCCCTGGAAGGCCACCGCGTCCCCGGTGCGGCGCCGGGCCGCGGCCAAGTCCACCGTCCAGTCCAGTCCCACGGCGTCGCAGCCGCAAGCGGCGATTTCCTCCAGCCACTGGCCGCCGCCCTTGGTGAAGACGATGACCGGCACGCGCCGGCCTTCGTTCTCGCGCTTCAGGCCGGCCACGACCTTCCGGGTGTAGGCCAGCGAGAATTGCTGGAACAGACCGTCGGCCAGCACGCCGCCCCAGCTGTCGAACAGCATCACGGCCTGGGCGCCCGCGTCGATCTGCGCGTTCAGGTATTGCAGCGTCGCTTCGGCGTTGATCTCCAGGATGCGATGCAGCAGGTCGGGACGCCCATACAGCATGGTCTTGATGAGGCGGTAGTCATCGCTGCCCTGCCCCTCGACCATGTAGCAGGCGATGGTCCAGGGGCTGCCGGCGAAGCCGATCAGCGGCACCTTGCCGTCCAGCTCGCGCCGGATCACGCCCACGGCGTCGAAGACATAGCGCAGCTTGTCCATGTCGGGCACCGCCAGGCGCGCCACGTCTTCTTCCGTGCGCACCGGGCGGGCGAAGCGCGGCCCCTCGCCTTCGGCGAAGTCCAGGCCCAGGCCCATGGCATGGGGCACGGTCAGGATGTCGGAGAACAGGATGGCCGCGTCCAGGTCGAAGCGCTCCAGCGGCTGGAGCGTGACTTCCGCGGCGTAGTCCGGATTCTGAGCGAGGCCCATGAACGAGCCTGCGCGGGCCCGCGTCGCGCGGTACTCAGGCAGGTAGCGTCCCGCCTGGCGCATCAGCCAGATGGGGGTGTAGGGCACAGGCTCGCGCAGGAGCGAGCGCAAGAACACATCGTTCTTCAAGACGGAAGCAGACACGACTATCCTCGATGATCGGAAGCCGTGATTTTACTTCCCTTGGCGGGCCAGGCGCTGGAACCGCCCGCGGCCGGCTTGCCGGGGCGCAAACCGGGAGATCGCGGCGGCGTGCCTGGGGCCCCGGGCGCCGCGCCAGGATGCGCCCAGCCCTTCAGCCGTCTCGTTCCTGGGCCGCCTGCCGGTAGGGCGCCGCCTCGATGCCGTGCTTGCGCATCAGCGCCCAGAATGCCCGCCGGTGCTTGCAGCAGGCCCGCGCCGCCTGCGCCACGTTGCCGGCGTGGCGCGACAGCGCGAGGCGGATGTAGTCGCGCTCGAAACCCTCCACCACCCTCGCCTTCGCCATCCGGAAGGATTCCTGCAGGCCGCGCTGATGCTGGTGGCGCAGGCCGGACAGGGCCTGCTCGACCACGTCCGCCGGCACGCGGGGACGGGACCCGCCGTGCTGGGCATGGCCGGCGACGGCGGGCCGACCCGCGGCGGGGGAGTTCGCGCTTGGAAAGTTCGGCCCAGCAGGGGCCGGCCCCGGATAGCCCGACCCCGAATAATTCGGCGCGGGTTCCCGCAGCGCCGCCAGCCGGGCATCGCGCCACGCGGCGGGCCGCGCCAGCCGGCCCAGGCGCACGCGCAGGCTCTCCAGGCACGCGGGCTGCATCATGAAATCCCAGGCGCCCAGGCCCAGCAGGTCTTCGATGGCGGGCGCCTTCACGTCGTGGACCAGCAGCAGCACGGGCGTGCTCAGCACCGCGCCGGCCTGCTGCAGCGCCATGCGGGTCCAGGAGAGCGATGCCGGCGCCACCGGCAGGATGCAGGCGTCGTAGCGTTTGAGCGCCACCGCCAGCCTCGCAAGCGCCCGCACGTCCGCCCCTTCCGGGGCCTCGGGCGCCGCGATGCCGGGCGCGGCCGCGAGGCGCGGCGGATCGAGCGGCACCAGGTGCAGCCGCAGGCGCGTGACGCGCACGGGATGCCGGTCGACCCAGCCGCTCATCGCGGCCTCGTGACCCGGCGCCAGCAGAACTCCGCAATCCAGGACGTCTCGCACGCCTTCTCCCCCGCTTGATTGACCCAAGCCGAAGGCTACCGGCGCGGCGCATGCGCCGCTATTCGTACTGAACGCATTGCGGCCCGCGCGGCGAGGGGCGCCTCGCGCCGAAAAAAAAAGCGGCCCCGGAGGGCCGCCTTTTCGTATCCGGGGCTCAGGCCCCGGACGAGCGTAGCGCTTAGTGCGAACGTCCGCCTTGGCGCAGCTTGCGCGCCGCGATGGCCTGTGCGGCCAGCATGGCGAGCTCGGCTTCGACGACGGCGATGTCCGCCTTGTCCTTGGCGTTCGCCAGGGCCTCTTCGGCCTTCTTGCGAGCTTCCAGGGCGCGGGCTTCGTCCAGGTCGGCGGCACGGATGGCCGTATCGGCCAGAACCGTCACGCTGCCCGGCTGCACTTCCAGAATGCCCCCGGCGACGAAGACGTTTTCCTCGCCCTGGTCGGCACGAACGATCTTGACCGTCCCGGGGCGTATGCGCGAAATCAGCGGGGTGTGGCCGGGCAGAATGCCCAGTTCACCCGCCTCGCCAGGCAGCACCACGAACTTCGCCTCACCGGAGAAGATCGCTTCCTCTGCGCTGACGACATCCACATGCAGGGTAGCCATATCGGTTCCTTATTGCAGTTTCTTGGCCTTCTCGAAGGCCTCGTCGATCGAGCCGACCATGTAGAAGGCCTGTTCCGGCAGCGCATCGCACTCGCCGTTCACGATCATCTTGAAACCACGGATGGTTTCGGCCAGCGGAACGTACTTGCCGGGCGAGCCGGTAAACACTTCGGCAACGTGGAACGGCTGCGACAGGAAGCGCTGGATCTTACGAGCGCGGGCCACGGCCTGCTTGTCTTCCGGCGACAGTTCGTCCATGCCCAGAATCGCGATGATGTCGCGCAGTTCCTTGTAGCGCTGCAGCGTTTGCTGCACGCCACGGGCCACGGCGTAGTGCTCTTCGCCGACGACCTGCGGGTCGAGCTGGCGGCTGGACGAGTCCAGCGGATCCACGGCCGGGTAGATACCCAGGGCGGCGATGTCACGCGACAGCACGACGGTGGAGTCCAAGTGCTGGAAGGTCGTGGCAGGCGACGGGTCGGTCAAGTCGTCCGCAGGGACGTACACGGCCTGGATCGAGGTGATCGAGCCGGTCTTGGTCGAGGTGATGCGCTCTTGCAGCTTGCCCATTTCTTCGGCCAGCGTGGGCTGGTAGCCCACTGCCGACGGCATACGGCCCAGCAGCGCGGACACTTCCGTACCGGCCAGGGTGTAGCGGTAGATGTTGTCCACGAAGAACAGGATGTCGCGGCCTTCGTCGCGGAACTTCTCGGCCATGGTCAGGCCGGTCAGCGCCACGCGCAGACGGTTGCCCGGGGGTTCGTTCATCTGACCGAACACCATCGCAACCTTGTCCAGAACGTTCGACTCTTCCATTTCGTGGTAGAAGTCGTTGCCTTCGCGGGTACGCTCGCCCACGCCGGCGAACACCGACAAGCCGCTGTGCTGCTTGGCGATGTTGTTGATCAGTTCCATCATGTTGACGGTCTTGCCCACGCCGGCGCCGCCGAACAGGCCGACCTTGCCGCCCTTGGCGAACGGGCAGACCAGGTCAATAACCTTGATGCCGGTTTCCAGCAGTTCCACCGACGGCGACAGTTCGTCGAAACGGGGAGCCGGCTGGTGAATGCCACGCTTTTCTTCGTGCTGGATCGGGCCGGCTTCGTCGATGGGACGACCCAGCACGTCCATGATGCGGCCCAGCGTGCCGGTGCCGACCGGCACCGAGATCGGCGCGCCCGTACCGGTGACCTTCATACCGCGGCGCAGGCCGTCGCTGGAGCCCAGCGCGATGGTACGCACCACGCCGTCGCCCAGCTGTTGCTGCACTTCCAGCGTCAGACCCTTTTCGGCGAACGAGGAACCCTCGTCGGCCAGAGTAAGCGCTTCGTAGATCTTGGGCATGTGATCGCGGGGGAACTGAATATCCACCACGGCGCCGATGCACTGAACGATGGTTCCGTTGCTCATGTCGATTCCTTGATATTTTGACGGGATACTGCCCGGTTTACACCGCGGCAGCGCCCCCTACGATTTCCGAAATTTCCTTGGTGATCGCGGCCTGACGGGTCTTGTTGTAGACCAGCTGCAGATCGCCGATGACCTTCTTGGCGTTGTCCGACGCCGCCTTCATGGCGACCATCCGGGCCGACTGCTCCGAAGCCATGTTCTCAGCCACGGCTTGGTACAGCAGGCCTTCAACGTAACGCTGCAGCAGGTCGTCGATCACGCTACGGGCGTCGGGTTCGTAGATGTAATCCCAGCTGTATTCCGACTTCACTTCCGAGGTCTTGGCCAGGCTCTCGGCGCCCGTCTGGTACGGATCATCCAAACCACTGGCCAGGGGCAGCAGACGCAGGAACAGCGGCTCCTGCTTCATCGTGTTGACGAAGCGGGTCGAAGCCACGTACAGCGCGTCGATGCGGCCGTCCAGGTAGGCGTCCAGCTGCACCTTGATCGCGCCCAGGAGGCGGTCGAGTTGCGGCTTGTCGCCCAGTTGCACTTCCTGGGAGACCAGTTTGGCGCCGATGCGGGTCAGCACGCCCACGCCCTTGTTACCGAAAGCGGTCGCTTGCACGGCGACGCCGTTCTTCTCGAACTCTTTCAGTTTGCCCAGCGTCACACGGGTGATGTTGGTGTTCAAGCCGCCGCACAAACCCTTGTCGGTCGTCACCATGACCACGCCGACCGCCTTGATTTCGCGTTCGACCAGGTACGGGTGGCTGTACTCGGGGTTGGCCTGCATCAGGTGCGCAGCCATCTCGCGCACCTTGGTGGCGTACGGACGACCTGCACGCATCCGTTCCTGCGCCTTGCGCATCTTGGATGCGGCGACCATTTCCATCGCCTTGGTGATCTTGCGCGTGTTTTGCACGCTCTTGATCTTGGTTCGGATTTCCTTAATTCCGGGCATTGCGCTTTCCTGTGAAGACTGGCCGATGGGTTCCGCTCGCGCCTCAACCATCCGGGAAGGATGGGTGAGGCGTCGCGGACGCCTAACCCATCACTTTCTTAAAAAGCACCGTGCTTCTTGAATTCCTGGATGGCGGCGGCCAATTCGGCTTCGTCATCCTTGGACAGTTCCTTGGTGTCTTCGATGCGCTGGATCAGGGCCGCATGCTTGGCCTTCAGTTGATCCTTCAGCGACTTCTCGAACGACAGCACTTGGGCCACGTCCACTTCATCCAGGTAGCCGTTGTTGACCGTGTACAGCGTGACGGCCAGTTCCCACACTTGCAGCGGCTGGTATTGCGGCTGCTTGAGCAGTTCGACCACGCGCTTGCCGCGTTCCAGCTGGCGACGGGTGGCGTCGTCCAGGTCGGAAGCGAACTGCGCGAAGGCGGCCAGTTCACGGTACTGCGCCAAGTCGGTACGGATACCGCCGGACAGCTTCTTGACGACCTTGGTCTGGGCAGCGCCACCCACGCGCGACACCGAGATACCGGCGTTGATGGCGGGACGGACACCGGCGTTGAACAGGTCGGTTTCCAGGAAGATCTGGCCGTCGGTGATCGAGATCACGTTGGTCGGAACGAAGGCCGACACGTCGCCTGCCTGGGTTTCGATGATCGGCAGCGCGGTCAGCGAGCCGGTCTTGCCCTTGACGGCGCCGTTGGTGAACTTCTCGACGTACTCTTCGTTGACGCGAGCGGCACGCTCCAGCAGGCGCGAGTGCAGGTAGAACACGTCGCCCGGGTAGGCTTCGCGGCCCGGCGGACGGCGCAGCAGCAGCGAGACCTGGCGGTAGGCCCAGGCTTGCTTGGTCAGGTCGTCATAGACGATCAGGGCGTCTTCGCCGCGATCGCGGAAGTATTCGCCCATCGTGCAACCGGCGTAGGCGGCCAGGTACTGCATGGCGGCCGAGTCGGAGGCCGAAGCGGCCACGACGATGGTGTATTCCATGGCGCCGTGCTCTTCGAGCTTGCGGACCACGTTGTTGATCGTGGAAGCCTTCTGGCCGATGGCGACGTACACGCAGGTGACGCCCTTGCCCTTCTGGCTGATGATCGTGTCGACAGCGACGGCGGTCTTGCCGGTCTGGCGGTCGCCAATGATCAGTTCGCGCTGGCCGCGGCCGATGGGAACCATCGAGTCGATAGCCTTGATGCCGGTTTGCAGCGGCTGCGACACCGAGCGGCGGGCGATAACGCCGGGAGCCACTTTCTCGATGATGTCGGTGGCCTTGGCATTGACCGGGCCCTTGCCGTCGATCGGCTCGCCCAGCGTGTTGACCACGCGGCCTTTCAGTTCGGGACCGACCGGCACTTCGAGAATGCGGCCGGTCGTCTTGACCTGGTCGCCTTCGGAAACGCCGGTGTAGTCGCCGAGAATAACGGCGCCGACGGAATCACGCTCAAGGTTGAGCGCCAGACCGAAAACGTTGTTGGGGAATTCGAGCATTTCGCCCTGCATCACGTCGGACAAACCGTGGATGCGGGTAATACCGTCGGTCACGGACACGACGGTGCCCTGAGTACGGACATCAGCCGAAGCGCCCAGGCCCTCGATGCGGCTCTTGAGCAGTTCGCTGATCTCGGAGGGATTGAGTTGCATATTGACTCCTGGAATCCTGTTAGTTGCCTTAAGCGGCGAGCTGATCGCGCATGCGGGCCAACTGGGCTTGTACGGAAGTATCGAGCACCTGGTCACCGACCGCCACGCGCACGCCGCCAATCAACGACGGATCGACGGTGACGCTGGGCTTGAGCTTGAGGCCAAATTTTTGTTCGAGCGCGGCGACCAGTTCTTTGACCTGGGCATCGCTCATCTCGAACGCGCTGGTGATTTCCGCCTGCGCCGTGCCGTCGTGACGATTCCGCAGCGTCGCGAATTGCGTGGCGATGTCCGGCATCAGCAGCAGCCGGTCGTTTTCGACCAGCAACTCGATGAAATTGCGGGCGGCTTGAGGCAGTTCCGCCTTGATCAGGCCGGTAAACAGCTCGACGCGCTGCTTGTCGCCCAGACGCGGATCGGCCATGGCCTCGCGCACGTCGGGGTTGGAGGCGACCTGCGACATTTCGCCGACCAGGTCGGACCAGGCCGGCAAGCCGGCCTTGTCGTCGCGCGCCGCGCTGAAGAGCGCCTCAGCGTAGGGCCGGGCAACAGTGGAAAGTTCAGCCATGGCGGTCCCGGATTAAAGCTGCGCGCGGAGCTGGTTCAGCAGCTCGGCGTGTGCGCGGGCGTCAACCTCGCGCTTGAGGATCTGTTCAGCACCCTTCACGGCCAGCGCGGCCACGTCGTCGCGCAGCAGGTCGCGGGCGCGCTGGACTTCCTGCGCGGCGTCCTGGGCAGCCTGCGCCACAATGCGGGCGCGTTCGGCTTCCGCTTCGCGGCGGGCCTGCTCGATCAGGGAGGCGGCTTGCTTTTCGGCCTCGATGATGCGGGCGTGGTTTTCGGACTTGGCAGAAGCCTCGATCAGACTGACGCGCGCCTGGGCCTGGGCCAGATCGGCCTTGCCCTTCTCGGCGGCGGCAAGGCCGTCGGCGATTTTTTGGCGGCGCTCGTCCATCGCCTTCGTCAGAGGAGGCCACACGAATTTCATCGTGAACCAGCCCAGAACGAAGAACACGAGCATCTGGAAAATGATCGTCGCGTTCAGATTCACGGTCGTTCCTTTAACACCTTTCGGCTCCGGCCGCACCCGGGAAGGGACGTTACGGAGCACTCGATACTTTGCTGGGCGGCGATGGGCGGTAAGCCTGCACCGCCGCCAGCGTCATGACCCGCCTTTTCGCCGGCGGGCGGTGCCTTAGCCGACGAACGGGTTGGCGAAGGCGAACAGCATGGCGATACCCACGCCGATCAGGAATGCCGCGTCGATCAGGCCAGCCAGCAGGAACATCTTCGTTTGCAGAGCGTTCATCAGCTCAGGCTGACGAGCCGAGGCTTCCAGATACTTGCCGCCCATCAGTGCGATGCCGATGCAAGCGCCGATAGCGCCCAGACCGATGATAAGACCGCAAGCGAGGGCAACGAAAGCGACGTTGGTCATGACAACTCCTTGGTTAGAAATCTGAAGTCAAAAATTGAAAAATAAGGGGTACAGCTCAATGCAAGATAATCTTGCTATCCCGCGCTGGCCGGGTGGCCAGCGCGGGAAATTCGGGGGGATCAGTGGCCTTCGTGAGCCTGGCCGAGATACACCAGCGTCAGCATCATGAAGATGAAGGCCTGCAGCAGGACGATCAGGATGTGGAAGATCGCCCAGATGGAGCCGGCCAGGATGTGGCCGATGCCCAAGCCGATGCTGGCGCCGTTGAAGCCGGTCCAGGCGCCGCCCAGGAGGGCGATCAGCATGAAAATCAGTTCGCCGGCGAACATGTTGCCGAACAACCGCATGCCCAGCGAGACGGACTTGGCGGCGTATTCGATCAGGTTCAGCAGCAGGTTGAACGGGGCCAGGACCAGGGCGCCGATGCCGTGCGCGTGGAACGGGGCGGTGAACAGTTCCTTGACGAAGCCGCCCGGGTGCTTGATCTTGATGCCGTAGTAGAACATCAGCAGCAGCACGCCCAGCGACATGCCCATCGGCACGTTCAGGTCGGCGGTCGGCAGAATGCGGTGGTAGTAGAGCGGATCACCGTGCTCGGCACCCAGGCCGGTCAGGCGCCAGATGGACGGCAGCAGGTCGACCGGCAGCAAGTCCAGCGCGTTCATCAGGATGATCCAGAGGAACACGGTCAGGGCCAGCGGAGCGATGAACAGGCGGCTCTTGGCATTGTGGACGATGCCCTTGGCCTGGTCGTCGACCATGTCGACGATCATTTCCACGAAAGCCTGGAAACGCCCCGGCACGCCGCTGGTGGCGCGGCGCGCGGCGCGCCACAGGAAGAAGATGACGATCAGACCCATCAGGCCGGACCAGAACAACGAGTCGTAATTGATGATGTCGAACTGAGCAATAGCGCTCTGTTTCTCGCCCGTATTGTTCAGATGCACCAGGTGATGCTGAATATACGCAGACTGAGGCGACACGTCGCTGGCAGCAGCCATTTGAATCCTACCTATTTGCTGTATGCCCGACCCTTGCGAATCGGACGATTCCACGATTTCGTTTGCCGCGAACCCGCTCGGCGCTAAGACAACTTGCGGAACATCAGGAGCAAGAGATAACCCTTCAATGTGAGTATCAGGCCGAGCAGCGCGGCAGGCCATACGAGGCTGTCCTGCGCCACACGCGAAAGCAGCCACAACAGCACCGCCGTTGCGAACAACTTGATCAACTCACCAGAGAGAAAGGTAAAGGGACTGGCTTTACCGGCCCGTACACTGACAGCCAGGCGCAATGCGAACAACGCATTGGGTATGAAATACGCTCCCGCCCCCGCCAGCGCCGACCAACCCGCCGCCGCCCCTCCGACAACCCCCGCTATTACCGCTGCTGCGAGCCCCATGGCGCCTTGCGCAGCCAATGCCAACAGGAGCCCGCGGCTTGCTTGAGCATTCAGCGCCGCGCGATCCGCGTCACTGAGTACCAGAACCTTTTCCGCTTCGCCTTGGTCGAACACTTCCCTACCTCGGCTCTCAACCGGACCCTGCGGCATGCTTTGCTGCACGGAGTTCTGTTGCATCAAACTTCCTCGCTTTGCTTCTTGCCCCTGTCAGAACCGGCGCATCCCGCCGCCACGTGTTCTTATCCCGCAAGCGTCAAACCCGCAGAGTATAGCGTGATTCTTTTTGCCCGAGCAAATGAACTTTCGGCCGCTTGTAAGGTGTAAACAACGCCCGGCCGAAGGACGAAAATTAGGGACGCGAACGGCCTGGAAAACCGTCGGCGCCCCTGCCCCGCCCGCGCGGCGAAGGCCGCCTCCCCAGGAGGCGACCTCCATCCCGTGGACGACGAAGCTCAGTCCTCCTTGACCGGCGGCGGCGCCCACTGGCCGTCCAGCGCCGTGTCCTGCGGCCAGTACAGCCGCATGCTCAACAGGAAGGGCGCGTCGGCGGCCGGCGTGGCCAGCCAGTTCGGGCGCTTGCGTTCGCCCGGATCGCGCCGCTGGATGTAGATGTCCAGCGAGCCGTCCGCGTTGTACTTCAGGTTGTCGGTGCTGCGCAGCACGTAGCGGTTGGCCGGATTGTCGGGAAATCCGTACTGCGCGTCATAGACGTGCAGGGACCAGAACGCGTTGGCCGGCGGCAACTGCCCCTTGTCGAAGTGCAGGACGTAGTCCTCGCCGGCTTCCAGCGCGCGTCCCTTGGCGTCCGACATCGTCACCGGATACAGCACGTCCTCCGGCGTGGGCGCGCCCAGGCCCGCGTAGGCGATGGCCGCGCGGCGCGCATAGTCGGTGCCGTAGGTCCCGATGCCGGAGAGCACGGTGTTCCAGCCATTGAGCGGCGTGCCCAGGCGCGACACGCCGTCGGCGATGCGGCGGCCGGCCAGCGGCTGGGCATCGGTCAGCGCCTGCTGCACGGCCGGGCTCAGGCTGCCGTACGAGAAGGGCCGCTGGCCGTCCAGGCCGATGCGGCGCATGCGGTCCAGGATGGGCGTGTCGTTGGCATGCGGCGGATTGTTGCGCAGCACGTCGAAGAACAGCGCGAAGAAAGTCGCGGCGTCCATGGCGGCGGCCTGCTCGGCCGGCGTGCCGTCGGGCAGCGCCGGCATCGGCGCCCGCAATCCGCTGCCGATCGGGGCCGTGCCCACGCCGGGCCCGGTTTGCGGGTAGGCGCCGTCGGCGTTGCGGCTGCGGGCGGGCCGCGCGGCGGGCGCGGCCAGCGGGCTGGCGGTCATGCCGGCCTGGATCTGGTTGACCGCCGCGTAGTCCTGCGGGCCGGCCGTCTGGGTCCAGCCGATGAGCCAGCCGGTGGCCGTCGGGCTGTGGATCACGTCCATGCCGGCGGGCACGCTGCCCTGCCAGCCAGGGCCGACGATGACGAACGATTGGGCGGCCTTGCCGTTGGTGCGCGCGCCTCGCGAGGCGAACACGTCGCTCCACATGTCCAGCGCCGACAGCACCGAATAGCGGTCGCCCGTGGCCGGCAGGTTCACCACCAGCGGCGCCTGGGACACGTCGAACCACAGGCTGGAGTACAGCGCGTCCGCGCTGGGCCAGGGCGTGTCCCGGGCGCGCGGATCCGGGAAGGAAGCCTTGTGGCCGAACTGGTTCATGGGCGCCTTGCCGTCCAGCGGGCTCTGCACCGCCGTGGCCTTGCGGCGGGCCAGTTCCATCAGCACCATGGGATACGCGTAGACGTAGGCATCGATGGCCGTGTCGCGCAGTTCCTGCTCGCTCATGGCCGGCGCGGGCGCCGAGGCTGCCGGATAGGGAGTTTCCGACACGAGGCGCAGGGAGGGGCGCGGGGACTGAGCCTGGGCGGCGGTGACGAAGCAGGCGCTCAGCGCGCCGGCGAGTACAGCGGAAGACCACCGGCGGGTAGCGATAGGTATACGCATGCAAGGCTCCTTCTTGGTGTTGTTTGCAGGCGAGCCGCCGCGCGGGACTTGCCAGTTCGGACAAGCCTCTCTGGCGCGGCACCTCAAGATGACGCCTACTCAGGATAGGACCGAACCCGGCTACATGGTGCTGACCAAGCGTTTCAAGGCGCAACGCCGCGAAAACGCTGGAATCGGAATGAAAAACGCGCCCAGGCGGGCGCGTCGGACCAGAAATGCCCCAGGCGGCGCGAGCCTGGCTCGCCTGCCGCCCGATGGGGGCTTCTCTCCCGGGGCAAAAAAGGGCGTCCTCGCCGTCGGCGCGGACGTAACCGGAATTAACGGTGTTTGAAATCCGGTTTGCGTTTTTCGGTGAAGGCGGCCATGCCTTCTTTCTGGTCTTCGGTGGCGAACAGCGAATGGAACACGCGACGCTCGAACAGCAGGCCTTCGTTCAGCGAACCCTCGAAAGCGCGGTTGACGCATTCCTTGGCCATCATGACCGACGGCAGGGACATGGACGCGATGATGGTGGCCGCGTCCATGGCTTCTTCCATGAGCTTGTCGGCGGGCACCACGCGCGACACGAGGCCGGCGCGCTCGGCTTCCTCGGCGCCCATCATGCGGGCGGTCAACGCCAGGTCCATGGCCTTGGCCTTGCCCACCGCGCGCGGCAGGCGCTGGGTGCCGCCCGCGCCCGGGATCACGCCCAGCTTGATCTCGGGCTGGCCGAACTTGGCCGTGTCGGCGGCGATGATGATGTCGCACATCATGGCCAGTTCGCAGCCGCCGCCCAGGGCGTAGCCGGCCACGGCGGCGATCACGGGCTTGCGGATGCGCTTGAGCGTTTCCCAGTTGCGGGTGATGTACTCGCTGCCGTACACGTCCATGTACGACCAGTCTTTCATCGCGCCGATGTCGGCGCCCGCGGCGAAGGCCTTTTCGCTGCCGGTGATGACCACCGCGCCGACATCGGGGTTCGCTTCGAAGGCCAGCAGGGCCGCGCCGAGCTCATCCATCAGTTGATCGTTCAGCGCGTTGAGCGCCTTGGGACGGTTGAGCGTCAACAGGCCGACGCGGCCCCGGGTTTCGACCAGCACAAACGACTCGCTCATTGCATGTCTCCGAAGATGTATGAAAGTAAGATATGGCTATGGAAAAAGACCAAGCCCCGCCGCTACTTTACCGCCTCGCGCCCCACGATCCGGCCGGACACCGCTACCGGATAACCCTAACCATACCGGCCCCCTCCCCCGGCGGCCAGCGCCTGTCCCTCCCCGCCTGGATCCCGGGCAGCTACCTGATCCGCGATTTCTCGCGCCAGATCGAGTCGCTGGCGGCCTACTCGGGCACGCGGCGCGTGGCGGTCGACAAGACCGACAACCACACCTGGCAGGCCGCGCCCTGCGACGGTCCGCTGCGGGTGGAGTACGTGGTCTACGCCTGGGACCTGTCGGTGCGCGGCGCGCACCTGGACGAGACCCACGGTTTTTTCAACGGCACCAGCGTATTCCTGCGCGTGCACGGCCAGGACCATCTGCCCTGCCTGGTCGACCTGGCGCCGCCGCGCGGCATCGACGGCTGGAAGGTCTACACCAGCCTGCCGGAAGCCCGCGGCCGTCCGGGAGCGGCCCGGCGGCACGGCTTCGGCCTGTACCTGGCGCCCGACTACGACGCGCTGATCGACCACCCGGTGGAAATGGGCACGCCCCAGGTGTCGAGCTTCACGGCGCACGGCGCCGAGCACGAACTGGTGTTCACCGGCGTCGCGCCCAACCTGGACCTGGCCCGCATCACCGAAGACGTGCGCAAGATCTGCGAAACGCAGATCGCGTTCTTCGAGCCCCGCACCCGCCGCGCGCCCTTCCTGGACAGCGCCGACCGCTACGTCTTCATGACGATGGTGACGGGCGACGGCTACGGCGGGCTGGAACACCGCGCGAGCACGGCGCTGATGACCGCCCGCAAGGACCTGCCCGTTCTCGGCCAGCAGGGCCAGGGCGAAGGCTACCGCGGCTTTCTCGGCCTGGTCAGCCATGAGTACTTCCACACCTGGAACGTCAAGCGGATCAAGCCGGAAGCCTTCGCGCCCTACGACCTGTCGCGGCCCGACCTGACCCGGCTGCTGTGGGTATTCGAAGGCTTCACCTCCTATTACGACGACCTGCTGCTGCTGCGCTCGGGCGCCATCACCCGCCCCGACTACCTGCGCTTGCTGGCCAAGACCATCTCCAGCGTGGCGCGCACGCCCGGCCGCGACAAGCAATCGGTGGCGGAAAGCTCCTTCGACGCCTGGACCCGCTACTACAAGCAGGACGAGAACTCCCCCAACGCCCTGGTCAGCTACTACACCAAGGGCGCGCTGGTGGCGCTCGGGCTGGACCTGCTGATCCGTCGCGACAGCGCCGGCGCGCATTCGCTCGACGACGTCATGCGCCTGCTGTGGGAGCGCTACGGACGCGATTTCTACCAAGGCAAGCCTGACGGGCTGCCCGAAGACGGCCTGCCCGCGCTGATCCAGGAAGCCACCGGCGTCGATACGCGCCGCTTCATCGCGCGGCATGCCTACGGCACGGCCGACGTGCCGCTGGCCGAACTGCTGGCGCCGCAAGGCGTCACGCTGCAATGGAAAGCCGCGGCCAACATCCCCTCGCTGGACGCGCGCACCCGCAAGCAAGGCGATTCGCTGATGCTGGCCACCGTGCTGGAAGGCGGCGCCGCCCACAAGGGCGGCCTGTCCGCCGGCGACGTGCTGGTGGCCATCGACGGCCTGCGCGTGGACGCGCCGGCCGGACTGGACCTGCTGCTGGCGCAATACCGGGCCGGCGACCGGGTGACGGTGCACGTGTTCCGCCGCGACGAGCTGCGCGCATTCCGCGTGAAACTGGCCGCGCCGGACACCTCGGAGTGCATGCTCACGGCGTAAGACGCTGGGCGCGGGCCCGCGGCCTCAGGCCTCGCCGTCCCCCATCTGCGCCGCCGTCTGAAGAAAGGTATCGAGCGCGCGCCGCCTGCCCTGGCGGCGCGTCACCGCATAGACCGTGGCGCGCGCAATGGCGGCGGGCAGGCCGCAGACCGCAACGCGGTCGCCCAGATGGCGGCAGGTCGAGCGCGGCACCAACGCCACGCCCAGCCCCGCCGCGACCAGCGCCAGTTGCGCCGGCACCTCGGCCACCGTCTGCGCCACGGACAGCGGCATGCCGGCGCGCGCGCAGATCTCCGCCAGATGGCGCGCAAAGCCCGACGTATCCTGCCGCAGCATGACGAACGGATCCCCGGCCAGGTCGCTCAGTTCCAGGCGCTTGCGGCCGGCCAGCGGATGCCGCCGGGGCAAGGCCGCCACCACCGGATCGGGCCAGAGCGGCATGGACTGCAGTTCTTCATCGTCGACCGCGGTGCGCGAAATACTCACGTCGATACGATGCCCGCGCAGCGCTTCCAGCTGCGCCGCCGGGTTCATTTCATTGAGCAGCACCGACACCTGCGGATGCTCGGCCGTATAGCGCGCGATCAGCGCGGGCACCGGCCCCAGGAAATGCGAGCCCGACAGCCCGACCTCGATCCTTCCCGCCAGCCCCTGGTCCACCGCCCGGGCGCGCACGGTGGCGTCCTTCAGGCTCGCCAGCAGAGCGCGCACGTCGTTCAGGAAGGCCTCGCCCGCCTCGGTCAGCGCCACGCGCCGGTTGTTGCGGTCGAACAGCCTGACGTCCAGCTCGCGCTCCAGCTGGGCGATCTGCAGGCTGAGCGGCGGCTGCGAAATATGCAGGCGCGCCGCGGCCCGGGTGAAGTTCAGCTCTTCCGCCAGGACGGCGAAGTAGCGGAGTTGACGGATTTCCATGGCGGGCAGTTATTTGGGAAAGATATGAAACCAGACAAAAACTATATTGGAAACTATTGTTCCCGGCGAGCAGAATAAGGCCCTGCCATAGAGCAAACGACAATAACCGGAGACCTGCCATGCAGAAACTGTTCGCCGCCGCCTTGCTTTCCGGGGCGGCATTCGGCGCCCACGCCGCCGACGATTTCCCCAACCGCACCCTGTCCCTCGTGGTGCCCAATCCGCCCGGCGGGCTGGTGGACACGTCCGCCCGCATCGTGGCCGAACCGCTGGCCGCCGCGCTGGGCAAGCCGGTCGTGGTCGAGAACAAGGACGGCGGCAGCGGCAACATCGCGTACCAATACGTCGCGCGCGCCAAGCCCGACGGCTACACCTTGCTGGTGTCGTACTCGGCCTATCACGTGGGCAACCCCAACCTCACGGCCAAGCTGCCCTGGGCGCCCAAGGACTTCGTGCCGGTGGGGCTGGTGACGGTATCCAGCAACGTGATCGCCGTGCATCCGTCCATCAAGGCCACCAACATCACGGAGTTCGTGGCCGAGGTCAAGAATTCTCCCGGCCGCTTCAACTACGCCTCGCAGGGCGTGGGGTCGCTGTCCCACCTCGGCACCGAAGTCTTCAAGCAGCAGACCGGCGCGGCGATGTTCCACGTGCCGTACCGCGGCTCGGGCGCCGCGATCCAGGACGTGCTGGCGGGCAACGTGCAGGTCTTCATCACCACGCCGCCCTCGGTGATGGGCCACGTGCAGACCGGCAAGCTGAAGGCCCTGGCCGTGACCAGCCCCAAGCGCCACCCCATGCTGCCCGACGTGCCCACCACCGCCGAGGCCGGCCTGCCCGAGTACCAGCTGGAATCCTGGGTGGCGCTGTTCGCGCCGGCGGGCACGCCGCAGCCCGTCATCGACAAGCTGGCCGCCAGCGTCGAGGCCGCGCTCGCCCAACCCGCCACCGTGCAGCGCGCGCAGGCCGCCGGCATCGAAGCCCGCTTCGAAGGCCCCGAAGCGCTGAACCAGCGCGTCTCCACGGAACTGGCCTACTGGCAGCGCACCGTCGCCGCCGCGGGCATCACCGCCGACTGATCCCCCACCGCATTGCTTCCCGCTCCCCGCGCCGATGGCGCGGGGACGGGACCTCTTTCGCCTTTTTTCCAGGAGCGCCGCCATGACCTCATCTCCCCGCAGCCTGCGCATCGGCCAGATCGTGCCCAGTTCCAACACCACCATGGAGACCGAAATCCCGGCCATGCTGCGCCTGCGCGAAACCATCGCCCCCGAGCGCTTCACCTTCCATTCAAGCCGTATGCGCATGAAGCAGGTGACCGCCGCCGAACTGGCCTCGATGGACCGCGAGTCGGACCGCTGCGCGCAAGAGCTCTCCGACGCGCGCGTGGACGTGCTGGGGTACGCCTGCCTGGTGGCCATCATGAGCCAGGGCCTGGGCTACCACCGCGTTTCCCAGGAGCGCCTGCACCAGGCCACCGTGGACAACGGCGCGCCCGCGCCCGTCATCTCCAGCGCGGGCGCGCTGGTCGAGGGCCTGCACGCCATCGGCGCGCGCAAGGTCGCCATCCTGACCCCCTACATGAAGCCGCTGACCCGCCTGGTCGTGGACTACATCGAGAACGAGGGCATCGAGGTGCACGACAGCCTGTCGCTGGAAATCGCCGACAACCTGCAGGTCGGCGCGCAGGACCCGATGGCGCCCGCCAGCCACGTCGCGCGCCTGGACACCCGCGGCGTGGACGCCGTGGTGCTGTCGGCCTGCGTGCAGATGCCGTCGCTGGCGTCGATCCAGCCCGTGCAGGACCGGCTGGGTCTGCCGGTGGTGACCGCCGCCGCCGCGACGGTCTACCGGATGCTCAAGGTGCTGGACCTGGAAGCGCGCGTGCCCGACGCGGGCGAACTGCTTACCGGCAAGTATTGAGCGCGGGCGCAAGCGCTCTCCCTTATCGCTTGCGCAACGCGCGGCGCAATTCGGGCGCGGCTGCCTGCAGGTATCGCCACAGCCGATTCGATACCGGGCCTTGCGCCCGATCGCAGCGCCGCGCCGCCACCAGCTCCTCCACGCTGCCGGGCAAGTGGGGGTTGGCGATCGAGCGCAGCCGGCCGTCGCGCAGTTCCTCTTCGACGAGAAAGCGCGGCATGTGGCCCCATCCCATGCCTTGCAGGATGATCTCTTTCTTCATCAGCTGATCGGCGACCGTGCACTGGCGCGCGCCCGCGATGGTGAAGTAGTCGCGCGGCGGCGTATGCCTCGCGGTGTCGCGCATGACGCATTGCGTGTACTCGCGCAGATGCGCCGGGCGAACCGCGCGCGGCACGGGCTCGCGCAGGAAACCCGGCGCCACCACGGGCACGAAGGGCACCTTGGCCAGATCGACCCATTCGATCCGCGCATCGCTCTTGTCCACGCGGTGCAGGATGAGGTCGGCCTCGCCGTCGTCCAGGCGTTCCCAGGGGCCCGCGACCGCCTCGAAGTACAGCTCCAGGCGCGTTCCTGGGCAGCTCGCGAAGAAGCGGCTCAACAGCCCCAGCACGTACGGCCGTGGGCAGAAATCGCCGATCACCACGCGCAGCTCGGTTTCCTCTCCCATGGCCAGTTGGCCCGCATGCGCGCGCAAGGCGGTCAGCTCGCGCAGCAACGATTGCGCGCGCTCGTGGAAGGACTGCCCGGCGCCGGTCGGGCGCACGCGGTAGCCGCCGCGGTCCAGCAGCGCGAAGCCCAGCTGCCGTTCGAGTTTCGCCACCGCCGCGAACACCGCCGGATGCGAGCGATGCAGCGACGCGGCCGCGGCCTGGAAGCCGCCCTCGCGCACCACGGCGTCGAAGCATTGCAGGTCATGCAAGGTAAATTCGCTCATGTCAGTTTTTCCAACAATGATTGTGCGAACTTTGTAATTTCTTCCTGAGCGCCGCGCAACTACGATTTGCCTACCCCATCCACCGCGAGGCAGATCCATCATGCAGGACACATCCTTCTTCACCACGGGCGACGGCGCCCGCATCGCCTACCGCTTCGACGGAGACGCCGGCCTGCCCACGCTGTTGCTGTCGAATTCCATCGGCACCACGCTGCGCATGTGGGACGACCAGATCCCGGCGCTCTCGCGCCACTTCCGCGTGCTGCGCTACGACACCCGCGGCCACGGCGCGTCCAGCGTGCCCGCCGGCCCCTACTCCCTGGATCGGCTGGGCCGCGACGTCGTGGAACTGCTGGACGGCCTGGGCATCGCCCGCGCGCATTTCCTCGGGTTGTCGCTGGGCGGCATCATCGGACAATGGCTGGGCGTGCATGCGCCCGAGCGGATCGGCCGCCTCGTCCTGAGCAACTCATCCGCCTACCTGGGGCCCGCGCCGCAATGGGACGAGCGCATCGCCGCCACGCTGCAGGCCAGCGACATGACGGACACCGCCGAGGTCTTCCTGCGGAACTGGTTTCCGCCCGCCCTGCTGGAGGCCGGCGGCCCGGCCGTGGAGAAGTTCCGCGCCATGCTGCTGGGCACCGACAGGCACGGCCTGGCCGGTGCGTTCGCGGCCGTGCGGGACGCCGACCTGCGCCGGACCATCGCCCTGATTCCCAATCCCTCGCTGGTCATCGCCGGCCTGCACGACACGGTCACCGCGGCCAGCCATGGCGAGCAGATGGCCGCCACCATTCCCGGCGCCAGGCTGGTGGTGCTGCCGGCCGTGCACTTGTCGAACATCGAACTGCCCGAGGCATTCGAGGCCGCCGTCCTGGAATTCCTGCTGGCGTCCTGAGCGCTCAGTTCAGCTTGGCGCCGGAGGTTTCGACGGCCTTCTTCCAGGTGACGAGTTCGCGGTCGATGTGGCCGGCGAACTCGGCGGGCGTGGATCCCACGGTCTCGTAGCCGTAGCCCTCCACCTGCTGCTTCAAGGCGGGCACGGCCAGCGCTTCGGCAATGCCGCGGCTCAGCGCATCGACGATGTCCGGCGGCGTGCCCGCCGGCGCCAGCACGCCGTACCAGCCGTTCACCACGAACCCCGGCACGCTTTCGGCCACCGTGGGCACGTCGGGCAGCAAGGCAGAGCGTCGCTCCCCCGTCACGGCGATGGCCTTCAGCTTTCCCGCCCGCACTTGCGGCAGCGACGTGGAGATGCTGTCGAACATCAACGACACTTCGCCGCCCAGGAGCGCCACCACGGCCGGCCCGCTGCCTTTGTAGGGCACGTGCATCATGTCGGCGCCGGTCTGGTTCTTGAACATCTCGGCGGCGAGGTGGCTGGTGTTGCCGTTGCCCGCCGACGCGAAGCTGAGCTTGCCGGGGTGGCTCTTGCCGTAGGCGATCAGTTCGCCCACGGTATCGGCCGGCGTGCTCAAGGGGGCCGCCACCAGCATCGGCAGCGTGGCCACCAGCGACACCGGCGCGAAATCGCGGCGCGTGTCGTAGGGCAGCGACGGATACAGGCTGGGATTGATCGCATGGGCGGCCAGCACCATCAGCAGCGTGTAGCCGTCGGGCCTGGCGCGCGCCAGCTGCGCCGACGCGATCGTGCCGCCCGCGCCCGGCTTGTATTCCAGCACCACGGGCTGGCCCCACTTCTTCTGCAGTTCCGCGCCCAGGGGCCGCGCCAGCATGTCCGCGCTGCCGCCGGGCGGATAGGGGATCAGCAAGGTGATCGGTTTGTCGGGATAGGAAGGCGCGGCCTGCGCGGCGCCCAGACACGCGACGCCCAGCGTTGCCGCGGCCAGCAGGGAACGGATCATCAGGGTCTCCTTGGCCCGGGTTCGGGCTGGAAGCGTCAGACGTAGCGGGGCCTGCCGCCGGCATCCAGCGCGATGCGGCGAATTTCCGCCGGGAAATGCAGCGGCGCCCCGGTGACCGAGCGCAGGAAGGCTGCGTCCACGCCGGCAAGCATCGCGTGGACGCTGAAGCCCGGCGGCGTTACGTCTATCACGGCCAGGTCGGTGTAGATGCGCGTCACCACGCCTTTGCCCGTCAGCGGATACGTGCATACCCGCAGCAGCTTGGGCGTTCCATCGCGGCCGCGATGCTCCATCGTGACCAGCACTTGCCTGGCCCCCACGGCCAGATCCATCGCGCCGCCCACGGCGGGGATGGCGTCGGCGGCGTCGGTCTTCCAGTTGGCCAGATCGCCCCGCTCCGAGACCTGGAAGGCGCCCAGCACCGCGTAGTCCAGGTGGCCGCCGCGCATCATGGCGAAGGACACGGTGTGCTCGGTGATCGACGCGCCGTCCCGCAGCGTGACCGGCTGGCGGCTGGCGTTGATCAGGTCGGTGTCCACATCCTCGCCGCTGGCGGCGGGACCCATGCCCAGGATGCCGTTTTCGCTGTGCAGCAGGATGTCCCGGTCGGACGGCAGGTAGTCGCCCACCAGGGTCGGCATGCCGATGCCCAGATTGACGATGGAGCCGTCGGGGATGTCGCTGGCCAGCAACTGCGCGATCTGCTGCCGGGTCAATCCGATGATTTCTTGCATGTCAGGCCTCCACCCGCACGACGGATTTCACGAAGATGCCCTGCGTCATGATTTGCTCGGGCACGAAGGCGCCCAGCGGCACCACCTCGTCGACCTGGGCGATGGCGTGGCCGGCGGCCATGCACATCACCGGGTTGAAATTGCGCGCGGCGTGCCGGTACATCAGGTTGCCCCAGCGGTCGCCCAGGTGCGCGCGGATCAGCGCGTAGTCGCCGCGCAGCGGATGTTCCAGCACATAGCCCACGCCGTCGATCACTTCCTGGCGGCGGCCTTCGGCCAGTTCCGTGCCGTAGCCGGTAGGCGTATAGAACGGCCCCAGCCCCGCCCCCGCGGCGCGCAGGCGCTCGGCCAGCGTGCCCTGCGGCACGCATTCCAGTTCGACCTCGCCGGCGCGGTAGGCGCGCGCGAAGGCCTCGGAATTGGGCGGACGCGGATGCGAGCAGATGATCTTGCGCACCTGCCTGCGGATCAGCAGCGCGGCGATGCCGCGTTCGAAGGTGCCGGCGTTGTTCGAGATGATGGTGAGATCGCGCCGCCCCAGTTCCGCCAGGCAGTGCAGCAGTTCGTAGGGCACGCCCGCCTCGCCGAAGCCGCCCACCAGCACCGACGCGCCGTCGGGAATCACCGCGACCGCCTCGGCCATGGAAGCTTGAATCTTGTCGATCACTTATTGCTCCTGCACCAGGCCGGCCGCGTCCACGATCTGTTTCCAGCGGGCGCGCTCCTGGTCGATGAATGCCGCGAATTCCGCCGGCGTGTTGCCGCCCGCCTGGCCGCCCATGGCCTTGAAGCGGTCGCTGATGTCGGGGCTGCGCACGACATCGCGCGTGGCGACGTAGAGCTTGTCGACGACGTCCGACGGCGTGCCGGCGGGCGCGACCAGGCCGAACCAGGCGGTGACCACCATGTCCTTCACGCCGGCCTCGGCCATGGTCGGCACGTCCGGCAGTTCCGCCAGGCGCTTGTCGCTGGTGACGGCCAGCGCGCGCAGCTTGCCGGACTGGATGTAGGGCATCGAACTGGGCAGGTTGTCGATCATGAAGGTGAACTGCCTGCCCAGGAGCGCCGCCACCGCGGGCCCGGCGCCCTTATAGGGGATGTGCGTGCCGGCGATGTCCGCGCGTTGCTTGAAGAGTTCGGCCGACAGATGCGGCGACTGGCCCGCGCCGGAGCTGCCGAAAGACACCTTGGACGGATCCCGCTGCGCTTCGGCCCGCAGGTCCGCCACGCTGCGGGCCGGCGAGGCTTCGTTCACCACCAGCACGTTGGGCACCGAGATCACCAGCGTGACCGGCGCGAAGTCGGCCGCCTTGTAGGGCAGCGTCTTGTACAGCGCGTAGTTGATGGCGTTGGGGCCGATGTTGCCCATCAGCAGGGTGTAGCCGTCGGGCTTGGCCCGCGCCAGCGCCTGCGCGCCGATGATGCCGGCCGCGCCCGCGCGGTTCTCCACGATGACCTGCTGGCCCAGCCGGGCGCTCAGCTTGTCCGCGATCAGTCGCGCGGAAATGTCGGTGGTACCGCCCGGCGCGGCCGGGATGATGAGCGTGATCGGCCGTTCAGGCCAGGCGGCTTGGGCGGGGCCGGCGATGGCGGCAGCCATCGCGCCGGCGGCCAGCCAGCGATGCGCGTGCAACATGTCTGTCTCCCACTGCGATCATTGTTCGATCAACTTGTGGCACAGAGTGTGGTCGCCGCGCGGGCAAATGACCATTCTCCAATCTGGAGGAGAGCCTTCGCCTGAGCTTAACGCCGCGGCCGGCCTTTCCCGGTCAGGCGTCGGCCCGTTCCCAGCGACGCTGGATGGCCTTGGCCGCCACCACGCCGTCGGCCATGGAGGTCACCACGCAGGGATGCATGCGATTGGCCACCTCGCCCACGGCGTAGATGTCCGGCACGCTGGTTTCGGCGGTGGCGAAATCGGTGCGGATGTAGCCGCGCTCGTCGCGGGCCAGCCGCAGGCTGTCGGCGAAGCCGGCCTGGGGCTCCCAGCCGTAGAAGACCAGGATCAGGTCGTACCGGCGGCCGTCGACGCTGCGGGCGACGGGATCGACCTTGTACGGCCCGATGTGCACGCCGTCGCGGCCGGCGCGCGTCACCCATTGCTGCTGGGCGCGCACGCTGCGGGCATAGAGGTGCACCGCGCGGGCGCCGCGGTTGCGCACGTAGACGTAATTCTCGAACGCGTTGTCGCCCCCGCCCAGCACCGCCACGGACAGGCCGGAGTAGTCCTGCGCCACGATGGGCGAACCCGGTCCGATGAGCACGCCGGGCCAGGATGCGCCCGGCGGATGGTCCGGCAGGCCCTTGGCGCGCACGCCGGACGCGATGACCAGGGTGCGGGCCCGCGCCAGGGTCTCGGCCCCGTCCGGGCCGGCCAGCGCAGCCTCGATGCCGCCCTTGCAGGGCCGAACGCCGGTGACGCGGGTCTCCAGGCGCAGCGGCACGCCCGCCGCCCGGACGCTGGTATCGATATTGGCGGCCACCTGCTGGCCGGTGACGCCCGGCAGCACCGCGATCCAATCGTCGGCGAACGGGTTGTCGTTGCCCAGCCCTCCCAGCCGGGCGCTGGCCTCGACCAATAGCGGGGACAGGCCCAACCTGGCCAGCCACAGGGCGCAGGAGGCGCCGGCCGGGCCGCCGCCTACAATGACCGAATCGTGCATCTGTTGCATTTCACCCCTTATTGACTGCGCCGGCGCCTCGCGGACGCCCGGACATGGCCGGATTGTAGCCAGCGGGCCGCCCCTCTCCCGCGTCCGCCTTACAATTCCGGGCTACCCCACCCAGGTTTTCATCATGCCTACACGCCGCATCATCCTTTCCGGGCTCGCGCTCGACGCCCGCATCGGTATCCTCGAACACGAGCGCCGCGCCACCCAGCCCCTGCATGTCGACGCCGATTTCGACGTGGACATCCAGCGCGCGGTCGACGACCACGACATCCACAGCGTGCTGGACTACCGGCGCCTGCGCGAGGCCATCGTGGAAGAATGCACGCAGGCGCACGTGAACCTGATCGAAACCCTGTCCGAGCAGGTCGCCGCGCGCCTGCTCGCCGACTTCCAGGAAATCCGCGCGCTGCGCCTGCGCATCAGCAAGCCCATGGCCTTTTCCGACTGCGCGGCCGTAGGCGTGGAAATCCAGATCTCGCGTTGACCATGAACGACATTGCTACCCCCGAGGTGCGCTTTCGCACCGAAGCCGAGGAAAAGCGCCGGCACGAAGGCAACAAGCTGACCAAGCGCCTGGCCCGCGAAACCACGCGCGCCCTGTCCGACTACAACATGATCGGAGAAGGCGACCGCGTGATGGTCTGTCTGTCGGGCGGCAAGGATTCCTATGCCCTGCTGGACATCCTGCTGCAGCTGCAGAAGCGCGCGCCGTTCAAGTTCGAGCTGATCGCGGTCAACCTGGACCAGAAGCAGCCGGGCTTTCCCGACCATATCCTGCCCCAGTACCTGACCGAGCTGGGCGTGCCCTTCCACATCGAGACGCAGGACACGTATTCCATCGTCACGCGCGTGCTGGAAGAAGGCAAGACCATGTGCTCGCTCTGTTCGCGCTTGCGCCGGGGCATCCTGTACCGCGTGGCCTCCGAACTGGGCGCCACCAAGATCGCCCTGGGCCATCACCGCGACGACATCCTGGGCACGTTCTTCCTGAACCTGTTCTATGGCGGCAAGGCCAAGGGCATGCCGCCCAAGCTGGTGTCCGACGACGGCCGCCACACGGTGATCCGCCCCCTGGCCTACGTGCCGGAAACCGACCTGATCGCCTATGCGGAACTCAAGCAGTTCCCCATCATTCCCTGCAATCTCTGCGGCTCGCAGGAGAACCTGAAACGCAAGGAAGTGGGCCGCATGATCAAGGAATGGGACAAGCAGCACCCGGGCCGGTCGTGGAACGTGTTCAATGCGCTCTCGCGCGTGGTGCCCTCGCACCTGATGGACCGCGACCTGTTCGACTTCGTGGGCCTGAAGCCCACTGGCGTGCCGGACGCCAACGGCGACACGGCGTTCGACGCCGAGGACCCGCAGGAAGACTCCGGCGAAGCCTGCGGCGACACGCCGCAAGCGCAGGAGCCGGGCGCAATCGTCGAGAAGAAGGTGGTATTCAAGCGCGCATCGTAGGATGGGTGAAGCGCGAGAGTTCTTAAATAAGAACTCAAATATCCAGCGCGCGAAACCCATGCGGCCGCAATCGCTTGTTTTCCGGCCGGTGCCAGGCACAATCTACCCACGGCCGCATGGGTTTCGCGCGCTGGAGAGCAATGTTCTAGCTCAAGAACTCTCGCGCTCCACCCATCCTACGGGATCACGCGTTCAGCACGCGTATCGGCTTGCCGGCTTTCCATGATTTCACCGCTTCGAGCGAGTTCTGGTAGAAGGCCTCGAAATTCTCGCGGCTGACGTAGCCCAGGTGCGGGGTCAGGATCACGTTGTCCAGGTCGCGCACGGAATCGGTGGGCGACAGCGGTTCTTCGGGATAGACGTCCAGCCCCGCGCCCGCGATACGGAATTTCACCAGCGCGTCCATCAGCGCTTCCTGATCCACCAGGCCGGCGCGCGACGTGTTCACCAGGTAGGCGGTGGGCTTCATCGCGGCCAGCGCGGCGGCGTCGACCACGTGGCGGCTGCGTTCGGAAAGGATCAGGTGCAGGCTGACGACGTCTGACGTGGCGAAGAGCTCGTGCTTGTCCACGCGCTTCACGCCCGCGGCTTCGGCGCGCTCGTCCGTGAGGTTGGGGCTCCAGGCCACCACGTCCATGCCGAAGGCCAGGCCCACTTTCGCCACTGCCTGGCCCAGCTTGCCCAGCCCGAGCACGCCCAGGCGCTTGCCCGCCAGCGGCTCCGGCATGGCCGTCTGCCACATGCCGCGGCGCATGGCCGCGTCTTCGGCGGGCAGGTGCTTGAACAGCCCCAGGATGTGCGCCCATGCCAGTTCGGCCGTGGCGGTGTTGGCATCGGCGCTGCCGGGCGCGCCGCAAACGATGATGCCCTGCTCGGCGCAGGCCTGCATGTCGATGGCGTTGTTGCGCATGCCCGTCGTGATCAGCAGGCGCAGCTTCGGCAGCGCCCGGATGCGCTCGGCCGGGAACGGGGTGCGCTCGCGCATGGCCACGATCACGTCGAACTCCTCCAGCGAGGCTTCCACCTGTTCGGCCGGGATGAAGTTGTTGAAGATCCGCACCTCGGCGTCACCGCCCAGCGAGGTCCAATCCGCATAGCGCCGTGCTACGTCGTGGTAATCGTCGAGTATTGCGATTTTCAAGTGTTGTCTCCGGGTGGCTTGGCGCCTGCGGCGCCAGCCTCCCGGCCGGCGCGCACGGCGCCGGTCAGTTCAAGCGGGCTTTGAGTTGTTCCAGGGGCAGCGCGCCGCTGGTGCGGGTGCCGTCCGCGAAAAACAGGGTGGGCGTGCCCCGCACCATCAATTGCTGGCCCAGGGCCAACAGCTTGTCCTCGGGCACTTCGCAATTGGCCGCGGCGGGCTTCTTGCCCCGCAGCATCCAGTCGTCCCAGGCGGCGCCCTGATCCTTGGCGCACCACACGTCCCGCACCTTGGTCTTGGAATCGGGCGACAGGATGGGATAGAGGAAGGTGTAGACGGTCAGGTTGTCGACGTCTTCGAGCGTCTTGCGCAACTGCTTGCAGTAGCCGCAATTGGGGTCTTCGAAAATCGCGACCTTGCGCGAGCCGTCGCCCTTGACCTGCTTGATGGCCAGGTCCAGCGGCAGCTGGTCGAAGGTCACGGCGCTCAGCCGCTCCTGGGATTCCCGGGTCACGTCGCGGCGCGTCATGGCGTCGATCAGCGGACCTTCCATGACCCAGGTGACCTTTTCATCCGTGTAGATCATGTCCATGCCCAGCTGCACCTCGAACAGCCCATAGGGCGTGCGGCGCACGGCGGTCACGTCCATGCCGGAGAAACGCTGCTTGAAGCGGTCCTTCACGGCGTCGGCCACGGGGTCGGCCGGCGCCACCTGGGTCGTCGAATAGCTTTTGGCGCCCTGGGCGGGCTGCCCCAGCGATTGCGTTGAGACGGATTTGCCGTCCTGCGCCATCGCGCCGGCCGACACGCCCAGCCCCGCGGCCAGGAAACCAGCCGCCAGCAAGGCGGATATGCGGAAATTCATCAGTACTCCTGTACTTGTCTATTGTGTGCTTCCGGGCAAGCGTAACCGATACGCCCCGGGGCCGCGGCCGGCGAGCACCGTATTCAGGTCAGACGCCCGGCCGCGCCCAAGGTTCCGCCGGGCGTCCCGCCGCTAGTTGCTCGACGCGCCGGCGATCAGGCGACGCTTGACCAGCGGGGCGCGCTCCACCCAATGCATGCCGGCGTTGCGCAGCCAGACCAGCGGCGTCGCCCGGGAGGCGAACAGCTTGTGCAGGCCGTCGGTCGCCAGGCGCATGGCCAGCACCGGCTCGGCCCGCGCGCGCTGGTAGCGGTGCAGGACCCGCAGGTCGCCCGCCTCGCGGTAGGGCTCGCGTCCGGCCACCGTGCGCGCCAGGGCCTCGACGTCGCCCAGGCCCAGGTTCAGGCCCTGGCCCGCCAGCGGATGCAGGCGGTGCGCCGCGTCGCCCGCCAGCGCGATGCCGGGCGCGACCATCTGGGCGCGTTCCAGGGTCAAGGGGAATCCGTGGAGCTTGCTGCGGACCTTCAAGGCCCCCAGGCGGCCCTCCGCGGCGTCCGCCAGCAGGGTCTCCAGGCGAGCGGCCTGCTCGGCCGGCGGCAGTGCCAGCAGGCCCTGGGCGCGCTCGCTGCGCATGGACCAGACCATGGAAACCTGAGGGCCGTCCGCCGTGTCCGGCAGCGGCAGCAGGGCCAGCACGCCGTCGTCGCGGAACCACTGGAAGGCCGTGCCCTGGTGCGGGCGCTCGGCATCCAGGTGGACCACCAGGCCGGTGTCGTCATAGGACTGGGATTCGTGCTTCAGGCCCGCCGCCGTGCGCAGCGGCGACGCCGCGCCGTCGGCGCCGACGAACAGCTCCGCCTGGATGCGGGCGCCGCTTTCCGTTTCGACGGCGCCGCTCTGGTATCCGGTGCAGCGGTCTTCCAGCCAGGGGATGCCGAACATGCGCACGGCCTGGATCAGCACGCGCTCGATCTCGCCGGATTCGACGATCCAGGCCAGTTGCGGCAGCGCCGCCTGCCAGGCGTTGAGATTGACCTGCCCGTCGGCATCGCCATGGATCTCCATGGCGCTGACCGGCATCAGCCGGGCCGCGGGCATGGCGTCCCAGACGCCCAGCTCGGCCAGGAAACGCTGGCTGGCGGGCGAGATGGCGTAGACGCGCGGATGGTAGCGGTCGGGGTCGGCCGCCGGCACGCTGGCGCGCGGCGCCAGCACGGCGACGCGCTGGCCGCGGCGGGCCAGCGCCAGGGCGGTGGACAGGCCGACGATGCCGGCCCCGCAAACGACGATCTGATGGCTCATCTTGCTGTCGGCTCCCCTGCCTGCTTGGGCCACAGCACCCACATCTGGCCGCGCTGCTTCATGCGGCCCGCCTGCTGCCCGGCCTCTTCGCCGTAGCCCCAATAGAAGTCGGCGCGCGCCGCGCCGCGGATGGCCGTGCCCGTGTCCTGGGCGAAGACCAGGCGCTGCAGCGGCCGGTCGGACGCCGGATAGGTGGTGGCCAGATAGACCGGCGCGCCCAGCGGCACGAAGCTCGCGTCCACCGCCACCGAGCGCCCCGGCGCCAGCGGGATGGCATAGGCACCCTTGGGCCCCTGTTCCGGATCGATCACGGGTTCTTCGCGGAAGAACACGACGGCCGGATTGGCATTGAGCATTTCCGGCACGCGCTTGGGATTGCGCTGGGCCCAGGCGCGGATGTTCTGCATCGACGCCTGGTCGGCGGAAAGCTCGCCCCGGTCGATCAGCCAGCGGCCGATGGAAACGTAGGGCTGGCCGTTGTGGTCGGCGTAGGCCACCCGGATGGTCTTGCCGGTATCGGGGCCGTCGGTGAGCTGCACCCGGCCGGAGCCCTGCACCTGCAGGAAGAAATTGTCGACGGGGTCGTCCACCCATACCACCACGGGCGGGCGGCGGCCCGATGAGGACTCGATGGCGGCCCGCGTGTCGTAGGGCACCACGCGCTTGCCGTCCAGCTTGCCGCGCACGCGCTTGCCCGCCAGGTCCGGGTAGACGGACCCCAGGTCGATCGTCAGCAGGTCGGCGGGCACGGCGTACAGCGGCCATTGGTAGTTGCCGGCCTGGCGGCGGGAACCGCGCACCAGGGGCTCGTAGTAGCCCGTGACCGTATTGCTGGCCGGCTTGCCGTCGGCGGCATTCAGGCGCCAGGGCTGGAGATAGGTCTGCAGGAAGCGGCGCACGCCCTCGCTGTCGCCGGCAGCGGGCGCGCGGGCCGGATCCACCGCGGCCGCGCAGACCGGCTGCCAGGCCCGCGGCGTGGCCCGCGCGGGCGCGGCCAGGTTGCCGGAGGTCGGGCGCATCAGCCCGCGGCAATTGCGCAGGAAAAGGGGCCAGAATCGGGAGAGGTCATCGCCGCTCCAGCCGGGCATTTCCGCCCAGGTCCCGGCCTTGAACTTGCCCGCCAGCGCGCGCGGTGGCGTATCGGGCAGGGCCGACAAGGGCGGCACGACCAGCGGGCCGTCGGCCGCGGACGGGCGGCTGCCGGGCGTGCCCGAGCCGCCGGATTCGGGAGGGATGTCTGAGGGCGTGGAGCATGCCGCCAGCAATACCGACAGCACGGACAAACTGAGAATGCGCTTCATGAGCAGAGGAAAAACGTACGACGGGGGCCGGACCATTCAGTGCAGGGTGCGCGGCATGGCCAGGACGAATTCGGAGATCGGCACTTCGAACGGGATGCCGTTCTCGCCGACGCAGTGGTAGGTGCCGCGCATCGTGCCCACCGGCGTGGGCAGGGGACAGCCGCTGGTGTATTCGAAGGTCTCGCCGGGCGCCAGCAGGGGTTGCTGCCCCACGATGCCCAGCCCGCGCACTTCCTGCACGCGCTGGTTGCCGTCGGTGATGATCCAGTGGCGGCTGATCACCTGGGCGGGATGCTCGCCCGTGTTGGTGATGCGGACGGTATAGGCGAACACGAACTGCTGTTCGCCGGGATCGGACTGTTCGGGCACGAAGCGCGGAGAGACAGAGACGCTCAGGTCGTAAGGTTTCACAGTCCTTCCCTGTGTGGCAGGCGCGGTTCCCGGACCCGCCGGACCGGGCCATTCCCGGTACCGCGCCTCAAGCTGCAATAATGGCACATTATGCCTTCACCGACTCCGAACATCATGTCTACCCTATCGGCCTCCACCCGCATCACCCCCAGCATCCTGTCGGCAGACTTCGCCCGCCTGGGCGAGGAAGTCCGCGACGTCGTCGCCGCGGGCGCCGACTGGATCCACGTGGACGTGATGGACAACCACTATGTCCCCAACCTCACCATCGGCCCGATGGTGTGCGCGGCGATCCGTCCCCACGTTTCGGTGCCCATCGACGTGCACCTGATGGTGGAGCCGGTGGACGACCTGGTCCCCATGTTCGCCAAGGCGGGCGCGGACTACATCAGCTTCCATCCGGACGCCAGCCGCCACGTGGACCGCACGCTGTCGCTGATCCGCGAAAACGGCTGCAAGGCCGGCCTGGTGTTCAATCCCGCCACCCCGCTGTCCTACCTGGACTACGTGATGGACAAGATCGACCTGATCCTGATCATGTCGGTGAACCCCGGCTTCGGCGGCCAGAGCTTCATCCCCGCCGCGCTCGCCAAGCTGCGCGAGGCCCGCGCCCGCATCGACGCCTGGACCCAGGCCGGCGGCCAGGAAATCGCCTTGCAGGTCGATGGCGGCGTCAAGATCGACAATATCGCCGAAGTCCGCCGCGCGGGCGCCGACACCTTCGTGGCCGGCTCCGCCATCTTCGGCAAGCCCGACTATGCCGGCATCATCAAGTCCATGCGCGAGCAGATCGCCATCGGCGAAACCACCGCCATCTGAAACCAGGAACCGACATGACCGCTTTTCGCGCCGCGCTGCTGGATCTGGACGGCACGCTCCTCGACTCCATCCCCGACCTGGCCTTCGCGGCCAACGCCATGCGCGTGGAGCTGGGCATGTCCCCGCTGCGCGAAGACGTGGTGGCCACCTTCGTGGGCAAGGGCGTGGACAATCTGGTCCGCCGCAGCCTCGCGGGCAGCCTCGAAGGCCCGGATCCCGAGCCCGCCGAGTTCGACCGCGCCCGCGCGGCCTTCTTCCGGCACTACCACCTGGTCAACGGCGAGAAGGCGACGGTCTACCCCGGCGTGATCGACGGCCTGAAGCACATGCGCGATCAGGGCCTGAAACTCGCCGTGGTCACCAACAAGCCCACCGAGTTCACGCTGCCGCTGCTGCAGCGCACGGGCCTGGCCGGCTTTTTCGACGCCGTGGTCTGCGGCGACACCTGCGCGCGCCGCAAGCCGGATCCCGACCAGGTGCTGCATGCCTGCGACCTGCTCGGCGTGGCCGTGAACGAAGCCGTCACCATCGGCGACTCCCTCAACGACGCCCAGGCCGGGCGCAGCGCCGGCACGCAGGTCCTGGTGGTGCCTTATGGCTACAACGAAGGAAGGGACGTGCGCGAGCTGGATGTCGATGGTATAGTTGACACGCTCGTTGACGCCGCCCAATGGATCGCGATCTGGAATCAAACCCGGAACGCAGCCAGGACAGGCTCCTGAAGCCCCGGACGGATCGCCTGGCAGCACGCGTATCCATACCGAATACCGCACCAACCGCAATACCGACACAGCACAATGAACGTTTCCATCCAGAACCAAATGCTCGGCGCCTCGTGGCGCTGGTGGCGTTTGTCTTCCGGGTGGCGATGATCCCTCCCGGCCCTGGACGCGTATGCCGCCTAGTGCCGTAGCTGTGTAACCACAGAGCCAAGCCCGGAACCAGTAACCTGGACCGGGCTTTTTGTTGTGCGCCTGGTCCGATAGCAGATAAATCGCTTACGAGACCCGACATGACCGAAATCGAATTCAAGGCCCTTGCCGCAGAAGGCTACAACCGCATCCCGCTGGTGGCCGAGACCTACGCCGACCTGGACACCCCGCTGGGCATCTACCTGAAGCTGGCGCACGCCGGCCCCCTGGCCGGCCGCATGACCTGCCTGATGGAATCGGTGGTGGGCGGCGAGCGCTTCGGCCGCTATTCCTTCATCGGCCTGCCGGCCCGCACGGTGATCCGCGCCAGCGGCACCCGCACCGAGGTCCTGCACGACGGCAAGGTCGCCGAAACCCATGACGGCGACCCGCTGGCCTTCATCGAGCAGTACCAGAGCCGCTTCAAGGTCGCCCTGCGCCCGGGCATGCCGCGCTTCTGCGGCGGCCTGGCCGGCTACTTCGGCTATGACACGGTGCGTCACATCGAACCCTGCCTGGGCCCCGCGGTCAAGCCCTTCCCCGCCGGCATGGAAGGCGGCACGCCCGACCTGATGCTGATGCACGTGGACGAGCTGGTCATCGTGGACAACCTGGCCGGCCGCATCTATCTGATGGTCTACGCGGACCCCGGGCAGCCCGAGGCCTACAGCCGCGCGCAGCAGCGCCTGCACGACCTGCGCGCCCGCCTGCGCCGCCCGGTCGAGATCCCCTACAGCCACGCCAGCATGCAGACCGAAGAGCGGCGCGACTTCAAGAAGGAAGACTATCTGGCCGCCGTGCGGCGCGCCAAGGAACACATCGCCGCCGGCGACCTGATGCAGGTGCAGATCGGCCAGGTCATCGCCAAACCCTTCCGCGACTCCCCCCTCTCCCTCTACCGCGCCCTGCGGTCCCTCAATCCCTCCCCTTACATGTACTTCTGGAATTTCGGCGACTTCCAGGTCGTGGGCGCGTCGCCCGAAATCCTGGTGCGCCAGGAACGCGTGGTGGACGAGGGCGTGACGAAATCGCAGATCACCATCCGTCCGCTGGCCGGCACCCGCAAGCGCGGCGCCACGCCGGAAGAGGACGCCGCCCTGGCCGCCGAGCTCAAGGCCGACCCCAAGGAAGTGGCCGAGCACGTGATGCTGATCGACCTGGCGCGCAACGACGTGGGCCGCGTGGCCGAGGTGGGCTCGGTGAAGGTCAGCGACACCATGGTCATCGAGCGCTACTCGCACGTCATGCACCTGGTGTCCAACGTGACGGGCAACCTGAACCCCGGCATGAGCAGCATGGACGTGCTGCGCGCTTCGTTCCCCGCCGGCACGCTGACCGGCGCCCCCAAGGTCGAGGCGATGAAGATCATCGACGAGCTGGAACCCGTGCGCCGCGGCATCTACGGCGGCGCGGCGGGCTACCTGAGCTACGGCGGCGAAATGGACGTGGCCATCGCGATCCGCACCGGCGTCATCAAGGACGGCACGCTGTACGTGCAGGCCGCCGCCGGCATCGTGGCCGACTCCAGCCCCGAAGCCGAATGGGCCGAGACCGAAGCCAAGGCCCGCGCCGTGCTGCGCGCGGCCGAACAGGTGCAGCACGGCCTGGACGAACCCATCTGAGGCCCCCGCGCCCGACCCGGACATTCCAAGCGGCCGCCGGACGGCCCGACAGGAGAAAAACAATGCTGTTGATGATCGACAATTACGACTCTTTCACCTACAACCTGGTGCAATACTTCGGCGAACTGGGCGAAGACGTGCGCGTGGCGCGCAACGACCAGATCACGCTGGAAGAGATCGCCGCCATGAATCCGGACCGCATCTGCGTGTCGCCCGGCCCCTGCTCCCCCGCCGAGGCGGGCATCTCGGTGCCCGTCATCCAGGCCTTCGCGGGCAAGAAGCCCATCCTGGGCGTGTGCCTGGGCCACCAGGCCATCGGCGCGGCCTACGGCGGCGACATCGTGCGCGCGCAGCAGATCATGCACGGCAAGACCGTGCGAATCTCGCACACCGGCACCGACATCTTCGCCGGCCTGCCCACCCCGTACACGGCCATCCGTTACAACTCCCTGACCATCGATCCCGCCACCCTGCCCGACTGCCTGACCGTCACGGCGACCGCGCCCGACGGCGACATCATGGGCGTGGCCCACAAGACCCTGCCGCTGTACGGAGTACAGTTCCATCCCGAGTCCGTGCTCAGCGAGCATGGCCATGCCTTGCTGCGCAATTTCCTGAACCTCGCCTAAGAAGGAAGCATCGTGACTATTTCCCTATCCGACGCGCTGACGCGCTGCATTGAACACCGCGAAATCTTCCACGACGAAATGCTGCATCTGATGCGCATGCTGATGCGCGGCGAGATGTCGCCGCAGATCGCCAGCGCCTTGCTCATGGGCCTGCGCGTGAAAAAGGAGACCATCGGCGAGATCACCGCGGCCGCCGAGGTCATGCGTGAATTCGCCACGCCCGTCGTCACGCCCAACCCGCAGGACCTGCTGGACATGTGCGGCACCGGCGGCGACGGCAGCCACACCTTCAATATCTCCACCACCGCCATGTTCGTGGCGGCGGCGGCCGGCGTGCCGATCGCCAAGCACGGCAACCGCAGCGCCTCGTCCTCCAGCGGCAGCGCCGACGTGCTGGAAGCCCTGGGCGCCAACCTGGTGCTGACGCCCCAGGAAGTGGCCGAGTGCATCCAGGCGACCGGCATCGGCTTCATGTTCGCGCCCGCCCACCACGGCGCCATGAAAAACGTGGCCGCCGTCCGCAAGGAGCTGGCCGTCCGGACGATCTTCAACATCCTCGGCCCGCTGACCAACCCGGCCGGCGCGGCCAACCAGCTCATGGGCGTGTTCCACCCCGACCTCGTCGGCATCCAGGTGCGCGTGCTGGAACGCCTGGGCTCGCGCCACGTGCTGGTGGTGCACGGCAAGGACGGCATGGACGAAGCCTCGCTCGGCGGCGCCACCATGGTCGGGGAACTCAAGGACGGAAAAGTCCTCGAATACGAGATCCATCCCGAAGACTACGGGCTATCCATGATGTCCAACCGGAGCATCAAGGTGTCCAATCGCGAACAATCGCGCGAGCTTGTCATCGAGGCGCTGGAGAATGTCGAGGGCACGGCCCGCGACATTGTCGCGCTCAATGCCGGGCTCGCGATCTATGCCGGCAATAAAGCCGATTCCATTCCCGCAGCCTTAGCGCTAGCATTTGAACTGATTTCCACCGGCGCGGCGCGAGCCAAGCTGGAAGAATTCTGCGCATATACCCGGAAATTCCAGAAATGAACGATATTCTCGCGAAGATCCTCGCCGTCAAGGTCGAGGAAGTCGCCGCCGCCCGCCAGATGCGCAGCGAAGCCGAAGTCCTGCGCGAGGCGCAGGCGCGGCAAGACGTCCGCGGCTTCGCCCAGGCCATCGAAGACAAGATCTCGCAGGGCAAGGCCGGCGTCATCGCCGAAATCAAGAAAGCGTCGCCTTCCAAGGGCGTGCTGCGCGACACCTTCAATCCCGCCGAGATCGCTGCTTCGTACGCGGTGCACGGCGCGGCCTGCCTGTCCGTGCTCACCGACGTGCAGTTCTTCCAGGGTTCCCACGATCACCTGCGCCAGGCCCGCGCGGCCTGCTCGCTGCCGGTCCTGCGCAAGGACTTCGTGATCGACCCCTACCAGATCATCGCCGCGCGCGCGATGGGCGCGGACTGCGTGCTGCTGATCGTGGCCGCGCTCAGCCCCGCGCAACTGCGCGACTATGAAACGCTGGCCATGGAACTGGGCATGGACGTGCTGGTGGAAGTGCACGACGCCAAGGAACTGGACGTCGCCCTGACCATGAAGACCCCGCTGCTCGGCATCAACAACCGAAATCTGCGCACCTTCGAGACCAGCTTGTCGAACACGCTGGACCTACTGCCCCAGATCCCCGCGGGCAAGCGCGTCGTTACCGAAAGCGGCATCCTCAAGCCGGAAGACGTGCAGCTGATGCGCAGCCACAAGGTCAATGCGTTCCTGGTGGGCGAAGCCTTCATGCGCGCCAAGGATCCGGGCGCGGAACTTGCGCGCCTGATCTCCTGAGCGCTGGTCCCTAGTCCGCGCCCTGCCGCGCGCGCGGTGAGGCCATTGCGGCGGCGCGCCGGTACAGGGTGCTGCGATGCAGGCCCAGCGCCCGCGCCGCACGGCTGACGTTGCCGCCATGCGCGGCCAGGGCGGCGCGAATAGCGGCATCCGTCAATCCCTGCAGGCTGGCAGGATCGCCGCTTTCCGGAGACGACGCGGCGGCTTGCGCGCCGCGGATGTCGGCGGGCAGCATGTCGGCGTCGACCACGCCCGCCGGCCCGGCCAGCACGTGCAGCGTGCGCAGCACGGCCACCATCTGCCGGTAGTTGCCGGGCCAGGGATAGGCCTCCAGGATGGCTTCGATGTCGGGCGGCAGCACCGGCCCCGCGCCGTGCGCCGCCCACAGGCCGCGCAGCAGTTCGAGGCGGTCCGGGCGCGCGCGCAGCGGCTCCAGCGTGACGGTGTATTCGGCGATCCGGAAGTACAGGTCGGGCCGCACGGGCGCGTCCTGGCCCTCGTGCGCCAGCGGGCGATGGGTGGCGCAGACGAGCGCGAAATCCACCGGCACCGGGCGCGCCGCGCCCAGCGGCGATACCTCGCGCGTCTGCAGCACGCGCAGCAGGCGCGATTGCAGCATCAGCGGCATGTCGCCGATCTCGTCCAGGAACAGCACGCCGCCATGCGCCTGGCGCAGCAGGCCCTTGCGGCCCTGCCGCCGCGCGCCGGTGAAGGCGCCGTCTTCATAGCCGAACAATTCGGATTCGATCAGGCTTTCGGGCAGCGCGGCGCAGTTCACCGCCACGAAGGGCCCGGCGGCCCGCTTGCCGCGCGCATGCAATTGCCGCGCGAAGACTTCCTTGCCCACGCCGGTTTCGCCCTGCAGCAGAATGGCCACGCCCGCATCCGACAGGTGCACGGCGCGCGCCAGCGCGCCCAGGGTGGCGGCATCGAAATTCGGCGCGGCGGGACGCGTCGCGGCGACGGGCGGCAAGGCCGGCGCCGGCGCCTGGCGGGCGCGGGAACGCGGCCAGCGCAGGCGCGCATGGTAGACCGCGCCGGAGCGCGCCTGCACCCGGCCCGCGGCGTCGGGGCAGCGCTCGATGTCGCCCTCGAACACGTCCGCGTAACGGTAGACGCCCAGCGCGGTCGGGGCCAGGCCCAGGGCCTGCAAGGCGCGGCGGTTCGCGCCGACGAGCCGATCGCCGTCGAAGGCCAGCAGCCCCTCGCCCGGCATGCCCAGGCCGGAATGGTCCGTGTGCAGCCGCAGCACCGCATGCTGTTCATAGGCTTGCTCGAACAGGTTGTGCTCGATCAGGTCGACGGCCGCGCGAACCAGCTCCAGCATTTCGGGACGGATCTCGCGCGCCTGGCTGGACAGGTCCAGCACGCCGACCGTGCGGCCTTCGCTATCGGTAATGGGGACGGCGGCGCAGGTCAGGATGCGGTTCGGTTCGAAATAGTGCTCGGCGCCGTGCACCGCGATAGGCCGGCCCTCCACCAGCGCGGTGCCGATGGCATTGGTGCCGGCCGCGGCCTCGTCCCAGGGCGCGCCGGGCATCAGCGCCACGCGCGAAGCGCGCTGGGCGAAGCCGGTGTCGCCGTCGGTGTCCAGCACCAGGCCCTGGGCATCGGAGAGGATCACCAGGCTGCCGCTGCCGCCCGCCTGGCGGCGCAGCATGGACATGGCGGGATCGGACATCCGGCGCAGCGCCTCGTTGCGCTGCTGGGCCTCGCGCAACTCGCCCTGGGTCATAAGCTCGGCGCGACGCACGCCGCGCATGTCGAAGCCCAGGTCGGCGCAGCGCCGCCACGAGCGCAGGATGGGCTCGGCGACCATGCCGCCGGGCACGGCGCCCTGCTGGTTGAACAGCAGGCGCGCTTGCGTCAGCGCCTGCTGACGGGAATGAGTGGCCATGCATGTCTCCTGGGACAGGCGTTCTGCGACGCCTGTTCTGCGACGATGTCGCAAAACGCGACAGCGGTGTTCCCGCCGCGGCCGCCACGCGGGCTTGAAAATCAACTTTCGCATGCAGGGAGCGGGCTGTCCAGGGGATAAGTCCGGACTGGCACGTTCCTTGCTTGATACGCATCAGGCAGCCGACTGCCGCATTCCCACAATACCGGAGACAAGCATGGACATCGCGACCCGCGTTACCCCCGACACCTATGGCACGCGCCTCGACCTGAAGACCCAGTACGACAATTTCATCGACGGCAAGTGGCAGAAGCCGGCAGACGGCGAATACTTCGACAACGTCACGCCGGTCACGGGCCAGATCCTGACCCGCAACGCCCGCTCCAAGGAGCGCGACATCGAACTGGCGCTGGACGCCGCGCATCGCGCCGCCCCGAAATGGGGGGCCACGCCGGCGGCCGAACGCGCCCGCATGCTGATGCGGATCGCCGACGTCATGGAGGCCAACCTCGAACGCCTGGCCACCGCCGAAACCTGGGATAACGGCAAGCCCATCCGCGAAGCCCGCGCCGCAGACATCCCCCTGGCGATCGACCACTTCCGCTATTTCGCCTCGTGCATCCGCAGCCAGGAAGGCGGGCTGTCCGAGATCGATCACGACACCGTGGCGTACCACTTCAATGAGCCGCTGGGCGTCGTGGGCCAGATCATCCCCTGGAACTTCCCGATCCTGATGGCGGCATGGAAACTGGCGCCCGCCCTGGCCGCCGGCAACTGCGTGGTGCTCAAGCCGGCCGAACAGACGCCGCTGGGCATCCTGCTCCTGATGGAACTGATCGGCGACATCCTGCCTCCGGGCGTGGTGAACGTGGTCACCGGCTTCGGCCTGGAAGCCGGCAAGCCGCTGGCCTCCAGCAAGCGCATCGCGAAGATCGCCTTCACCGGCGAGACCACGACGGGGCGCCTCATCATGCAATACGCCTCGCAGAACATCATCCCCGTCACGCTGGAACTGGGCGGCAAATCGCCCAACATCTTCTTCGCCGACGTGGCCGCCCAAGACGACGATTTCCTCGACAAGGCCGTCGAAGGCTTCGTCATGTTCGCGCTGAACCAGGGCGAAGTCTGCACCTGCCCCAGCCGCGCGCTGATCCAGGAATCGCTCTACGACAAGTTCATGGAGCGCGCGCTGAAGCGCGTCGCCGAAATCAAGCAGGGCAATCCGCTGGACGCGGACACCATGCTGGGCGCGCAGGCCTCGACCGAACAGCTGGAGAAGATCCTGTCCTACCTGGACATCGGCAAGCAGGAAGGCGCCGACGTGCTGGCCGGCGGCTCGCGCGCGCAGATGCAGGGCGCGTTGGAAGGCGGCTACTACGTGCAGCCCACGGTTTTCAAGGGACACAACAAGATGCGCGTGTTCCAGGAGGAAATCTTCGGCCCGGTGGTGGCGGTGACGACCTTCAAGGACGCCGACGACGCGCTCGCCCTGGCCAACGATACGCTCTACGGCCTGGGCGCCGGCGTGTGGTCGCGCGACGCGAACACGTGCTATCGCATGGGACGCGCGATCAAGGCGGGCCGCGTCTGGACCAACTGCTACCACGCCTACCCGGCGCATGCGGCGTTCGGCGGCTACAAGCAATCCGGCATCGGGCGCGAGAATCACAAGATGATGCTCAACCACTATCAGCAGACCAAGAACCTGCTGGTGAGCTACTCGCCCAAGAAGCTGGGTTTCTTCTGATCCGGCAATAGGCTGGCGCCGGGCCGCGAGGCCCGGCGCGCCGCCAAGGAGCCTGACATGCCAGAATCAACGCCGCGCGTCGTCGCCACCGACGAGGCCCGCCGCCTGATCGATACGCTGCGCGCCAAGCACGGCCCGCTGATGTTCCACCAGTCCGGAGGATGCTGCGACGGCAGTTCCCCCATGTGTTATGCGCTGGGGGAATTCATGGTGGGCGGCTCGGACGTGCTGCTGGGCGACCTGGAGGGCTGCCCGTTCTACATGGGCGAGGACCAGTTCGCGTATTGGGAGCACACCCAGCTCATCATCGACGCCGTCCCCGGCCGGGGCGGCGCCTTTTCGCTGGACAGCGCCGAGGGCAAGCGTTTCCTGCTGCGCTCGCGCCTGTACTCTGACGAAGAATGGGCGCGCGTGGCGCCCGTGACCAGAGGGTGAATCGCGGCCGGGCTAGGTCCCGTCCTTCGGATCCCGTTTGCCCGCCGGCGCCGCGCGTTCGGCCAGCTTCCACTGGAACGAGACGCGCCGGATGCGGGCTGCGCGGAATTGCGTAAACGAACGGCCGCCCGGCATGGGCGCGCCGCGATAGGCACTGCTGGCGTTCTTCATTGCTTGAAGTTGCGTTGACGAAAAAACTGGCGTGAAAGCGGCGTTCAGGCGCGGACCGCGGGCGGCGTCCAGGCGCTGGCGGCGGGCGCGGGCCGGCGGGTCCAGTCCAGCGCGTCTTCCAGGCGGTCGTTGCCCCAGAACATCTCGCCGTCCACGAAGAACGTGGGCGCGCCGAACAGGCCCAGGTTGCGGGCGCGGTCCACCTGGCGGCGCAGCGCTTCCTTGGCGGCCTCGGACTTGCCGCGCGCGATCAGGGCGTCCGCGTCCAGCGAGAGGTCCGTCAGCAGCCCGTGCACCACGTCCTCGGCCTGGATGTCCAGGTCGTGCTGGAAATTGGCGCGGAAAACCGCCACGCAGAAATTGCGGCCCCAGGGCTCGTCCTGGCCCAGCAGGGCGATGCGCGCGGGCAGCACGCTCATGCGCGGAAACAGGCGCGGCCGGTTGTAGACCACGCCGTATTTCTCGGCCAGGCGGGCGATGTCGCGCATCATGTAGGCGCCCTTGCCCGGGAAGAGCCGGAACGGCGTGTCGTTCCAGCCCTGGGCCTGGAAGATGGGGCCCAGCAGGAAGGGGCGCAGGTCTACCCGCACCCCGGCTTCGCGGGCCAGGACGTCGATGCGCTCGATGGCCAGATAGCTGTATGGGCTGGCGAAATCGAACCACATCTCGATGCGGGGCGTATCGGGCAGGGACGCAGTCATCACGAACTCCGGAGGGGCCAGGATACCCAGGGCCTGTTAACACTAAAAAAGCCTCGCGCGGGCCCTAGGAAAGTAGCGCGACCTGCGCATCCGGCAGGCCGCTGAGAACGACATCGCGATCGCTGCCGACGGTGACGGAATCACCGGCTTGCAGCACGCTGTCATCGAAGCGGCGGTATTCGGATACCCACAAGGTGCCGGCGTGACACACGATGCGAAGGCCCGATGCGCGCTTGAGCAGCATAGTCGACCCGCCGGCCAAACGGAATGACATTCCCGCAGTGCAACATACCTGGATCATGGCGTTCCTCCCGGGCCGCGGCGGCGGCAATCGCGGCGGATCGCGGGGCTGTCGCCCCGGGACCCGTCGTCTGAGTCCTATTGAACGCCCTCGGAGTACTATTGCTCAAGCGACATTTCTGTCCGGTACGCATGAGTTTTACGAATGCCATATCCGCTGGCCAAACTTCCTCCGCTTGATCTCGTCCGGGGCTTCGTGGCGGTGGGCCGCCGCATGAGCATCACCCTGGCGGCGCAGGACCTGCACGTCACCCAATCCGCCGTGAGCCGCCAGATCCGGGCGCTGGAAGCCCACCTGGGCGTGCCCCTGCTGGTGCGCGGCTTCCGCAGCGTGTCGTTCACCTCCGAAGGCGCCCAGCTGTTCCGCATGGCCGACGTCTGGCTCAGCCAGCTGGGCGACCTGACCGAACAGCTGCGCGCGCCCGAAAGGCGCACCCCCGTGACCATCACCACCACCATCGGCGTGGCCTCGCTGTGGCTCCTGCCGCGCCTGGGCGACTTCCAGGAGGCCCATCCGCATATCGACGTGCGCGTGGCGGCCGACAACCGGCTCATCGACATCGACCGCGAGAACGTGGACATCGCGATCCGCTACAGCCTGCGCGACGGCGTGCCGGACACGGCGGCCTGGCTGTTCGGGGAATCGGTGGTGCCGGTGGCGCATCCTTCGCTCGGCGCGCGCGAACTGGACGCGGAAGAATTGCAGCGCCACGTGCTGCTGGAATTCGACGATCCCACGCGGCCCTGGCTGCAATGGTCGGAATGGCTGAACGCGCGCGGCCTGGGCCGGGTTGCCGCCCGGGGCATGCTGCGCTTCAACCAGTACGACCAGATCGTGCACGCCGCGCTGGCCGGCCACGGCATCGCGCTGGGGCGACTGGCGCTGATCGCGCCGATGCTGGCGGACAAGCGCCTGGAAGCCGTCGGCGGCCAGGCCGCCCGCGCCACCGAGCTGGCCTACTGGCTGGTGCGCAATGCGCGCCGCAGCACGCCGGACGCGGAAGTCGTCATGCAGTGGCTGATGGAACAGGCCGCCGCCACCGCGCGCGACCTGACCGCCTAGGGGCCGGAAAGCCCCGCCGGGATCACTCCACCCGCACCACGGGCTCGCCCGCCGTCATCTCGCCGATGACGGCCGCCTGGTCGAAGCCCTGGCTGCGGAAGAGGTCCAGCACGGCGTCAGCCGTTTCCGGCGCGCAGGACACCAGCAAGCCGCCGGAGGTCTGGGGATCGGTCAGCAAGGCTCGCTGCGTGTCGGTGACCGCATCGCCCAGGCGCACGGATTCGCCGTAGGACGCCCAGTTGCGGCCGGACGCGCCCGTGATGATGCCCTCCCCCGCGTAGGCTTGCACGCCCGGCAGCCAGGGCAGGGACTCCAGCCTCAGGCGCGCGGCCAGCTTCGCGCCGCGCGCCATCTCCAGCGCGTGGCCCAGCAGGCCGAAACCGGTCACGTCGGTGACGGCGTGCACGCCGTCCAGCGCGGCCAGCGCCGGCCCCGGGCGGTTCAGTCGGGTAGTCGTGTCTATCATCACGCGATAGCCGGCTTCGTCCAGGCGGTTCTTCTTCAGCGCCGCCGACAAAATGCCCACGCCCAGGCCCTTGCCGAGGATCAGCACGTCGCCGGCGCGCGCGTCGGCATTGCGCTTCACGCGGGCCGGATGCACCAGGCCCATCGCCGCGAGCCCGTAGATGGGCTCGACGGAGTCGATGCTGTGGCCGCCCGCCACCGGTATGCCGGCGTCCGCGCACACGGACTCGCCGCCGCGCAGGATGTCGGCAATGACGCTGTGCGGCAACACATTGATGGGCATGCCGACGATCGCCAGCGCCATGATCGGCGTGCCGCCCATGGCGTACACGTCGGACAGCGCGTTGGTCGCGGCGATGCGGCCGAAATCGAACGGATCGTCCACGATGGGCATGAAGAAATCCGTGGTGGCGATCAGGGCCTGCTCGTCGTTGAGCCGGTACACCGCCGCGTCGTCGGCGGTTTCGGTGCCGACCATTAGGTTCGGATAGCTGGCGGCCGGGCCGAAGCGGGCCAGCAGGGCCGACAGCACGCCCGGCGCGATCTTGCAGCCGCAGCCGCCGCCGTGCGACAGCGAAGTCAACCGCGGCACCGCCGCGCTAGCTACATCCTGGGTCATCTCGATCTCCGTTCGTCAGGCGAAAAGGATAGCACCGCCGCCGGAATTCGCCCTATGATGTTCCGGCAGCACGCAGCAACGGACGGCCGCCCGTCGCCGGGCGCACCGACAGCCAATCTTCACCGTGAGTGAGGGCTATATGGATCGCCGACACTTCCTCCGTTTCTCGGGCGCCGTGTGCGCCGCCGGCGCGTTGCCCCAGATCGCGCGCGCCGGGAATCCCGTCAGCGCCGGATGGCGCGCCTTCGAACTGACAACCGACATCAGCGTGCAGGATCCCGGCGCCCACACGCGCCTCTGGATCCCCGTTCCCTACGCCGTCGACACCGCCTACCAGCGCGGCGCGCAAAGCGCCTGGCAGGTCGGCGGCGGCGGCGCCGCCCGCCTGGCGCAGGCGCCCGGCTACGGCGTCCAGATGCTGGTCGTGGAATGGCCCGACGCGCAGGCGCCGCGCACCGTCACGATCACCAGCCGCTTCCAGACCCGCAATCGGCGCGTCGACCTGACGCAGCCGCCGCCCGCCGACGCGCCTCGGGAAAGCCCGGCCGCCTTGCGCGAATACCTCAAGCCCACCGCGCTGCTGCCCACCGACGGTATCGTCAAGACCACCGCCGACCGCATCACGCGCGGCCGCCAGGGTGACCTGGCGCGCGCCCGCGCCATCTACGAATGGGTGGTCGAAAATACCTGCAGGACCGCCTCCACCCGGGGCTGCGGCGTGGGCGACGTGCGCTACATGCTCACTGCCAACGACCTCAACGGCAAATGCGCCGACATCAATTCGCTGTTCGTCGCGCTGGCGCGCGCGGCGGGCATCCCCGCGCGCGATGCCTACGGGCTGCGCGTCGCCGACTCGGAGCTGGGCTACAAGAGCCTGGGCAAGTCCGGCGACGTAACCAAGGCCCAGCACTGCCGCGCCGAGTTCTACGCGGCGGGATACGGCTGGGTTCCCGTCGATCCCGCCGACGTGCGCAAGGTCATGCTGGAAGAGCCGCCGGGCGAACTGCCTCTCACCGACGCCAAGGTCCGGGCGGCGCGCGTCATGCTGTTCGGCGCCTGGGAAATGAACTGGGTGGCCTACAACCACGGCCACGACGTGGCGCTGCCGGGCGCGGCGCACGGCCCCGTGCCCTTTCTCATGTATCCCAACGGAGAAACCGCGGACGGTCGCCTCGACAGCCTGGACCCCGACGGCTTCCGCTACCGGCTCAGCGCCCGGCCCGTCTCCATCTGACCAGGCAAAGGCCCGCCATGCTCAGCCGCCGCCAGCTCCTGCAGTCGGGCCTGTCGCTGGCGGCCGCGCCGTGGCTGGCGCGCGCCGCCAGCGACAGCGCGCTCAAGACGGCCACCGGCCCGGACTGGGCCGCCTGGAACGCGCCGACGCCGCCGCTCGTCCTGCCCGACCTGTCCGGGCGCGAGAAAAAGCTCTCGGCGTGGCGCGGCAGCGTCGTCGTCGTGAGTTTCTGGGCCACCTGGTGCGATCCTTGCCGCGACGAAATCCCCGTCATGTCCGCGATGGCCAGGCGCCATCGCGAGGAAGGGCTGCGGCTGGTGGCGGTGAACGTGGGCGAATCGCTCGGCAAGATCACCACCTTCCTGGCCAAGTGGCCGGTGGCGGGAACGGTGCTGCACGATCGGAACAGCGCCGCGTCCAAGCAATGGGCAGCGGTCGGCCTTCCCGCCAACTACCTGGTGGACCGCGGCGGATCCGTCCGATATTGGCACCTGGGCGAACTGGACTGGAAGTCGGATCGGGTGGGCGGCGTGGTGACGCGGATGCTGCGCGCCTAGCGCGCAGCCGGCGCTGCCGGGGAAGAGATGGCGGAAGGCAGCAGGAGTCGAACCTACCTGGGAGCGTCTGACGCCCCCAACTGGGTTTGAAGCCCAGCCGCGCCACCGGGCACGGATGCCTTCCGCGATGGCCCGCCTATGATACCGGCTGCGGCGCCGGTTGCGTCCCCCCATAGGCACTATCGTGACGCAATACGTGCGCATCGCGCACCCGCCGCGTGTAGCCCACGCGGTCGAAGAACTCCAGGATCTGGATCGCCCGCTTTCTTCCCAGCCCCGTCGCGTCGCGGAAGGCCGCCGCGTTCAGCCCCCCGGGCCGCGCCGCGAAGTCCGCCGCCAGCGCGGCCAAGGCGCGCACCTGGTCGCGGTGGTAGTACAGGTCCTTCACGATCTGGGCCACGTCCCCGCGCCGCAGCAACTTGCGCAGCACTTGCCGCATGCGCTCTTCGGGCTCGCCCAGCGTCCGCGCCAGGTCTCGCACCCAGGGCGGATCGAAGGCCCCCGCCGCCAGCAGCGGCAGCACCCGTTCCGCCAGCGCCGCTTCTTCGTCGCCCAGCGTCGCGGCATGGCCGGGCAGGTGCAGCCAGGGGCCGTTGCGCGCGATGCGGCCCGCGCGTTGCAGTTCGTCGAGCGCGGCCTGCCACAGCGCGTCGGGCCCGGCCGGCATCGCCATCCGGCGCAGCCGCGCGCCGTCGGGGCCCGGCTCGTCCGGCGCGCCCTGGTGGAAGGCGGCCAGCGCCTGTTCGATGCGCGCGCGCAGCGCGTCCCAATGCGCCGCCAGGATCAGGGTCCGCGGCGCCTGTTCGGTCCGCGCCTCGATCCACAACGCGCCTTCGGGCGCCTGCACGCTCCGCACGGGCTGCCCGGTCAGGCGTTGCAGCGCCGCGTCGTCCAGCCCGAGCGCGGCCTGTTCCAGCACCGGCCGCAGGCTGCCGCCGTCCAGCATGTCCGACAGGGCCCGCAGCCATTGCAGGCGCGCCGTCGAGCGTCGCTTGCGGTCGGGCGCGTTCGGATCCAGCACGCGGCCGCCGCCGACCGTGCGCGTGGCCTGCGCGTTGCGCACGATGTAGCGATCGCCCGGCATGGCGCAGACGGGCTCGTCGAAAACCAGCTGCACCCAGCCGGACTGCCCCGCGCCGATCGACTCCGCGCTCAGCGGAACCGCGTGCGCCACGTGGCGCGCCGCGCCGATGTGCACGTGCAGGGGCGACCAGGCGCGCACCGGCGCGTCCGCCGACGCCAGCAGCGTGAGCGCCACGTCGACATGGCGCGACGGCAGGAAGCACCGCTCGTCGGCGATCCAGTCCCCCCGCGCGATGGCGTTCTTGTCGATGCCCGCCAGGTTCAGGGCGCAGCGCTGGCCGGCCACGCCGGTCTCGCTGGGCTGGTTCTGCGCATGGATGCCGCGCACGCGCACGCGGCTGCCGGCCGGCATGAGCAGCAGCCCGGCCGCCTCGTCGCCGGCGCGGACCTCGCCGGCATGGGCGGTTCCCGTCACCACCGTGCCATGGCCCGGCAGCGTGAAGACCCGGTCCACCGCGAGCCTGAACAGGCCGTCTCGGCCACGTTGCGGCATGGCCTGCGCCTGCTCGTGCAGATGCGCCTTCAGCGCCGCGGCGCCTTCGTCGCCGGCCGCCGAGGCGCACACGCCGAACACCGGCGCGCCCTGCAGGAACGTGCCGGCCGCCAATGCCGCGATCTCCGCGCGCACCGCTGCCTGGCGCGCGTCGTCGGCGCGGTCGGTCTTGGTCAGGGCCACCGCGCCCCGCGTCACGCCCAGCAGGGCCAGGATGGCGAGGTGCTCGCGCGTCTGGGGCATGACGCCGTCGTCGGCCGCCACGACCAGCAGCCCGAAATCGATTCCGCTGGCGCCGGCCGCCATGGTGTGCACGAGTTTCTCGTGGCCGGGCACGTCGATGAAGCCGAGCACGTCGCCGTTGGCCAGCGGCGCGTAGGCGTAACCCAGTTCGATGGAAATGCCGCGCGCCTTCTCTTCCTTGAGCCTGTCGGTGTCCACGCCCGTCAGGGCGCGCACCAGCGTGGTCTTGCCGTGGTCGATGTGGCCGGCGGTACCGACGATCATGCGAGCGGCTCCGCCAGCTGCGCGACGAAGGCCGCTTCGTGCGCCGCTTCCAGGCAGCGCAGGTCCAGCCACAGGGCGTCGTCCGCGATGCGGCCGATCACGGGCACCGGCAGGCCGCGCAGGCGCGCTTCGAGCTTGTCCAGGTGGCGTCCGGGGCGCCCGCCGCCAGTATGGCGCAGCGCCAGGCCGTAGCTGGGCAGTTGGTCCACCGGCAAGGCGCCGCTGCCGATCTGGCTGAACATGGGCACCGCCTCGACCGCGTAGGCGGGGCCCGCCGCGTGCGCCACCACGCCGCGCAAGCGCTCGGCCTGCGGCTGGATGTCGCGTTGCGGGCGCGTCAGCAGGCGCAGCGTGGTCAGGCGCTGGGCCAGGAACTCGGGCGCGCGGTACAGCGCCAGCACGGGCTCCAGCGCCGCCAGGGTCAGCTTGCCCACGCGCAGCGCGCGCTTGAGCGGGTTCTTCTTGATCTTGCGGATCAGGTCGGCGCGGCCCACCAGCAGCCCGGCCTGGGGGCCGCCCAGCAGCTTGTCGCCGCTGAAGGTGACGAGATCCGCGCCGGCCTCGATGGTTTCGCGCACGGTGTCTTCCCGCGGCAGCCCGAACTGCGTCAGGTCCACCAGCGTGCCGCTGCCGAGGTCCACGGTGGCCGGCAGGCCGCGGGCGTGGGCCAGCGCGGCCACCTCGGCCACGCTCACGCTTTTGGTGAAGCCCGTTACCGCGTAGTTGCTGCAATGCACTTTCATCAGCATGGCCGTTCGGGGGCCGATGGCACTTTCGTAATCGGCGGCATGCGTGCGGTTGGTGGTGCCGACCTCCACCAGCTTGGCGCCAGCCCGCTTCATGATGTCGGGGATGCGGAACGCGCCCCCGATCTCGACCAGCTCGCCGCGCGACACCACGACCTCGCGCCGGTCTGCCAGCGCGTTGAGCATCAGCAGCACGGCGGCGGCATTGTTGTTGACGACGGTGGCGGCTTCGGCCCCGGTCAGTTCGCACAGGAGTTCGTCGATCAGGTCGTCGCGATCACCGCGGCCGCCGCTGTCCAGGTCGAATTCCAGGTTGGCGGGCGCGCTCAGCGCGCGCAGCACCGACGCCACGGCCTCGTCGGGCAGCAGCGCCCGCCCCAGGTTGGTGTGCAACACGGTGCCGGTCAGGTTGTAGACCGCGCGCAGGCGCGGCTGCGCCGCCCGGGCCAGCCCGTCCTCGACGCGCGCCGCGATGGCGCAGGGCTCCAGCTCCGCCTTCGGCAGCGCGCCGGCGAGGGCCCGTTCGCGCAACGCGCCCAGGTCCTTGCGCAAGGCCGCCACCACCTGGCTGCGGCCATGCCCGGCCAGCGCGGCCGCCATGACATCCGCGTTCAGGAGGCGGTCGAGCGAGGGGATATCGGAAACGGCCGCGCCGGCGTCGGATTCGGACATGGTCAGTCCTCCTCCGCCCCGTGCCACAGCAGGGGATTGCCGCTGGCCCGCGAATAGCCGGCCTCGCCCACCAGCACGTCCAGCATCAGGCTGGCCAGGTCGTCCGCCACGGGCTCCACGTTCAGGTCCTTGTCCTGGTAGAAGATCTTGCGGTAGGTGTGGCAATGGTCGCAGGTCTCCGCCTTGACGGCGGGCGAGCGCCCCTCGATGGCCTGGTAGGCCACCGATTCCACGTCTTCGCAATGCGTGCATTTCACGCGCACCATATGCCATTGGGTGGCGCACAGGCTGCAGCACAGGTAGCGGTAGCCCTCGAACTGCCCGCCCACCCGCACCACGCTCGCGACCGGCAGGCTGGCGCATACCGGACAGACGCCAAATGGGCTGACGACGGGCAGGTTTTTTTCGTCGAAGCGGCTGGCGAGGTCGGTCCAGTAGACCTGCAGCGCGGCCATGACGAAGGGCGCCGCGGCGCCATCCACGCCGGCATCCTGCTCGGACAGCACGGCCTCGGCCAGGTCTTCCAGGGCTTCGGGGTCTGCGTCCAGGGCGCGGCGCAGGCTGGCGCAGACCTCGACGGCCTCGGCCGGCACGCCCTCGCCGCCGGCCACCTCGTCGACCAGCCGGCCCAGGATGCCGCGCCACAGCGGGTCGCGCGGCCAGCCCACCGCCTGCAGCGGCGGCATGCCGTGAGCCTGGGCCAGCGAGATGCGGTCCTCGGACGCCGACGGCGCGGCGCAATCCTTCAAGGCGCGCTGCTGGGCATCGGCCAGCCGGGCCATCAGGAGCAGGTAGTCGGCCACCGGGCTGTCCTCGGCCAGTTGCCGCAGGCGCGCGGCACGCGTCGCGAAAACCGAGGCCCGGTCCGGCAAGCTGACACGGGGGATGCGGGTGTGGTCTAGCGCTTCGATCTCGCCGCGCGGAAGAATTCGCTGCAATTGCGTCTCCAGATAAACAAACACGGCTGCCAGCCTCCAGTGAGGAGGATAGCAGCCGTGCGATCAATCCGCCCAGTGCCGGCGGGAGGCCGACCCCTACTCTTTGCGGACCTGCTCGCGGAACCAGGCGCGATGGTGCTTCCACGCCCAGCCCGCGCTGACGTATCCGCGGAGCATGGCGGTCAGCGAGCCCTTGACCCAGATGGCCGCGTAGATGTGCACGATGATCGCGCAAATCAGCACCAGCGCGCTGACCGCGTGCAGCACCGAGGCCGCCCGGATGGCCCACATCGGGAAGTAGAACGAGAAGAACTCGCGCCAGATCACGATGCCGCTGACGAACAGGCCCAGCATGCACAGGACGAGCACGTAGAACAGCAGCTTCTGGCCGGCGTTGTACTTGCCCACCTCGGGCAGTTTTTCCTCGCGGTTCTCGACCACGTCGTTCAACTGCCGCATCCACTGGCGGTCCGCCTTCGTCATGACGTTGTGGCGCCACATATGCCCGGCGAACACGACGAAGCAGACGAACATCACCAGCCCGATGAAGGGGTGCAGGATGCGCGTCCAGGGCCCGCCGCCGAACAGGTTGGTCAACCAGTACATGGAGGGATGGAACAGCGCCAGCCCCGACAGCGCCAGCAGGATGAAGGTCAGTGCGATGATCCAGTGGTTGGTGCGCTCGCCGGGAGAGTAGCGCTTGATCAGGCGATGGCGTTGTTCACTCATGGCGAACCTCCTCTTCGGCCCTGCGTTCGTCTTCCTCGGTGACCTCGTTGCGGCCGACGCGGGCGTAGTGGAAGAAGCCGGCCAGCGCGGTCAGCGCCATGGCGGCCACGCCCAGCGGCTTGGCGATGCCCTTCCACAGCGACACCATCGGGCTGATCTGGGGCTCCTTGGGCAGCCCGTGATACAGGCCCGGCTGGTCGGCATGGTGCAGCACGTACATGACGTGGGTGCCGCCCACGCCTTGCGGATCGTACAGGCCCGCCTGCTCGAAGCCGCGCGACTTCAGGTCCTCGATGCGCTCGGCCGCGTGCTGCTTCATGTCGTCCTTGGTGCCGAAGACGATGGCGCCGGTGGGACAGGCCTTGACGCAGGCCGGCTCCTGGCCGACGGCCACGCGGTCGGAACACAGGGTGCACTTGTACGCCTTGTGATCCTTCTTGGAAATGCGCGGCACGTTGAACGGACAGCCGGTGATGCAGTAGCCGCAACCGATGCAGTTTTCCTCGTGGAAATCCACGATGCCGTTGGTGTACTGGATGATGGCGCCCGGCGAGGGACAGGCCTTCAGGCAGCCCGGATCCTCGCAGTGCATGCAGCCGTCCTTGCGGATCAGCCACTCCAGGTCGCCCTGCGGATTCTCGTATTCGGAGAAGCGCATGACGGTCCAGGAATGCTCGGTCAGGTCGGCCGGGTTGTCGTAGACGCCCACGTTGACGCCGATCTCGTCGCGCAGGTCGTTCCATTCCATGCACGCGCTCTGGCAGGCCTTGCAGCCGATGCACTTGGAAACGTCGATCAGCTTGGCCACGGAACCCGTGATGGGCTCGCGGATGCCGGGAGGCGGCGTGGTGGTGGCGGAGCGCCGCTTGATGTCTAGGGATTGCATGGACATGTCGGTCTCCTTAGGCCTTCTCGACCTGCACCAGGAACGACTTGAATTCCGGCGTCTGGGAATTCCCGTCGCCCACGAACGGCGTCAGGGTGTTGGTGAGGAAGCCGGGCTTGGCCAGGCCCACGAAGCCCCAGTGGATGGGGATGCCCACGTGGTGCACGGTCTTGCCCTCGACGGTCAGCGCGCGCAGGCGCTTGGTGACCAGCGCCACCGCCTTGATGTAGCCGCGGTTGGACGACACCTTCACCTTCGTGCCGTTGGCGATGCCCAGTTCCTTGGCCAGCGCCTCGCCGATTTCCACGAACTGCTCGGGCTGCAGGATGGAATTGATGCGGACGTGCTTGGTCCAGTAGTGGAAGTGCTCCGTCAGGCGATAGGTGGTGGCAACGTACGGGAACTTGTCCACCGTGCCCATCGCGACCAGGTCGTCCTTGAAGACGCGCGCGGCCGGGTTGCTGGTGACGCCCTTGGCCTTGGGATACAGGGGGTTGTAGCCCAGCGGCGTTTCGAAGGGTTCGTAGTGCTCGGGGAACGGCCCTTCGGCCATGCCCGCCCGCGCGAAGAAGCGCGCCACGCCTTCGGGGTTCATGATGAACGGCCCCATGCCGCCGTCGGGGTTCTCGTCGCCCTTGAAGTCGGGGATGTCGGCGCCGGTCCAGAACTTGCCGTTCCACGAAATCAGGCTACGGCGCGGATTGAAGGGCTTGCCCGACGGATCGCAGGAAGCGCGGTTGTACAGGATGCGGCGGTTGGCCGGCCACGCCCAGGCCCAGTTCAGGGTCTGGCCGATGCCGGTCGGATCGCTGTTGTCGCGCCGCGCCATCAGATTGCCGCCGGGGCCCCAGGCGCCGGCGAAGATCCAACAGCCGCTGATGGTGGAACCGTCGTCGCGCAGTTCCGCGAAACCGGCCAATTGCTCGCCGGCCTTGCGCGTCACCTTGGACGGATCCTTGGGGTCGGTCAGTTCCACCAGTGCGCGGCCCGTGTATTCCTTGGCCAGTTCCTCCGCGGTGGGATTCTGCGGATTGGCATAGGGCCACGACAGGTTGACGATGGGATCGGGATACTTGCCGCCTTCATCCTGGTACATCTTGCGCAGGCGCGTGAAGATCAGCGCCATGATCTCGATGTCGCTCTTGGCCTCGCCCGGAGGCTCGGCGCCCTTCCAGTGCCATTGCAGCCAGCGGCCGGAGTTCACCAGCGTGCCGTCCTCTTCGGCGAAACAGGTGGTCGGCAGGCGGAAGACCTCGGTCATGATCTTGGACGAATCCACGTCGTTGGCTTCGCCCGCGTTGCGCCAGAACTCCGAGGTCTCGGTGACCAGCGGATCCATGATGACCAGGTACTTCAGCTTGGCGAAGCCGGCGTTCAGCTTGGCCTTGTTGGGCGCCGCCGCCAGGGGGTTGAAACCCTGGGCGAGGTAGCCGTTCATCTTGCCCTGGTTCATCAGCTCGTAGACCTGCAGCATGTCGTAGAGCTTGTCCAGCTTGGGCAGGTAGTCGAACGCCCAGTTGTTCTCGGCCGTGGCGGACTTGCCCCACCAGGCCTTCATCAGGCTCACGTGGAACTTGCTGTAGTTCTGCCAGTAGCTCAGCTGGTTGGGCCGCAGAGGCTTCTGCGTGCGCGACTCGATGTACTTGCCGTAGTCCTGCTCGGGCTCGTTGGGCAAGGTCATGTAGCCGGGCAGCAGGTTCGACATCAGGCCCAGGTCGGTCAGGCCCTGGATGTTCGAGTGCCCGCGCAGCGCGTTCATGCCGCCGCCGGCGATGCCGATGTTGCCCAGCAGCAGCTGCACCATCGCGCCCGTGCGGATGATCTGCGACCCGATGGAGTGCTGCGTCCAGCCCAGCGCGTAGAGAATGGTCGCGGCGCGGTCCTTGGTGGCCGTGCTGGCCAGCATCTCGCAGACCTTCAGGAACTTGTCCTTGGGCGTGCCGCAGACGCGCTCGACCATGTCCTCGGTGTAGCGCGAGTAGTGCTTCTTCAGCAGCTGGTAGACCGTGCGGGGGTGCGCCAGCGTGGGGTCGGTCTTGACGTAGCCGTCCTCGCCGCGCTCGTAGTCCCAGCTCGCCTTGTCGTACGTCCGCTTCTCGGCGTCGTAGCCCGAATACAGGCCCGCGTCGAACGCGAAATCCTCGCGCACGATGAAGGAGAAGTCCGTGTAGTTGCGCACGTACTCGTGCTGGATCTGGTCCTTGTCCAGCAGGTACTTGATGACGCCACCCAGGAAGATGATGTCGGTGCCGGTTCGTATGGGCGCGTAGAAGTCCGCCACGGATGCCGAGCGCGTGAAGCGCGGATCCACGACGATCAGCTTCGCCTTGTTATGGGCTTTCGCTTCCGTGACCCATTTGAACCCGCAAGGGTGGGCCTCGGCGGCATTGCCGCCCATGATCAGTACTACGTCCGCGTTCTTGATGTCGACCCAATGGTTCGTCATCGCTCCACGGCCAAACGTCGGGGCAAGACCTGCCACCGTCGGGCCATGTCAGACACGGGCTTGGTTGTCGAACGCCAGTATCCCCATGCTGCGCACGGTCTTGTGCGTGATGTAGCCGACCTCGTTGCTGCTTGCGGAGGCGGCCAGCATGCCGGTGGTCAGCCACCGGTTGACGGTCTTTCCGTCCGCGGTCTTCTCGACGAAGTTCGCGTCGCGGTCGGCCTTCATGAGCTTGGTGATGCGCGTCAGGGCGTCGTCCCACGACATCCGCACCCACTTGTCCGAGCCCGGCGCCCGGTATTCCGGGTACTTCAGGCGATTGGGACTGTGGATGAAGTCGATCAGGGCCGCGCCCTTGGGACAGAGCGTTCCGCGGTTGACGGGGTGATCGGGGTCTCCCTCGATGTGCATGATGCTGGCGCGGGCGTTCTTGGAGCCGTCGCCCAGCCCGTACATCAGCAAGCCACAGGCAACCGAACAGTAGGGACAGGTGTTGCGCGTTTCAGTCATGCGCGCAAGTTTGTACTGGCGAACTTCGGCCATGGCCGTGCCGGGGGCTGCCCCCAGCAAAGCCAGGCTGGAGCCAGCCAGCGTCGCACCGGTCACCTTGAAGAACTGGCGGCGATTCATGTTGACCATGAAGCACTCCTCTCCTGGTGAATGAAGAAAGCCGCGAGCCTGCCGAAGCGAAAAAGCCCTACGGCCTCCAAGGACATGGATTCGAGTATAGGCCTTGCGCGGCGGACGCGCCATGCCCATCCGGCCCCCTGACATATCGTCCGTATGGCTGGAATTTGGCGGCGAATTCTCGTTATTTCGCAGATTTTGAAGCCCTGCCGGGCTGCTACGATGGCCGGCAGCCTCGGGAAGCCGGTCGCGCCGCGATTCCGGGGACGCCGCGGCAACGGCGCCGCCGCCCGATTTCCCCCGTTTTTTCCGTTAGCCCGTAGGAGCGCCGATGCGCCGCCTTGCCGCCCTGGCCCTGTCTTTCGCCGCCCTGCTGGCGCCCGCCGCCCCCGGCGCGGCGCCCGCCACCCCGACTCCGGCCGCCGCCGCCACCGAGGCGGCCCGCCAGGCGGCCATGGAGGGCTACCTCTATTTCTATCCCCTGGTGACGATGGACCTGATCCGCCGCCAGGCCACCCATCCGTCCCGCGGCGCGCAAGGCGCGCCGGCCAATGCCTTCCTGCACGCGCGGGCCTTGCCCGCGCCGGGGGCCGCCATCCCCTGGGCCAACCCCGACATGCTGCGCAGCCTCGCCTGGCTGGACCTGACGGCCGGGCCGGTGGTGCTGTCCACGCCCGACGCGCAGGGCCGGCTGTACGCGCTGACGCTGTTGGACATGTGGACGGACGCCTTCGCCGCGCTGGGCAAGCGCAGCACCGGCACGGCCAAGGGCAATACCGCCATCGTGCCGCCCGGCTGGACGGGCCCCCTGCCTTCGGGCATGACGCGGATCGACGCGCCCACCCCCTACGTGTGGGCCAGGAACCTGATACTTGCCAACGGCCCGGCCGACTACCCCGCAGTCCATGCATTACAGGACGGTTTCACCCTGACGCCGCTTGCGCAATGGAATCTGCCGGCGCAGGCGCAAGGGGTGCGCGCCGATCCGTCCCTGGACCTCGCCACGCCGGTGCGCGTACAGGTGGAGTCCATGCCGACGGACGCCTTCTTCACCTACGCGGCCGAGCTGCTGCGCAAGAACCCGCCGCACCCGACGGACCAGCCGGTGCTGGCGCAGTTGCGCCGCGTCGGCCTGATCGCCGGCCGGCCGTTCGATTTCGACAAGCTGGACCACCCCGCCAAGCAGGGCATGCGCCAGGGAGTGCGGGCCGCGCGCGAGCGCATGGCGGCCGCGGCCGGCGCCACCGTGCGCGGGGTCAATGGCTGGCAGCGGGAAACGGCCAGCATCGGCGTGTACGGCAGCGCCTACCTGCGGCGCGCGCTCGCCGCCCAGGCGCAGCCGGGCGCGGGCCTGCCCGAAGACCTCGCCGTGCTGCTGCTCGCCACCGACGGCGCGGGCGAGCCGCTCGACGGGGCGCAGGGTTATCTGCTGCGCTTCGAAAGCGGCCAGCTTCCCCCAGCCGGCGCGCTGTGGTCGCTTGCGGCCTATGACGGGGACGGCATGCCCGCCGCCAATCCCATCGGCCGCCATGCGCTCGGCAGCCGCGATCCGCTGCGCTACAACGCCGACGGTTCGCTGGACCTGCGCGTGAGCCACGCGGCGCCTGCGCCCGAGGAACAGTCCAACTGGCTGCCGCTGCCGCCCGCCGGTCCGGTGAGCGTGCTGCTGCGCGCCTACGCGCCGCAGCCGGCGCTGCTGGACGGTTTGTGGACGCCGCCGGCCGCCTTGCGCGACGCGCCGCCGGAAGAAGCCCCGGAGAACGCCGAAAAGACGGAGCCATGACGTCCGGCTCCCGCTACCATAGGCGTTTTATCCGAGATTGAACGCCCGCCATGGACGACGCCTTTAGCCACCAACTGTCGATGACCATCCTGATGACGCCTGACATGGCGAATTTTTCAGGAAACGTGCACGGCGGAACCATCCTCAAGTACCTGGACCAGGTGGCCTACGCCTGTGCCAGCCGCTATGCCGGCCAGTATGTCGTGACCCTGTCCGTGGACCAGGTCGTTTTCCGCGAGCCCATCCACGTGGGCGAGATGGTGACCTTCCTGGCGGCCGTGAACTATACGGGCCGCACCTCTATGGAAATCGGGATCAAGGTCGTCACCGAAGACATCCGCAAGAAACTGGTGCGCCACACCAACAGCTGCTATTTCACGATGGTGGCGGTGGACGACCAGGGCGCCCCCACCGCGGTGCCGCCGCTGGAACCGCGCAACCTGGAAGAAAAGCAGCGCATGGAAGCGGCCAAGCTGCGCCGCGAACTGCGCCAGGAAATGGAACGCCGCCACGGCGAGATCAAGCGCGAAACCACGCACGACAGCCAGCCCCGCGGCTGACCCGCGGGCAGGCGGCCCGCCTTCAGGCCGGGCCGCCGCCATGATGCCGCCGGTACATGGCCGGCGACACCCCCACGTGCTTGACGAAGGCCCGCCGCAAGGTATCCGCATTCGCGAATCCGCACTGCGCCGCGACCTGCTTGGGCGTGGCCGCCCCGCCCTCCAGCAGGGCCCGCGCGGCCGCAATGCGCGTCATCTCCACCCAGGCCGCCGGCGTCACGCCGACCTCCGCATGGAACAACCGCGCAAAGTGCCGCGGGCTCAGGCCCGCATGCCTGGCGAGGGCCTCCACCGATAGGGGCAGCTGCGGGTGCGCCGCCACCCAGCGCTGCACCTCCTGCAGCACCGACCGGCCGACCGGCCCCGCCTGCCCCTGGCGGCTGAACTGCAACTGCCCGCCGGGGCGCTTGAAGAACATCACCAGCTGCGACGCCACCTTCACCGCCACCTCACGCCCCAGGTCTTCTTCCACCAGGGACAGCGCCAGGTCCAGCCCGGCCGTCACGCCCGCGGCGGTGCGCAGCTTGCCGTCGCGCACGTGCAGCGCGTCTTCCTCGACCTCCACGCGCGGATAGGCCCGCCGCAACTCGCCGGCCGCGCTCCAGTGCGTCGTCACCCGCCGCCCGTCCAGCAGGCCGGCGGCGGCCAGCATGAAGGCGCCGGTGCAGACCGACCCGTAGCGTTTGGCATCCCTGGCGGTGGCGCGGAGCCATCGCAGCGCCGGCTCGCTGAGCACGGCGCCCGAGGCATGCGGCGTGCCGGCGACCAGCAGGGTGTTCAGACGCGGCAGCGCGTCGCCCACCACGGCGTCGGGCAGCAGGCGCACGCCCGAGGAACTGCGCACCGGGCCGGGTTCGTACGCCACTAGGCGCAGCGCGTAGTACGGCCGCCCCAACTCGGCATTGGCCTGGGCGAAGACATCGAGCGGACCCGATACGTCCAGCATCTGCACGCCCGGCAGGGCCAGCACGGCTATGGTTTTGGTCATGGCAGCGGATCGCGGTATTTGGCAGGAATCGGCGTATTACGCCTATTGAGGCCATTGTAGTCCGGCCGCAGAATGGACCGAATACCCCGACCGCATCCCCTTTACCCCGGAGGCCCCGCCATGAACTTCACCCTCGACGACGTCAAGATCCCCGACAGCCAGCTGGCGCGCGACATCACCGAAATGGTGCGCGACACCGAATCGCCGCTGCTGTTCCACCATTCAAGCCGCGTCTACTACTTCGGCGCGCTGGCCGGCAAACAGCGCGGCCTGAAATTCGACCCCGAGCTGCTTTACTGCGGCTGCATGTTCCACGACATGGGGCTGACCCGGCAGCACAGCAGCAACTGCTGCCGCTTCGAAGTGGACGGCGCCAACGCGGCGCGGGATTTCCTGCAAAGCCGAGGCATCGCGCCCCGGGACGTCGAGCTCGTCTGGACGGCAATCGCGTTGCACACCACGCCGGGCATTCCCGAGTTCATGGATCCCGTGGTGGCGCTGGTGACGGCGGGCGTGGAGATGGACGTGCTGGGCCTGACCTACGGCGAATACAGCGACGCGCAGCGCGAGGCCGTGGTGGCGGCCCACCCGCGCGGGCCGCGCTTCAAGGAGGAAATCATCCAGGCCTTCTACGACGGCATCAAGCACAAGCCGCAGACGACCTTCGGCAACGTCAAGGCCGACGTGATCGCCGACAAGGAGCCGGCCTTCCGGCCCGGCAATTTCTGCAGCGTCATCCGCAATTCCCGCTGGGCGGGATGAGCCGCGCAAGAAAGGCCGGGGCTGCCGCCCCGCCCTTCGCGCGTCAGGCGCGCTCGGCGGCCGGCGGCGGATCGGCCGGCACGGGCGCGGGCTCGCGGTCGCGGCCCGTCAGGCGCTTGAGCCCCAGCCACTGCTGCGACCAGAAGCCGCGGCCGTAATCCCGCCCGCCGGCTTCGGGCTGCTGGTCATGGATGCCGGTGGGCCCGTAGCCGACGCCGAAGCGCGCGGTGCGGAACAGCACGTCCCAGATGGGGAACAGCGCGCCGAAGTTGTAGCCGCCCGCCGGCCCGGGCGACGAGGCGTCGTAGGCGATGGAGTGGTGGTGGCGATGGAAGCGCGGGCTGACCAGCAGGCGTTCGCCCACCGCGCCGAAATGCAGGCGCAGGTTGGCATGCGACAGGCTTTGCGCCAGCTGGGTGATGGCGACCACCATCACGAACTGCGCCGGCGGCACGCCCACCAGCTGCGACACGAACACCACCAGCACGTCGCGCAGCATGTCGTCCAGCAGGTGGTTGCGGTCATCGCTCCAGATCGTCATCTGGCGCTGGCTGTGGTGCACGGCATGCAGCGCCCAGAGCCAGCCGAAACGGTGTTGGGCCCGGTGGTAGAAATAATCCACCGCATCGAACAACAGCAGGTAGATGATCAGGCTGACCCAGGCCTTGTCCGTCACGCCGGGCCAGTACTGGTCCAGCTGGAAGCCGGCGTAGCCCCACACGTGCAGCTGGCCGAACACGCTGTCCCACAGCGGATCGATGGTGAAGAACAGCGCCAGCCGGAACGCGCCGAGCCGGTGGATCAGTGTGTACAGGACGTCCACGCCGATCTGGCGGCGGTCGGTGACGGGCTCGACCGGGCGCAGGCGCTGCAGCGGGCCGAACACCAGCACCAGCACCGCGATCTGCAACAGGCCGACCAGCAGCCACATCGTGGCGTCATAGCCGTCTTCGATGAAGTTGCTCAGGCCCAGATGAAACAGCGCGGGCTGAATCGCCGTCTCGAAGAGCCACTGCTGGCATGCTCCGAAAAATTGACTAAGCGTATCCATGATCAATGATGCGTGGCGATCCAGTCGCGATAGGACGGATGGGTGTTCAAGGTAGCGAAACAATAGCCCTTGCGCTGCAAACCTTCAATCAAGGGCTCCAGCACGGCCGGCGCCCAGGGATCCTGGCGCGACCAGATGCCCAGGTGGGCCAGCAGGATGTCGCCGGGCTTGATGGTGCGCAGCGCCTGGTCGAGCAGGCGGGCATTGGGGTATTTGTCGCTGGGCAGTTCGTCGCCCAGGAAGCCGGCGGGCGCCCAGCCCACCTGTTCGAAGCCGCAAGCCTTGGCGGCCTGCAGCAGCGCGGGCGAGGTCTTGCCGCCCGGCGCGCGATACAGGGGCAGCATGTCCTTGCCCGTCATCTGATGGAATCGGGTGACGGAGCGCTTGATCTCGGCGCAATACTGCTCGGCCGTCCATTCGGCGCGCTTGCCCGCGTCCGGCCCGGCGCTGGGCTTGACCCGGAACTTGCCGCCGGGCAGGTCGCCCTGCCAGTAGACGTGGTCGTAGGTATGCGAGCCGAAGGCATGGCCTTCCGCCGCGCGCGCCTTCCACCACGGCGCCCATGCGTCGTCCAGGCTGGAGCCGCCGGTCAGCGTGCGCTCGTTGGCCAGGAAGAACGTGACCTTGACCTGATGGCGGGCCAGCACTTCGGCCACCAGCGGAGCCACGCCCATGTGGCCGGTATCGAACGTCAGGTACACCGGCTTGTCGCAGACGGCCTGCCCGGCCGCGCCGACCGCGGGTGCGGCCAGCGCCAGGCACGCCGCCAAGGCGACTCCGCGAACCGCCGCCGGGGCTCTGCTTGCCGCCCCTGGGGTTGCCCGCGAGGCCCGGGGGCCGTTATCTCGTTGGCGCATGGTTCAGCGTCCAGACGCCGTGGGGCGACTTGCCCACCGTCACCTGGTTGGCGACCTTCTTCTGCTCCAGGTCCACCACGGTCAGCTTGCGCGCCCAGCGCGACGTGACCAGCAGCGTCTTGCCATCGGCCAGCACGTCCATGCAGTCGGGGCCGCCGGGCACCGCGAAGGTGTCGGTCACGGCCAGCGTCTGCATGTCGATGCGGCTGATGGAATTGGCCGTGCGGTTGCTCACGAACAGATGGCGCTGGTCGCCCTGCGCGCGGAAGGCGTGCGCGCCGGCGGCGGTCTTGATGCGCGTCACCAGCTTGGCCGGGCCGTTGCTGACGTCATAGGCTTCGACGTAGGAGTCGCCCGTCAGGGCGACCAGCAGCGTCTTCTGGTCGGGCGTCAGGAACACGTCGGCCGGCGTCTTGCCTACCGGCACCGTCCATTTCGGCGTCTGCGTGGCCAGGTCGATGGCGATCAGCTGATCGCTGTCCTGCAGCGTCACGTAGGCCGTGGTGCTGTTCTTGTCGATCATGATGTGGCTGGGCGTCTTGCCCGCCTGGATGCGCTTGACCAGCGTCAGGTCGAAGCCCTTTTCCAGCGGCTTCCAGGCGTAGATGTCGATGTGGTCCAGGCGGTTGGCCGCGGTCACGAACCACTTCATGTCGGGCGAGAACTGAAGCTGGTAGGGATCGACGATGCCCGTGAGCGTGCGCTGGACCTCGCCCGTCTTGGGGTCCATCAGCGTGATCGAATCGCCGGTGGCATTGGCCACCATGAGCGACTTCTCGTCGGGCGTGAGATACAGGTGATGCGGCTCCTTGCCCGTGGGCACGCGCCGCAATTCCTTGTAGGTGACCGGATCGATGATGCTGACGTTGGCGTCCAGGGAGTTCAGGACGAAGATCGGGGCCGAAGCCGCCGCTGCGCTAAGCGCCATCCCTACGCCGAACAAGGCGTAGCGGACAAAATGCATGGGGTTCAATTTCTAGGTCCGGCAAAGGGAAAACGGGCAGGGTCCCGGTGCTCGCCATTGTAGGCAAAGCGACCTGACAAAAGCGCGTCGGCCCACCGTTACGCGACAAACGCACACGCCTGTTGCGACCCAGCAACAGGCGTGTTCCGTCCCTGCCTTTCAAACCGGAAAAATCATTTGGCGCCAACGGGTTGCGCGTCCGCGTCGACCCAGTGTCCGGCACGGATATCGCGCTCGCGCAAGGCCGCCGCGCGCGTCGCGGTGGCGGGTCCGAGATCGGCCTCCAGCACACGCCCTTCGGGCCCCACGACGAACGATCCGATGCCGGTCTGGCCGTAGCGGGCGGGCCAGGCGACGATGCGGTACGAATTGTCTCCGGCGCCCGGGATCACCTTGTAGCGATAGCCGTAATAGGCGTCGTCCTGCGGCACGTCCGGCCCCATGGTCAGGGCATCGGGCCCGAAGGCCTGCTGGGGCGCGCCCGGCAGCTCGGGCCAGTACAGGCCGTCGCGCTCGCCGGGGCGGCTGACCAGGCGGGTCGCGTAGCGCCCCTGGCCCACGCCGTCCTTGTAGCGAGCCTGGGCTGCCTGCAGCTGCTGCAGGGTTTCGATGGCGGTGAGTTCGTTGCGGCCGATGGCGCGGCGGCGGATTTCCGCCGTGCCCGCCGCCGGGTCGAACCGCCATCCATGCCCGGCGCGCACGATGGGCACCGGCAGGGTCCAGCCGGAATCGCCGACCGCCAGCCAGGAACGGCCGCCGTCGGCGACGATCTCGTGCTTGCGCGACCAGGCCGCCAGGAACCGGTAGATATCTTCCTGTGCCACGCCGCCGGGCACGATCTGCTGATGGTTCGGCCCCAGCACCTTGGCCAGGCCGTCGAGGTCGCCGGTGGCCATGGCATCGACGAAAGCGTCCGCGGCCGCCTGCGGACTCGGGTACAGGCTTTGGGCCGCCGCGGGCGCCGACAGGCCGAGCGCCAGCGCCGACGCGGCGCACAGCGCGCGCAAACGGGCAAAAGTCATGAAAGCGTTGTTTTCCATGGTGCTTATCTCCGGCCGCCGAAATGTCCGCCACCGCCACCACCGCGTCCTCCGCCGTGTCCGCCGCCGCCGCGCTGGACGCCGCCTCCGCCGCCGCGGCTCATCTCGCCGCGGTGGCTCTGCTGCCGCATGCGCTCGCCGTTGCCGGCATCGCTCAGCGCATTGGTGCTATTGGATGCGCGGCCCCGGTCGCGCGCGGCGGATTCGTCGGCGCGTTGGCGCTGGGCGGCCGCCTGTCGGTCCTGCGTGGACATGCCCGCGCGGTCGTGCTGCGCCGCCCCGGCGCCGCCCTGCGGCCGCTCGCGCGCGCCCTGGCCGCCTTGAGGGCCCTGGCCCTGTCCGCGTCCTCCGGCGGCTTCGCCCCGGCCCGCGCCGCCCTGGCCGCGCCCGCCGGCCGCCTCGCCTCGGCCGGCCGCGCCCTGGCCTCGTCCGGCGCCTTGCTGGCCATGGCCGGGAATCGCCTGGCCGGTGCGTCCTTCGAACGATTGCGCCGCGCGGCTGCGGGCGGCATCGCGGGAACTCGGCGCCGCGCCCGGCGCGCGCCCGGCCTGGCCCTGGCGCTGCTGGGCGCGATTCTGCACGCCGGCCTGGCGCTGGCTGTCGAAACGCTGGCGGCTGCCCTGATCGGCATACGGCGTGTTGCCGCGGTTGGCCGGATTGTGCTGCCAGCCGACCTTGTTGTTATTGACGTTGTTCCGGTCGATGCGCTGGTTGACGTTGATGTTGTTGTAGCGGTTGACGTCGATATCGACGTCGCCATGCCCCCAGTCGAAGCCGCCCCACATGGAGTTGACGGCGGCGACGCCCAGGCCGAAGCCGATGCCGGCCACCAGCGACGTGGCGAACACCGAGCCCGGCGGCGGCGGATAGTAATAGGGAGGATAGGACGGGTACGCCCAGGCGCCGTAGACCACGGTGGGGTTGTAGCTGGGCACGTAGACCACCTGCGGGTCGGCCGGTTCGATCACCACGACCGTCTTGTCGTTGGTGGTGTTGGACGTGACCTTCTGCTGCGGCGTGCTCTTCAGGTTGCCGGCCTTCTGGGCCTGGACGCGCAACCGCTGGACCGAATCCATGACCGCGTCGGGCTGGGCGAGGAAGGCGTCGCCCACGGATTTCACCCAATCGGGCTGCCTGCCCATCATGTCCATGACAGAGGGGAAGGCCACCAGGGATTTGACGCTGGGGTCCCAGGCCTCGCCCTCGACCGCCTTGACGGCCTGGTCGCCGGATTCGGAAGTGTGCGCGGCCGACCATTTCGCGGCCGCCGCCACGTCCTCGGGATACGTGGCCCCCATGAGTATCTGTGACAGCAGCGAATCCGGATAAAGCGCCACCGGCGCCATCAGCTGATCCAGTTGCGCGTTGTCCAGCTTGGTCTGCGCCGCGGCGGGAAGGCAGGCCGCCAACCCCAGGCATAACCAGCCGATGAACCACCGTTGCAGTCGACGCATTTTCCGTTCTCCGTGAATCGCAAAGCATGACGCCACAAGCCAGGAGGGAACTGCCGGATATCGCGCTGACAATATATGCCTAACGGCGGCGCAGGGGAAGCGCCGCCGCCGGGCGGACGCCAACATTACAGTTTGGCGACGGACACCTCGGTGGCCTTCACGAAGGCCAGCACCTCGGTGCCGACCTGCAGGTCCAGTTCCTTCACCGAGCGCGTGGTGATCACGGACGTCACGATGCCCGCGGGCGTGTCCACGTCGACCTCGGACACCACCGGTCCCAGGATGATTTCCTTGATCTTGCCGCGGAACTGGTTGCGGGCGTTGATGGATTGAATGCTCATGGTCGGCTCCTGATTGGCTAGCGGGTACGGCAAGCCTACAGGCCGGGCGCGGCGCGGGGAAGGACGGATTCCAAATGCGGATATGCGGAATCGGCATATGGCCGGGCGGCGGCTTCCCCGGCCAGCCTCGTCCTTAAGCGGGACTGGCCTGCCGCCGGACGCGAGCCTATACTGGATTCGCGGTTGCTCGGTATTCCTTTTCCTTTTTCCCGAAGGAGAGGCAACATGTACAAGCACTTGCTCATCGCCGTGGACGGCTCGCTACTGTCCGAATCGGCTTTCAAGCGCGCCCTGGTTTTCGCCAAGGAAATGGGAGCCACGGTCACGCTGCTGCGCGCCATCCCGGAAGACCATCTGCTGATCTACCAGGCCGAGATGCTCGGCACCACGCAAACGCAGCATACCGACCAGGCGCGCAAGAACGCGCAGTCCTACCTGGACGGCCTGGAGACGGAAGCGCGCCACGCCCTGGTGCCCTGCAACGCCATCGTCACGGTCAACGACCATCCCCACGAAGCCATCGTCGAGACGGCGCAAAGCCAGGGCTGCGACCTGATCATCATGGGCTCGCACGGCCGGCACGGCATGACCGGCTTCCTGCTGGGCAGCGAAACCCAGCGCGTGCTGGCGCATACCCGCCTGCCGGTGCTGGTGTTCCGCTAGCGCCCGGCCGGCCCGCGCGCCGCCCCGCTCAGCCGGCGGCGGCCAGCGCGTGCTGGAAGGTGAAGCTGTCGGCGTACATGTGGTCGAGGCTGGCGCCGCGCGCGGCCAGCAGGCGCTTGGCGTCCTGGATCATTTCCGGCGCCCCGCAAAGGTAGATGGCGTGCTCGGACAGGTCCGCATGGTCTTCCACGACGGCCTGCTGCACGTGGCCGCGCCGCCCCTGCCAGTCCGCCCCGGCGCGCGACAGCACCGGCACGAAATTGAATTCGTAGAGGCGCCCCGCCCAGCCCTCGATCTGCTCGCGCAGGTACAGGTCGGCCTCGGTGCGCATGCCCCAATACAGCGTCACGGGCGGACAATCCTCGTTGTCCAGCAGGGATTCCAGGATGGCCTTGATCGGCGCGATGCCGGTGCCGGTGGCCATCATGATGAGCGGCCGCCAGTCTTCCTCGTGGAAGCTGAACGTTCCCAGCGGCGCCTCGATGTCCACGCCGGCGCCGGCCTGCGCCTGTCCCAGCCAGCGGTCGGTGTAGCGGCCGCCGGGAATGCGACGCACGTGGAAATCCACCAGGTTGCCGGCCGGCACCGAGGCCATGGAAAAGCTGCGCGTCTCGCCGTCGGGCAGCACCACGTTCATGTACTGGCCGGGCACGTAGTCCAGGCCCGGCTCGGGCAGCGCCAGCGTCAGGTGGATGACGTCGTCGCTGTAGCGTTCGAGACGGTGGATGGTTGCCGGCAGGCGGCGCGGCTCGGGAAACGACTGGCGGCTGCTGGGCACGCTGATGCACAGGTCGCCCAGCGGCCGCGCCTGGCAGGCCAGCGCATAGCCTTCGGCCGCCTCTTCCGGCGTCAGCGCCATCGGGAACTCGTCGTACGCGACGGCGCCGGACTCCAGCTTCACGCGGCAGGTGCCGCAGCCGCCGAAAGTGCATTCGTGCGGCAGCCTGACCGCCGAACGTTCGGCGGCCTGCAGGACGGATTCGCCCTCTTCGACGTGGAACGCCTCGTCGGTTTCCAGGATGTGCACGCGGTATGCCATGGCCGGCCTCGCCTTATTTCTTGATGTCCGCCTCGACCAGCACCTTCATGCCGCGCGGCTCCAGCAGCGTCGCCAGCGCGGCCAGCGCCGCCAGGCCGGCCTTGGTGTCCTGCTCGCCGTTGCCGCCGCTCAGGCCCACCCCGCCGATCACCTCGCCGTTGACCACGATGGGAAAGCCGCCGACGAATACCGCGAATTTGCCGTCGAAGCTCCATTGGATGCCGAAGGCCTCGTTGCCCGGCAGCGCGGGCCCGTTGGGCGGCGTGTTGAACAGATGCGTGGAGCGCTTGTGCCCCGCGGCGGTGAAGGCCTTGTTCCAGGCGATCTGGGGCCCGGTGATGCGGGCCCCGTCCATGCGCTCCAGCGCGATGGGATAGCCGCCGTCGTCCACGATGCAGACGGATTCCAGCACGCCGATCTCTTCCGATTTGGCGATGGCGGCGCGAACCATGACGCGCGCTTCTTCAAGTTCCAGGCGGTAGACCTGCTTCATGTCGATATCCTTTTCCGGTTGCGAAGTGGCGACCGCGGGGTTTCAGCCCGCGCGGTAGACGGTCTTTATCTGCGTATAGAACTCCAGTCCCGCGCGCCCCGATTCGCGGAACGTGGACGTGCTGGAATGCTTGAGCCCGCCGAACGGCGCGTTGATCAGGTTGCCGGTGGTGGTGCGGTTGATCTTCACCGTGCCCGCCTGGATGTCGCGGGCGAAGCGGTGCGCATAGCGCGCGTCGGAGGTGGCGATGGCGGCAGCCAGGCCGTATTCGGTATCGTTGGCCTTCGCGATCGCGTCGTCATAGCCGTCGACCTCGATCAGCGCGATCACCGGCCCGAAAATCTCTTCCCGCGCGATCCGCATCTGCTGCGTGACGCCGGTGAACAGCGCGGGAGAGACGTAGTAGCCGCGGTCGAACCCCTCTCCCGACAGACGGTCTCCGCCGTACAGGTGGGTGGCCTCTTGCTTGCCCAGGGCCACGTAGCCCAGCACGCTGTCCAGTTGCTTGGCCGTGGCCAGCGGGCCCAGGTCGAAATTGCCGTCCATGCCGTTGCCGATGGTCAGCGCCTTCATCCGGGCCAGCAGCCGGTCGGTGAAATCCTGGCGCACGCGCTTGTCCACCAGGACCCGGCTGGTGCCGGTGCACGCCTGGCCGCTGAGCGAAAAACCGCCCTTCACGGCCAGATCCACCGCGCGATCCAGGTCAGCGTCCGCCAGGACGATCAGCGGGTTCTTCCCGCCCAGCTCCATCTGCGTGCGCGTGGTCAGCCCGGCGGTCCGGTGGATCTGCTCGCCCGCGGCGGTGGAACCGGTGAACGAAATCGCGCGCACCGCGGGCGCGCCGGTGATCGCTTCGCCGACGGCGCCCGCCGGCCCGGTCAGGAAATTCAGCACGCCGGCGGGCAGGCCGGCCTCGATGAAGGCTTCGGTCAGGCGATAGCCCGACAGGGGCGCGTCCGAGGACGGCTTGAACACCACGGTATTGCCGGCGATCAACGCCGGGGCGATCTTGCGGGCCGGGATGGAAATGGGGAAGTTCCAGGGCGAAATCACCGTCACCACACCCAGCGGCTCGCGCTGGCTGTAGACCACCATGTCCGGATCGTCGTTGGGATAGGTTTCGCCCGTAAAGGACTGGCCTTCCACGGCGTAGAAGCGGATCGTCTGCGCGGAACGCAGCACTTCGTCCTTGGCCAGGCTCAGGTTCTTGCCTTCCTCGCGCGTCAGTTCGCGCGCGATGTCGCCCGCGCGGTCTTCCAGGTATTGGGCGGCCCGGAACAGGATGGCGGCGCGCTTGGAAATCGGGGTATCGCGCCAGCTGGCGAAGGCGGCCTGCGCCGCGTCCACGGCCTGGCGCGCATCGGCGGCGTCAGACACCTGGAAGCGGCCGACGATGTCCGCGGTGTCCGCGGGATTGACGTTGGGCGCTGTCTTGCCGGTGGCGCTGGGCACCCAGCTGCCGCCGATGCGGTTCAGGAATGTTTGCTGCGAGAGATCGTCCACGGGAGCGCTTCCTTTGGCTATGCCAGGCGTGCCGCCCTGGAGGCGACGGGTCGGCTTATGAACATTGTATACTTTAATCAATATGGAGCGATACGTAAAAACCCCCGGTCGCCCCGCAAGCGCGAAGGGCCCCCGCAGGGACCCTTCGCGGCGGCGGCAGGGCCCGCCGGGCTCAGCTCCAGATCAGCACGGCGCAGATCGTCGAGATGAACAGCGCCAGCAATACCGGCAGCAGCAGGGCGCGCACCAGGGACAGCACGTTGACCCGGGCGAAGCCGGCCACCGCGATCAGCGAAGACCAGGCGATCAGCGTGCCGCCGCCCGTCCACACCGCGCCCATCTGCCCGACGGCCGCCAGCGTCGCCGGATCCACGCCCACCACCGGGCCCAGGGCGCCGGACAGGGTGCCGGTCAACGGCAGGCCGGCGAAGCCCGAGCCGTCGATGCCGGTGATCATGCCCACCAGCAGCACGCCGAAGGCCACCAGGAAATGGTTTTCCGGGATCAGGTGCTGTCCGGCCGAAATCACCTCGAACAGCAGCCCCGGCGCCTGCGCCTGCGGCACGCCCAGGATCTGCGCGGCGGTCTCGTTGGCGCCCACGAAGAAGAAGCCCGCGATCGGCAGCACCGAGCCCATGGCCTTGAAAGCGAACACGAACCCGTCGGTGACGTGCTCCGGACAGACGTCCAGCATCTTGCGGGGCCCTTCCGCCGCCAGCGTGACCAGCATCATCACGACGAAAGCCACCCCGCCCACCAGCGCCGCCGCGTCGCCGCCGCGCAGGGCCGGCAGGGACGGGAACAGGCGCGGCAGCACCATCACGGCGATCACGCCCAGGAAGGCCAGCGGCGTCACGACGGCGAAGGTCTTGGACCAGCGCACGCGGCGCCGCTCCTCCTCGCTCAGTTCCGGTTCGCGCGGCAGGGCCGGATCGGCGCCCATGGTGCCGCGGGCCAGTTCCGCCTTGTCGAAGGATCCGGATTGCTCGATGCGGGCCAGGCTGCCGTCCTGCGCGCGCGCCTGCCAGGCGGACAGCAGCGCCGGATCGGCGGACACGATGTGCTTGCGGACCAGCAGATAGGCGACCACCAGCGCCACGCCGCCGGTGATCAGCGACAGCACGAGGGCGCGGTCGGCCACGACGGCGGCGCTGACCGCCGCCCCCGCCGCCTTGGCGCTGATGCTGGGCGCCACCCCGATCACGTAGTCCGAGGACAGGGCCATGCCCTGGCCGGCGATGGCGATGGCCATGGCGCCCGCCAGCGGCGGCAGGCCGGCGGCGATGGCCGCCGGCAGCAGGATGGCGGACACCAGCGGCACCGCCGGGGTGGGCCAGAAGAACAAGGAGATCACGTAGGTACAGAGGGCGATGATCGCGAAGGAGGAATGCCCGCCCCGCATCACGCGGCGAAAGGGCTGCACCATGCGCACGTCCGCCTGCAGCGTCTTGAGCGCGTTGAGCAGCGCCGTCATGAACGTGATCACCAGGAAGATATTGAAGAGCTCCTTGGCGGCCACGAAGCTGGCCGAGAAGATGCCTATCAGCGCGCTGACCGGGTTGCCGGTGATGGCGAACACCACCAGGAAGGTGCCGATGACCGATGGCACCACCACGTTGGCCCGCAGGATCATCGTCAGGATGATGGCGGCCACGCTGAACAGGTACATCCAATGAGCGGCGTTGAGCACTACGTCCGATTGCATGCGTGATTCCCCTTGTATGCGTGGCTGTTGGATCGCCACACTCGGTATACTATATTTCGTTTCACGCCATACCAATCAAAATATGCACCGCCTAGGGAAACCGATAATTCTGAAAAATCCTTGAATAATGTCAAAAAATCAGGGGATTACCCTAGATTTTCAAGGGTACTGGCAAAATCTGCCGAATCATGGATAGACTACCGTATACATAAAAAGCATGATCCAGGCATGACATCCTCCCTGCCGTACCCCGACCTTCTGCAGTACGCCACCATGGCCGTCGTCGTATTCGGCGCCGCGATCGCGCAGGGCGTGGGCGGCGTGGGCTTCGCCATGTTCGCCGCGCCGGTGGCCGCCATGTTCTTCCCGCAGCTGGCGCCCGGCCCCCTGTTGACGCTGGGCGGCTGCATCTCCCTGCTGACCGCGCTGCGCGAGCGTGCCGCCATCGACTGGCCGGCCGTGTCCTACGCCCTGGCCGGGCGCGCCCTGGGCACGCTGATCGCCATCTATGCCATGACGCGTTTCGCCCCGCAGGCGCTGGGCGTGCTGTTCGCCTGCCTGATCCTGGCGGCCGTCGGGATTAGCGCCGCCGGCCTGCGTTTTTCCGCGACGCCGGGGCGCGTGTCGGGCGCCGGCGTGGCCTCGGGCATCATGGGCACCATGACCTCCGTCGGCGCGCCGCCGATCGCCATCGTGATGCAGCACGCCGCGCCGCCGCGGCTGCGCGCCACGCTGGGCATGGTGCTGTTCCTGGGATCCATTTTTTCGCTCGCCATGCTGGCGCTGGCGAATCGCTATACGGCGTACCACGCCGGGCTGGCCCTCAGCCTGGCGCCGTTCCTGCTGGCCGGTTTCGCGGTCTCCAACCGGCTGCGCCATCGGCTGCCTCCGCGCGCAGTGCGCGGCGTGCTGCTGGCGGTTTGCGCCCTGGGCGCGCTGGGTGTGCTGGCCAAGGCGTTCTGGGGCGGCTGATGCCAGCCGCCCCGGCCGGCATTCGGCTACACCCGGTAATACAATGGAGACTGTATCCATTACGCCAAACGTGCTCGCCATGACCACTACTCCCGTCAGCCCGCAAGCTGTAGCCACGCAGCATTCCGCTTCGCTGAAGATCGGCGAGCAGCACCCGCAGTTGTTTGCCGTGATCCGCGACAAGCTGCGCGAACGCATCCTGAGCGGCGAATTCACGCCCGGCGACCGCCTGGTCGAAGGGCGCCTGTCCGAGGAAATGGGCGTGTCGCGCATTCCGGTGCGCGAGGCGCTGCGCGCGCTGGCCGCGGAAGGGCTGGTCACCATCGAGCCCCGGCGCGGCGCATCGGTATCGGTGCTTTCCGACGCGGTCGCCTACGACATGGTCGAGGTGCGCGCCACCCTGGAAGGGCTGAATGCCAAGCTCGCGGCGCAGCGCCGCGACGAGAAAACGGTGGAACGCCTGCAGGCCTTCCTGCGCGAAGGCACGGAGGCCGCCCGCAGCGAGCAGCTGGACAAATTCCTCGCCCTGAACTCGCAGTTCCACGAGATGCTCGCCACCATCGGCGGCAACGTGGTGCTGACCGACCTGATGCGTTCGCTGCGCGACCGCACGGCGCTGCTGTTCGCGCCCAGCAATATGCGCCGCGCCAAGCAGAATTGGGACGAGCACTCGCAGATCCTGAACGCCGTCATCGCCGGCAACGGCGACCTGGCCGCCCTGCTGGCCAGCCAGCACGTGCACAACGCCGCCAAGGCCTACACCGAAGCGCAACAGGCGCAGCACGCCTCCGTGGCGTGATCCGGCGCGGCCTTCAGGTTCCGGCCTGCACGGGGTCGGCGGGCTCGCCCACCACCACGCCCTTGCCGTTGCGGACCACCCACGACACCTTGATGTCGCCGTTCACGAAGGTCTGGCAGGCCATGCGGTAGCCGGCCTCGAAATCCTCGGGACGCAGGTGCTTGCGCTCCTTGGGCTTGATGGCATCGGTGTTTTCCAGCCCCTCTTCGATGCGGCACTTGCAGGTTCCGCACAGGCCGCCCCCGCACTTGAACGGGATCCCGCCCTTTTCCTTGAGCGACACGCGCAGCAGGTTGCTGTTCTCGGGCGCGGTGGCGACCATGCCGCCGTTGGAGATGAATGTGATCTGGACCATGGTGTTCAGTGCTCCGCGGCGCCGGCGCCGGGGCGCAGCGTCAAGGTCGATTCCATGCTGCCGAAGCGCGTGAGGTGGGCAAGCTCCTTGCGCGCCGCCTCGACCGAGTCGAACTTCTCCAGGAATTTGGACGGCACGCGGTTCACCACGTACGGCGGGGTCTCTTCGGTGACGATCAGCCGGGTCTCGCCGTGCAGCCGGGCGATGCGGTATTCCGCCAGCGCGCGGCCGTAGAACACGTAGTCGTAGGTTTCGATGATATCGACCCCTTCGCCGGTTTCCGTGCGGAACACGCCGGGCTTGGTGGTCAGGATGACATATACCGGGTCCATCGCCGCTACGCCTCCACGTCCTGGGTCAACTCGATATCGCTGTTGAGCCACAGCTGGCAGGCCAGCCGGTAGCCCTGGTCGACGCGGTCGCCCAGCTGCTTCTTTTCCTTCCAGTTCACCGGAGGCAGGTGCTCGGCCCCCGCCAGCACGCGGCAGGCGCACTTGGCGCACTTGCCCATGCCGCACTCGTAGCGCAGATGCGGATACGGGAACTGCTTGATGCCGGCCCGCACCACCAGGTTGGTGTTGTCCTTCACCACGTCGGTGTAGGTCTGGCCGCCTTTATGAAACACAACGGTAGGCATGGTTCTACAGGGCCTGTCGATACGGAATAAAGCCTCGCAGAGGCCGGCAAGCGGCGATCTGGCCAGGCGCGGTCGTCGTTGCGGCCGTCCGGCGGGCTGCCGGGCGGCCGCGCCGGGAATCAGGCGGCGAGGCCCAGTTCGGGCAGCGCGATGTCGTTCTGCACGTAGTCGGTATAGAGCGCCGTGGTGTAGAGCAGGCGCATCTGCGCGCCGATTTCGCAGATCTTCAGGCAGCGCTGCTGCAGGTCCACCGTGTCGGCGTGTTCCAGCACGATCTGGTAGCCGCGTTCGCCGTGGATCTCGTCGGACACGATGTGCAGATCGAAAAACTCCACTTCCTCGTCGGTGAAGCCGTACTTGTCGCGCAGCGTCGGCGTCTGCTTGCGGTAAATGGAGGGCACTTGCGATTCCAGGCCGACCACCAGCCCGGCCACGGCCACGATGGGATCTTCGCGCATGGCCACCGCGTAGCACCAGCTCTGCAGGGCGCGCGTGGTGGGCGACATATTGTCGGGATTGACCACCCGCTCGCGCGTGGTGCCGCAGGCCTCGGCAAAGCGGATCAGCAGGTCGGTGTGGCGGTCGCCGCCGATTTCCTCTTCATACATATTGGCCAGCAGGAAGTCCTTGGCCTCGGTATAGGTATCGGGCGTACGGGCATACAGGTAGCCGAGATAGTCGGCGAAGGGGCCGACGTAGTGGTAGTGGTTCTCGGCCCAGCGCTGCAGATGCTGGCGGCTGAGCTTGCCTTCTGCCCAGGCAATCGAAAAAGGCGAGGCATTGGCGCTCTTGCCCTTGATCGCGTTTTCCAACGCGGTGCGGAATTCATCTCGGTTCATCAGTTCAGCCATGGCGCGCTCCAGGTCCGGTAGGGAGGATTCCAGGCTTGTCTTAGCCCGGGCATGATGCACATTGTATACCGTCTACTCTTTTGGACTGCTAGGGCAATCCCGGAGAAAGCATCGATAAACAGGGACAGTCTCATACAGATCAAGCACTTGGCGCGTATAGGGAGGCACTGGCACCTGGGGGCTAACGCTGGTACACTGAATACACTTTCAATGCAATACGGAAATACCATGAACACCCGCCACCCCCTTGGAGATGCCCCGATCGGCCAGCAGCTGTTGACGCATTACGCCCGCCGCGACGCCGTGCGCCACGCCACCCCTTTGTTCCCGTCGTCGTGGTCCGAGTGTTTCGCGCCGTTCCGCAACGCGCGGCTCCAGCCCCTGCGCGCGACGACGCCGGTCGCGCCGCAGCGCGATGACGCGGCGGTCTGCCAGGCAGGCTGAATCCCGGATGGCGGCCGGGCCGGGATCGATGCGCGCCTAGGCGGCGCGCGCGACCGGGCGCCGCCGCCGGTTCCAGGCGGCCAGCGCCAACACCAGCCCGAACCCCAGGGTGTAGGCCAGCATGTCCCACCAGTCGGGCACGCTGCCCAGCACGATGCGCAGCAGCGGCTGCTCCAGCCGCCAGCCGAAATGCCGGGCCAGGTATTGGCCCAGTTCCACCGCATACCCCGTCAGCAGCGCCGCGACCGCCAGCGGCAGCACGTCCGCGCGGATGACGCTGCGGTAGGCCAGGTACGCCCACCCCACCGCCACCACATCGCCTACGAATCCCCGCAACAGGGGATAGGGCGCGCCCAGGGTGGCGATCAGCGCTTCCAGCGCGGTTACGGCCAGCAGCGCGGCAAAGGCGCGTGGATCGAAGCTCAGGGTCATCGTGACGGAAAACGCGGATATTGGAACGGCCAGCGCGGACATTAACGCATTTGTCAGGCCCAGGCGCTTAGCCTCGTCTCCATACGCCGCGAGCACGGCCCGCGATAAGAAAGAGGAGACACGAGGATGAGCACATTCGACACGAATGGGCGCCGGCGCTTCCTGCGCCAGGCCTGTACCCTCGGCGCGACCGGCACGCTGGCCGGCCACGCGCTGACGAGCCTGGCGGCGCCCGCCACCGTTACGCTGCCCTTCGCGAACGGCGAGCGCGACCTGATCGCCTACCCGCAAAAGCGGGCCATGATCCGGCAGACCTCCCGCCCGCCGCAGCTGGAAACCCCGTTCCAGGTCTTCAACGACGACGTCATCACGCCCAACGACGCCTTCTTCGTGCGCTATCACCTGGGCAACATCCCCACCTCGATCGACCTGAACGCCTACCGCATCCGCGTGAGCGGACTGGTGGACAAGCCGCTGGAACTCTCGCTGTCCGACCTGAAGCAGCAGTTCGGCAAGCCGGTGGAGCTGGTGGCCGTCACCCAATGCTCGGGCAACAGCCGCGGCTTCTTCCTGCCGCGCGTGGGCGGCGGGCAATCGGGCAACGGCGCCATGGGCAACGCCCGCTGGGTCGGCATCCCGCTCAAACGCATCCTGGAGCGGGCCGGCATCGGCGCCGGCGCGCGGCAGGTGACTTTCGAAGGCATGGACCGCCCGGTGCTTCCGGGCACGCCGGAGTTCGTCAAGGCGCTGGACACCGCCCACGCGATGGATGGCGAGGTCATGCTGGCCTACGCCATGAACGGCGCCGACCTGCCCATGCTCAACGGCTACCCGGTCCGCCTGGTCGTCCCCGGGTACTACGGCACCTACTGGGTCAAGCACCTGGCCGACATCAAGGTGCTGGACAAGGAATTCGACGGCTTCTGGATGCAGAAAGCCTATCGCATCCCGGACAACGATTGCGCCTGCACCCCTCCGGGCAAGGCGCCGGAAAAAACGCGCCCCATCGGCCGCTACAACGTGCGCAGCTTCATCACCAGCCTGACCGAAGGCGCGCGGGTCGCCCGGGGCAGCCGCGTGGAAGTGCGCGGCATCGCATTCGACGGCGGCAAGGGCATCCGCGACGTCCAGTTCTCGTCCGACGGCGGCAAGACCTGGCACGCGGCCGCCCTGGGCAAGGACCTGGGCCGCTATTCGTTCCGCGAATGGCATGCCGAGTTCACGCCGAAGAATGCCGGCGACTACGAGCTGAAAGTCCGCGCCACCAATATGGCGGGCGACACCCAGCCGCTGGAGCCGCTGTGGAATCCGGCCGGCTATATGCGCAACGTGGTCGAAACCATCCGCGTCACCGCCGCCTGAGGAGCCCGCCATGATCCGCCACATTCGTCGTTGGGCGCCGGCGCTCGCGCTGGCCGCCGCCGGCCTGGCCCCCGCGGCCCAGGCCCTGGAAATCACGCTTCCCCAGGAAACCGCCAAGCTGCGCGCCGGCCCTGGCGCGCAGGCCGCATCCCTGTGCCTGATGTGCCATTCGGTGGACTACGTGTCATCGCAGCCGCCGATGCCGCCGGGCTTCTGGGATGCGGAAGTGAAGAAAATGGTGGGCACCTACGGCGCCCCCATTCCGGCAGAGCAGATCCCGCTGATCGTGGAATACCTGAACCACGCCTATCCGCCCGCGCCGCCCGCTGCCAGCGCCGCCAAGCCCTAGCGCGGCGCGGGCTCCAAACCGCCCCGGCCGCGACCTTCCGCCCCTGCCGCGCCGGGGCGCATCCGCGCCTGCGCGAGGCGCCCACCTTACCCCCGCTTAGGCGTACCATTACCCGACCCAGACTGCCCGCCGGGGCGCCACCGGGCGCCTTGCCCCCATCCCCATGCTGCAACCCGTTTCGGCCACGAACGATCTGCCCCCGGACGCGCCGGCCGCCCCCGCTCCCGTCCTGCAGGTGAGCACGCTTTCCCCCTTTGCCTTTCCCGCGTTCCGCATCATCTGGATCGCGAACCTGTTCGCCAACCTGGGCACCTGGGCGCAATCCGTGGCCGCGGCCTGGATCATCACCACCGAGCAAAGCAGCCCGCTGATGGTCGCCATGATCCAGGTGGCCGCCGCCTTTCCGCTGGTGGCGCTGTCCATCCTGACGGGCGTGCTGGCCGACAATTACGACCGGCGCAAGGTGATGCTGACCGGCATGCTGCTGGAGCTGACGGGCGGCGTGTTCATCACCGTGCTCGCCTTCGCGGGCCTGCTCCATCCCATTACGCTGATCGCCTCGGTTTTCTGCATCGCCATCGGCAGCGCCATCGTCACGCCCGCCTGGCAGGCCGCCGTGGGCGAACAGGTGCCGCGCGCCCACGTGGGCAGCGCGGTGCTGCTCAACAGCGTCAACTTCAACGTGGCGCGCGCCGTCGGGCCGGCCATCGGCGGCCTGCTGCTGGGCGCGATGGGCGCGCCCTGGGTCTTCCTGCTGAACTGCTTCTGCTACGGCAGCCTGATCTGGGCGATCTGGCGCTGGAATCGCGACCTGCCCGTGCGCCGGCTGCCGCCCGAAGGCATCTTCGAAGGAGTGGTGGCGGCGCTGCGCTATACGCAGCACTCCACCGTGACCCGCGTCGTGATGCTGCGGTCCTTCGCCTTCGGCCTGTCGGCCAGCGCGCTCTGGGCGCTGCTGCCGCTCCTGGCCCACGAGCACGAAGGGGGCAGCGCGCTGCTGTACGGCTACATGCTGGGCGCGCTGGGCCTGGGCGCCATTCTCGGCAGCGCCGTGGTGCGGCGGGTGCAGGCGGCCTGGGGCGCCAGCGGCCTGGTGAGCGTGGCCGCGGGCCTGCTGGCCGCCTGCCTGCTGGCGCTGGGCCTGGCCGATTCGCTGTGGGACGCGTTTCCGGCCCTGCTGCTGTCGGGCAGCTGCTGGATCGGCGTGCTGGCCACCTACAACACCACCGTCCAGATGCTGGTGCCGGACTGGGTCAAGGCGCGCGCGCTGGCGCTGTACCAGACGGCCATTTTCGGCGGCCTGGCGGCGGGCTCGTTCATGTGGGGCCATTTCGCCGAAACCATGGGCGTCTCCGGCGCGCTGGCCGCCGCCGGCATCATGCTGGGCATTACCGTGGCCCTCCTGTACCGGTCGCGCCTGCCCGAACACGTGGACGCGCAATCCCTCGCTCGCGCCGACAGCGCCGAGCCGGCGCTGGCCGACGCCGGCTTCAATACCCAGCACGGCGCCGTGCTGGTCGCGGTGGAATACCAGATCGAACGCGACAAGCTGGCCGCGCTGATCCATGCCGCGCGCCCCCTGCGCCTGCTGCGGCTGCGCAACGGCGCGCAGCAATGGCAGCTGTTCCGCGACCTGGAGCGCGAGGGAATCTGGCGCGAGGTATTCCTGGTGGAAAGCTGGATGCAGTACCTGCGGATGATCGACCGCATGACGCTGGCCGACAAAATGGTGCTGGACAAGGTGCGCGCGCTGCACGCCGGCGACAAGCCGCCCGTGGTGTCGCGCAACGTCAGCTACCTCGCGATGAACGAGGCGCAGGGCTTTTCGCTGCGCCGGGACCCCGAGTCCCTGTAGCCGCCGGCTATTCCTCCGGCGCCCAGCCGCCCGGCACGCGTCGCATGCGCGGAGACTCGAACGCGCAGGCCACCGGTATGGGCTCGCCTTGCGCGTCCACCAGGCGCGAGCGCCAGCGGTCTCCCTGGCACATGGCGACGACGATGCCCGCCACCTCGGCCCCGCAGCGGGCCAGCAGTTCCAGCGCCGACACCATCGTCTGCCCCGTGCTGACGGCGTCGTCCACCACCAGCACCCGGCGGCCGGCGAGGCTGCCCGCCAGGTTGGGATCCACGTACAGCAGCTTGCCGGCATCCGGCGTGGTCAGCGAACGCACCGGCACGGCCAGCTTCTCGTCGTACCAATATTTGCGCGAATAGCCGAAAGGCACATAGCGCGTGAATCCCAGGCCACGCGCCACCATCGGCGCGAAAGCCAGGCCCAGCGTGGGCAGGCCCACCACCATCTCGGCGCCAAAGGGGCGCGCCCGCTGGGCCATGAAGCCCGCCAGCGCGTCGACCACGTCCAGGCCGGCATGGTTGGCGATCAGCGACGCCACGCAGCGCTGCGCATCGCCCGGCACGCCGCGCAGCGGCAGCACCAGGTAGCGGCCGTCCGGCAGCCTTGCCGGGTAGCCGCGGGAATAGGGCGGGTCCAGCGGCACCGACAGCGCGCCGGCGTCGACGATCTCCTGCCAGTAGCCGGTGGTGGCGTCGAAGGCCGGAGCGTCGGCGGGGATCGGATCGTGAGAAGCGGTCATGCGTCGCGCGTGGAACGGTCGCCGGCGGCGAGGTAGGCCTCCGCCAGCGTCACCCAGTAGCTGGCCGTGACCGGAAGAATGCCGTCGTTGAAATCGTAGTCGGGGTTGTGCACCATGCAACCGCCTTCCCCCTCGCCATTGCCGACGATGAAGTAGCTGCCCGGCACCGCCTCCAGCATGAAGGCGAAATCGTCGCTGGCCTGCAGCGGTTCGAGATCGGGGATGAGCAGGTCCGCGCCCAGCCAGCCGCGCGCCACGTCCGCCGCGAACGCCGTCGCGGCGCGGTCGTTCACCACCGGCGGATAGCGCCAGCGGTAATCCACCTCGACGGTGGCGCGATGCACCGCCGCCTGCGCGGTGGCGATCGCCGTGATGCGCTCGCGCAGCAGCGCGCGCGTCTCGGGGCGGCGCGCGCGCACCGTGAGGCGCAGTTCCACCGACTTCGGGATCACGTTGGGCGCGTCGCCCCCGTGGATGGCGCCGATGGTCACCACCGCCATGTCGTTGGGATCGATCTCGCGCGACACGATGGTCTGCAAGGCCAGCACGATGCTGGCCGCGGCCACGATGGGATCCACCGCCACGTGCGGCATGGCGCCATGGCCGCCGACGCCGCTGACCGTCAGCACCACCGTATCGGACGAGCTGTACATCACGCCGCCGCGGAAACCGAAATGGCCGGCCGGATAGCCGGGCTCGTTGTGGAAAGCGTAGACCGCATCGCAGGGGAAGCGCTCGAACAGGCCGTCGGCGATCATCTTCTGCGCGCCGCCGTGGCCTTCCTCGGCGGGCTGGAAAATCAGGTGCAGCGTGCCGTCGAAGCGGCCGCGCTCGGCCAGGGCGCGGGCGGCGGCCAGCAGGGTGGCGGTGTGTCCGTCGTGGCCGCAGGCGTGCATCTTCCCGGGATTGCGGCTGGCGTAGGACAGGCCGGTGGTTTCGTGGATGGGCAGGGCATCCATGTCGGCCCGCAGCCCCAGCCGGCGCGCGCCGGCGCCGCGCCGCAACGTGCCGACCACGCCGGTCGTGCCCAGGCCGCGGTGCACCTCGTAGCCCCACGCGGCCAGCTGCTGCGCCACCAGGTCGCCGGTGGCGACTTCCTCGTAGGCCAGTTCGGGGTTGGCGTGGATGCGATGGCGCAAGGCCACCATTTCATCCTGGATGGCCTGGATTTCGGGCAGCACGGGGCCGAGTGCGGACAGCTTCATGGCGGGATCCTCCTGGTCTTCCTATTCCTGCTGGATGTTGGCGCTCTTCACGATGTGGGCGTACAGGGCCTTTTCCTTCTTCAGGAAAGCGGCGAAATCGCGCGGCGCGCCCTGGCCGGCGATGGCGCCGCCTTCGGCCAGGCGCTTTTGCACTTCGTCCATCTTCAGCACCGCGTTCAATTCCTGGTTCAGGCGCGCCACCACGGCGGGGTCGGTGCCCGCCGGGGCGAACACGCCGGTCCAGGTATTCAGTTCGAAGCCCTTGAGCGCCGGCGTCTCGGCGAACGCCTGCACGTCCGGCAAGGTATCGACGCGCGCGGCCGAGGTCACGCCCAGCGCATGCAGCTTCTTCTGCTGCACCAGCGGCGTGGCGCTGGTGGTCACGAGCAGGCCCAGGTCCACCTGGCCGCCCATGACGTCGTTGGTGATCTGGGCGCCGCCCCGGTAGGGCACGTGCACCAGCTTGACCTTGGCCTGGTCCTGCATCACTTCCATCGCCAGGTGCAGCACGGTGCCCACGCCCGAGGAGGCATAGGTCAGCGTGTCGGGTTTTTCGCGGGCCAGCGCGATGAGCTCGCCCATGTCCTTGACCGGCAGGCCGGGACGGGCCAGCAGCACAACGGGCGCGGTGGTCACCAGGGCGACCGGGACCAGGTCGGTCTCGGCGTCGTACTTCACCGCGGAATTGATCAGCCGCGCCACGCTGATGGGGCCGTCGAACCCCATCACCAGCGTGTAGCCGTCCGGCTTGGCATGCGCGGCCTTGGCCACGCCCAGCACGCCGCCGGCGCCGGCCACGTTGTCCACGATGACCGACTGCTTGAGCCGATCCGCCAGTTTCTGCGCCACCAGCCGGGCGGTGGTGTCGACGTTGCCGCCCGGGCTGAACGGCACGATCAGGGTCAGGGGCTTGGCCTCGGGCCAGGCGGCGTCGGCGGCGGTGGCCGGGGCGACGCACAGCGCGGCCGCCAGCGCGGAGACGGACAGGAACAGGCGTTTGAACATGGCGGGAACGGTCGGAACGGACGGACGCGCGCGCCGGGCAGGCGGCGCGGAGGAGGGCGACGGCGCCATCCTACTCAGATCCCGGTAATAACTGAAATGTTATATTTTTATAGATTCATCAGGTAAATCTATGACCAAGCCTTCCCCGCCGGACGCCCCGCCCGCCCCGGCGCGCCAGCCCACGCTGCGGCAGCTGCGCGGCTTCAAGGAAGTGGCGCGCCATGCCAGCTTCAGCCGCGCCGCCCAGGCGCTGGCGCTGAGCCAGCCCGCGCTGTCGGCCGCCATCCGCGAGCTGGAAGCGCTGATGGGCGTGGCGCTGTTCGAGCGCAGCACGCACCACGTGCGGCTGACGCCCGCCGGCCTGGCGGCCCGCGCCCAGATCGAGTGGCTGCTCAACAGCTATACCCAGGGCGCCGACGACCTGAGGCGCCTGCTCGACACCCAGGCCGCCACCGTGCGCGTCGGCTGCATCCCGTCCACCATGCACCTGCTCGCCCCCGTGGTGGCCCAGTGGCGCCTGCGCAATCCCGATATCGCCCTCATCCTCAGCGACCACCTCAATGACGAATTGATGGCCGCGCTGGGCAACGGCGAACTGGATGTCGGCCTGGGCCTGGACTTCGGCCTGACGCCCGGCCTGGCCGCCGCCTTCGTGGCCGAGGACGAACTGGTGGCGGTGCTGGCCGACAGCCACCGCCTGTCGCGGCGCCAGGCGCTCACCTGGCAGGACCTGAAGGCGGAACCGCTGGCCGTGCTGTCGCGCGGCAGCACCTACGAAATGATCGTATCCACGCTGCGCCAGCAAGGGTCGGACCTGGCCGCGACCGACACGCTGAACTACACCGATACGCTGTACAGCCTGGTGCGCGCGGGCCTGCGGGTGGGGCTGATCTCGCGCCTGTACACGCAGGGCCAGCGCCAGGAAGGGCTCGCCATCGTGCCGCTGCAGCGCCCGCGGCTCACGCGGCGCATCTGCCTGATGGCCCGCGCGCCGGAATCGCAGGCCCGCGCGGCGGTGCGGCGCTGCTATGCCGAACTGGCCGAACGGCTGCGAGTCCACAATGCGAGATAGACAGCCGGACCCGGCCGGACCGGGCTCCCGGGTGCCGTAGAATCGACGGTCACGACCCACGGTCCGCAATCCGGACGCCTCGCGGCGCGCCAGACTCATGTTCACGTTTTCGCGCAATACCGTTTACCCGGCCGGCGTCGGCCTGCCGGCATCGGAACGCCTGGGCGCGCTCCTGGCCGTCATGCTGGCCCTGTGCATGGCCAGCCTGGACACCGCCATCGCCAATACGGCGCTGCCCACCATCGCCCGCGACCTGGGAGCCAGCGACGCGCAGTCCATCTGGGTCATCAGCGGCTACCAGCTGGCCATGGTGGCGGCCCTGCTGCCGGCCGCCGCGCTGGGCGAGATCCTGGGCCACCGTCGCGTCTACATCGTGGGGCTGGCCATCTACACCGTGTCCTCGCTGACCAGCGGCCTGGCGCCATCGCTGCCCACCCTGGTCGCCTCGCGTATCCTCCAAGGCCTGGGCGCGGCCGGCCTCATGAGCGTCAACGGCGCCCTGCTGCGCTTCATCTATCCCTCGCACCTGCTGGGCCGCGGCCTGGGCCTGAACGCCATGGTGGTGGGCCTGTCCTTCGCGGCGGGGCCCACCGTCGCCTCGGCCATCCTTCTGTTTGGGAACTGGCACTGGCTGTTCCTGGTCAACGTGCCCGTCGGCATCGTATGCGCCGTATTGGCCCTGCGCGGCCTGCCCGAAACCACCCGGGCCCGGCACGGCTTCGACGGCCTGGCCGCGGTGCTGTGCGCCCTGACGCTGAGCATGTTCGTGCTGGGAACCAACGAACTCGCGCACAGCGCCCCGCTGCCGCGCGTGGCGCTGGAATGGGGCATCGCCGCGGCCAGCCTGTGCCTGCTGATGCGGCGGCAGGCGGGCCATCCCGCCCCCATCCTCGCGGTCGACCTGCTGCGCCGCCCCCTGTTCGCCCTGTCGGCGGCCACCGCCATCTGCGCATTCGCGGCCCAGGCCCTGGCGTTCGTCGCCCTGCCTTTCCTGCTGCAGACCACGTTGGGCTACACCCAGGTGGAGACCGGCTTCCTGATCACCCCCTGGCCGGTGGTGGTGGCGTTCATGGCGCCCATCGCGGGCCGTTTGTCCGACCGCTATCCGGCGGGCGCGCTGGGCGGCGTGGGCCTGGCGCTCATGGCGATCGGCATGGCGCTGCTGGCGCTGATGCCCGCCGATCCGCCCATCTGGGACATCGCCTGGCGCATGGCCGTGTGCGGCGCCGGGTTCGGCTTTTTCCAATCGCCCAACCTGCGCGCCATCATGATGTCGGCGCCGGCATCGCGCGCCGGCGGCGCCAGCGGCATGGTCGGCACCGTGCGGTTGCTGGGGCAGGCCTCGGGCGCGGCCCTGGTGGCCGCCTGTTTCAACGTGTCCGGCACGCAGGGCGCCGTCGCGGCCCTCTGGCTGGGCGGCCTGTGCGCCGCATTGGCCTGCCTCGCCAGCTTCTCGCGGCTGCGCTTCGATGCGTCCGACCCTGACGCCGAAGCTTGTCCGAAGGCTGGAAAAGGAAAGGGCGGCGACGCGGCGCGCTACTCGCGCACGTAGCAGGGATAGCAGGACTGCTGCGCGCGCGAGCGGGCGGGATCGACCTCGATCGTCACGATGGATTCGGTATCGCCGGTCCGCGCCAGCAGCTCGCCATCGGGCTGGAACGCGAACGCCGCGCCGCCGAAGACCTGCCCCGTCTGCGCGCGTCCGGCGCGATTGGAACTGACCACGTAGCACCCCGACACCAGCGCCGCCATGGCGCCGGCCGTCAGCCAGCGGCCCACGGACAAGGCGCTGGCGCGCGGCACCACGATCAGTTCGGCGCCGGCGCGCCCGTAGCGGCGCGAATGTTCGTTGAACATCAGCTCGGTGCACAGCTGCACGCCCAGGCGGATGCCGCCCACCTCGAACACCTCGAAGCCCTCGAACGCGGGGTGGAACCAGGTCGCCTCGAAGAAGCCCGGCTCTTCCGGGAAGTATTGCTTGTGATGCAACCGGGTGTAGCGCCCGTCCTGCAAGGCGAAGGCCTCGTTGGCCAGCCGTTCTCCAGCGGGAACCGGCCGCGACGACACGATGGCGGGCACGCCCAGCGCGGCCAGCGCGGCCAGGCCGGCTTCATGGAGCCGCACCGAGGCCGCGGCGCGCTCCGCGTCGTAGACCGGATCCGCCGCCAGCCATGGACCGAACGGCATTTCGTTGGTCACCAGCAAGTCCGGCGCAAGCTCGACGATACGCTCGGCCAGCCCCTCCCAGGTCGCGCCCGCGGGCTGCAGGTCCACCGGGCCTTCCATCATGCAAATCCGCATTTCCATCCTCCGTCACCGAGGCCGCAGGCGGCCGTTGAGCCCGGATCGTAGCCCGCCGCCAACGCGCGTAGCGGCCGCGGCGCGGAAGTCGTCCGTTTCGGACGCGCACTGGTCCGGATCAGGCTGCCGCGAGGTCCCGGGCCAGGCCTTCGAACACCGCCGCCCAGTCGCCGCGCGCCGCCTGCCGCCGCAGCGTCGCCGACGCATACCAGGGCGTATCGGCGCGATCCAGCCCCCAGCGCCAATCCGGCGTATGCGGCAGCAGCACCCAGGTCGGCACGCCCAGCGCGCCCGCCAGATGGGCGACCGCGGTATCGACCGTGATCACCAGGTCCAGCCTGCTCACCAGGGCCGCGGTCTCGGCGAAATCGGTCAGCAGCGGCCCCGCCTGGAAGACCTGGCCGGCGGCGTCCAGCGGCGCGCGGTCCGCTTCCCGCAGGTCGCGTTGCAACGAGACGAACGTGTGGGGCGTCGCCAGCACGCCGGCCCATTGCGTAAAGGCCGTGGACCGGTTCGCGTCGTCGGGATGCGCGGGATTGCCGGCCCAGGCCAGACCGATGCGCTTGCCCCGGGCCGCGCGCCCCGCCAGCGTCGCTTCCCAGCGGTTGGCCCGGTCCGGATCCGCGGCCAGATAGGGCGCGACCGAGCGGACGGCGGTTTCACGCAAGGCCAGCGGCAGGCTCAATAGCGGCACGTGGCGGTCGTACTCGGGGACGGGCGCGTCCGCGCCGATCACGGCCGCCGCGCCGGGCAGGTCCTTCAGCAAGGGGAGCAGCGCCGGCTGCACGCGCAGCACCACCCGCGCCCCGGCGCGCGACAGCGGCTCGATGTAGCGGACGAATTGCAGCGTATCGCCCAGCCCCTGCTCGCTGTGCACCAGCAGCGTCTTGCCCGCGAGGCCGGTTTCGCCCAGCCAGGGCTTGCCTGCGAAATCGTGGCGCTGCCCGCCGTCGCGCCAGCGCCATTCGTAGTCGCGCCAGCCATGCTCGAAATTGCCCAGCATCAGATTGGTCTGGGCGCGGTTATTGCGCGCGCCGGCGTGTTCCGGATCCAGCGCGATCGCCTTCTTGAAGCTGCGCAGCGCCTCGTCGAAGCGGCGCATGTCGCGCAGCGCCACCCCGAGGTTGACGTGGGCATCGACGAAATCCGGCTTGAGCGAAAGCGCGCGCTGATAGGCCTGCAACTCTTCGTCGAACCGGCCCGCCTGCCCCAGCAGCTTGCCGTGGGTGTAGTGCAGGGCCGGCGACGAGGGCGCCAGCTTCAGGGCATGGCGGATCAGGGCCACGGCCTGGTCGCCCTGGCCGAGGCGCGCCTGCAGATCCGCGATTTCGCCGTAATAGGCGAGTTGCTCGGGCGCCCGCTTCAGCGCCGCCTGGAAATGGGCCAGCGCGGCGGCCGGCCTGCCGGCATTCTTGCTGGCGATGCCCGCGTCGCGCAGCAGGTCCGGCGAGGCCGGGCCCGCCTTGACCGCGCGGTCGAACCAGTCCGCGGCCTGCGCGAAATCGTCCTGCCTCGCGGCCACGTAGGCCAGCCCTTCGAGCGCGCGGGCGCTGTCGGGGTCCGCCGCCAGCAGCTGTTCGAACAGGGAGCGGGCATCCTGCAGCCGGTTGTCGCGAAAGGCCGTCAACGCTTGCTGCTGCAAGTCTTGCAGGGAGGGGGTCGAGTTCATGGATCCGGGTAGAGGCAGAGGCTCGCCCGCGCGGCCCGGACGGGCAGGAGGCGGCCGGCTGCCATTCTACCGGCTGCGGCCGCCGCGCCTACCGCGCCGCCGTGACGTGCGCCAGCGCCGCATGCCGCACCACGCGCCGGGGCAGGTCGCCGCCGATCCAATAGGCCAGTTCCGCGGGATGCCCCACTTCCCACGCCACGAAATCCGCCACTTTCCCCGCCTCCAGCGATCCGTGGCTGGCCTGCAGGCCCAGCGCCCGCGCGGCATGCAGGGTGGCGCCGGCCAGCGCCTCTTCGGGCGTCAGGCGGAACAGCGTGCAGGCCATGCTCAGCATCAGCCGCAGCGACAGCGCGGGCGAAGTGCCGGGGTTCAGGTCGCTGGAGATGGCGATGGGCACGCCGTGCTGGCGCAGCAGGCCGACAGGCGGCAGCTGCGTCTCGCGCAAGGCATAGAAGGCGCCGGGAAGCAGCACCGCCACGGTGCCGGCCCGGGCCATGGCCAGGACATCGCTTTCGGTCAGGTATTCGAGGTGATCGGCCGACAGCGCGCCATAACGCGCCGCCAGCGTGGCGCCGTGCTGCGAGGACAATTGCTCGGCATGCAGCTTCACCGGCAGGCCGTATTGCCGGGCGGCGAGGAACACCCGCTCGACCTGCGCGGGCGAGAACGCCAGGTGCTCGCAGAAGGCGTCCACCGCGTCCACCAGCCCTTCGGCCGCCAGCACGGGCAGCATGCGGCAGACTTCGCCGACATAGTCGTCCGCCCGCCCTTCGTATTCGGGCGGCAGCGCGTGCGCGCCCAGGAAGGTGGCGCGCACGGTGAGCGGCAAGGCCTGCCCCAGGCGGCGGGCCACCCTGAGCATCTTGCGCTCGCTGGCCAGGTCCAGCCCATAGCCCGACTTCACCTCCAGCGTGGTCACGCCGTCGCGCAGCAGTTGCAGCGCCCGTCTTCGCGCGCCGTCGTAGAGTTCGTCCTCGCGGGCGGCGCGCGTGGCGCGCACGGTGCTGGCGATGCCGCCGCCCTGGGCCGCGATGCTGGCGTAGTCCACGCCTTGCAGCCGCTGCTCGAATTCCCGGCTGCGGTCGCCGCCGAACACCAGGTGCGTATGGCAGTCGATCAGGCCGGGCGTGACCCAGGCCCCGCCCAGGTCATGGACCGCGGCGCCGTCGGCATGCGGCAGCGCGTCCTCGGGGCCGATCCACTCGATGCGCTCGTCGCGCGTCAGGATGGCGGCGCGCTCGATCGCGGAATACCTGCCGCCCGCCATCGTGGCCGCGTGGCAATTGCGCCAGACCTGTCTCATGCGTTCCTCCGTCTCACGCGCTGGGCAGCAGCCCGGCCGGCATCAGCGCCGTCAGGCCGCGCGCCGCGATGAGTTCGCTGGCGGCGGCGATGTCGGGCGCGAAGAAGCGGTCCCGCTCATAGTGCGCCACCCGTCCGCGCAACAGCGCGCGGGCATGTTCCAGCTTGGGCGCCGTCTTCAGGCCCTCGCGGAAATCCAGGCCCTGGCAGGCGCCCAGCCACTCGATCGCGAGGATGTCGCGGACGTTCTCGGCCATGGGCCAGAGCCGCTTGCCGGCGTTGGGCGCCATGGAGACGTGGTCCTCCTGGTTGGCAGAGGTCGGCAGGCTGTCCACGCTGGCCGGATGCGCCAGCGCCTTGTTGTCGCTGGCCAGCGCCGCGGCCGTGACCTGGGCGATCATGAAGCCGGAATTCACGCCGCCGTTGCTCACCAGGAACGGCGGCAGCTGCGACATGTGCTTGTCCATCATGAGCGAAATGCGGCGCTCCGACAGCGCGCCGATCTCGGCCAGCGCCAATGCCAGGTTGTCGGCCGCCAGCGCCACCGGCTCCGCGTGGAAATTGCCGCCCGACACCACGTCGCCCTGTTCGGCGAACGCCAGCGGGTTGTCCGATACGGCGTTGGATTCGATTTCCAGCACTTGCGCCACCTGGCGGATCTGCGTCAGGCAGGCGCCCATCACCTGCGGCTGGCAGCGCAGGGAATAGGGGTCCTGCACCTTGCCGCAGTTCGCGTGCGAATGCCCGACCTCGCTGTCCTCGGTCAGCAGTTCGCGGTAGACGGCGGCCACGTCGATCTGGCCCGGCTGGCCGCGCGCCGCGTGGATGCGGGCATCGAACGGCGCGCGCGAGCCCAGCATGGCTTCCACGCTGAGGCTGCCGCAGACCAGCGCCGCGGCCAGCAGGTCCTCGGCCTCGAACAGGCCTCGCAGGGCGTAGGCCGTGGAGACCTGCGTGCCATTGAGCAGCGCCAGGCCTTCCTTGGCCGCCAGCGACAGCGGCGCCAGGCCCGCGCGCGCCAGCGCTTCCCGGGCGGGCAGCCATTCGCCCTGGCAGCGGGCGCGGCTTTCGCCCAGCAGCACCAGCGACATATGCGCCAGCGGCGCCAGGTCGCCCGACGCGCCGACCGAACCCTTCAAGGGAATATGCGGGTACACGCCCGCATTCACCAGCGCGATCAGGCGGTCGATCACGGCGCGGCGGATGCCGGAATAGCCGCGCGCCAGGCTGTTGATCTTCAGCACCATGATCAGCCGCACCATGGCGTCGTCCAGCGCCTCGCCCACGCCGGCGGCATGCGACAGCACCAGCGAGGTCTGCAGCGCCTCCAGGTCTTCGCGCGCGATCTTCGTCGAGGCCAGCAGGCCGAATCCGGTATTGATGCCGTACACCGTTCGGCCCTCGGCAATGATGCGTTCGACCGTCGCCACGCTGTCGTCGATGGGGCCCGCGGCGCTCGCGTCCAGCGTCAGGCGCACCGGCTCCTGGTACACGCGCCGCAGATCGGACAGCGTCAGGCGTCCGGGCTTGAGATGCAGATCCATTAGAGGTCTCCTAGGCCGGTTTCCCGGCACGATGCGCCGGCTCGCGGGCCGCGGGCCGCGCGTCGCGGCGGGCGAACAGGTAGTAGAGCACGGCGGGCACGACCAGTCCGATGATCCATGAAATATCCACCCCGCCCAGCCGTTCGACCATGGGGCCTGTGTAGAGCTTGGTCGAGATGAAGGGCATCTGCACCAGCACGCCGAACGCATAGACCAGGATGCCGGGCAGGTTCCACCGCCCATAGCGCCCGTCCGGATCCGACAGCGCGGGCACGTCGTAGCGTTCGCGGCTGATGCAGTAATAGTCCACCAGGTTGACCGCGCTCCAGGGGGTGAAAAACGCCAGCAGGAACAGGATGAAGGACTTGAAGGCGTTCAGGAACGAATGCTGGCCCAGCAAGGCCACGGCGGTCGCCATGCCCACGATCAGCACCACCGCCACCGTGCGCTGCCGGCGCGTGATCTCGACCGAGCCGCGAAAGCCGCTCACGACCGTGGCGATGCACATGAAGCTGCCGTAGGAATTCAGCGTGGAGATCGTGACTTTGCCGAACGCGATGCTGAAATACAGCAGCGCCGCCATCGTCCCCGTTCCGCCCAGGCCGACGATGTACGCCACCTCGCGTCCGGCGAACTGGCCGGCCGCCATGGCGGCGGCCAGCACCCCGAGCACCATCGCGATCTGCGCGCCGATGACCGACCCCAGTCCCACCGCCAGGAACGTCTTCACCGGCGACGTGGCGCTGGGCAGGTAGCGCGAATAGTCGGCCACATACGGGCCATAGGCGATCTGCCAGGATGCGGCCAGCGAAACCGCCAGCAGGAACGAGCTCCAGCTGAAATGCCGGATCTGCAGGAGCTGCCCCACGTCGCCCACCGCGATCACGCGGCTGAAGAGGTACACGAATGCGACGATGCCCAGCACCGTCGCCACCCGCCCGATGATGTGGATCACCCGGTAGCCGAACAGCGTGGCCGCGACGATGACAGCCGCGAAGATGAGGATGCCGGCGGTATCGCTGACGCCGAAGAGCTGGCCCAGCGCCTGGCCCGACAGCACCGCGCCCGTGGCCGTGAAGCCCAGGTACATCAGGCAGACGAGCACGATGGGAATCGCCGCGCCGTACACGCCGAACTGCACGCGGCTGGAGATCATTTGCGGCAGGCCCAGCCTGGGCCCTTGCGCCGCGTGCAGCGCCATTACGGCGCCGCCCAGCACCTGTCCGATGAACAGGCCGATCAGCGACCAGAACACGTCGCCGCCCAGCACCACGGCGAGGGCGCCGGTGACGATGGCGGTAATCTGCAGGTTGGCGCCCATCCAGAGCGTGAACTGGCTATAGAGCCTGCCGTGCCGCTCGGATTCAGGAATGTAGTCGATGGAACGCCGCTCCAGGAGCGGCGCGGGCCCTGTTTCATTGTCCAAAGCCATCGCATTGCCTCGAAATGGGCGTGGGGCCGAAGACCGCCCCACGCGGGTTGGCGGAATGAAGGCGCCGGCTCAGCGCGCGCCCGTGATCATCGGCAGGTTCAGGCCTTGCTCCCTGGCGCATTCGATGGCGATGTCGTAGCCGGCGTCCGCGTGACGCATGACACCCGTGCCCGGATCGTTGGTCAGCACGCGGGCGATGCGCGCGGCGGCTTCGTCCGTGCCGTCGCACACGATCACCATCCCCGAGTGCTGCGAGAAACCCATGCCCACGCCGCCGCCATGGTGCAGCGACACCCAGGTCGCGCCGCTGGCGGTGTTCAACAGCGCATTGAGCAGCGGCCAGTCGGACACGGCATCCGAGCCGTCGCGCATGGACTCGGTTTCGCGGTTGGGGCTGGCGACCGAGCCGGAATCCAGGTGGTCTCGGCCGATGACGATGGGCGCCGACAACTCGCCCGTGCGCACCATTTCGTTGAAGGCCAGTCCCAGCTTGGCGCGCGCGCCCAGGCCCACCCAGCAGATGCGCGCCGGCAGCCCCTGGAAGCTGATGCGCTCGCGCGCCATGCTCAGCCAGTGGTGCAGATGCGTGTCGTCCGGAATCAGTTCCTTGACCTTGGCGTCCGTCTTGTAGATGTCCTGCGGATCGCCGGACAGCGCGGCCCAGCGGAACGGCCCCACGCCGCGGCAGAACAGCGGGCGGATGTAGGCCGGCACGAAGCCCGGAAAATCGAACGCGTCGTCCACGCCTTCTTCCTTGGCCATCTGGCGGATGTTGTTGCCGTAGTCGAAGGTGGGCACGCCCTGGCGCTTGAAAGCCAGCATGGCCCGCACGTGGACCGCCATCGACTGCCGGGCGGCCTTGACGACGGCGGCGGGCTCGCGCTGCGCGCGGACGCGGTAGTCTTCCCAGGTCCAGCCGGCCGGCAGGTAGCCGTTCAGGGGATCGTGCGCGCTGGTCTGGTCGGTGACCAGGTCCGGCCTGACGCCGCGGCGCACCAGCTCGGGCAGGATGTCGGCCGCGTTGCCGCAAAGCGCGATGGAAACGGCGCGGCCTTCTTTCGTGTACCGGGCGATGCGCGCCAGCGCATCGTCCAGGTCCGCGGCCTGCTCGTCGACATAGCGGGTGCGCAGGCGGAAGTCGATGCGGCTCTGCTGGCATTCGATATTCAGGGACGAGGCGCCGGCCAGCGTGGCCGCCAGCGGCTGCGCGCCGCCCATGCCGCCCAGGCCCGCCGTCAGCACCCACCGGCCCTTGAGGTCGCCGCCATAGTGCTGGCGGCCCGCCTCGACGAAGGTCTCGTACGTGCCTTGCACGATGCCCTGGCTGCCGATGTAGATCCAGCTGCCCGCGGTCATCTGGCCGTACATCGCCAGGCCCTTGGCGTCCAGCTCGTTGAAGTGTTCCCAGTTGGCCCAGTTGGGCACCAGGTTGGAATTGGCGATCAGCACCCGCGGCGCGTTGGCGTGGGTCTTGAACACGCCCACCGGCTTGCCCGATTGCACCAGTAGGGTCTCGTCTTCGTTGAGCGCCTTGAGGGCCTCGACGATCTTGTCGTAGCACTCCCAATTGCGCGCGGCGCGGCCGATGCCGCCGTACACCACCAACTCCTGGGGATTCTCCGCGACGTCCGGATCCAGGTTGTTCATCAGCATGCGCAAGGGGGCTTCCGTGAGCCAGCTCTTGGCGGTCAGTTGATTGCCGCGCGGCGCGCGGATGACGCCATCGCGGTGTCGGGTCGGTTGGTCCAAGACGGTCTCCTCGTTCGGTTCATCCGCGGACGCTCGACATCCGCGCGGGGTCTGACCGAATCATAGGTCCCATATGCTTGTATATACAAGCTGGAAATACCGGTTTTCCGTCAGGGATTTCCCGTATGAAAACGAGTGTTTCCGGGGCCGGAACGGCCGCGGCAGGCAGGCTCAGTCCGCGCGGGAGGAAAGCTCGATGACGCAGGCGTCGAGCCCCCCCGCGCCGTCCAGCCGGTACTCGGCCAGGCCCGGCCGGCCTTCGACGTGCAGGCAGTCGTACCGCCCTGCCGCGGCGTGCTCGACGCCGTCGACCCGCAGCGACAAGGCGCCGCCCGCATTCAGGACCAGCACCGTGCGCGCGGCGCTGTGGAAGGTCCACGGCCCGGCCCCCGCCGCCCACTGGAACCGCGCGCGATAGCGCGCCGGCGCGTAGATCAGGTTGAAGTCCCGGATCGGACCATCCACCAGGCGGCAATGCACGGGCGCATCGCCGGAAAATGCGTACGCCTGGCGCGGTGCCAGCGGCGCCTGCTCGCATCCGTCCACGGTGAGCTGCATGCCCTTGCCTTCCAGCACGGTGATGATGCGCTGGTATCCGGAGAAGGTGGAAAACCCGCCTTCCTGGGCCACGTCCGCGATGGACAGCCGCCAATCGAACGCGGCCGTGCCGCCGCCGGGATTGCAGGCGACTTCCTGGGTGGTGCCGCCGCCGTTGCGCCAGGGCATGCGCGGGTAGTCGGCGGCGCGGTAGAGACGGACATCGGGGCGGTTCATTTGGAAAACTTGCCTTCCAGGCGGTGGCGCGAGCCGGGGTGGATCAGGCGGGCCAGCGTGACGACGCGCTCGCCGGACCAAGTGCGGCGGCGGATCAGCAGACAGGGCTCGGCGCGGTCGATCTGCAGGAGCTGGCATTCGCGCGGCTTGGCCAATATGGCCTCGACCACGTGCTCGCCCTCGGTCAGCGGCGCAACGCGCGTCAGGTATTCGTACGGCGTGCTCCGCGCGAAGTCCTGCTTGAGATAGTCGGGCGCCAGCTTTACGTTGACGTAGCGGTCTTCCAGCTGGATCGGCACGTCGTCCTCGAAATGGACGATGAGCGAATGGAACACCGGCTGCCCGGCGCGGATCTCCAGCGCCTGCGCCTGCTCGGCCCCCGCGGGCTCTTCGGCCAGGCGCACGACGCGGCTGTGGTGGCGGTGATTGCGCGCCGCGATCTCTTCGGCGATGTTGTTGACCGCGAACAGCGCCGAGCGCGCCTTGGGCTGGGCCACGAAAGTTCCCACGCCCTGCATGCGCACCAGCAAGCCTTCCGCGGTCAGTTCGCGCAGGGCCCGGTTGACGGTCATGCGGCTAAAGCCCAGTTCGTCCACCAGTTCGGCCTCCGACGGCACGCGGTAATGCGCGGGCCACGCGCCGCTGCGTATCTGTTGCGCAATCATCTGCTTGACCTGCGCGTAGAGCGGCGCGGGCAAGGCGTTCGCCTGTACCGGCAATCTGGGCGGGGAGGAGGCCACGGGTCGTCCTGTCTTGTACCGTTGAGCTGCGGGGAAATCCGGGGATAAAGTATAGACAGGTACAGACGAACCGTCGCGCCTGGACGCGGCTGGCCGCCGCGCGTATACTCCCCCCCTGTATTTATCGGAGCCCGCCGTGCCCCATTCCCCGGAAGAAAAGAAACGCGTCGTCACCCGCCTGCGCCGTATCCAGGGACAGGCGCTGGCGCTGGAGCGGGCCGTCAACGAAGGCACGGAATGCGGGGCGCTGCTGCAGCAGCTGGCCGCCCTGCGAGGCGCCGCCACCGGCCTGATGGCCGAGGTGCTGGAAAGCCACCTCCGGGAAACCTTCCTGCAGTCGGCCCAGGGCGCCCAGCGGGAGGCCAAGGTCGAGCCCGAAGCGGAAATCGACCTGTTGATGCGCCTCGTCCGTTCCTATTTGAAGTAACGCCACCTGACACTCGTGGAGCAAAGCTATGAAATCACGCGCAGCAGTCGCATTCGGACCCGGCAAGCCGCTGGAAATCGTTGAAATCGACGTCGCGCCCCCGCAGCGCGGCGAGGTGCTGGTGCAGATCACCCATACCGGCGTCTGCCACACGGATGCCTTCACCCTGAGCGGCGACGATCCGGAAGGCCTGTTCCCGGCGGTGCTGGGCCATGAAGGCGCCGGCGTCGTGGTCGAGGTCGGCGAAGGCGTGACCTCGCTGAAGCCCGGCGACCACGTCATCCCGCTCTACACGGCCGAATGCCGCGAATGCAAGTTCTGCCTGTCCGGCAAGACCAACCTGTGCCAGAAGGTGCGCGCCACGCAGGGCAAGGGCGTCATGCCCGACGGCACCTCGCGCTTCAGCTACGAAGGCAAGCCGCTGTACCACTACATGGGTTGCTCGACCTTCAGCGAATACACCGTGGTCAACGAAATCTCGCTGGCCAAGATCAACCCGGCCGCTCCGCACGAGAAGGTCTGCCTGCTGGGCTGCGGCGTCACGACCGGCCTGGGCGCCGTGCACAACACCGCCAAGGTCAAGGAAGGCGACACCGTCGCCGTGTTCGGCCTGGGCGGCATCGGCCTGGCCGTGATCCAGGGCGCGGTGCAGGCCAAGGCCGGCCGCATCATCGCCGTGGACACCAACCCCAACAAATTCGTGCTCGCCAGCGCCATGGGCGCCACCGACTGCGTCAATCCCAAGGATCACGACAAGCCGATCCAGGACGTCATCGTCGAAATGACCGACGGCGGCGTGGACTTCTCGTTCGAGTGCATCGGCAACGTGCACGTCATGCGCGCGGCGCTGGAATGCTGCCACAAGGGCTGGGGCGAGAGCATCATCATCGGCGTGGCCGGCGCCGGCCAGGAAATCAGCACCCGCCCGTTCCAGCTGGTCACGGGCCGCGTGTGGCGCGGTTCGGCCTTCGGCGGCGTCAAGGGCCGCACGCAGCTGCCGGGCATGGTGGAAGATGCCATGAGCGGCAAGATCGACCTGGATCCCTTCGTCACGCACACCCTGCCGCTGGAGCGCATCAACGAAGCCTTCGACCTGATGCACGAAGGCAAGTCGATCCGCACGGTGATCCACTACTGAACCGCGGCGCCCCGCTGAAACCCGGCGGTTCCACGGGCCCGGCGCATCGCGCCGGGCCCGTGGCGTTTCATGGCGGCCGCGCTCAGGAAGTCAGGCGCAGCCGGTAGGGTTGCTGCGCGCGCCCTTCGCGGTAGACGCTTTCGGTCTTGCCCACGAACGTCGCCAGCGAAAACTCTTTCAGCGCCGTGCTGCGCGCTTCCTCGCCCATCCTGTCCACGGCGGCGCGGTTGGCCAGGATCTGCGACAGGGCCTGCACCAGGCTGTCCACGGACGCGGGCGGCACCACCCAGCCGTCGCGGCCGTCGGTCACGTTCTCGGGCAGCCCGCCCACTTCGCTGACGATGACCGGCTTGCCCGCGGCCATCATCTCGCGGCAGGCGAAGGAAATCGTCTCCAGCTTGGACGACAGCACGAAGCCCACGTCCAGCGCCGACAGGAACGGCCGCACGTCGTCCAGCAAACCCGTGAACACGACCTGGTCGGCCATGCCCAGTTCCTCGACGCGGCGCATCTGCTCGGCGTCCGGCAGCTTGCCGGCGATCAGGATCACCACCTGCCTGCGCTGCGGCGCCGGCAGGCTGGACACGGCGGCGACCATGTCCAGCCAGTTCTTGTAGACGGCGGTGCCGGCGTTGCTGCCGATGACCAGCCTGCCCTGCATGCCGTCGGGCAGCAGGCTGTCGCGTGCCTGGGCCGCCTGCCGTTGCGTGGCGGGGCGGCATTTCTCGGTATCGACGCCGTTGTGCACCATCCGCAGGTCTTCGTTGCGGAACACGGATTGCTTCATTCGACGAAACGTGTGGCTGCATACGCAGATGACGCGATTGGTGCCCCACTTGGCGCGCACGCGCGCGCCCAGGCTGTTGGCGCTGCGGTCGGTGTGCTGGGTGTAGACGATGAAGGGGCGCCGGGCGCCCATCCCCATGGTCGCCAGCATGCACAGCCGGTGATCCGCCGAGCCGTTGACGTGCACCACGTCGAAGCGCTCGTCGCGCAGCAGGGTGCGCAGCCGGCGCAGCGCGCGCAACTGCTCCAGCGGCCGGCCCTTGAACTCCAGCGCGATGGTGCGCACGCCGGGCAGTTCGCGCGCTTCCGCCAGCAGGCGGCTGCTCGCCGGCGCGGCCACGGTCACTTCCGACTTGTGGCAGAGGATGCGGGCCAGCGACATCACGTAAGTCGTGTGGCCGCCGCCATCGCCTTGATGGAAATTGGTGTACAGGATTTTCATGGGTTCACATTCACTTGCGTGGGCACAGCCGCCTCCGGCGGCAGCAGGCAGGTCCAGTGGCGTTTTTCGAACACGTCGCTTCCCAGCCGGCTGGCGAGAGACAGGTTGTAGACCTTGATCCCGCGCGCGCTGAGCAGCCTGCCGGCTTGCCGGAACGCGGGTTCGATGTGCCCGGCGAACTGCCGGTCCAGCGCGGTCGGCAATTGCGCGGCCGCGTTTTCATAGAATCGGGGCCCCGCGGTGGCCGTCAGGTCCAGGCCGTGCAGGTAGAGAGTCTTCGCGCCCAGCCAGGCGAGCAGTTGCAGCGAGGTGTAGGCCACGGTGCCGCCGCCGAACAGGCCGCGCGTCGGATCCAGGCTGAAGCCGTGGGCGTGCATGGGATGGCGGGCGTCGAACAGCACCAGGCCGGGATCCTGGGCCAGCTCGGTTTCCAGTTCCTCGGGACGCGCCCGCGGCCGCGCGGCGCGCTGGTGCACTTCCTCGAACAGCGCGATGCGGCAACGCACCGCCTGGCCCTCGAACAGGAACGCGATCCAGCGATAGACTTCGGGCGTGACGAAGAGCGTCAGGTCCTGCGCCAGCACCTCCGCCACCAGATCGCGGCGGTGCCTGACGAAGCCGGCGTCCAGCATCGCGTAGTAGTCGAAACGCAGCGAGGGCCGCTGCCGGCGCAGCGCGATGGAGCCATTGACGCCCATCACCGCGCCCAGGCGGCAGCGCGCGTAGTCGATCTGCGCCACGGAAGGGCCGCTGAGGATCAGGTGGGCATCGCCCGCGATGGAGTGCGCCAGCTGTTGCAGCGGCGTGGTGGCCGGGCCGCGCACGCCGAGCAGCTCGCAGCCCTCCAGCTTGCCGTCGGCGTCGCGCCGCACCTTCACGAACGGCCACAGCGTTTCATTGTGCCGATACGCCCGGGGCCGCGTGTACCGATAGAAGTAGCGCAAGCCCTTGGTCAAGGGGCGTGAACGCAGGAGGCGGGGAACGAGCCCGGAACTAGGCATGGACAATGTTGCGCGTATGCCGCAAAAAACTTGACGAGCGGCAAATTCTACGCAGCCGGCCTCGCGCAAACGCGAGAGAAACCGTTGAGATGTAACGCTTTGGCGCGCCCGGCGCCGCGTCCCTCAATTCCGTGCCGGCGCGCGGGCGGCACGAGGGCCGCGCCGCGCGGCGAACGCGGCCCATAGCTTGCCGGCCACGGCAGCCAGTGCGTGCATACCGGGTCATTCGTATCGGACCCGCGCCGGGTGGCCGCCTGGCCGTCCCTACTTTCAATTACCTTTTGCCGCAAAGATTAGCCTTCGCCGCCGGCCGGCGGCGCTAGCGCGGGCGCCACGCGGGCGCCGGCGTTCCGGTACGATGGCCCCGCAACCCTGGAGAAAGAGGAAACCGATGTCTACGACCGCCACCTTGTCCGCCGCCGCGGCGACCGCCAGCACGCCCCGGATGAGCGTCCCCGCTTTCCGCGCCCGCAAGCGCCAGGAGCCGCTGGTGATGCTGACTGCCTACACGGCGCGCATGGCCGAGCTGCTGGACCCGCATTGCGATGCCCTGCTGGTGGGCGACAGCCTGGCGCAGACCATCTATGGCCTGCCTTCCACCGTGCCCGTCACGCTCGACATGATGATCGCGCACGGCGCCGCCGTGGTGCGCGGCTCGCGGCGGGCGCTGGTGGTCGTGGACATGCCCTTCGGCAGCTATGAGGAAAGCCCCGAGCAGGCGTTCCGGTCGGCGGCGCGCGTCATGAAGGAAACCGGCGCGGCCGCGGTCAAGCTGGAAGGCGGGCAGAGCATGGCGCCGACGGTCGCCTACCTGTCGGCCCGCGGCATCCCGGTGATGGGCCACGTGGGCCTGACCCCGCAGGCCGTGAACATCCTGGGCGGATACGGCGCGCGCGGCCGGGGCGAGGCGGAGTATGCCCGCATCGCCGCCGACGCCGCCGCCGTGGCGGAGGCCGGCGCGTTCTCCCTGGTGATCGAGGGCGTCGTCGAGCCGCTGGCCGCGTCGATCACCGACGCCGTCGCCTGCCCCACTATCGGCATCGGCGCGTCCGTCCGCTGCGACGGTCAGGTGCTGGTGGTGGACGACATGCTGGGCATGTTCGACCGCACCGCGCGCTTCGTGAAGCGCTACGACGACCTGGCCGCCCGCATCCAGCAGGCGGCGCAGGGCTATGCCGGGGAAGTCCGGGCGCGGACCTTCCCCGATTCGGCGCATCTGTACGGCGCGCCGGCCCAGGCCTGAAAGGCGCGCGGCCCGGCCTGGGCCGCGCGGTTTTCTGGCTAGAATCGTCCCCATGACTGTTCACGCCCCCATCCCATGAGCCTGCCCCGCAACGACCCTCCCCAGCTGCAAGATGCGATCGCGGATGCCATCAGCACCGCGACGCGCGGCGCGGGGCGCGTGAATATCCTGGTCGCGGGCAAGACCGGCGTGGGCAAGAGCACGCTGATCAACGCCGTGTTTCGCGGCGAGCTGGCCAAGACCGGCGCGGGCAAGCCCGTCACCCAATCCACCCAGGAATTCACCAAGGCCGGGCATCCGCTCACCATCATCGACACCCGCGGCCTGGAGGTCGCCGATTACGACCGCTCGCGCCGGGAGCTGGCCGACCTGATCCGGGAACGCTCCGCGTCCGACGACCAGGATCGGCACCTGCACGTCGCCTGGCTATGTATCCAGGACAGCAGCCATCGGGTCGAGGACGCGGAAATCGAGCTGTGCGGCATGCTGGCCGACGCCGGCATTCCGGTGGTGGCGGTGCTGACCAAGGCGCGCAAGAACAGCGCGTTCCTGGACGAGGCCCGCAAGCTGCTGCCGCGCGCCAGGGAGGCGGTGGCGGTGCGCGCGCTGCCGGAATGGATCGAGGAACTGGATGCGGAACTGCCCCCGATGGGCCTGGACAAGCTGATCGAAGTGACTGCGCTGCACATCCCCGAAGCGCAGCAGCGCGCTTACGCCAACGCCCTGTCGACCCGCAACAAGAAGGCCCTGGAAGTAAAAAAAAAGCGGGCTGAGATAGAGGTCAACGTGGCCGCCGGCCTGGCGGCCTCGGCCGCCGCCGCCCCCATCCCGTTCTCGGACGCCTTCGCGCTGGTGCCCATCCAGGTCGGCATGATCGCGAAGATCGGCATCACGTTCGGCATGGAGCTCGACACCGCCGCCATCACCACCCTGGTGACCTCCACGCTGGGCGCCTCCGCCGCCACGCTGATCGGGCGCTCGGTGGTGTCCGGCCTCCTGAAGTTCATCCCCGGCGCGGGCAGCGCGGTGGGCGGCACCATCGCCGCCACCACCGCCGGCGCCATCACCAAGCTGCTGGGCAACGCCTACGTGGCCGTGCTGCACGATTTCTGCCTGAAGAACCCCGGCAAGGACATCGACATCGCCATGATCGCGGCGGCCTTGAAACAGCGCGTCAGTTTCTGAGCGGCCCGGCCGGATCTATACTTTTCCCATCGCCCCGGCCGGTGCGACGCGCCACCGGCCAGGACGTCCCGCGCCGCGCGTCGGATGCCCTATTGCGCAAGCTCCAGCGAGCCTGCGCGCAAGGAGACGTTCATGACACGCAAATACATCGATTGCCGCGAGTACCCCAGCGAGATGAATTGCTCGGTGGCGCTGGCGGCGGATTCCGAAGGCGAACTGCTGGAAGCGGCCGTGCAGCACGCGACCACGGTGCACAAGCATACGGATACGCCGGAGCTGCGCACGCAGCTGAAATCGCTGTTCCACGAGGGCACGCCGCCGGTTGAAGCCCCGCGCCGCGCCTGACACGCCCGGCGCAAGCGCGGGCGCGGCTCACCAGGCCAGCGCTTGCGCCACCTGTTCGATGCGCGCGTTGCCGCCGCCGTCCGCGGCCAGCGGCGCGCGCAGGATGGACCGGCTGTCTCCCCGGTCCACGATCCAGAACACCATGCCGGCCGGCGCCAAGGCGCCGTTTTCGGCCTTGCCGTCCAGGCGCAGCGCGCGCCCGTCGCCCTGGCGGGGCGCCACCTCGAACACCCATTTCCGGCCGTGCAGCGAGCCCGTCGCGCCCTCCCGCAAGCGCGGCGCGAAGGCGACGGCCTGCACGCCGCCGGCCTCCAGCCCCAGCTGGTCGCGCATGAAGGAACGCATGGAACCTTCCAGCGCCTCGTCCCCGATGCCTGCCTTCTGCTCCACCGACAGGCCCAGCAACGTTCCGGTCCTGAGGTCCTCGTACTGAAATCGTTTCGGGCCGATCGGCTTGAGGCGGAAATCCCCGATGCGCAGGGGCAAGGCCTGGCCGGTGCGCGCGCTTCGGAGTTCGGGCCGGTCTTCGGCCAGGGCCCAGGCCCGGTCCCGGTCGCCCGTCCATTCGATATAGCGTTTGCTCAGCGCCACGGCCTCGTCCTCGCGGCCCTGGCGATAGGCGATGTCCGCGGCGCGATCCAGCGCGGTCTCGTACAGGACCTCGTCGTGATAGGCCTTGCCGGCATAAGCCCAGGCCGCCAGCCCGATGTCGTAGTGGCCGCGGGCCTCGTCCAGCGCGCCGCGTTCATGGGCGGCGGTGCCCATCACGGTATGCAGCCGCGCGATCTCCTGCGGGAAGGCGGCGTCGGGCAGCGCGGCCCGCGCCAGCTCGGCGGCCGCTTGCCAGTCTCCCGCCATGGCCCACTCGGCGTCGATGGCGCCGGCCTGGTCCGACATCGCCCGCTCGCGGAAGAGGCGCTGTTCCTGGTCCCAGGCGATGGCGCCGAGCAGCGCCTGCGCCTCTCGCCGCGCCTCGACCCCCGACTGCTCGGGATAGGATGCCTGCACCTGCAGGCGCCAATCGCCGCGCGCCGCCAACCACTCGGCTTCGATCACGCCCTGGCCTTCGGGGCCGGAACGCAGCGCGGACCTGGTCTGCGCCAGATTCTCGTAGGGCAGGCCGGGCATCGCCGCCACCGCGGCGGGCGCCGCGGCCTGCTCGCCGTACGGCTCGCTTCGGGTGCTTTCCAGCCAGGCCAGGCGCTGCGCGCCGTCCTGGCCGCGCAGCGTCTCCATATAGCCGATGCGCAGCTGCACCACGACGCGCCCGCCGCCATCCAGGCGCCGCGCATAGTCCAGCCGCGCCGCGTCGCCGCGCGCGCCGGCCGGTTCGAAACCCAGCAGGGCCCAACCCTCCTGCACCAGCGGCATCGACAGGCCCGCCGGCGCATAGCGCAGGCGCTGGCCGGATTCCACCTGCCAGAGCGCGGGATAGGGCCGGGCCCGCTCGATGAGGCCTGCCTGCAGCCGGGCGACCGCGGGCGCCTCTCCCGCCGCCATGGCGGCTTCGATCGCCCGCGACGACAGGATGGCCATCCCGTCGTCGTCGCCCAGGCCCCTGAAGTCCTCGATCCGCGCTTCGGCCACGGCGCGGGCTTCGGCGTGCAGGCCTTGCCGCTGCAGCAGGTTGAGCAGCAGCATCGCGGCGTCGAAGATTTCGTAGCGGTTGCGATTGAGCCGCGCCGCCTCCAGCGCGGCGCGCGCCGAATCGGTGGCGGCGGCCCAGGAGGCGTCGCGGATCCGGGCGCGGGCGTCCTCCATGTGCCGCATGAAGGGAGACAACGGCGCCTGCGCCTGGGCCGCCGCGGCGGCCGCCGTGTCCTGCGCGGAGGCCGGCACGCCGGCCCCCGACAACAGCGCTGCGGCCGCCAGGACCAGCCCGGCGCGCAGCGGACGAACAGCGGACGTCATCCAGCCCCCTTTGCTCTGCGTAGAAGAAGTGGGGCCAGTATACGGGCGGCCTGCGGCCCGCCCGCTGCGGCGCTAGCCGCGGGCGAGGGCGGGCTGGACGGCGCGCAAGGCGGGCAGGACGCCGAACAGGTTCTTCGGGTCGGCCATCCGCGGCGCCACCTCGATGCGGGTGCCCACGCCATGCCGGGCGGCGGCATCGCTCAGCCAGCGCAGCGCCGAGAAATCCTCCAGGGCGAACCCCACGGAGTCGAAGATGGTCACGTCTTCGGCGCGCGCGCGGCCGCCGCTCTGCCCCGTCAGCACGCGCCACAGTTCGGTCACGGCGAAATCGGCCGGCATCTGCTGCAGGTCGCCCTCGATCCGCGTTTGCGGCTCGTATTCCACGAACACCGGCCCGGCGCGCAGCACGTCCGCGTGCAGCTCGGTCTTGCCCGGGCAGTCGCCGCCCACGGCATTGATGTGCATGCCGGGTTCGATCATGTCGGCGGTCAGGATGGTGGCGTAGGCCTTGTCCGCGGTGACCGTGGTGACGATGTCCGTGCCCTTCACGGCGTCCGCCGTGCTGTCGAAGCGCACCACGCGCAAGCCGGGCACCGAGGCCAGATTGTTTTCAAGCTTGCGTGTGGCGCCTGCGTCCACGTCGAAGACGTGCAGGGTGTCGATGCCCAGGAGGTAATGGAAGGCGAGCGCCTGGAATTCGCTCTGGGCGCCGTTGCCGATCAGGGCCATCTTGCGCGAACCGGGCCGGGCCAACGCGCGCGCCGCCAGGGCCGAGGTTACCGCGGTGCGCAGCGCCGTCGTGAGGGTCAATTCGCTGATCAGCAGCGGCTCGCCCGTCTCGACCCGCGCCAGCGAGCCGAACGCCATCACGGTCGAGAGGCCGGCCTGCGGGTTGCCGGGGTGGCCGTTCACGTATTTGAAGCTGTAGAACTCGCTGTCGGCGGTCGGCATCAGCTCGATCACGCCGGTGGCGGAATGGCTGGCCACCCGCGCGCTCTTGTCGAATTCCTGCCATCGAAGAAAGTCCGACAGCACATAGTCCAGCAGACTGGAAAAAACCTGTTCCGAGCCTTGCAGGGCCACGATCTTCGCGACATCGGAAGTGGAAAGCAGCGTCGTCATTTATTTCTCCCCGAGTTATGGAACAGAAATTCTGGAGGAGGGGCAAACCAATTCCTAGTGACAAGAATCCACACAAAACGCTAAGATTCTGTCATTCTGACAGCGCTTGGTAGCACTTTTCACAATGGACACGCTAGATCAGAACCTGTTGGGCCTGTTGCGCGCCAATGCCCGCCTGTCCGTCGCCACGCTCGCGAAGAAACTGGACGTCTCGCGCGGCACCATCGACAACCGCATCCGGAAACTGGAGGAGCGGGGACTCATCCTCGGCTATACCGTGCGCCTGCGCCCGGATGTGGAAACCGAGGACATCGTCGCGTGGATGAGCATCGCCGTGGAAGGCCACGAAACGCGCAAGATCGTGAACCTGCTCATGGGCGAGCCCAGCGTGGCGGGCCTGCACGACACCAACGGCCGCTGGGACCTGCTGGCCGAATTGCGCGTGCCCACCATCGATGAGCTGTCCGAGGTGCTGGACCGGCTGCGCACCCTCAAGGGCATCGCGGCCACCGAGACCAGCATCCATCTCAAGACCTTCAAGGCGCTCTGAGCCCCGGGCTACGGGGAAACCCTATATAAAACTTTGCATGCCTCCCATGATCCTGCGTTATGCATGGCGCCGGGACGGCATCGCCTCGCCCGCGAAATCCCGCATGGAATCAAGGTTTTGCCGCCGCGCCCCGGCGCTTGTCCGGCGGGCGCCGGCCGGCCCGGACGCGGTATCGGATTTTCCCCCGCCCATGCATGCTTGCGCTTTCCGTCCTGCCCGCCGCCATCCGCGCGATAAGAACACCAGGAGATTTACATCGTGAGCCATGCAACCCCCTCCCGCAAAATGGGCCTGGCGGTCGCCCAGATGGGCGCCGTCAACCTCGCCGATACCCGCGCGGCCGTCGTCCGCCGGCTGGTCGAGATGATGCGCGAGGCCGCCTCCCGCAAGGCGGAGTTCGTCGTCTTTCCCGAGCTGGCGCTGACGACCTTCTTTCCGCGCTACTGGATGGAAGACGCCGAGGCGGTGGAGCGCTACTTCGAAAAAAGCATGCCCAACGCCGACGTGCAGCCGCTGTTCGACACGGCGCGCGAACTCGGCATCGGCTTTTACCTGGGTTATGCCGAGCTGACGCCCGAGGGCCGCCAGTTCAACACCGCCATCCTGGTCGACCGCAACGCGAAGATCATCGGCAAGTACCGCAAGATCCACCTGCCCGGCCATGCCGACCACAAGGTCGACGCGCCGTTCCAGCACCTGGAGAAGAAATTCTTCGAAGTGGGCGACCTGGGCTTCGGCGTCTGGGAAACCAACGACGTCAAGATCGGCATGTGCCTGTGCAACGACCGCCGCTGGCCCGAGACCTACCGCGTGATGTCGCTGCAAAGCGCCGAACTGATCGTGCTGGGCTACAACACGCCGTCGCTGAACATCCACTGGAACGAGCCCGCGCACCTGCGCACCACGACGCACGAAATCGTGCTGCAGGCCAGCGCCTACCAGAATGCGGTGTGGATCGGCGCGGCCGCCAAGTGCGGCCACGAAGACGGCCACCACATGATCGGCAGCTCGATGATCGTGGCGCCCTCGGGCGAGATCGTGGCGCGCGCCAGCGGCGAGGAAGACGAAGTGATCACCGCGAAGATCGACCTGGGCATGGGCCAGGCATTCCGCGACCACGTCTTCAACTTCGCCAAGCACCGCAGCCCGCAGCACTACCGTCTGATCGTCGAGCGCACCGGCGCGGGCGACCCGCTGCCCGTGGCGCAAATCGATCTGGCCTGACGGACCGCGGCCCGCGCCATCGCGGCCGAGTCCGGCCCGCGGCCAGGGCTGCGGGCGGCGTCCTGCTAGACTGCCCCCAGCCCTCTCAGACCGACGGACCCGGATCCCATGCGCTTCATCGACACAGACCAGACCCGCGACGCCCTGTCCTTCGACGCCGTCATTCCCGCCCTGCGCGACGCCTTCCGCGACGGCGCCACGGTGCCGCCGCGCCACGTCCATGCCATCCAGTCGGGCAATGCCCACGGCACGTCGCTGATCATGCCGGCCTGGAGCGATCGCGGCTATTTCGGCGTGAAGATCATCAACATCTTTCCCGAAAACACCCATCAGGGCCTGCCGGGCCTGCATGCCACGTACAACCTGTACAGCGCCACCACCGGCGTGCCGATCGCCCAGGTGGACGGCGACGTGGTCACGGCCTATCGCACGGCCGGCGCGGCCGCGCTGGGCGCGGACTACCTGGCCCGCGCCGACGCCGACACGCTGCTGATCGTGGGATCCGGCCGCATCGCCGGCCTGGTGGCCCAGGCCATGCGCAGCGTGCGGCCGATCCGGCGCGTGTTGGTCTGGAACGTCAGGGCTGCCGGCGCCGAAAAACTCGCCGGGCAATTGCGCGGGCAGGGCTTCGATGCCCAGGCCGCCGGCGACCTGGAGGACGCGACGCGTCAGGCCGACATCATCAGCTGCGCCACCCTGTCCACCGTTCCGCTGATCCAGGGCGCCTGGCTGCGCCCGGGCGCGCACCTGGACCTGATCGGCAGCTTCACGCCCGCCATGCGCGAAACCGATACGGCCTGCTTCGACGGCACCGCCGTCTACGTGGACACCGATGAGGCGCCCACCAAGTCCGGCGATCTGTTGTCGGCCTTCGACGCCGGCGTGCTCACGCCGGCCGGCATCCGCGGCAACCTGCACCAGCTTGCCGCGGGCCAGGTGCCGGGGCGCCGCGACGATGGCGAAATCACCGTGTTCAAGGCGGTAGGCAGCGCGCTGGAAGACCTGACGCTGGCGACGCTGGTGTACGAAGCGGTGAACGGGCAGGCGGATGCGTAGATTCTATGGTTTCACGCAAGCCTGGTTGGCGAGGAAGAGTTCTCGCTCGAAGGGTTTGCGTGATTTCCATACGCCGAAGGCGATGCGCAAGAGCTTTCTGGCAATGATGTTCAAGGCTTGGGTGGTTGCCCAGCCTTTGGCGAGCAATGCCTGATACATGGGTTTGAAGGTGATTGATCTGGCGGCGGCGGTGGCGGCGTTGTAGGCGAGGCTGCGCAGGATGCC